>CAWHXN010000010.1:0-139341 GCA_963833305.1 uncultured Acidobacteriaceae bacterium | reverse complement strand
ATTTTCTTGTCGCAGGAACCATACCCACAGCCTGTACTACACGAATTGCCAGCAGCTCGCGGATGAGATCTCCTTTCTCGCGAACACCGTGGAGCCGCCGTTACGTTGGCTCTGCATCGATGCGTCCGCGGTAGAGGATGTCGACTATTCCGCGGCGGAGACCCTCCGGTCGGTGTACGCGAAGTTGAAAATGAAAGGAATACGGCTAGTCGTTACGGAAATCATGGATGACCTCAATACCAGATCACGCTACCAATTCTGGGAGTTGATTGTCGGGGATGCCCCCTCCGACAGGCTGGAGGACGTCGTCAGGGGGTATACGAAGACGTTCAGCATTGCTCCTCCACCTAAGATTCAGCCTCGACTCTAGGGGGAGTTGATCGGGGCATGTGATGACAATGGCGAGGGGTTTGTGGGGAATGCTTCGGGAGGATTGAGTTGGCCTTTTTCTCATTCGAGGACGCGGTTGGTCAGAAGGTATCTGGATCCGGCAGACCGATTGGAAGAAGTCCTGTGTGGCCTGATCATGGTGCTCGATTTCACCCTCATCGGGGGGCTGACGGCGGGCGCTGGAAAACAGGGAGTACGGCACCTGCTGATTGCCGCTCTCGGCTGTAACGTCGCCTGGGGCATCATCGACGGCGCTCTGTACGTGGCGGGCAACTTAACGGCTCGCCGCCAGCGTTTCCAGTTGCTTAGCAAAATGAGGAACGCTGAAAATGAGAGCGCGGCATTCTCGGCGATTAGTGGTCAGCTCGACTCGCTGCTGGAGCCCGCGACGAGCGCGGAAGACCGCACCCGCATTTGTCAGGCGTTTCTGCCCGCGCTGTCACAAATCCGATTGCCCGAGGCTGGCCTCGTCAAGGACGATGTCTACGGAATGGCCGCGATCTTCTGGATCGATTTCGCGGCAGTGTTCCCGGCCGTGATCCCGTTCCTGATCTTTCCGTCCGAGCCGCGCTTCGCTCTCCGAGTTTCGAATGCTCTGCTGATCGCATCGCTGTTCGCCGCCGGATTCATGTGGGGAAAGTACACAGACTCCAACCGCTATGTGGCGGGAGGCTGCGCGATGCTGTTTGGCTTGGCGCTCGTCGGTGTAGCCATTGCGCTCGGCGGATGAGCCACGCCATCATTCAGGATTGTATTCTGAAACCCATACAACAACTCGGCGTGCTCGCAGTGGTTGCCCTCCTTGGCGGTCAGGCATTGGGTCAGGGTACAGCGAGCGGGGCGCCGGCTAATCCTCCTGATACCAATAAGAATCCGTGGGACTACAACCTCACAGTTGATGGCTACGTCATTCCCGATGATACGTCGTACGTGAATCCAGTTTTCACGGCCGACCGTAGTTGGCTGCACCTGGAAGCGCGTTACAACTACGAGAACCTAGGGACGGGCTCGTTGTGGGCCGGATACAACTTCAGTGCCGGCAAGAAGCTGCTACTGGAGGTCACGCCGATGATCGGGGGTGTTTTCGGGAGAACCGACGGGATTGCCCCCGGCTGCGAGGCCTCTCTCACCTATAAGAAGATTGAGCTGTCGATCACCAATGAATATGTATTCGATACAACGCATAAGTCCGGCAACTTCTACTACAGTTGGCCGCAGTTTACATACTCGCCGGTCGACTGGTTTCGCGTGGGTCTGGTAGCGCAACACACGAAGGCTTTCCACACCAGCCTCGACGTGCAGCGCGGATTCCTGGTGGGCGTGTCGCATAAAAAGTGGGAATTTACGACCTATATTTTCAATGCCGGCTTTACTGATCCGACTGTGGTGCTTGAGGCGGGCGTGAACTTTTGAGGGGCGGTCATCTCCATGTTGAGGCCACAAAGGACTTCTTCCAGTCGGTCCGCGGGATCTATATGGTCTTATCCACTCGACTCGGATATCGTGTTTTCCTTCTGCGGAGGCCGAGTAATCAGGCGGTCTGAATCTGTGACCGCACAATAGGCAGGTTATGTAAGTCTTGCTGCTGACCAAGAAAGCCTGCGGCCAAGTCCCATCCACGTTTCTCGGGGCGTACTTGAGTTGAACCTCACTTCGTACACTTTACATCGTCATCGCCTTCGTTGGCCGTAGTCATTGCAGTCTATCTCCTATCCATACGGGTCCGTAACGTGAACAGCGTAATGTCGCGCCACTCGCGGCGAAAGAAGCTACCAGCCTCAGCCAACTGCGTCCGTAGTGTGGAAATGGACTTTCGGTTTGGCTCTGTTTCCACTTGCCTTGGCTCCTGAGTTCTTGCCCCAATCTGAAAGATGATCCCTAGCTTCTTTCCAGGCGTCGCGAACTGGTTTCTCGGGTGGGTTCGGTAAACTCGACATCGACCGGGGTTCAACGCTTAGGACAAAGACGCCAACTCAGGTCTAAACGTCACGTCCCCGTCACTGTTACATGGAGGATAGGTTCCAGTGCATAAATGTCAGTGTGCCCGTCCACTTGCCTGGCCAGCGCCCTGGCTTACGCCAGTGCAGACTCGAGAATTTTGGGGCCGGCATCACCTTCACAAGTGACATTCGTCACTGGCTCGGATGACCGTGCAAGAACAAGATCTAGAATGGAAACACCACTCGTTGGCCAACTAGGCGGACTGCATTGATTCCTCTAGCCTTCTTTGTCTCTCTCCTGTTCGTCTTCAGTCTGCTCTCGCGGCGGCTAGAACAGACGGTCGTCACTGCGCCCATCGTATTCACGATCGCAGGAATGCTCATGTTTTCCGCCTTGCAAGGAATTCTGCGAGCAGGGTTCACTGCCAACGTCGCGCTCCACATTGCGGAAGTCGGCCTGGTGATGCTCCTCTTTACCGACGCCAGCCGTACCGACCTGAGTGTTTTGCGTAGTATCAGGAACCTTCCGGCGCGGCTGCTGAGCACAGGCATGCTGCTGACGATCGTTCTGGGGGCGCTTGTCGCGCGGCTGGTATTTCCGCAACTCTCGATCTGGGAAGCGGGGATCCTGAGCGCTATCCTTGCGCCGACCGACGCTGGCCTCGGACAGATTATCGTGAATAGCCCGCGGGTGCCCATGCGCATTCGTCAGGCTCTCAATGTGGAAGCCGGTCTCAACGACGGGCTTTCCGTCCCGTTCCTTCTGTTCTTCATCGCCATCGCAGCCGCCAAAATCGAAGGTGGAAAAGGTAGCCTGATAGAGTTCATCGTGGAGCAGCTTGGCTTTGGCGTACTTGTCGGTTTGGCCATCGGCCTCGCCGGCGGATGGTTGCTGGGCCTGGCGCGCCGCAAGGAATTGATCGCGGAATCTTTCCAACAAATCGGCGTGGTCGCATTGCCGCTGCTTTGCCTGGTAGTGTCCGACATGGTTGGCGCAAGCATGTTCATCGCGGCGTTCGTCGCTGGCTTGGCGGTACAGATCGGATTCAAGGAAGCCGGTAAGCACAGCGTCGAGTTCGCGGAGGAATGGGGACAGTTGCTGAACCTTGCCGTGTTCTTCCTGTTTGGCATGGCGGCAGTGCGGGATTGGCCGCAGTTCAGCGTGGCATCTTGGATATACGCGCTGCTAAGCTTGACGCTGGTGCGGATGTTACCGGTGGCAATCGCGCTCATCGGTACACGCCTCAGCGCGGCGAGCGTAGCCTTCATGGGTTGGTTCGGGCCGCGTGGCCTGGCGTCGATTGTGCTTGGCCTGGTCTATCTGGAGCAGGAAACGCATTTTCCGGGTGAGTCGGCCATACGTTTCGCGGTGGAAGTGACCGTGCTACTGAGCATCTTTGCCCACGGATTAAGCGCGATGCCCGGCATCGGCCTCTATGCGCGCAAAATCGCATTGCTACCAGCCGACGCCCCGGAGCATCAATGTGCAAAGTTATTAAAGTAGGCCGACTGTCATCTCCTCGGTATGCCATCATGTGCCCCCGCCGTGGCAGCGGCTTGGTTTGGAGTAAAGCGTCTTGCTTGTCACCTGATCCTGTGGCATACGTCACGGCAAGGGCTAGTTCCATGGTAAGTGGCCGCTTAGCATCGTAGCCGTGGGGTCCAGATTCTCGTCAGTCGTAAACAAGCCGAAGCTTACAACGGACAAATAACGGACAGTTGTTTTGTTGCGTCCGTAAATTGCTGAAAATGGAGGCCCTGGGCAGAGTCGAACTGCCGACCAACGGTTTAGGAAACCGCTGCTCTATCCATCTGAGCTACAGGGCCACTCATAAGGGACGGGTCAGCGGAAAGCCATCGTCCCTCAAATCGCGCGCAGACACTTCGCCATCTGCTGTTGCGCCTCGCCTATCCGCGCACTACGCCTTCCAGCGGCGAACTGGCGGTGGCGTAGAGCTTCTTCGGCATGCGTCCTGCCAGATATGCCTGGCGACCCGCGATCACTGCGTTCTTCATAGCTTCGGCCATCAGCACCGGGTCGTGGGCTCCGGCGATGCCAGTGTTCATCAGAACGCCATCGACGCCCAGCTCCAATGCAATCGCCGCATCCGATGCCGTGCCCACGCCGGCATCGACAATCAGCGGCACATCGGTAATCATCTCGCGCAGAATCCGGATGTTGGGCTGATTCTGAATGCCCATGCCGCTGCCGATCGGCGCACCCAGTGGCATCACCGCCGACGCGCCCGCGTCGATCAGCCGCTTGGCTACTACCACATCGTCAGAGGTGTAAGGCAGCACCGTGAACCCTTCCTTCACCAGCACCCGCGTGGCCTCGATGGTGGCCATCACGTCGGGAAACAGCGTCGCCTGATCGCCGATCACCTCGATCTTCACCCAGTCCGACAAACCGACCTCGCGTCCCAGCCGCGCGGTGCGAATGGCATCGTCGGCGGTATAGCAGCCGGCTGTGTTCGGCAGCAGGAAGTACTGCTGCGGATCGATGAAGTCGAGCAGCGACTCTTTGCTGCGATCAAGATTCACCCGGCGTACCGCGACCGTAACCATCTCTGCGCCGCTGGCGGCGATGGCGCGGGCCGTCTCCGGACCTGACTTGTATTTGCCCGTGCCCACAATCAGCCGCGAGCGAAATTGCCTGCCTGCAATCGTGAATGAGTCCATGGAGACATTGTAATGGCACGCCGAACCGGATAGTACGATGTGCCGCCGAAATTCGAGGTCATGGAAAGATGTTAGTTTGATTTGCTTTGTAGAGGGAAAGGCTGCTGTAGTGAAGCCGCCGTAACGGCCGCTGCGGACCAGCGGGGTCGGTCGGGATGACACCTCTTGAGGCGGTAGGCGGCAGCCAGATGCCAGTGATCTTTTTGCGCGGGATCGGCCATCAGTAACCGCAGCGCCAATTCGCTGATGATCAAAACGCTCGGTTGGTAATTGCTGATTGCTAGTTGCTAATTGCTAGTCGCTGCCTGCTAGCTCTGCGCCGCGCGCTTCTTTCTCTGCGTGGGATGTACGAACCATGCAATCCCGATACTCACCAGGTACAGCACGATCATGGGCGCGGCAAAGATGCACATGTTCATGATGTCGGTCGTCGGAGTAATGATGGCGGCAATGATGAAGATGACCAGAATCGAATAGCGGAAGTTTCGCCACATCCAGCCGGCGCTCAAGATTCCCATCAGCGCCAGGAAGAAAACCAGGATCGGCATCTCGAAGACGATGCCCAGCCCGGCAATGATAGTCAGGAACAAATCGGTATATTCGCCGACGGTGATCATCGGAGTGAACTGGCCGCTGAAGGTGATCAGGAAATCCAGCGCCGCCGGATAGACCATCTTGTAGCCGAAGAAACCGCCCGCCAGAAACAGTCCAACCGTACTGAACATGAACGGCAGCACATAGCGGCGCTCGTTGCGATACAGTCCCGGCGCGATGAACGCCCACACCTGATACAGCACGAATGGCGACGCCACGAAAGATTCCCGCCAGAAACGAGATCTTCAGATACATATTGAAGGGGTCGGTAGGGTTCAGGTAAACCAGCTTCTGGTCAAGGTGGTGGCTGGCCAAGGCCGACATGATCGGCTTCTGCATGATGGCGAAAATCTGCTCGTGAAACCACCAGCAGATGCCAAAACCGCCCACTACGTAGAGCGCGCTGTAAACGATCCGCCGCCGCAGCTCCTCCAGGTGCTCGAGGAAGCTCATGCCGGTCATTTCTTCCGAAGCGCGTTTCTGGGCGGTTTCAACTACGGGACTGGGCATAGGCTACTCGCCACCCACGGATCTGGCCGGCGGTGATGGCGGCTCGACAGGCGGCTGCGGCGGCTCAACATTCGATCCCGATATCGAGACCAGCTCCTGTCTTCCGCGGCTCACCGATTCGGTAATTGGACGCATCAGCCGCTCCCAGGGGTCCTCCGCGGCGCGCTGATTCGGCGCGGCCGGCGGCAAAATTTTGCCGTCTTCCTGCTTCTTGGCGCGCTCTTGCAATTCGATATTCAGCATCTCGGTCTCGAGCTGGTTCTTGAATTCATTGCTGGCGCGCTTGAACTCGGCTAGGAACTTTCCCAACTGGCGGCCCAGTTCCGGCAGCTTCTTAGGCCCCACCACCACCAGTGCCAGCAGGAAAATGAAGATCATTTCTGGCATGCCGAGGTTCATAGGTTCATCATAATGCCCGCTGCTCGCAGCAGCAATCGGGCGCCGGCCCCAAAATTCCACCCTCCGGCTTACCAACCGGCTCCTCTACCGTCTGTTACGCAGGCGGGGACAAAGCAGATTTCGCACCTTTTATTTCCGGCATGTCATCCAACTGAACGGCTCTATTGCCGGATGGGGACAGTCGTGCCTGCGTGGTATACTGCGACTAGTTTTCGTAAAGGTGCACCAGTCTTTAAGATGTATCCCCGCCTAGCCGAAGGACACTTTCATGGCACGTAGTACGCGTCGCTCTGCATTCCTCGTTATTCTCATCATCCTCGTGTGCGGTTGTATCGGCATGCTCTTTGGCCAGCACCTCACCGCTACTGCCAGCACCGGCGACGGGGATGGTGACATTCGCGATAGTCTGCGTAGCTTCAGCGACGTGTACAAAGTGGTGCAGCAAAACTACGCCGAGCCGGTCGATCCCGACAAAGCTATCTACAACGGCGCTATCCCCGGCATGCTGCGGGTGCTTGATCCGCACTCTAACTTCTTTGATCCCAAGTCCTACGCGGCCCTGCGCGAGGAGCAACGTGGCAAGTATTACGGCGTCGGCATGCAGGTCGGCCCCCGTAACAACAAGGTCATCGTGATCGCGCCCTTTGCCGGCGCTCCCGCTTACCGCGCCGGTATCCGCCCGGGCGACATCATTATCGCCGTCGATGGCAAGCCCACCGACAACATGAGCACCAGCGATGTGGCCGAGTTGCTTAAAGGCCCCAAAGGCACCAGCGTCAAGATTACTATGCTGCGCGAAGGTTCCGACAAGCCGCTGGACTTCACCGTGATCCGCGACGAAATTCCTCGCTACAGCGTCGATGTGCATTTCCTGATTCGTCCCGGCATTGGCTATATCCACGTTTCCGGATTCCAGGAGACCACCGAGAAGGAGGTACGTGACGCGCTCGACGAGTTCGGCGACATTCACGGCCTCATCCTCGATCTGCGCCAGAATCCCGGCGGCCTGCTGAGCGAAGGTGTGGGCGTGGCAGACCAGTTCCTAAAGAAGGGACAGGTCATCGTCTCGCATCATGGCCGCGCTTCTGCTGAGAAGATTTATAAGGCCAGCCACGGCAACGGCGGCAAGGACTACCCCATTGTGGTACTCGTCAATCGCGGCACCGCCTCGGCGGCTGAGATCGTGGCCGGAGCGATTCAGGATCACGATCGTGGTCTGATTGCCGGTGAAACTACTTTCGGCAAGGGTCTGGTGCAGACGGTGTATCCGCTGTCTGAAAATACTGGGCTGGCGCTGACTACCGCCAAGTACTACACGCCCAGCGGCCGCCTGATTCAGCGTGAATATACCGGCGTCTCGCTTTACGACTACTACTACAACGACCGCGAAAACGGCGACGCTGCGGTGGGCAGTCACGAAGTCAAAATGACCGACAGCGGCCGCACCGTGTATGGCGGTGGTGGCATCAGTCCCGACGTCAAGATTCCCAATCCCAAGACCAACAAGTTTGAAGACACGCTACTTGAGAAGTACGCCTTCTTCAACTTCGCCAAGCACTACGTCATCAATCACAAGGTTGGCAAAGATTTTGAAGTCGATGAAGCCGTGATGCAGGAGTTCCGCAAATTCCTGGATGAACAGAAGATCACCTTCACTGAAGCCGACCTAGCCCAGAACAGCGATTGGATTCGTTCCAACATCAAGGCTGAACTGTTCATCAACGAATTCGGTCAGCAGGAAGGCATGAAGGTCCACGCCGAGCAGGACCCCGAAGTGGAAAAGGCTCTCGATCTGCTTCCCCAGGCCAAACAGTTGGCCGACAACGCCAAGAAGGTCATCGCGCAACGCAACAGTGCGCGCCTGACTGCCCAGCAGAGCGAGGTTCCAGCCAGCAGCCGGTAACGTAGCGCTTCCCAGGCCGCAAGGTCAAGCCCGCTCCGGCGGGCTTTTCCTTGCCGACAAACATCATCCTGAAGCGCACTATGGACAACCAGTGGAAGTGCTGGAGCGGCAATGCGCAGACGCGGCCCTCGCCCACTGTGGCGATCCTGTCCGATACCAGGTCAGACGGCAGATCGAGATTCACGCAGCTCCCGACCACGGGCCGCCGTCCGCAAGCTCACTTACGAATGCAACCGGTTCCTCCGGCCAGTCGTCGAATCTCAGGCGTAATCATCCCGCACCTGACGGCATGCGGCCTCAGTCATCACCCATTCACTCGAGTCATTTTCGGCCGGTCAACTCGGACGCGATAGCTTTCCCGCAAATCTGACCGGCGGAGCGGTGCATCATCGGCACAGACCGGAAGTCGACGATTGGATTTGCACCGCCCCGTCCAGTCAAGCTCGCTTACACCATCGCGTGCGCTACTCGCGCCGACGAGAAATCCATTACCTCCGGCTTCACCAGTCGGGCAAAGTCCGCGTACGCCAACTTGATCAGCTCATAATGTGAGCCGGCATTGAAGACGATTTCGCGATCCAGCGTCAGCGTCTCGTCCACATATACCGGGATGCCGTACAGGTTGCCAAACGGCGGCATGGCGCCCGTCTCGCAGTCGGGAAAATGCCTCTTGAATTCGTGCTCGCTTGCCAGTTCCGCCTCGCGTGCGCCGGTCGCCCGCCGTAGCGCTGCCAGATCAACCTGGTACGACGCCGGCAACACTGCCATGGCCAAATCTCCATCAAGCTTGACGATTACCGTCTTCGCCAGTTCCCTGCCCGAAATATGCGAGATAGCGGCGATGCCCTGCGCGGTATACGCCTTGGAATGTGATATGACGATGTACTTGACTGCGTGCGCGTCGAGAAACTCTTTGACTTTACAGAGGTGCATGGGAACCTCCTCCAGGCGGTTTCTGGGCGCTGCCGCCCGTTCAGCTTTTGCTTGCCGGGTTAACCTCTCGGCCAATACCTCACCGCGGTGGCTGACGCCGCCTTTCTATAATCCGCTTGTTGACTTGGTTCCGCGAAATAGTCGCGGACTTGTTTCAGGAGAGCTTCCACCATCCAGGCTACCTCCTTGCGGTCAGGTACCCTTGTTGAGGCCCAGTGTAGTCTCAGCGGAGGAGAACGCAAGCACAGCCGTCACAGTGCGGTTGTGACAAGGAGCGCCGATTCGGGAACACTAACTGTCTAGGTTTTGTCGAGGAGAGTTCCTGTCATTTCCAGCGCAGCTGATGGGATCTGCGGTCTGCGGGACGACTACCCGACCCGAAACCTACGCGTCCCTCGAGCATTTTTCATCCGGAACGGAGTGTCTGCCCGTATTCCGGGCAGTGTTTGTTGCCGGCCGGACGACCGCGAGTCGAAGGATTGCTACCGCTCGGTTTACGGCAACTGGCAACTGCCTTACCTATCTCACACCGCTGGCTGCCGAACCGGCTCCAACTTGGCGTTCTGCCCGGGAGGCTCCATCTTTCCCTGCCGCTCCAGTGACTCCATAGTCGTGAGGATGGTGTTGGTGACCTGCTCTATTCCGTTGTCCGAGTTGAGCATCAAGTGGTAGAGCCTGCGGCAAGGCCATTCGGCGTTGAAGTATTTGCGGACAAACGCGGCGCGTTCCCGATCAATCGTGTCTACCATTTCGCTGGCGTCTTTTTCGCTCATCTTGAGCTTAATCAGCCGGCGGATTTTTACATCGCGCGAGCCATAGACAAACACGTGAAAAGTATCGTGGCGTTCCCTCAGGATGTAGGGTGCCCCGCGTCCGACGATCACGCAGTTCCCTTCCTCAGCTTTCTTCTCGATCACACGGTGTGCGTGTTCTACCAGTTCATCGGCGTCGAAAACTTTGTCGTCAGAGACCGGAAGCGAACGCTCATAGCTTCCCCGCCAAAACACTTTCGCCAGCCGGTGCAGCAGCGGATCGCATTTCTCTTCCCGCCGGGCCACGGCGTGTTCATCCACCGCAGCAAGTTTGGCAATCTCGCAAGTCAGTTGCTGGTCCAGAAGCTGCCATCCCATGTGACGCGCCAATTCCGCCGCCACCAGACTGCCCCCAGCTCCGTACTCGCGTTCCACGGTGATAATCCTGAACATCGCCCACCTCCCACATCGTTTCCAGCATAATAACTCGTCTGCCCATACCTGATGAAGGAACAACGCAGTGTCGTTGCCCTTTCCGGCCAATTTGAGCGCCGGGAATTACGGAGTCACTTTGGAGCGCGGGTCGGCGTTGCAGGGATCGGTTCACGCGGTCCAGAGCTCTGAAGTATGACGTCAGTCGCCGGTCTGTTCGCACTCGGCCGGGGATAACGTGGTTGGCGTCGCTGCTTCAACCGTATTCGCCCGACGCGCCTGCCGGCTCAGGACGAGTTATATCTTCCGCGCTTGCCTGCGGCCCTCATCAGGCAGCCTGTCTGTCTGCGGCGTCCCCGCTAACCTTTATCGATCATGCGATCTCCCTGCCGGCGCCGCGAGCAGGACAGAAACCGTACCGTCGTCCCAGTTACTGTTTGCGACATCAATGCGGCCGTCGCCGTTGAAATCTGCTGCCAGCGGATTCCATGCCCCGTTTCCGGTGGTGAAGGGTAAAGGTCCCTGAAACGTGCCGTCACCATTACCGAGAAGGATGTCGATGCCGTCGCCGCCCGACACAACTAAGTCCAGTTTGCCGTCCTGGTTGAAATCGGCTACGTCCAATCCGCCTGAGTCCGGCGCAAGGTAGTCTACATGGGGGCGGAACGTACCATCCCCATTACCCAGAAGGATAGAAACCGTGCCTGACCCTTGGTTGGGAATTGCGAGATCGAGTTTGCCATCTCCATTTAGGTCCGCAACCGCCAAGACCCCGGGACTGCTACCAGTTGCATAGTCGACATGAGGTTGGAACGTGCCGTCTCCTCTACCCAGCAAAATGGAGACAGTATTCGACGCCCAATTGGCTACGGCGAGGTCGAGTTTGCCGTCTCGATTGAAGTCGCCTGCGAGAACACCGGTCTGTACACCTCCTGGTACCGGATAGTTAACGTAGGGTTGAAACGTGCCATCCCCGTTCCCCAGCAGGATGGAAACGCTGGTACCAAAGCCGCCGAAGGCCAGATCGAGTTTGCCATCGCCGTTGAGGTCCGCCGTTATGCCCTGAATCGTGCCGGTGCCTACCGGATAGCTAACCTCCGGTTCGAAGGTGCCGTCCCCGCGTCCCAGCAGTATGGCCACTTGACCCCCGTATGGCACGGCGAGGTCTAGTATCCCGTCCCGGTTGAAATCCCCTATGATCGGTATCTGAGCGCCGCCGCCGGCGGGGTAGTTTCTCGGACTCTGAAATGTACCATCTCCGTTTCCAAGCAGGATTTGAGCCATGCCGGTGGTGTCGTTGGCGATCACTAAGTCCAGCTTGCCATCCCCGTTAAAGTCAGCTGTCTCCGCATACTGTGGGTTTCCGCCGACCGAATATATGCTGCGTTGAAACGAGAGGGTGGAGCTTGGATTGTGAATAGGCAGAAACACAGCGTTCGAGGTGCCCCCGCCTGGCCTTGGACTCACCACCGTTAGCGAAGCAGTACTGGGGCGAGCGATGTCGGACGACAGAATGAAAGCCATCAGCCGCGAACCATTCACATACAGGGTAGTTCGCGCGCTGCCATTCCAGTTCACGACCGAAGCCGGGACAAATCCGGTTCCATTCACCGTAAGAACGACGGTGACGCCTGGTACGCAGGGTGCAACGGCGTCGGGAACCAGGGGTTGACTGATGAAAGGCACGGGGTTCTGCGCCGCGACGGTGAGGGTTGACGCCAACAACAGAGCGACAACGCTGAAAATGCGAGCCGGAATACTGAACTTGCAGGTCATGCGATGACCTCCTTTGCGGAGAAAACATTGGCTGGCGAATGTCCGGGAAAAGGCGGGTCGAGGGTCTGTCTCTCGAGCGAGAGCGTGGGGTCGAAAGCAGCCGGGAACCTTCTCCCGAGACACCCATCAGAATTTCACAGCAATCCCTAAGGGTCTGTCAGTGATCCAGGTTGCAGCAGCGAGTGATTAGAAAATCCTCGATCGTCCTACATGGCCCCACCTAGCCGTGGTCCGCCGCTTCAGGCAGACGGAACCGCGCTCCGAGCCTCACGACTCCAGCGAAAAAAATAGCGCGCCGGAATCTCTCGGCGCGTATGTCGTCGGAGACCTTTGCAAGGTAAGATACTTGTTCACGTTTCACCGCAGATCGCCACCTTGAACCCATGCGTTTTCGCGCCCGGCTAACCATACTTTTCGGTTGTGCAGCTGTCCTTTACGCATTCCTGTTGCTGGCGGCATGTGGCGTTGTCTCCTTGGACTCGTGGCATTCCGCCAGTCCATGGTTTCGCTTCCAGACTGACGCCTTCCTCCGAGGCAATCTTGCACTCAGTCACAACCCGTTAGATTTAACTCACGATCTCTGCTGGTCGGAACGAGGTGTCCATCAGGTCTGGGGCCTCGGCATCCCACTCTGGCAATTGCCCTTCGCAGCGCTGGGCAAGCTGTTCGGCCTGTCTCCCTTTCCTGACCGCGTCGCGCTCGGATTGTTCATCGCGTTGGTCGCCTACGTCGTACTCATGACCTGGTTTGGACCGCTGTTGAACCGCGACGCGGACTCTTCGGCCGCGCCACCACCACCACTAAACGACCGCTGTGCATGGTTCAGGGCCTCCGGCGTAGTCCTTCTGTCCCTCTTTTTTCCACCTTTGATAAACCTCATGCGTTACCGCATGCTGGTTTATGAAGAAGTGATGGTGTACGTCTATTTCTGGAGCATCCTGCTGCTGTGCGGAGTTATTGAACTGGCCCGCAAACCACGATGGCGGCGCTTTTGGCTCCTCTGTATCTTGGCCGGCCTTGGGGGATTCATCAGACCTACCTTAGAGTTTTGCGGCTTCGCCACAATCCTCGTCGCGGCCTTCGTTATGGCCAGCCACGAGCAGGGCTCCTCCGAATCCCCCCCCAAGCAGTTCGGGGTTCTCAAGTCCATCTTTAGCCCGCCGCTACTTTCAGGATTGCTCCTCTTTCTGGCCGGCGGAGGTTTGCTTTTCGCCACGAACTACTTGCGTTTTGGTAGCGGCCTGGAGTTCGGTCATAGGCTCAACCTTCAGGGTGGAAGCCTCCTGCCATCGGTCTATTTCACGCGTTTCGGATATCCCTATGCTCTAGTGCCTCTGACACAATCCTTCCGTGAGCTGGTTGGAGCTTTATTTCAAGAAAAACATTTCAGCGATTTGTACTGGTATGCTCCCAACATTTTCCCGGGGCAAGATTCTACCATTCGCTGGCGGGAATTTTCTTTCACGACCTATGACATTTCCTATGCACTATTGATTGGCCTGTCATGGATAGCAGGAGCCTGGGCATTTGCTCGATGGGTGCGCTCCGCCACTCCGCGAGCGCAGCCCACTCTACCCCTGCTTATCATCCTCTGGTCAGCGCTGGTTTCCTTGCCCCTGATCGTCTTCTATATGAAAGTTCCAGTACTGGCTTCCCGCTATATGATCGACTTTGGCCCCGCATTTGTCGCGGCATTAGCCGGACTCTGGTACTGGATAATCGACGAGGCGCGCCAGCGAACGAGGAACCCGCAGCAGGTAGCTGGTCTCCTGCTGATCGCGCTCGTGTTATGGCAAGGCTCAGAAATCGCACTCGCTCAACGGGCAAACCCGTCGCCCGCTCCTCTCATAAAGGATTCCATGTCTGATCAACCGTTTGCCTCGGTGGACTCAGCCAGATACGTGCCGCAGGAGTATCGTGTCGGAGGCTCTCTAAGCTCCGCGACCGGCCAAAGTATTCAATACAACGGGGCGGGCTGGGATTCGACAACTGGTTCAACGCGGCTATGCGCCGGGTTCTTTGTTGACAGCCCAGAGTTTCTTGAGCTCGAACTCACTGCGTATCCGGGCAGCGACACAGCCGAAGCTCCTTTGACTGCCATTCGCGCCAGGATAGGTCTGGAGGATCTGAAGCAAACATCCATCACCCGCAGCAACAATGGCTGGACGGTACGATTCGCCGGCCCTACGCAGCGTCGCTACCAGCAGGGATTGCAGCCGGTTTTCCTGGCTATGATTCCCACCCGGGATTTGGCACAATACATCAACCTTCCGAGTCCCTGGATCTTGAAAAGATTGACTTGGCGGACCGAGTAACACAATGACTCTGCCGTTTTGCAACCCGTCATTGCCTGTGCGAAGTTGTGTATGCCGACATAGTCGAACATAAACTGCTATGACCGAAATCAAAGGCTCTTTTCTTCAGAAGCTCGTAGGCGGCGCCGGCCGGGGGTACCGCTAGTGCCGCAATTGAAGCATTCGTCAGGACCAGGCTTTTGGGACGCTCGGCTCGCCCCTTTTCTTGATAAATATTGTCTGGCGCTATGCTTACTGCTGGTGGGAATTGCCTGTGTCAGAATTATTTCTACTTATGACGCTCTAAGCCTCACCGCCGACGAGCCTACCCACCTGGCCTGCGGTATGGAGTATGTGGCCGAGCACACGTATACCCTGGAGACCCAGCTTCCACCACTGTCGCGTGCTCTTCAGGCGCTCGGACCGTATTTGGCGGGAGCGCGGCCAACCGGCCTACCGGTAATGCGCGAAGAAGGGCTGTCAATTATTGCCCACTCCGGCAACTTTAACCGCACTGTATTTCTTCTGCGCCTGGGAACTCTTCCGTTTTTCTTGATCGGCTGCACGGTTGTCTGCTGGTGGTCATGGCATATGTTCGGCAAACCCGCAGCGGTCCTGGCCACGGCTTTGTTTACGCTTTTGCCCACAATCCTGGCTGATGCCGGTATCGCTACTACCGACTTGGCCTTGGGAGTTAATGTGGCAGCGGCCTTCTTCGCTGCGATTTATTGGGCTGAGAAGCCAACCTGGCGGAGGGCCTTGCTAATGGGATTGTGCACCGCATTGGCTCTTCTGTCGAAGGCAACCGCGGTTGGCTACGTTCCTATCACGCTGTTTCTGGCTTTCGCGTGTTACCTGGCCGTCTGCCGCCCCGGCTTGAACGAATTGTGGAATCTGGCTCGGCAGCGCGCCGCTACTTTTGTTCTCGCCGCTTTCACCGCCGCGATCATTATCTGGGCTGCTTATTGGTTCTCTTTCGGAGCCTTGCCTGGAACCAATATCATCCTCCCCGCTCCGGAGTACTTTCACGGCGTCTTCGAAGCTCTGGCACACGACAAAAGTGGCCACGGAGCTTTTCTACTCGGTGAGTTTCGGCGGACTGGCTGGTGGTACTACTTCCCGGTAGTGCTCGCCCTGAAAACCCCGCTTCCCTTTCTAATTCTGTCGGCAATTGGTACGGTGGTTTGTATCCGCCTGCGCGCACGCCTGGCATATCTCCTCCCGCTTGCCTTTAGTGTTGGCATCCTTGCGCCCGCGATGTTTGGCCGAATCGATATCGGCATCCGCCATATCGAACCTATCTATATTGGTTTATCGATAATCGCTGCGCTGGGGTTGGTCCAGTTGTTGCAATGGGCCCACTCTGGAATTAACGCTGCTCTTACCGCTGGAGTCCTGGTGATATGGATGGTCGTGTCCGTCGCTATCCATCATCCTGACTATCTGGCATACTTCAATGAATTAGCGGGCCAGCATCCTGAAAACATCCTGGTAGATTCCAATTATGACTGGGGACAGGATTTGAAGTTCCTCGCCAAACGATTGCATGAACGGGGCGCTACGGAAGTTTCGCTGGCAACGCTCGATGGCGTCATGCGTTCCGACTACCTTCAGGCCTGGTATGGCCTACCGACCGTCAAGATGGTTAACGATGCTGTCCCGTCGTTGGGCTGGAATGTAATCAGCCCCAGCTTTGACAAATCATTCCGCTTTCAACTCAACGACCGCCGAACGGTGGCCCACCCCTGGTACGATCAAATCCCCCCAACGGAACGCGTGGGACCGCTCCACCTTTACTACATCACGCCCGAGCAACAAGCGCAGTTTGTTCACTAGCGGCCGATTAAGTGCCGTTTTGAAAGGGCACGGCTTCAGCCATGCCGCAAGCATCGCAAAATCAACGGGGTTTAGCCCCCGGGACAAGTTCTGCGGGTTAATCAGAGCTTCCCTAGAACGGACCTCTCTCGGTGCAGCCTTGACACAGTAAGGACCTCCGTTACGTTTTGTTAAGTCTTGTAACCGCTCCCATCAAACCAATATCCATGGGGTTTCTACCTACATCCATTGAAGTACGTAGGATGGGGGTACACAACGATGCAACGATTACTACCACTGTTCAGCCTGCTGGCTCTTTTGAGTGTGGGGGCTCTGGCGCAGACGTCCCAACCATCGCATAGTAATTTAGCAACTCAGCCTCAGGCTACTGAACCGGCTCTCAGCAGCAACGGTCCCGTCGTGCTTGACTATGGTGCGCACTACACATCGGGCGACCCGGTCGAGCTGAACATTGCGCAACAGGTGCGCCGCGCCATGCTCAAGCTGCCTTACTATTCTCTGTTCGACGATCTTGAGTACAGCGTGCAGGGCCGCACGGTGACGCTAAGCGGCTCGGTTACCAGCATTCACTCTCAGACCAGGCGGGATGCTGAGAACGCGGTAAAGCACATTGAAGGCGTCGACCGCGTCGTCAATAACATTCAGGTCTTGCCACCGTCAGCATTTGACGAGCAAGCGCGCGCCCGCGTCTATCGATCTCTCATGCGTACGGCTGGGCTCTCCCAATATTTCTGGCAGGCGTCACCCAGCATCCATATCGTGGTGGATAACCAGCGCGTCACGTTGACTGGCTATGTGAACAATGAAGGGGACAAGAACCTGGCCAACATCGCAGCCAAAGAGGTTCGCGATGTATTCCAGGTGACCAACAATCTGCAAGTCGTGAAGTGACTGACGTTTTAGATGGGATAGCGGCGGCTCAGTGCTGCCGCTGTCCTATACTGCAGATCCGCGCCGGCTATTCCCGAACACCATTCCTAGAGTTCAACGCGCACCGCTACATCGAACTTCGCATAGTACTTCTTCACGTCTTCCGGCCCATACTTTTCCTTGAATTTCTCCGCCACCGATTTGACAGTTTTGGAATCGGTAATAGGAGCGGCCTGGAACTTTCCTTCCTTGCCTCGGGCCGAGATGCGGATTGTAGGATCGTGCAGCACGTTCTTATACCACTGCGTATCTGAGCCTTGCACGGGCAGCAGGAAAAGTGTGTCGCCTTCAACCACAAACCAGACAGGAATAGAAATGGTGCGACCCGATTTCCTGCCGGTCACACTGATTGTGATCTGGCGGTAACGGCTCAGCCGATCCTTCAGACTGTCCTTCGAACTTACCATCGCGTTTCCTCCGTATAGAAGAGTGAGCAGGTGAATTTTGCGAGGGGAGCAAAATCGAACTTCGCTGAAATTGTGCGCCCAGAGCGGCCCGCCGTCAATCCGACTTTGGGCGGGAACCGTCCTAATCCTCGCAAATTCCTGCGAAGATCGACCTACTAGTCCAGGCGCAAACTTGGATCGCTAAAAGCTAAGAGCTAAGAGCCAATCGCCGGCAATTAGTACTTTCCCCGGAACAAATACACCAACTCGATGACCAGGATGATGACGACCATGACTTCCAGCACAAACCCGCGGCTCTGATGAAATTCGTCGATGAGGAATCGATAGAGCCCTTCGGCGGTATGCAGCTTTTCGCCGACCAGATTTTTATATTCGGGCACGCCGACCTTGGCCGCCGCCAACCGGTAGAGCCGCGCGGAATACATATCGCTGACAAACTTGATCGCGGTTTCCGAGCGCTCGGCCAGCTCGGTTACTTCCACCGTAATGCTGTTCAGGCGCAAAGCCTCCGAGCGCATCTTCCAGCGCCGCAAAATTCCCGCAGGCTGCTTCAGCGATGCATAAACGCCGTCCAACTCCCGCGTCAGCCATTCGTCATAGTGGCGGAACTCCAGCAACTGTGAGTTGGCGTACTCCAGGATTTGAACTGAAGTTTCCGCACCAGCCGGCGTGTCATACACCAGTGCGGCATTCCAGCCCACGGTTACCAGATCGTTGGGATAGTAGAAGAGGCTGGACTGCGCCACATCATCGTTGATGCTGCGAGCCAGAGGAGACTGCTCTCCGCGCAATAGCTGCGCGATCTCAGGTCCATGCTGGTTCAGCAAATCGAATCCCTGCGGATTCCCCGGCACTTCGCTCAACAGGAAAATGTAGTAGTCCTCGCTCAGCCATTCCGAGTAAGGACGCACGATCGCCGGAAGAATTTTCTCCATCCGGCCGTGAATGATCTGTTGCGCCTGCCGCTCCAGTTCCGGACTCGGCACCCAGCGCGCCGCCAGTTGCACCAGGCCGGGCCAGTCGGTGGCGAATTCCAGCTGCAGCAGCACGCTGATGACGCCGTAATCGTAATATTTAATCTGCGGAGTTACCTTCTCCCCGCTGGGCAGCAACACGGGCGCGAGTTGCTCAACCACCGGCGGCTTTTCGAAGCGGACGTACTCGGGAGTTGCATGCTTGAAGGTAGGCTCAACCCGCTTGGCGCCAAGAATCAGGCGCAGCTCCTCCAGACGGATCTCCTCGCACACATCATGCAGGATCACCCCCACTACCGCGCCCTTCATGATCGAATCCATCGTGCCGGCCGCCAATGCCCTTCGAACAATCCTCCCGCAAATTGTACGTGAGCGGGAAAGACAGACGGGTTAAAACAGGTGATCGCCCTTCTGAGCGTCAGCTTGAGGGAGGATTTTCTTGAGAGCTTCAGATCACTGCCGGCCAATCACGATTGAGCCAAAATAAAAACTCCTGCCGCAAGCTGGCAACAGCAGGAGTTCATTAGCTTGTCGCTCAACGCACCTCAGCGTTCCGAGCGAATTACGTTTCACTGTCATTGACCAGGAGACGCTGTAATGATGTGGATGGTGTTGGTGTCAGGATTGAACTGAAACGACACCTTTACTGACTGGCCATCATAGTTCTTGAGCGCTTTAGGATTGTTAACCGTGTAGGTTGTGTTGTCGCTGGTGAAATTCTTCCCGGCGTTACTTACCGTACCCGTCATGGCATGTTTGGCTGGACTGGGTTCGCCAGTCGTACTGGTCATGGCGGCATCGTTCTGCAACTTCTTGTCAGTCTGTGCGCTGTCCTGCGCGAATGCCAGGGCCGGAACGGACAAAATGATTGCCAGCAACACGGTCGTTATCTTATTCATATCTCACTCCTTTTGCCTGCGCCCTGCGAGGTCTGCTCGCTGCGCAGGCTAGATAATGAGACGGCGATTTCAAGGCGAAGGTTTGCCCAGGGGCTTCAAGGACCGGATTCGGGGGCAGAGCTTTGTCGAATCCGGTTGCATTTTTTTGGCCTTATGGATTTACTGCGCGAAAGTCTTCTCGCGCTGCACGTAGTGCTTCTGGAAGTAGTCGCGATACTGGCCGCTGCGCACATCGTTCAGCCATTGCTGATTGTCGCGATACCACGTGATCGTGTCCGCCAGGCCCTGATCGAACTGCACCTGCGGCTGCCATCCAAACTCGCGGCCCAGCTTTTCGCAATTGATGGCATAGCGCAGATCGTGTCCCGGCCGATCGGTAACAAACTGAATCAGGCTCTCAGACTTGCCCAGCGCTTTCAGAATCAGCTTGGCAACTTCCAGATTGCGCATCTCGCAGCCGCCGCCGATGTTATAAACCTCGCCCTCACGGCCCTGCTGCAAGACCACATCCAAGGCGGCGCAATGATCGTCGACATGCACCCAGTCGCGAACGTTGCTGCCCTTGCCATACACCGGCAGCTTCTCACCCGCCATCGCTTGCGCAATCATCAGCGGGATAAACTTCTCCGGAAACTGGTATGGGCCGTAGTTATTCGAGCAGCGCGTCACCACCCCGGGAAACTTGTGCGTGTGCACGTAAGCCAGCACCAGCAGATCGGAAGATGCCTTGGTCGCGGCATACGGGACTGTTCGGTTGCAGCGGCGAGTCTTCGGAGAACAACCCTTCCTCGCCCAGGCTGCCGTACACCTCATCGGTGCTGACATGCACAAATCGCGGCACGCCGGCTTGCGCGGCACGCCTGCAGCAGGTTGTGCGTGCCGTCGACGTTGGTGCGCACGAAGGCCGACGCGTCTTCAATGCTGCGATCGACGTGACTTTCAGCGGCAAAATGAATCACGGCATCGCAACCGCGTACGTGTTCCAGCACTGCGGGATCGCAAATGTCCATCTGCACAAACTGGCAGCGACCTTCGCCCAACTCCGGTTCCAGGTTCTTCAGATTACCCGCGTAGGTGAGCTTGTCGAGCACCACCAGTTTCCACTCGGGATGTTTCGCCAGCGTGCGATGAACGAAGTTGGAACCGATAAATCCCGCGCCGCCCGTGACCAGTAGCTTCATGCGCCACGAACCCCGGCAGCTTCTTCTACGCTGCGCAATACCTTGTCGCGAACCATATTGCTGGCGTGCCACAGCGATTCGAACGTGCCAGCGTCGGTCCACCAGCCGTCCAGCATGCTGTGGTGCAGACTTCCCTCTTCAATGTAGCTGTTGTTCACGTCGGTGATCTCGTACTCGCCGCGGCCCGAGGGCTTCAGCCGGCGGATGCGATCGAAAACGCTGACATCGTAGAAATAAACTCCAATCACCGCATACGACGACTGAGGCTTTTTCGGCTTCTCTTCAATGCGAACGATGCGCTCGTTCTCGAACACCGGCACGCCGAAACGTTCCGGGTCGGTCACCTCTTTCAGCATGACCATGGCGCCCTTTTCCAGCTTCTCAAACTTCGCCGCCGCATCCTTGATGTCGCCTTCAATAATATTGTCGCCCAGCACGACGCAGATACTGTCGCCCTTGGCCCAGGGTTCGGCCAGCCGCAGTGCATCGGCGATGCCGGCTTCACCTTCCTGATAAGCAAAGCTGAGCTGTTGGAGTCCAAACTCCTTGCCATTCTGCAGCAGGCGTAGGAAGTCGCCCGCGTTGTGGCCGCCGGTGACGATCAGGATGTCGCGAATGCCCGCGTCCACCAGAATCTGCAGCGGATAAAAGATCATCGGCTTGTCATACACCGGAAGCAGGTGCTTGTTAGTAACCCGAGTCAGCGGCGACAGGCGCGAGCCAATCCCGCCCGCCAGGACGATACCCTTCATAGGTCTCCATTCATTGCCGGAACAGCGCGAAATACAGATTTTGCTGGCGCTCCCACTCGAGGGTTTGCGGAAGCGCATGGCCGAAGCGCGCAATCCAGAAAAAACTTACACTTGCTGGTAACTCAAGATTATCGGCGAAGGGCGTCCTGCATGGCAAGCCGCAGTTGATCGCGCCAGTCCGGCATGGTGATGCCAAAAGCAGCTTGCACCTGACCGTTCGACAGCACCGAGTTGCGCGGCCTGCGGGCCGGCGTCGGATACTCCTCCGTAGTAATCGGCGATACCTTCTGCGTCTTCAGCGGCGACCCGAACTCACCGGTGCCGTCGGCCGCGCGAAAGGCTACATAGTCTTCCAGGATGGCTTGCGCAAAGCCCGCCCACGATGTCTGCCCTCCTGCGGTGAGATGGAAGATGCCGGTGCGCCACTCGCCGGTTTCACTCTTGTGCTCCAGGCATCGGCCCAAGACGATGGTGGTCGCTTCGGCCAGGCCGCGTGCCCAGGTTGGCGCGCCGTATTGGTCACCAACAATTCGCAACTCATCCTTCTCCTGCGCCAGGCGAATCACGGTCCGCAGAAAATTTTTGCCCCGAATGTCATAGACCCATGTGGTACGCAGGATAATGTGCGCACCGCCGCTCGCCTGGATCGCCTGGTCGCCGGCCAGCTTGGTCTGACCATATACGCTCAGAGGGCCGGTGGCATCTCGCTCTTCGTACGGCGCCTGCTTACTGCCGTCATACACATAGTCGGTAGAGTAGTGAATCAGTAGCGCGCCGGAGCGGGCGCATTCCTCGGCGATTTTCGCGGGAGCGCCCACGTTGATGGCTCGCGCTAAGTCCGGCTCGCTCTCCGCTTTATCTACCGCGGTGTAGGCGGCTGCGTTAACCACAATGTCAGGAGCAACTTCACGAACCGTGCGCGCGACGGCCTGCAAATCCGTTAAGTCCACGTGCTCAATGTCGATTGCCGTCACCTCGCCCAAGGGAGCGAGTGTGCGTTGCAGGTGCCACCCAACTTGTCCATTGCAACCCGTTATCAGCACTCGAAGACTCATGGCTGGTACCTCGGCAGGTCCTCTTGCGGAATCTGAGCCAGTGTCCGATAGCGTCTGTCCTTCTCTGACAGGATGGGATCAGGCGTCTGCCAGTCGATGCCAATCTCGGGATCATTCCATAGAACCCCGCGATCGTCGCTGGCCTCGAAGTAGTCACTACACTTATAGAGAAAGTCGCAGGTTTCCGACCGCACCACAAAGCCGTGGGCAAAGCCTTTAGGAATGAAGAGCTGACTGTGGTTCTCGCCCGATAACACTACACTCACCCACTTGCCGAAGTTGGGCGATCCGGCGCGAACGTCGACCGCAACGTCGAGCACCTCGCCCTGGGTCACCCGGCAGAGCTTGGCCTGCGGATTTCGCAACTGGTAATGCAATCCACGCAGCACCCCGCGCGAGGAGTGCGAGTGGTTATCCTGCACAAAGGTCTCGTGGATGCCCGCCTCCGCCAGCATCTTCTGCCGGTAAGTCTCCATGAAGAAGCCGCGCGGGTCTGCGAACACGCGTGGCTGGATTAGTAGTACACCGGGAAGTGACGTCTCGCTGATCTGCAAATTTTCTCCCACTAGAACAGTAAGCTGCAATTCGCGCCAGACATAGCGAACCGACGATTATAATTCGTGCTTCCTCTAAACTATGCCCCGTTGCTCAGCCATTGTCGTAACCTACAACTCCGCCGAGGCCATTGGCCCCTGTCTGGAGGCCCTGACGCGTGAAGACTGCGACATTATCGTCGTCGACAACGCTTCTCAGGATGACACATTACGGCGAGTCGAAGAGTTCGTGGCTTGGCATCCCGTCCGTTTGATCGCCAACGAGCAAAATCGCGGCTTCGGCGCTGCCGTAAATCAGGGAGCACGCGAGGCCGAAGGCGATGTCTTGCTTATTCTCAATCCTGATGCGATCGCACAGCCCGCAGCCCTCGCTGGTTTGCTCCAATGCATCGACGCCTCTCACGCTAGCGCCGTTGGCGGAGCGTTGCTTGAAACAGACGGCCAGCCTGCACGCGGCTTCGCATTTCGCCGATTGCCGACGCTTGCCCCTCTACTTTGCGAAGTCTTGCTGGTAAACCAGCTTTGGCCTGGAAATCCTGTTAACCAGCGCTATCGCTGCCTCGACGCCGACTATACGCAACAGCAGCAGATCGAACAACCGGCCGGGGCCTGCCTGGCTATAACGCGCGAAGCGTGGGACTCGGTTGGCGGCTTCGACGAAGAGTTCTTTCCTGTGTGGTTCGAGGATGTCGATCTTTGCAAACGATTGCTGGATCGCGGCGCGAAAATCTTCTATTGCCCAGCCGCCCACTTCGACCATAGCGGCGCGCACAGCGTGGGGCAGCTCTCGTTTCGCGATAAACAGGTCTTCTGGTACGCGAATATGCTGCGCTATGCACGCAAGCATTTCTCCAAGGGGCAGGTCCTGGTTCTTCGCCTGGCGATTGTCAACGGGATGCTGCTGCGTTCGCTGGCTGCTTTGTTTGGGGCGCGAGAGGCTCCGCTCGGCGAAACGCTGTCGGCCTACTGGGCAGTAATCCGAAAGACTGCGATGAAGCCCACCTAGGCGTCGCTGTTCGATCTCACAACAAAAATCCCGCCCTTCCTCGCGGGATTTCCATGTTGAAGCCAGGAAAAGTCTCTATACTCCGATTACGCCCACCAGCTCCTTCACCGAGTCAGCGCTCTTTTGCAAGGCAGCCTGCTCTTCTGGAGTCAGCTTGATCTCGAGGATCTTCTCGATGCCGTTGGAGCCAAGCTTGCACGGCACGCCGACAAAAAGTCCCTTGATGCCGTACTCGCCTTCGAGATAGGCGGCGCAAGGCACGATCTTCTTCTTGTCCTTCAGGATGGCTTCCACCATCTCGGTGACGGCTGCGGAAGGAGCATAGTAAGCGCTTCCGGTCTTGAGGTGCTTTACGATTTCAGCGCCGCCGTCGCGGGTGCGCTGTACCAGGCGATCGATCGTTGCCTGGTCCATCAATTCCGTGATCGGAATGCCGGCCACGGTCGAGTAACGCGGCAGGGGAACCATGGTGTCGCCATGTCCGCCGAGCACGAACGCGGTCACGTTCTCCACCGAGACATCCAACTCCCGCGCAATGAAGGTGCGGAAGCGTGCGGAGTCCAGAATTCCGGCCATGCCGATGACCCGGTTGCGCGAGAAGCCGCTCAGTTTGTAGGCCGCCTGCGCCATCGCGTCCAGCGGGTTGGAGACGATTATGAGGATGCAATTCGGCGAATACTGCACGGCCTTGCCGACCACATCGCTCATGATCTTGAAATTCGTGTTGAGCAGATCGTCGCGGCTCATGCCCGGCTTGCGCGGTATGCCTGCCGTGATTACCACAATGTCAGAGTTTGCCGTGTCGGCATAATCATTGGTGCCAAGAATGTAAGAGTCGCGCTTTTCGATTGGCATCGCCTGCAGAAGATCGAGACTCTTACCCTGTGGCACTCCCTCGATGATGTCGATCAATACGACGTCGGCATGCTCCTTCGACGCCAGCCAGTGGGCCGCTGTCGCGCCCACATTTCCCGAACCAACCACTGTTACTTTCTTACGCATGATGAGTCCTCGCTGTATTCGCCCTGATTAGGGCAGGGATGAATATTCAGAAGAATTTCGAATGAAGGGAGGGCCGGAAGCCCTCCCGGAACTGTGCTGTTCGCGGTGGCTACTTGGCCAACGCCTCCACAGGCGCCATGTTCTGGATCATGTGGGTCGCGAATTCGCTGGTCTTCACCTTGGTCGCGCCCTCCAGCATGCGTTCGAAGTCGTAGGTCACCTTCTTCTGCCGGATGGTGTGCTCCAGCGAATCCTCGATCAGCCGCGCCGCCTCGGTCCAGCCCATGAAATCGAACATCATCACTCCCGACAGCATGACCGATCCGGGATTGATCACGTCCTTGTCGGCATATTTGGGAGCGGTGCCGTGGGTAGCCTCGAAGATGGCGTGCTCATCGCCGATGTTGCCGCCTGGCGCGATGCCCAATCCGCCGACCTGCGCCGCCGCTGCATCGGAGATGTAATCGCCGTTCAGGTTGGGCGTTGCCAGCACCGCATACTCGTCGGGCCGGGTCACGATCTGCTGGAAGATGCTGTCGGCGATGCGGTCGTTGATCATCAGCTTCGACTTCCACGCGCCGTGGCCGTGCGTGGCATAGATGCTGTCGATCACGCCCTTCACTTCCTTGTACAGCGCATCGCGGAAGTCCTGCGGCGCAAACTCCATCCCCGGTTCCACCATCTTGGCATTGTCTTCCACCGACAGGCCGGGATTCTTGTCGAGGTTGTCGATGATCCAGCTCTCCCGCTCGGTGATCACCTGTTCGCGGAATTCCTGCGTCGCCAACTCGTAGCCCCACTCGCGGAAAGCGCCTTCGGTGAACTTCTGAATGTTGCCCTTGTGCACCAGGGTTACCGACTTGCGATGATTGTCCAGCGCGTACTGAATGGCCATTCGCACCAGTCGCTTGGTCCCGGTGATTGAGATCGGCTTGATGCCGATACCTGAGTCTTCGCGAACTCTCTTGTTGGTGCCGGCCAGCATCTTGTTATTGAGGAAATCGATCAATTCTTTCGCCTGCGCGCGTGCCTTCTTTCCACTCGATTCCGGCATAGACGTCTTCCGTGTTCTCGCGGATAGATCACCATGTTCATGCGATCGGGATTCTTCACCGGCGAGGGAATTCCCTGGTAGTACTTCACCGGACGCACGCAAGCATACAGATCGAGGATCTGGCGCAGCGCGACGTTCAGCGAACGAATGCCGCCGCCCACCGGGGTGGTAAGCGGACCTTTGATGCCGATGCGCAATTCGCGAAAAGCCGCGACCGTGTCATCCGGCAGCCAGGTCTTGAAGCGGTCCATGGCTTTCTCGCCGGCGAAGACTTCATACCAGGCCACACGGCGCTTGCCGCCGTAAGCGATCTCGACCGCGGCGTCGAATACGCGCACCGAAGCCTTCCAGATGTCGCGGCCGGTGCCGTCACCTTCGATGAAGGGAATGATGGGATTGTCGGGGATCACGAGCTTACCGTTGTAAGTAATCTTGGTCCCGGAAGAGGGCAAAGGAATTCCGTTATAAGAAGCCGCCACGAGGCACCTCGAAGAGTTTAAGTAGAAAAGGAACCGGGCTGTCTACAGCCATGTGTCGGGATCGGGGAAGCAGCTAACAGAACCGGCGGTACGCCGAAGTTTTGACTCGTTATGATGACAGCGACTTGCGGCCCATCCTCTTGCAACGCTTGCCGCGCGCCCGGATCAGAAACGCTTACCCATTGTTCCCGAACTCATTAACGTTACCACCCGAGCCTGCAGGGTTCAATGGAAACCCCGAGTTCGGCGTCCCACTTCTGTGGGAGCCATTAACAGCCGGGATCAAGAGCGATCCTGCGTAAGACCACCGCGCCGTGCAGAAGAACCGTGTGTACCGTTCACCGGAATGTGCCTGGCATAAATCTCTCGCGTTTGCCGCAATACCTCGGCCAGGTGCATCTCTGGTTCGAAGCTATCATCGGCGCCAAGCATTCCCCACAACAGTTTGTGCACGGCACGACGAGGATGCTCGGCCACCGGCAGCCACTTGCGCGCACGCCCGCTCACCAGACGGATCACATGTTCCACCGTCCGCAGAAACCGGGCGCTCTCGGATAGACGCAGGTGCTCGTCTTCGCTCAATCGGTCGTGGTCCCGCAATAACTGCAGACGCGCTTGTAAGGGGCCGGGAAGCCATAGCTGATGCCGCACCTGCAGAAAGCCCGCCAGATAATCCAGGTCGTAGATCCCGCCCGGACCGCTCTTGAAATTCTGCGCTGTCTCGCTGCGCTCAAGGCGGCTGCGAACCTCGCTGAGATTCGATTCAAAGTTCGTCCGCTTTGCAACTTCTGCGGTGCCAGCCTGTACTTCCTCTAAAGCACGCTGGGCCAGTTGGCGATCGCCGGCAACGTAGCGCAGCTTCAGATACGTCAACGCCTCCCAAGGCTTGGCCCTCCTCCTTGAAGTAAGCCGACAGTTGCGCAGGGGTCACGATCAGTTCACCCTCCCGGCCATGAGGGCGCAAGCGCGCGTCGACCGGAAAAACCGTTCCGTCGCGCGTGTAGGCCGTCAGGGCCTCCATCAGGCGTTCGGCCACCCGGCGCATATCCTCCTTGTTGCCGCTCTCATCGCAGACAAACAAAACGTCGGCGTCCGACAGCAGATCGAACTCCTGGGCTCCCAGTCTGCCCAAGCCCATCACGCTGAATCCGGCGTCGGAAGTGGCGAGCGCCAATGCTGCCTGGATCGCGGTCTCAGCCGCGGTCGTATTGTCGCTCAGAGAATCGAATACCTCGCGCCGTTGAAACAAATCACGAGCACCCGCCAGGAACGAACGCCGCCGGTAGTGTTGGCGCAAGATTGACATTGCCTCGTAACGATCGACCTTTTTCTGCGCCAGATAGGCAAACACGGGATCTTCGTTCGCGCTCACTTCGGGCCCATCGTCGGCAAACAAATCGCCTTCGTTTGAAACGTGGCGATCCTCGATATTCTCCAGCAGCGAAACTTCGGCCGGATGACGGACCAGGATGTCGGTCAGATACTCGCTGAACTCGAAGATGGTCAAGGCCCGCTCCACTGCTTCGGGCGAGCGCAGTACTGCACCGTAGCGCTCGGAGGTCGTGCCCGCTGAACTGAGAAAGCGGTCGAGATTGCGGCGAGCATGTTGCGAAAGATCGCTCCGGGCGGCGATGTCGCGTAGGCGAGGCGAGTCCACCGCCAGGCGCTGCATCATTTGGCTATAAGAGTTTTCGTGGGTGGCCGTAATCTCCGGGCGCAGCTGGAACTCCAGCGCGTTTTGGTCCTGGCTCTGTTCGTGATAGATGACGCGCTGATAGATCTCAGCCACTGCCGACATACGCCGCTGCACGTGCGCCAGGAACTCCTCCGGTGTCGGCGCAGCCGTCCCTTCGCGCGTAAGGCTACGCGCCAGCGATTGCAGCTCCGTCCGTGACTCCGGCAAACGATGCGTTTGCTGCCCGTGCCGCAATTGCAGGCGATGTTCCAGGTTTCGCAGGAACTCATAGGCGTTGGTGAGATTGTGGAAGTCTTTCCCGCTGATGTGTTCCTTGTCATGCAACTTCTGCAGGGCGAACAAGGTGCCTCGCGAGCGCAACCACGACTCACCCCCTCCGTAGACGCGCTGCAGACACTGCACCAGAAACTCAATATCCCGAATCCCCCCGCGATCGATCTTCACATCGATTCCACTTTGCGCCGGCTGCTTCAGCACACGTCGGCGGCGATGGCTCCCAATTTTCTCGCGCGTTTCCAGCGCGGTCTTGATGGCGACAAAATTCACCTCGGGTCGATAGACATAGGGCTGGACAGCGCGGATCAATTCGCGTGCCAATCCCAGATCTCCAGCCGAGTGGCGCGCTTTGATCATGGCTTGTAGCTCCCAGTCATGCGCTATGTGGGAGTAGTAGTGGATCGCGTGCTGCAGCGGAACCGCCGGCTCGCCCTCGCCCCCCTGCGGCCGCAAGCGCAAATCGATGCGAAACACCGGCCCTTCGCGCGTGTGTCGCGATAACAGCTCGGTAGTTTGCTGCGCCAGCCGGATAAAGTATTCGCGATTGGAGATTTCCGCGCCGGGTGGCTCCATGCCGCCGTCGTAAAGGTACAGCAGGTCGATGTCGGAGCTGTAGTTGAGCTCGTTACCTCCAAGCTTTCCCAGCGAAAGCACCGCAAAACGCGAATCGACCACACGACCCTCCGCGTCCAGCCGCTGTGGGGTGCCAAAGCGATGTTGTAGCTGGCTATCGGCTTCGCGCAACGCCTCTTCGATCAAGACATCGGACAGCGAAGAGATTTCGGCTGTCGTCTCCGCCAAGGTGGCAATCCCAAGCACGTCGCGCAACATGATGCGGATGTATTCGCGCCGTTTGAAGCGCGCCAGCAGCGCCGCGGTGTCGGTTTCGAACGAGCGCGAGCGCATGCGCGCAAAGCTCTCCTGAAATTCTTCGCGCGAGTGAGTGCGGTCCAGGGTTCGCTCTCGCACGAAGCCATGAAATAGGTCGGGATTGTGGATGAGCGTGTCACCCAGCCACGGGCTGTAGCCGAAGACGACCATGGCATAGTGAATCAGCGAGGGGTTCTTATCGAGCAGGCGCAGCAATTCCGGCGAGGTCGTCTCTGCCAATCGTTCGAACTGATTAAGAGCCGCGTCGGGATTCGGCGAACTCGCCAGGAGCGGTGCCAGCGACTCGTACACCCCCGGCGGCACCAGCTGTCGTATGTGCGTCAAGCTGCGCGCGGCCGCCTCGCCATCGCGAAACTCCAGCGGCTGCGGCCTTGAAACGGAGTCGCTTTGGGTAGGTTCCGACACTGCTTCCGAATTCTATCTTGCCGGAAGCTCGATTCCAGGTCAGGGGAGAGGACGGGAGTTCGATAGGTCAGGCGCGCGGTTGAAAGAGGCCGCTAGACGTTTCGCTGCAAAAAACGGAGGCACCCTGCGAGGGGTGCCTCACCTGAACTGCGTTGACACAGTCAGGAGTCAAGTCAGCTTGCGAGCTTAGCTTCTGAGTTTGCGCCGCACGAATCCGCCCAGAGCCACGACTCCGCTGCCCAGGAGAAGGAAACTGCTGGGTTCAGGAGTGGAGCCTGTGGTGGACGACGAAGAGGATACCGAAACGTTATCCAGAGCGATGTACGCCGGGTCGTCCCGGAAAGCAAACGAGATGCTATCGCTACCGGTTCCCGTCTCGGTGAACGAGAACTGTGTCCAGGTGCCGTTTGTGGTTGGATTGGTTAGGCTTAGCACTGAGGTGCCGTTCCAGAAAGCACTAAAGTCGCTTGGATTGTCGCCAACCGCATTTAGCCAGAAGCTGAAGGTATACTGAGTGCCCGCATGGTCCGAAAATGACTGGCCGATTGTGCCATCACTACCAACCGGACCTAGCACGGCGTAGAAATTGCCGTCCTGAGCACCGGTGTAGACGTAAAAGGGACCACTCACGACTTCGGTATCTTCGAAATTGCCGCCGGTGCTCCAGCCGGTAAAGTCTCCGGTCTCAAAGCTGCCGTTGGTGAGAAGGTTCTGAGCGAAGGCCTTCGGCGCACTGACACTGAAGCAGACTGCCAGGGCGACGGCGACCAGCAGGATCTTAGTTCGCATACTTCCTCCGGACATAGGTGTGAAAACCCAGTTCAAGGAGGAGAAGTGCATTCTCCGTGCCGATCACCCCGCAATGGGTTCAAACACTTAGCGGTGACAATGTCACAAAAGCTGCACAAAATTGCGGATATGTGAGAACCCGATTACTGTTTCACCGGTCCAGGCTAACGCCTCCGGGGCCTCGGGCGGGTCTGGCGAAAGGCGTCCAAGCGCAATCCCGCGCAGATGCGGGCAGGGAGCGCCAGTCCCGCTAAGTTCGTACCAAACCCCCGCTTGATATCATCAGGCCTTGTCTTTCGGTATGCCGATCCTCGCCGGAGCGCCACTTGAATTGGCTGCATAATCTGTTCGACCTCGAGGGCCACCAGACCACGCTCGCGCGCGAACTGGTCGCCGGACTCACCACCTTCACCGCAATGTCTTACATTGTTGTGGTGAATCCCGCGATCCTCTCGGCAGCGGGCATTCCGGCAGGGCCATCTTTCGTCGCGACTGCATTGACCGCTGTTTTCGGTTGCTACTTCATGGCGTTTTACGCCAACCGTCCATTTGCCATCGCACCTTACATGGGCGAGAACGCCTTCATCGCCTTCACCGTCTGCAAGCTGCTGGGGTTCAGGTGGCAGACCGCGCTGGCGGCTGTTTTCATCGCGGGCGCATTGTTTGTGCTGATGACGCTGCTCCACCTGAGGCGATGGGTCGTCGAAGGCGTGCCCACGTCGCTGCGCTACAGCTTCGCTGTCGGCATCGGTCTGTTTCTTACCTTCATTGGCCTGAATCAATCAGGTTTGGTGGTGCTTGGCGCTGCCGGGGCTCCAGTGCGCGCCGGACAACTCACATCGCATCCTGCGCTGGTTGCCATATTCGGCTTCGTGCTGCTGTCCGTGCTGATCATCCGCAAAGTTCCTGGGGCGATCCTGATCGGCATCGTAATCACAGCGATAATCGCCTTCGTTGCCGGAGTCGCTGCTCCCCCGCACGCCGTAACCAGCATGCCTCCCAGCATCGCGCCCATTCTGTGGCAGCTCGATTTTCGCGGAGCCCTCACCTGGCACGCCTTTCCGGTTGTACTCACCATCTTCGTCATGGCGTTTGTCGATACCATGGGCACGTTGATCGGCCTCTCCGCGCGGGCTGGTTTTCTCGACCAGCAGGGACAGCTGCCTCAGATCGAGCAGCCCATGCTGGTGGACGCAATAACTACCTGTGTCGCACCCGCGATTGGGACTTCAGTCTCCGGCGCTTTTGTCGAGTCAGCCACGGGAATTGAGGCCGGAGGCCGAACCGGATTCACCGTCCTCATCACTGGAACTTGTTTCCTGCTGACGCTGTTCTTCTCGCCGTTTGTCGCGGCCATTCCTGCCCAGGCATACGGACCGGCGCTCATTCTCGTTGGATTGTTCATGCTGGCGCCAATCGTGCGCATCGACTTCGGCGACTTCACCGAATCCATTCCCGCCTTCGCCGTAGTCTCGCTCATGGCGTTCACCTTCAATATCGCGATTGGAATCTGCGCCGGATTTGTGCTCTACCCGATTTGCAAGCTAGTAGCAGGTAAATCGAGCCAGTTGAAGCCGGGCTTGTGGGTGCTGACGCTGCTCTCCCTGCTGTTTTTTGTCTTCTATCCGTATCACTGACGAACTGATTATCGCTGTCCCCGCACTGTCGTTGACGGTCAAAATTGCATCTCATGACGCATGCTGGTGGAACGGAAATCCCTGGTGCCCAAGTTTTTCGCAGGAAACGACGCCGGACTTTATTTCGCAGTTTTGCAATTCGCAACATTGGTTTCCATGGCCGCGCTTCTATTCTCCTCTTGCGCTGCTGCGCAGATCAGCCAGGATGTCCCGGCGAACGCGGACCAGTCCCACCCTCACGACTTCAGCCATTACATTCATGCCGTCCCACAGTCGCCAGCCGATTACCACCCCATCACGGCTGATGGACGGTTGGGATGGTTTACGCGCTCCACGATTGGCCCGCGGAGTCTGGTTGCCGGTGTCTTTTCTGCCGGCATCGGTACTGCCACCAACAGTCCCCACGAGTACGGTCCCCATTGGGACGGCTTCGCCAAGCGCTACGGCATGCGCCTGACCGGAGTGTCGACCGGCAATGCCATCGAGGCTGGCTTGGGAGCAGCCTGGGGTGAGGATCCGCGCTATTTTCACACCGAGAACGCAACCTTCGGAGCGCGTGCCAAAAACGTCGCCGACCTCACATTTCGTGCTTATCGTCCCGATGGCGAGCGGCATTTGGCCTACGCACGATTCGTCGCTACTTTCGGCAACAATTTCCTCTCGAATACCTGGCGTGCCCAAAGTGAGGCTGATTGGCAGCACGCGCTGATCCGCACCGCCGAAGGCTTTGGGGCGCGTGCCATCTCCAACGCTTTTAGCGAGTTTGTTCCCCAACTCTGGAGGAGCGCTCGCCACAAGCCTGCGGCGGAATCTGGTTTCGCCAACAATCCCTGAGTCGATCCCGCACTGGCCGATCTCTGGGGCGAGATTATGATGGGAAATGTGTTCCAGTCTCGCAATCGGAGAAGTCGATGGCCACCTACGTTGCAGTTCAAAACTTACTGAAGGAAGTTGAAATCCCCGCAGACGGAACCTTAAGCCGGACCATTCATCGCGACGACCGCGTCAAGATTGTGCTCTTCGGCTTTGCCGGCGGACAGGAACTTTCACAACACACAGCCGCTGTTCCCGCCATCCTTGAGATACTCCAAGGCGATGCGCGCGTTACCCTGGATGGAGACGAGAAAGAGCTTTCCGCCGGTTCCTGGGTTTTCATGGAGGCGAATCTGCCCCACGCGGTGTACGCCCGCACCAATGTGATCATGCTGTTGACCATGCTGACCGGTAAGGCCGCAAAGTAATCTGCCCGCTGCAAAACACCCATCCGGCCATCGAACGGGTTCGGTGGCATGGTCCCATCATCCGCGACCAGCAGCCGGGATTTCCAGCAACGGAAATCCTGCCAGGACGAGGCGAACATACTTAGTCAGTATGCTCGGGCGGCGTTCCTCATTCCCCCACGCCTGGCCGAAATGCTTGGCTCTGACCAGACAAAGAATGGCCAAGGGCCAAAGTCACACGCGGCGCGAGATCGCCACGTCTACGCTACAAGCGGCATGTATCACAAAGCAGAGTGACATGAATCACTCGCTGCCAGCCGGGTTCCGTCTAACGTTCTATATTGGCATTGGATTACGGGTCTTTGACCTGAATCCTTGCCCTCTCAGAGGTCCCGGCTCGGCTCCGAGAAAGTTGCCGCCCAGACAGTCGCCGGTATCGCCGGGATGCAATGCCGGAAGGTTTTGTGAGCAGCTTTTCTATAATGCCAGGGACGCCATGTGTGTTGCTAAATCGCACAAGCCATTTCGACCGCACGCCTCGCTGTATCAATCCAGTTTACGGTTCCCTCGAACGACAAAATTTCACGAAGGGCCTGCCAGCTTCTGGCAGACATCGGTGAGAATTTCATGAGCACCAAGTCTCCGACTCCTGCGCCTCCGGTAACCGCGCCGCCGAAGGGCGCACCGCCAAAAGCGAGTCCGCTCGCCTCCGCGATCTTCGTCATCGTCGCGGCCATCATCTCCGTAATCATCCTCAAACTACCGTCGGTGACCGCTCCCTGGTCGCAGGGATACGATCCGCTCGGGCATTGGTTGGTTTCGACCCTGATCGCCGCATTGCCGGTGGTGGTGCTGCTGGGCAGCCTGGCACTGGGCCATGTGAAGGCGCACTACGCAGCCCTGCTGGGACTGACGACCGCCTTGATTGTCGCGGTTTTCGCCTTCCACATGCCGGGCCGCATGGCCGCGGTAACAGCGGTTTATGGAATTGGTTATGGCCTGTTCCCCATCGGCTGGATCGTGCTGAACGTCATCTTCATGTACCAGCTCACCTGTGAAGCGGGGCGATTCAATGTGCTGCAGCACAGCATGACCGGCATTACGCAAGACCGGCGTCTGCAACTGCTGCTGATCGCGTTCTGCTTCGGCGCATTCTTCGAGGGTGCATCGGGTTTCGGTACACCCGTAGCCGTTACGGCCGCGATTCTGATCGGTTTAGGTTTCCGGCCGCTGCAAGCTTCAGGTTTGTCGCTGATCGCCAATACCGCGCCGGTCGCGTTCGGTGCGTTGGCTACGCCTATCATCGCTCTGGCCAAAGTCACCGGTTACAGCGAAGTTACTCTCGGCGCGATGACCGGCCGCATTCTGGCGCCGTTCTGCATTCTGGTGCCGTTCTGGCTGATCTGCCGCATTTGCCGGTTGGGGGTCAATGCTGGAAATCTGGCCAGCCATTCTGGTGGCTGGTGTCAGCTTCGCGATACCCGAAGTTTTGATCTCGAATCTGCATGGCCCGTGGCTGGCCAATATCGGTTCGTCGGTGATTTCGATGGCATGCCTGGTTGGCTTCCTGTTCATCTGGCATCCCAAGCGGGTCTATACCTTCGAAGGCGAAGAAGCCAAAACCGAGCACCGCGCTTCGCACGGCTTCAGCCGCGCCGAAGTCACTCGGCATGGGTGCCCTGGATCATTCTCAGCGTCATCGTCTTCGTTTGGGGCTCCCAGACCGGCAAGAAATTCATGAACACTCCGGAAAAGGTCATCACCTCGACGGCAAGCTGGCAGACGCCGCCCAGCAAAATCACCAATCCACAATTCGTGGTCGGCGGCCTGAACAATCTTGCGCTGCGCGTCCCGCCGGTGGTGGCCAAGCCGACCAAAGAGCCGGCGGTATTCGGGCTGAACTGGGTTAGCGCAACTGGCTCGGGTATTCTGCTGGCGGCCCTCATCTCCGGCTTGATCATGGGGCTGAGCGTTCAAAACGATTTTCGCTGTCTATGGCAGGACCCTGATGAAGGTGCGATTCTCGCTGGTGACGATTGCGGCCATGATGGCTATAGGATTCATGACCCGCTATTCCGGACTGGATGCGACCATGGGTCTCGCCTTCGCGCGCACCGGACACTTGTATCCCTTCTTCGGCACGCTGCTCGGTTGGCTGGGGGTGGCGCTCACGGGTTCGGATACGTCGTCCAACGTGCTCTTCGGCAGCCTGCAGAAGATCACGGCGCAGCAGGTAAACACATCGCCGATATTGATGGCCTCGGCCAACAGCGCCGGCGGAGTGATGGGCAAGATGATCGACGCTCAGAGTATCGTCGTCGCCAGCACCGCGACACAGTGGTATGGACACGAGGGAGACATCCTGCGCTACGTCTTCTGGCATAGCATTGCGCTGGCTGTGCTGGTCGGCATATTCGTGTTTCTCATGGCGTATGTAGTTCCGTTCACGCACTTGGTGGTGCATTGAACAGTGCCGAGGTTCAGGTTTCGAGTTTCGCGTTGCCCTCACGGCAGCCGGAACTCGAAGCTTGCATTAGGAGCAGTTTCTAGTTTCGGAGTTTCAAGTTGCCATCACGCGGATTGAAACTCAAATCTGGGAACTGCCTAAATCCCAAGCGCTAGAAACTAGAAACTGCCCGGACCGAAACTGCTAAACAGACGTGCCCCGCGATCCCCGCTCGAAACTAGAAACCTGAAACTGCCCTTGTGATCCGGTCACAATCTCCGGCGACGCAAGTCACAGCATGACGTTCATCGGACTGTCATGCTGACTATGTCGCTCTTCGTCTCTCGCTGTTCGCCGTCCGCCAGATAGGTTGCGTGCGCTTCTGGCGAAGGAGCGAATAGCAGAGGTTTGCCATGCCTGCCATCTTCGATACCTTCAAACTTCGCGCCGAAGCTGTGAGCGCGGAGGTTCATCGCTTTCCGCGCAAGGCCGAAGCCCTCGCCTTCATCGTTGAATATCTGCGATCGGCCGGCGTGGCTGACTTGCCGCAGTCCTACGCCGTGTGGGCCGACTGCCCTTTTCTGACGGGAGTAGACAAGCAGCGAATGTCTGGGCAAGTTCCCGGGCTGTCTTTCGACGTGACCCGGGAGAAAGCCGCAGCTTCCAAGGTCGGCATCAGCCAGCTGGATTGGGCCATGGCAAACACTGGCTCGCTGATTCAGGATGCGGCTCCGGTGGATCGCCGCCTGGTATCAACCCTGCCCAATATCCATATTGCTGTGGTGCAGACAGATCGCCTGGTTCCCGACCTGCCAGCTGTGCTGGGAAAAATTCGTCCTGAACAAACCAACTACATCTCCTTTATCACCGGACCGAGCCGCACTGCCGATATCGAACGGGTCCTGACCATTGGCGTGCACGGACCGGAGAAACTTGTAATTGTCTTTGTGGACCAGGTTTTCGTGGACGAAGCGGCAGGGGTGAACTGATGCGCAAAGAATTTCGCAATTCAATCAATACCGCGCTGCACAATCCCAATCTCACCGGCGCGCTGGGCCGCTTCTCCGAGGCCTACCGCATCAGCCGCGAGAAAGCCTACGAAGGCATCGACTTCGAAGCGGTGCGTACCCAGATTGCCGAACGCAAAGGCTACGCGCATCGCATCTGGACGAATTGGCGGAGCGGTTCACGCAGCAAGCTGAAGCTCGTGGCACCAAGGTTTTTCGTACCGACGATCCGGCCAAGGTCCGCGACTACATACTTCATCTCGCCCAGCAAAATAGCGTGAAAAGTGTCGTCAAGTCTAAGTCGATGGCTTCGGAGGAAATTCACCTCAACCCCCATCTGGAAAAGGCCGGCATCGAGGTTCACGAGACCGATCTCGGCGAGTGGATCATTCAACTGGCGGGACAGACGCCGTCGCATATGGTGATGCCTGCCATCCACATGACCAAGGAAGAGGTTACCGAGGTCTTCAATGACCAGGTGGAACCGGGCCAGACGCCCGACATCCCCAAGCTGGTGAAGTTTGCCCGCGGCAAGCTGCGCACCAAGTTCCTCAACGCCGAGATGGGCATCACAGGCGCGAACATTGCCGTCGCCGAAACCGGCAGCCTGGTCATCATCACGAACGAAGGCAATGCCCGCCTGGTCACGACGCTGCCCAAGATTCACGTCGCCATCGTCGGCATCGAGAAACTGATGGCCGACTTCGCCGACGTGGTTCCTGTCTTGACTGCTCTGCCGCGCAGCGCGACCGCACAACTTCTTACCAGCTACGTATCGATCATCAGCGGTCCGGTTCCAAACACCGACGGCTCGCCCAAGCAGTTGCACATCATCCTGATGGACAACCGCCGCACCGCAATGGCGCAGGATCCCAAATTCAAGCAGGCGCTGCAATGTATCCGTTGCGCCTCATGCCTGAACGTCTGTCCCGTGTTTCGCCTGGTGGGCGGCCACGTTTTCGGCAAGGTCTACACTGGCGGCATCGGAACGATTCTTACGGCATGGTTCGACGCGCTAAAGTCGTCGGACGAAATCCAGAGCCTGTGCATTCAGTGCGGCAACTGCACTCAGGTTTGTCCCGGCAAGATCGATATTCCGGGACTGATCCTTGAACTGCGTCGACGGCTCGCGCTGGAAAAAGGACAGCCTCTGGCGCAAAAAGCCATCTTCTCGGTCGTCAATAATCGCCGCCTCTTCCATTCCATGCTGCGTACCGCATCGGTCGTGCAGAAGCCCATGCAGAAAGACGGGTTCATCCGTCATCTGCCGTTCTTCCTGTCCGACATGACCGAGTTCCGCAGCCTGCCGGCGATTGCCGATGTGCCCTTTCGCGACAAGTTCAAGCAGATCGCGCAGACAAAACAAAAAGAGAAAGCCGCGTTCTACTCCGGCTGTCTGATCGATTTCGCTTACCCCGAGATGGGTGAAGCGCTGGTCAAAATTCTGAACAAGGCTGGAATCGAGGTCGTTTTTCCGGAGGGCCAGACCTGTTGCGGAGCACCAGCCCGCTACAGCGGCGCTTACGAAGTGGCAGGGCAGAACGCAACCGACAACATCAATGCCCTGCTTGAGCAGGACGCCGAGTACGTAGTCTCGGCCTGTCCCACTTGTACGGTCGCGCTCAAGCACGATTTCATCAGCACCTTCGAGAGCCTGGGCCAAACCGATGCCCTGCCCCGAGCCCGCGAACTCGCCGCCAAAGTCACGGACCTTTCAACGCTAGTGAAAAAGCTGGTGGACGATGGCAGGTTGACATTCAAGGAAGGTCAGCAGCTGGGCAAAGTGACCTATCACGATTCCTGTCACCTGAAGCGAACGCTTCATGTCTCCGAGCAGCCGCGTGAATTGCTGACCAAAGCCGGCTACGAGATTGCCGAGATGTATGAAGCCGACATGTGCTGCGGCATGGGTGGGTCATATTCGCTCAAGCTGCCCGAAATCTCCGCGCCAATCCTGGAACGCAAGCTAAACCACATCGAGCAAACTTGCGCGCCCCTCGTTGTAATGGACTGCCCTGGGTGCGTCATGCAGATTCGCGGCGGACTCGATAAGGAGGGCGCGGAAATCAAAGTCGAGCACACGGTGCAACGCCTCGCCGACCAATTGAAGTAACGTTCTCCAACTCGTCGCCGACGCATCCCGGGATTATGCCCGCCCCAGCGCGCGCGAAAATCTACAGTACTTAAGGTTTTTGTGCAGTTCCCGTGGAACTCAGCGTTGCGAGTTTCTCCCGCGCTAGCGGCCTGGCAAACGCATTGGAGGGATTGTGCACGTTGATGGTCATAATCTTCTCGTAATAATCCCTGGCTCGCGCTTTGTCACCCATGTTTTCGTAGGCCCGCGCTTCCAGGCTCAACACAAACGGATCCTTCTGATCCGCTTGTTGCAGCTCTTTGATGGCGCCCCCACTGTCTCCGGTATAGAGCGCGACATAGCCGGCCAGATAAGGATAAAAGTGGAATTGATCGGGGTTGTCGCCGGCATCGAGGAGAACTTTCGCGGCAGCCAGATGCTTCAGTGCATCGTCGCGCTTATTCCGTCGCGCATCAATGCGCGCCAGTGCCGCCTCCCAGCGGAAGGTCCATAGATCTTTTTCGGCCTGGGTAATGTTGGGTTTCTTAAGGCCCGTCAGACGGCCTGTCTGATACCACTGGAATGCATTGTCAATGTCTCCCGACTCCAGGTAGATGCGCGCAAGTTCATTGGCGGTGGCCGCAGCGTCCTCGTACTTCTGCCAGGTGTATTGCAAGTCGAACGCTCGCCGCTCATACTCCGACGCCTTGTCAGTGTTGTGTTCGAAAGCATAAGAGACGGCCATCACTCTCAAGGCCTGCGTCGTTTCTGCATCCGAAGCAAGTTCAATGGCTTTGGCCAAATGCTGTCTGGCCTCCTGATATTTCCCCTCCAAATCCAAGGTGACGCCCATGTACAACTCAGCCTTGTAGAACTTCGGCGACATCTGCAATGCCCGCTGGTAAAGCGCCAGTGCCTCGTCAAACTTCCCATCCTTGTTGAGGTCTTCGCCTTGCCTCACCAGATCCGCGGCGTCGCCCGCGCTTGAAGAAGGAGCTTGCGCGGGATTGGTGGTCGGCGTTTGCGGGGGTACGGGGGCAGAGGACTGAGCAATGCCTGTCCGGCAGCCAAGCAGTAGCGCGAATGTAAATAGTCCGAGACAAAAGAACCGGGGTTTCGACTCCATAGCGCGAATTATTGCATATTACGGGCTGCGTTTTGTCCAAGCTTCAAGGAACGATGTCACGACGTCGATCCGACATTTACCGCGTATCGAACTGCTCCGCTTGTCCTCGCCGCCTGCCATTTTGCGAGCGGGTGGGCTGCGCTGCAACGCACAAGGATGAACGTCTCTAAAGAAATGCTATGGGTGTATACTGCGCCGTGCCGACAGGGCTGAAAGGACGCTACCAATGAATTCAGGATCTATCAAAAGTCGGATTCCTTCCAGGCGAAACTTCTTGCAGATGAGCTTAGCCGGCGCTGTCGTCGGCCTGGCGGCGGGCGGTCTGGAACTGGCTAGTCCATTGCCAGCCTGGACGCAGTCTGCGCTCAACCCCGATGCCGCACTGGCTGAGCTGATGGATGGCAACAAGCGCTTTACCGCAAACCGCCTAACTGCGCATGAGCATGACTTGGACATCCTGAAGCAACACACGGTTGAAAAGCAGGAACCGTTTGCCGCGGTGCTGTCCTGTGCCGATTCGCGAGTACCGGTGGAGCTGGTTTTCGATCAGACGATTGGGCATATTTTTGTGACCAGAGTTGCGGGCAATGTGATTACACCGGAAATCATTGCCAGCCTTGAATATGGAGCGGCGGTACTGGGGACGAAGGTGATTCTTGTGATGGGCCACTCCGGTTGCGGAGCGGTGAAGGCAGCGATACAAGGCAAAGAAGTCCCCGGCCAGATCAGTGCTCTGTTTCCGCACATCCAGCCAGCCATCGATCAAGCGGGACCCAATCTCGAAGCGGCGACCAAAGCGAATGCGAAGATCCAGGCGACTTTGCTGAGCGAGGCGTCGACCGTGATCTCTGGGCTGGTGAAAGAAAATAAGTTGAAGGTAGTAGCGGGCTACTACGATCTGGGATCTGGCTCTGTCAGCCTGGTTAGTTAGTCTTGACAGACGATCGGTCGAGACTTACTTCACTTTGTTGAACACTGAAATGTAAGCTGCGCCGCCGGAAAAATTTGCCGTTCCCTTGATCGTCATCGTCTTGCCGTCGGGCGAAACCCAACGTGATGCCCTCTCGATCACGGTGCCGCCGCTGTCTTTGACCACCCAGCGTAAGCCACCTGGCGGCGTCCTGGTATAAGCAATCACGCTACCCCCCTCGCTGCTCGTCATGGGGTGATCCTGGCCATCGATGGGACCATCGTAGGATTTCGAAAAAGTCACTCCATGTCCCTCGGTGCCGATTAGGCTCCACTTGTAGCTGTCCCCATCATCGATTGTGATTACCAACTGCTCGAAGCTGGGCGCCGGCATCATCTTTCCAGATGAGGATTTGGTAACGTCCAACTGCCAGGTTCCGACTGCCGATTGGATTGAGCGTTCCGCAGCCCAGACCATCATTCCGGCAAAAATTGCGATCGTCGCTCCCACCAGCATCGCAAAGCGTATCTTCCTGAGCATTGGGTGCCTCCCTAATGTGAAATCTCCTGGCGTGCGAATCGTGACACCGTGGCTGGTCATTGTCAACTGCAGCTTGTTCGCCTTATCCCTCAGTCGCAATGCGCTTGGCCTCTTGGAAGATGCCTTCGAACATGGGTGCCGTCAATTTTCCTGTAGCTGTGTTTTGATTCGAGGGATGGTACGACGCCAGCAGCGCTACGCCATTGGGCGTCAGGTAGCGTGCGGCGTGGCCAAAACGATATTCGGACCTGCTCTGAATCACGCCGTTACGCTTCAGGCAGTTGAGGTAAGCGTCGAAGCCAATCTTGCCCAGCGCTACCACGACTCTTACGTTCTTCAGAATTGCCAATTCGCGATCGAGATACGGTGCACAGTTGGCCAGCTCCGACGGCAGCGGTTTGTTGTCGGGTGGAGCGCAGCGAACTGCTGCCGTGATGTAACAGTCAAACAATTTCAGTCCATCGTTGCAGTGATCGGCGTTGGGCTGGGACGCAAAACCGACTTTGTGCAAAATCGGATACATGAACTTGCCGGACGCATCTCCCGTAAAAGGCCGCCCGGTGCGATTGGATCCGTGAGCTCCGGGCGCAAGCCCGAGCACCAGAACGCGCGCGCGAGGATCGCCAAAGCCTGGAACCGGCCTTGCCCAATATTCACAAGCACGATAGGCGCGCCGCTTTTCCCGGCCAATTTGTTCGCGGTAGGCCACCAGGCGCGGGCAGCGGATGCAGTTGACCACTTCATGATTAAGCACTGTGAGCGCTGACGGCATTCTTCCCATTGTAGCGGCGATCCATCTGCAACCTGCGAGGCTTGCCCAAAGCAAGTGCTCCGTCCTAAACTGCAACGCTCACAGATTGTGGAGGAACTCCAGCGAGATGCTGAAATCGATCTTTGTGGTGCTGCTGATATTGCTAGGTGTGATTGCTCTGATCGCTCTGCTCGGTTTGCAGTTACCGGTAAAGCACGAGGTGAGCCGCACCGCGGAGTTTCGGCAAACGCCGCAGCAGCTCTGGGAGGTGATTTCCGGCCCACCAACCTGGCGGCCTGATGTGCAGCGCTATGAAGCGCTCTCGCCCGAGGGCGGTCACCGCAAATGGCGGGAATACGGCACTCACGGCCAGAAGATGACGTATGAAGTGGTGGAAGAAAATCCGCCTCAAGAGCTCATCACCCGAATCGCCGACCCTCACCTGCCTTTCGGTGGAACCTGGACCTATCAGATCGCGCCTGAGGGCGCCGGCTCCCGACTGACGATCACGGAAAACGGCGAAATCTACAACCCTGTCTTCCGCTTCGTTTCACGCTATGTGCAGGGCTATAGCGCAACCCTGGACGAATATTTCAAGGCATTGCGCGCCAGGCTTGGCGCTTCCTGAAAAGGAGGCGCAATCTCCCAGATACATCCTTACCGGCGGCGAATGCTTCTTAGTTATGGGTGAGTACCCGCTTAGCCCAAAGAAATTCGCAGACGAAAACACAAGGGAGATAACACAAATGCTGATTATTCTACTGGTGATCCTGCTGCTACTGTCCGTGGGGTCTTTCCCTTCATGGCCGTACAGCCGCGGTTGGGGTTATTATCCATCAGGCGGCTTGGGCCTGGTCTTGGTGATTCTGGTGATTCTGTTGTTGCTCGGCCGTATCTGAAAGACGTTCCAAGAAAGCTCAATGACCTTCAAGACTCCGCGTCGGTTTGCGGTGAGATGTTGCGCGGTGCTTCTGGTTTACGTGATCGCGATCGCGCCTGCGTGCTTCAGCTATTCCGTGCTGACGCACGAAGAAATCATTGACCTGCTCTGGAAGCAGCAGATCCAGCCTCTGCTACTGGCCCGTTTTCCCAATGCTACCCCCGACGATCTGTTGAAGGCGCATGCCTACGCCTATGGCGGAAGCGTCATCCAGGACATCGGCTACTACCCGTTTGGCAGCCATGTCTTCAGCGACTTGGCTCACTACGTTCGCACCGGCGACTTCGTGAAGGCGCTGATCGCTGACTCGCAGGATCTCGACGAATACGCTTTCGCCCTGGGAGCGCTTTCTCACTACGTGTCAGATATTAACGGTCACCCCTATATCAATCTGTCGGTTGGCATTGAGTATCCCGAACTTGCCCGGTGGTATGGACCTTCGGTTCCCTATGATGTGGATCACAAGGCGCACCTCCGCACCGAGTTTGGTTTCGACGTGCTTCAGGTCGCCAAAGGGCGCTACGCTCCCGAGGATTACCACAACTTCATCGGCTTCGAGGTCGCCCAGTCCCTTCTCGAGCGCGCCTTCTATGACACCTATGGTCTGAAACTGACAGACGTGATGCCGCGTGAGCAGTTGGCGATCAACACCTATCGCCGCAGCATTAGCCAGATCATTCCCGAAATGACGAAGGTGGCCCTGCTTGCCAAGGGAGACCAGATGCAGAAGGAAATCCCGAATTTCAATCGGGAGCGCTTCCTCTATCGCCTGTCAAAGGCCGATTATCAGAAGAGTTGGGGCTCGGGCTACAAGGAGCCAGGTCCGGGAGCGCACTTCATGGCGGTCATGTTCAAGGTCATGCCCAAGGTAGGCCCGTTGCGCACTATCGACTTCAAGGAACCGACGCCGAAGACCGAGAACCTCTACTTCAAGAGTGTTGACCAGACCGTCGACGAGTACGGCAAAGCCCTGCAGGAAGTAAAGAGCAACGATCTGCAGGCTCCGGAGATCAATCTGGACACTGGCAAGCCGACAAAACGCGGCGAATACCCCTTGGCCGACGCTACCTATCGCGAGTTGCTCGACGGATTGGCCGGCGACAATTTCAATCATATGGACAAGGCGCTGCGCGACAACATCGTGTGGTTTTATGATGGTTTTGGATTCCCTGCGCCTAAGGCCCGTCTCGACAAATGTGTCGTTGAGCGCTGGCGCAAGACCTGGATCGAAGTCAATCAAGTGCGAGTCACCGAAGCGCTCGACCCGTTCGATCAGCCTTCCCCGGCCGCTCCAACCCAGAACGCACTTGCCTTCCCGGAAACATCCTGCGCCGGATGACCCTTCTTGAACGCCCTTTCGAGCGGTTCAACCCAACGGAAAATTAAGGGAAACAACCGCCCGGATAGGGCCGTCGTCAAAAGTCTCGAGGAGAACCAACTCCGAACCGTTTCCAGCACTCCAACCTTTGTATGCTGCAATTCGTATGCGACTACTGCGGAAACACTAAACAGCCAGACGAAACCTGGATTAACGGAATGGCGGCCGAGAGTGTCGGTACTCAGGCGGCGCGGCGGGAAGCCGTGATTGATCCAGCCTGGCGTTACGAGCGCGCAATCTTACCGCTGGCTGTTCATTTCTGTTCCCTCGACTGCAAAGACAATTATTTGGCAAAGCTGTTCGACAGGCCGGCAGCTCGGCTTGAAATTCAGAGTGTCAAGACTGATCCCGTGAGCGGACGGCGCATCGCCCGGGCCAAGAAGCGCACCATCAAGGGCACCGTTAAGAAACGGACGACCTCGCGGCGCATCCGCAAGCTTTAGGCTCGGCACGATCCGGCCTACAGCAATCTCGTTCCCCGATATTTCTCCTCGGATGCCATTAAAGTGGCCGCATCCGTTTGACCACTCAGCAACACTCTCATAAACTTAAAGATGACGGTAACTGCGGCTGTTCGTGTGCCGCTCAGCCGGAGCCCTCGCTCCCCGGGTGTCCGTTTTCCGTCAGTGCGCTCATCACCGGCTGCATTCGAGCCGAACTTGGCCACATCCAGTTCTAAAGGCAATTCATTGACTACCGATACAACTACGAACGAAACAACTTCAACGGAACAATCCAATCCTTGTCAGCGCGAACTCACCATCGAGATTCCGGCTGACGTCGTGAAGGCCGAAACCGACAGCATCGTGAACAAGTACCAAAAGCTGGCGCGCGTTCCCGGCTTCCGTAAAGGCAAAGTCCCGGCTTCCATGGTTCGCCAGCGATTTGCAGAGGACATCAAGAGCGAGATCGTCGAGGCGCTGGTTCCTCGCTACTTCCGCGAGGAAACCAAGAAACAAAACCTGGCTCCCGTCTCGCAACCCCGGGTTACTGATCTGCATATTCACGACGGTGAGCCGCTGAAATTCAAGGCGTCGTTTGAAATCTTGCCTGAATTCAAGGTGGCTCCTTACGACGACATTCGGGTGACCACGCTGGACACCAACGTCACCGACCAGGACGTGGAGACGGCGCTGAACAATTTGCGCGACCAGCAGGCGACCTATAACGCGGTCGAAGAGGACCGCCCGTTGGCCGACGGCGATTTTGCGGTAGCAGGCTTCAAAGGTACCCCAAAGGAAGCGGAGCAGGACGCCGACTCCAAACCAGTCGAGGTGGACGAGATCATGGTGGAGATCGGCGGCCAGAACACGATTCCTGAGTTCTCGGAGAACCTGCGCGGCGCCAAGCCTGGCGATCAGCGCACCTTCGACGTCAAGTATGCCGACGATTTTGCCGACAAGCGGCTGGCCGGAAAGATCGATGACCTACGAAGTTAACGTTAAAGGGATCAAGACCCGGAGCGTTCCCGAGCTGAACGACGAGCTTCGCCAAAGAACTCAGCGCCGATTTCAACACTCTCGACGAGCTTCGCAACCGCTTGCGCGAAAACATGAAGGCGGAGAAAGAGCACGAAGCCGAACATCAGGGCAAGGACAAGCTGGTGGAGGAACTGGTCAAGCGCAACGACTTTCCGGTTCCGGAAGCCATGTTGAACGACCAGATCGACCTTCGCCTGGAGCGCGGCTTGCGCGCACTCGCCGCCCAAGGCATGAAGACCGAGGACATGAAGCGGATGGATCTTCCACGTCTGCGCGCCGGACAACGGGAAGCTGCGCTGCGCGAGGTGAAAGCCTCGCTGATCCTGGAAAAGATTGCCGACGAGGAAAAAATTGAGGTCAGTGACGAGCAGCTCGAGCAACGAAATGGAAGCGCTGGCGACTCAGTCGAAACAGACCCTTGGAACAAGTCCGCGCTCGTTTGACGCAGGATGGAGGGCTGGATAGAATTCGGCATCGCATCCGCAACGAAAAGACTTTAGATTCTTTGTACCGCAGGTCCGCATAGGGCGGGCTGCATTCCACCTGCCTGCTTCGTACTTCGGGAAGAAGTGTGGTGCAGGTTTAAGCGCTTAGCAGGCGTGAGTGAGCCCTTGTCGCGAGCAACCGCACTGCTGCCGAAATCCTGCGCGCAGCGAAGGTTCGGCCCCCGGGAGCGGGAATTACAACTGCAAAGGAGCAGTGAATAATGCTTGTGCCCATGGTAGTTGAGCAGACCAGCAGGGGCGAGCGGGCCTACGACATTTATTCCCGGCTGTTGCGGGACAACATCGTTTTTCTTGGCACTCCTATTGATGATAATGTCGCGAACTTGATCATTGCCCAGATGCTCTTCCTCGAAGCCGAAGATCCCGAAAAAGACATTTCGCTCTATATCAATTCACCCGGCGGTTCCATTACCGCAGGCATGGCGATCTACGACACCATGCAGTTCATCCGGCCGGATGTGACCACCATCTGCATCGGCCAGGCGGCCAGCATGGCGGCGTTATTGCTGGCGTCGGGCGCGGCCAAGAAACGTTTCGCCTTGCCGACGTCGCGGATCCTGATTCACCAGCCGCTCATGTCCGGACTTGTCGGGACAGGCAACCGATATCGACATTCACGCCCGTGAGATTTTGCGCATGCGCGAGATCACCAGCCAATTGCTCTCCAAACACAGCGGCCAGCGCCTGGAGAAAGTGGAGCGGGACGTGGAGCGCGACTTCATCATGAACGCGCAGCAAGGCAAAGGAATACGGCATCATTGATGACATCATCTTCAAGCACAAGTAAGGTGGGCAGCTTAGTCATTGCTAAGGCGGAAAGTTTTTCGCAGGCTGCTTCCAAAGTTGTACCGAATATTGCACTAACGGTGCATTGTAAGTTCCGGAATTATGGTTCAATAGCTTCTCAGTGCAGCAGCACTGAAGGGTTCGCGAGAAGTTGCCGATGGCCGATAGAGGCAGCTTCTCAAAAGGAGCAGCACGGCTCCTCCCGGATATGAGCGGACGGGGAAAAACGGTGTGGGAGCGAATCCCGGGCCAGCGTGCGGCATAAGGAGTTTTTTCTGTGAGAACCAGAACCGGTTCCGATGAAGTACTTCGTTGTTCGTTTTGCCACAAGTCGCAAGATGCCGTCGCCAAACTGATCTCGTCGCCTACCGACTACCCGCGCGCCTACATTTGCGATGAATGCGTCGCGGTCTGCAACTCCATTCTGGAAGATGACCGCTCCGAAGCCCAGCCGGCGGCAACGCCGAATCAGCTTCCCAAGCCGGCTGAAGTCAAGACTTTTCTAGACGAGTACGTCATCGGCCAGCAGCAGACAAAGAAGAAACTGGCGGTCGCCGTTTATAACCACTACAAACGCGTTTACATGAATCGGCAGCGCGGGGGCGAAGTCGAACTGGCCAAGTCGAACATCATGCTGATCGGGCCCACGGGCACCGGTAAGACGCTGCTGGCGCAAACCCTGGCCAAAATGCTCGATGTTCCTTTCGCCATCGTTGACGCCACCACTCTTACCGAAGCCGGCTACGTTGGTGAGGACGTTGAAAACATCATCCTCAAGCTTTTGCAGTCCGCCGACGGTGATGTGGGTCGCGCGCAGACCGGTATCATCTACATCGACGAAGTCGACAAAATCGGCCGTAAAGACGAGAACCCTTCCATCACGCGCGATGTCTCAGGCGAGGGCGTGCAGCAAGCGCTGCTCAAGATACTGGAAGGCACGGTAGCCAATGTGCCTCCGCAGGGCGGACGCAAGCATCCTCACCAGGAATTTACTCCGGTCGACACCACCAACATCCTGTTCATTTGCGGAGGAGCATTCGTTGGCCTGGAACGAATTATCGGCCGCCGCCTGGGCAAACGTTCCATGGGGTTCCGCACCGACGAAGCCAAGGAAGCCGCCTTCACCGAGAGCAACAAGCGCGATACCGAATTGCTGGCTCAGGTTGAGCCGCAAGATCTCATCAAGTTCGGCTTGATTCCAGAATTTGTTGGCCGACTGCCTGTAGTGGGCGTGCTTAGCGATCTCGACGAGGATGCTCTTATCGAAATTCTTACCAAGCCCAAGAATGCTATCGTCAAGCAGTATCAGCGGCTGTTTGAATTCGAGAACGTCAAGCTGCGCTTCACAGACGACGCGTTGCGATGCATCTCCCGCGAGGCCATGTTACGCAAGGTTGGTGCGCGCGGACTGCGTATGATTCTGGAAGAATTGATGCTTGACCTGATGTACAACCTGCCCGGCCAGAAGCGTATCAAGGAATTCGAAGTCACCCGTGAGATGGTCGAAAAACGCAATGTAAGCCTTCCCCTGATGGAAAAGGCGGGATAACCGTCGAGTGCTCCGTTGTGAAACGAGTTACTTGCTCGAGTACTGGGAGCGCGGCCTCGGTCGCGCTTCTCGTTTTAGTGTCGGACACAACCCGGTTCACCGAATCGAATTCGGGGAAAGAGCATCAAATTGAGCTAACTCCCCATGAAGCATCGTGGTCTGCTGCCCGATCAGCGGCCCAGACCCCTTTCAGCTCTGGAAATTGCTCATGTCACGGGACTTTGTTCGCTTCTGCCCCCTTCCCATGCGTGATATTCTTGAGTCGACCGGGCAGCCGGCACAGAGAAGTGACCACAAACGGTAGCCAATTTTTTCCTTCGCAGAGCGGATTATCCCTCTGAATGACAAGGCGGTTTGAGTGACGCAGCGCGAGAAATTCGAGACCAAGAAACTCCCCATGATGCCGATTCGTGACGTCGTCATCTTTCCCTACATGATGACGCCATTCGTTGTCGGACGGGAGTCCAGCGTGCGCGCATTGGAAGAGGCGCTGGCGGGCGATAAGAAGATTTTCTTGGCTACCCAGCATGACGCCAGCATTGATGAACCCAAGCCCAATGAGATTTTCCAGGTGGGGACGATCGTCAACATCGTCCAGAGCCTGAAGCTGCCTGACGGCAACATTAAGGTCCTGGTGGAAGGCCTGGAGCGCGGCAAAATTCTGCAGGTAGTCGATACCGATGGCTATTTTGAATCCACGGTCCGCACGGCCAAGTACTCTGCCGAACCGACACCGCAGATCGAAGCCAGCATGCAGCGGGTGACGGGCCTCTTCGAGCAATATGTCAAGCTGTGCCAGTCCCTCAATTACGAAACCATGATCGCTGCCGTGCGCAACGATGACCCCGCGAAGCTTACCGACACCATCGCCGCCAATCTGCAGCTTTCCATCGAAGAAAAACAAGAGTTGCTGGAAATCTTCGACCCTGCTGAACGCCTGAACCGCATCGGCGACGTACTCGATGTTGAGATTGAAAAGCTCAACATGGACCGCACCATTCAGTCGCGCGTCAAGCGCCAGATGGAGCGGGCCCAGAAGGAGTACTACCTCAACGAAAAAATCAAGGCCATTCAGAAGGAACTTGGGCGCGGTGAAAAGAGCGAGTTCGACGAACTGAAGAAGAAAATCGACACCGCCGGCATGCCTCGTGAAGTCCAAGAGAAAGCGCTCCAGGAGTTGAAGAAACTGGAAGCCATGCCGCCCATGTCGGCCGAATCGACGGTCTCGCGAAATTACCTCGATTGGCTGCTGGCCGTACCGTGGAAGAAGCGCTCGAAGGAAATCCGCGACATCGATATTGCCGAGAAGACGCTCAATGAAGACCACTACGGGCTGGAGAAAATCAAGGAACGCATTCTCGAATTTCTCGCTGTCCGGCAATTGGTGAAGAATCCCAAGGGCTCGATTTTGTGTTTCGTCGGACCTCCCGGCGTCGGCAAGACCTCGCTGGGCATGAGCATCGCCAAGGCCACAGGCCGCAAGTTTGTTCGCATGTCGCTCGGCGGTGTACGGGATGAAGCCGAAGTGCGCGGCCATCGCCGCACTTACATCGGGGCGCTGCCGGGGCAAATCATCCAGATGATGAAGAAGGCCGGCACCAAGAATCCGGTCTTCATGCTCGATGAAGTCGACAAGATGTCGATGGACTTCCGCGGCGATCCATCTGCGGCGCTGCTGGAAGTGCTCGATCCGGAACAAAACTTCATGTTCGTCGATCACTACCTCGACGTGGAGTACGACTTGTCGCAAGTATTTTTCATCGCGACAGCGAACGTGCTGCACACTATCCCGGCCGCCCTGCAAGACCGCATGGAGGTTCTGCGCCTGCATGGCTACACGGAACCGGAAAAGGTAGAGATTGCCAAACAATATCTGGTTCGCAAACAGCGCCAGCAGACGGGGCTGACGGAGCAGAACATTGGCTTCTCCGACGAAGCGCTTACCACCGTGATCCGCAATTACACGCGTGAAGCCGGCGTCCGCAACCTGGAACGCGAGATCGGCAATATCTGCCGCAAGGTCGCGCGCAAGGTAGTAAAAGAGGGCGACAAGTACGCCGTTAACCTAACTGCAGAGAACGTAAACGATTACCTGGGCGTGATGAAGTTCCGCGACAGCGAAGTGCACGAGAGCAGCGAGGTCGGTCTGGTCACGGGCTTGGCGTGGACGGAGGTGGGAGGATCTATCTTGACCACCGAGGTTGCCACCGTGGATGGTAAGGGTGGAAAACCGATACTAACCGGCAAATTGGGCGACGTGATGCAGGAGTCAGCTCAAGCAGCGATGACCTACGTGCGATCGCGATGGAAGAAGCTGGGCCTGCAACGGGATTTCTATCGCAGTCTCGACATCCACGTGCACGTTCCTGAGGGCGCAATTCCCAAAGATGGTCCGTCGGCCGGTATTACCATGGCCACCGCCATAGCCAGTGCGCTCAGCCACATTCCGGTACGGCGCGATATCGCCATGACCGGCGAGATCACACTGCGCGGTAAAGTACTGCCGATCGGCGGCCTGAAAGAGAAACTGCTGGCTGCACATCGTGCCGGCATCATGGAAGTCTTGCTACCGGCCGACAACGAGAAAGATCTCGCCGACGTACCGGAGAATCTGCGCAGCGTAATGAAACTGCGCTTTGTCAACACCATGGATGAAGTATTGGCCTACGCCCTGGAGCGTCCTCTGCCCGAAGTGACGGACGAAGAACCCACCATCCCAGCGCTGCCTCCACCTGCCGAGCAGGCTCCTGCAGCACACCAGTGAGCGATCCAGCTGTTTTTCCGACCTTGAGGCCCGCCGGTGCGGGCCTTGCTTTATTGCAAAGTTGAGCAGGCTTTCGGGATAAGCTTAGCCTCTTCGCGCTGCAATTTTCGGTTGCCCTGGGTTGCGATACTTCGCAGAAGCAGCCCTTCGATCTCAATGCCGCCTGTCCGAAAACCGAAGGCCATTGCATCTACAGCGTGGGAGGAATATTCGGCACATCCAGCATTCCCAACTTCTGCTCGTATGGCAGGAACACGGAAAATGCGGTGCCGCTTTTTCCTTCATGAGTGCGGCTAATCACGTGGATCGTCCCTTCATGCTTCTCGATAATGCCCCGGCTCACCCAAAGTCCCAGCCCGGTTCCCTTTTCGCCTTTGGTTGTATAAAACGGAGCGAACAGATTCTTCCGAACACCAGGCGGAATGCCGGCGCCACTGTCGAGCAGGGTAACGCGCACTCCTTTGCGAGACGGGTCGGAGGCGAGACTGGACTCTCGAATGTGCAGAATAAGTTTGCCGTTTGCCGGCATGGCGTCGAGGGCGTTGCCGATCAGGTTGGAAAAAACCTGGCGTAGCTCGCCGGGAAATCCGCGAACGCAACGGTCAGTTTCGAGGCGTGTTTGTATGACGAGATGGTTTTGCTTAACCCGAGGAGCGAACAGCACCAGGACGCTTTCGAGAACTTCGGTCAGGCTCACGTCCACCGGATTGCGAGCTTCGCGATGGAAGGTGAGCAATTGACTGGTAATCTGCGCGATCCGAGCCAGCTCGTCGCTGGCCATCTGCAGATATTGCGCCGTGGCAACGTGTGAGCCCTGCTCGTGCTGCAACAGATAGATGACATTGGTTACGGTGTCGAGCGGATTGCGTATCTCATGGGCGATGGTCGCCGACAAACGCCCCGCCAGAGTCAGGCGCTCGCTGGCTCGCAGAGCTTGCTCCGTTTGGCGGCGATGGGTTACGTCACGAAAGACAAGCACCACGCCAACAATTTCGCGGGCTTCACTCAGTATGGGTGCCCCAGTTAATTCGATGGGATACTCATTACCTGACCGGCTGGTGAGAATTAGACTGTTGGAAAAGCCGACTACGTTTTGCGCCCGCCGAACCGTGTCCACCGGATCTTCCGATTCAGAACGGGTCTTTTCATCACAGATGCGAAGCACCTCGCGCAACGGCCGGCCTCGTGCGAGCTCGTAATTCCACTCCGTCAGTTTCTGGGCGACCGGGTTGATGAACGAGATGTTTCCTTCGCGGTCTGTCGAGACCACCGCCTCGCCCAGGCTCTTGAGGGTTATCTGAAACCACTCCCGGCTTTCTCTCAGTTGCTGCTGCTGTTGTTCTTCGGCTTGCAAATGACGTTCGTAGGTGGCAGACAGCGCCATCAATTCACGCCGCGTGAGCGTAAACAACAGAACGGCAATCAGCAGTGACAGGCCCACCGCAGAACCGATGACTCCTGCATTCAGAGCGGTCGCGCGCCGTGAGCGCTGTTGTCGCAGAGCCTCTTCGGCGCTTATAAATTCCCGTTCTTTGTTTCGAATGGCGTCTATGAGTTGCTGGCCAACGAGCAGTTCTTGAGGCGGCGGCGATGCACTTGGAGATTGCGCGAGTTGCTGGTCGGCCCACTCCATCCAGGCCAAGGCCAGGCTACGCAACTCGGCAAGCCGTTGTTGCTGACTGGGATTGTCAATGGTCAGGTGTTGGATGAAGTCGAATTGTTCGGGTACCTTCGTTTTTGCGTCGTCGTACGGCTCAAGAAAAGTTCGATCGTTGGTGAGATGGTATCCGCGAAGAGCAGTATCCATCTCAATGATCGTGCGCATTAACTGCCGCGCATTGGCAATGACCTGATCGGAGTGGTCGACCCAGTGCAGCGAAACATTGAGCAGGAGTATCTCGGCGACCAGGATTGCCGCTAGGGCCATCAACATGATCACGGGAATGGCGACCGTGCGGCGTAGCAGTCTGTGGAAACTGCGCTGATCCATGGCGTTCCCGTTGATCCCCAGGGCGAAGGTTAGATAATACAGCAACCTGCTGCGCTGCCAGCCACGGTCTAATTGCCAGAGACCGGACTATGTTCAATTTGAGTCGTCATTTGCAACGGTGCCGGGTGAGACAACGCGGGGCGAAGCGCCTTGGCAAGAATTCGATAGAGTAGCAGAATGGCGAGGATGAACGCATAGATCAATGGCGTCCGCACATCCTTCTTGACCAGCCAGATATAGTGAATAACTCCGGCTATCGCGCTGAGGTAGATCAACCGATGCAACATCTGCCAGCGCTTGCCCAGGCGGCGAATGGCCCTCTGGGTAGAGGTCAAAGCTAAAGGGATCATCAGCACGAACGCCGTAAATCCGGCGGTGATGAATGGGCGCTTGAAAAGATCTTTGTAGATGCTGTGGATGTCGAAGAATTGGTCCAGCCAAACGTAGGTGAGAAAGTGCAAACAGCCGTAGAAGAACGCGAACAGCCCCAGCATCCTCCGGTACTGGATCAGCCAGAAGAGCTTCGACAACTTCCGCGCCGGCGTCACGCTCAGCGTCAGCATCAGGAACACCAGAGTCCATGTGCCGGTCGAGAAGGTAATCACCTGGATGGGATTGGCCCCCAATCCATGGTTCAGCGCTTTCCAGGCCAGGCGTGCGAGCGGCAAGAGGCAGACGAGAAAAATCCCCGGCTTGAGGTATTTCGGTTTCACGTTTTCTATACTCAGAAATTCTTCTTCAGGTCCATACCCACGTAAAGCGATGCTACCTGGTCACCATAGCCGTTGAACATCAACGTCGGCCGCTTGAAGAAGTCTCCAATACGCCTCTCCTTGGCCTGACTCCAGCGTGGATGGTCGACGTTGGGATTCACGTTGGAATAGAAGCCATACTCGTTGGGAGCGGATTTGGTCCAGGTCGAAACCGGCTGCTGCTCGACCAGCCGAATCTTCACGATTGCCTTGATTCCCTTGAACCCGTACTTCCACGGCACGACCAATCGGATCGGAGCACCGTCCTGATTGGGCAGCAGGTCGCCGTAAAGGCCGACGGCTAGGATGGTCAGCGGATGCATGGCCTCATCCAGCCGCAAGCCCTCCACATAGGGCCAATCCAGAACGTTTCGCCGCTGACCAGGAAACCGCTTGGGATCCTCCAGAGAAGTAAACTCCACAAACTTTGCCTTCGACTGTGGCTGCACCTGGTCGAGTACCGACTTCAGCGGAAAGCCAATCCATGGAATCACCATCGACCAGCCCTCAACACACCGCATCCGATAGATACGCTCTTGCAGAGGGGTCTTCAACAATGTATCGATGTCGAATGTCTGCGGCTTGTTGACCAGGCCTTCGACCCGCACGCTCCAAGGCCGCGTTTGAAGGTTCTTTGCCAGGTCGGCCGGCTCATACTTGTCGGTACTGAATTCGTAATAGTTGTTGTAGTGCGTAATGTCCTGTAGCGGCGTCTGTTTCTCGGTCGTCCCGAACGGCCCTGGGGCGTAGCTCAGTTTGGTTGCGGCAAGAGTCCTGTCGTGCGGCGAGTAGTAATCGAACAGCTTGTCGCCGGCAAGAGCTGCCCCCGCAAGCGTGGCGGCACCGGCAAGGAAAGCCCTTCGATTCAGGTACCAACTCCTAGGCGTAATTTCCGATGAACGGATGTCTGATTCTTTCTTGATCAACATGAGCGACGCCGACTCCCCACAACCACTATGATTCGCAGCAAGCTGATTAGTTTCAACCCAGTCCCCGCCAATCGCATGTACTAGACGTACGAACGAGGCCTCGCATCAGATTGCGGCCGCAGCGCTGGCCAGCAATTCGTTGCTGGCGATTCGAGGTAAAATTTGATCGAGGGAGGCGCGAGCAGCCCTCTCAGGAAAACATGCGCCTTCTATTGACGCGCCGAAACCGGGCCGGATGCGAGTCCCACTGGAGCAAGCTGGCGATCGTGTGGTTATTGCTGCTGACCACTTCTGTTGCCGCTGTTGGCCCAACGCAACTCAAGCCTGGCTTTAACCTGTTTACCAGGCAACAGGACGTGCAACTCGGCCGGGAACTCGCCGCGCAGATTCGCAAGAATTCGACCATCGTCAACGATCCAACCCTGAACGCCTACGTAAATACCATTGGCAAGCGCCTGGCGTCGACCCCGGAAGCGCGGGAGAGCGGATTTACTTTCACCTTCGAAGTAGTCGCCAATCCGGCAATCAATGCCCACGCACTACCCGGCGGTCCTATGTTCATCAATACCGGGCTGCTAAGAGCGGTGGACAATGAAGCTCAGCTCGCCGGTGCGATGGCCCACGAAATGTCGCATGTGATTTTGCGTCACGGAACCAGTCAGGCTTCGAAAGTCGATCTTATTCAGCTGCCGCTGGCGCTTGCGGGGCAAATGACTGACAACGGCAGCTTGAAGGGGCAACTCACACAGCTGGGTATCGACTTGGGCGCCAACGGAGTGTTGCTGAAATTCTCCCGCATCAACGAGAGCCAGGCCGACCTGATGGGCGCGCACTTGATGGCCGAAGCTGGTTACAACCCCGTCCAACTGGCCAAGTTCTTTGGCAAGCTCAATGATGAAGACAACCTGGGAGCCTTGCAATTTCTCGCCGATCATCCCAACCCCGACAACCGCTCGCGCGCCATCCGGCAAGAGGCAGCGCGCTTGCCTCAGCAAACCTATGGTTATCAGACCGGTCAATTTCAGCAGATGAAACGCGCCGTGGCGAACATCAAAGAGCCTCCGCCCAAGGCGAACGCGGAGTAAGCGGTAGGTTATTGGTGAGAAAATTTTCGCGGTTCTCTGAGCACGCTGCCCTTGCCGGACTAGTTCGCCAAAACCCACTGGCTTAGCCGACGGCGAGCTCCTGCGAGGTTTCGATCTTGGCCTCGCGCAGATATTTCGCTGCATCTTCCGGCGGCGTCGGGTTCTGATAGAAACCGGTACCCCACTCGAATCCTGCGATCTTAGTGAGCCGGGGCATAAACTCGATATGCCAATGATAGTGATCCATGGAGCCTTCCTGCGCAGGTGCGGTGTGGATCACCATGTTGTAGGCCGGATTGTCGAGCACCTGGTCGGCCCGCATCAGCAGATTCTTTACTGCTTTGGCCAGACTCTCGTACACCTGCGAGGATGAATTCTCGAAAGCTGACTCGTGCCGCTTGGGCAGGATCCAGGTCTCGAAGGGAAACCGAGGGGCGTAAGGAGCCAGAGTAAGGAAGCCATCGTTCTCGGCCACAACCCGGACACCAGCCTCGGTCTCCTGCCGGATGATGTCGCAGAACACGCAGCGTTCCTTGTAAATGTAGTACTGCTTCGATCCCTCGATTTCCTCAACTACATGTTTCGGCAGGATTGGCAAAGCGATCAGTTGGCCGTGGGAATGTTCTAGCGTGGCGCCCGCCAGCTGCCCGTGATTCTTAAATAGCAGGATGTACTTGAAGCGGCGGTCTTTCTTCAGATCGAGAATGCGATCGCGAAAGGCCCAGAACACATCTTCAATGCGCTTCTCAGGAAGGTTCCCCAAGGTCAAGTCGTGATCCGGGGTTTCTACGATAACTTCGTGAGCGCCGATGCCGTTCATGCGGTCGAACATGCCTTCGGCCTGACGGTTCAGATTGCCTTCAATGCCAAGGGCAGGAAATTTGTTGGGCACCACCCGCACGGTCCATCCGCCGCCGTCACGCGAGCCGCCATTGGGCCGGTAGGCTAACACTTCGGGCGGAGTTTTGCTTTCGTTTCCGGTGCAGAACGGGCAGAAGCCACCTTTCATCTTCACGGGCTCACGAGTGAAATCTGTGGGCCGCTTGGCGCGATCCGTGGAAATGATTACCCATCGCCCAACAATTGGATCTTTACGCAACTCAGGCACAGTCGACCTTCCTGGAGACTCGGATCTATATTACCGCTTCTGAAGATCGGCAAGTGGGGCGACTACTTCACCGCCTCCGGAGCCGGCAGGGCGCCCACTAATTTTTCCACGTCGGTCATTTCCTTGGGAATGGCTGACGACAATTCTTCCGGTCCGCTGGGCGTGATGAGGATGGTATCTTCCACGCGGAAGTGCCAGTGCTTCTCGGGAAACTCGACGATCGGCTCGACGGTCACGACTTGCCCGGCTTGAATCGGACCTTTGGCCATCATCACATCGTGAGTGGCAAGTCCCACGAAATGACCGGGCCAACCATGCCACTGCTCGCCGACTCCTTCGCGCTCGAAAACCTTCTTACCGGCATCCGCCGCCTGCTCGTACGTATTGCCCGGGCGCAGCATGGCAATGACCGCCTTCTGACATTCAAGATCGACGTTGTACCATTTGGCTTGCTCGGGTGTGAACTTGCCATCGATGTTGAAGGTGCGCGTAATGTCCATGGTCATGTGATCGAGATCGGCGGCGAAATCAAAAACCACGATACTGCCGGGCGCGATCTTGTCGCGATTGAAGAAGTAGTGCCAGGTGTTGGCATGAAGGCCTGCGCCCACGATTGCCGGATACGCCAATCCCTGCGCTCCGGCGTAGCGAAACACATACTCGGCTTCGGCTTCGATCTGATATTCGTACATCCCGGGATGAGCGATTTTGATCGCCTGCTCATCGCCCAGCGCGCTGATACGGCCGTTGCGCCGCAAGACTTCGATTTCCAGGGGACGCTTGATGTTTCGCATCTCGTCGATGGCCCCTGTGAGGTTGCGGAAATTGGCCGCCGGATAGCGCTCGCGCAACTTGACGAATTCACCGCGGTCGCCGGGCAGCTCCTGCCCGTAGGAATTGTTGTACTCAGCGGCGTAGTCGCGCCCGGTTTCAAAGCGCGCTCCGTCAGGCTTGTCGGCAAAACCGAGACGCAGCCAGAGATCATGCTCTTCGCCTCCTCCAAACAAAAAGCCCAGGTAGTCGTCGAGACTCGGCAACGGATGCACGACTGGGTAGCCGAGGTCTTTCTGCTCGTCCTTCGACATGGAGAGCAGATTCGCACCGTAAACCTGCACCTCGCGCGGACTCTGTTGCGGCTCAAAGATCATCGTCCGCTGTGAAGGAACATCCATCAGCATCACCGCTCCCGGATCGGAAAGACCGGTGTAGTAGTAGAAATCGTTGTCTTCGCGATAGTGAGCAGCGGGCGGTTCTTGCGTCTTGGCAAACAGCAGAACGTAGCCGGTCTTAAGTTTCGCGGCGAGCTCGGCCCGGCGGGCGGCGAATTCCTTGGGACCGCCAAGATCGTTCATCGCAGTGCGATCGGTATATTGCGCGGTCGCCGTGAGGACGCTAAGCAGGAGGAAGAGAGAAATTGCGCGAAGTCGGAACATGGCGAGGGCAGTGTAGTCGCTCCGGGGATGAGTACGCAATTGTGAGCCGCGCTGCTACCCATGGCGGCATGGTCGCGGGAGGAACCGCGGATCCCTCGGCCGTGCTTCGCGCCGCTCGGGATGACAAACATAAGTTGTATCGACTCTATGGTTGTCATCCCGAGCGTAGCCGAGGGATCTGTGGTCTCTACGCTAGTCAATAGACTCGAATTAACGCAGAAAAGCCTGGACCGAATGATCCAGGCTTCTCTTCCCTGCCGAATCGCTGCTGCTTACGCGCCGACTTGCTTTCCTACTGTCGCGGACTTGCCGTGAGGCTTGCCGGCGGTGAGGTTGATGCACTCTTCCAGAATGTCGACCGCGATGTCGGCCTGCTCCTTCGTGACGATGAGCGGAGGCGCGACGCGAATGGTGCTGGGACCGCATCCCAGCAGCAACAGCCCGCGCTCGAAAGCCAGCTCGACGATGCGGTCGCGTTCCGCGCCGCCTTGGGCCTTCGTCTGTTTGTCGGTAACAATCTCGATGCCGATCATTAGACCGCGTCCACGAACATCTCCCACCAAATCAATCCGTTGCGGCCAATCCGCAATCCGTTCCATGAAGTGGCTGCCAACCACCTCGGCATTCTTGATGGCTTCGCGCTCGAGGACATCCATGGTGGCCAGCGCCGCCGCAATACATACAGGATTGCCGCCAAAGGTGGATGCGTGCGAGCCGGGCACCCAATCCATGATCTCGGCTTTCGACATCATGATACCCAGCGGCATGCCGCTGGCAATGCCCTTGGCGCTGCAGAAGATGTCGGGCTCGACGCCGGTGTGCTGGATCGCCCACCACTTGCCGGTTCGTCCGGCGCCCGACTGCACTTCGTCAGCGACTAATAGAATGCCGTGACGGTCGCAGATGCGGCGCAGCTCCTGCATGAACACCGTAGGCGCGACCACATAGCCGCCCTCACCCTGAATGGGCTCGACGAAAATCGCCGCGACTTCCTCAGGCGGCAGCGTCGTCTTGAACAGCTTTTCTTCGATGAAGCGAGCGCAGCCCAGCGCAAAGGCTTCCGCTTCCTGCCCGCCGCCGACGCATCCGCGATACACGTCGGGATAGCGCACGTGCGTGACTCCGGGAACCAGCGGCGCGAAACGGCGGCGTTGCTGCGGCTTCGATGCAGTCAGCGAAAGCGCGCCCATGGTGCGTCCGTGGAACGCGCCATAGAACGCAATGATGTTCTGACGCTTGGTGTGATAGCGCGCCAGCTTTAATGCAGCCTCGATGGCTTCGGCGCCAGAGTTGCCGTAGTAAATCTTGTGTGGCCCCTTCATGGGAGCGACCTGCGAGAGACGCTCGCCCAGCGTAACCATGCTCTCGTAGTAGAAGTCGGTGCCCGACATGTGAATCAGTTCGGCAGCCTGCTTCTGGATGGCGGCAACAACTTCGGGATGGCAGTGGCCGGTCGAGGTCACGGCGATGCCTGCTGAGAAGTCGAGGAACTCATTGCCATCGACGTCTTCGACAATGACGCCGCGTCCACGCTTGGCCACCATGGGATAGGAGCGAGTGTAAGACGGCGAAATGTAGCGCTCATCGCCGTCGAGAATGCGCCGGGCATTCGGTCCGGGCAGAGCGGTCTTGATGTGGGGCCCTGCAACGGGAGTAAGAGTGTTAGCGGACATGATGTTTTCCTCCGAAAGGCTTGCGGCGCCAGTTGTGCGCCGGAGCTGGTGTCGGCCCGCGGGTACAGCCTGTTTGAGCTGAAACGGCGCGGGAGGTCGACCTGGGAAAACGGAATTAGTCGCCGGAGAAAAGGTTAGGACGGGCCATACAGGGCGCCAACTTGGAATCGGCGCGGGTGGAGATGGCTCGTGACCAGGTCGCGCGCACGCCTAGCCCATGCCCCGAATTGGCGGCGACAAAGGCGGTCGGCTGACTTGAGCGGCTGGTCAAAATACACTCCCAAGGCGATTATAGTCGGCTTGAGAGGCTGCCGTAACCCCCTAAATTGGCGCTGCCAGGCCCAATGGAAAGTTGCCATCCCAGCCCTCATTCCGAACTGTACGGGCAACTCTTGCTTGTCAATCATCGTCGATAGTAGCGTAGAACTGAACATCGGCCCCTCTCTCCAGCGGAAGCGTGCATCTCAACCAAACAGCAACTCCCGCCTCCCGGGCGTTGTAGAGTTGAAAGGAGCAATAACGATGTCGAGAAAAATACTTCTGTGTCTGGCTCCACTCGCGTTTTTTGTTTTCTTCTCCACCCTGCTGAACGCGCAGGACAATATGGGCATGGGCGGCGGTAAACAAGCCATGTCGGTCACCGGCTGCCTGAAGCAAGGTTCCGATACCGGCGGTTATTACATCATGGGCCAGGACAGCAAGATGTACGAACTGATGGGCAAAGGCCTGGGCGCCCATGTCGGACATACCGTAACCGTGACCGGCATGCAGGTCACGCTGCCGCCGGCGCAGGAAGAGAAGAAGGAAGCCAGCGAAAAGAAGGAAGCCGGCGCCAGTTCGGTTGTAGACATGAAGGTCGGCAATTTGAAGATGGTCAGCGAAAGCTGCCAATGAACGCGTCTTAGCTAGTAGAAAAATCGAGAGAAGCAACCAACGAGCACAGTTCCTGAGGGGGCTGTGCTCGTGGTGTTTGCGGACGCAGGCCCTTCCCCTTCCCCTATTTGGTGTTGGGGGGATTTGCCCAAGAACCGCAGGGCGCCTGTGAATAATTGCATGTCAGTTGACGATGGCGGCTTCTCCGTGGGCTGATGCCCCCCTCGGTCTTGGAAGGCTTTGCGGGAAAGAGCGTCTAGCCGCTACACTCGATTCGAGAACCCCGTGAGAAAGCCTCTGCCGCTGGTCCTTCGCCACGCGATGTATAACCTGCGTGGCGGCTTTTTGATTCGTCCGCTCACCATCGCACTGTCGCTGGGTTGCGCGGGCGCGTTCCTGTCGTGGTTGGAAGAGGAATATCCGACCGCCAGCGCCTGGGTACCCACCACCCTGTTTCCCTCGCACGCCGACCCGCAAGTTGCCCAAGTCATTCTGGCGGGCATTGCCGCTTCCATCATGACGGTGGTATCGATTGTGTTCGCCATCCTGCTTATGACGCTCACCTTGGCGTCGATGCAGTTCTCCCCGCGTATCATCGTCAGTTTTTCCCGCGACCGGGTGACGCAATGGACGCTCGGTATTTTCCTCGGCACCTTTTCCTACTGCATGGCGGCGCTTCCGGCCGCACGCTCGTTCCCTCACCCCTTCGCTCCCGTGGCTACCGTCCTGGGAGCAATGGTGCTGGCGATCGTCTGCGTAGGCTTGCTGCTCTTCTTCATTCATCACATTTCGCAGGCTATCAGTGTCAACCACATCGTCGACCGAATCGCGGCAGAAACCGAAGCCATCATCGACGAGCTGATGCCCCGGCCGCATTGGCCGAAGCGAATGAACAATGGTGAACCGCTCAGATCCAACCCCAGTGAAGTAGCCGTCTTGAGCGGCACTTCCGGCTACATCCGATTCATCGATAAGGATCGGGTGGTCGCCTTTGCCAAGCACTATCACGTCAGCATCCGGGTTCTGCGGCGGGTCGGCCACTTTGTTCCGGCGGGAATACCCCTGATCATGGTTTCGAAGGGAAACCGCCTGCCCCCCGAAGGAGCTGCCGAACTACTTGCCGCCTTCGATATTGGCCCGACCCGAACCTTGCAGCAGGACGTGGAATTCGGAGTCCTGCAAATTGTCGATGTGGCGCTGAAGGCGATTTCGCCCGCGGTCAACGATCCCACCACTGCCATCAATTGCGTCGATCAGTTGAGCCGCATTCTGATCCGTTTTGCCTCCCGAGAGCCCCCCGAGGACCTGCTCTACGATCCGCCCGGCATCGTGCGCGCCAGCATTGAATGGATCCACTTCGAGCGCTTGCTGGAGGCAGCCTTTGAGCAGATTCGCCTGTATTCGAAAAGCGACGTGGCTGTCAGCTTGCGTTTGTTGCGAGCCCTGGGTGACATTGCCGCCTCGACGCCCGATCCGGAATTTCGCCGCATCCTGGTCGAGCGTGGAATGTGCGTAGTTGTCGGCTGCGCCGAAAAGCTGGGCGAAGAGGAACTGAGTGCGTTGCGCGTTCGCCAGGCAGCGCTGGAGAACTTCACCCCGATCTCTCAGACGCAAGGTCTGTGACCCGCCGACGATTTGCCACGGTTTGAACAGATCCCCCAATAGAGCGAAGCGTTGCCGGTTGACCCCTTTTCCGGCGCACCCCTACACTAGAGAATTCCGTACTCATCACAGGAAGACTCATGCCACTTGAGCTTTTTAATACCCTATCCGCGAAGGTCGAAGAGTTTCATCCGCTGGAAGACAACCTGGTCCGCATGTACGCTTGCGGGCCGACGGTTTACGACTACGGCCACATCGGCAATTTCCGCACGTTCATCGTGGTCGACACGCTGCGACGGTTCCTCAAGCAGAGCGGCTATCAGTTGAAACACGTCATGAACATCACCGACGTGGATGACAAGATCATTCGCAATGCGGCGCGCGACGGCGTTACGGTTCAGGAATACACCAGGAAGTATCGCCAGGCGTTCCTGGAGGATGCCGACGCGCTGAATATCGAGCATCCCGAGCAGTTGGTGAATGCGACCGACCACATCCAGGAAATGGCGCACTTCATCGCCGGGCTGGTGGACAAGGGTTACGCCTATCGCACCGACGATGGTTCGTATTACTTCCGCATCGCCAAGTTTCCCGAGTACGGCAAGCTGTCGAAGAAGGATTTTGCCGGCATGAGCGACGGAGCGCGGGTCGATGTCGACGAGTACGACAAAGATAATGCGCGCGACTTCGCATTATGGAAAGCACCGAAGCCGGGCGAAGCCATGTGGGAGACGGAGATCGGGCCGGGACGGCCGGGCTGGCACATCGAGTGCTCGACCATGTCGATGAAATATCTCGGCGAGAGCTTCGACATCCACTGCGGTGGCGAGGATTTGATCTTTCCGCATCACGAAAACGAGATTGCGCAGTCGGAGGCCATGACCAACAAACGCTTCGTGAATGTCTGGGTACACTCGCGGTTCCTGCTGGTCGAGGGCGAGAAGATGGCCAAGAGCCTGGGCAACTTCTATACCGTCCGCGACCTGATTTTGATGGGGCACAAGCCGTCATCAATACGCTTCCTGCTGATGTCGGTTCCCTACCGCAAGCAACTCAACTTCACTTTCGATGGCCTGACTCAGGCAGCGAATTCGGTGGAAAGGCTCCGAAACTTCAAGCTGCGGCTGGAGAGCGAGCAGTTTTCCGAGGGGATGAACGATGCGATCGCGGTGATCGCGAAGAAGACCTCGGACGAAATGCGAGCCGGCCTGAGCGACGACCTGAACACAGCGCGCGCTCTGGGAGCAATCTTCGATATGGTGCGCGACGTGAATGCGGCTGCCGATGCAGGCGACGTGCGAAAGGGTGATGTGCCGGCGCTACTCAAGGTGATGCAGCAGTTCGAAGAGATCTTCGCCGTGCTGAAAGACGATGACGCCGCGAAAGTACGAACTACCGTCGAATGGGCCAAAGCCGAAGGGCTGGCAGACAAGATCAGCCCGGAAACGCTGGAGCTGGCAAAAGCGGCGTCTCTGTCCGATGCGGAGGTGGAGAAGTTAGTGGCCGAGCATTCGCAGGCACGCAAGACGCGCGACTTCGCCCGGTCCGATGCCATCCGCGCAGAATTGGCTGAGAATGGCATCATCCTCGAGAACACGAAAGACGGCGTGCGCTGGAAGCGGAAATGATTTGTGATTAGCCTTCGGATTCGACCTCGGGCAACGCGTTACCGGGCGAGGTGCTAGCCGCGCCATCGTGAACCTTGGCGGTTGTCACCAGTGCGACGCCGGCGATGATGATGATGGTTCCCGCGAACATGTAAGCGTCCAGCCGTTCGTTCAGCACCAACCATCCCAGAAAGACCGCAACCAGAGGATTCACATAAGCATAGGTTGCAACTTTCGGCGTGGGCACATGCTTCAACAGCCAAATGTAAGCGGTGTAACCCACCCACGATCCGAAGACCACGAGATAGAGCACGGCCAGCATTCCCCGGCGAGTCAAGACGATGCGATGGTACTCGCCAGTGACTATCGCGACGATGGAGTTACCAATCGCCGCAAACAACATTTCCCAGGCGGTAGCCGTGAATGGGTCGACCTTCATCTGCCATTTACGCGACAACACCGACCCAATGGACCAACTCATCGATGAGAACAACAGCGTGCAAGCCGCCAGCAGCGGCATGATGCCAAGCACGGCACGATGCTCAAAGCGAGGCCAAAACAACACCGCTACTCCCGCGATTCCAAGGGCGACGCCGAACACCCCGTTTCGCGACAGGCGGTCGCCACGAAAGACAAATGTCTCGAGAACCAAGAACCAGATCGGAGTCACGGCAACAATCAGCGCGGCGAAGCCGGTTGGCACCCACTGTTCCGCCCACGCCAGCCCAAAGTTGCCCCCGACCAGCAACAGGCAGCCGATGACCGCCAGACGTACCGCTTCGTTAAGCGTGATTCGGACGACGCGCCCCATCGCCGCGCAAGCTACCAGCATGAGAGATCCGGCAATGACGAAACGCAGAGAGCACATCACCGCGGGCGGAAGACCTTCCTGGTCGGCAATGCCGATGGCCAGGTAAGTCGATCCCCAGAAGACGTAGACCAGCGCGAAGGCCAGGATGACTTGCAGACGATGCTGGCGATCGGTAGTCACAGGAAAGACGGTGAGAATTTATGGTGCGGCCGGTTTGTTCTGCTCCCGCAGGCGATGTCCGGTGATCAGAACATAATGCACACCCGAGATAGTGGTGAACGTGAAGGTTGCGTACAGAAAAAACTTCACCAGCACGAACACCCACGGCTCTTGCACGACCTGCGCCAGCACCACGAAGAACACAGCCGCAATCTGGCACGCGGTATTTATCTTGCCGTAAATACTGGGCCGGAAATCACGAAACCCGACAGCCGCGTACAGAACGATGGAAGTGGTAACCAGGCAGGCATCGCGGCTGAAAACCACGACGGTGTATTTCCAGGGAATTTTCTTGATGAACGATAAGACCACGAATAGAGAACTCAGCAGCAGCTTGTCGGCCAGGGGATCGAGGTACTGCCCCAATAACGTTTGTTGGTGCAGGGTACGCGCGAGCAGTCCGTCGAGCGCGTCACTGAGGGCGGCAGCCAGGAGCAAGCCCAGCGCCCAGCGCCAGTTTCCATCGAACACCGCGATGATAACGAACGGGATGAAGATCAGGCGCAGCAAGGTGATCTGGTTCGGCGCCGTCCAGAATTGGTTCTTCACCCTTATACCCTGAAGTGTTGACATGACTTTCTTAGCGACAACAAGCATTGCCGGCGTACGGCGGCCAAAGCGAGTTTCTTAGCGCCCATCCGATTGTGACGGGTTTGTTACCGGCTGGCAATGCCTGTCAAGCGATTCGACGAAATCAGAGGCTTCCCTGAAGGTTGCGGCACCTGTATAATCCCGATTCTGAAGCTGTCCCGCGATGACGTGCAAAATGCAGACGCTCCCATCTCATTTTGACGGTAATCGGTTTCGTAACCCCAGTCCGCGCCGCAACAGCTATGGCGCGCTGTTGCGCTGGCTACTGTCGCGCCGGCCGGGGCCGTGGCAGCAGTGGACCGCTGCTCAGCCGGGACCTCCACCTCCTAAAAGCTCTCAACTCCTGAGAATCACGTTTGTGAATCACGCAACCTTTCTGCTGCAGGTTGATGGAATTAACATTCTGACCGACCCCATCTGGTCAGAACGGGCCAGCCCAGTTTCTTGGGCCGGACCTCGGCGGCATCGTCCCCCTGGAATTCTCCTGGAAGATCTGCCACCCATCGATCTGATTTTGCTGAGCCACGATCACTACGATCACCTGGATGTTCCTACTCTTAAGCGACTGGCGCGCCAACATCATCCGACCATCTATGCCGGCCTGAAGAATGCGCACCTTCTCTCCAAGCATGGGATTGGCAACGTCGTGGAACTTGACTGGTGGCAGGAGGCGGCGGCGCGCAGCGACATGTGGATCACGGCTGTCCCAGCGCAGCATTTTTCTGGTCGCCTGCCATTCCAGAACGACAAAACGCTGTGGTGCGGTTTTGTGGTGCAGAGCAACGACTCGACTGTTTACTTTGCCGGCGACACCGGAGTCGGCTCGCACATCGGGCAGATCGCACGGCGCTTCCCTGAAATCGACCTCGCCATTCTTCCGATCGGAGCGTTTCGCCCAGAGTGGTTCATGGGCGAAGTGCACATGTCGCCGCGCGAAGCTGTGGAGGCGCACTTGGCTTTAAGAGCAAAGGTGAGCGTGGCCGGCCACTTCGGTACGTTCCGCTTGGCGGACGACGGACAAGAGGAACCGGTGCGGGTTCTGCGCGAAGTATTGTCGCAAACCGAGTTGGGACATTCGGAGTTTTGGGTGCTCGGCTTTGGCGAAGGGCGTGAGCTGTCGGCGCCCGCTGAGTCGTTTAACCAACCGAGAATGATCGCGTTGTAGAACAACTTCCCGATCGTAGAGATAGCCAGAGCGTTTCCACCCTCACTAAGTCTCGGGGAGCAGCGACCATGAGCCCAAGGAAGAGCCCAATCCCGCACGTGACCTATGTGGCCCTGCTGAGGGGAATCAATGTCGGAGGCAAGCACCGCCTGCCGATGCAGCAACTCACGGAGATTTTCGCCGATGCCAAGTGCGCCGACATACGCACCTACATCCAGAGTGGCAACGTTATCTTCACTCCCAGATCAACAGACCTAGCAGAACTTGGGGCTAGCATCGCGAGCAAGATTGAACAACGCTGCGGATTTGGCTGCCCAGTCATCCTGCGCACGAAGGAACAAATGGCCCAGGCGGTACGCAACAATCCGTTCCTGCGCGCCGGCTTGCCCCAACGAGCCTTGCATGTGTACTTTCTTGCCGACTTGCCAGCCGCCGGCGCCATCAGGGATCTTGATCCCGCGCGATCAACGCCTGACGCCTTTCAGGTAATAGATCGCCAAGTGTATTTGCATGTTCCCAACGGCATGGCCCGCACGAAATTGACGAATGCCTACTTCGATTCCAAACTGTCCACGGTCAGCACCGCCAGAAACTGGGCAACCGTGACCACGCTGTTGGAAATGATGCAGGGATGACGCGCGCGTCCCAGCCCGGCCATCGCCCCGTTTCGTGCGTGGTGTTGTAAGCTGCCCATCGCGATGGTTAAGAGGTTCTGCGTCAATGGCCAACTTCTACGATGAATTCGCGCCGCTCTATCACCTGATTTTTCAGGATTGGGATGCCAGCATGGCGCGTCAAGGTGAGCAGCTGCGATTCGTGAGCCTCGGGGCCGGAACATTCTCAAGCCGTACGGGGTAAAAGAAGAGAATGGCAAGCGGTATCTGGGCTTTCAGGTTTGGGATTTCGCAGGCGATCTCTACGACTTCACGATGTTTGTCATCGAAGAAGACTTATCATCCGAGGCAATTCAGACGCATGCTATGCGCTCACGATACTACGCGGTTAGCACCGACAAACTGCTGGCGTTGATGCGAGAAGCCGGATTTCAAAAGGTTGCAAGACTTGATGAAGGGTTCTATCAACCGGTGCTGGTAGGAACCAAAGCCGCAGAGTAATCGCCTTCCGAAACGGCCTCCCAACAAACCACTTGTTAGGATGGAGCTTGCTAACAGCAGCCCATGAAATCCTGGCACAAAAAGCTGGCGATTGCGGTTGCGGCGACGATTCTAGTCGTCGTCCTCATTGGTCCCAGCCTGCTCAAGTGGGCCAGTGAGAAAATGATCGCGACCGGACCAAATGGCCCGGAAACGCCGGTGAATGTCGGCCTGCCATACGAGCATCTGAGAATCTCAAGCAGCGAACGCCTGTTGGACGCCTACTTGGTACGCGCCGCTCCAGATTGCCATCCTCGCGCCGCACTGCTCATCTTTCACGGCGTTGGAGAGACGATCTCACAGTGGGTCGGTGTGCAGCGCCTGCTGTTCGATCACTGCATTTCTTCCCTGGTCTTCGATTACTCTGGTGACGGAGACAGCACGGGACGCGGATCGGTGGAAAATCTAAACCAGGATGCGCCTGCAGCTTACAACTTTTTCAGAGCACAATTCAGCGGTGACGAGCGGTTATGCGTTCTGGGCTTTTCGATGGGAAACGCTCCTCTGCTTGACTCGATAGACAAATTTCGCCCTGCGCCATCCTGCATCGTGATTGCCAGCGCTTTCTCTTCCGGGCGCGACTCTGCGGAATACCATTGGAAGGTTCCGCACCTGCTGCTGAAGCTGGTTCCTGACGCTTGGGACAACGTCAGCAGTGTTTCTCAGGTCCATTCTTCTTTGCTTGTGCTGCACAGCGATGCGGACCAGGTCAATCCGATGTGGATGGGTCAGCGGATTTTCGCAGCTGCACCTCAGCCCAAACAGTTCGCCGTGGTGCATGGTTTTCGTCACAACGCGGCTTATAAGGATCCCAGCGAGCAGTGGTGGGCTCCCGTGATTGAGTTCGTGCGACAGTGAGCGCAACGAATGCCGTGGAGGCTCGATTTCATGACGTAACGGCATTGGGAAGCCAAGTCCCGCCTGCATCACAATCCGTCGATGAATCGCCGAATGGTTTCTTTGATGGGAGTGATCTTCGACTTGTCCTCCAGCGAAGCATAGATATCGCCGCCTAAATCGGCGGGCATCTTCGCTCCGTCCTCGCGGATAATCAAGACATGGTCTTTGCCTTTCGCGTTGGTGAAGTAACCGGCTTCGAAGACGACGTTGTCGCGCGGTACCGCTTTGTCTTTGTGGGCGCGATCGGTGAGTTCGTCATCCTGAGTGAAAAGAAAGATGCCGGCGCTGCAGCGCGCTGCGGCTTCTGCAATCTGTTCCAGAATACTGTTGCCTGGAGCGAAGTCGGTCTGCCAGTCCAGCACGGTCAGTTTCAGGTCATCGTCTAGAAATCGCTTGAGTGACTTGGCCGTCGCCGACGACGAACCGCAATAGCCGAGAAAAACATCCCGCCGCTGTTCCAACTGTTGTTTCCACAGTCCAAACGGAACACGAAACGCAGCGCTTTCCAGCCAGGTACGATCGGCAGTCGCGGGAAACTCACCAACATAACTTCCATAACTATTGTCGAAGACTACGCGGCGGACTACATCGTTCTGCACCAGTATGAGCATGGGCAAACGCAGGGTGTAGGCGATAGCGCCCTCGTAATAACAGAACTCCGTTGGCAAATGAACATCTCCCTGCGGCGTGGCAAACGTCCAGCGAGGCATGCCGATCAGCACTGCTCCTACGCAGTGGCGCGTCACTCGGTCCGCTTCCGAAGCGCTCCAGGCCTTACCGGCGGCCAATCCTGGCTTGCCTCGGGGATCGAAGAAAATCTCCGCGTGATATCCGAGAGCTTCAATCTCGTCGACGATGCCCCACTTCAACGCGTTCTGGTTGGCAGCCAGGGATTGATCGAAGGGCATGATTACGCTGACACGCTTGGTAAGAGGCATCGCGGGTTTCTCCTACTTCAAACTCTGATACGGACTCACGACATTCTATCTGGCAATACGACTTGGGCTCGCGCGTGATTGCCGCCGCGCTTCCAGAACGGTACACTAAGCCATTACAAGGGGTTTCCCATGCTTATCGTCATGAAGGCGCACGCCACCGAGGAGCAGGTTCGGGGCGTCTGCGAGAAGATCGAGAGCTTTGGCTTTCGCGCGCACTCTATTCCTGGAGCGCAACGTACCGCCATTGGCATCACTGGCAACGAGATGGAGCTCGATCCAGGCACATTCGACGAAATGGCCGGTGTGCAGGAAGTTATCCGGGTCAGCAAGCCGTATAAGCTGGTAAGCCGCGATCTTAAGGAAGAGAACACGGTGGTGCGCTTCCCGAATTCGGAGGCCACCGTGGGCGGTCTTGAGGTTGCCGTAATGGCCGGGCCCTGCGCGGTCGAGAGCCGCGAGCAAGCCTTGAAGACTGCCGAAGTTGTGGCCCGCGCCGGTGCGCGGTTCTTCCGGGGCGGCGCATACAAACCGCGCACGTCGCCGTATTCGTTTCAGGGTATGGCCGAAGATGGCCTTAAGATCCTGGCTGAAATTCGCGAGCGCTTCGGACTGCTCATCGTTACCGAGGCCGTAGATAACGAGTCGCTCGAATTGGTCGAGAAATACGCCGACATGATCCAGATTGGCGCGCGCAACATGCAAAATTTCTCGTTGCTGAAGCGTGCCGGACGAGCACGTAAGCCGGTTCTGCTGAAGCGGGGCATGTCGGCGACGCTGGAAGAATTCCTGATGGCCGCCGAATACGTGATGAGCGAAGGCAACTACAACGTTGTACTTTGCGAGCGGGGCGTGCGCACTTTCGCCGATCACACCCGCAACACGCTCGATCTCAGCGTGGTGCCGGCGGTACAGCGCCTCAGTCACCTGCCGATCATCGTCGATCCCAGCCATGGTACCGGCAAGCGCAACAAGGTCACCCCGCTGTCGCGCGCCGCGGTTGCCGTGGGAGCCGATGGCCTGATCATCGAGGTTCATCCCGATCCCGATCGCGCCCTCAGTGACGGCAAGCAATCGCTCTATCCCGATCAGTTCGACCACCTGATGGCCGAGATACGCCAGATCGCGCAGGTACTGGGCCGCTCAGTCGCCGACATTGTTCCCGATCCCGAAGTACGCCGCACCAGCCCAGCTGGCTTAACTTCCGGAACGGCTGCCGCTCGTTGATGGCGACACCATCGCTGCATTGCAGGAGCAAGCGGTTCAAATCGTCGCAGCTTCTGCTCCTTATCGTTGCGCTGAGTGCGACGGCTTGCCATCAGCGCCAGACGGTAGAGCCTGGGTACCACGAGTACGCCTACGTCACCAATGGCAAGAGCAATTCCGTCAGCGTTCTTGATCTGCTGCAGCTGCGTAACGTGAAGACTATCGCGGTGGGCGGCGGTCCGACTGGCGTCGCTGCTAGTCCAACCCGCAACGAGATCTACGTTGCCAACGCCGACTCCAACAACATCAGCGTCGTCGATGCCGAAAGCAATTCCGTGGTGTCGGTCATCGGCGTTCATCGTGCGCCGTATTACGTCTCCGTGTCGTCCGATGGGAAGCGCGCTTACGTCGCCAACTCCGGCTCCGCGAATGTTTCGGTTATCGATCTTGGAAAGCGTGCCGTGATCGCAACCATTCGCGTCGGCGGAGCGCCAGGCATGGCTAAGGTTTCGGCTGATGGCAAGGTCGTGGTCGCTAGTAATCGCGCCGAAAACACGCTCTCCATCATCGACGCTGACCAGCTCGTGGTGCGCAGCACTGTGCCGGTGTGCCAGCAGCCGCAGGACATGGCGATCCTGCCCGATAACAGCAAAGTCTTTGTCGCCTGTCCCGGCTCCAATCAGGTCGCAGTTGTCGATTTGAAGACCGACCACCTGCTGGCTTACCTCGACGTGGGACAGTTACCGGTACAACTCACGCTCAAGCCGGATGGGGGCGAGTTGTTTGCGAGTAACTTCGACGGCAACAGCTTCTCGATCATCGAAACCGGCAATAACGAAGTCGGGGGGAGTTACCTAACCGGCAATAGCCCATCGCATGGCGTCGTCACCTCCGACAATACTCTGCTGTACATGAGCAATTTTGGATCGGATTCGGTCAGCGTTTACGCCATCGATGAAGGCCGGGTGATCGGCTCGGTGCAGGTCGGCAGTCATCCCGACGCACTGGCGCTTACGCCGGATGAGGCTCATCTCTTGGTAGTGAATTCTCGATCGGGAGACGTCGCCGTGGTTCGCACGGTGAAGACGCGCGACAACTCAAAGATCAGCGCCGACCGTGCGCTGGTTACGTTGATCCCCGTGGGCAATCAGCCCAACGATATTGTGATCAAGGCGTTCCAGGTGGGAAAGCGGTAGGAGTCGGCCTCGGCGGCCTGACTCCACACCGTAGAGGCAGAAAAGTGAGAGATTATTGATTGGGTCACAGTCGCGTCGACAATCGCACAATCGCAAACCGATCAGGAATAGCGGGCGGCGCGTTGCTATGGAACAACAAGGCGAGTAGATGAGGCAAGGCTTACATGACGCTGCGATGCTTTGCTATAATCGCTTTGCTGCTATTGAAGGCGCCCTTAGCTCAGCTGGATAGAGCGTCTGGCTACGAACCAGAAGGTCGGGAGTTCGAATCTCTCAGGGCGCACCATCTTTCCGCATTACTTCCCAAGCTGTTGCTACCAGATTGCTACCTTTGGCGGGTACTTGTATTGCTCACGATGACGGAACTGCTGTCCTCACAGATGCCCGAGAGTAACATTCCCGCAGACAAGAGGACCCGCCAATTTGCGTGCGGCGGAGGAGCGTGCGATGGTTCCCCGATGGATTAAAATTCCCTCGCTCATGCTGTTCTTTATGAGCGGGTCACTATCCCTTGTACGGGAAGCCTATGGGATGTATCGCGGGGCGATACCAGCAACAACAGTATTTTGGCGCTTTGCGGAGGCCGCCAGTTGGCTTCTTGCATTCCCAATCCCGGCTCGTTCCCCTTTCTATAGAATTTCTGAACCGCGAATCTGCCCGATCTAGCCGTGCTGGCGCCAGGCCGGAGAAAGAGGGGCCATGAACAAAGCGACATTGTTGAAAATCGTTCGCATCCTCTTTGCGTTTTGTGCCACAACGGCGATTGCCTCGCCGGCACAAGTGTTAACCAGCTGCACAGCTTTGCGGGATACCCCAGCGACGGCGCCGGGCTTGACTCTCCGGTGACGCTGGCCTCGGATGGCAACTTTTACGGGACCACGACCGCGGGCGGGACCAACTGCTATCCCTACGGCTGCGGGACGGTTTTCAAGATCACCCCTAACGGAACTCTGACCACGCTCTACAACTTTTGCTCTCAAAACAATTGCGTTGACGGTACCTATCCTACCGCCCCGCCAGTGCAGGCCGCCGATGGCAATTTCTACGGTACAACCTACGGCGGCGGCGCCACCCTGAACGGCACCATTTACAAAATCACCGCCAACGGCACGCTGACTACGCTGTACAGCTTTTGTCGCGAACGCGGTTGCCCTGACGGCTCGATCCCTGACGCCGCACTGGTGCCGACCGGCGACGGCAACTTTTACGGGATCACCGACAATGGCGGGACCAGCAATTACGGCACGGTCTTCCGTCTCGCCGTCCCGCGCGAATGTACGGTTTGCCCAAACGTCGAGTGAAGCGGACAGAATCCAAATGGCTGATTAGTTGGCGTTCCGTCTTTGTGGCCGCGACCTGGTGAGTTCTTCAACGGCACGGGTTGGGCGTCATACGGCCAGGTGGCGGCGCCAATGCGGTTGCCGGATGCTGGCCGACATGTCGGGAGTAATCTCCCACATGCCGGTTTGGGGCCAACGTGACAAGCGAATACTTACGGGGCGGGCGAAATGGGGGTAAAATGTTACCCGTTTTCGAGGCCAAAAAGAAGATTCCTACTAAATCCGAACCTCGTAGAAGACCAAGAGCAAAGATGGAGAATCTATATGGCTATTACACCTGACCGTGTTCGTGAAATCTTCAAAGGACTTGAGAACGGCGACGGAGGTGAGTTCTTTACACACGTTGCGGATGACGTTGATTGGATCGTCGAGGGGACTCATCCGCTTGCCGGTCATTACCACAGCAAAGCGGATTTTCTGGCCCACACTTTCGAAAAACTTGCGAAAGTCTTGCCGCAAGGCACGCAGCTCCACGTAGAGAGCGCGTTGGCAAGCGGGGACTGGGCGGTAGTGGAACTGCACTCCCTCGCCACCGCGAAGAATGGCCTTAGGTTTGATAACCGCTACTGCTGGCTCTGCCGGTTCAGCGACGGCAAGATCGTTGAGGTCCGGGCTTATCTCGATTCGGCTCTCGTGGCTCGCCTCTTCGAAGAGAATCCAATTCCCGAAGCGGAGAAAGCACCAGGAGCCGCGGCATAAAGTACAGAAAAGCGGAGGCAAGGAGAACTCGTTTTGAAGAGCTCCCCATATCTCTAGACGAGATCTGCGGAACGCGACTTTTGGGTTTAATTGTCGAAATGCGTTTTGAGACTCAATGAGTACATCAGGGAAGCCTAAGCCGATCATCACTGGAGACAGCCAAGCTCAGGGTATCGCGAAGTTCGCCTTCAGGGTGACCTACGAGGATCTTACTCACGAGCGGCGGGAGCGCCTCAAAGTGAGTGTGGTTGATTCTTTGGCGTGCGCCATCAATGCCCTCGGAGTGGCCCCGATCGTGGCCTGTCTGGAACAGGCAAAACAGTTCGGCAGTTCGGACGCTCGATGCACTTTGATCGGCGGCGGGAAAGCCAACGTCGTCTACGCAGCTCAGTACAACACGGCACTCGTCCGATACATCGACTTCATGGACAGTTATCTTGGCGGGGAGGAACTTTGTCACCCGTCGGACAACGTTGGAGCAGTCTTGGCCGCGTGCGAGCACGCGGGACGATCAGGCAAAGAATTCTTGACCGCGCTGGCGGTTGCCTACCAAGTCGAGTCGGCACTAACTTCCAACGCTGCATTCATGGCCGATGGGTTTGACCTTACAACGCAGCTCTCATTCTCGATAGCAGCCGGAGCGTGCAAAGCGCTCCAACTGGACGAGGCACGATCCGCGGCGGCCGTCGAAATTTGCGGTGACGTCATTCCGCTGTTGGTCGTGCGCACCACACCGATCTCGCAATGGAAGGGCTTGAACTCGTCCCAGGCCGCCTTGGCTTCTATTCACGGGGTCTTCCTGGCGTCCCGCGGGGTGACCGGCCCGAAGTATGTCATTGAGGGACCCAACGGGCTGGCGCAGGCCCTCGGTAAGTCGATCCAAATCGATTGGGACAACGTGAAACTTGATTGCTTCGATCGGCTCGCTTTGAAGACCTACAACACCGCGATTCCCGCACAATCAGCCGTCTTCTGTACGCTTGAGTTACACAAGGCTCACGCATTTGATCCGGCCGACGTTGTGAGCATCGAGGCTGATGTTTTCCAAGACGCTTACGATTTCACCGGGGGCGGGCGGTTCGGTCCGAAGAAGGATGTCCACACAAAGGAGGATGCCGATCACAGCCTGCCGTACCTCATGGCTGTCGCACTCCTTGATGGCGATGTGCAAACGGCACAACTCGAGGCCGGACGCATTGCGAAGAGAGATGTCCAAGATCTGCTTCAGAAGGTCACGGTGAGACCCGACGATGGCTTTACGGCGCGTTACCCGGCCGAGCTTCCGAGCCGGGTGACCGTCCGGCTCAAGGGCGGCGAGTCGTTCACCCTCGAAATCTCAGACTACGCTGGGGCCCCTACCCGGCCATTCACCTGGGAAGAGGTCGAGGCGAAGTTCGATAAGCTGGCGGTTGGTCATGCCACCGAGAAATCGCGCCAAAAGATCAAGGATGCCGTGCGTTCACTCGAAGATATCCAGGTCAGTGACCTGATGAAAATGCTGAGCGAACTCCAGGGATGACGGTCAGTTAGCGGAAGTTATGCCCGGGGATGTACTCTCAACGACTCGGTCCAGAAGTCTGGTTGGAAAAAGTTTCACTTGGCCGTGTAGTTGGCAAACCGCCAACTGAGAGCGGACGACACGCCGTAAGCAACGAGAATGGGTAGGGCGTTATACGTCCAGATGAAAGGGACGCTCGGTGGGCAAATTCAATCCGTCGTCGTAGTGCGGGAAAGTGGGAGCGCGTCGGCGCTTCCAAGCCGCAGGCGTCTTTTTCGCACTATCTCATGCGGCAACAGCATTCCCCATTGGCCGGTAGTCTTCTCCGCTCGACAGCACAGCCCAGGCGATCCGCGCGAGCTTGTTTGCCATCGCGACCACAACAACATTTTTGGGAGCTCTGGCATCGAGTGCATCGAGCCAGGGTCCGATCGGTGCTCGGTCGCGCTTGATACGCAGCACCGCGGCTCGTGCGCCGTGAATCAGAATCTTACGCAGGTAGACGTTGCCGCGCTTGCTGATGCCGAGCAGCTTCGCTTTACCTCCAGTCGAGTACTGGCGTGGCACGATACCCAGCCACGCGGCGAAGTCCCGGCCTTTGCCGAAGGCGGCGCCGTTGCCAATGGCAGCAACGATGGCAGTGGCGACAACTGGTCCGATCCCTGGGATTTGACGTATCCGCGTGCATCCGGCATCCGCGGCCGAGATCCGTTCCAGTTCCAGGTCGAGCTTTTTGATCTGCTCTTCAACGAGCTTCCACTCATCCCAGAGCATGTTGATCAGACCCCGCATCTGAGGCGTCAGATCGGTCTCAGCGTTCTCCAGTATGCCCGCCATCGCAGCCTTGAGATTGGCTGGCTTCTGTGCAAACACCATCCCGCGCTCCAGCAGAAATGCCCGAATTTGATTGATGACCGCCGTGCGCCGGCAGATCAGGCGGTCACGCACGCGGTGGATACCTTGCAAGTCCAGTTGATCCTCGGTCTTAATTGGGACAAAGCGCATGTTCTTCCGTTCGACGGCCTCGGCGATCGCCTCTGCATCTATGAAGTCGTTCTTGTTCGATTTTACGAATGGCTTCACAAACTGAGCTGGAATTAACCGGACATCATGGCCTTGCTGGCGCAGTGCCCGTCCGAGAAAAATGAGCCCCCGAGCAGGCCTCAAGTCCAATCAGAGATGCCGGGAGGTTCGCGGCATAGGCCAGAAGCTGCTTCCGGTTAAACTTCTTCCGCACAACCACCCTCCCAGAAGCGCCGAGTGCCACGAGATGAAAAGTTGTCTTGCCCAGATCGATGCCAACCGAATGTATCTGCATGTCGATGATCCTCCTTCCAAAGGTTGCCACCACGATCACCCGCCTCCGCGGGTGAATCAAGCGGCGGACCATCTTATTAGCCAACTTAATGGGGAGTGATCTTCCAGAAGCCAGTTTTCTGGCCAATGTCACTCTGGATGCCAAGGCGACTCCATCTACCGCCCAAGACATGAGTTAAATTCGCCGTTCGCTAACCGACGGCGCTGTGGAAAATCGTATCCGCTTAGGGACTATGAAGGATCTCCCCTAAATGCCTTTGATCTCGCCTCCGTCCATTCGGACCGATGTCCCCGTCATCCATTTCGCTGCCGGCGATACCATGAAAGCGAGTAGGTCGGCGATTTCTTCCGGCTGACCGTAGCGACTGATTCCCACTTCTTTTGGAAATTCCTTCATCGCCTCTTCGACGCTCATGTTATGCGCCGGTGCCCACTTCTCCATGAAGGAGTGGCGACGCCCCGTCATCACCGGCCCCGGGACAATACTGTTGACCTGCACGCCGTCTTTAATGCCTTGCTCGGCGAACGCTTTCGCAAGCGCCGTGATGGCTGCATTGGTCGCGGCGACGGCTGCAAAAGCGGGCTTCGGATCCAGGGACGCACTGCCCGACATGAATACGACGGAGCCCTTCGACTTCGTCAGTGCCTCCCAGGCCAGTATCGTCAAACGTCGTGCACCATGGAGTTTCAGCTCCATGCCTGCACGCCATTGTTCGTCCGTCATCTCAAACAAATCGATTTGTGGCACTGCGCCTGCGATGTTCAGCAGCGCGTCAATCCTGCCGAAACGATCAAGCGTGGTCTTGACGAGTGCCTGGGCAGATTCAATTTTGCTCAAATCGAGGTCACAAACAAGAGGCTCTGCCCCCACAGACTTTACACCGTCTGCCGCCTCTTTCAGCGCACAGCTGTCTCGTGCAGCCAGGACAATCGCTGAGAAGTCACGTGCCAATCGAATCGCGGTAGAACGACCAATACCTTGGCTGGCTCCAGTAACAATTGCGACAGAATTCACGACGTCTCCTTTCTTTCATTTCGTTCAGGTAAGCGAGTAGACTTCGCATCGTGTCTAGGACACTGCCTGCTTCGCTTCCAGGATGATGTCCACAACGTTCTGTGGCGCGCTGAGCAGTGGCGTGTGATCGACGGCGAACGACCTTGTGGTAGCGCCCATTCGTTCTGCCATGAAGTGTTGGGTTTTCGGGTTGATCATGCGGTCTTCTTCGGCGATCAGAAACCAAGAAGGCTTGGATCTCCACGCCGGTCTTCCAACCGGCTCTTGTATGCACTTCAGCGCGATTGGCCTCTGTACAGCTGCCGACAAGGCCACTTGATCGGCCGTCGCATGCTGTGCAAAAGCATTTTTGAAGCCCTCCTCGGGCATCCAGATGAAACCGTCGCCATCCGGCGCGAGTTGAGGCGCCGAGGCATGTCGTTCATCACGATAAAAAACCTGAGCAACGGTCTCGCCCTCGTCTGGAGCCAGCGCCGCGATATAGACCAGCGCCTTCACCCGGTCGTCGTTCGTCGTAGCGATCACCGCGCCCGCGTAAGCGTGGGCGGCCAGAATCACCGGTCCTTTGGTACGGGCGATTGCGCGCTTCAATGCGGCAGTGTCATCGCCGAGTGAGGTCAGCGGGATGGGAGGTGCGATTATCCGCACCCCTTCGGCTTCAAGACGAAGAATTACGTCGCGCCAGCTCGAACCGTCGGCCCACGCTCCGTGAACCGCAATCACGGTGATCTTTGCAGGAACTACCATATGTCGGATCCTTTCCGTCAGCCAAATCGAACAAAACCTCACTTGCCAGAAGGCGCCCTAGCTGTGGAACTTCCGAATATGCTCCGCGATGAATTCGCCGTATTCTTCCAGCGCGAAGTGACCGGTGTCAATCAGGTGTAACTCAGCCTTTGGGAGATCTCTTTGGTAGGCCTTGGCTCCTTCGACGGTAAAAAACGGATCGTTCTGCCCCCAGAGAATCAACATTCTCGGCTGGCTCTCGCGGAAATATTCATGCCACTTGTCGTAGAGCGCGACATTCGACTGATAGTTGTAGAGAAGATCCAGCTGAATTGCGTCATTACCGGGACGATCGAGGAAGAGTTGATCCAGCGCATAGGAATCCGGGCTAATTCGTGCCGGATCCTTAACCCCGTGTGTGTATTGGAAGATCGTGGTTTCTTTTGTCAGCAGTGCCCGCACGGGCTTCTCGGTTTCGGCGTTGCGATTGGCCCAGAAGGGCTTCATCGGATCAAATGCAGCGCCAATACCCTCGATGTATGCATTACCGTTTTGAACGACAATGCCTTGAATGGCGTCCGGATGTCGTGAGGCAATCCGGTAGCCGACCGGCGCGCCGTAATCCTGCACGTATATGCTGAACTGCTTCAGGCCCAGGTTCTTGAACAGCAAGTCCTCGACGTGGGCGGCCAGGTTGTCGAAGGTATATTCGAACTCCTGCACTCCCGGGGCGTCGCTGTAACCGAAACCCACATAGTCCGGAGCAATCACGTGCAACTTGTCCGCTAATTGCGGTATGAGGTCACGAAACATGTGTGAAGAACTGGGAAAGCCGTGCAACAGTACGATCGTCGGCGAGTCCTTGGATCCGGCCTCGCGATAGAAGAGCTTTTGCCCCCTGACATTGGCGCGATGATACGTTGTCATAAAGCGTCCTCTCGGTTGGGTTGATTCACGGTACGGCGGTGAGGAATGGCCGGCACGTCGGTCGGAACTACGTGACAAAAAACCCTCGCCAACGCAGGCCATAACATTCCTCCGACATTGACGTAGGCAGGCGGTGCGACGGTTGCGAGTGTGCCAACTCGCGTATCACCCAGGAACAGGCCGCCGGGCCGAGACATAGCTGTGCCGGCCACGATTGCGCAGGTCTGTGATCTGGGATTCGAAATCAGCTTCTGAGTTTTCCGCTGCGACCGTGCCATGCTCAGCTCAGAGTGCACGATGTCGGCTGCTTCCTCAGCAACACTTGTCTTACCGCGTGATCTCGAAGACAATGCCACAGCCCCTGAAGCATGATCCTGCACCGCCGCAGCTATGGGCTCAGTAATTGGCCTTCCTGGCCTACTGCTGGTTTTCATCGGTTTCATCCTTCCCGAGACCGAAATGTATAACGCTCGGACCCGCAGATCGGTTCGAGTTGCTGGCAAGGTCTTCTAGAATTGCTCGAGCCGTGCCAAGCCAAATATCGCGTGGAATCGCTCGCAGTAGATAACAACTGCGTTATATTTCTGTAAGTCGACTGGTGCGGGAAGATCATAATTCTGATCTCCCTGGTTGCCTTTCAGGGGCCCGAGTTCAATGCTATCAAGTTGACCTTTCACAATCTCTTGTGTGAGATTCCCGTCATCGGCTCGCGCCAGGACAACATGCACATCCGGCCCGTTTGAGGTCATGAAATCAGTCAGACGCAAATAGTGCTTGCCATCTGGGGTCTTATAGATGGTTCCTCGACCGCTGGTTTCGTGAGCCTTGCCTTCCAGTCGGCCGGTGTAAAGCGGCTGAGGATCCGTGCTCGCAGAGAACGGCGCCGGCTCATTGACCTTGGCGTTGATCCAAAGCTTCTCTGGGCGGAAGGCCCACCAAGCCACGACGAGAATGGGAATACCGACGGCGACAAGGAACCACTTCCTACGCGAGAGCCAGGAACTTACATGTGCACTCATAGTTTTATCCTCGATATGTCAATCGGGCAGCTCTGCCTGCCCGATTCAATTGAGAAAACGTGAGGCTCTCAGAACTTCTCCAGAGGTGCAGCACCGAAGTTGGCGTTGAATCGCTCGCAATAGATCGAGACTGTTTGGAATTTGCTTAAGTCTGTGCCACTGGGTATTTCATAGTTCTGATCACCCTCGTTCCCCTTGAGATTGCCGAGTTCAACTCGCTCGGTGCTGCTCTTGAGGAAATTGGCATTGTCATCTGCATCCTTGGCTGCGATCAGAATGACATGTACATCAGGCCCGTTGGACGTCTTGAAGTTTGTGAGACGCAGGATCAGTTTCCCGTCTTGCTCCTGATAAATCGTGGCCCGGCCCGAAGTGCTGTGCACCTTGCCGTGGAAGCTGCCGGTTTCCAGAGCCTTCGCCTGCGCGCTGTCTTGCGCATACACTGACCCCAGCAACCCGAATGTGAACACCACTGCAGCGGTTGCCAACACTTTCTTAACGTTGCGAATCATGATGATGTCTCCCTTCACGCTTGGTCTTCGAGGAGCACTGTGAATTGCTCAACTCTTATGCGCGATAGGACTCAATCCCAGTGCGAAGGTTACAAAGATGCCCAGGAAAATCGCCTCAACGGAGTTGCTATAGGCGTGGATCGAAATTCATCTTCCGGGGCACGAGACCTTATGCAGGACTCAAAGAGGATGCACAACTCTTGTGAGATGAATGCTATGGAGACTGAAGCGACGTGCCTGCAAAAGCGGGGTTTTAACTAATGAACTAGTCGCAGTAATAAGGATAGGACGTTGCGTCCTTGCTAGCTGCGGTCTGTGCGCAACTTCGCCATGACACGGTCTATGATCGGATCGCAAACGCTTTGCGGCAACTCGAAGGATGCGCTTTCTGTCACAATCTTCACGGTCTTGCGGGTGGAATCATACAGTACATGGCACGCGCGGCACTGCGACAGATGTAATTCGAGTTCGGTGCGGACTTCCGGCGACACTTGATTTTCAAGGTAGTCCGCGAATTCAATAAAGAATTCCTCGCAGGTAATCATTGAGCTACTCTCTTGATGCTCGTTGTGAAGTAAGGCGAGAGCCACTCTCGCAACATGAGTCGGCCTCTCAGGAGCCGCACCTTTACCGCGGGGACACTTAGTCCCAACTGCCGCGCAACTTCATCCGTCGAAAGCTGCTCGATATCCCGGAGCATGACCACAACCCTGTACTTCGCGGGAAGCCCCAAGATTCCTCTCTCAACCAGCTGCCGGATTTCGACGTTAGAATAGCACTGCTCGGGATTGTCCTGCCAAGCCCTCACCTGATGAGGGCGAAAGTCCCGGTCCTCTCCGTACTCATCTTGATCCAGGCTCTCAACGTTTTTCCTGTCTCGTAACCGTTGAAGCGCCTTATTACGGGCAATACTCACCAGCCAAGTCGAAAACTTCGAACGGCCCTGGAATCCGCCGATGTGCTTAAACGCGCTCAAGAGGGTATCCTGCATGGCATCCTGCGCATCGGCCTGGTTCCCAAGGATTGCCGCCAGCGCGCGATAAATCAATTGGCTGTGGCGACGAGCCAATTCTTCGAAGGCCTCAAGTCTCCCGCTCTGCGCCTCAGCGACCAACCCGGCGTCTGGGTCCTGCGCTGTGCCGGGACCGGAAATAATTCTCCCGATCTCAGTGGGACGGTTGGCAGCGTCGGGAAGATGCGCTTTATTTTGAAAAGCGGGGGGTGGCTCAAAATCCGGTTCAATCCCAAGTCCCATTTGCAGGGTATTCGCAAAATTATTGAGAGCGGTGACCGCTACGCATTCCAAAATCTGCTCCTCAGCGAAGCCAAGGTTCTTGAGGTTGACAATGTCCTCGCGAGAAAATTCCGAAACACGCCTTCCCAATTTGACGGCGAAGTCCAATAGCGCTCTATCGGCTTCCGATAGACTGGACTGATGATGGTCCACGGCAATCTGATCGCCTTCCTCCGGGGGCATACCCAGCCCGCGCAAGAGGTTGCAATGTATTGCGACGCAATAAGAGTTCAGGTTGGCCGCAGATACCGCCAGCAGAATGCATTCCTTCTGCACCCTGGTCAGGACATCTTCAGGTAACAAAATCCTAGCCACTGCCTCCGCTTCCGCTTCGAGTAAGTCGGGCCGCAACGTCTGAGCACGGAAGAAGTTCGGTATGAACCCGTGACTCTTCTCCAGGATGGCAAGAGGTGCAAAGCTCTTAGGACTCAGATAGGGAGCGGGCACGTACGGCCCTTTTCTTTGTGCCGCCTCACGTGCGTCAGAGAATAAGCCTCGAAGGGCTACCCCAGGCGGCGGATCCACTCTCATCGAAGTCAGCTTCGGCGGTCCAAAATCTGGTTCCGGGCCCAGGCCCACGGATAGCGTGCAGCGGTAGACGGCCAAGGCGGTTACGATGACAGTTTCAAGGATCCGCTCATCCTCGAATCCACATTCCCGTAACGCGTTGACGTCGTCCACGCATACCGAAGGAGCATTGCGGCTTAGCTTAAGACAAAATTCCAGGGAAGCTGCATCGACAGCTGATAGATCCTCGGGGCGTTGATCGTTCAAGAGAGCTTGGACTTGAGTCTCCGACACACCAAGCGAAGACAGCACTTTGCAATCCATTCCCAAGCAGTACGCATCTTTTCGGTCGGCCGAAACTCTCAGAAGAATTCGTTCCTTCTGGACTCGGGACATCGCTCCTTCGTGTATACGCACGGCACTTTCAAGCTTCGCCTGAGCCTCGACCAGACGCGGTAACAAGGTCTGTGCGCGAAAGAGATTGGGAACGAATCCAAGCGCCTCTTGAAACCCGGCAAAGGGGCCAAATTTTTCCTCAAGTTGAACTTCGCTGAGAAAGCTCATTCCCCCACCGCCGGCTGGGCATATCGATAACAGGGCGAGTGTACGTCTCCGACTTCGCTAGGAGCAACAAGGGCTAGTTCTCTGTCGACAGCGCAGATTCTCCGTAACTTTCTCCTGTGCTCACTGTCTCATCTCAAGAAGCCCACTTAGAGGTTATCGGGATGACAGCCATCATATTCGATGCCAGTCGTACAAAAAGGAGGCATTATGAAGCTCACGGGGAAGAAGGCTCTTATTACCGGCGGTAACAGTGGCATCGGTCTGGCCACTGCCAGACTTTTCGTTGCGGAGGGCGCGCAGGTCGCCATTACCGGTCGCGACCAGAAGACGCTGGATGAGGCGGTTCGAGAACTCGGACCAAACGCGCGTGGCTACCGCGCAGACGTCACCATTGCGGAAGACCGCAGGCGGCTCTTCGAAGCTCTAGCCCAAGATTTCGGGAAACTCGACATTGTCTTCGCCAATGCCGGCATCTCCGGCCGCACTCCCACCGGCTCGACCGACGAGGCCATTTTTGAGAACGTGATCCACACCAACCTTAATGGCGCTTTCTTTACAGTGAATTCAGCAGCACCTCTGCTGAACGACAACGGCAGCATCATCTTTAGTGGGTCGGTACACAACTATCTCGGCCAACCCGGCGTCGCCGCATATGCAGCCACGAAGGGTGGTCTCGTTTCGATGGCGCGTTCCATCGCCGCCGACCTTGCACCGCGCAACATTCGCGTGAACGTCGTCGCACCAGGCGCAATCAAGACTCCTATTTGGAAGCGCGGGCCGCGCGCCTCTATATCTGCAGACGAGTCCGCCAAGTTAGAGAAGTTCTTCTCGTCTGTCATTCCGATGGGCCGCTGGGGCGAACCGGAAGACATTGCCAAAGCCGTGCTCTTCCTTGCCTCGAACGATTCCTCGTACGTCAATGCCGTTGAGCTGATGGTGGATGGCGGAGCCACAGGTGCCCCGTTTGGAGCTCCCATTCTTCGCGGCTGACCGCACAAATTTGTTTAATCGGTTGGAACTAATTCAACCCAGAAGGGTAACTCAATTGGCGTTTTTCGATCCGACCCGCCGGATAATTTACGGCTCGCTCGCGGCCGTCGGCTTGACAAAGCCGATAGCACTTGGACGTACAGTTGGCAACTCGTATAGTGGCCCGGAACCCGACCTCGAGGAAGGCTCATCCTGAAAAATGAGCTAACGGGAGCTGCAAGTGTTGTCAAAGTGCGACGTTCGTGACGTTTATAGAATGATTTTGCGCGCGAGCACGAATGTGAAGCGTGTGGGGTGCTTGCCCAAAGAGCTAGAGCATAACTTCGCCAGAAGCCACCTTGGGGCCAATTGTTCGGGTGCAGCGCCCCACTCGCAAGAGCTACCCACTGAAAGGCTGGAGTGGTTAATTCCGGTTTGCCCTTCTTCGCGTTTGGCGCCAACGCAGACTTGAGGACGCTACGCGGCCGAAGGCTCAGCCAACAACGCGACGAAATCCTGCTGCGCTGTGAGAACAAATCTATTCGCGATACATCTGGTCGATCATCCGCCAGGAGTGCCCAAACTACTTCACCCGCGCAGGTGAGTCCAACCACGAGGCCAAGCGCCGATTTGGTCGGCCTGGTTGCCGACTACGCCGAAGTTGCCAACGTGCAGGAGTGGCGGTGATGAACGGAGTTGGGTCGTTCCACTTCGGGAACTCTAGTGCGGTTGGCGCGATTAAAGAACGGCGACCAAAAAGAATCAGGTCTAGAGTGGTGGTAGCTAAGGATTTCTTCGGCAGGATATGAGAATGGCTTTCCCGCCCCGGACCCGGGTTTCGGCGTTCGGAAGGAGGTCACCATGAGGGCTATCTTGAGCCAGCTGATGCTAGGCTTGCTACTCATTCTCCCTTGCCTTGCCAGGATTGAAGTTAAGAATCCCAATGTAAAGCCCGATGTAAACCCGCATGTGTGGGTCTCGGGAGTTGACGTAGCCAAGGCGAATCAAACGATTGAGGTATGGATTCGCTTGGAGCCTCCGAACGAATCGCCTGTTTGGGTGACGCTAATAGGCGACATCGCGAACGAGAACAAGCGGGTCGAAGTCCAGCCGAGGGAACACAAGACCTTTGTCATCCTACCCAAACCCGGCCCGGAAGCAATCGCGTGGATCGGGGCCGCAGCAAACGGGTACGAAACAAGCTGGATCGCCGTGAACGTGGGATTCGATGGAGTCTTGAAATTCAGCTCAGCCGAGCCACTCGAATTCAATCAGCCAACCTCGTTGACTCTTCAACTCACACATTCTGACGGTAAGCCCTTCCCGCTGCGGGGGGACGCTGAACTCGCACTGCAGACCTCGGATGGGTCCATTTGCAACGAGGGCAGAGACGCGTGTCAGGAGGACAAAAGAAAGTGGGTAGGCGAACTGAACCTGCCCCCGTTAACCAGAGGCTCTTATCGAAGCGCTCCGTTTCTCGTGAAATCCCGATCCTTTAGCGGCGGACATGTGCACCTCGCAGTGACGCTGATTGGTGCCACGAACACGTTACAGCAAGCGGACGTAGACCTGGCCGTTGTTCCAGCATGGTGGTTCTTGCTCGGCTTGTCGATCGGTGGAGGACTTCTTCATGGCGTATACGCGCTCGTTTCCGCGCCGCATTTGCAAGGAAGAAAAATGGCCGCAATCGGGGCTGCCTTGGTCTCAAGCGCGATTGCGGGCACCCTGGGATTTCTGCTGGCCAACTTCGATGTCCTGGGTCTCAAACTTGACCCAAATGTGCTTCGCACGTATCCCTTGCTTGGTCTTCTCTTTTCTTACCTTGGACTGGGACTGCTGCTTTCGAAGTTCCGACCCAGCTCGCAATCAGAGATCGAGAATGGAAAGACTGGTGCCCGGATGGTTGCTAAGGTTGCAGGAGTAGGACAGGTACCATGACGCGATCAGGAAGAAGTCGGTGCCAACCAGCAGGCGCTGGCTAGTCTTCATCGATTCTGGAGCGCGACGACATGCTGCGCATGGTGTACGCCTCCAACTGGCCGGACGAGAAGACCAAGATGCTTAGCCAAGTCACCGGCTTTTTGATCGGAATTAAAGGTTACGTCAGGACGTCATTCAAGAGCTTGGGTGCTAAATCAAACGAGCTATTCATTCGCTGCCCCGTATGTAACGCCACCGATGGAGGCAAGGCCAGATGCCGCCAACGCTACAGGGTACACGGCAGCTATGAGAGGGACAGCAATCAAGGCTCGCCACCGGCGAAGGATGACAACTGCGCACACGCAGGCGAACGGAATCCCTAGCAGGAGAGCCAACGGAAGGCGCAAAGCTCCCAGGTATTTTGCCGAACACGTACCGCAGACGACGAAAAGAATCGCCACGCCAACGTACCGCACCGCCGCAGGAACGGGTTCGGTTTCATGGGTGCCGGTCGACCAACCTGCTCATGACAACAAACTTACGCTGATCACATGTTTGGAACAATGGATAGTTGGCGTAATCAGGGCTTATCACAGTCCGGACCAGGGACGGACCGTCCAGCCGGGTTACTTATGTGAACGGGGCTTCTCGACAGTTACCGTGTGGTCACTATGGCGTGATCTCCCACACGACGCGGCCTTCCTACAAACCCAACCGAAGCGGTGCAAACCGGGCGAGAAGAAGCACCTCTCGTCAGGAACTCCTAATCTCCGACTTGCCGAATAAGCGTTGCCAGCACTTCTTAAGAATCGGCTGTTGTTTGGGCCGGGATGAAGATGAAGTGACGAAATGTTCAAGCTGTGCCACAGTCATGGTCGGTTCATCGGTGGGAGTGTCGATAACTGCCAACTCATAAGCCGCTAGACTGCAATGCGGCGGCTTTCCGCAAAGGAACGCTTCCGCATATCTGGCCCGCTTAAGAACGTCGCGATAGATGAATGCGGGCCCGGTGGGTTCGTCTCCTGGCTGACATACCCAGATTTCAAAACCAACGTGGTCTCCCGGTGCTACTTCACTAATACCGCGAAAAACGCGAACTACCTTTCCCTGAACCACAATTCTGCTCAGTGTCTCTGAGGCCTCCGCTGGTTTTTCCAGTTGAAATTGAACATGGAATGGCGCTTCCATGCGGCTTCGGATACGTCCTTCTAAACCCATCGCCATCGCGGTAAGACCCGGAAAATGAGAGTTTAAGACCTGGGCCACCTCCTACACAATCCGCTCGGAAGCTTCCAGCGGCCCCGTACCTCGGCAGCCTTGTGATTCCCGGTCCCCCGCCTTCTCTACGAACTTAGGCGGGTTGCAGGATGGCGATCTGCGCCTTCAGTCTCGCTGACAGGGCTTCGCAAGCCTTGACCACCTCGGGATGATCTTCAAAGTTCTGGAACATGTCCGGCTTTATCTCGGTGAAGGCTGCGAACTCTTCCGGGGTCATCCACCGGGCCGGGCCGCCATATTGGCACGTAGTTCCGTAACCGCAGATGAAGCAAGGCGGCGTGGCGCTGTTAAAGCAAACTGCGTCCACCGGCTGATAGCAGAAGTAGCTCTCCAGGCGACCTTTGATCTCGGCTGCGGCCGGTCCGGCCTCGTTGCCGCCCACCGACACCACGGCGGCCAGCTTGCCCTCGGTAACGGGGTGGATGTGGCGCAGCGGGAACAGTCTTTCCAGGAAGGTGTGGGTAAAAGCGTTGGCGTGTCCAAAGTATACAGGGAAGCCGACAATCAGCGCGTCGGCGGCCACGATCTTGTCATATAGCGGGGCCATGTCGTCGTGCTGAACGCAACGATTGCTGCTGGCACACTTCACGCAACCAGCGCAAGGAGAAATCTTCAGGGTCGAGAGGCGGACCATCTCGTAAGCTTCGCCGGTGTCGACAGCGATTTTTTCCAGCATCCGGTGTACGTTTCCATTCGGCTTGGGACTTCCATTGATCAGCAAGATCACTGCACTGTCCTTTTCTGCAGCACCGGGGCTGCGCTGGGGTGGGGTGTCAAGCCGGGCGTCTACCCGGGGGTCTACCCCAGGCTCCGCACCCGGGCGCTCGGGCTGATATTCACTACGGGATACACGGGTAGCAAGCTCGTTCTGCAAGACTTGGATCTGCGTGCCCGTATCCTTGGACAAAGGGCCAGAGTCGACCACCTCGACAATCTCAGCGCCATGGTAACGGCCGCTAGGGACTACCTCAGGTGACCCAGGTCATACTCCTATGTGATGTAGTCGGTGTTATTCCCGGAGATAGCTGCTGGTAACAGGGCATCGCAACCTCGGCGCTTTGCACAAGTTATGACAAGGGGATTTTACGAAGTAATTTCAACGGGCCGAGTAAAGTGTGGTAATGCCACTAAAAATACTGTTTACCGTTGGCTTGCTGTTTGCAGCTTTCTCTCCTGCTCAGGAGATTGGAAAGCTCGATTTGGTCGGCGTCTCAAACAGGATAGTGCCCGACCTCACCGCAGAAAGATACATGACATGCGGTACGGAAGTGGCCAAGCAGTCAAAGAGGAGTGTAGCGGTCTCGCTAGAGTCGATTAGCGCAACGGAGATTGACCCAACGCAAGACATGTCAGTGGTGTTGAAGATCAAGAACGATGGCGGACTGTCCGTCGTGCTTCTTGTCAGCCCTGATAACGCAGTTCTTCAGCCTGAGAGAGACGCTATTGAATATCGTGTCGAACTGCCGATTAACGCCGGAGCTAGTGGCCAAACCTTAGTTTCCATGGGCTGGTTCGAATTGTACGGCTCCAGCTCGCAATCGAGGACCACGGTAAATCTCAGTCCCGGAGAATGGATCACCGTGCGGGGCCACTTTAAACCGCACAGATGGCTCCCTGGAGAGGTCGCAAAGGTGTACTCCGATTTTCAACTCTATGAATTGTCACCACAAAGCACCTCCGGAGTGCACACCGACGACTGTGTGCGGCAGGGGTCGGGAGCAATGATAGTTGTTCACTTCAAGCCCTGAGGGCTACCTCGACGTGTTCGCCATCAAGTGTGAGGCTAGGCATTACATGAGCTACACTGCGCAGAAGTCCCGGTGCGGATTACTTATGCAACCGGGACTTCTCAACGGTAATGGGTAACGAATGATGGTGAAGTTGGTCCTTCTGGCGTTCCTACTGTTGAGAAAGCATTGTCCTAATATTCGCCTCGATATCGTCGCGATCCACTAAGCCCCTATAAGCAGCGGCGATTCGCCCGTCTCGGTCAATAAGAAACGTGTCCGGCATTGATTCGATGCCATAGCTCTTTCCGGTTGCATCATCACCCAACAGGATCGTGTATGGCACATTCGCCGTTTCTATAAACGGCTTTACTACCTTCCATCCGTCCCCATCCATGGAAACGCCGACCACACTCAGCCCTCGTGTAGCGTAATTGCTGTAGAACTCCGATAACCACGGGATTTCCTGTTTGCAGCCGTGACACCACGTGGCCCAGAAATCGAGCACCACCACTTTGCCCCGATAGTCCTTCAGGCTTACAGTCTTTCCAGAACTGTCTTGAAGCGCAATATTCGGCGCTGCCTTACGCTGGCCTACCGGTTGCAGGGTCTCACGCACCCCTGATGGCTCGGCAGCTGTAGCGAGGCAAACCAGCACGAAGAACAAGGCATTAGTGCGCATGATCCGTTTTCCCAGCACCACTAACATCATGATCCCTCCTGTGGTACCACAACAAATTAGCACACCGACAGGGAACGGAGTCGACGTGGTGGTCTACTGAGCTGCGGATGCTCAGCACTCATCTTGGCAGTCTCGTCACTTCGCACTAACTGTTGTAATCAGGAGTTACATAACTTACTCCCGGCGACGTCACCGGCACCCGGGTGGACCGGACATTCCTCGCGCCCGGTCAGTTCCCGGGCGGGAGTTGCACCCCTGAAGTCCAGCGCTTTGCACGGCGCACTTCTACAACAGCTACTGAGACGCCACAGCGGGGAGAGGCGCGATCTAATTGTCCGGCTTATGTATCTCGGCGTGGAACTCGTTGATGCAGCGGTCACAAATCCGAACGTTGTCTTTCCCCAAAAGCGTCTCAATGCCTTGGTCCGGCCTTCTTCCACAGAAGCTGCACCGCGAATCGCCGAACAATTCGTCCAAATAGCGTTGGGCGTCTTCTTCAGGGACACGAGCTTGCACCCGGCGTGAGGATATGCCGGGATACGTGCGTTCAGCCCAATCCCTCGCCTCGGTGACGGAACCGAAACCGGAGCAGCCAAGGTCAGACGACTCCTCGTCACAGAGGAACAACAACACAGCTACCGCCGACACGGATTTGTCCTCGCAGAGCGCAAGACACGGCACGCGGCCCACTTCCTTTCCACCTACGAACAGGAACGTGCGACCGGCATAGCCAACGGAATCGTCTAGTACTGCATATTCGAGAAGTCGAGCACAGCTGAGAACTGGCGGTGGAGGCAATTGGACTGTCATGCTCGCGCCCCGATTTCTGGGTTGTTGATGATATGGCATATTTCGCCAATTGAGGAACGCAGCCTAGGCAATATAGTTTCAGTTCTTTGACCACGGAGGAACAACACCTGTCATCCGGGCATATGCAATGAGTTGTCCCATATGCTCGTTCGCGTGGACGAGGATGCGTAGATACATCCCGTCGACCGTTGCGTCTCGATCGGCGATGTGCACTTTGCGCTGTAGATCCTTCGGTTTCTCGGCCAGATGAGCTTCTTTGACAGCCTCCAGAGAGCGCTTGAGCCATGCGATCACTTCGGGTTTGGAAGTGATCTTCTTTTCCGAGCCCTCGGGCAGGTCGGCGGGCATTTTAGGACCGGTAACGCTGAGAAGATAGAAGTTGGCCTCGACGATGTGCATGTAGACCTCGCTGGTGGAACGGACTCCGGGAGCGGGGCGCCATGCGAACTTGCCGGCGGGGGTCGCTTCGGCCAGCGCTACGAGCTGCTGCGAGACATGCTCCCACTCACCGTCGTATCCCTGCCAAATGCCCTCTGGATACTTCTGAGCAAAAGAAGCCGAGGCGGTCAATAAGAACCAGATCAAGAAGACTTTTATCGAGTGTCTGCTCAAGGGGACAACTCCTTCTAACAATCTGCTTACAAACCGCTCTTGCTCTCCACAGCGGAATGGTACTAGATGGCATGGCGGAGAAGATTCCGCGACGGTGCAAAAACAGGCCAACCGTCGCAATCAGGACATCTCGCAACTTACCCCGGCGACGACGCCGTGACCGGCAAGAGCCAGTGTCCTCCGGGCCGGGTCGACGGTATTCAAGCACGCCACGTCATTGCACCGGCTCGCGGGCCCCTTCAGGGCGTCATACAGCCAGCGGCCAAGAGCCTTGGCCCTGGTCTGGTTAACTGGCAAGTCCTCAGGCGTTCGTATGCCACCTGGATGATTGCCATCGGCGGCGATGCGAAATCAACGCAGGCGCAGATGCGGCACGCCACTCTTGAGCCCACCCTGGGGATCTATGCACAAGTGGTCAGCGAGGCACAGCGCAGCTCGATCGGCAAGCTATGGTCGACATTGACAGCCGCACGAACAATGGCTTGGACTGCAAAAGCGTTCCAACTGAACCTCAATTGGAACGTTTTGGAACGTGAACGTGATTTCGAAGGTATGTAACCTGTTGATTAATTTGGTGGAGCTAGTCGGGATCGAACTTTTGAGGGGTGTTGATAACACGTAAGTTATTGATTCTATTGACGGCGAAAAGGCCCAAAAAGGCACCATTGCCGGATGATGGGTACAATTTGGGTACAAAATGTTTCGTCATTGGTTCCCTTTAAGTAATGGCTCAATCGATCGTCGGGTCTCGCCCTCTCGCTGACGACAATTACTTGTACATATCGTTCCGGGATTTCGATCAGGGCTATGCCTGCGACTCGCAACGGCGATCATCGGGCTACTCTTCATATTCATTCGAGCCCTGCACCCATAGGAAGGACTGGAGATCGATCATGTCCCGAGGGTGAAGATCCTGAATGTCTCGGCGAACTTGTTCAGTAAATCGAAGGAAATTGCTGTAGCTGGTCCAGTTCGGGCGGGCTTCGTACTGCAACGGAAAGCCGTATTCGAGTGCCGCTTTACGCGTGACGTTGGGCTTCAGGAAGATGTGGCGGTCCGGTTGTGCCATAAATCCGAAGACGGTCACGATGGGCCAAGTGAATACACGCGTCTGCTTGCGCGGCAGTAAAGAAACCACTTGGCACCATCGCTCAAATCGCTCTTCGGGCGCGCCGAGACCGTACAAGTAATCGTAAAGACCAGTAGTAAAAGCTTTAGCCCCCGCCGCACTCTTAATCGCGTCACGCAAGGCCATTTTCTCGAACGAAAAGATGAGATTGGTCCGAGCTTCGATGCGTACTGCGCGAAGCGCGGCTTCCTCGAACTCGCCCCTGCGCAACAACGCCTTGTGCAGCGATTGGTTTAGTACACGATTCCACTCGCGATGCGCGTTCACCTTGTAGTCTCGCTCCCACGCCTGGTACGTTTGGTCGCGAAAACCGTCTGGGAAAAAATGTAGAAACCTCCGGCGGCAACGGCGTGCACCACGCTCTCGTGAAGTAGAGATGGGTGCCACCGCAGGGTGAAGAGCAACGGCAAGATTGCTGACGCGCATAGAAACCTGACCCTTTAGGATTCGCGCAAAGGAGGATGGGTTTTCTGAACAGAGCTGGCCTTCCCTGATCGCACTGACCGTTGGTGCAGAACCGCCTAAAGATCACTGCCGACGCGCGGGTAAATATCGTATACGGTCTGCCATTCCAGCGTTTTGCCCTTCGCTAATGCTTTCGCTGCTACTTTCCACGCAGCTCTCGGGACCATGAAACTAGACATTCCCGAGACATGAAATTGAGAATGCGATCCGAACTGATTTCTGCCATGAGCGCTACCGCTAACCCGAGCTCAATGAATCGCAGCTGCGATACACCGTGGGAATCCGTACCCAGCGAGATTCGACAGCCCGCCTTCTTCGCTCGCTTAACCAGATCGAGATTCAGGTCTTGGCGATCTGGGTAACAGTCGATCTCTACCGCCTTGTCCAACTCCGCCGCACGAGCAAAAACTCGATCCCAATCCGCTGTTAGTCCGAGGCGAAAGTTATAGATTCGACCTCGGGGGTGTCCCAAAGTATTAATCGCCGGATTGCGCAGTGCGGCAAGATACCGTTCGGTCTGGTCCTCCTTTCTCCGTAGGGCCGAGTGGAAGCACCCCAGGACAAGATCAAGCTTGGCCATGGCTTTTGCATCCATGTCGCCATTTCCCTTAGGATCCAGATTCATCTCGATGGAACGTAAGACGCGTAGCGGCTGACGCTCTGCCTGGAGGTCGCGGTTGACTGTCTCTATGTCTCGCGCCTGGTCGTCCAATTGACCCTCGTCGATGCCACCCGCAATTTTCAACCCCTTAGAATGATCGGTGATTGCAATGTATTCGTATCCCAGATCGCGCGCTGCGGCAGCCATTTGCGCGATGGAGTCTGAGCCGTCGCTCCACTGGCTGTGCATCTGAAGATCGCCCTTGAGCTGCTTTGACCAGGAAGGGTTCTTCGCAAGTACTGCCCGAGCTTGTGGGATCGATAAAAAGCCTCTCCTGATTTCTGGTGCTTCGGGAACTAGCGGCGGCTTATCGATCCACCGACGAATGAGTTTGTCGAGAAAAGGACCTATCCCGGGCAATTCCTCCAAAGACCGACCTTCCCGGAGCAACTGTGCTGCTTCTTCGGACCACAGGAAGGCCTTTCTGGAGGCTCGACGAAGCGCCTTCTGCAAAGGCTGCTTCGAACCTTCCGCCTCAGTGGCAAGTAACTCCGCGATTTCAATGTTAGTGAGGTCTTTGGTCTGGCGATCTTTGCGCTTAGCCATGGGAAGGTCGACGTCACGTGAGATGCTCGCAGCAAAGTATCGGGTAGCTTCGTGAAAGGCTTCTAGAAATGTGTCCAGCTCGATCGGCGCCCGTGCGACGGGTTGGGATGGGGCGGCGTTTACAAAATACCGCGGTAAGTGGCTGACTGTACTGCGGAGGGGACAGCGGCGAGGGGATGGCGTGATCGGACAGGTTTTAGACGCATCCTCAGCCGCCCTGAGGCGCAACTAACAAAGATTGTAAGAGTAACGACAACGCTTTCCTGGAGGCTACCACGATGACAAAGGATTCCCTGCAAGAGTTGTATGTAGATGAGCTCAAAGACTTGTACAGCGCCGAAAAGCAATTAACCAAAGCGCTTCCGAAGATGGCCAAGGCTGCCACATCGCCAGAACTGCGAAGCGGTTTTGAAGAGCATCTGGAGCAGACCAAAGGCCATGTGCAACGGCTTGAAGAGATCTTCAGCATGCTGGGTAAAAGAGGCAGCGGCAAGAAATGCATGGGCATGGAAGGCTTGGTCAAAGAAGGTTCCGAAGTCATGAGTGAGGACTTCGAGGAAGATGTGATGGACGCGGCCCTTATCGCCGCGGCGCAGCGCGTCGAGCACTATGAGATCGCCGGCTATGGCACCGTTTGCGCCTATGCCGACCTGCTTGGGGAAAAAGAACACGCCGCGTTATTACGGCAGACGCTGGAAGAGGAGAAAGAAACGGACCAGAAGCTGACAGAGCTTTCGAAGGAGATCAATGTCGAAGCGACGAAAGCGGGTCCTGTCAGTGTAGACAAACACAAATCGGGACGGGCGGCCTAGAACCGCCGCCTTCTGGTAGTGGGCGATGCCTTAGCCCAGCGTGCTTTTGCAGCGCGCTGGGCTATCTCTTTGCTTTGCTTCAGGAGTGGAGATTCGCGGCCTTACGTAACCGCCTTTCGTACGTACCATGCTCCCAAGCGCTACGGCCGCCGGATCTTTCCTTCGCTCTGGAAGTGTAGAATGCGCTTCTGGGTGAGAGTTTCTCCGCAATGCCTGGCCCACGACTCGCAGATCATTCTGAGCCGTGTCTGGCGTTCTTGAGGGGTACGCATAGGAGCGTTATGCCACACATCCTCTCCGTTTCCTACGACGCCGTGTTGCTGGCCACGCGACAACTTATGCTCGAAGCTAAAGGGTATGAAGTCACATCCGCTGAAGGCTATGTGGATGCGAAGAGGAAGTGTCGCGGCGAAGAATATGACCTGCTCATCATCGGACACTCGATACCCCACGCCGACAAGTCGGAAATCATTGCTGAGATGAGGCAGTATTGCGCCGCTCCCGTGCTGGCGTTGCTGCGTCCAAATGAGCCATCCCTTCAAAATGCGACCGAATCGGTTGATGCCAGCCGACCAGACTTGCTTTTAGCGGCCGTTAAGCGTCTCGCGCCTCTCTAACAGATTTCAAAAGCTCCCACTACCGCCTTCTTCAACTATTGACAGCCGGAAAGGGAGCCAGTGTAAAACTCTTCGGACATTCGGTTCGTTAGCAATTGATTGTCTTCTCACTTGGCCTGCTAAGCGCATCGGTGATCTTCGACATCATTGCGCTGGCCGGCAATCATTTCTGGTTCGAGACGCTTTCTGGCTGATCGCGGCTGGAATCATCAGAGGGCTTGCAGCAGCCATCTTCGGCCTGATGGACTGCTGGGACTGGCCGGAAACGCGCGCCAAGCTCAAAGGCCTGTGGCACGGCGGCGGCAATCTCGTCGTATTGATCCTGTTTCCTGGCTGGTCAGCGGCTGGCGTTGGGGCGAGCTCAGTGGATCGCATGGGCGTCGGGGTTGACGAAGGGGCGAACCTAAACGCACCCAGTTCCCTCAGTACTCGGTCGATACGGTCCAAGAGTTCCCAGAAGCGAGCAGCGTAGGGTCTGGCGGTTTCACGACGCCAGCTGTCCGGCGTTACATGCTCGTCTATTCCTTCGGAGAATCGCTGCGGGTTTGGATCGCGGATCTGCGAGTTTGGCCATGGGCCGCCAGCGATTCCTATTATTCCGCCGAGGCGCGACGACGCCGAGCTTTGGAGACATTGGAGATTCTTCTTACCGCGTTTACGAACTCCGTAGCCGATGCGTTCGTCTGCAACACCGCATCGGGATTGTCAACTATGCCAGTCTCAGTGTCAGCGAGAAGCAAGATAGGTAGGCGTTTGGCTTCGTCGCGCAGAATCGTCGTAATTCGGAATTTTTCTTTTGCGGGCAGCGCAGCGCCGACGACCGCGACGTCAACCCCATGGAGCTCGTGTTGGAAGGCCACCTGCAACTCATCGGCGTCGGTTGCGAAACGAGTTGCGAAGCCGTGCTCCCTAAGCTGTTCTTCGCGTGCTTGGAGCGAGGCAGCATCCCGCGCGACCAACAAGACCGTCTTGCGAATGGCCATCAACCTACTCCTAAACAGGCTTTGATGCTGCCGGCTTAAGTTTCGTCACGGGTCATGTATCTCGTTACCGGGTCAGGCTAATCTTTACGCTTGCCGGTGAGGCGTCCTCGCACGCGTGACCGTTTTCCCATTTGTACAGGGAACCATCGTTGACAGTTACTAGCCTCGAGACTCAGCAGGTCTTGCATGTAGATTGAACAAGCAGGCGGGTCTCGGTTCCGATGTAGATATGGTCAAAGCGCGACATGAGAATTCCTTCACCCAGTCTGTAGGCCCGTTGTTTCCGAGCCTATTGGTAGATGGCAGAATTTGTGATTCGTGCTGCTTCGGATATGCATCGCGCCAAAAACTTTTCCTCCGACCTGCAGCACTGCCGGGAATAATGGCTTGTGATTTCGGCAATACTTGGCTGGCCTACCTTGGAAGATATAGTTGCTGCCTGATTCGGAAATGCGCGCAGGCGGCGTGAACTGCGCATCTTGGACGAGCGTCTGACGATGTGCAGCGGCTAGCTATGTATTGCCCCTATCCACATTCGCCTGGAGCCTCCTTCAACTCACCTTCTCGCATCTCATTCCACGCCGCAAGCGTCAAGGCGGGACGGAGGAATGATAACGATGGGCAACAAGAAGAACAGAAAGGTTCGCTACGCTGTTGTCGGACTGGGATACATTTCGCAGATTGCCATACTGCCCGCTTTCGCGCATGCCCGAGCGAACTCCACCCTGACTGCCTTGGTCTCGGGAGATCCAAAGAAGCTCAAGAGCCTTTCCCGCAAATACGGTACGAAATACAACTATTCGTACGAGCAATACGCCGACTGCCTGGCAAGCGGGGAGATCGACGCCGTGTACATTGCTCTGCCCAATCACATGCACCGTGCTTATACGGATGCCGCAGCCCGCGCCGGCATCCACATCTTGTGCGAAAAGCCGATGGCCTTGGAAGAGGCGGATTGTCAGGCGATGATCGCGGAGGTGGAGCGGTCGAAGGTTAAGCTCATGATCGCCTACCGCCTGCACTTCGAGCGGGGCAATCTGCACGCTGTGGAGTACGTGAATTCCGGAAAGCTGGGCGAACCCAAGGTCATCACGTCCACTTTTTCACAGCAGGTCAAGCCAGGTAATTCGCGGCTCAAGAAGGATGTTGGTGGTGGCGCTGTTTATGACATGGGCGTCTATTGCATCAATGCCGCGCGATATTTGTTTCGCGCTGAGCCGGAAGAAGTTTTCGCTTGGAACTTTGGACACGACAACCAGCGCTTTCGCGAGGTGCCGGCGACGACGACCGGTCTGCTTAAGTTTCCCGGCGATCGTTTCGCTTCCTTCACCTGTAGCTTCGGGGTGACCGATCGGTCGATCTTTGAAGTCATCGGCACGAAGGGCGTGCTCAAGATGGATCCTGCTTACGAAATGGTGGAGTCGCTCAAAACAGAGATCACGCATGGGGAGCGCAAACAGAAAAAAACGTTTGCCAAGCGCGACCAGTTCGCGGCCGAATTGGTGTACTTCTCCGATTGCGTGCTGAACGACAGGAAGCCGGAGCCTTCCGGCGAGGATGGCTTGGCTGACGTCCGCATCATTCAGGCTCTCTTGAAATCCGCGGAAGAGAATCGGCCGGTCAGCCTCAAGAAACCATCCGTGCCGCGCCGTCCCAGCATGAGACAGGAAATCACCCGGCCTCCCGTTAGAAAGCCGCCTCAGCTAATCAATGCACAAGCGCCCGGCCCGGAGTGATGGCATTTCGTGCGCTGTGCGAGCATCTGTGAGTTGAAAGGAGGAGAACATGCCGAAATACGGAAAGTCAGCCCAGAAGAATGTCAAGAGCGCTATGCACCGGAAAAAGAAAGGCACGCTTAGTTCCGGCAAGGGCGGGAAAGGTGGAAAGGTCAAGAGCAAGAAGCAAGCCATTGCTATCGGCCTTTCGGAAGCGCGCAAGAAGGGCGCCAAGGTGCCCAAAAAGAAGTCTAGCAAGAAGACGTCGAGTAAAAAGACGGCCAAGAAATCAGGCAAAAGTTAGCCTAATGGATAGACGTTCCATCACGGTGCTGACTGTCGTCTAAATCACGAAGGTTCGTGCTCTCGGGGTAACTCTACTCGAGAGCACTCCACATAACTGTTTAACGCCACATCGACAGGTTAATGCAGGTGTGGCTATCTTCACGGGATTCGCTGCGTGAATAAGTGAGAGTGCACATTGGCACCTCCGGATGGCATTACAAGCACTGGGTTGGCAGCTTCTATCCGACTGGCCTGCCTGCCTCGCGCATGTTCGACTATTACCAGCGCTTCTTCAACACCGTAGAGCTCAACAACAGTTTTTATCGCTTGCCAACCAGCGAGGCCTTCGCAGCATGGAGAGACGCGGCGCCTTCCAAGTTTCGTTTTGCCGTCAAAGGCAGCCGGTTTCTCACCCATAATAAGAAACTGAAGGAACCGGAACAGGCTCTCTTAAATCTGCTTCCTCGGGCCGAGGTTCTGGGGCCCAAACTCGGTCCTATTCTCTTTCAGCTCCCTCCCAAGTGGAAAGTCAATGTCGACCGGCTGGAAACTTTCCTTCAGGCCCTCCCGCCGAGGCATCGGTATGCGTTTGAATTTCGCGAACCCAGCTGGCATACGGAAGCCGTTTACAAAACCCTGCGACGGTATAAGGCCGCGTTCTGCATCTACGAACTGGACGGCTTTCATAGTCCCGTATTGGTGACGGCGAACATTGGTTACGTGAGGCTCCATGGGCCCGGCGCCAAGTATCAGGGATGCTATTCATCTGAGGCTCTCCATCGATGGACCGCTCAGCTTATAGCGTGGTCGCAGGAGCTGCGCGATCTCTACGTCTACTTCGACAATGATGATTCCGGCTACGCTCCGCGGAATGCTCTGAAGTTAAAGGAACTCGCCGCGAAAGAGGGTTTGTAGGTTGACCAATTGGCTTGCCTGTAATCGCTACGTTTGCATTCCGCGCTAAGCGGCTCTTCTGAGACTCTGCCTATTGGATCTCTCTCTGAGGTGAACGCCAGAGGCTCTGAATCGGAACGATCTTTCGGGTTGGAATTCACTTCTACCGCGCTCGTTGCTCCTAACCGAAGCCAGATCCGTTCCGATGAAGACCTCCGCGAAGCTTGCCCTTCCTACTACTCGGACAATCCCAGAATTAACTTCTCGCATCTGAACCACGATTGATAGGCCGTGCAATTTTGACTTAAGGAGAACTAAAACATGTGGGCTTTGGTGACAGGAGCGTCGAGTGGTATTGGCTATGAACTGGCCCGAGAGCTGCTCAATCGCGGCTACTCGGTACTCGTTGCGTCCTCCGGCGAACGACTGGATACGGCGGCGGCGAACCTTCGGGCCGTAGGCGGCACGGTTAAAGAGGTGCAAGCGAACCTGGCCACGTCTGAAGGCGTGGAGCAACTCTGGAAGGAAGTAGAAGCACTGGGCGAGCCTCTGCACGTGGCGTGCATCAACGCAGGGGTCGGAGTGGGTGGCTTGTTCCAGGAAACCGATCTTGACGCCGAACTTAACATGATCAACCTGAACTGCACCTGCATGGTCCATCTGGCGAAGCGAGTTGTCGAGCAGATGACGCGGACCGGTGCAGGCAAGATACTGATTACCGCTTCAATCGCCGGTGAGATGGTAGCGCCGCGGCAAGCTGTGTATGCCGCGACCAAGGCCTTCGACCTGTCCTTTGCTCATAGCTTGCGTTATGAATTGCGCGATACCGGCATCACGGTGACTGCCCTGCAACCCGGCGCTACCGACACCGACTTCTTCCACCGTGCGGGTATGGACAATACCCAGGTTGGTCAGGAGGGTAAATCTGAAAGCCAGCCTGAAGATGTAGCTCGGCAAGGCATTGAGGCGTTGATGGACGGCAAGGACCACGTGTATGCAGCGTCGATGAAAACCAAAATTGAGGGCTCGATGCTGAACTTGGTTCCCGGATCGGTGAAGGGTGCCATGCACGAGAAGATGGCCAAGCCGGTAGACAAAGAGCCCACCAAGAAGAGGGCTTGAACAACGGCCCGAAACACTGCCGCATATGGAGGAAGGGTAAACATGCTCAAGGAAAAGCCAAACGCGGAAGCTTTGCCGCTGGAATCCAGCGCCGGCGTGACTCTCAACGGTCGCTATCTCCCTCCCCCTGAGGATGGAGATGGGAAGCAATGGATACGGACCACGGCTCTCATTCAAGCTGGCCCAGACGAGCTTTATGCGCTTTGGCGCGATGTCGAGAAGGCTCCGCTCTGGCAAGAACAGATTTCCAGCGTACGCACGACCGGTCCCAAAACTTCTCACTGGGTGATGAAGTCCAACGACGACACGATCGAGTGGCAATCCGAGATCCTCGCCGACGAACCAGGAAAAAGGATCACGTGGCGCTCGATTTCGGGTGACTCGCACAATGCGGGCGAAGTGATCTTTGAGCACGCTCCTGGCGGCCACGGAACGCTGGTCATCGTGCTGCAGGAATTTCGGATGGGTAAATGGGCCAGCCTCTGGGAAACGATCGTGGGCCGCAATCCCAAGCAAGCGGTGATTGAGAATCTTCGCCACTTCAAGGCGCTGGCTGAAACCGGCGAGATTCCTCGCAATCAGCATCAGCCTCACGGCGAACGCGGACTGGTCGGCAAGATGAAGGAGTCGCTCTACGGCGAGAAGGTATCGACTCCTCCTGGAGAGCTTCGCAAGGCCGGCTAATTCCTTTGGAATTCGTGTCTTGTTTTGAGCACAACATTTTCGCACTTATGAAGGGGTGAGCGATGAAAGCAGTGTGCTGGATGGGTACAAGTAAAGTCGAAACGGTAGAAGTTCCGGATCCGGTGTTGCTCAATCCGCACGACGCGATCCTGAAAATCACCAGAACGGCGATCTGCGGATCCGACCTGCATCTTTATGACGGATTCATTCCAACCATGGAAGCCGGCGACGTGCTGGGGCACGAGTTCATGGGAATCGTGGAAGAAGTTGGCAAAGAAGTGACAAATCTGCGGCGGGGCGATCGCGTGGTCGTTCCGTTTACCATCGCGTGCGGAAACTGCTACTTCTGCAAGAAAAAAATCTGGTCTGCCTGCGATAACACCAATCCCAACGCTCACCTCATGGAGGCGGCTTACGGGTATTCCGGCTCCGGGTTATTTGGCTATTCGCACATGATGGGTGGATATGCCGGCGGACAGGCGCAGTATGTGCGCGTTCCGTTTGCCAACGTCGGCCCTTTGAAGATCGAGAGCGATCTTCCGGATGAAAAGGTCCTCTTCCTCTCCGACATTTTTCCCACTGGATACATGGCTGCCGAAAACGCGCAGATCACAGAGGGCGATATTGTTGCCGTGTGGGGCTGCGGCCCGGTCGGACAGTTTGCTATAGCCAGCGCATTCATGCTGGGAGCATCGCGGGTCATTGCAATCGACCGTTTTGAAGAAAGGCTGGAAATGGCGCGGTCAATTGGAGCGATCACGGTGAACTATTCGGAGGAGGACATTTCCGTGCTGACTGCCCTCAAAGATCTCACCGGCGGAGCCGGTCCCGATTCCTGCATCGATGCCGTGGGTTTGGAGGCCCACTCCTCCGATCTTCAAGGTGTTTACGACAAGGTGAAGACAGCCTTACTTCTGGAGACGGATCGTCCGGGAGTTTTGCGGCAAGCCATTATGGCGGTTCGCAAAGGCGGGACAGTCTCGATTCCGGGAGTTTACGGTGGCTTATTGGACAAAGTACCCTTCGGCGCGGCCTTTGGCAAAGGCATCACCATGAAGATGGGTCAAACCAATATGCATAATTATATGAAGCCGTTGCTGGAACGAATCGAGAGACAGCAGATTGATCCCAGCTACATCATCTCCCATCGGATCACGCTGGATGAAGCGCCGGGGATGTATAAGATCTGGCGAGACAAAAAGGAACGGGTCACCAAGATCGTGATCGATCCGTGGGCGGAGAAAGCTCCAGAGGCTACCGCTTCGTAGGTTCTGCTGAGATCACGAAGCGAAAACTCTGCCCTCAGAAAGGCGCATGAGTGAACCGGTCGTCTAGCAGAGGCGATTGCAAGTCGTCAGGGACGCCGTGCGCCTTTCGGAGCTTTCCCAGCTATCGGGGGTCTCTCGCCCGTTACCTCGAGGCGGAGGCGGCTCACGAACATCTTGATTTCGGCGGCCGTACTGGGCGAACTTACATGAGCGACTTCTTGCGGTTCACTCGGCATCTGCAAGTTGGGGGGGCGATTCGCCACCGCGCCTCCATCCGGGTACCGTTGGCTAATTCGGCCTAGGCGTCGATTCATTCTGTTTCGTTAGCGGCGTTCTGGTTTTAAGCTTTAGAGACTTCTTGGATCGCCGAATAGTTTCCGCAGCAAATCGATTAGCTCTTCTGGGTCGTGACTACCCAGATTGTGATCGCCCGCTCCTAAATTATTCTGCGGACTTAACGTGATCACTTGCTTGTTTGGAAGGCAGCGCCTGATTTCGTTAATCATGTCTTGCGGGTTCGCTCCGGGCAGACCCTGGTGGAGAACTATGGCGTGGGCCTTCGGAAATATTTCCATTGTCTCTCGCAACTCTTGTGCGCTGTGCGCGGTGATCACGTTAAATTTAGCAGTCTCCACAACGAGCTTCCGTGTCGAAAGGGCATTCTCGGGCTCCGGCTCGGCGATGATTACGGCAGGTCTGATCATGCATACTGGGATGCTGTTACAGATTATCGAGCATGCCTGTTTTTGCGTGGCGCATGATTTCAGTTCTCTGGCATGCCGCTGTCTCAACGAGCACGGCATCAGCAGCATCGATGATAAGGTTTGCAGATGTTCGAGAGATTGTTGCGCAAGCATGGGCTTGTCCTAATTGGGCCCGCTCAATGGAGGCGCGCAGGGGAATCCTCAGATTCCCCGAAGCCTCGCATCAGACATCTTGCCGCGTGCGATTCCTCCCATTTGAGAACTGTTCCATCTAGTCGGGCCGAGATCGCAACTTCCCCGCAAGCCTTGCACGTTGAGCGGAGTACCGCGTGGTGATCACTTCTCACAATCTCGCGTCGAAAGTGGTCTGCCCATTGCAGGCCGATACCATTCATCAGCATCCCTCAGACCCATGGCGGGTTAGCCGAGCGAGACTTTTGATGCGTCATAAGCCGGAAGTGTTTCCAAATACACCGCATCCCGGCTAAAAGTCCTATAAGAACTCGCCAACGTGGATCGCCGTTATTCGAGAAGGCGACTCGTCGACTAAGCGACCTCTAACTGGTAAGCTGACCGCACGGTTGGATTTCTTCGTACGTCTCGGCATCAACAAATAGATGGCTCGAAATATCTACAAACCAGCAAAACACGCGGGCTAAATTTGCGCGGAAATTCCTCTAATGCTTCGAAGGCGGAAACTGCTGCGGCAGCTTCTTTATCAATTCGTCTGATGGTAGACCGCCTTTGCAGCTGGGATGCCCAAAACCGCTGGCGCTGATTCCATTGGAGATGTCCAGGATCATGTTGTCGTTCTGTCCAGGCGCAACTCCGAGTGGCACGTGATCCAGGTCGAGTTTGTGGCGCACCTTCCAGGCTATAACGTGGTCAGCACAAGACGTATCTCCACTCAGGCCTATTGCGCCCAACAGCTTTCCGCTCTTGTCGTATAGAGCCAACCCACCGCCAAATACGATGATGCCGCCGATGGGCTTGCCCACGAATGGATCGTCCTTGGTGCCGAATTGTTGTGGGTTTCCCGCGAAAACAGCTGCGGAATTCGGAGGAGCACTGGTAGACAGACTATACAGGCTCTGACCCGGCTGCGATGCGTAGTAAAGATTCGCTGTTGATAAAGCGAAGTCGGGACCGCTGAGGGCGTTGGCCGTGTTGGCCTTCTCCGCGGCGATGAGACGGCTTCCCGGCCACTCCACCGTGCGATCAGGCCCGCTGAAAGCGACGGCGCACACAATTCCGTCACGATTGACGATTGCTGCCCACTCCTGGTTTCCCATACCCGTGTTTGCGGACTTGCCTTCTTTGACGACAGCCTGTACCGCAGATCTGAGCTTGTCGTGGTCAGGCAACGAGCCGCATCCGGGACTAGGAGGCTGTTGCGCCGTCAACCCGCTCATTGTGAAACCTGCGATTACAGCCATCTTAATCAGCGACCGGCAGATCCGTTTGATCATTGAGTTTGTCCCTCCCTCGTCCGCTGGTGTGAATACCGGAAGCGGGGCGTGGTTGCCCAAGGCGCGCTTGCAGCTCACAATTCAGCACCATATTCCGAAGCGCACCCATCAGGCAGCCTAGCCTGCAGCGCTCGAGGAAATGAAAAGCACGGCTATCAGAACCGGCACCAGGTTTTATGCTGCCTCATTGTCTTTCGTCGCTTCGGTCTGCTTAGACTGGCGAGTACCTTGAGTTACGGGCAACGAGGGCGTCGCCTTTTCCTTTCGACGGTCCGTCCGAGAGGATGGCGCCTTTTTATACGTGATCTCCATGGTGTCGGTACCGATCTCGATGTCGTCGCGCTCCATCGCCTCGTCAAAAATCGCACGGTACAGGTAAGTCGAAGCCGCCCGCCGTTTCTTAGGGTCGACTACATACCGCATGGTCAGACCGATCCAATTGGTGGTCACATGAACGTAAACTTGGGGTTCCAGTTCGATATCAGGGACCAAGAAATACTGTTGCATGCGCAGCAGTTGTGCCCTCGCGCCTCCAAGGAAGTCCTTGGTATATCCATTGCCGGCGCCCAGCATGATTTTCATCGCGGAATCGACGTTTGAGTTGTAGGTAATGTTGAGCGAGACCTCATCCCAGATGTACTGGAAGTCGCGCGTGTAATTGAAGACGCCGGCGCCGAAAATCTGCGCGTTTGGAAACTGTAGGATACGGCCACTGTATTGATCGCCGTGGATCCACTTGCCAATCTCCAGCATGCGCGTGTAGAAGAAGCCAACATCGATCACATCGCCGGAGCTATCGCCGATCTGGATTCTGTCTCCGGCATCGTAAATTCGCCCAGAGAAGATGGCGATGCGGCCAGCGATGCTGAGCAGCGGCTCACGTAGAGCCACGGCCAAACCCGCACCAATCAAGCCGAAGAACGTGCCATGATGGGGAACCAGCCGGCCCCACACCAATGCAATGGCCAGGCCGCCCACAACGAAGACAATCGTGCTGAGCAGCTTGCGGTCCCGGTAATAGTCACGAGGGTTCTTCACGGCTGAGGCTATAACTTTTTGGCCGATCCCCATGATTAACGGCCCCAGGATCAAGACCCCGACCGTGACACCCAGCGCAAAGTAATGATGCTGCACCCAAGCCATAGTCATGATGGATGCTGAAACCAGAGCTGGTGCCTGCCCTTTCAAAAACGCTGCCTACCAGCCAGCTCCCGCAGGTCCGGATCCTACAATCCTTCGCCAATATCTGCCGGCGTTGCGTGAGTTAATGGCAGCCTCTCGCAATGCAACCAGCCACGCACTTCACTGCATCCGTGATACACGGTTGTAGCAGAACTCCCTTCGGCGGGCTAAACCCAATTGGAACAGTTGCACCGGATGATCAGACGAGATCCCAAGAGCCTCCCGCGGATAAGAATTCGGCAAGCAACAATTGCGATTGTCGCGCTGGTTATATGCGGCTTGCTTCAGGCCTGCCATTCGCGAAGCCAGCAAGCACAGGGGCAATATCCGGCAGAGGAGAAGCACTTCGAAGGCCGCACTTACACCGGCAAGATGGAGCCGGACGACGGTCAGTGGACACGGCCCGCGAAGGACCTTGCCAGCACGCGATTCAGCGCGCTCGACCAAATCACTACTGGCAACGTCGCGAACCTGAAACTGGCGTTCACGTTTTCCACCGGAACCACGCGGGGACTGGAAGCCGCCCCCATCGTGGTGAACAACACGATGTACATCGTGACGCCCTTCCCGAACACGGTGTACGCGCTCGATCTCACGAAACCGGGTGCTCCCATCAAGTGGGCTTTCGGTCCGAATCCTTCTCCCGCGGCGAAAGGCGTTGCATGCTGTGACTGGGTGAACCGCGGCGGCGTTTATTCCGATGGCAAGTTCTTCTTCAACACCCTTGATGGCAATACCATCGCCCTGAATGCCGACACCGGCCAGCAAATCTGGCGAACGCAGGTCGCCGACATTCAACTGGGCGAGTCGCTCACCATGGCGCCGCTGGTAGTCAAGGACAAGGTCATCGTCGGCAATAGTGGTGGTGAATTCGGCGTGCGCGGCTGGCTCAAAGCTCTCAGCACAAAAGACGGCAAGGTAGTCTGGACGGCATATGCGACTGGTCCCGACAAAGACGTTCTGATTGGTCCGAAGTTCCATCCGTACTACGCGCAATACAAAGGCACGGATTTGGGTGTCAAGTCGTGGCCGCCGGATGCCTGGAAGATCGGCGGCGGCGGGATGTGGGGCTGGATCTCCGTACGACCCCGACACTAACCTGATTTTCGCGGGCACCGCCAATCCCGGACCCTGGAATGCCGACGTTCGCCCGGGTAATAACTTGTGGACGGCCGGCATCTTCGCTCGTGACGCCGATACTGGGGAGGCAGTCTGGTTCTATCAGTTCAGTCCACACGATCTACATGATTACGACGGCATTAATGAAAACCTGCTACTCGATCTCCCAATCAACGGACAGCCGCGGAAGGTCCTCGTCCATCCAGACCGCAACGGGTATATGTATGTGCTCGACCGCCAGACGGGCCAAGTTCTTTCGGCGTATCCATTTGGATACATCAACACCACGCGTGGCGTCGATCTCAATACAGGCTTGTTGCAGTATGTACCCGAAAAAGCTCCTGGTTATGGAAAAGTGGTACGCGACATTTGTCCCACGGCTCCGGGCGCCAAGGACTGGCAGCCTTCCGCGTTCTCGCCGCGCACTGGGCTGATGTATATCCCGCACAACAATCTTTGTATGGATGAGGAGCAGACCGACGTCAATTACATCCAGGGAACGCCGTATGTAGGGATGAACGTCCGCATGTATGACGGCCCGGGCGGATACGGCGGCCTCTTCTCGGCGTGGGATCCGGTAAGCGGAAAGGAAGTGTGGAAAATCACGGATCGTTACCCGGTGTGGAGCGGAGCTTTGGTCACTTCGGGCGACGTAGTTTTCTTCGGCACGATGGATGGTTGGTTCAAGGCGGTTGATGCCCGCAGCGGAAATGAGCTGTGGAAGTTCAAAACCGGCTCAGGAATCATCGGCCAGCCAGTCACGTACAAGGGACCCGACGGCAAGCAGTACGTGGCGATACTTTCCGGTATCGGGGGCTGGGCGGGCGCGGTGGTTTCGGCTGGCCTCGACGCACGCGATCCGACGGCCGCACTCGGTTTCATGGGACCCACGCAGGAGTTGCAGACCAAGGTCACGCCGGGAGGAATGCTTTATGTCTTCTCGCTGCCTTAGTGTGGCTGCATTGCTGGTGCTGGCTGGCGCGGAGCTCCTTGCGGCGAGCACGCTCAAGGTCTGCGCCGACCCGCAACAGCTGCCGTTCTCCAATCAGCGGCAGCAAGGCTTCGAAAATAAGCTTGCCGATCTTTTAGGCGAAGAGCTCGGCGCCACCGTTTCGTTTGAATGGGTACGTCCTTCGCGCGGCTTCGTGCGTGAAGTCGTGAACACCGGACGCTGCGATCTGCTGATTGAGGTTCCAGTTGGCATGCGCGGAGTTCTGGTCACCCGGCCATATTACCGTTCGACCTACGTTTTTGTTACGCGAGCCGACAGCAAGGTAGTGCGTTCGTTCGACGACCCAGCCTTACGGCAGATGAAGATCGGCGTTCATGCGCTGGACGAAGACTTCACGCCTCCCGCCACGGCGCTAGCCAGGCGCAATCTCTCCGTCAATATCGTTGCTTTCCGCATGGATGAAAGCCCTGGTGACATCGTTGCGGCTGTTGCGGACCACAAGATCGATGCGGCCGTCGTATGGGGGCCGGTGGCCGGTTACTACGCCGCGCAATATGGCAGTCAGCTGCGGCTCACGGCGGTACAACCGGAGCTCGATCCTCCGATGTTGCCGTTCACTTATGAGATCGCAGCTGGTGTTCGCAAAGACGAGCCCGAACTCTATGCGCGAGTGAATGCCGCATTGAATCGTCGCCATCGCGATGTGCTGGCAATTCTTCAGGCGTATCACGTTCCTCTGCTTCCCATGCCACAGAGCGGAAAGGCTGGCGATGCGTACTGAAGGGAAACTCCCGGTAGCAGTCTGCATTTTCTTCTTGCTGACGATGCTGACCGCCTGTGAGCGCGAGGAGAGGCGTTTCCGCGAACCCGCGCCTTCCAGCAGCGCTACCTCGGGACTCACCGTGAGCGGCTTACATCCTGCCGATCCCACCAAAGGCACGGATCAGCCGCCTCCGGAATGGGTTCAAAACCCCTACGCGGATAACGCCTACGCCGTTTCCGAAGGGCAGAAGCTCTACGATGCCTACAACTGTTCCGGTTGCCACTTTCACGGAGGAGGCGGGATAGGTCCGCCCTTGATGGATAACACTTGGATATATGGAAGTGAGCCGCAGAATATCTATGCCGACATCGTTGAGGGTCGGCCGAACGGGATGCCTTCCTTCCGGGGCAAGATTCCTGATCAGCAAGTATGGGAGATCGTCGCCTTTGTGCGCTCGATGAGCGGCCAGTTGTCGAAAGACGTGGCGCCCGGTCGTGGCGACGAGATGCAGGGCGGCAACCCGCCATCGTCCACACCGCGCGAACAGCCACATGGGCCAGAAGGAGTGCATCCGAAATGATGTCCTTCGAGCTGCTGTCGATTTCGATTTCACCAATTCAATCGGCACTGCATGCCGCAGGTCCGCAGGCCGCGCGAATCCAGCGCTTGTGGTGGCTGATGTTCTGGGTTGCGGTGGTCGTGTTCATTCTTGTAATCGCCGTGCTCAGCGGAGCGCTAGGCCGATCGCGAGAGAAAACCGCCATCATGCCACCGCCGTTGCTGGACACATCTGTTGCGGATCGCACGGCTACTCGGATTATCAGCGCTGCTGTCGCAATTACTGTCGCCATATTGTTCGTGCTGCTGGTGAATTCGGTGATCGCCGGAAAAAACGAAACTCAGTCGCTGGTGTCGAAGAATCCGGTTTCGATTCAAGTCGTCGGCTATCAGTGGTGGTGGGAGATCACCTACCCGAACAGTGACGCGAGCCAAACGCTTGTTACCGCCAACGAAATTCATATTCCCGTTGGTGTACCGGTCGTCATCAACACCGCATCGCGTGACGTGATCCACAGCTTCTGGGTGCCCAACCTGAATGGTAAGCGCGACCTGATTCCCGGCTACTCCACCGCGTTCTGGATTCAAGCCGACAAGCCGGGGGTGTATCGCGGACAGTGTGCGGAGTTCTGCGGAATCCAGCACGCCAAGATGGCGTTCTACTTGGTGGCGGAATCGAACGAGGAGTTTCAGAAGTGGATGCAGCAGCAGCTGCAGAGCGCACCTGAACCGGATACAGCTCAGAAACGCCGCGGACGCGAGGTCTTTCTGTCGTCTCAATGCGTGATGTGCCACACCATCCGGGGAACGATCGCCGGGTCTCGCCTTGGACCAGATCTTACGCACATCGCGAGCCGCACGAGTCTGGGGGCCGGAACGCTACCCAACAACGTCGGCAACCTGGCCGCGTGGATTGCCGATCCACAAGGCATCAAGCCCGGGTGCCGTATGCCCCCGAACGAGTTGCCGTCGGAAGATCAGCAGGCTTTGCTGGCTTACCTCGAGAGCTTGCAGTAGGAGGAGAAGGACTTGGCCGCCGGAGAACCCATCCTGAACGCGTCGGAAGACTCGCGGCGTGCGCTGCTGGCGCATACGTGGGCGGAGCCGCGTGGCTTTGCAGGTTGGTTCCGTGCGGTTCACCATACGACGATCGGCAAGCGCTACATCGTCACCGCTTTTGCCTTCTTCCTTCTCGGCGGAATTCTGGCGCTGGTAATGCGCTTGCAGTTGGCCCGTCCCGAAGGCCACGTCGTCAGCCCCGATCTCTACAATCAGCTATTCACCATGCACGGGACGAACATGATGTTCCTGTTTGCCGTGCCCATGATGTTCGAAGCCTTGGCTGTGTATTTTGTGCCGCTGATGGTGGGAGCGCGCAACATCGCCTTCCCGCGCCTCAACGCTTATAGCTACTACCTGTATCTGTTCGGCGGAATTTTCCTGTGGGTGATGTTCGTCCTGCACGTGGGTCCGGATATGGGCTGGTTCGCTTATGTGCCGCTCAGTGGTCCCGAGTTCACGCCGGGAAAACGAGCAGACGTATGGGCGCAGCTGATTACCTTCACCGAAGTCTCCGCGTTGGCCGTTGCGGTCGAGATCATGGTCACCGTCTTCCGTCTGCGCGCCCCGGGCATGTCGCTGAACCGCATTCCCATCTTCGTGTGGGCGCAAGTCGTGGTGGCGTTTGCGGTGATCTTCGCCATGCCTGCAGTGATGGTTGACAGCAGCATGTTGATCATGGACCGCCTGATCAACACTCACTTCTTCAATCCATCCGAGGGCGGGGATGCCCTGCTGTACCAGCATCTGTTCTGGTTCTTTGGGCACCCGGAGGTGTACATCATCTTCATCCCCGGCACCGGGCTAGTTTCGACGATCCTCGCCGCATTTTCACGCCGCAAAGTTTTTGGCTACCTGGCCCTGGTGCTGTCCACGGTTGCCACCGGCATCCTAGGATTCGGCGTCTGGGTGCACCACATGTTCGCCACCGGCCTGCCACAGCTCAGCATCAGCTTCTTCACCGCAGCCAGCATGATGATCGTCATCCCAACCGGCATTCAGTTTTTCTGCTGGCTGGCAACCATGTGGAATGGAAGGATCGTCATCCGAACGCCGATGCTGTGGGTGCTCGGCTTCTTCTTTGTTTTCCTGATCGGCGGCCTGACCGGCGTAATGCTGGCTTCAGTTCCGCTCGATTGGCAAGTCCACGATACGTTCTTTGTTGTCGCCCACCTCCATTACGTGCTCATTGGGGGGGCGATCTTCCCGCTGTTCGGCGCGGTTTATTATTGGTTTCCCAAGATCACCGGTCGCATGATGAACGAGAGCTTGGGCAAAGTGAACTTCTGGTTGTTCTTTTTCGGCTTCAACTTCACATTTTTCCCGATGCATCTGCTGGGCCTCAACGGCATGACTCGCCGCATCTACACCTACCTGCCGGAAATGCAGTGGGGCAATGCCAACTTGATTGCCACCTGCGGCGCCATGCTGATGGGAGTCGGCGTACTGGTTTTTCTGATCAATGTGGAGTGGAGCCGCAAGCAGGGCGCGATTGCCGGCAACGATCCCTGGCAGGCGGGAACTTTGGAGTGGGCGACGACTTCGCCCCCTCCGGACTACAACTTCCTCGATCTACCTACGGTCGGCGGACGGGAGCCACTCTGGGAAGACCCGCCGGATCAACCCGTGGTCATCGGTTTACGCGAAGACGTTCGTGAGGTGCTTATCACCAAGACGCTCGACGCCGACCCTGATCATGTGACGGAATTTCCCGGCCCTACCATTTGGCCGTTCCTGGCTGCACTGGCGACCACAGGCATGTTCATCTGGTCCATCTTCTCGCCTTGGGGACTAGTGTGGGGTGCTATTCCGCTGGCGATTACCCTGACGGGATGGTTCTGGCCAACCCGGCAGGAGGTTGGACGGCGAAAGCAAACGGAGAGGTGGGAGCATGCCAAGGCGTGAGCTTAACGTATCCGATTTGCCTACAGTCGTCTTCGGCCATCGCAGCATCATCTGGCTAGGCACGATCGGCATGATGATGATCGAGGCGACAGCCTTCGCGCTGGTCGTTGCGTCTTATTTTTACCTTCGCACACGGAGCAACGGCTGGCCTCCTGGACTGCAGCCACCGAACCTGTTGTTCGGCACGGCCAACACTCTATTGTTCCTCGGCAGCCTCTTTCCGAATGCATGGACCAAGAAGCGAGGAGAAGCTGGCGACCTCCGTGGAGTCCAGATCGGCCTGACCATCATGGTGCTCCTGGGAGTGGGCAACCTGGTGCTGCGCTGGTTCGAGTTTCGCAGCTTAAACTCCACCTGGGACGCGAACGCCTATGCCTCCGTCACCTGGACGCTGCTCGGACTACACACCGTGCATCTGCTGACTGACTGGTTCGATACTGCGGTGCTCGCCGTTCTCATGTTTAGCGGATTGGCCGAAGGCAAGCGCTTCATGGATGTCAGCGAGAACTGCGACTACTGGTATTTCGTAGTCTTCACCTGGCTTCCTATTTACGCGGTTCTGTATTTCGCGCCGCGGATTCTGTAGGTGTCGTCTCGTGAGCATCAGAGCACACAATTCGGACGAACCGGTCAGCATCGCCGCTTTGTGGTGGGGAATCCTGATTGGACCTACCGCCTGGGCACTCGATCAAGGCGTCAGTTACGCCATCGATCAACATGCCTGTTCTACCGGCCACTACTATCTGCTACACCTCGTCAGCGCCGTAAGTTTATTTCTTGTGCTGACGGGAATGATGGTCGCTTGGCGACAACTCGCCGCTGTTCGAGGGGGACGGGACGAAGGAGGCTCTCCACGGGATCGAAGCTGGTTCATGGCGTGGCTGGGCATTCTTATGAGCTCGATATTTGCGCTCACGATTGTCGCCCTCGCCGTCACCAAGATTGTGCTGAGCCCGTGCGATTGAAAGGTATGAAGCTGACGTCGGGAATCCGGGCTGTTGCCTTCTTGATGCTCACGATGTCGAGTGCCCTCGCATGGGCGCATCCAGAGGACGCGAACATCACACCGCAGAACTGGCCCTCGCAGTGGACCTGGGAGCCGGGCATCGTGATTCCTCTCGTCATCACCGCGGTGCTGTATGCAATTGGCGCGTATCGCATCTACGCTCGCAATCGACACACTCCGGCGATCCGTCCATGGCGCATCATTTCGTTTTCTGCAGGGTGGATTGTCCTCGTTCTCGCGTTACTGTCCCCGCTGCACAGACTGGGCTCGGTCTTGTTCTCCGCTCACATGACACAGCATGAGCTGCTCATGGTCATTGCCGCTCCACTGCTGGCAATGGGAAAACCGATGTTGACCTTTCTGTTTGCCTTTCCGCCGAAAGCCCGTACCACGCTCGGCGCAATGACTTCATCCCGAAAGTTTAGGCGCAGCTGGCTATGGCTCTCGGCGCCTCTTACGGTCTGGATTCTGCATGGCGCAACGTTGTGGGCCTGGCACATTCCCGTGCTCTACCAAGCCACACTCGACAATGAATGGATCCATGCTGCTCAGCACATTACGTTTCTCGGAACGGCACTCCTGTTCTGGTGGACACTGATCGAAGGCCGGTACGGGCGCTTCGGATATGGGGCGGCCTTTGCCTACGTGTTCACCACTGCTCTGCACACCAGCGTCTTGGGAGCGCTGATCACGTTTACCGGGCAGCTCTGGTATCCGATCTACGCTGGCCGCACCGCTCCGTGGCAGCTGAGTCCGATGGATGACCAGCAGCTCGGAGGACTCATTATGTGGATTCCTTGCGGAGTCGTTTTCGTCGTTGTGGGCCTGGCCATGTTCGCCGCCTGGATCGGCGAGTCCGAGCGACGACAGCAATACACTCGCCTTGCCGTGGTCATGAGCGCTGACGTAGGAGGTAAGAATGCAAGCTAGGCGCGTGACTCCAGCGCTGTTCGTCCTATTGTTATTGTTGTGCGCTTGCGACCGTCAGCAGGAACGGTTTCAGACCGCAGCCCAACTTACAGGCGGCGGTAACGCTGAGGCCGGCATGGACGACCTGAGAAAATACGGTTGCAGCGGGTGTCACACCATTCCCGGAATCGAAGGCGCTCACGGGGTAGTAGGGCCGCCATTGAATCAATTTGCCGAACGCGTCTACATTGCCGGACGTCTGCCGAACACTCCGGAGAACCTCATGCTGTGGATACAGAAGCCGCAACAGGTGGTTCCAAACAATGCCATGCCCGACATGGGCATTGGCGAGCAGGATAGCCGGGACATCGCCGCTTATCTCTACACGCTACGCTGATTGGATTGTCCGGAGTTCTTGAACCGGAACTCGCTATCCTTAAGAGATCCCGTATGCAAAAACAAACTGCGCACAAGAAATCATCCCAGGCGCTGCTGCTCGTCGATGTAGTGAACCATTTCGAATTTCCGGATGGCGACAAGATCCTCAAGAATGCGCTGCCATTGGCATCGCGGCTTGCCAAGCTAAAAGCGCGGGCCCGTCGGGCCGGGATACCTTCGATCTACGTCAATGACAACTTTGGGGAGTGGCACTCAGACGCTGCGAAACTGCTGGCCTACTGCCTGCGAGCCGGATGCCCAGGAAAGGAATTTGTGGAGCAAATCAAGCCTGACGAAGACGACTATTGCGTTCTGAAGCCGATGCACTCTGCCTTCTACCAAACTCCGCTCGATGTCCTTCTGCGGCATCTCGGCTGTCGCTCCATAGTCGTAGCCGGGCTTACTACGAACAGCTGCATCCTGTGCACGGCGCATGACGCGAATATGCGGGACCTCGAACTTATCGTTGTCTCTGACTGTTGCGCTGCGCGTTCGCTACGGGAGCACGAAGAAGCACTTGAGAACATTAGGGAAATGGCCGGCGGGCACGTGCTGACATTGGGCTCGTTGCGATTTCGGCGGTAACTGCGTTCACAGGGCCAAGGGACCTCTCTTCTGCTCAAGCGCCCACCGCTGCCCTCTACGGCAGAGGAAGTTCACACTTCTCACGCCAATGTGAACCCATCATCGAGCTGGATCGGTCGATGCGGTCGGCTTGTTCGTGGCAGCGTTCAGGCAGCCTGGGCTAGCGCTTGTCCGCCTGTAATCTCTTCCTCGTCCTGCAGCCAGTCTTCGAGATCAAATCCTTCTTGTTTTCCGCGCTGCTCGTAGAGTTCAAAGGCGCGCATGCGGATTTGCTCTTGCACAACCTGGTCGGAGTCAGCCGGTTGAATTGTTTTCGACGTCGGTTGTATTGGATTTTTTCATCGGGAGTCTCCTGCTTAGAAAATGAAATGGGGTGACTTTCGTTCCCGTTCCGTCTGGATTCAACCAACGGAGAAGAGTGATGTTTACCTGATTGAAGAAGCCTGCGATTGCCGCGTGGGCATCTCGCTGAGGGTTGGCCTGGAAGGCATTCATAGCGGAGTTTACGCCCGGGACATGCGCACCATCCATTGGAACAACACGGAATAACAGAGGAATACTGCTGGACAGGTATTTCTGAGAGCCACAATGGTGCGAAGCGCTCGGGTCGGATCACCAAGTCTCTTCCTAAGTCTCAGCTCTTTACAGACCGCACTCGTCGAATCTTTCGAGCCGACTCACAACGCCTTTCCCAAAATGGTTTTGGTAGTTTGTGGAAGCCTGTTCTGACGGGTCCATGACCGTAACTTCTTTCCGAGAACAGGCGCTTTTGAACTCGCTCCTGGAGCGGATGTCATAGCACGGCAACGAATATCCGATAAACACGACTCGCGACGCCTTGGCTATCAAGGCGCGAGCTTCTGCCCAGAGGCGATTAAGTGGCTTCGGAGTTATCGTAAAGAAGCCCTGGGAAGGTTATGTACTTGAAATCGCTATCCGTGTATCCGAGGAGAGGGTCTCGAAAGGGATCATCAGGGCGGTAGGAGATGAATCGTTCGTCGTCGATCTGGGCGAACCCGTTGCCGCTTTTCCATTTCTGCTTTGGTATCCGCGGATGATTGGTCCAATTGATCGAACCGTGGGGTTTGACAATCGGCGTTCCACGGCCAGCCGAATAGCTCCACTTGATGTCGGCTGTGTAGAGCGCTAGTTCGCACACCAGGTCCCAGTTGAGAGACACAATTCCAACGCTGTCACCGGCCACTCGGGCGAAACGGGAATACGCCTCTGGGAGATCGGGCATCATTTGATGCTTTTTCCAGAGCAGGCACAAAGAGGCATCCAGTACCGCATCATGCGCCTGTGTTGGGGACTCGTCGGCGCCCTGTCGAAGGTCGAGCAGAATTTCCTCGAGGCTGCTCTCCTTGTCTCGACCTACAAGCGCTGGCAGATCCCGGATGCGCGGATCAGCGAGCACCTCACCGCGCAACTCGTTCATCAGGGGAATGCCGGCAAGGCAAGAAAAACCCGCTCCCAAGACGAAGACAGTCTGATTACTCATGAATTGTGAAACCTTGGGCTGAATTGGACAGCAGCGCGGGACTTTCTCTGCGATGCGACGTGCAAGTCTACCGCAGACTCCACGTCCTCCGCGACGAGCGCTTTTTTCTCGGAGTATTAACTGATTTGACACCGTAGAGCCCAAAAGAACTAGGGCAAATACGTTGTAAACCTGAGGTTCTGCCGCAAAGGAGGTACCCAGGTTGACAACACTGCTCAATTTCCACATACTGTGGAAATTCCCCACCTCAGTGCCCGAAAGCCCGAGGCCCTTGGTGACGAATGAACGTGCAAGCCCTATTACTTGAGCGGAGCATAGGGGGTTTGAGGTGCTGTATCCAAACGTTGAAGTACGTCACCTGCACGCTGTCATCGTTTTGGCCGAAGAACTGAATTTCACGCGCGCAGCGATCAGACTAAATATTTGCCAACCTGCACTCAGCAAACAGATGGCCGAGCTCGAAAAAGGGCTTGGCTTTCCATTGTTTCTCCGCCAGCGCAAGAAAATCATCGATCTCAGTGAACCGGGACGCGTGTTCGTCGAGGAAGCGCGGTCGGCTGTGCTCCACGCCGAACGCGCCGTGCACATGGCTCGTTCCATCAGTCATGGCTCGGAAACCGTGCTGACGGTGGGCCATTCGCCTTTTGCCGATCGAGCATGGATTTCAACGCTGCTGGCACTCCGTCTGCCGCTTTATCCCAAGCTTCGGCTGAGGCTGAAGAGCCGATTTGCGACGGATTTGGCTCGCGGCGTGATCTCCGGCGAACTGGATTTGGCGATTGTAACTGCGCCGCCGAACGATCCAAGAATCACCGCGGCGGTCTTCGTTCGCATCCCCCTCTACGTGGCTTTGCCGGAAAGCCACAGAGCGGCTCTCAAGAAAGCGGTAACGCTGCGCGACCTGGACCGAGATACTTGGGGTTTGTTTAGCGAGCAGGCCAATCCCAACGCGCATGATGCAATCATGCGTCTAGCGCAAAGAGAACAGATCGTTCCGCACGAAATTCACGAAGTGTTGGGTGCTCCTGACGCATTTCACGTGGTCACCGAGCAAAACGGAATAGCCTTCGTGTCCAAGGCAACGGCACTCAGTACGCACATTGACGGAGTCGTCTTTAAGCCGCTCTCCGACGAATCACTGTCGTTCGATACATGTCTCGTAACGAGGGCTGAAACCTCCCGCCTGATCGATCAGTTCGGCATGGAATTTCTCAAGAAGTACTCACGTCAATCGTTGTCAGCGACTCAGATGTCGCTGGGTGAAACCGCATAAATTGGCATCGGCGCAAAGAGTAAAGGCAGAGAGCTCTCGCCCTCTGCCTCCGATAATGATCTGATTTGAACTGTCTAGGCCGCGCTCTTTGGTCTTGCCTTCTGCTCCTTCTTCTTCAGCTTGGCGGCGAATTCTTGGGCAACCGCCTTCTGAATCTTCTCCGCGTCTACGCGATAGCGCTTCGCTGTGTTGAGAAGGCTGTCATTGTCCGACTTGCCGCTAGTAGCGTAGGCGGATTCGATCAGACTGACCTCCAACAGCAGACGGCAAAGGCCGCTTTCGTCGAGCGTCGATACGTGCTTCGCGAGTAGTTCATGTGGCGATGTGCCGTTCTTCTCGGTATCGATTTTGTGCCGCTTAGCCAGCACAGGAACGCGATTGTAAGGCAGATTCCCAATCACGTACTGTGCGATCAGTAGCAGGTCGGCTTTCTTGATCGGCGCGGCTGCACGCTCCAATACCGCTGCGAGAATGCGGTGCCGCACGGTGATTGCCAGCTTTTGCTTCTCGATGCGTTTCCGCTCCTCGGCTCGTTCGCGCTGCAATTGTTGGGCTGAGGGCTTATCGCCATGATGTACCCGGCAGTTCGGGTCGGCGCACACCTTCACGATCTGGCCGCGTTTCCCGCCGTCCGTGACGATCGCCTCAGTCATTTTCTCGCAGGGCTTCTGGGCAGGAAGCGCTTTCGCAGCTTGGTTCTGGGTCTTGCCCTTCTTCAATTCCAATTCCACATAGCGATTGCGGCCTAGAGGCGCTCCCTCGCGACTGCTCCAAGCCGAGGAAATCTGTACCAGCTCGGGCTTCTTCTCCATCGTCTTAGCAACGTGGGCGTCCACCTTCGCCCGGAAACATTGTGGGTCTGTGCAGGAGTCCTTGCGAACATCGGAAAACAGCAGTTTGTTGAATCCGGTTCGTTTAGGGCAGTTGGTACAGGAACCTGCATCGGGAACAAGCGTTTCGTCCTGCTTATCGAATGGTGCCGCCACCAACTGCAGCAAGACATTGGATTCAATCCAAACCGCCAGTTCCCGCACCGGAATCATGACCTGGGTATTGCCTTCGCTTGTCCACATGCTGCGGAAAGCAGCGGCGAACGCTTCCTGCTGTTGGGAAGCCGGGAGTTTGGCGATCAGCAGGGCGTGGCCGATGGTGATTTGGTCTTTCAGAAAGGCTTCGGCCACTGTAGGTATAAGGTCGGTCAGTTTCAGACGACCGTAAACATACGCCTCGCTCTTTCCGGCTCTGGCAGCAACATGGGCGACGGTGTACGGCTGGCCAAGTTCCAGAAGCGATTTGAAGCCGAGCGCTTCCTCCATCGGGTGAATATCCTCGCGTTGCAGGTTCTCAACGCACTGCGCCTCGATTGCCTCTGCATCGGTCAATTTGACGACTCGAACCGGAATGCTCGGCAGTTCGGCGAGTTTGGCTGCTCTGAGGCGGCGTGCTCCGGCAATGACTTCATACTTGTTTTCTTCTGCCTCGCGTACCAAGAGAGGGGCTAGAACGCCTTGCGTCTTGAGACTGGCTGCCAGTTCGTTCAGGCTCGTTTCGTCAAATCGTTTGCGGGGATTGCTGGCTGATTCGACTAGGGCGGTAACGGGGATACTGCGGTATTCGTTGTGGTTCGCTGCATTCTGAGTGCTTTGCATGGCTCGATTTCTCCTCGATGATTTGGTCTTGTGGGTGGTGGTTCCGGCGCACACGTCGGGCATGAGCACCAATCGTTACGGCGTTGCGGGTTATGCGGCTTGGGTCGCCGCAACCGGCTCGGGGGCGATGCCCCCGAGAATCACGGCAGCGGTGTGCTGGACGGCTTCCAAACTCTCGCGCAGCAGATCAGCGTCTCCGTGCCAAAGCTGGATGTAGTCCTGGGATGAAGTTCCGGTCTGTAAGCCGACTGCCTGACAAACCACAAATGCCACTGCTTCGGCTTCGGTCTCGCGGACCTGCTTGGTGGTCAGCGTCCGGCGGTCGCCTCGATGCAGCATTTCGTGGCCGATTTCATGAACCAGCGTGGAAAACTCCTCAGCGGGCTGCATACCGGAAAGCAGCGTGATCTTTCCGCCGTGAGACAGACCCTTCGCGGGTGCAATCCGGTCGGAGAAAGAGAGGTCGATGCCTTGCGCCTCCACGAATCCGAACAGCCGCTCGCGGTACCCGCTCACGTCGCCTTGGATTTCGGTCAGGGTCGGTAGGTCTTTGCCTTCGGTCTGGGTGACATCGAACACGTACACGGCGCGAAAGCCAACGAGTTGCTGCTTGCGTTCTTCCTTCGCATCGGTATCGGTATCGGCTGCGGTTTCTTCCTGCCGCAGCCTGCGGTTGCTGACCATCGGAGCCAGAATGAGAATGCCTTTCTCGCCACGTTTGACGAAGCGGCCAAGCGAATTCCAAGTGCGAATCCCGGCAACATTGCTGGCATCCGGTTTCTGTCTGGCAATCAGCATGACGTTGCCGAAGCTGTAGGTATGGAATCGAGCCATGGTGCCGAGGTATTGGGTGAGCACTTCGCTGCGCCCGGATTCCAGCGCCTGCACGAGATAATCCACAGCGTCTTTGGTTCTGTTCTTGATTTCCTCTAATTTCATTGTTTTTCCCTTTCGCGCCGTCTCCGGCTTGTTTTTTTCTTCACTTGAGCGGCAGCGGGAAAAAACAAGGCGGAACGGAGCAAAGGGCAGAACGGAGGCCGGGGGAGGGTGGCAGGGCGTGAGTGAAAGCGCGGTGAGTGACAAACCGCTCTTGTTTTATGGTTTGGCGCGAAACCGGCGCAGTCCGAAACGCCCGTCCGAGCCGCGTATTAAGCGGCGTTCACCCGGAGGAGGTCGCAGTGGGGAGAAGCAGGCGTAGCCCTCGTTCCTCTAGAGTGGTTTCTGCGTACATTGAGGACACGAACGGCCTACGAGGACAGGAGATGACCGATAGAAGACTTGTTTTCTGGCTTGCCGACAGTCAGTCGGCCGATCGCTTGAAAGAATTCTCTTGTTCCTAGTCGAACTACTCTGTGGAATCCTGGTTTTACTTAGAACATCAGAACGCGGAGTTGAACATCGCAAGCTTTTGTGGGCATAACTGGAAGAGAGCCCGCGTCTGTCAACATGCCCATGAGGCAGTGGCATCCGAGATTGGAAGAAAAACCTGGCTCTTCTTAAGCCAACACCACCGCTGGTGGCGAATAGATCCTGCCATAGTCTTCCTGAACTGCGGAACGGACGTAGTGTTTCGAGGATTTGCAGGAATGTCTAGATGACCGGAAAGAATTCAGGGTCGGATGCTCGTCCCCCACGCCAATGGTCATGAGATGTCGGTAAAATCATAAGCCGGCTATTTGCCATTCATCTCGTTTTCGACGTGACGGAAGCAGCTTGGGGATTCAGGAATTGTCTCCTCCTAATTCGCCGTCCGGTCTGCTCACTGACATTCAGTCAGCTTGTGAGCCTTAAATGGGGGGTGATACCGCATCTCGTTAATTAGTGCAGTGGCGGTACGACAACCCTTATAATGACTCGTTTACTCCGACAGCTTCGGACCTGTGAGAGTTGCAAGATCGAGCTGACACCTGGCGAGTGTAGTACATACTCTGGCGCATGCTAACTAGAGGGATATTGTGTCGCAGTACAACGACTTATTGGCATCCGACGAAATGATGCGGCACTCACACCAGATGCGTAATGGTGCCACGCTTTTGGTCATCGTCGTCGCCAGGGCCACCCCTGTCGTGGTCGGTGTTCCCGTTCAACGACGGTTCGCGATCATCGATTCCTGCACAGCAGGGAGTGTACGCATTCTTAGTGCTTCCGGGATGCGCCGGGGACTTGAATGTATCCTACTTGATGTATATCGGGGAGACTCGCCGGACCTTACGAGAACGGTTTGGGGAATACTTGGTCGAAGCGCGCAGCGACAAGATTCGTCCGAAGTTGCTGCGCATTCTGCCTTTGTATCCGGATCATCTAGTCTTTGCTTGCGCGCCCCTGCCTGCCAATGTCGTGCCGAGGGATGTGGAATCCGCATTGATAGAAGCTCTGCTTCCCCCCGGCAACGATGACGTACCGGCTACCGTGCGTCGGCCAAGAAAGGCATTCTGATGGAACAACAACCGTTACTCCTGACCTTCGATCCTCTGCGGGTGCCATCGTTACGAGCACACATGGGCGACTGGATCTACTATGCAGCATTCTTGAAGTTGCGGGATATCGCGCAACGGGTTTTTTTGGCCGACGAGATCCACAAGCATGAAGGCCTGCGCGACATGATCCAGCGCAGCATCGATTCTTCCGGCCATGCCGAATCGATTAAACACTACTTGCTTAACAAATCACAGCGGTTCTTCAATGCCTTAGTTATAGGCGTTTACGGTGGGGAACCCAACTTCTTCGAGCTCGATTTACGCCGAGGGCCTCGACTCGATCCAAATGACTTGCCCGATTATTTCGAAGGAGCCCTGGGCATTCTCCCAATTCAGCGGAACAGAAAAACTGTTTGCAATCGACGGGCAGCATCGCGTTGTGGGCATTAAACGCGCAGTTGCAGAATCGACGACGCTTGGGGACGAAGAAGTTATCGCATTATTTGTCTCGCATTCGCGTAGTACGGCTGGGATGGAGCGCAGCCGCCGTCTGTTCACTACATTGAATCGCTATGCCAAACCCGTCAGTAAAATGGACATCATAGCGCTCGATGAAGATGACGTGGTAGCGATCGTCACGCGCATGCTGGTGGAAGAGTACCCGCTTTTCAAGTACTTCCTAAAGATTAAGAAGGGCAAGCAGTTGCAGGCAAGCGATACGGAGTCATTTACCACGATCGAAACGTTGTATGACTCGCTCGACACATACTTACAGGATCAGGATGCCTGGAATGATTTCAAACGAACGCGGCCCTCGGATGCGAAAATCAAACATTACTACCGCGAGGCGGTTGATCTCTGGGATACTATCCAGAAGTATTTTCCTGCGGTCAAGACTCTCGCTGAAAGCGACAAAGGAGCAGACACGGCCGCGCAATTTCGCGGAGCACATGGTGGCCATCTGCTGTTTCGCCCAATTGGGCTATTGCTGGTAGTTGATGTGATTCGTGAGTTCCTGCGAAGGGGGAAAAGATTACCTGCAATCATCAAAGCGTTGGCGAAGGCACCGATGGAGCTCGCGGGAGAGCCTTGGAATGAACTGCTATGGAACCCGGCGGCGCACCGCATGATTACGGCCCCAGAGAACCGCGGGGTTGCACTCCAGATTTTGTATTACGGAATTGGCGGCGACCTCGAAGACATCAATACTTCCAAACCTGCAGTGCGCGCCGAGTGGGCGGGGATTCTCAACCGCGATCCGTCGCGGGTCAGGCTGCGCCGCTGGTAAAAAGTCTGATGATCATGTTAGGAGCCGTTTTGGATGCGCCAGAGTGGCGCGTACACTTAGCTAGCCTGTGCACGTATAGTTCGTGCGGCAGAATAGCGGCGTTCGATCGAGTTTGCAAGAGAATCCAGCCAATGCAGAGGCCAGGGGAATGATTGGCCATGCTTTGAAAAGAACACATATTGGGCTTGTGCGAACTTTCTCTTGCGCTCCAGGTCCAGTTGGTAACAGAAACGGGTGAACCATGCAAACTCGAGGTAAGCCGCGGCTAGCCAGGCAATCAACCCCTCGGAGATCCACACCAGGTGGTATTGGGAAATTGAGCCCAGTCCAAATGCGGTCATTATCCCGAAGGTCAGAAATGGCAGGGCCACCGCAAAAGCAGATGCGCTTGAGATCACCATGAGGAGAAGCGTATACCAGTCCTCGCTCGGCCGCCGCAGGTACGGAGGACATGCCGAAACGCTCGAAACCATAGTGATAGCGCTGCGTATATTTACACCCTTACGATCTCCCGCCTGTGTTTGGTATCCTCGTATCGCTGCCATTTCTTCCAGCATGCGGATTTGCGCACCCGCAACTCGGTATATACCCCCACAAATACCACACTAATCAGAGTGAATGCGAATAGGAGCAACGCGATCAAGAAGCTGCGCGGGGTGCGGCTGAACGCTAGGTTCTTGAACATATCGCTGCTGCCGATGTAGTAGCACGCACTGATGACAGCGATCAATAACGTCGCAGAAAATACTAGGAGATTATTCAACTTTCCTTCGACGTGCTGGAAATACGAGGACGCACTCTCAAATTCCTTGTCCAAGAATCCGGCCGCATCCTGCTCGCCAGCTTCACCCAATCGCCGCTGAAAAACATCTGACAACCTGCGGTTTGAAAAATCCATATCCAGTTCATGCACGATGAAATCGATCGAGTCCATCGTTCGCGGATCTTTTCCGTCTGGCCAGTCCGGAGTGAATCGTCCGAGGTGCCATCGAATGGCGGAGGCAATCCGCTCGGCTATCGGAGATGGAATTACATGTTTCTTGGCAATTGCCCGCCATTCTGCTTCGCCTCTGATGTGGTGCAGCCATTGAGTACAAGGTTTGCCAAAATCAGTAATCTTGAAAGTGTCGCTCAAGACGGTAGCGGCATAGACAGCATCATGGGCTTCGTCCGTGGTCTCTAACGCTTCTGTAGTCAGACCCGGGTACATCCGAATCTTTCTGTCTGCACCGATGCAGCATTCAGTGGTGTTTAGAAGAATTCCTCCCGGCAAGGACTGCCATTCGGGATGGTGTCCACCCGATGAGGACGCTGGCGCAGTGTAGAAGTCCAGCGGACAGACGTTCTCCAGGTAATCCAGAATCGCGTCGCGCAGACTCTCTGACCGGATCTCAGAAACGCAAACCCTCTCGAATTCCAGAATACGGCGTTCGATTTCTGGTGTCAGTTCGCCAGCGACACGTAGCCGAATCTTCACAGACTCAAGCATCAGTACTCGACCAGGGCAGGTTTGAGGTTCCGGATTCCACCACGAGGACTCTCGACATCGCCTCGGTAACGTGGTATCACGTGAAGATGGAGATGAGACACAGTCTGCCCGGCCACTTCTCCTTCGTTCACTCCGATATTGAATCCCTCTGCATTCTGACCTGCCAATTCATCCTGGACGGTCTCAAGGATAACCCTGAGCTCAACGAATTCCTCCACGGTCAGATCGCGCAATCGACTGACATGCCGATAGGGAATAACGAGTGTGTGTCCTACGTTGACCGGATATTTATCTTTGATGGCAAAGAACGAGCGAGTGCGAGCTAGTATGGGTCTGCCGTCCTTCCGTTGAACGTCACAGAAAATGCACTCAGCAGCAGTAGGCATGCTCATAGTCCGTTCTGTCCCCACAATCGCCGACCCGTAATACTAGACCATGCCTGCGTCTCGCTGCTTCATCTGCCTGATTTTGCCCCTTGTGCCTTGTTTCAACTTTCCTGTTGCTTGTGGCGATTGAAGAATAGGGTCGAAAATGCGAATGCAGGTAGGTGATAATCTCCATTTCCTTGCGTCCCAATTGTGTGGTCATAAGACTCCTACGCGCGAGGGATGCCTCGCTGCTTCCCGGGGGAGAATTATAGTTGGCAGATAAGGCATGGTTCGTCGTTGTTTTCGTCCTGGTCTTCGAGAGCGGCACCTAGGATTTGGTACAACCGCTGACCCTTCATCTGTTGTGCGTTAGCTTTTAATGCCTCCTCATGTTTTCGCTTTATCTCAGCGATTCGTTCCGGCTGGGCGATCTCGTCCAGACTCTCTCGCTCGCTCCATGTGTATCTCACTCCAGTTTCAGCGTCGATCTTTTCGTATCCTTTGGCTTGCTCAAACAATTCCGGATGTCGTTCCCGGAGGCCAATCCATTCCGCTTTCCGTTGGAAGAAGCAAAAATAACATCCTGACCGCGTCCGCCACTGGTAGTACTCGGGCAACCCGAGGCCAGCATCGTTCAAGAGTTGATATACATCAGCCTCAGCAATTCCAGCCTCTTTAAACGGGTATACAGGACGAATATTCGGCTTCGTGGAGATGTAGCCGTCCCGATCTTCATCACTGCGTATGGCGACATAACTGAGAACAGGATCATCACCGATGAAGTCTTCCAGCGGTTTGAGCTTGAGCATTTTCGTACACCAGCGCATTCGTGACGACGGTAAGTAGCCACCATAGATTTTCAGATAGTGGTCGAAGCCTCTCATTGCATTCAATCGCTTGATGGGCTTTCCGAGGAATGCTTCCAGCTTGTCCAAGTATTCGTACGTCTCAGGGAGCTCCTTCTGCGTGTCACAGAAAACGTACTCCATCTGTGGCAACCGATCCTTCATATAGATCGCAAGCGCTGTACTGTCCTTACCGCCAGATAGTCCCAAAATATGACGTTCAGGAACGGTCATCTTCCCTCCATGCGGGCCACAACTTGGGGAGTGCTGTTGTGTTCTTCCGACATCAGTTTCTTCGCAGTCAGTGCCAGTGCGGCAATGACGACATGCTTCGCGGTTTCTCGCGGTTCTTCAGCAATTAGACTTTCTAAGCTTTTCGTAAGACTCGTTAGCTGATGCACTTCGTCAAACGATACGGTGACGACGTTTTCGATCTCGGGCGAGAATTGATCTGTCACACCGAGCCTCAAGACCTGGGCGGGTGCGCCTGACTTCAATATCGCGCGTGAGACTTCAAACATCATAGCCTCCAGATGCTTAAAGCTTCGTGCAAGGTCTGAAATCACAACTTGAAAACGTGCGCGATCAGTATCTGTCCAGGTACGTGGAGGTTTCCCCACAGCCAGAGTCGCCACTGCCTCGATCCAGAGTACCTCTGCAAGATCGGTATCAGTCAGGTGTAGCAGAAGTGCTCTCATCCGGGGTTCGACAGCGTAATCGGCAATAGCTCTAGCTCGGAGCTGAAGCTCGGACCTTCCTTTCTTGGCACTGACATCAAACGCTCCGAAGAGAACGTCAGTTGCGTGCGCAAGGAGGTCATCGTAGGTCCGCTGGAGTTCGGCAAGCGCCTCGCGCAGTTTCTTGAAGAACTTCTGAAAATCACGGGCATCCTCGGTCGGAGAGAACGCACCAAAGCCGCAGGCTACAGGCAATTGCTGAAAGAGCAGAACATCAGGCTCCCTTGCGGCGAACAAAGCATCCCGCACCGCAATAGCAGTGCTGCTCACGGTGCTAGTCCGTTTGGAGTAGTCGGGCAAACGATTGAAAAATCGAAACAGCGGACGAACAACTGCGACCAAGTTTGGCGCGTTCTGAGCATCGAATACGGCGGCATACTGCTCGAACACCTGTTTCCGAACACCTGACACACGGTAGGAGCGGACCTCGAACTCCCGAGGATGTTTGAGCAGTCGTTCAAACACATCTGCCGTAATCTCTGGAACAAAGGCTCCTTCTTCATACAGGGCGACATCTGTGTCGTGGCACAGAAGGGACGCGCAGAACAGAACTGGGATCAAACCCTGCTTGAGGCCGAACGGCGGGTCAGCGAGGATATCATAAAGGGCAGTGACACCCTGACGCTGTAGCTCGCAATCTGTAAAGAACCGTTCGACACGACCCCAAACAGGAAACAGGCTTGAATCTGCGAGGGGAGGGCCCAGCTCGAACGTATTGCTCTCACCAGAGCGGTGTATTCCGGATGCCTTTAAAACAGACACGTACATGCTTAGTTCCGGTGGATGTCCTTCGATTCCCAGCTGCGATTCGGAGCTATGTTTCAGGATAGCCTCGATCAAGATACGGCGAGCTGCGGCAGCGGCTGATGACAGATGCCTACGATTCAACAGTTCATTACGAATGATGGGGGTGCTCGAGTAAACCTGGTCGCAGATGTCCGAAATCATTTGCGACAGCAACCGCGCAGAGGAAATACTACGCTGGATCCCGCTTTGAAACCAACAAGTCTGCGTCACCGCCGAGGGCGAGAAGAGTCGCGCGATTTCGAACTCTAGCTGTCGCTCTGCAAACGTCAGTCGTGTTCGCAGTTCGCGACGCGCCACTGTATCCGATTGCAACTCGGGAGTGTTCTGCGCCACCCATTGCAACAACTCCAACTCACGAAAACCGTGCTTGAGTGGTTCGGTTGTGCTTGGAATTGCAAGCACGATATCCGGCCTGGACTTAAACTGAGAGGATGCTGCAAGCTCAATCGCACGCACTCGATCCTGGTCCGAATCCGGAAGCACATACATGAGAGTTCCGTCAGACTCGGGATCATTGGGCAAAACTCCAATTTCAGATGCCGCCGCGAACTTCACTTTGAAGAAACGTAGCGTACCTGTTCGGAAGGAGTGCCGCTTTGCGATGACAGGAGGAGGCACAACGCGGCAATTCATGCGAGCAGCCAGCGTACCGAGGGACGCAACACGTTTTTGTGCCTCCTTCAATCGCTCTTCGATATCAACATCACTGCCTTGCCAAAGTGCGAATGATCCTGAATGTTTCCTGTATACGAGAATTGACCGCCCTTCAAGTTGTTTGCACGTTTGGACGACCGAGTCACTATCCGCCGCCAATCGCAGAACATCAGCAGTGGCAAGAAGGTTTCCGTAGGCTCCCACTGAAGTCAATAGGCCGACAATCTTGATGATTTCATGTTCAGAAGCGTGCAAGTCAGGATGCTGTTGCAAGATTGCTTGAGTCTCGGTCGCATCTGACCGCACCATCACCAACTAACGCGGCGGACCCAAAACTTTCGAGAACATAGTCGAAAAGTCTTGCTGGGCCAAACAATTCAGTGGGTTTTCCCGCTTCCAGAAAACCCATGAAGCCATTTGGCTCGCGAGAGAGAAGAAACGCAAACAGTGACCGTTGGTTCTGCCCAAACTTGCGACAGAGGCGAGTCAGACACAGAGCGGTGACTGGGTGGATTGGTGCAAGTGCGGCTGCCATATTCACGAAGGCTTTCTTTGAAAAGCCCTTCGGTGCGGCCCCCACCTCATACAACCTGGCAGCGATGGAAGACGCCGTCGAGCGACTCTTGTCCAATGCAGAATCAGGGTGTTGCTGAATTGCCTTCGCAAGCACATGTAACACCTGCTCAGGCGGCTCTTGAAACGCAATGTCAGCGAAACGACCTTGAACTTTGGCCCATTCGTTACGTGTTGAGGCGCGCAGGCCAGCCGCGTATTGCTCGAATGACTGATGCAAGAGAGTAACAAGAAGCAATCCTGGAGTTTGATATGACGCCGCGAACTCTGCGAGTTCTTGCAACACAAAGATGTCGCCAGAGTTTCGCGCTGCATGTTCGAGTGCCTTCCCCAATTCATCAACAATCAGAACTATGCCGATGGCTAGGTTGAGCCGTCGAAGTTCAAGAATCACACTGGCGAATCCCTGAACCACCGCTTTCGAGTCACCCTGTCCCCTTTTCTCTCCAGCCGCTCCAACTCGCCGACCGACTTTAGCTTTCGTCTGCCGCTGAATCTGCGCAAATCACGAATAGCAGAACTGAGCAAAGACGTTGTGAGGTTGTCGCCGGTCGCGGATACCACAATGGCGCAAAAGCCCTCCTGCGTTGCAGCCTTCCGACTGAATAGTTTCCGTGAAGGTCAGGCGCCGCTTGCTGGAGAAGCTTACGCGCCTGAGCACCTTCGCTCTTTTTCGCCAGCAACCGCGTCAGGTAGAGTGCGAACGCGGACTTCCCGGTACCGTAAGGACCAGTGAGGGTCCAAGCGGTGCCCGTGGACGGTTTCTCCAGCGCGTTGGCTATCTGGGTGATGTAATCGAGACCGGTGGCGGTGAGAACATAGCCGTTGACCGCAACTTCGCTGAGCAGATCACGTTCAAGGTTTATCGACCGTGAAAATCGGGGAGAGACTGTAACGTACTCAGAAAGTTTCATGAGGCCACTCCAGTTGGGCTTGTGTTGCCATGATGCTGCTTGAGCAATCCCAAAGGATCTCGTTTCCCTTTGCTGTAGACCTGTCGGAGGCCTGTGGTGTCAGCGTAGGTAAGTTCACCACGAGTCAGATCATGCAACCGTTCCAGCCGCGTGATGAGGCTCAGCTCATCAAGTTTGAACACGACACCGGGACTTCCAGAACCAAACGCCAGCTCCGAGAAAGCCATGGTCTCCTGGGTCGGGATGTATCGAAGCCCAGTATTCGAGGAGCGCATAGGCAAACATCGTATCGGTCAGTGACGGCTGCGGACCGCGATTGAACGTGTACAGCGTTCGGTCGGTCGAACCTTGGATGAGCGAAATGTCCGCAAGTGGACATTCAAGAGATCCTCGGAGACTCGCGTGGTCGAGTCACGGACGTAGGAGCGAATGAAACAGTCAACATCGCGCTTCAGAGAACCCTCGCTAGGTCCGACCACGTTTCGCCTGTGAAGCTCGGATTGCAGCAAATCTTGAAGGCCGTCACGAGTGAACTCTATCGCGCTCAGGCAAATTGAAAGCCCAACTCCAAGTTGTGCTCCTATGTCGTTGGTGGCTAACTTCCAATGAATTAACCAGAGTGTGCTTGGGTCTTCATTAAAGCGGTCGAGCCCGGATCGTTCATCGAAAATAAGCTTGCCTAGTTCTGTCACGTACAGGTTCGCTCCACGAGTACCGGGCGTCTCATTGAATATGCCCGTGGCCAGGGCCCAATGTCTTATGGATCGAACGATGTTTTTCCCCACGCCAAGTTCGGTCATCGCGTTCTCGCTAGCGAAAGCTTTGCCATTCTTCTGAATGGCATCCACGGGCTTTTGCCAACCAGCCGTGGCGCAGGGTGAAAGTCTCATGTCCCGAAAATGCTAAGACGCCCGTTGCGCGAGTTGCGGAGTTATCTGATTCCTTCATCTGTCAAACCCCAAAGGAAGAGAAGCCATCATCGCGCCATTTTCTGAGGAGTTGCTCCACAGCTGTGCGGACGATTGCGGCGAGGGGCAGAGAGCGTTCTTCCGAGAAGCGTCGCATTTCGGCCATCTGTTCTGGCATGAAGTAAACCTGGAAAGGAACCCCAGCCCTGTTGACGAGGCGCTTTCGAGAAGATGGTTTCGTTGTCATGTGTAATCTGAAGTGTAATGACACAGATTATAAAGCGAAAAGCGCCGTAGGAACATTTTTCTTTTTGCCGACTTGATATCTCTCCGTCTCGGAGGAAGGTTAGCGTCGATTTTTCAGTGCGATACGTTCACCCACTGGGGCCGCAGCAGAGATCATGGCATCAGTTCTCGGTCTACTTTGCGGTCAGCCGACAGATCGTGTGCAGTCTTCAGGTGACGTGTCTCTACGACGCAGAATCGTTAACTCTCATTTGCGGTCTTCATCCATTCAGGCATGCTAGCTGTTTTGCCGTTTGTTCGTCTGCGCTTTCTGCTAACGCTCATCACCAGCAAGAATTGCTGGCAAAAATCGATCAAGACGATCCTCACCTGTGATTTCGGCTACCGCTATCGCTTTGCGGCAGAGATGCCTGAGCAAATTGCTCTTTTATTGTGGGAGTGGCTATCCTTCTGCCAATCCGACGCGAGTTCCATTAGAGTGACGCGTCCTCCAGTGTCATATACAGCCCACACGACGAGCTGCCAGAAAGCATAGAAGCCGCCTGAGGCTGCGAACTCTAACTCATTCGAGTCCGAAATGCGGCTTGCCGCGAGTAGCGCGGTTACGCCTGCTTCGGATTTTCCCGATATCGCATCCTCTGCCCAGGTGTGCATAACGATCTCCCTTCGACTGACGCTCGGACAACGACGAATGTCGCCACCCGGGTTCTAGTTTTTGAAGAATTCGCGGTGAAGGTCAGGAGAAAAATATGTAGTGATCAACACCGATCGCAAATGGCTCGCCCACCTAGGCTCAGACAGCAGCTTATGCAGCTCATCGTCTAGCGAAGCGCCATTCACAGCCGTCTTGAGTGCAGCGAACGATTTCCGGCAATATTCCGGAACAACTGCAACCGGAATGAGATGCCAGAAGCCATCGCTTTTCAAGTGATAAAACGGAAGAGCAACGGTGCTTTTTCTCGACTGTCGAAGTAAATGACCAGATTTCTCGAAGCGGTTTTGTAAACTCTCGTTCAATGAAACAGAGTTGCTCCTGTTGGGTTGTATCACTAAAATCTGCCACCGAGATCAGAAATAAGGGCTTATGCGGAGCTTTGTTTGTTGTTGTGCGCGTCCAGCGACCAGGTATTTCGTCTCGGTGCAGTCGTGTGAACTTCTCGCACGTAGTAAGCAGCTCCTTCATCGTTAGCCCCCTAAGGATAGTGAACATCTATTCAGCGTCAACGACCGACTAAGCTACCTGCTGGGCTGCGATGGTCCAGCAGGTATACACCGATTACAGCTATTTCGCTGTGTTCGGAAGACCCTGAATCAGGTTGTACAGGAACATACCCATTCAGTGCGAAGGTCACCATACTTCTCTTCCGGGTTTGGATCCATGCTCTCAGCTTTTGCATACGCCATGATGAGCAAGTCCAAGCCGACGTGAAGTACGCGAGCCGTTTGCCGGAACTCTTCGACCGTCAATTGCTCATCATTTTCACTCTTTGTATCGAGAATGCCAGCCGCTTTGAGAATAGGGGCGTAAATCTTTGTGAAGAAGGGATGCTTGTTGTTGAGCTTCACGATCATGGTTTGTGCCCAAGTGCTCGATGTGTATGAACTCCTTGCCCGGCCATTGAGTGTCCACAATCGAGAAGGGCAACGATTTGATCCGCCCTTTGATCTCTTCTGCGGACGCGGGAGGCGTTACCGTGCCCTCATCCTCAGAGGCTTTCGCAGCTTCCGTTGCGATTGCTCCCAACTTCTCGTCGCGTTCCTGCTTCCCCAACATCAGCACCAGACCGAGCCTTTGGCGCAGTCTTTTCCACTTCTGCGCCAATCCTCTCAGCTTCTTGGTGTATTCGCTCCTCGGTTTTTTCCTTGCTCTCTTGAATGGTGTACGTGTCTTTGATTCGCTTGCGAGCACTGCGAATTGCTGCGTCCAACCGCTTCTTCAAAGCATCTCGCAGTCCTTCGATTGGCTCAGCGCCTTTCTTGACATTCTTAACGCGAAAGCACTCGTCCAGCTCAGGCTCAAAAGAAATCTCGATACCAAACCAGCGATCAATCTCCTCCACGGCTGAAGGATAGAACTTCGGCAGAATGCCGTCGAAGATCTCACGGTTCGCACGTAGGACGGATATGCCTTCATTTAGGATCTTCGCTCTCGCGTGAAGGAATGTTGCTCTGGCGCCCCAGCCACGCTTTAGACGCCAGGACTCGGCAGCACGTCATCTTGACCTTCACGGTCGAATGCCGGGTTGGGTCAGAAGGGATGTCCCAGTCGAAGGAATCATCCAACAATGAGTTCCGCCTTCTTCGTCGGAAGCGAAACGAGGAATTGTCATCAAATAAAGCGGATCGTGGTGTGCTTCAATGGCGACGTCGTTAACCTGAATCTTAACGCCACCGTCAATGAAGTAGCGATACGTGCGGGACAAGAAGTTGAGCAGTTCTTCCTTTACAGTCTTCAGGTCGTTGACTGTGCCGTCATCTCCCTGAGTCAAACGGTCGCAATTAGACCAAACGACCAGAGTGCCTGTGCCAGTCGGAGCCATGTCTGCGAACTGAGGCGGAACCTTGGCAGGAGCTGGCTCAGGCATATACGTTTGCTCCTTGTTGGCGATCTCAGCAAGGTCGAGGTACGAATACAGAGAATCCCCGCCCGGTGCGTCCGCCGTACACTTCAACCTTTTTGCTTGGCTCATGCCAGCGAGGGTCGCTCCAACACCGAATCGACCCATGCCCGAGCGACTGTTATAGCGAGTTGAAAAACCCAGGACAAGCGCCTGCCTCAATACTTCCTTATCCATTCCAGATCCGTCGTCCGAAAATGCGATCTGCTCTACGACGGGTGTCGTCTTTTGCTTTTTGCCGACTTTCTTTCACCTTCGACTAGGCGAATCAGAATGTTGTTCGCACCAGCTTGTATAGCGTTATCGACAGGCTCGCCAACGGCCGCGGGTGTGTCGAAGTTGGAGGATCGTAGGGACTCAAGAGCTTTGTCCACCTGGATTATAACTTCTGTTGCGACTACAGTCTTCGTGGCCATATTTATTTCTCCATCATGTTTTTTGAGTTTTGTTGTGTGCCAAAAAAAGGGACACGGTGGAAGCGGCGTCCCACCCGACTTACTGCTGCCAGAGGCGCTGTGGTTTTGTCTCGATGCGGCGAGCCATTTGCGTTACCGCAGGTGCCGATACATCGAGTGCTTTCGCGACCTGACTGGGCGAGTAGCCGAGGGTGTAATGCCGCCACGAGGACGCGTTCACGAGAAGTTAGTTGGGTTTCGAGGAATTGAGAAGCGCAGAGGTTGCGCTCTTCGACCGTGAGGTGTGTCATCTGATCTCGACTGATGGATCACCCGCCTTACGGCTGGACGATGGTTCGGAATTTGGTCACGATCAGCTGCGACCTGAGACAACAATAGCAGAGTACCTCATTGGAATTAACATGCACAAGAGAAAAATAGTACCGGGGAGTTAAGTCTATGAATCAAGGGAAGATGGATGGACGATAGGCGTCTCCCAGTTTATCTAGAATTCGGTGTCAGGGGCCCAAGGAGCTTACTGCAGAAGTGCCAAGTACGTGTACATCACGCGGTCAGCGCGACGAAATCTCCATTCTTTGCTGTAGGGAAATTATCGATAAGTATCCCTTGGATGCATGACGGACAGCCAAGAAAAGGCCGGCCGGATCGACAACGAAACATCTTGCACATCATTCGCGCATTACAATCACAGACACTTTATCTTAGCGTGATGTGAGGACACTCGACTGGTCGTCCGTAAGTCGAAGGGGGCGCGGTGCCGCAGACACTCCGCAGCCACATCGAGGCTATGTGGTATTCATGCGGGTCTCACGCCGTAGTGTGTAGAGCGGTCATTCGTGTCACCGCTGCGGAAGCTCAGGTTGGCAGCTTCGCCGTCATTCTGGTGCGGCATGTAAATCGACGTGCTGCCAGATTGCCGGATCGGGAATCGAAGCATTCAGAGCCGCAGTTTTCGGAATTGTCTTTACCCAGCGCCTCGTCGAGAGCCGTCTGATCGTTAGTGAATATTGGCGCATCGTTTCTTGCCCTCGCTAAACCGCAACATAGGCAAATCGTGAATTCACCAAGTCTGGGTGGGCACTTGTGTCAACATTGATCAGAACCCGGTCTGCCGTGAGGCCTTGGGCGCTGTGGCTGGTGACGGCGTAGCCGTGATCGAAATGCGGGTTTTCTGAAGGGTCTATTTCTACCGTCCTCCCCTTTTCCAATCGGATCGAGAGGTGTCCTTCCGGGGAGATGTTGTCGATTGTCCCCAGTTCTCGATTGGCGACACCAATCGATTTGTTCGGCGCAGTGAATTGAATTCGGTCACCGGCGGCGAAGGGCTGCTCGGTCTCACGGTATATGCTCACTCCGGTAAGCCTTCTTGGATCGTAGGTGACGAGGTCGCCCGCTTTTGCTCTCGACGGTCAAGAGGTTGTCTTGCAAATTCGTCGAAACGACTCGTGCATAGCTGCCGCGCTCAATACCGATCGAATTACTGCCACGGGAGTAGCGCAGCCGGTCGTTTATGGCGTAGCGAGCTGCCCATCGTCGGTCGGCACCAGTCAGGTCCTGCTGCTGCACCAACACCTTTAACGTGTGATTTTCGCCGGCAACTATTCCTTTCGACTGTAACTCCGTCCGGATCGCATTGTTCAGTTCTCGCCGACTGGCGTTGTCGGGGGACACCACTAGGGTGTTGGTCGGACTTTCGGCATAGTCTTTAGCGATCTCACGGACACGCTCGGCGGGATCGGCGATTTCGCGGATGCGTCCCTGGGTCCGCAAGGCGCGAATCCCCTCCGAGACATCGCCGCGTGCTAACTATTCAACGGCTGTCTTCAGTTCGGGATCTTTTTGCCGGACGATCTGGTCGAGCTTCGCTGTACTCATCCCGGCATCTTGCAGTTGTTCGAACGGCCGGCCTGCTTCAACCGCCTGATGCTGGCGGATGTCTCCGACGAGAATGACTCGGTCCTGAGGTGTCAGACGATTGAGAAACTCCTTCATCTGGTTTGTGCTTGTCAGGCTTGATTCATCGACGAAGTACAACCGTTTCTGGTCAAGCGGGTGCCACCGCTGTCTCCGCGCGCCAGAAAACCCTGCAACGTTCCTGCTGAAATGCCTGCATCGCCAAGCTGCTTCGCTGCGCGCGAGGTGGGGGCAAAGCCTTCCACTGAATAACCTTTGCTTTCCGCTGCCGCGCGAATGACGTCCAAGGCCGTTGTCTTTCCCGCACCAGCAACACCTTGAATACCCTGGACACGATCACGAGACGTGAGCACATGCTCAATGGCACTTGTCTGAGCCGCATTCAAATGCGGATGCTTGCTGGTTATGGCGACCGCCTCCCGAGGCGACACGATCGGCTCTGCCTGTCCTTGCCCGGCGCGCATACGTTGAATCACCTCCCGTTCAGCAGAAACAGTTTCCGGCGTTGTGAATAGCCTTCCAACGGTTCGCGTCGCAGGGTGGTAGCAAGAAACTCACCTTTCAGTACTCGGTTTTCGAAGTTCTGACGGACTTGCTGATATGCGACCTTTCCCATGCCGCGTCGCAGAGCATCACGCATCAGCAATCGCTCGTCAACCACCGCTTCACGTTCAAAGTGCTTGTCGCGAGAGAAAGTCACAGCTTCCTGGGCTCGCAATGCAGAGTTTGCGGGCTGACGCTGTTCCATCGTTCGGGCATGAGCGTCGGCGACTACCGATCGGCCTGATTGCCGAACTCCGCAGCAAGCTGCCGGTGCGCGGACAGCACTTCAGCGGGTGTCAGGATTTGTTTCTTGTCTCGCGTCGAATGCGCTGCGATCTCGGCGGATTCCTTGCTGCTCAGCCCTACCTTTTCCAGGTGTGCTCTGATCTGCTGGCTGCGTGGACTGGAAGCGTCGAGGTATTCCTGGGAATAGCCCTTGATTTCAGGCGCACCGCTCCTCCCAGCCTCCAGTTCGTATCCCAGTCGAGCGAGCCGGTAGGTGAGCTCGGACTGGTACACGGCGGTTGCAAACTGCTGGGAAGCAAACAGGCTTTGTGGCTGCAGCGCCCGTGTTTGGCCATTCTCTAGTTCGGTTAGATTGAAGATCACCGCATGAGTGTGGAGCTGAGGCGCTGCGTATCCATCCACTGGCCGGGCAGTGTCATGTTCGAACTTGGCCACAACGAATTTACCAGTGGTTTCCGCCGGATTATTGCCGCCGATTCGGGCTTGCGTGTACCGTTCCAGCTCATCCACCGCGGTTCGAACACTCTCGCGGTGGGCTTCGCGCACCCGTACGTCGCCCCTACCAAAGCTGTCAGAGATACGGACTTCGGAGCCGAGAAAGTCGCGTCCCATCCCGCGCGGTGCTCAGCCGTGTGATGGTTTTCCCGTCAGCACCCTCATACTGATGTGAGGATCGATGGCGAACGAGTTGTTCGCCCGTAAACGGGTGTTGGCCATTGCTTAACCGCGCGAATTCTTCATTACCAACTGACCCTGCTAGACGGTATTTCTCGGCAGCCGACCTTGCCACTCTCCTTGCACTTCTTGCCTGTGCGCCCAATAGCTCTGCTCCTTTGAGGTAAATTCTTTCTTGTGATAACTCTGGGCTTGCCCGGCGGTTAGTGGCTTGGAGATGGTTAGCATCGGTCCCTCACAGGTCCTGCGTTGAAATCGATTGTCGCCTGTTCGGTGTTTCCCCAACCTCGCGACAGAGTTTCTTCCTCAGGAATTACGTCGCGAGGATCGAACGAGCGAGGCAGAAAATCATCCATTTCGCGTTCAGTTAAAGCCTTGTGCTTCGCCTGCAGCTCAATAAAGGGAAACGAGAATCGGGCGACGTAATTGCCGTACTTGAGGTACGCCCGGAGATCGTCCATGCCAGAGATTTCGGAAGGCATGACCAGCGGTTCGGTCTGGCGGTCGAGTGCGAAATTCTTGCCCGTTCGACTGCCGTCGATGTGTTTCCCGAAGCCGTTCGATCTCTACTTCACCAATGGCCTCGCTCACCCACTTGGCGGCCCTCGGCTCGCTAGTGCGCAAAAAGATCTTGGTCGCCGGTTGCGAAAGCATCGCCTCGGCGTCATGGCCGTATCGGGCTTCCACTGGCTACGCCCCTGAAATCCGAGAATGATTGGATTGTTCGATTTCCTGTTCTCAGTGATGGCAGTGTGAAGCTGCGGCAGACGCTGCAGGCTGGCCAACTCGTCAATCACGAACCAGGCGGGACACTGATGAAGGCAACACGCGAACGAACGAAGCGCGCCACAGAACACAACATCACCAATTGCTGAAACA
>CAWHXN010000009.1:0-76675 GCA_963833305.1 uncultured Acidobacteriaceae bacterium | reverse complement strand
TGAGCAAGGTTGCCGCCTTCTGCCGGTGCCAGTTGGTTTGCTCAAGAGCATGGGCTATGGCGGCGGCTTCCGCTTCCTTCTTCACGGAGCGAGCCAGGGACTTCAATCCGGAACCATCTTTGGGCGCACCAGACGTCTGACCTGGGTCACCGTTGGTCCGCTGGGTCACGCGCAATTCGGAAAGTGCCAGTTCTTCGTCGCCCAACACCAGATAGCGGCGCACGAAATTCTCTAGCTGGCGCAAATTGCCAGGCCAAGCGTAACTGAGACAAGCTTGCAGCAACGTTTGGCTAAAGCGGCGTTCCGGACTGGAAAACTGAGCCGCATTCTTTTTCATGAAGTGACTCATCAATAGAGGAATCTCTTTTTTCCGCTCTCGAAGCGGCGGGATCCTCATAGTGAAGCCGCTAAGGCGATAATAGAGATCCTCGCGCAACGCTTTCGCCGCCAGAGCCTCCTCGACATTAATGTTGGTAGCGGCCAGGATGCGAACATCGGCCTGAATTGTGGACCGGCCCCCCAAGCGCGAGAAGCGGTGGTCTTGCAGGAAATGCAGGAGCTTCGCCTGCAATGCAGGCGGCATTTCGCCAATCTCATCCAGCAGGATCGTACCTTTTTCACACAGTTCGAATTTTCCCGGCTTGGCCTTGGTCGCTCCCGTAAAAGCTCCCGCTTCGTAACCGAACAACTCACTCTCCAGCAAGTCGGCCGGTACGGCGGCGCAGTTTACCTTCAGGAAGGGATACTTGGAACGTGGTGAGAGATGATGGATCAGGAGCGACACCACTTCTTTTCCCGTGCCACTTTGCCCCAGCATCAGGACGGGCATGTCGAACTTGGCAATCACGCAAGCTTGAGCATGAATCTGTTTCATCGCGGGACTGGCGCAAACAAAACTTGCCCCATCGGAAAGGTTGATGATTTCCGGCTCGTCATTGATGATCTCCGGGTCGTCATTATTGACGATCTCCGGCTCCCGATGGACACCAATCCCATCCGCGGAAGAAGGTTCCCCCAGGTGCTGATGAAGGAGGGCTTGCAACTCCGATTCCTGAAACGGTTCCGAGAGGTAGTCCAGCGCTCCCATGCGGACAGCCAAGGCGGCGCTGCGGGCGTCGCTGGCAGAGCCCAGCATGATGACCTTCAACTTGGGGTGTAGTTCGCGCGCACGCTGCAGCGTATGCAAACCTTCGGCTCCAGGTACGGCCACGTTCATGAGTACCAGGTCGGGCAGCGGACCACGTTGCAGACGTTCGAGCGTGGCGCTGGCCGAGGCAGCGGTTTCGATCTGATAATCCTCCACATCAGCCGTTCGCGACGGCAATCTCAGGTGTTCAGCATTTACAACCAATACTACCGGAAGGGAAATCGTACTTACCGCTGCAGTAGCCATTTCTAATCTGCTCCTTTTGCAAACTCGTAGGTACCGAAATCGTGGGGCGTAACACACCTTACTGGGGAGCGAAGTAGAGAGGCACGCGACCGCCGATGCACGACTACCCGCAGGCCATAGGACCCGCGGCAAGCCAAAAAGCGCTTAAGGACACACACTGTTGCGCAATAACTGCTGCTAATGGCACGAAAGTAAACAGCAAAGCAGAACTTCCGTCCGAAACAAATTATTCCCGGCCCGCCAGAAATCCACTGCACCTATCAAAACCCGTGAAATCGCGGCTATTTCTGCTCAAGACTCGGCTTGCTCCGCTTTGGCCGCGATATTGCTATATCCATCTTCGAACATTGCTTTCACGACTCGAATGACATCTGCTACGTCGGACGCGCTTACTCCTAACTCTTGCCGGACCAGAATTCCGCCCGCCAGCATCATCTTCGGGCGCTCTACCGTCATGTCTCGCTTGCGCGACCTGGTTGATCCGATCTCGCTGGTGTCCATCCCGGTTTTCATCCATGGTGCGACTGGAACCGGAAAGGAAGTACTTGCCAACTACATCCACCAGCGCTCCCCGTGGAGAGATGGCCCCTTCATCAAGGTGAGCTGCGCTGCGATTCCCGGTTCCCTTTTTGAAGCTGAGCTGTTTGGCTTCGAAAAAGGAGCGTTCACCGGCGCCTGCATGGACAAGCCCGGACTTATTGAACAGGCCCAGTCGGGCACTCTGCTACTGGACGACATCCCGGAGCTGGATATCAGCCTCCAGGCAAAACTGCTGCAATTCCTGCAAGACGGTAAATTTACCCGCATCGGCGCGCGTGAGGAGCGGTACATCAGCGCCCGGATCATTTGCACCGCCAACCGCTCGCTGGAAAGCGACGTCGAACAAGGAACCTTTCGCGAAGACCTGTTCCATCGTATCGGCGGCGCCATCGCGTCCTTGCCTCCCTTGCGGGAGCGGGCGGAAGATTTGCCTTCCATCACCGAATACCTGCTGCACCAATTCGCCGAGAGCTTCCATGTCCGCCCTCTTCCGTTGTCGCCCGCGATAGCCCGTCGCATGCGTCAGCACGACTGGCCAGGCAACATCAGAGAACTGGAAAACGTAATTCGCCGATATTCTCTGCTCGGCACACCGGGAGCTGTTCTGGAGGGTCTCAACCTGCGATCGGGAGCTGCGACCCCCATCGATTTCCCGCTGCATTCAAACTCTCCGTTGAAGGTTCGTACCCAGCAACTGGTACGACAGGCCGAAGCCTGGGCCATTCTGCAAGTACTGCAAGAGCATGACTGGAATCGGACGAAATCAGCTGAGTCGCTTAACATCAGCCTGCGAGCTTTGCTGTACAAGATGCGCAGCGCTGGAATTTCCGGCCTTGCTCCCTACAAGGGCGAGAATAAAGTCAGCCCTCTAACAGCTCCCGCACCCCCCAACTATCAACAATGAAGGCGACCTGCGTTTCGCTGTCCCGCTCTTCTCTGGGCGTTTCATAACGGTTCTACTTCATCGGGATCCACTTCCACTGCCAGGGCCTGCTGCAAGAGCCGAACAGTCACCACTAACTTGCAAAGCTTGTCGCGGCTGACGATGACTCCTTCAACTCCCTGTAAAGCGCCGCTCTTGACCCGGACTCGCCTCCCTGAGGAGAACAGATAGGGATGCGCTTGCAACTCGCGGGGAGACGCCAGGCAGGCGCGAATTCCATCAATTTCAGAGCTGTCGATCGCAGCCGGCTTACCATTGAAGCTAACCAGATGCACTACGCTTGGTACAGAGAGTACTTTCACTCGTTCTTCTAAATGCATGCGAACGAACACGTAACCGGGAAACAGGGGCGCTTCCAACCGCACAGTCCGGTCTTTTCGTTTTCGCACCACGGTGGTAGTCGGAAGTAGAACCTCGATATTCTTGACGCTGATCTGCTGGCTTACGGCCTTCTCATGTTGCGCGAAGGTATACGCTGCATACCATCGCTTGTCTTCGGCACCGCCGATGCAAGGATGGGGATTGGTTACACCTTGAAATGCATCGCCGTACACGAGTACACCTCCGGGAATACCCTGAAAGAAAGACAGGGCTTCGCCATCGTGGCCTACAAAACGTAAGCTAAACCACGCTGGTACAACCTACTTCTATTACAGGGGACATAACCGGAGCCCGATACCCGTCGGGGCCCGACACAAACTTCTGTCTCTCGCAAACAAAATGGCGCGCGAGAGAAGCGGCTGGTAGCCGAAAAATTACAGAGTACAGGTGGCGCTACTGCTCTGTTATTCCTGGGGAGGAATATCCAGCGAGCTGTCTGACTATCCGACGCTCGTTAGTTTTGATTTTGACGAATCGTAGGGCAGGATTAGGTGGAGTGCAAGGGGCCAAACGTCATTTTCTTGTGAGACGAAAGAACTATAGCCTGATAGTATGTCCGGTCAGCACGATCCTTCCAACTTTATTCCTGTTCATCTTCTATTTCAGGAGAGCTAGGCTGGCATCAACCCGCCGAGGCAGAATTGGCCTTCCTTCGGTGTTCTATGGAATAAAGAATAAGTTCAGAGCGGCTCGAGATTCCTAGTTTCTCGAAAACGCGAAATAAATAATTTCTTATTGTATGCTCACTCAGCTTGAGTTGTTCAGCAATTTCCCGATTCCGTAATCCTTCGGCAACCAGGAAGACGATATCTTCTTCCCGCCGAGTGAGTAGAGCGTTACCACGAGCGTCGGTGATATGGATACGGGTTCCAGCCCAAAGCGTTTCGAGCACATAACGCAATTGCTCGCTGTTGGCCCAGATCTGCCCCTGGTAAACGCGATCGATACACTTGCATAAGATTTCGCAAGACTCATCCCGTCCGCAGACGCCCATGACTCCGGAACTGAAGGATTCGACGACCTGCTCGCGATAGCAATCGTCCAGAAGTACAATGCAGCGCACGGCTTTGGCGTTCTTGCGGATTTCCCGTACTAGTTTGAGACCGGAGCCAGGTCCCTCACTGAGATTTGCACTGATCAGAGCCACGTCAGCATCGTGTACCGGTGAGTCGGCGTCGATGATCGAGCTTGTCGATTGACCCACGATTTTCAGCTGAGCAGAAAAATCGGTGAGCACATGGGCCAACATCTGACATCCCATCTTTGTTGCATCGAAGATCATTAGCCGAATAACAGTCCGGCCAGCGGCGCCTAGTTCCATGTAGTCTTCACTATCCCGTTCGAAACCTAAAGTACTTGCATTGTGAGGCCAGTGGCGTACCTGAGGATCTCAACTTACGTCGGGGGCGGGGAGCAACGCCTTACCGCGAGTCGTTAGGGGAGACATTTAACTCATATTTATGAAGCCGTTTGTTGGTATAAACACTACGCTAAGTGTTGATCTTCACGCTAGGTTTTTTTGATGAATTTCCCAATTTGGTGCGCCTAGCGCCGCTATCAGCTTGAGCGCACCCACTTTCCTCTGAGCAACTGTCCGCGAAAAGTGACTGGTAGTGAAGGAATAGTGCTACACCTAAGATGGAGATGGTCATCGGCACGTTGGATGGAGATTGGGACCGGCCCTATTCGGACTGGGAAGCGTCTGGGGGCATTGCGCCGAGCACACGTGGGGCAGAAAGGTGTCGTTTTCTCTGTACGGACAGGGCGATAAGCTCGGAACGGCTTGTGACGCGTAGCTTCTCAAACACTCGAAATAGATGGTTCTTGACGGTGTGCTCGCTGAGGCCGAGACTCTTTGCAATGTCCCGGTTCCGATGTCCCGTAACCACGAGCGCGACCACTTCTTGCTCCCTCTTGGTCAATGGAACCGGTTCACGCACTTCGCGGGTTAGACGCGGAATCTCGTCGGTAAGGGCTTGCAGCAGGTATTGAAGTTGTTGGCTGTTCGCCCAGATCTGGCCGCGATGGACCTGGTAAATGCACTTACAAAGAGATTCACAGGAGTCTTCCCGCCGGCACACCCCCGAAGCTCCACAGCGAAAAGCCTCGACGATTAAATTGGGTTCGTCGCGTTCAAGCAGCACTACACAGTGCAGGTTGCTGTTGTGTCGCTTCAGGTCACGCAACGCAATAAAGCCCGCCGTCGGACCATCCTTAAGATTGGCGCTGATCAGAGCCACGTCGGCCGAGCGCGCTAGAGAGGCATCGACATCGCGCGCGCCGCTCCAGCAGCCCATGACTTTTGCCCCGTAGCTAGATGCATTTAGTACGTGGGAGAACAATTGGCAGCCCATCTCCGTGGCCTCGAACACGATGACGTGTGTCGGCGATGGCGTTTCACTCTCCATCCGATCCATCCTTGGCCGCTCTAAAGGAAAAGCGACGGCGTTCTACCGTTTCAGTTTGGCTTCGCATTGTTAAGGCCCGCAACGCTGGTCCCAAGTACTCAACCCGAGCTCCCCAGGACGTATGCGAAGCGCACGTTAGCCATGAGGCCGCATCCACCAGTTAAGCGGTTTTGCTAAAGCCACCCTCCCCAGTGGTTACTTCGTAGTCGCGACCCACTTTCCCAAATATTCGCTCTACCTCGCGCTTTGCCGGACAAACCATGAAGAATGCAGCTGGAGTAATATCGTTGGGATTTTGTAAAACTCCGATTGACAGTCACTAAGTAACCGGGTAGGCTGATTTTGTTTTGCGGCAGGAGATGGATCGACTGATAGTTCTGTCCTTCGCACTCCAGCGCAACCTGCACTAGCATGCACTCCTTATCCCGCCTTGACCTATTGGCGCTCGTACCAGACAAGCTGTGACGCCGGCATATCGATAACAAGTTATTCGGGCGGAGGAACTCTCATGTATTCCAGGAACAAAGATAAAACCTACCTTGACGCGATCGGTTATGAGGTCGAGATGCTCTGGTTCTGCCGTGAGCAAATCCAGCAACAACCTGCGCCGTCCGATACTCGCGCCAAGAGCTTGTACGTGGAGGGGTTCCTTCTCCACTTTCGCAACCTGATTCGCTTCTTCAGCGGGAAGCGGCCTCGGCCCTATGACCTTTCCACCGCTGATCCCGACCCTTGGGCTGGGCGCCCTCTCACTGACGACGAGATCACGTTGTTCAAGGTCGCTGCCGAGTGTCTCGACGAGGACTATTACCAATCGATTTCTAAGTACTTGCAACATTGCACCGCATTGGCCCAGAAGGGAGAACATGAGTGGAATATTGAAGGCATGTTCGAAGAAATCGCTCCTATCGTTCGGGAGTTCGAACGTCGATTCCTCATTCTGCCTCCTAAAGCAGCGGTACCCTTGAAACCTTCAACTAACGGGGGCCCCATGCCCCAGCTAGTGATCCTGTCAGATAAAGGTCAAGCCTGAGCTTGATATTTTTCCTTTACCTACTTGACGGACGGGGTTGATCATAGGCAAAGCCCTCACGCCTGTACTGCAATTGAGTAGCCAAAAAGTGCTGGACATACCCCTTCTGGATGACAGCTCGCACAAGAGACCCAAAAGCCCATCCATTCCGCAATTTTTCGCTTTGTGAGCGCCGATGATCAAATCTTTCCCGCCAGATCGGCGAACGTGGATTAGGAAATATTCTTCCAATTTCAACAGAAAGCCCTTTACAAGTCGTTTCATTCCAGCATTTTCTGGCAACACAGTGTTATGGAGCCATTCGGCGGTGTCCGCCGACTTTGACGACCGAGTTGTATGGTTTCAAAATCTGTTTCAGAAATACCAGGACTGGAACGATGATCAAAGATCCAGGGACTTTTGGGGCGCCGGTATCGAATACATCTTTGTCGATGACAGCCCCAGACAATCTATCCGCGAAGAGTGGTGGAAATGGGACACCATCCTGAAAAACGCAGATGAAGTCTTCGAGAATGGGTCCGTGGTGATTTACAAACATCGGGCGGGTTAAAAGTACCTCGTTTACGCAAAAGCGGCACTCACTTAGCCTATGGATTGGATCGGTCGACATCAATACGGCTATTGTCCGTGTGACAACCCGGATTAAGCCAGAGATTCACCATAAAAGGCGTTATATGGACGAGACTGCGGCTGATGGAATGGAGATATTGAGCGGTCGCGGCCTGCGGTTGCAGTGCCGGTATAGAATGTTGCCGGCAAAGTCCCAGTAGCTCTGAATCAATGCCGGCTCTGTGGGTCGGCCAATCCTTGCGCCAGGAGGCAAATGCAATGGCATCGCTAACCGGAACAGATGGCAGCGGAAGCGGCATCACTCCGCCAACGACCTTCGGGGTCTGTCAGCTGCACCCGATCAATGGCATAATACAGCGCCATGTTAATGCTTCGCCTCGCATCGCTGTCCGCTCTTCTTCTCGCCGCCACTCATTTGTGGGCAACTGATGCTGCCAGGCCCCAAGTGCTTCGCTACACAATCCTGAGTAACGGCAGGACGGCAGGAAGTGAAGTGGATGTCTACAATCCAGGCGGTCACATCGACTGTACGTTCGAGTTCAACGATCGTGGCCGCGGTCCCAAGATCGCAGCCCACTACGTAGTTGCCTCGGATGGATTACTGCTGAGTGTGGACGAGACGGGCAATGACTACCTGAAGGCTCCGGTGGACGAACACTTCGCGGTGAAAGATGGGATTGCGGTTTGGAAGAGCACGTCCGAAAACGGACAGGCTCCTGCGCAGGGTTTCTACATCAGCAACAACGGGCCGTCAGCGGAGCCGGCATTGCTGGTCGATGCACTCTTACGAGCGAAGAGCATTCCCGTGAAACTCCTACCTGCGGGCGAGGCGCGATTGGAACGGCTGACGAGCGTGACCCTCGAAGATCACGGACAGAAATTGCACGTAACCGAGTTTGCGATCACCGGACTTTCCTTCGAGCCGCAAACGGTATGGCTTGATGACGACCAGCACTTGTTTGGGTTTCCGGGTAAGTGGTTCGCAATCCTGAGAGAAGGTTGGGAAGGCACGAACGATCAGCTCTATGCCCTTGACCGCGCAGCTGAAGACGCCCGCAATGCACGGCTGGCACGCGAATTGGCTCAACATCTGGATCGTCCAGTTGCGGTGGAGCATGTCCGCCTCTTTGATTCGGAGCAAGCTACGATTCGGGAAGATCAGACGGTAATCATTAGTGGTGAACGCATCAAGATAGTGGGTCCATCTGCGGCTGTCGTTGTTCCGAAAGATGCTCAGCAGGTTGATGGGACGGGCAAGACATTGCTGCCTGGTCTCTTTGACATGCATGTTCACGCCCAGCCGGTGGACGGGCTCTTGAACATTGCGAGTGGCGTAACCAGCGTTCGCGATATGGGCAACGACATCGAAGGACTGAAGCACCTCCAAACCCAATGGGACAATGGTAAGGCCATCGGCCCGCGGGTCTGGAAGGCCGGACTTATCGATGGACACGGTCCATTTCAGGCTCCCACTGGCCTTTATGCGGACACGATCGAAGAAGCAGAGGCAGAAGTAAACCGCTACGCCGACCTTGGATACATTCAGATCAAGATCTATAGCTCAGTTAAGCCTGAATTTGTTCCCGGGATTGTGAAGACTGCTCATGCACGCGGCCTGCGGGTGAGTGGCCATATTCCAAATGGCATGATCGCGAGCCAATTTGTGGAAGCCGGCGCCGACGAGGTGCAACACATCAATTTTATTTTCCTCAACTTCCTCGCATCGCAAGTGAAAGACACACGCACTCCAGAGCGCTTTACGGCAGTGGGAGCCAATGCTGCGAAGCTGGATCTGCAGTCGAAAGAGGTAAATGATTTTATTGAACTGCTCCAAGAACATCACACGACTGTCGATGTGACGTTGGCTACCTTTGAGGGAATGTTCACGGCGCGCCAAGGAAAGGTGTCTCCCGATTTCGCGCCCGTGCTCAATCGGCTACCCGCACAAGTGCAGCGTGGCACCTACGCGGGTGGACTTCCTGTGACGGAACAAAACGACCAGTTGTATAGAGATTCCTATGACGCCATGTTGCGAATGACGAAACGAATGTACGATGCCGGCATCCCCATTCTTGCCGGAACAGACTCGACGGCTGGAATCATGTTGCATCGCGAACTAGAACTCGAGGTCAGGGCCGGAATCCCGCCCCCAAAGGCGCTGCAGATAGCAACTTTCAATGCCGCTCGGCTTCTGAAGCAGGAGAATGAACTCGGTTCAATTGCACCTGGCAAGCGGGCCGATTTCGTACTTGTGGAAGGTAATCCGGCTGAACATATCAGTGACATCCGCCGCTGCCGGCTAGTAATGAAGAATGGCGTGCTCTACAAGAGTGCCGAGGTTTATGGTGCCGTTGGCATCAAACCAGCTGACTAGTCGTACCTTTTTATATCTCTCGCCGAGGCAATCTCACCGCCAACTCCACAATCAGCTAGCCCCTATTCTCCGGAGAAATATCTGCGGACGTCAGCCGGCAGTCAGAGGCATGACGGCACCTTGCGCAGCTCGTCTCGCGGTCCGGAATCGGGTTTCGAGCCGATCAGCGCGCGAGCAGCATTCTGCAGCAGCGCACTTCCTCGAAGAGAGACTTCTGGGACCTTCGAAACTCGCCGACACCGACGCACGCAGCTTGCGGGCAGCTTCCGAGTTGTCCGTTACCGGGAATAATCGGCAGTTAAGTCTTCAATAATCACCACCGGCACCGCCGCCTCCCGAAGCTCCCCCACCGAAGCGAAAGTCTCCACCCGTTGTTTGCGGGCTTGGCGTTATTGATTGAGGTGTTACCAGGCCCAACACGGCAGAGCTGGCGTTCATCCACTGTTTGTCCTTTCCCGATAGGCGTGCGGCGGTAAAGCCGCCGCGAACTCCACCCGGGCCACGAGCTAGCCAACGTCGAATGAACAATGCAAGACCGGCCAACAGTATGCCCAGAAGCATCGGGTCCCAAGTGTGCCGTGGCCAGCCGAGATAGGGTTTATTGGAGACGAAAGTCAGGATGAAGGAAATTGTGCCCACCGCGATGACGAAGCGGTCCTTCTGCCGAATCCCGCGCGCGAGTACGACGGGCGGCAGGAGCCAGATTAGCACCCAGGTTGTCCAGTAGAACGACCTCGTATATTCAGCGGCGGCCCCAGCGTTGCCTACCCAGCCCCACCACCCTGCGGGCAGATTCGACGGCGAAAGCTTGAGGTTGATGGCCAGATAGATGCCGAGCCAGAGAAGCGCTTCGACGAGCGAATACGGCTCCTCGAGGTAATCGAGGCGGTGTGGGATCCGCAGCGCGCCTACACCGATCAGCCCGACTACATAAAACCCGGCAATTATCGTACGTTGCGCCGCGTCGGACGAGGTCCAGCAGCCCGACAGGAAGACGGCAAAAATCATTGCGGCGAGAAACGCATACCACAGTCCGAAGCGGCGCCAGATCCAAAACGACAAGACAGCGCCGGCAGCGGGAACCACGGAGTGGGCTGCGTCCGAGGCCGGCAGCAACGGATGGCCGCTGAATAACACGAGCTGCATTCCCAGGCAAAGAAATCCAACTGAGCTGACGGCGAGCGCTTCCTCGATGCCATAGCGATACAAACGGCCTCGGGAAGCGGCAAGCTCGGCGGCCGCATAGCTGAGAGCAGCGCCGATCAGCAGGAAGATGCCGTCGATTTGCTCCGATGAAGGCCGAAGAAAGACCTGGAGGAACAGCGCTGCTGCGGCACATACGCTGATGAGGGTGAAGAGGAACAGGACCAGCCGCAGAAAAATGTTGGTAGTGCGCAGCTCGGAAACCGTGTCCTGTTCCAGACACTGCTGCTGCTCCTTGGTCAGGAAGCTCTCGCCGGCCCAGTCCTTGATCAGCGTGCGGGCGCGCAGAGTCTCTTCGCTGGATGCAGAGTACAGTCTCACGCCTGCCTCCCGAAGCGGCGCGCGATCACGACCAGCCCCACAACCATGGCAACACCGGTAAAGACGAAATAGGTCAGGATAGAAGTAAAGTCACGGATATTGCGGATGAGCATCGAGCTGACACCTACGTATCCGTAGACGGCGGAGTAGGCAACGAAGGCAAACTGCCGGCGCCTCACGCCCCAGGCAAGAGACACACCACAGGCGATAAGCAGGGCAAGAAACCATAGGCCGTATCCTTCGCGCTGGAACACACCCGAGAGCAATGCCCAAAAGCCAACGTTGGCCGCGATATTGAGGTACGTACCGAAGAAATGCGGTTTCACACCGCGATGCTGCAAAAGCGCTCCGCCGCCAACGATCAGCAGGCAGTAGACCAGCGCATATTGCCGGTAAGCCGCGTCCTGATGCGATGGCCAGTGAGAGATGGTGAGCCCAAACCATCCGGCGAGCGAAGACAAAGCCAGCGACAGCACGAAGCGATTGTCGAAACGATAAGCGAGGAAGAAAAAGAAGACTGCGGTCGCCAGCAGATAGAGATCCCATTGTCCGGAGAGTAGGTGGAGTCGGTTCTCGAGGTAAGCGAGCTCTATGCACCAGACGAGGCTGCCCAGGTAAAGCACGTAGTCGAAGACCGCATTCGGTGCAGGGGTTAGCGCCACCGACCAAGCGGGCGCGCGGGAAAAGCAGTACCAAAAACAGGCGGCGAAAATAGAGGAGAGAATGACGAGAACGAGAACGTCACCGAGTTGTTGTGAATAGGTGGTGACAGTCCAGCCAAGTCCGGCAACGAATGCCAGTACCCCAGCATAGAAGAGAATGTTCAGCTCAAGGAAAAGCGAAAAAGGTTCCCTACGGGCGAGGCTCGCCAAGTGCACGTGCTGCTCCGGCGATATCGCGCCCTGCTCCCTCCAGTGCTCCAAGCGGACGAAGATAGTCATGAAGCCTTTGTTCTGCTGGGACAATCGGTGCTGCCGTTTGGGCCCATCAGTCAACTCATCGTACATTCCCACAGGCTCGCCGCACCGGAAAATGCGCCAGTGGATATGCCAAAAAACCGAATTGGTCCACATGTTCGGCTTTGCGAGATCTAACCGGATTAGGAACAACAAACGCGTGAGCTTGATCCAACTGAACAATCCCGGGTTGCGGCGAACAGGGAGTTATCCGGAAGCCGGCTTCTGGGGCGTTTGGCTGGGCCGAAGCGGAGATTCGCGAGAGCGCCTGACAGGACGCTACCGGCGGGCATCGGGTTTTTTAGCGATGACTTAAGGTTTGACCCGCACAGCGCTGGCCCGCAGTTCGTGTGAACCGGCTCAGTGCATCGCTGCCGAGGATGAGATGGTTGGTCTACTTTACGGCGTCAGCAGTTTTGTCGGCACCTGTCTTGACGGCCTTTCCGGTGTCCTTGCCCGCGGTGCCCACAGCATTGCCCGTCTTGGTAGCTGCCTTCGTGGTTCCGTGAGCAACATCCTTGCTGGTGGTTTTGGTCACATCTGCGGTTTTGACGCCGGCCTTCTTGGTCTCGTGCGCGACATCTTTGCTGGTATCTTTGGTTGCATCAGCAGTTTTGTCGGCGGCTTTCTTGGTGTCCTGCACCAGGTCCTGTGCGCGGACAGCAGGACCGACCGCGAATGTGGCTGCAATCACAATGATCAACATTGCCTTCATCGCTACTCTCCTTGGCTCAAGAAACGAAAATCTCCGGAGGGAAAACCGTGGCTCGTCCCGGATCACAAACGTAGGGCGAGACGCCTTACTGCTACGTCGAGTCGTGTCTTGGTTCGGCACAATACCCTGAAACCATTATAAATTCACGGCCCGTTTTCTGATTCCGCCTTCTCGACCTCCCCCCTGCTTTCGCGCCGAAAGCACGGATACTGCGTAAACGAGTTCGAATTTACTTCCCTCCGCCATGTAGTCTCAACTGCAGAGAAATCCTGCGGCAGTGCTGTCGAAATGTGCGAAAAAGGCGGGCTTTTCGCGATATTCGGCAAGCAAACTGGACCGGAGAAAAGTGCCTGCTGAGCAGCGTCGTTGTCTTTGCCATGGTTTTTCTCCAGAGCCTCTATTAGTAGTTCCCCTCCAAGAATTCGCTCAGGCGAATGCTTGGCGATCACAATCCGAACACAACGCGAACGCCGACTTGACTCCTGCATCCCAACGATGTTCTGAGCTTCCGGATAGCGGATATCTTCCGCACGCGAACGGTCCTCCGACACTGCTTACTTCCTAGAAGCCAGTACCCTGGGGAGTTTGCATGCGAGTGGCAGTTCGACGGTTTGCCGACAACCCGTCAAACTGGATTACTTCCGAGTAGCCGACAACTAGTGAAGTCGAAGCTGTCCTAGTTCGACGGAGAGCCGCACCCATTCAGCGTTGCGAGCCCCTGAAGCGGCGACACCGGACTGTCATGCTCGGCTTGCGACAATCCCACACAGGAGGGGCACCCTTTTGGAGGCCGTCGTGTGAATTGCTTTGTTCAACTAGAACACCAGCTTGCCCTGGAACTGGATGATGCGACCCGAAGGCAAGCCGGTCGCGAACGAGCCATACGGCCCGGTCGGCGGGGCTGTCGTGCCGGTAATTGTTCCGAACGTTGAGTCGCCCAGCGTGGGATCCGGGTTGGTAAAGTTCGGGTGGTTGAACACGTTGTAGAGGTTGGCTCCGATGCCGAGTGCCAGCCGCTCCGTCAGCTTGAAGTTCTTGTTGACCGACAGGTCGGAGTCGAAGAACCCAGGACCGCGGTACTGATTGCGACGCTGATTCGAGAAGGGATACGGCAATGGGAGACATTCCCCGTTGGGACCGTTACAGAACCCTGGGATGAAATACGGCGAGCCTGCGGGGGAGTTTGGATTCGGCGTAGGCACACACTGGCTCAGGCCGTTCGTGCAGCTATTCTGGGTGAAGGTGCTGATGGAAGTGATCGGCGTCACCGTTCCGTAGTTCACGACCTGGTCGTAGCCGTCGAAATCCCTTCGCCAAACCCTAATCGGTTTCTCCAGTACTCTCGTTTCCAGCCGGAGACTCCTGTAAGTCGCCGACACACGGCATCTTAGCGCATAAACCAAAGGGGTATCGGGGGTTCGAATCCTGTTCCCTCCGCCATGCAGTCCCAACTGCAGAGAAATTCTGGTACGTTGCCCGTGAAATATGCGAAAAAGGCGGGCTTTTCGCGATATTCGACAAGCAAACTGGACCGGAGAAAAGTGCCTTCTGAGCATCGTCGTTGCCTTTGCCGAGTTCTACTCCAGAGCCTCTATTGGTAGTTCCCCTTCGAGAATCCGCTCAGGCGAATGCTTGGCGATCACAATCCGAACACAACGCGAACGCCGACTTGACTCCTGCATCCCAACGATGTTCTGAGATCTTCCGGATAGCGGATATCTTTCGCACGCGAACGATTCTCCGACACTGCTTACTCCCCCCACCCTAGGGCGTTTTTCGTTACTTATCGGTTGAAACTTCCCAGAAGGAGACTTTGGGAAACTAAGAATCTCGCCGACCGAACATCACAGAGGCGATAGTGTCCGTCTTTCGCATAACCTCGAGTTTGCGTGTCACTCGCCCACAATAGCCGTGAATATGATCCGGAAATCACAAGTTAGTGCACACTCGAAGGGCGTCTGAAGTGAGACCGATGTGGTGGGATCTATCGCACCAATTTGGCCGCGTGTCTCATTCCCGACGCTTTGTACCGTCAGCTGCCGGCACGGGAGGCGCTTACAGGGTCCTTCAAGCCATCGCCTCAAATGCGGTGATGATAATGTCTTTGGTTATCAGCTCCGGCGTTTGAAAATAAGTAAAGAGCAAGCCTGTAGTCATCGCATCCAGTATGCGCACAAACTTTTCGGCCGCGATGGGCAACTCCTTTGCTGGTACGACCTTCAACAACTCCTTCGCCATGCGTCGGTAGCTGGCCGCGTTCTGTTTCGTCAGTCGGGACCGCATCGGCTCGTGCGTAAGTACATATAGTTGAAACGCAGTCGCGGCGGCGGCCTGGTTTCGACGAGCCTGTGCCTCTTTGGCGACCGTTTCACCCAAAATGTGCATTTGTTCCTTGAGACTGACGCCGGCTTTCAATGGAGGGACGATCGGTTTCCATCGGGACACAATAAGGGCCAGGAAAAGTTCCTCCTTGTTCTTGAAATTGCCGTAGACCGCGCCTCGGGTCATTCCAGCGCGTGAGGCGATTTCCTCGAGCGGCGCCCGGTCGTACCCCTTTTCGCCGATAACTGCCGCCGCTGCCGAGATGAGCTTCTCTCTTGTACGGGCGCGTTTGCCGCCCCCAGCTCGTTCGATCACATTCGCCTCCCGATTCTTAGTCTGTTCGGATAAAATACAAGGTCGTATTTTATACAAGAATGTATTATTATGCCCTTCATGACCTCAAACTGGCAATGGGATCTGGTCATCGCGTTGTTATCCGGTGGCGCGCTACTCACGGTCGGCTATATTTACGAGAAGGCGGCCGAAGGGAAAGATAGAAGGGCCCATCCGGCACCCGGGCGGATCGTCGCCGTCGGAGATCACAAACTTCACCTGATTTACAAGGCGAGCGTTGGCCCGACGGTCGTTATCGAACAGGGGGCAGGTGAGCCGGCGCGACTGTGGTGGCCCCTTCAGGATAAAATTGCCGAGTTCGCCAGCGTTTGTTCGTATGATCGAGCCGGTTACGGCTGGAGCGAGCCGATTGCCGCAGGGCGCACAATTGCAGAACGCGCCCAAGACCTCCACGCTCTGCTCACCAACGCGGGTATCCCAGGACCCTACATTCTGGTGGCGCACTCTTACGGCGGCTTCATTGTCCGATGCTTCGCCCGCAACCATCCCGATCAGACGGCAGGACTAGTACTGGTCGATACACCCGAAGAAACAGCGTTCTTCCGGCGAGAGGTTCTCAATTTCTATTCCCGCCTCACAGTCATGAACAAGGCCATTGAACTTGCAGCGCGATTCGGCCTGTTGCGGCTGTTGAGTCAATTTGTTCTGCTGGACCAGGTTGGGTTGTCATTTGTGCGGCCAGCCGAGTATTCGGCGGCGGGAGACGATTTGGCCTCCTTGCAGATCGTAGAACGATCCACGGGCAATTTTGGAGGCGTGGGCAGTCTCGGGGATTTGCCACTGGCAGTGATCACCCATGGTCTGCCTTTTCCGGGACCATTTTTCATTCTTGAGAACGGCTGGAGTGAAGGTCAAACCCGGCTGGCAGCATTGTCAACAAATAGCCTGCTCATCCGGGCGAACAATAGCAACCACATGATCCAGATCGATGAGCCGGGACTCGTCGTGGATGCGATTCGCCGCGTCCATGCAGGCGCCCGCAAAAAGGCGCCGCTCGCTTATGACGGAACTTCACAGGAGTGGTCCGCCGTTCGCCCCTAAACGTAGGCACCTATGGGCGTGTAGTCGGCAGACCCAAAGTTGACGAAGAACCTGCTTCGAGAAGCTCTGAGAGCAAGCAACGCTCTGTAACGCCACATTTCCTCGAAGAGGAAGCCACGGGCACAACGGTTAGCTTCTGGATTGCCGGTCACTCAGCCGCGATAGAAGGATTGTGGTCTTCTCCTCAATGCGGCGCTGGAGTGCTCCCTGTATCTGATTTAGACGGCGGCTTTCATGTGTGTATGGATGTCCCTTGCTGCTTCGGTCTTCTCGTTCCAACGTTGAACGTTAACGCCCATGACCAGGAGCCACAGCATCAGCGATAGTTCCGCAAGGAGGGCGGAGGCCAGATTGTAGGGAGACAGATAGTTTACGAGCGGCAGTGATAGATAGGTCAGCCAACCCAAACCAGCCAGCGCCATCAGGACGCCCAGAATTCGAGGCAGGAAGGTCGACCTCAAAACGAGGTAGCCGATCAGGAGGCAGTAGAATCCGTGAACTACGATAGCGATGTTCACGCCCTGAGGCTGCCATCGAAAAGCCTCAAAGGTGAGTCCCGCGAAGGCGAAAGACGCCGCGAGCAAGGAGAGGCCCCTATTCACCGGCCTAAAGATGCCGTAGAGGAGCACTGTCACAACGACCATGCAGGAGATCGCGATGTAGCCTCCTACGAAATTCAACCTGCCGCGAACAAAGGTCTCGGTGAGGCCTGCCGTCAGTAGGCTGAAAAAATAGAGGGCGCCGGCCATCCTGGCTTTAAAACGCGGCGAGGCCTCTACAATCCGTTCCATTACCACTGCTGCGCTCATACGCTCTCCTCCTTAAATCCGAGTTATCGGATCACGTGTCCATCACGCGCTTTGATCGTCATTGCCCCGCAGCGCTGGGCTGTTCTTTCCATTGTTGAGCGTTCACGCCCACAACGATGAGCCATATCATCAGCGATGCTTCCGCGAGGATGCCGAGACCCTCGATGGAAAGAGACAGATAGTGTGGGAGGGTGGGCAACAGAAATGCCAGCCAGCCCAAGCCGGCTGATGCCATGAGCACGCCTAAAACTCGAGGCAGAAACGTGGACTTGAAAATAAGGTAGCCGATCAGCAGGCAATAGGGTCCGAAAAACAGCAGGGGGCTGATGGGCATCGAGGGATAAAAGAGGCCAACAGACATCACGACGCATCCCGCCAAACTGAAGAGAGCCGCGAGCAGAGAAAGGTTCCTGTTCACCAGCTTGAACATGAAATAGAAGAGCAGCGTCAAAACGACGTAACAGCCTGTCGCGATGAGATTTGTGGCATTGCCATAAGCAACAAGTTTGCGGCCAACCAGGAACTGGGCGAGTATTGCCGTCAGAAAGTAAAGCAAATAAACGACACCGATAATCCTGGCTCTGGGACGCGGCGACGCTCTCCCCAGACGGTTGGTCAGTACAGATGTGTTCATACTCTTTACCTTCTTAGCGAGCGATTGGATCAAGCGTGCGTGGCGCTGTTGGAGTGCGAGCCTATACAGCGGCTGCCGATATCCGTTCGCCTGACTGCCTTGCCGGAGCCAGCACGATCAGGACTACACCGATGATGACAAGCACAGCCACACCCCAGATGTCTCCGCGATAGCCTCCCTTCGAGAATGAAGTCGCCGCCATAACAGCGGCGTGAGCGAAACACGACCATGCTGTGAAGGCGATCAGGCTGCGATTTGCCGAAGGGTTACGCGCTGCTCTCAGCAGGAAAATGCCGAGCGCGACATAGAGGCTAAGCATCATATCGAAGGTATACATCGAATGATCCCGGTGCCATAAAGATTCCGTCACGGGGTAAACGCCAGCCGAAAAAATCAATCCCACCAACACCAGTACAACCTTCAACACTCGTTCTCGACGCACAGTGCCCTCCTGCCTGCTGCGCTCATGCCGCGGACACGACGGTCATCCGCCTTGGCAAAACGCCCGCCCGTTTCTCTCATCAATACACGCGCAAATGGCCGCGGACTGAGCAATATTGCACATAAAGCCCCGCGAAGGAGACGATTTGGGGTGGCAGCGCGTCCCTAGGGCTTTTCACCTGGTTATTTCACCCTGGAAGACAAGGACCGGCTCATCAAGAGTTGGTGGGTAACGCTATTTCAACGGTGAAAAGTCCGTTGGACGCATGTACGTCGAGTCTATTTTTTCCACAAGCTTGTTGGTCTGCTCAGATTTCATCACTTCTTGAAACTCTGGGTCGGCCATCATCGCGTCCCAGTTCTTTTTCGCTTCCTCTTGGCTGGGATGAACCAAGATATCGACGAATGTATCGTCCCAACCGGGGGCGCCCTCGGGTACCCAGTCACCCACGACCTTCAGATCGTGTTTGGCAAGTAGCTTTGAAGTCGTGTCGCGAAACCGTGACTCCAGCGCCGGCAGTTTGCCCGGCACAACGTGATAAATGCGAAGCTCGAAGATGCGATTGCTGTCGGCCCGAACTTGATCCACGTGCATCAAGCGGGCTGTAATGAGCGATCCAGCGGCAAAGGCAACCAGGCGGTGACGTAAACAGTCGAACGTTTCAATTTCCAAGAGTTGATTTTCATAGCTACCTTTCAGCGTCAAGCCTGTCAGTCCGCGATGAGGTCCGAAGGTCCCGAGCGACGACTTATCTGACAACTCTTTGTTGCTTTGAGCGCACAAAAAGTGCCGGCGTGATGATCACCGCCAGCGGACCCAGGGTGAGAAATCCAAACTGATACCACCACGGCACCGGTATGCTGCAAGTCTTGAGGTCGATCAAAATGGCAACCGTAATCGTTACCATCAGTGCCAGGAAAATCGTTGCGCCACGGCGAATTCGCGCGGCGACGCAACCACCGATGGCGGCTGCCGTGAGAAAGACAATCGGCGCAAGAACGACCTGCGCCGTCTGATCTGGGGAAACCAACTTCGAGATCACCAAGTCCGCGCCAAACTTCAGTGTTGCCATGAAGATGTACACGCCCAAAGCGATGCTTATGCTGATAAGCCAGTTTCCGCTGCGCAACCAGGACCAGACTATGGACGGCACTGATCGACAGGCTTGACTCCAAAGCCAGAGAGTTGCAACCAGTGGCGAGGCAGATGCGGCGCGAAGATTGTATTCCTCGATGAGGTCGCCTAGCATAGCCTCTCGATACCTTCCCGGTACGACAGATTCGAGAAGCCAGCAAACGAGAACTGGCGGCGGATCGTACTTCATATGCTCTCCCAGCTGCTTTTTAATCCATCAGTCATGCTGCGAATGGTTTGTTCGGATATTTGCAGTGCCCGTTTGCCGGCCGCCTCGACGCGAAACAGCCGTTTCGCCCGGCCTCCGCGCTCTGCAGTCGGCTCTCCGGTGAATGAGCTGACGTATCCTTTAGCTTCCAGCCGCTCCAAAGTCGCATAGACCGCTCCAATAGAGACGTTGCGACCAGTACGTTTTTCAATCTCGCGTCGCACGATCATTCCATGGGCGCTTCCATCCAGACGCGCCAGCGCTAGTAGAATTATGTGCTCCAGAGACCCTAGAAGTTCCCCACGTTTCATTTGTTTTATAATGTAGAACAAACAGCTACTGAAGGTCAAGTGGCAAACGCTTTTTTGCAACACGAGTCGCAACATCTTTGGGTGCCCGTACCGGCCTGGCGATTGATGGTCCCTGTTCCTGGACCATTCCAACATGGAGAGTTATGGTCGGATGGTCGCCTAACCGGAAGTTGGATGGAACCGGCTTGTGGGAGATTACTGCCGGTAAGTCGGCTTGTGGGAAGCGATCACGATCGTCGCTCGAGGACTCTGTACTCACTGAAATGTTCTCAACCGGCAGCCGCAAATCGGCTGCGGAAAGCGAATGCGGCCACGCGCGAATAACCAGAAAATCTGCGTTTCCGGCCAGGGCTGTCGGAGAATCTGTCGGCACTTTCGACTCTCCGGGGAGCACGTAGTCATTACGCGAACTTGTTTTGACAGTCGAGCCCAGCTCCAGCAAAGCGCCCATTCGCCCAATGATCGCGTAATTCTTCGCCTTTGAATCGCCACGGGAAGTGGACTCATCGATCGTTGGCCGAGCCCAAGTTGTTTCTCCCTTGCGCTCGTTTCTGGGATGAAATCCTTGTAACTCTCTGACGGGCAGCAGGTTAGCTGATTTTATGAACGGTATTCGAAGTTCGAATCCACTTCCCTCCGCCATGCAGTCTCAACTGCAGAGAAATCCTGCGGCAGTGCTGTCGAAATGTGCGAAAAAGGCCGGCTTTTCGCGATGTTTCCTCCACCAACTGGACCAGAGAAAATTGCCTCCTAGACCGCTTCGCTGCTGCTGTACCGATGTTTCTCCGAAGCCTCCATTGGTAGTCCGCTTTCAAGAACTCGCTCAGGCGAATGCCTGGCGATCACAAACTGAACACAGCGCGAAAGCCAACTTCACTTTTGCTTCCACTCGGGCTCCTTCCCAGAAGGGCGTTTGCCAGTACTGATCCAGTTTGATCTCGCAGAGTGGCCTTGTGGGGCGTAAGCCGCCTACCTCAGCTTCGCGGATTCTGCCTTGGCTTCTTTCAAGATGGGGACGTCGAGGTCGGCGTCCTTCCAGAGCGTGAGGAAGTCCTGATATGCAGTCTTTGCCTTTGCTGTGTCGCCCTGCAAGGCGTAGGCGCGACCTAATTGCAGATGGGCGAGTGCGCCCAGCGGAAAGTTCGTCACGATACCGCGATGGTCGATCAACTTCTGGAATTCAGTTGCGGCCTGCTCACCGTCGCCTACGCGTAGATACGCTTCGCCGCGGACATACACCGGGTACAGGGTCCCGTGAGACGGAGATTGTAAAGGCTCTCCAAGTTCGTATGGGGAAGCCACACTCAACAGTTCCACCGCTTTCTTGCCATCGCCGCGATTGATCGCAATGGCGGCGCGGATAGTTGGGAGCCAGTAAGCTTGAATCATCGTGTCGCGATCGAGCTCCGCAGCGATTTTGTCAGCGAGAGCCGAGGACTGTACTGTGTCGCCGCTGCGTGCAAGGGCTAGTGCCGCTAACAGCTCGATGTCGGGCCTGGAGCTCGAAGACATCGCATCGGCAGCAGTCTTGCGAGCGAGGGCGCTGTTGCTGAACTCGGCTTCCCGCAAGGCTTCGTTTACCTGCCAAAGTGCCGCGGTGTCGGCCGCTCCGTTTCGTTTAGCCGATTCCACCGCCTGCTGCGTAAGCTCACGGGCCTTCCGCAGGCGCCCATAGTAGGCTTCGGTGTCAGACTCATCGGATAGCTGCCCATCTTCCTCGGGTTTTCCCGTCGCCCACACGGACTGCTCCTGCATGGCGGATGGATCGCCTTCTAGAAACGCTAAGTGATATCGACGCAGGTGAAGGTCCGGAGAATCCAGGTTGTGCCTGCTGGCCTCGTCCAAAGTGACTTTGACGTTTTTGATCTGATCGAGAGCGAAATAGTCGTCGGCAAGATTTCCGTAGGCGATCGCGTCGTCAGGTTCAATGCGGAGGCTTGCATTGGTTTCTGCGGCTGCCTTCTCGTATTGACCGAAGATGCTGTAACTAACTCCCAGGTTGTCATGGGGGATGTAATCCGCCGAATAAGTACGTGCCCATTCGGTATAGGTCTGAATGGCCTTATCGATTTCGCCGCTGATACCACTGTAATAGAAAGCCTCAATGAGGAAGCGCTCCTGCTGGGTCACGCGGTCCCGTAATTCGTAGGCCTTCTGAAGATTCTCCCTTGCCAGGCTCGGCTGTCTGAGATTGCGGTAATAAGCGCCCAACGCGGCGTAGGCAACCGCAAAGTCGGGGTCCAGTTCGATAGCTCTTTTCATGTAGGGAATCGCGTCGTCGTCCCCTTGTTCGCGCTGCACTCTTCGCGCCTCGCTGTACTGCTTCAGAGCTTCGAGAGATGCGGTTGTGGCCTCTTCCAGAGGCTTGTTGTATTTTGTGACCGAGGCCAGCGACTCGCCGAGTTTTTCGCGCAACTTCGCGGCTGACTTTCCTAATGCTCCGAGCACCTGCTCTTTGCCATCCGCGGTTGCCTGTTCCTCAGCGAGCACATCGCCGGTTTCGCAGGAGGCAGCCTGCAGCCCCAGGACATACTCTTTACCGAGCGCGGAAATGGACCCTCCTATGTAGGCCTTGGCATGCGCGCGTTGGCAGACTTCCCGCGCCACATCGCTCGTGAGTTGGGTATTCGGCGGACGAGTCATCATGGTTAGGGTGGCGGCGACCTTGCTATCAGAAAGAATATTCAGAAAGGGCGACTGGCGCAGAGAGACCGCCAGACCTTGCTTCAGAGTGTTATCAAACACCGGGTCGCCTGTCGAGTTCGCAAAGTCGGCGAGCACAATTGCATCCCTTTCGTTGAGCTTGGACGCTTGAGACGTATGTCGGTGCGACAGACCAAGGATGATCACTCCCAACAAAACGGGGAGGATGAGGCCAATTGGAAGGGCGAGCTTCCATCGATTCTTTCGGGATACGGCTGTTTCCGGGGGCGCTGTGGCGATGATCTTGGGGTCTGCTGATGTTGTCGCTGCCGATTGGGTGGCTGCCCTCAACTGTTGCAGATCACTGCGGATCTCGGAGGCGTGCTGATAGCGCAACTGCCGGTCTTTTTGCAATGCCTTGGAAATGATCTCGTCGAGTTTCACCGGCAATTTGGAATTCCAGCGGGTTGCTGGTTCTGGCGACTCGTGCAGTATGGCGGCAAAGGTGGCACCGACGGTCTTACGTTCAAACGGCAGCCGCCCCGTAGCCATTTCGTAAATCACAACTCCAAACGAGAACAAGTCCGTACGCGGGTCGAGTTCCTCGCCTTGCACCTGCTCTGGAGACATGAAGGCGATGGTGCCCGGGGCGGCGCCCAATGTGGTGATATGTTGAGTTTTTACGGTGCTGGCTTCGTGGAGAATGTCACTACCGTGCAAGTCAACGGGTGTCGTCATTTTTGCCAGGCCGAAGTCAAGTATCTTGACGGGCCCGCGCTGGGTCACGAAGAGATTGGAGGGCTTGATATCGCGATGAATGATCCCTACGGCGTGTACTGTGTCCAAAGCATCGGCTATCTGAATAGCCAGTGAAAGGGTCATGGCCGTTTCCAGGGGACGCCCGGCAATACAATTGGTGAGCAAGCTCCCCTCGAGCAATTCCATGACGATGAACGATTGGCCACCCTGGTCACCAATGTCGTAAATCGTGCAGATATTGGGATGATTCAATGCAGAAGCAGCCTTGGCCTCGCGGCGAAATCTCCCCAGGGCTTGGGGATCTTTTGCCAGTTCGTCGGGCAGAAACTTGAGAGCTACAAAGCGGTCGAGCCGAGTGTCCTGGGCCTTGTAAACGACACCCATCCCTCCGCTGCCCAGCTTTTCGACGATTCGGTAATGCGAGATGGTCTGGCCGATCACTTGAGCAGAATCCTACGGCTGCCAAAAGGGCTAGTCAACCAACGCGCTGGAGTTGACAGGGGCTCAAAGGGATAGCTTACGTTAGCATCGACGTAGCACTCATTGACGGGGCGAGTCGTCCGCAACACGGAAACGGACTTGGGGGAAGTTGGCCGGATTAGTATCGGGAAGTCGGCTTGTGGGAAGCGATCGCGATTGTCGCTGGGCGAGGACTCTGTGCTCACTGAAATGTGCCAGCCCCGCTGCCGCAAATTGGCTGCGGAAAGCGAATGCGACCCCGTGCGAATGATGACAAAATCTGCGTTTCCGAGCGGGCGCTGTCGGAGAATCTGTCGGCACTTTCGACCGCCCGGGGGGCAAGCAGTCATTGAGCGAACCTGTTTTGATAGTCGAGCCAGCTCCAGCAAAGCGCCTATTCGCCCGATGATCGCGTAATTCTTCGCCTTTGAATCGCCACGGGAAGTGGACTCACCGATCGACTTGGCCCGGTCCAAGTTGGTTCTCTCTTGTGGGCGTTTCGAGACTGAAATCACCGTAACTCTATGACGGACAGCGGGTTAGCAGATTTTATGAAGCGGTATTCGAAGTTCGAATTCACTTCCCTCCGCCATGCAGTCTCAACCGCAGAGAAATTCTGCTGGATTGCTGTCGAAATATGCGAAAAAGGCCGGCTTTTCGCGTTATTTCCTCCACCAACCGGACCAGAGAAAATTGCCTGCTGAGCAGCGTCGTTGTCTTTGCTGTGGTTTTCTCCGGAGCCTCTATTGGCAGTCCCCCTTCAAAAATCCACTCAAGCGAATGCTAGGCGATCACAATCCGAACACAACCCGAAAGCCAACTTGACTCCTGCGTCCCAGCGATGTTCCAAAATCCCCCGGACAGCGGATATTCTCCGCATGCGAACGATCTCCGGCCAGCGGCCGCGCTTTCTTTTGCTGCGATCGGACTTTATAGCGTCGTTTTGCATCTTCTCCAGTGCAAGCCGCTGGCGAGATGCACATCCGGCAGGTCGTCCTTTTGCCCTCGAAACCGGAAGACTTCCGAAAGTCCTCAGTGACAGACCGTCAAGGAAACTGGGGCGAGCTTTACGACCGGGTGTTGAAGACGGCCCAGGTCGAGATCCTGAAACTTCGTCACTCGCCATTCAAACCAGTCTCCCTGTCTCACAGGTTGCGGTGCGCAGGCCGTTGGCCTCCGTACCCAGCCGGAACGTGTGTTCAAGCTCAGCAATGTACTCCTGCGCCGCATGTCTTCGAGCACGATCATGCAGGGCCGGTCAGCATGCGCCTTCGCAAAATAGCCTCTCCAGCGGCATCGGCCCGGGGGTAATAACGGAGGGGGTTGCAGCTCTCCAGGCCGTTGCCGGACTTGACGGTGGGCTGAAGATCGAAACCCAGGCCTACAACTGGGGTTCGGAAAGGTATCTTCGCAATGGAGCGATGATGTCTGCTGACGGGCTGAAGGTACTAGAGGCGCGTGATTATAACGCCATTCTGGTTGGCCCGGTCGGCGATCCGCTTGTTGCTGACCACATAACGCTCTGGGGTATGCTGCTGCCAATTCGCCAGGGCTTTGATCAGTACATCAATCTTCGGCCGGTGCGGCCTGTTGGAGGGCGTCAGCAGCCCGCTGGCAGGTAAAGGCCCAAAGGACATCGATATCATCTGCGTTCGCGAGAACTGCGAAGGTGAATACTGCGGAGTTGGCGGCCGAGTTTATCAGGGAACGCCGCAGGAGTCGGCGGTGCAGACGGCAGTGTTTACCTACCATGGCACGGAGCGCGTTATGCGGTACGCCTTCGAATATGCGCGCCGGCACGGGCGCAAGAAGGTGACCAGCACGACCAAGTCTAACGCCATTAATTACAGCATGGTCTCCTGGGACGACGTGTTCCGCGAGGTTTCCGCGAAGTATCCGGATGTGCAGCACGAACCGCAGTTGATCGACTCGCTGTGCGCCCGCTTTGTCGCGGCGCCGGAGAGCCTGGACGTGGTGGTGGCCTCGAACCTCTTCGGCGATATCCTCACCGAACTCGGCGGGGCCATCGCCGGCAGCATGGGACTTGCGCCGAGCGCCAACCTGAATCCCGAGGGCCGTTACCCCAGCCTGTTTCAGGCGATCCATGGCTCGGCGCCCGACCTCACAGGTAAAGGCATCGCCAATCCTATCGCCACCATCTGGTCAGTCTCAATGATGCTGGATCATCTTGGCGAAGCCGAGCTTGGCAACGCCTTGTTGAAGGCGATCGAAAGCGTGATTGCCGAAGGAAAGGTTCGCACGCCCGATCTCGGCGGAGAGTCTACGACAAGACAGGTCAGGCAAGCGATTATCGGCGCCCTGCAGAACCCGCGAAAGGCGTACCAACCCACTTCTCGTTAGGGCCCGAAACCTGTCACACGGTCAATGCAGGAACTTGATTGCGAATGGCAAACCGACCGCCAGCAACACGGCCAGATACAGCGCTCCCATGATGGCGCCCAGTCGCCAGAAGTCTTTGGTGGGGATGTAGCCGCTGCTATACCAGATTGGCGCAGGCCCACTGGCGTAGGGCGTGAGTACGCCCATCAGACCCAGCGAATAAACCAACACAAGAGTAACGGCCCTTGCAGGAACACCCTGTACCGACAAGACTGCCAGCAGGAAGACCGGCAGCAACGCGGTCGTCTGCGCCGTAATGCTGGCAAAAAGGTAATGGATGACGAAGAAGACCGCAACTGCCGCAATCAGCATCGGGATCAGCGGGATGCGGGTCATGTAAGCAGCGGCCCGCGAGCCGAACCAGGAGAGAAAGCCGACGTTGCTGAGTCCTTCGGCCATCGCGACTAACGTGGCAAACCAGACCAGCACACTCCAGGCTTGCTTATTGGCAAGGATGTCATTCCAGGTGACAACCTTGGCGAGCAGCATCACCGAGATTACGGTCAGGGCGACAGTGACCGGGCTCATCCAGCGGCTGCCGCCGATCCAGCCCACCAGCGCCGCCACGGCCAGCAACCCCATGGTCACTTCACGCCTGGTGATCCGTCCCATGGTGATGAGTTCGCCGCCCGCCCAGGTTGCAACTTCGTCGCCACGCTTGATCTCCGGCGGATAAAGAACATAGGCAAGCAGCGGTGTCGCCGCGAACAACAAAATCCCGACCGGCAGAAAGCCCAAGGCCCACATGCCCCAGGAAATGTCGACGTGTGCGACCTTGCGGGCGATTTCCACTGCCAGCAAGTTGGGCGCGAGCGCGGTCAAGAACATGGAACTGGTGACGCAGGTCGTGGCAAAGCCAGTCCACAGCAGGTAGCCGCCGATTCTTCGTGGATTATCGTTGGGAAACGAACCATACAGCGGCGGGATGTTCTTCACAATGGGATAGACCGTGCCTCCGCTGCGCGCCGTATTGGACGGCATCACTGGAGCGAGACACAGGTCGGAGAGAGCGATGGCATAACCGAGACCGAGGGTGCGGCGGCCTAGCGCCTTGACCAGCATCAGCGCGATCCGTCGGCCCAGCCCAGTTGCTTCATATCCCAGGGCGAACATGTTGGCGGCAAAAATCAGCCAAACCGCATCATTGGAAAATCCGGAAAGAGCCCATTTCGTGGCCTCGGCGGGCGTTTTCCCAACCAATAACAGTCCCGCGGCGACCGTCACGCCAATAAAACCGATGGCTGCACCGGGCAGCGGTTCGGTGATCAGTCCGGCGATGACAGCGGCAAACAGAGCGAAGTAATGCCACGCCGTCGCGCTCAGGCCGGAAGGCGTCGGTATCAGAAGAAGTATGAGTCCCAGGGCCACCGGCCCAATCCATTTTCGAAGTTGCTTGGAACTGGCGGGCGGAGTGCTGACAGGCGCGACTGGCTGCGGGCGCGTAACAGTTGGCGAGGACATAAGTCTGGCTCCTTTGGCTCGGAGAATGATGTCCTGACGAGCTCAGCATCGCATTGATGAGACCTGCTGGCGGTGACGAATAACCCTGCGCGGGGTGACGAGTATTCACTTGCGCAGACCTTCTCCTTCGTCCCTCTTCTCACCCCTCGCAGTTAGGCGGCGGACCATACATTCTCGCCAATTACACATTCAATAGTGTCTCTATGCGAAGCACCCCACAGTCCAGCTTCGCCAAATCCGCTCGTACACGGTCTAAGAAATGTTGCGATCGTTGAGGCCCATCAGACTCGTCTGGAGCCTGATTTATGGTGTGCGAGCCACAACTAGATCGGGGGAAGTAAGCTGCTGAATAAAGTCCTGATTCCGTGATACCGGCCAGCATCATGGGCGGGTTCCCGGCACAAATTCCCACCCTGCTTGTCCTGGCCTACCATGAGCGAAAATGTGTCGGGGTTGACTTTAATCGTCTTGGCTTCAAGCATGGGAGTGCCTATCCCTTCTGCCTCAACAGCCAAGGCCGGCACTAATGCAGAGGCATCCATAACTGTGCTGCCATGCAAGAAGCCCTTTTCGCATCTGATGGTGGTCTTCTCTGTGACTTTGAAGCCGTGGACCGAGCCGTTCTTCTCGTTCAGGATCTGCAGCGTGTCGCCTTCGTGCACGACAATCGGCCCCGTGATCTTCACCTTATGACCATTCACACGTGACTTGGTCGCAGCCATCGAGGAAACCGTCATTACGGCCAAGGAATAAATGCAAACAGCTGACAAGAGTGCCAAACGCATTTTTCTATGTGATTTCATGAAGCCTCTATCAATAGGAGTCTGACAAACATGCGGGATAAGGACTGCTTGCGTGTTAATCAAACTCTCTCGTTTGAATAGAGCACGTCACCAGCCAAAACCGGAGCCGGTCGATGTGGGCGCTTTCAACAGAAAACATGGAACTTATGCTGGGTTGAGTAGTGCGGCAGGTTGGTAAGAAGTTGTGCACCAAATGACCATTGGTCGGCACCTGCGAGCCCTTGGGCATCTGTCCACTGGCAGCGTCCCACTTCGCTGCGGCACATCTTCCTTCAAGCGGTTACAGTCGCAGCTGCTGGTGAGCCGCGAAATCCCCTGCCTCATCCTCGTTGGTCACAGGTGGCTCGGCGCGACCTCGAAGCGGAGCGATAGAGCCATGTCGAATCAGGTAGCCAACACTACGAATCACTAGCCACCGATTCTGAATCGCTCGCCCGGCGTAGCCCCACCCCGGTAGTCTAGGTATTTCCAATGGTTCGGTACCAGATCTCCAGCGTCCGCGAACGACGCCGATCAACAGGCATTGCAAGAAACTCGAAAAGCAAAGGACTCGGCCGCGGATCTGGTGCGATTGGCTTATTGATCAGAACCGAATACTACATCTCCTTCTGGACCCTGGACAACGAGGAGCAGTTTCAGAATAGCGTCGCTTGCACAAGTCACTGGTCTCCATGCTGTCGAGCAGAACATTGGCACAAGCGAACTCCTGCCGCTGAGGCGCGGAGGAAAGATACTTCTTCGCAACGACACGTAAATACTCGGTTAGGCCTTTAGTGGCTATGTCAGTATCTAGTGCGGTAAAAGTTAGCTGGCAGTCACCCAGATGAATTCATCGGCCAGACCGAACCCTCCTCGCTAAGGGCGACGCGGCCCTTCCCGAGAACGTGCCCAAATGTGGGCAGAAAGTCACCACTTGCCTATGTACGGTCGACAGTTGTGACAGACCGTCCAACCTCAGTTCGTGAATGCCTTGATTTCCTAGCCACTTATATTTGATCCCGCTTTGGCATCCGCCTTGCTCCTCAGATCAAATAGTCCGCAAGTTGATTCTGTCGTTCAAATCCATCGCTTGCGCGAAGAAGAACAGGTGGTCAACCATGAAACGGACCTCAGCAAGACAGACAAGCTTTAACAGTCGTTACAGCTTCCGTACACTTCGAGCCATTATTGCCATGCTCGTATATTTGGGCTGTCTCGTCGCGCCCTCGCTCTCCCATGGGTCTGAGTTGAGGCGAGATACTGTGGTCTATTGGAATGCGTACCTCAATGCTACCCGTCCACAGATGGCTTCCCAAACACCCTTTCTCTGGGTCGACCAGAAGCCCGAGCGCCTTCAGCGTGTCCGTGATGGTGAGATTCTGGTCTGGTCTGTCGGGAAGGAAAACCCAAAACCAGTGGCCTCAGGGTTGATCCACGATTGGGTGGGCGCGGCCTTTCTTCCGAACGCCAGTATCAAAGACGTTTTGTCCGCCGCGCGTGATTACAGCAACTATAAGGAGTATTACAAGCCAACGGTTATTGATTCCAAGTCGCTTGGCAGCTACGGGCCCTGTGAAAAGTATTCCATGCGCGTAGTCAACAAAGAGGTCGTAGCCCAAACGGCCCTGGACATGGAATATGAAACCTGCTACTTCAAAATCGACGACCGGCGATGGTACAGCACTACGCAGACCACGCGGGTGCAAGAGATCCGGCACCTCGGCCGCCCGGACGAGCAGGAGCTCCCGCCGGATCATGGCAGTGGCTACGTCTGGCGCCTATACAGCGTCGCCAAGTTTGAGCAGAGAGACGGCGGAACCTATGTGGAAGTCGAGGCGATTGCCTTGAGTCGCGACATTCCCATTGCGCTACGCTGGGTGGCCAATCCTATCGTGCGCCGCGTTTCAAGGAACTCGATGCTCGTCTCCCTGCAACAGATGAAGGAGGCAGTCCGATTGACCGAAGATGCGGAGCGAACTGCCAAGTTACCTACCGCTGCCCACAATGGCTCGCGAGGCACTTTCGCTTCAGAGGTCGGCATCGCGAAGAGTTTTGCCGCGGCCGTGAAGCCATGATTCAGGATTCATCGGCACCAGCCACAGCCCGCCTTGAAGTAGCACGCGTAATTTGCGCACTTTCTCTCGGTCTGAAGATCCAATGCTGCAACATCCGTTTCCCGACCCCATGCTGGTAGTGACAGTATCAGGGCAGGCAACTGCGTCTTCTGAGTTCTTCACGCATTACTGATCAGACATTTAGCGATCCTCGGGTTCGGCATTGGACTTGCACTCTCCCGTATTGGCGAGCGCGATGTGTCCGTTCAGGAGATGTCATCTGCTGCGCAGAGGCATAACAATAAGAAAGGTGAGCGATCTTATATGGAGAGCATCATGAACATGAAAAAGACGTTTGCGTTATGGCTGCTTGCGCCCAGCCTAATGGTCGGCATTGCGACAGTGGGATACGCGCAGAACACGACAACTACCTCGAACGGTAACATTGCTTCCGCGACGGGAGATCAGCGCGGTCCCAAAGTGATTGTGCTGGCCGGCTGTCTGGAGCGAGGCTCCGGTGCAGATGAGTACACATTGTTTGGTCAAATGGTGCAGTGGTGGGAGCTTAAAAGTTATAGTGTCGACCTCGGGGTTTATCTCTATAAGGAGGTCAGAGTGGCTGTCGTCAAGTCGCCCGAGAACGATGGCACACTTACCGTGACCGACTTGGTCGTAGTGAGTACGAATTGCGTGTCGCGGTAGACCTTGCAGGGTTCGGCACTCAGCGGTCCACCACCGCTGCGTTTCTGTTGCATGCTGAGGAGATCCATGAAACCACGCGCCACAAAGGCTCTTGGGTTGAAGTTCTAGCCGGATATGAACCATGAAGGAGCTGCCATTGGGCATCACCCGGTATGGCTGTGGAGAGAAGGCCTATATCGCGATGTGCGGCGCGGAACGTGCGGCATGCAACCGCCAAATCGTCGCGTGCTCGTTCATCCGTGCATGGTCGCAGGGGAGTGCCATCCTCGAACCGTGCGGCGCATTTGAATGGGTCGCGCTTTTCTATCTGGGACTCAGCGGCGCCCTGATGATCATTTTCCACGAAAATCTCTCGCACCCTGTGTTGCATATCACCGTGCATTTCGGAGTCTTTGCCGGAATTCTCGTCATGGTGAATGTTGCCGATCGCGTTAGCCGTGGCGAACTTCCACGCTCTCGAATTGCCCGGACGCTTGGCTGGGTCCGCGATTGGTACCCGCAGGCTGTCTTTCTTTCTTGCTTCGAGGAACTGCAAATTCTCGTTCACCTGATTGATCCGGAGTGGCGGGATCCCATCCTGATTGCATTCGATCACCGGCTGACAGGCGTTTATCCGGCAGTGTGGCTCACTCAGTTTTCCAACACCTGGATCAACGAGGCGATGCAAGTCGCCTATATGACCTACTATCTATTCCTCACGATTCTCGGAGCCTCGCTTTATCGCCGCCGCCTGGCCCTCTCATTTGTCCTACCCGCAGGCGATCCGTCCGGAGCTGAAGCGTTGCGTGCTTTCTGGACGGTGATGACCGCCTCGATGATCGGCTACTCGATTGGCTATATGATTTCGATTTTCTTCCCCGTCGAAGCGCCGTTCTTTGCCATGCGCTCATTCCATTTGCCTCCGCTTGCGGGTGGCCCCGCCACTGGCTTGATCAATTTCATTGAACACTGGGGGCGCGTGCGCGGCGGAGCGTTTCCCTCCGGTCATGTTACGGGGTCCTTCGTCGCGCTGCTCGGTGCCTGTCGCTACCGCCGCTACTTGTTCTGGGTGTTCCTGCCACTTTTTGTCGCGATGTGCGTGTCTACAATTTATGGTCGGTACCACTACATCGCCGATGTGTTCGCGGGGATTCTTGTCGGCGCGGTAGGTTTTATTCTCGCCGAGCGGTTGATGGCCGTGCCCGGAGCGAATCCCGCCGAGCGATCTAGGCCTTGGACGCCAGAATTCGCGAGGGATCAATCTTGAGTTTGTCTAGCGCGCTGAGAACATCGGTCATTGGTTCTTCGCGGGCCTGGTCATAACACGCACCGACGGGGCTCGTCGATCCCATGGCAAATTGCCCTGCGTCCTCTCAGCATAATTTGCTCGGGGACATTGCTCAATGCTGTCTTGATCTCCCTGGGCGGCCATTCAGCAGCAACCCATCGTCAAAACGAAGCCAACAATCCGAGTTGAGCCTCGTCGCATCATCGTCACTCCCTTAGTTAGTAGTCGGATCCGAGCCACTTTAACCCTCATTGAGCGCTACGGCCAGCGCAAAACAAATGACTGGCTTCCCGAGCCCTGCAACCATCTCAATTGACGATCTCGTCGAGCAGCTGAGACTTGTCGAACCAGAGGCAGATCGTGTTCTTCGGGCTTCATGTTCGTGTGTTCCTTGAGCTCGATCAGGGCAAACCCCGCGGCCTTTTGCGTCGGTCGTCAGTGACCCACAGCTCATCCGTGGACCTGCTAAGGCATTTTCCCGTGGGAGTGCCAAATTAGGATATGGGCGTACCCCCTCCTGCTGAAAGCAAGTCTAGCCGAAAAGTCGGCTGGCGCTAACAATGCACAACTTTGCCGGAATGAATGCCGCAGGTTGCGTTACGGCTATCCACCACCAGTTGCGAATCCCGCACGATCTTCTCGTAGTCGTAGTCGCTATGGTTGGTGACGATCAAAACGCAATCGTAGTCTCTGAGATTCTTCAACGACGCACAATCCATGTCCAGGTGGTACTTGCGCCCTCTGCCGATACGCGGAAAGTAGGGGTCGTGGTAGCTCACATCCGCGCCCTGCTTTTGCAGCAGCTCGATGATGGTCAGTGCGGGCGATTCGCGCAGGTCGTCCACATCAGCTTTGTAGGCGACGCCCAAGACCAGGATGCGCGATCCGTTGAGGGTCGGAGACGAACTACGCCGGAGTTCCGGGAGTCGCCGAATATGCCATCGGCATAAAGACGCTTGGGGATGCCGTCATACTTCGCGCCGGGTTGATCGCCGCTTTGGAATCCGCCAGTGTCGAACCCGATCCTGACAGGCGCAAACGGATCCTTACCTTTGTTGTAGTGGGCGGCGGTTTCGCAGGTGTGGAGACCGTTGGTGCTATCAATGATCTTGCCCGGGACATCCTCCCATACTTCGGCCAGATTGATCCGCGTAAAGTGCGCGTCGTCTTGATCCACGGCGGCGCAGTAATTCTTCCGGAGCTTGGTGAGGCACTTGGCCGGTATGCTCAGGAGAAACTTAGCAGCCGTAAGGTCGAGATAAAGCTGAACACCAGAGCTGTCTCGTACACGGGAGGGGCAGTGCACTGCAGCGATGGTGAGGTAGTCCCTGCCGCCATGCTGGTCTGGGCTGCTGGCGTTTCCCCAAACCCGACCCTGAAGGACACACCACTCGAATTGCAGAAGGGGCGCGTCGTTGTTGATTCCACCTTGGAAGTTCCTGGGTTCCCTGGCATTTGGGCGATAGGCGATTGCGCAGCAGTCATCGATCCGACTTCAAAACAGCCCTACCCTCCGACCGCTCAGCATGCGCTCCGCGAAGGTCGTCGTGCAGCTAAGAACATCTGCGCGCGCTTAAAGGGAGAAAGAACGACTCCCTTCGTGTACAAAGCGCCTGGGCAGATTGCAGCGATCGGCCGCCGGACGGGTGTCGCCAGGATTTTCGGACTTAAGTTTTCGGGAGTTGTGGGATGGGTGTTGTGGCGGACCGTCTACCTGATGAAATTGCCGCGACTGGAGAAAAAAATGCGTGTCGGGCTGCAATGGTTTCTGGATGTGCTTTTTGAGCGCGACCTCGGCCAATACATCACATTGCAGGACATTGACTCACTCAACCGGTTGTTGGGAGCGGCGCGGCAGCTCGACGAGACCTCACCAGAGGCTTCCGCCGCATTATCGCAACATTCCGATTCCTCCGGGAGGATTGCGTCCTGAGTTTTCACCTTGGAGGTGAGGAGAAAACGATGGCCCGACCTCAACGTGCATCACCGCAGCCGCTTGGAAGCCGACAGAGACGAAGGCCCGCGCGTGATTTAGGGGAAATCCCCAACCATATCGTCCTGACCGCGACCGACTCCAATTCATCATTGGAATCGACAGCTTCTCGGGCTTACCACGAACCTGCACCGCAAGTCCTGGCTCACTTCGCGAATTGCGCGGCAACCTGGATCGGTCGTGGCATGTTTGTAAGCGGCAAGCGGCTCTCAATTAGAGTTTCAATCTGTGACCAGACCTGGGGATCGCATTCAATAGCGGTGTGCCCCTTGAACAAGAGTCGGTTGTACCAATGGTATGCGTGACACGCAGCAGGTTCACGCTCATAAGCAAAACGATAATTGCCCAGGATTGCGGTGTGAGCCGGATCCGCGGCTTTGATTCTCGACTGCCCCTGCAGAATACCGTTGGGTTGATAGAAGTTAATCGCCTCGACGACATTGGCCGGGATAACGGAGTCGTCCTCGCCGTGCTTTCTCACGCTGTCAACTTGGATCGTAAGTGTAACTGGGATACCTTCGCATTCTAGTTCACGAGCGAGATAGACCACGGCCGATGCACCCCAACTGTGACCAAACAGGATGATTCGAGGCTGTGGTATCGCTTCACTGGTGATTCTGGCGGCTTCCAGCCGGCGAACCCAATCGATGATCGACTCGCGGGCCTGAGTTCTTTGCCGGTTTTTCGAACATCTCAACCAGAACGCGGTCAGCATAGCTTTCATCAAGACGCTGGGCGAGTTGCGCTTCTGAATGCCGAAGATCGTCGCTGTGAACAAAACCGCCCATGAATCCGATGACAAGTGTCGGCGCCGGGGTGTGAGGGTCCGTTGCAAGAGCTAGCCGGCCTTGGGCCAGTGCTGAGCCGGCGCTCAAGACCAGCAGTATGCATACGATAGGTTGTAGAACTGCCAAGCTGTTCGCACATCGGCCCCGATTAATCTTGCCATTCGACCGCGACCTTTGGGATTGGCCTAGTTGCGGCAACATCGTGCTCCACTCCGTTCTGCCTGTTTGGAATTGCCTCAATTTGGTAAAAGCAATTCCCATGCCGAGCGTGAGTGAGGCTTAAATCATTGAGATCTCATTAGCATTCGCGATAGGACGAGGTGGCAGGCTGCCCAGCTGTGGGCAGCGCCGAAGGCTATTGGCAGCAGAACAACGCTGGGACGGGAACACTGCGCTCGGGTCAACCCGATGGGCGCGTGAATATCAGTGGGACTCTTTTGATCCTTCCGGATGAGAATCCGGACAATTACGACGTCGACGGTTACATCAGCTTAACAGCCACAGCGGGATGAGACTTAGTGCAGCCATACCGGTCAACAGAGTGAAGCTCTGTACACCAGTTTTTCGATCAGCGAAACTGTAGGCATATAAGCCCTTGGCGACATTGTTGCTGGCGATGGCAATCAAGATGCCTTTGGCGGCCAAAGAACTTGAGGTGAGCGCTCCGGCCGACTGCGTCATGCCTAGGATGAAAGCGTCGACATCGATAAGGCCGGTAAGGCCTGCGAGACCATAGATTCCGGTGCTTCCGAAGTGGGTCATTACCAGGCGAGATACAATCAGAACTGCAAGAAAAAGCACTGCAAAAACAAGCGCGGACCGTAGTTCCAATGGGTTTCTCGGCTGAACCTCGCCCCCTGCTTGAGCGGGCCTCTGTTGCTGAAAGCGTGACCAGAGCAATCCGGTGACACCGGCCACGCAGGCCAGCACGAGAAGCGGTACCGCCAGCATATTTAGGAGAGTGCGACTGAAGAGCATTAAAAGAACCGTCATCCGGAGGTACATCATTGCCGACGCAATTAAGATCCCGCCAGAGAAGAGGTATGGAGCCGGTTCGTGGCAAGCTTTCTTCGCCAACGCAACAGTGGTCGCGGTAGAAGAATAGATACCTCCCAGTAGTCCAGACAAAAGTACTCCGTTGCTCTGCCTCGTAAGAGCGAGGAGCACGTAGCTTCCGTAGGAAATCCCGCACACGCCGACAACCAATAACCACGTCTTGAATGGATTGATCCCGAATTCGGTGAATGGCGTGTTAGGCACTGTGGGCAGGATTACGGCAGTAAGGAGCAGGAACTTCGTAAAGGTCAGGATCTCGTGCGGCGCAAGCCGCTTCGACAGTCCTTCCAGCACTCCCTTGAGTTCCAACAAGAACAAGCTGAGGACAGCGATGGCTGCAGAGATCCAGTAATAGCCATTGGAGACCAGCGCGCCAAGCACGTAGGTAGTCAAGCCAGAGATCTCAGTGGTAACGCCGGGCGAGTCAGCGAGCGTCTGAGCTCCAGACAGCTTATGCCGGTATGACATCAACAAAAATGCGCCCACCACGGCAAAACCGATAGAGAGCGGCAGGAGTTGGTCTTTTGACAGCAGAGCTACTGCGTATCCCACGAGTCCGATAAGCGGAAATGTTCGTACCCCGCCGAAGGAATAGTCGCCGTCCCCTTTATGCTCCTCTCGTTCCAGTCCAATCAGAAATGACAATACGAGCACGATGAGGATTTTCAGTGCTTCGGGCGGCGGCAGAAATTGAGAAAAGTTTCCGCCCATTCTAGTACCTCCCGTTTTGCAGGAACCGGCGCGCTTCTCGAAGCTGCTTGTATTTCTGCGGATCCACTTTGGGATAAGACAGTTCCAAGCCTTGCAGTGCGTCCACAATTGCTGCCGCGACGACGATACGCGTGAACCACTTGTGATCGGCTGGCACGACGTACCATGGTGCCCAGGGAGTGGCGGTATTCCGAACCATGTCCTCGTATGCCGTCATGTAGTCGTTCCAGTATTCGCGTTCGTGGATGTCGGCGGCAGAGAACTTCCAATGCTTATCCGGCTGCTGTAGCCGTTCCGAGAATCGCTTGGCCTGCTCCGTCTTGGAGACATTCAGAAAGAACTTGCGGATCACCACTCCGTTGTGGCTGAGGTAGTGCTCAAAAGCGCAGATGTCCTGGAAGCGCTCTTTCCAGATATGTTTTCCGAGCAGCGATGGCGGAATCTTCCGTTCCTTTAGCAAGGCTTCATGCACACGCATGACTAACACCTCTTCATAATAGGAGCGGTTGAAGATCCCGATGCGACCGCATTCAGGCAGGCGGAGAGTCGTGCGCCATAAGTAGTCGTGATTCGACTCTACCCCGGATGGCGCTTTGAAGGAATAAACCTCGCAACCCGCCGGGTTCACCCCCGACATTACATGCTTGATGGTGCCGTCCTTGCCGGCTGCGTCCATAGCCTGGAAGATCAAAAGAACGGCCCACTGGTGCTGTGCGTAGAGCTTGTCCTGCAAATCACGTAGCTGGTAAATGCCTTGTTCTAGGTCAACCGCAGCGTCTTGCTTAGAGTTGATTGTGCCCGTAGCGCCGGGATCGAAATCCCGGAGACGGAAATGCTTGCCATTGTCGACCCGATAAGGTTTAGCTAACTGTCCGAGTTTCTTCATCGCGTTTTGTCCACACTCGCCATGGTGCATTCGTGTTGCCAACTGTTAATTAGCGGCAAATGTAGGTTCTAGAGTCACTTATCTTGAATGATTACTCGAGGTGTGTTCGGGACAGTGCCCGCAAAAGGGCAGCACAGTGTGGGGGAGATGCCACTCTGCCGAGCCGCAGGTCGATCATCTCCTTGTGCGAGGAAATTTCTCAGCGTGGAAATAGTAGTCGGATGGCAGTCTTATGCTGATCAACAGATGGAAGGTTGCAACGACAGCATCATTAGGCAGTCGAGCCAGTCGTCCTATCTTCGCTATTCAAATCAGATGTCGGCAGGCTTGCACCGCATAGGTCCAATTTGGCGACCATTGTGAGCGAGTCGACCGCAACGCAATATGCTTGTTCGATGGCGCTGCGGTTGATCCCGAGCTGCGTTGCGACTTCGTCGTAGGAGTCTCTTGCAATGCCGCGCAGGACGAGCACGAATCGACAAAATACGTCCAGACGAGCATGGATCTCCCCGGCGTTGTTGATCAGCCAAAGAAATTGCTTGACTGAAAGCGGAGGGTGCTCCGGCGCCGCTTCACCTGTCTCATATTTGGCAACAAGCTCTACAATCTTAGTGTGCTCCCTCTGGAGCGTGCATCGAACGGTGGCTCGGGCGGCCCAGTGTACGAGCCATTCGTGAAAGTCTGGCGTTTGAGTCTCAGCGATAGTACAGGCATCGACTACACAGGCCTGAGCCAGACTGTCGTCGCCGGTTAGGAACGCAGCCAACCAACGCAGCACGTTGTGATAGTCACCGAAAGCATTGCGGATGTCTTCTATCGTCGCACCGCGATGTTTAGTCCTGATTTTGTCTAGTATCGTCGCGAGTTTCAGCACTTTGTGGCCTCGACGAATAGGTGGTGCAAGCCGATGGCCATAGATTCGAACGGCTAGCCGCCACATTTCCTACGTAGATGACCGAAGAGCTGACATGACCGCGCAGAAAAATGAGATTGTCAGCGCCACGATGCAGCTCAGCGACAAGGACGCTGCGGCATTCTGGCCGATCTACCGGAAATACGAGTACGAACGATCCATCGTGGACGATAGTAGAGCAGCAGTCGTAAAGGAATACACCGAAAAGTACTCGATTATCACCGACACCGATGCAAAGTCGATGACCGACCGGATGTTGGGCTACGACTCTCGCGACATCGCGCTGAAGATAAAGTATGTCAAGGAGTTCAGCAAGGTGCTGCCGGCGACGACGGTGGCAAAGTTCTTTCAGTTGGACCATCGCATCGACTTGCTGATGGGGATGCAAGTCGAGGCCTCGCTTCCCCCACTCAGGCGTCCGCAGAACGCACAACAACAGAAGCCGGAGCCACAGAGTACCGAGTCGCAGAATGTCGGGCAACAGAACTAAGCAACTGTTTCGTAATGAGCATTGCACGGCGCCGCCGAGGCGTGCCCTTTAATACGGACCAAGACTTCTCAAATGAGGTGCTCGATGGTGCGCATGACAAAACTCTTCGCTTTCGTCTTGTGGGTAGCGTTAATGACGGCCATGGCAGCGGCGCAAACACAAAGCCCGAAACAACTCTTGTCCGTCGAAGGCTACTCCGAAAAAACAAATGTCATGCGATTCCAAGGGCGTGACTTCGTGGATGTGCAGGAGCTGGCACGAATCACAAACGGTTCGCTCAGTTTTAATGGAGACGGTCTCGTTCTGACTTTCGCCGGATGTGGGGCTTCCGAGCGGGGAAATGGGGAGCCTGTTAAAGCAGGCTTCTCGCGCCTCTTCATGAAGTCGGCGATCGAGGCGATGAGCGCAATCCGAGAATGGGGCGGAATACTACAGGCGACCGTGCAAGATCGGTATCCCGTAGGAACTCCAATGACGGGAAGCACGATCATCGCGTATCAGGAAAGAGCTGCCGATGGCGTCGCATTAGCTTCAGCGTCTGCATCGACCGACTCCGACTACCGCGGCCTCGAGTTGCTGAGGAACGAGTTCAGCAATCTCAAAGCCTGGACCGACAGATTTTCCCAAGCCCGAAAATCCCTGACTGCGCAATACATGACCCTGACCGATACACCTCTGCAGGACGATGATGAGGCCCAGAAAATTATCCATTGCGGCCAGTTCCTAGCGCAGATGTTCCCGAGCGGTACCTTCCAGGATAATGCGGTCTGTCATAAGTACTAGGCGCAATTGCCCGGCCAAAGCCCGCAGCTACTAACTGTATGCATTTACGCCGTTTGCGCGCGATCATGCTCGATTGCGCCGCAGACTGCCCTTCTTTGCGCATTCGGGGGATGCACTGGCAGGCGCCTCATCTGTACTTCAGGAAGACGATCACCAACGAGAGTGCTAAAGTAGGTCGCATCGGAGGCATTTGTGGGCGCTGTTCGGGAAAGGGATAAGATCGCTTCTCGCCAGCGGCTTTTGCTTCGTTTTCGGCTCGCTCGCCGCGCGATTTCGACAACGGTCGGCTGCTGCCTGACCTGCCTCTTTTTCTTGCTGGGCACACTTTGCGGCCTCGATCCGAACAAGCACGTCACCCAGTACATACATACGTCGTGGCGAATACAAGACGGTTCAGCGCCCTCTGGCATGTATGCCATCACACAGACCTCAGACGGCTTTCTCTGGTTCTTGTCGTCTCGCGGTGAGATCTTCCGATTCGATGGTGTCCAGTTTCGTCACTGGCCTATTCCTGACGCTGAATCAATCGGCAGGATCAGGAACATCGTGGCTGACCGCGGCGGTGGGCTTTGGGTACTCGGAGCCGAAGGAATCGCTCACCTGAACGATGGGGTAGTGACTTCTCATTTTCGACTAGATGGACTCGAGGCAAATCCGCTCAACACAAGTCAGGACTCCGACGGCTCGATTTGGGTGGTGCGAGGTGACAATGGAATTGCCGAACCCGTATGCCACGTCAGCGAGCACGCGATGAAGTGCTACGGCAAATCGGATGGAATACCGATTTCCCCAATCGACGCTATCCTTGCTGATGGGACAGACGGCTTTTGGCTGGGAGGGCAGACTGCCCTTGCACACTGGCACGGCGGCGTGTCGGAGATGTACCCAATTAAAGGTTTGAAAGCCGCAATGGGAGCACCTGGGGTCATGAGCCTGGCACGTGGGCCCGATGGGTCTGTGTGGGTCGGGATATTTTCGAACGGATCAGGCCGCGGACTTGCCAGATTTGAGAAAGGCACCGTCAAGTCATTTGTGACGCCGACGTTCGATGGAAGTAAGCTGACCGTCTTCGCCCTGCGCTTCGACCGCGACGGTAATCTTTGGGTGGGAACCGCAAACGATGGGGTCCTTCGTATTCATGGAGACGCTGTTGACCATTACCAACGCACCGAAGGCCTGTCTGGCGACTTTGTTCGCGCTTTCTTTGAGGACCGCGAAGGTATTGTCTGGGCTGCCACCAACAATGGAGTAGACCGGTTTCATGATTCGCAAGTCACCACGCTCTCAGCGGTGGAGGGCTTGGCACGAGACAATGCCGTAGGCATTCTGGCCAGCAGAGACGGGAGCATCTGGGTCGCGAACGCTTACTCCCTCGACCACGTCGCTAAGGGCACTGTCTCCTCTATTCGAACTGGGCATGGTCTCCCGGGACAGCAAGTCTCTTCTTTGTTAGAAGATCACACCGGAAAGCTGTGGGCCGGAGTAGATGACGGACTGTATCTGTTTAAGAACGGGGACTTCCGGCGTCTTCCCGCACGGAATCACCAACCTCTTGGACTAGTGTTTGGATTGGCCGAAGATAGCGACGGAAATGTCTGGGCGGTATGCGCAGGCACCGCGCAGCTTGTGCGTATCCGTGATTTCCAGGTACAAGAGGCATTCACTCGAGCCCAAATTCCAGCGGCTCGTATTGCGCCAAATCCCCAGGGTGGAATTTGGATTGGCACTCACAAAGGGGAACTTGGGCTGCTTCGCCACGGGACTCTGCGGAAATTCCTTGTAAATGCCGATGCTAAGGATTCGCTCGCTAATCAGATAATCGGGCAGCCGGACGGCTCCGTACTTGCTGCTTTTGACAATGGGCTGGTCGGACTGCGACAGGACAAAGTGCAGCGAATGACGACGAAAAACGGTCTGCCCTGCGACGAAGTTATTTCTTTCATTCAGGACGGCGAGAGACGCTGGTGGTTGAACACACACTGTGGAATTGTCGAGTTTTTAGATGCCGAGCTACAGCGATGGTGGGCCAATCCGGAAGTGGTAATCCAGGTCCGGGTCTACGATGTACTGGACGGCGCCCGCCCGTCCGCCCGGCCACCTTTCAATTCAGCGGCAAGCTCGCCCGATGGGCGCGTGTGGTTTGTGAACTCAGGTGTCGTGCAGATGGTCGATCCCGCCAGCTTGTCGCACAAGGCGCTGCCAGCGGAGACATATATTGATTCGTTAATCGCTGACCGAAAGGCATTCGCGGCAACTCAGAACCTCAAAGTGCCGCCGCATCCGCGCGACGTGCAGATTGATTACACGTCGCCGACGTTTCTGATTCCGCAACGGGTGAAGTTCCGCTATCGGCTCGATGGGTACGACCGTGACTGGCACGATGCCGGTACGCGTCGACAGGCGTTCTACACGGACTTGCCTCCCGGGAAGTATTCGTTTCGCGTGATCGCCTGCAACAGCGACGGCGTGTGGGACGATTCGCCCGCGACACTCGATTTCGCAGTCACACCGGCGTACTACCAGACGAACTGGTTCCGTGCTCTATGCGTAGTCTTCTTTGTGGCACTGCTGTGGGCGGTCTACTGGTGGCGCGTTCGGCAATTGCATCACCAGTTTGAAATGACAGTGGACGCGCGTGTCGGCGAGCGTACACGGATCGCACGCGAGCTCCACGACACCCTGCTGCAAAGCTTCCATGGCTTGCTGCTGCGGTTTCAAACGGTCTCCCAGTTGCTGCCAGACCGTGCGATGGAGGCGAAAGCGAAGCTAGACACCGCGATCGAGCAGGCGGCCAAAGCAATCACTGAAGGTCGCGACGCCGTTCAGGGCCTTCGTGATTCTGTGTTTGAAGGTAACGATCTCGCCCTGGCCATAAGCACTTTCGGAGAAGAGCTGGCAACTGATTCAAGCAACCACCGGCCTGTATTCCGCGTAGCAGTTGAGGGCGAAACGCGGGATCTGCACCCCATCCTTCGTGACGAAACCTACAAGATTGCCGCTGAGGTGCTGCGGAACGCCTTTCGGCACGCCCAGGCACGGCAGGTCGAGGTTGAAATTCGTTATGACGATGAGCAGTTCCGGTTGCGTGTGCGCGATGATGGGAAAGGCATCGACCCCGCGGTTCTCGCGGCCCAAGGCAGTGAGGGACACTACGGCTTGCCTGGCATGAGGGAACGCGCCAAACTTATGGGAGCTAAGCTGACAGTGTGGAGCGAAGTCGATGCAGGTACAGAAGTGGAGCTGCGCATTCCTGCAAGCATCGCCTACACAACAGGTCGGGAGGCTTCGTGGTGGTCGCAGGCCTTTACCGCCAAGGCAAAAGGTTAAACCAGGAGACCACCCATGAGCGCCGGCCCCTCGCCAATTCGAATTCTCGCGGTCGACGATCATCCCCTCGTGCGGCAAGGCATCGCCGGCCTGATTGGCGTTCAGCCGGACATGGCTTTAGTAGGTGAAGCGTCCAACGGTCGCGAGGCTATCCAGGAATTCCGGAAGCATCAGCCCGATGTCACGCTAATGGACTTGCAAATGCCGGAAATGAACGGGCTCGACGCGCTCCTCGCCATTCGCAATGAATTCCCCCATGCAAAGATTATCGTGCTGACGACCTACGCCGGCGATATGCAAATTCGCCGAGCGCTCAAGGCGGGCGCTCAGGCGTACCTGCTTAAAAACACGTTGCACAAGGAATTGATGGAGACAATCCGTGCCGTCCACGCGGGAAGGAAGGCCCTTTCTCCGGAGGCGTCATACGAAATCGCCGAACATGCGACGGATGACGCCCTGACGCCCGCAGAAATTTCCGTACTGCGCTTGATCGCGGCCGGCAATGCCAACAAGCAAATTGCGGATCAACTTTCGATCACCGAGGAAACCGTCAAGAGCCGCGTCAAGAGCATTCTCTCTAAGCTTGGCGCTAATGATCGAACGCACGCCGCCATGATCGGCCTCAAGAGAGGGATCATCGAGCTGTAGGCGCACCAGCCAACCCCTTCGCCCTCCCGCATCCCAAACTCGAAAGAGTGATGCTTACGACTCTTTTTGGGGTATTGAGGAGCGTCGATACTATGGCATTCTGGTTCGTAAGAAAGGGTGCGTGTTGCGTCGTTTATACTCCACATTCGCTGGCGGCTGGCCGGGCACAGGTTTGCTGCTCATGCGCCTGGTTGTCGGCTCAGTATTGGTTGTGCGCGGCGGCCTGTGGCTGTGGCGCGACCCTCCGCTAAACATCACGATAACCTCCGCAATTCTCTTAGGATTGGGGATTTTGCTGATACTGGGTTTATGGACGCCCATCATAGGAACGTTGGTGGCCCTCGTTGAAGCGTGGAAGATTCTGACGCTACCCGGAGACAGATTGCTTTGGCTGTTACTGGGAGCTGTCAGTGCCGCTCTCGCCATGTTAGGACCCGGTCTCTGGTCGATCGATGCCCGCCTTTTCGGGTGGAAGCGCGTCGAGGCCCCTCCTCGAAGAATTAAGTTCTAGCCGATTCGTACAGCTCCGAAAAGCTAAATTTCCTGGCTAAGAAGAGGTTGCAAATCGCCTCCGAAGAGTCCGCGATTTGTCTCCATGTGGGGCTGTGCGCGAGCGTAGCCCAGTCGCATAATGCGCTCATCAACAGAACCACAGCCTCTGATTGAAGGTCCCAGAGAAGTGGATTGGAGATGACTGAGGGGTTCCGGATAGGAGGCGTCATGCCTGAGGTAGAAAACTTTTACGAATCGGCTCAGCGTTGTTTCGAAGTTGCGAAGTCGAGCGGATTCCTGAAGGCGAACGATTTCCTGGAAGAAGATATTGTCTTGGAAGCATTCAATCTGTTAACCACTAACAACTGTGACCCTATTGTAGCCCATGCACTGGGCGTAAGCCTGTAGGGATCCGGGCTGTTTATCACTACGTAAGCACTCGATTGTCAGATTGGTAGGAGGATGATATGAGCCACGCAGGTATAGCTTTCGCAGATCCCGGAGAGGTTGCAGTATCCAGCTTTCCCGAGGTCATGGGCATCGAAGACCAGCAGCTTTCCCCGGAATCAGACATGAACGATTACTGCTTCGCAGGCATCATCGGAAAGAGCCCAGCCATTCAGAAGGTGCTGGAGCAAGTCGCCATCGTTGCGCCTACGGATGCAACCGTTCTGCTGTATGGGGAGACTGGCACGGGGAAGGAACTGGTCGCAAATGCTATTCACAACCTAAGTTGCCGGCGCGGCCGCGCCTTCGTACGCATGAACTGCGCCGCTATTCCCTTGGGATTGCTCGAAAGCGAAATGTTCGGGCACGAGAAGGGAGCCTTCACCGGAGCGTTGATACAGAAAAAAGGCAGATTCGAACTCGCTGACGGGGGCTCGCTGTTTCTGGATGAGATCGGCGACATCAGCCTCGAACTGCAACCGAAATTGTTGCGCGCGGTGCAGGAACAGGAGTTCGAACGCCTAGGCAGCGCCAGGACGATCCAGGTCAACGTGCGGATCATCGCGGCGACCCATCGCGACCTTCCAGCGATGATTCGGGAGGACGAGTTCCGCGAGGACCTTTTCTACCGATTCAATGTCTTCCCGATTGAGATCCCACCTCTTCGCGACCGTAGGGAGGATATTCCGCTGCTGGTGCAGTATTTCGTCGCCAAGCTGTCACGAAGAATGGGGAAACAGATTAGGTCGATCCCGGAGCGAATGATGCAGACATTGGTGAATTGCCCCTGGAACGGCAATGTGAGGGAGCTGGCGAACCTGCTAGAGCGGGCAGTGATACTTTCGCGAGGTGACAAATTAGAGGTTCCGATAGCCGCACTCCAGGGCTCTTATTCCCCCAGCATTTCTGTCCCGGCCGGTAGCTTCCAGGACGCCGAGCGAAAGGTAATCATTGAAGCAATGCGATCTGCCTCCGGCCGGGTAGCAGGAAACGGAGGAGCCGCCGAACTGCTCGGATTGAAGCGTACGACTCTGCAGAACAAGATGCGCCGGCTCGGCATCACAAAAGCACAGTATCAGCAATAGTGGAACATGTTATGGGCGGCTTGTGACGCCCTCACACGAGGGAGTAACCCAATGACTGAAAAGAGGAATAGGGACAAAGTCAATGCGGAAATCACACTTTCCCTCGTGATGAGACTGGCCAGTGAACAAGGCAGCCCCGTCACTCGGGAACAAGCTCTCGCATTTCTGAATCGCGAAGGCCTCGCCTACGAGATGTGGAAGCAGATGATGCATGCTGGCGTGAATTTCATCACGTGCAGCCTATTGCAACAGCACGTCACGATAAACGACACAACGCACTTGCGTCTTGACTAGGGCCGGTGCATGTGACGCCCTCCAGTGCCCGCTTTCGTGGCGTAACGGATGTCCATCTGATCGTCTCTCAACTTGCCTGACTGCCCCAGGCGACACGACGTACTGCTGCCATTCGAACTGTCAGCCGTATAGCTTTACGCGTTCTAGTTGGCATGATGGGTTCACGCTCTAACTGCTGCCCATTTGGAAACTGCACCGTATGTCAACGGAATACCCTTCTGTGGGCTGATGCCGAATACCGACAGCATCTCCAAGCTAGCCAACATTGGGTATTGGCAAACAAAGGAGTTCGGTCGGCATCAGCATCTTTGACTAACATGTTTGTCAAGGATATTATTGCCGTTCGATCCGACCCTTTTGACAGGCAGGAAACCCCATCTTCTTGGCGCTCTCTATCAGGACGGGGATAGAGGGCATGGCAACTTCCTTGGAGGATCGATTCGTCGAATCAGCGCGTGCTCGTATTCGAATCGACGACTGAACAAACATCACTCAGCCTATATGAACCTCGCTCGATCGACTGATCGCATCCGACGCCAGCTCGAGCTAAGATTGCCTGAGTGGCCGAGATCGCACCTCGCTGTCTACGAGGCGAGTGACCAGCGCGAACAGAAGGCTGATTGATATTCCACACATAAGCACGCCGACCATGCTCTCGAGCGGGCCTAAGAGGCGCCACTTCGCCGGTAAAACAACATCGCCATAGCCGACCGTCGAATAACTGCTCGCCGAGAAGTAGAAGGCAGATTCCCATGTCGAGAAGCAAAGCGAACGGTAGCAGCTTGCCCAAAGCAAAATGATAAGTCCCTGCAGAACGATGATACCTACTGTGGTTTGCATCACTAGGGCAGCAGAGTTAGAGATCCGAAGTTTGTCCATGTCGCTCGCCATGACTCTTCGCAACCAAGTTATGAGCCCAGCGCCCCCGACGCACTGCAAGGACAGCGTGAACAAGACCAGAAGAACTGGTGCGCCAATTCGATAAAGCAAGATCATTTCTTCGGAGTGCTCCCTTCTGCTAGACAGTGAATGTGTGAGTTGCTCTAAACCCTGGAATAACCCAACAATGCCTTTGCAGCTGGCGTGCCACTCCGATCTGCCTTATGCCATTGACTCTTCCGCACCCACGACGGTTCGAAATGCCCTGATAGGGGCAGCCAGGAGGCCTCAATTACAAACATCTCGATTGCGGAACAGTGAAATTGCCAGTCCTTAGGCTGGTGATGCAGGAGTACACCCGTTTCGTTCCCAGATGGTCACCCGCGAAAGCTAATGGAACCTGAACTGCTCATGCTAGAGGAGGATGCGATAGAACTGCTGATTCTCGGGGGGATGCATGCCACGAGTGACCGTATTTGGGCAAGGGTGAACCAATGCAACCGAAAAAGATGTCGTTCCTATTTCTCGCGGCGCTGGTGTTGCCTCTTGCTGCCAATTACTACAGCGGCAGTTCCGCTCCGCTCTGTACAACTGACCGCATGTGGCACCACCCGGATCAGTGGGCAAAACACCAAACCAGCCAAGCGTGAAGAAAGAGGTTACCAAAAGCATATGACAGTCGAGGCCGCTACCCATCGAGTCTCTTCCGACGATTCGTCTGGCGAACCGAGTTCGGGCTTCGCCCAACTTCTCCATCAGTATGGCTGCGGCCCCATCCCGTTTACGGGGGGCGACGATGCCCTGTTCGAGCGCCATCTAGTCTTCGACCGGGTGATTGATCCCAGGCAAGCGCGCTCAAGAGAGCGGTTCGAGGCCTTGGCCCGCTCCATCCGAGACGTTCTCGCGCAACGATGGGTGCTTACAAAGCAGACCTATGTCAACCAGAATCCCAAGCGCGTTTACTACCTGTCCATGGAGTTTCTCATCGGACGCTCGCTGGCCAACAACATCACAAATCTGCTGCTCGACCCTTTCGTACAGTCGGCTGTGCAAGAGAGAGGAATCGATTGGCTGGACGTCGTAGAGCAGGAGCCGGATGCCGGACTGGGCAACGGCGGCCTGGGACGTCTTGCGGCTTGCTTCCTCGACTCCATGGCAACATTGCAGCTGCCTACCACGGGCTATGGCCTCCGCTATGAATACGGGATCTTCAAGCAGTCGTTCGCTAACGGATGGCAGCAGGAGAATCCCGACAACTGGCTGCGTAACGAAGACCCGTGGGAAGTGGCTCGTCCGGTCGAATCGGTAGAAGTCAAACTGAACTGTTCGTTTGGGTTGAAAGGCGAAACCCTGGAGCCGATTCCCGGACGGCCATCGAGCCTCATCGGAATCCCTTTCGACCGGCCCGTCGTTGGCTACGGCGGCAAGACCATCAATACGCTGCGCCTCTGGGCCGCTGCCGCTCCCGACTATTTCGACTTCCGGGAATTCGGTGCGGGTGACTTCGTCGGCGCACTCGCCGGAACTCTGGCAGCGGAATCTCTGACCCGCGTTCTCTATCCTAACGATTCCACCACTGCCGGCAAGGCACTGCGCTTCGTGCAGGAGTACTTCCTTGTAGCCTGCTCGCTGGCCGATCTTGTAAGAAGGTTCCAACGAAATGGTAACGACTGGAGTCAGTTGCCGGAGAAGGTAGCCATTCAACTGAATGACACGCATCCTTCAATCGCGGTTGCCGAGCTGATGCGGATTCTGCTGGACAATGCACGCCTGGGATGGGACGAAGCCTGGGAGCTGACCAAGAATACCCTGGCGTATACGAATCACACTTTGCTCCCCGAAGCTCTCGAGAAATGGCCAGTCGAATGGTTTGAGATGTTGGTTCCGCGCCAGCTTGAAATCGTTTACGAGATCAACCGTCGCCTGCTGGAAGAGGTTCGGACGCGATACCCTGGCGATGAGGGCCGGGTTGAGCGCGTGAGCCTGGTTGAGGAGACGCCGCAAAGGCAGATACGGATGGCGAACCTGGCCATTGCCGGCTCGCACAGTACGAACGGAGTCGCAAAGGTCCATTCGGAGCTGCTGCGCAAAACCGTGGTCAAAGATCTCGCCGAGATGTTTCCCGAGCGGTTCAACAACAAGACCAACGGCGTGACACCGCGACGCTGGCTGCTGGAGGCCAATCCTGCGCTGAGCCGCCTTATCACGGCTGCCATCGGCTCTAAGTGGACGACCGATCTCACGGAGCTTGCCAGGCTGAAAAGCAGCGCGGAAGACAAGAGCTTCCGCAGCAGTTTCCTATGCGCAAAACACGATGCCAAGGTCGACTTTGCAAAGTGGCTCAGGTCAACGTCGGGGAAGATAGTGGATCCGAACACAATCTTCGATTGCCAGATAAAGCGAATCCATGAATACAAGCGGCAGTTGCTGAATGCATTGCGAATCGTGGTGATCTACAACCGCATTCTACAGAACCCGAATTTGGAGATGGCGCCGCGCACGTTCCTGTTCGCGGGAAAAGCCGCGCCGGCTTATCACCTGGCGAAAGTCATCATTAAGTTCATTAACAATCTGGGCAACGTGATCGACAACGACCCAAAGGTCCGCGGCCGTCTGAACGTGGTCTTCCTGCCCGAGTACAACGTGTCGCTTGCCGAACGGCTCATTCCCGCCAGTGATGTCTCCAACCAGATCTCTACCGCGGGCTATGAAGCGAGCGGCACCAGCAACATGAAGTTCATGATGAACGGTGCATTGACGGTGGGAACGCGCGACGGCGCGACCATCGAGATGGCCGAGGAGGCGGGCGAAGACAACATGTTCCTCTTTGGCCTGACGGTCGAGCAGGTACAGAACAGCCGCGGTTCGTATAACCCTCAGTGGCATCACGACAACGAGCCGGAAACCCGTGCCGCGCTCGACCTTATCTTCTCGGGCTACTTCAACCGGTACGAGCCCGGTATTTTCGATCCACTCCGGGAGACGCTACTCACAGGCGACCACTATATGCATCTGGCGGACCTGACTTCGTACGTTCAGGCCCAGGAGCGGCTCGGCGCCCTATATGCCGATCCCGAAGCCTGGTCGCGCAAGGCGATTCTCAACGTTGCCAGCTCGGGAAAGTTCTCCAGCGATCGAACTATCTCGGAATACGCAACCGAAATTTGGAAGGCGAAAGCCTGTCCAGTGCTGTAGAAGCACAAGTGGCCGCCAGCCACCAAGCAAGTATTTCGTCGCTCGCCGGAAAGCCAGCACCCAAAGAGCTTACGCTGCCGCGCCATGTCGCGGGCAATGTTGAAATGTGGGCTGTTGAAGGGACAGGCAGAACGCGAGGACGGTTGCTCGCTATCCTTCAGCAAGCCGTCGGAGGGTGTGATGCTGCGCTGTGTGCGCGACAGATGGGAGCCAAGAGGCCTGGCGAATGCCATTCGCGCGGGAGGACGTCACAGCACTTGCATTGCAATGATCGCTCTCTCGTTCTCCTCCGACGGCTAATGCGTACACCTTGAACCACCTACCTTTGGTGAAGAATAGGCGCTTGCATACGCTGACTCGCATATTCCTGCTGAGCTTTTGGTCTGAGTTTCACAGTTGCAGGACGGCAAATCTGCATCCTCTGCAAGTCATAGTCGAATTCGGCCCCGCAACTCAGACACGCCACATAGGTTCGTTTTCTGGGCTTCCGCACCGTCAGTGGCCAGGAACAACGCCGGTGCCGACAGCCAAAAATCAGGTCAAAGAGAGCACGCATCATAACTCACCTCCGAAGCACCTCATCTCACTGGCACCTAACCGCGCTTCGACCAGTTGAACCGAGCAACGAATACTAGAGCAAAGCATGGGCCAATCGGCCGCCGTCCCTAACCAGTATCGATGTCCACCCCATTCGGCACTTGGCTACCGCAAGACCTCCGCCGTTGACGGAGATCAGCAGTCTGCAAGGCCCAATGCAGGATTGCTGAGTTCCGCTGAACAGTGTGCACACCGCTTGCCAGTGAAGAGGTCCCCTGATCCCAGCGACTTGCGGCGCCAGATCCCTGGTTTAACTGCCCCACAAAGGGCGGAGTCCAAATATGGGCGCGAATGGAACGGCGCAAAGATCACTCACATGCGGAATCCAGACGCTTTACCGGCTCTTGAGTCTGGCCTCTGATGTGCAATTCCTCAAATTGTGTGAGCGTGGGGCGTTGCATCGTCCACCCACGCGAACTGGCCGGGGCCCAGCTCTGAGCGCGGTTCCCAGCCAAGGAGACATCGAGATGAGATCTGAGTTGGTGTTTGAGGCGCGACAAATGCTGGGAAATCGCTTCGCTCTATGCCAAGCGGCTGCAAAAGCAGCACGGAAGTTTCACGTGGCGAAGACTCGATTTGAGGACACGACGAATGCAGTTCTGCAGCGCATTGCTGAATCACACCAGGAATCCGTGACCTTGCCCGCTGACAACAACCCGGGGCAGTGCCGACTCGGGCCGTCTGAGCATTGGAGCTCCCGGAAACGCACCGTTATTGCATGAATGAATTAACGAAATAGGACTACCAGAATCTACGGAGGACTACATCATGAAGAAATCATTTCAGTTCTTAATCCTTGCGGCCGCGATGGTCGTCAGCCTATCTGCAATGGGCCGGGCACAAGACGTCAGTCGCACGCCGCAACCGTTTAATCCAGATCGAAGCTCCTCGGCGACAGAAGCAACGATCGATGCCCTGAGCGGATGTCTCGGACAGGGCTCTGGCGCGCAAGAATACAGCTTGCATCAGGCAGATACCGCAACATCCTGGGAACTGAAGAGTGATGGTGTCAATCTCGCTGCTCACATGAACCAGATGGTCGTCACCACAGCCGTCAAAAGCGACAATCCCTATACCCCTTTAAAGGTCATCGCTCTGAGCATGGACAGCAGCAGTTGCAACTCCTGGTAGCTAAGTAACGCTAGAGGAAGGATGAGTCATGACTAGGAATCAGTCGAAAGCGCGATTTTGGACAGTATTGGGCACAATCAATCTGCTGATGTTGCTATACCCAGTTAGCATGCTAATCGGCGCGGATAGCCAAGAAGGAACCATTGTCGCGGTCCTCGCGTTGTGTGGCGTTGGCCTGGTGCTGGCGGTTGGCGACATGATCAGTGTGTTGCTGGCTTATTCTGCGAGCTACTAAACCGAACGAAAACGAGCGCGGGTCCACGATTTCAGGCCCCGATCACGCCGCTTCCGCTCGCGATCCAGCCACACCCCTCGGCGGCGCAACCCTCGGCGATTGCGCCCGCGTCTCGAAACATCCAGCTATCCTCCCGGCCAATTCGTCGATCATTGCCGCGCTCCAGGTTCGGTTAGACGCATCGGCTGCCCGCATATGGGCAATGCCCGCAATAAGGCGAGGTCTCTGTGGCGCCGTTGTGGCAAACCAATTGTCATCAGCAACATAGCTTTGGTATGCGGCTTGCGTATTGAGATATGCAAGCACAACAAGAATGTTGTTGAGCGAGGTACGTAAATGTTTCGGGCAGAACTTAATCGATTCGCGGATGGGTCAGTTCTGAAGATAGAAGGCAGGCTCGTCGGCGATTGGGCTGACGAGGTGAAGTCACTGCTCTCACGGGGACCGGTTCCCAAAGGTCTGATCGTCGATCTCACCGAAGTCAGCTATGTCGATGCTATCGGCGAGCAGGTGCTGAGTTGGCTGAGCAGCCTGGGAGCGCGATTTGTCGCCAGAGCAGTCTATGCGGCGGCAACCTGCAAACGGCTGAAGTTGGCCCTCCACAACAAACCCATTATGAACCAACCAGGCTTTCGGGGTGTGCTAGCAACGCACGGTACGGATTGATGAGGGAAGGAATGTCGATGTTATTTCACGGCAAATTTCAAAACCGCAATCTTCTTTTTGGGAGGCCGGATAACGTCGCCCTCCTGGTTGTTTTGTTTGCGATCGTGAGCGTGGCTATGAGTGGATGCAAGATGAGCCACACTGCAATTCCGCAGATCATCACCGAAGTGCAGGTGGCGCAACCAATCCAGCGCGACGTGCCTGTCCACAACGAGTGGGTGGCAACCCTGGACGGATACGTCAATGCTGAGATACGTCCCCAGGTTTCGGGCTACATCATCAGCCAGGACTATAAGGAAGGTTCGGTAGTTCAGTAAGGGTCAAGTGCTGTTCGAGATTGACCCACGGCCGTTCCAGGCGACTCTCGACCGCGCCAAGGGAGAACTTGCCCAGGCAGAAGCCGAGCTGGGCAAAGAGCGCTCTGGACGTAGAGCGTGATACCCCACTGGCAGAGCAGAAAGCTATTCCCAAGGCACAACTGGATACCGAAATCCAGGCCAAGCTCGCGGCCGAGGCTGCAGTCGCATCGGCAAGGCGGCGGTCGAACGCGCCGAACTCGATCTCGGCTGGACGAAGGTTACTTCGCTGGTGGACGGTGTCGCCGGCATTGCGGAAGTCCAGATGGGCAACTTGGTCGGACCCAACTCCCACCTGACTTCGGTTTCGCAGGTCGATCCCATCAAGGTGTACTTCCCCGTCAGCGAACAGGAGTATCTGCGGGCCAAGCACACTCAGCTCCAACGGACAGCAGATGGATCTGTTCGACAGCTCGCCGGAGCTGATCCTGGCCGACGGCACAGTCTATCCGCACAAAGGCAAAATCCTGCTGACCGATCGCCAGGTGGACATAAACACCGGCACCATTCGCCTGATTGCCGCATTCCCGAACCCCGGCAACATCCTGCGCCCCGGCCAGTACGGGCGCGTGCGGATACAGACCAGCATGAAGAAAAATGCGCTGCTGGTACCGCAGAGCGCGGTGAAAGAAATCCAGGGCGGCTACGAGGTCGCGCTTCTCGGCCCCGACAACAAGGCCATTATCCGCCCGGTTAAGGCCGGAGAAAAAGTAGGGACGATGTGGGTCATCGACGATGGCCTGAACGCCGGGCGACCAGGTTGATGGTTGAAGGCATAAGCAAGGTGAAGGACGGAACTCCAGTGGTTCCCAAAGCCGTGAATGTTCAGGCGGAGGCACGGTAGCCATGTCTGAATTTTTCATACGGCGTCCCATTGTCGCCATCGTTATCTCGATCCTCATGGTGATCATCGGCGCGATCACCATCGTCAGCCTGCCGGTCGCGCAGTTCCCGGACATTGCTCCGCCCGAGATACGCGTGCAGGCACTTTACCCGGGTGCTGATGCCGAGACCATGGAGAAGGCCGTAGCCACGCCGATCGAGCAGCAGATCAATGGCGTGGACAACATGGATTACATGTACTCGCTGAACTCGACCAACAACTCGAGTTCAACGCTGCTGGTCGATTTCGACCTCAAGACCGACCCCAACATGGATCTCATCCTCACCCAGTCACGCCAGCAACTGGCGATTGGCCAGCTTCCGCCGGAAGTGAACGAGATCGGCATCGACGTGAAAAAGTCCCTGACTTCCCCGATGATGCTGATTGCGTTGTATTCGCCAAAGGGCACTCACGATGCGAAGTTCCTGTCGAACTACGGCTATATCAACATCAAGGATCCGATTGCGCGCTCTTACGGAGTAGGACAGGTCCAGATCTACGGCATCGGCGAATACGCGATGCGCATCTGGGTGAAACCCGATCAGCTGGCGAAGTTGGGCATTACGGTGAACGAGGTTGCCAATGCTGTGCAATCGCAGAACACGGTGAATCCGGCCGGCCAGGTGGGCGGCGAACCAGCCGCCGACGGCCAAAAGTTTACGTATGCGGTACGAGCGCAAGGCCGGCTTCGGACGCCGGAAGAGTTCGGCGACATCGTCGTGCGTGAAAACGCTGATGGCGGCGTGGTGCGGGTGAAGGACGTGGCCCGCGTCGAACTGGGCTCTCAGGACTATAGCTGGATCACGCGACTCAACGGCCAGCCGTCCGCGATCATTGGCATCTATCAGTTGCCCGGTTCCAACGCGGTGGAAGCTGCGAAAGCGCGTTCGGAAGCTCATGGCCAAAATGAAGGAGAGCTTCCCGGCGGACGTGGACTACGCCGTCACGTTGGACACAACCGACGCGGTTAGGGCAGGCATGCACGAGATCGTGCAAACTCTCCTGGAAGCTTTCGTCCTGGTAATCATCGTCGTCTACATCTTCCTGCAAGACTGGCGGGCGACGATCATTCCCATGTTCGCGGTGCCTGTCTCGCTAATCGCTACCTTCGCCGTGTTTCCGTTATTCGGTTTCTCGGTCAATACCCTTTCGTTGTTTGGATTGGTGCTGGCAATCGGCCTCGTCGTGGACGATGCCATTGTCGTGGTCGAAGGCATACAGCACCACATCGAAGAAGGTCTGACCCCGAAGGAAGCGGCTCGCAAGGCAATGCAGGAGCTGAGTGGGCCGGTGATTGGTATCGCCCTGGTACTGTCGGCGGTGTTCGTACCCACGGTTTTCATCCCGGGTATTACTGGGCGGCTCTATCAGCAATTTGCCTTGACGATCGCGATCTCCGTCATCATTTCAGCCTTCAACGCCCTCACCTTAAGCCCGGCGCTTGGCGCGTTGTTTCTCCGGCCCAAGAAAGACGACCCATGGTCCGCTTGCGAAGTTCTTCGCCTGGTTCAACCGCAGGTTTGATAGTGGCACCAATCTGTATGTGCGGGCCTGCCACGGGTTGATTCGGAAGGGCGCAATTGCCCTGTTAGCAGTAGCGGCGTTTGCGGTGATCGCCGTCTTCTGCGGGAAAGTGCTGCCCTCCAGCTTCCTGCCCGACGAGGACCAGGGATACATGTACATCCAGATGCAGCTGCCCGAAGCGTCTTCGCTTCAGGCCACGTCGGAGGCAGCCCGCGAGGTGGAAGCTGTCCTGAAGTCCACGCCTGGGAGTCAAGTACACCAGCACGGTTATGGGATTCAGTCTCCTCAGCCTCACCCGCACCAGCTACAACGCGTTCTTCTGGGTGACGCTCCAGCCATGGGAAGACCGCAAGTCAGATGGAGGAGCAGTTCCAGGTGATCAAGGCGAAGTTGAACCTGAAGCTTCTCACCCTGCCCCAAGGCACTGTCTTCGCCTTCTCTCCACCGGCGATCGCGGGAGTCGGCACCTCAGGTGGATTCCAGTTCGTGCTGGAAGACCGCGCGGGCAAGGATCCCGAATTCCTGGTGAACAACCTGAACAAGTTCCTCGAAGCCGCCCAGAAACGGCCTGAAATTGGTATGGTCACCACGACCTACATCCCAAGCACGCCGCAGAAATTTGTGTATGTGGATAAGGAGAAGGTGCTGAAGCAGGGCGTGAAGCTCAGTGATGTCTATGACACGCTTCAGGCCTACATGGGCGGTCTATTCGTTAACTACTTCAACGACTTCGGCCGCGCCTGGCAAGTGCGCGTGGAAGCAGAAGCGCCGTACCGCTCCAACCTGGACAACGCAGGACAGTTCTATGTGCGCAACAACAAGGGCGAGATGGTGCCCCTGTCAGCGCTGACCAGGTTCGAGTCGCGCTACGGGCCGGAATTCAAGATGCGCTTCAATGAGTATTCAGCGGCGCAGATCATCGGCAGCGCTGCGCCGGGCTACAGCTCCGATCAGGCCACCGCCGCTCTGGAAGATGTGTTCCACCAGACGATGCCGCCGGAGATGGGCTTCGACTACATGGGCATGTCCCGGCAAGAGCAAAAAGCACGCGAGGGTATCCCATCGTGGAGTCATCTTCGGGGTTTCGCTGCTGTTCGTCTTCCTCATTCTTGCGGCGCTGTATGAAAGCTGGTCGCTGCCGTTCAGCGTCCTGCTGAGCACCCCGTCGCGGTGGCCGGCGCCTTCGGACTGCTGTGGCTGCGCCGCACCGTGCTCGGGATGATCTTCCCAGCCTTCATGGTGCAGATCGACAACGACGTTTACTCGCAGATCGGACTCGTGATGCTGATTGGGTTGGCGGCCAAGAACGCAATCCTGATTGTGGAGTTTGCCAAGGAGCAACACGAAGTTTATGGCAAGTCGGTGGTGGACGCCGCGTTGGAAGGCGCGCGACTGAGATTGCGGCCCATTCTGATGACATCGTTCGCATTCGTTCTCGGCTGCGTGCCCTTGTTCATCGCGACCGGCGCAGGTTCCGTCGGACGGCAAATCATGGGCACTGCTGTAATCGGCGGAATGCTGGCCGCTACCGGCATCGCCATCTTTATCATCCCCGCGCTGTACGTGCTTGTGGAACGCGTGACTGGTTTAGGCAAGCATGAGACAGAACCACTTCCCGCAATAGCGCAGCCGGCTGCCCGTGGAGGGAGACTAAATGAAGGCACTTAGCACAGTTTTGATCGCGACTCTGTTCACCGTGGCTGTACCGTTGGTCCGAATTACAAACGGCCAACGGTGGATGTTCCCGGCGGGTATCGTGGCGCAGCGCCTTCGCAGGAGACACCACAGGCTACCAGCCAATCCAGCGAAGAACATACCAAGCAGTCTGCCACCGCCGCCAGTCGCTCGGCGAGGAGAAGTGGTGGGAGGTTTTCCAGGACCAACAGCTGCAGGAACTCATCCGCACCGCGCTGAAGAACAACTACGATGTGAACATCGCGGCAGCGCGGATACTGAAGGCCCAGGCGCAATTGGGGATCACGCGTGCCGACCAATTGCCCACGTTATCGGCCGGAGCTGCGGCCATCAACGCAGATATCCCGCGAAACACACTTACTCCCAACACGGATACCAGCTTCAACGTGGCGGCGGCGAGTTTCAATTGGCAACTGGATTTCTGGGGCAAGTACCGCCGCGCTACGGAAGCGGCGCGCGCCAACCTGCTTGCCGCACGCTGGGCGCGGGAGTATGTCGTATCTACTCTGGTGAGTAACGTCGCGGCATCGTACTTCGAGCTTCGAGCGCTCGACCTGCAACTGGAGATCTCGAAACGAACGCTCGCTGATCGTAAAGAGTCCCTTAGACTGACGCAAACGTTGGCTGACGGGGGCGCCGGGACGATGATCGACGTGCGCCAGGCGGAGCAATTGGTAGCCGCCGCCGCCGAGAATATACCTGACCTGGAGCGGCGCATCGAGCAGCAGGAGAACTATCTCAGCACGTTGCTCGGAAACAACCCTGGACCCATCACGCGCGGTCTGCCGCTGACCGAACAACCGCATGCGCCCGGGGTGCCGGCCGGACTTCCTTCCGACCTGCTGGAGAGGCGGCCTGACATCCGCCAGACTGAGCAGCAGCTCATCGCTGCCAACGCCCAGATCGGCGTCGCCAAAGCCGCGTATTACCCGAACATCTCGTTGACCGGGAACGCCGGATACGCCAGCTCCGCCCTGACCAGCCTGTTTACCGGTCCGGCCGGCTTGTGGGCCTTCGGAGGCACTCTGATGCAACCCATTTTTTCCGGCGGAAGGATCAAGTCCGGCGTGAGGTATAGCGAAGCACAAAAGCAGGAAATGCTGCTGGTTTACCGGCAGACCATTCAAGAGGCTTTTCGCGGCGTTTCGGACTCGCTGGTCGCATATCACAAAGACCGCGAATTCCGCGAGTACCAACAGCTGTTAACGGATGCGGCCCAAGACGCAGCGCGGCTCTCTGAGGCGCGCTATGCGGGCGGTCGCGCCAGCTACCTTGAGGTTCTGACGAACGAAACTAACTACTTCAATGCGGAGCTTGGGCTGGCTCAGGCGCGGCTGAATGAACTGGTTGCGCTGGTGGATCTTTACCGAAACCTCGGAGGAGGGTGGCAGAGCTAGGGCCAGTCTTGGAGAAATGCATGAGCTCTATCCTCCAGTTCGTTACGAAACATGGCTACGCAGTTTTATGCATTGTTCGCGCACCAAGTAGGTTTGCCGATAGCGAGGCCTCTCTTTCTGCTGGTCGCCGGGGCACTCGCAGCCACCAGCGGTTTCGATCTGTTTATTCGTTAAGGCCGTTGCTTGATACAGCGAGGCACTTGTGACCTCTTACTTAGAACTGACCTATCCCGGAGTACTCCTTGCGGTTTTCGCCGAGCAACTCTGTTTGCCTATCCCGTCAGTCATTTTTCTAATGGCTGCAGGTGCTCTTTCTGCGCGTGGCGAAATGCGAACGAGCATCATTATTCTCATGGGCGTTTCAGGTTGCCTGGTGGCGGATGGGCTATGGTTCTGTTTTGGCCGTCGCTGGGGGTCTCAGACCCTGCGGCTAGTCTGCCGGTTCAGTGCTGACCCGCGAGCATGCTCCCAGAATGCACGGGAACAGTTCCGACGCTATGGTCTCGCTGTCTTGTGTATTGCCAAATTCTTTCCCGGTCTGAATCTGGTCATGCCGCCACTTGCCGCTGCGGAAGGAGCGTCGTTCGCCTCTTTCTTTCCCCTTGATATGTTAGGCGGGCTTCTCTGGTCTGGCTTCTACGTTGGACTGGGCTATGTCTTCTATAGGCAAGTGGATGTTGCAATTCGGTTGGTCGAACATTTTGGGAAGGCCCTCGGTATCGGGATTGGAGTTCCGCTCTGCCTTTTTGCCGGCTGGCGGGGACTGGCTCTGGTGCGAATTATTCGTCGGCTCCGGCTGCGCCGCGTCAGCCCGCAGTTGCTCGCCCGCAAACTGAAGTCCAATGGCAGAATCGCAGTTCTCGACCTGCTGGACTTCGAAGCCGAAGGCAACAGCCCAAATCCGGAGGCTATTCCAGGTGCCCTTAGAGTGGAGCCGTCTCGCTTGCGGAAGTCTCCGCATATCACGGTCCCGCACGGCGTTGACATCGTTCTCTATTCTTCTTCGGGTTCTGACACGGTGGCAGCGCGAGCGGCCGAGGGATTGAAGCGAGTAGGCATAGACAATGTATGGGTGCTGCAAGGTGGACTCAAGGCATGGCGTGAGCAGGGGCTTCCTGTTGCTCAATCCCCGGAAGTAGACCAAGTCGCTGCAGAGCGCGTTGGGATTCACTTGCCAACGCTGTGATTGGCTTTCCAAGGGTGTGCGCCGGATTATTTTGTTTCACTGACATGAGGACAATACAGTGCTAAGTTATCTCGGTATTCCGGATTTGGGAAAAGACGCGGACGCACCCTCAAGCGCCAGAACCGACGAGTATGCCCAAGGTGCCGATCGCCCGTCCGCCCGGGTTGTGGGTTACAGTCTGAGCGCCCGTATTATGGTGAACGCCGAAGATCGCTATCGAACTTTGCTGGACGTGTCCAGCACCCTGGCCGACCAGCCTACCGTGAAGGCTATGGTGCAAAGCCTGCGCGGTCTTCTGTCGAGCACTTGTACCATCCATGGAGCGCACCTCTATCTCCTGGATAGTGACGGCGAAACCCTGCATCTATTTGAGTTCGATCAAGCACTAGACGCGCCATTAGTGAACACCGGCACGAAAATTTCACGCATTAGCGCACCGGCGCGAGTTCTCGACGAACAGAAACCTGTTTTCCTGCCTGATCTCTCGGAGGAACTGCTCAAATTTCCTGAGCTGGCGCACCTTGCACCTGCAAGCGTGGGACGAAGCACCTATTTGTTTCCAGTGTCCACCTCGCAGCAACGATATGGATTTTTCGCGGTGACGAAGGACCGGGGACAGGAATTTCTGCCCGAAGATGTCGAGCTGCTGTATTCGATGGCATCGCACCTCGCGGTTGCGCTCGAGTGCGCAGTGGCAAGGGACAACGCAGAGAGTTATCAGCGGCAGGTCGCGAAAGAACGCGATCGCCTAAAGCTCCTGCTGGAGATCAACAATCACATCGTTTCCAAGCTGGACGTGAACGACCTGTTCCAGTCGGCCTCGGCATCCATCCGCAGCTATTTTCACAACGACTCCACCAGATTTTGGCTGCTCAACAAGCAATCGAACCAACTGGAATGCGTCTTCGTAGATTTCCCCAGCTCCAAGGGATTTATAGGCCCGGAGGAGAAGCCGACACTCGGCGGTTCGGATTTTGCCAGATTGCGTCCCCGAGTGCCTGAGCTATGGTCAACCGAGGACATCCAGAAGCTGCCCGCGCCACTGGTTGAAAGCCTCCGAGCAGAATCGGTCGTGTCGATGGCAGTGGTCCCTTTAGTAACTGCGAACGGTCCTTTGGGCGTGATCACGCTGGGAAGTTACCGGCCGAACGGCTATAGCCAGGAGGACCTGGACCTCATGGCCCAGCTCAGCACGCAGATCGCATTGGCCGTCGAGAACGCAGTTGCTTACGGAAGGGTTGCGGCGGCGAGGGACCGCCTCGATGAAGAGCGTCTGTATCTGGAATCGGAGATCAGCTCTGAATATAACTTCGAGGACATCATCGGGAAGAGCGCGAGCTTCCAAGGGGTGCTCGAACAGGTTTCGATCGTGGCGCCTACCGATTCTACGGTCTTGCTGCATGGCGAGACAGGAACGGGCAAGGAATTGATCGCACGCGCGATTCACAACCTGAGTTCCAGGCGCAACCGCACGTTCGTGAGGATGAATTGCGCTGCCATTCCGTCGGGACTGCTGGAAAGCGAACTCTTCGGCCACGAGAAGGGAGCCTTCACCGGAGCGCTAATACAGAAAAAGGGCAGATTCGAACTCGCTGATCAGGGCTCGCTGTTTCTGGATGAGATTGGTGACATCAGCCTGGAACTGCAACCCAAACTGCTCCGCGCCGTGCAGGAACAGGAGTTCGAACGCCTGGGCAGCGCAAAGACGATCGGTGTCGATGTGCGAATGATTGCCGCTACGCACCGCGATCTCCCTACGATGATTCGCGACGGACATTTCAGGGAAGACCTGTTCTATCGCCTGAATGTTTTCCCCGTAAACATCCCGCCCCTCCGCGAGCGGCGGGAAGACATTCCTCTGCTCGTCAACTATTTCGTCTCCAAGCTGGCGCGACGCATGCGGAAGGAAATCAAGACGATTCCGCGGCGAGCAATGGAGGCTTTGACCAGCAACGCGTGGCCAGGAAATGTGCGCGAGCTGGCGAACTTCATTGAGCGCGCGGTCATTGTCACCCGCGGAGAAGAACTTCAGGTTCCGCTTGGCGAGCTAAGGAGCTCTACGCGAGTGGCTGTTGCGGCTGTCGCTGGCGCTCCGACCTCGAGCTTCGCACAAGCAGAGCGCGATGCGATTATCGCCGCATTGAAAGCTGCCTCTGGCCGGATTTCGGGAAAGGGTGGGGCTGCCGAGCGGCTGGGGCTAAAACGCACTACCTTACAGAACAAAATGCGTCGTCTGGGCATTACGGCAGCATCTTCGCGAGCTGATCAAACCCCGTTTCCCGCCAGTTCCGGCGCGAGATAGCCTTCTAGTATTCAAGCCCGCTATTCGCAAGTACATCACGAGCCGACCTGACAGCGTGCTAAGGTCCAAGTTGTCGACGGCCTGGTTTCGCGGCAGCACTGCTGATCTGACCTGGTACGCAAGCTTGATTCGTTTTTCCGACCGTCTCTCGTTCGCGCCAACGTTCGCCGAGCACTTGAGTCCCGATTCGTGTCCTGAAGCTCCACGAAATCAAGTTACCGGCACCTTGCGCCGACGTGACGAGGCCGCCCGACGTCGAACTGACACTCGATGTGAACTGTCCCTGGACTCTGCTCGAAGTTCGAGCTAAAGCAGAAGAGCGCTTGGAAGTACGATTGAAATGGCTGGAGGAGCCGCTCTGGCCACCGGAAAACTACGACGGATTGGCGCAGCTACGCGAACCTGCGGCGCACCCATCGCAGCGTTCGAACGACTGTTGGCAACCGAAGCCGTGGACTTCGTCCAGCCAAGCGTCGCCAAAATGGGTGGAATCAAAGGTCGCTCCGATTGCCAGCGTCCGCAACGTCACCCTAATGCCCCATTGCTTTCATGATGGCCCCGGGCTAATACCGGTGATTCCTAGCGTCGTCGCACGCGGGACTGCGGATGCCATGGTCGAGTGGCGCTACTTCGACCTTGAGGCACAACTCTATGGCGGCGCACTCGCGCCAGCGAACGGTCGGATCTCTGTACCAAAACGGGGGATTGACCCTGATCCTGACGTCATTCGCGACTCCCTGGTCGGGGGGAAGGACAAGCTTGAGGCAAGTGTCGATGAAAATCTAACGATCAGCGCCCCGCATAATCCTCTCCAAACCATCTGAATGCCTGCAGCCCGGGCACGCGCTGACATATCGAGTACAGCAGGTTGTGCAGCAGTGAACACGCTGCGTCATCTGATTGGCGAAAAGATGATCACGCATCTGGGCCTGGAACATCACAACTGAGCATACTTCTTCTGATCACTTCGTTTCATGCACCTGTTGCCGCCCTGGCTTCGGTACCTGGGCAGGGCAGTGCCCACATCAGGGCAAGTCGCTTCTCCTCTCACCCAGAATTTCAATGACTTGCGACGAATCTGCTTTGGCCTGCCACCTGCACCAGCAGTATTGCCGGTGCTGGGAGTCCCGGGCAGGGCTGGAGATGAGACATGTTCCGCATGGAAGTCTGGGAAATGCCGGTTCGCATGAATGTTCGGGTGGAAGGTCGTTTCGTGGGCGATTTCGCGGAACATGCGCGACTATTGATAGCCAAATCCGAAGCTCCTTCTGGGTTCGTCGTGGACTCATCGGAGGTGAGCCATATCGATGGTGTCGGTGAACAAGTGCTGATCTACTTCAAGGAGATCGGAGTGAGGTTCACCGTCGATTGCCTATACCCTCCCGATATTTGCGAACGCCTGCAACTGCCGATGCATGGCGAAAGCTCAGTAACTTTCCGGCACCGTCCTGGGGCTACTGGCGGAGCATTCGCATTGCGCCATTACAACAACCAACAGCGAAGCACTCGGTGCTGGGAGAGATGCGCAGGCGACCTTCCAATGTGCCACCAAAAACTCATGGGACGTCATCGCCCCAGAAAAGGTGTACCAGGAATTGCCTCTATTAGGCTTGATTTCGACTGTTTCTTCGGAGGTGCAGTTTTATGTTTGCCCTAAGTAGGCGAGCCGCAATCGTTCTGATGTGCGCGTTGCTGGTTGCTCTGCCAGGGAATGCAGCAAGTGGCGGCTCCGACCAGCCCCCGGGATCATCGACTGCTCAGCCATCGAACCAAGCCGGCACCGAGGTCATCGTTATCGGCTTTCTCGGAGGCTTCGTAGCTCATGATGAGCCGCACCATCCCGAAGTTCAGCTGATTCGGGGTCTACGCCAGGAGTATCTCAACGAGGTTTACTTCGACATTTTCGAAAACCGCAAAGTCGGCGAAGCCTACAAGGCGATACTCAAGCGCCTGGGCGCCACCGGCGATCGTGCACCCTCAGCTGACCACAAGCCCCGAGCCTGTATAGTGCTGTTCGGACACAGTTGGGGTGCTTCGGCTGTAGTAGAGCTGTCCCGGAAATTAGAACGCGCAAACATCCCGGTCGCACTAACGATACAGATTGATAGCGTTGCAAAGCCCTTTCAGAATGATTGGCTGATTCCGCCCAATGTCGTCCAGGCGGTGAACTACTACCAGACACATGGCCTCATTCGCGGTCGCCAGAGAATCCTGCCTGCCGATCCTACGCACACGACGATCCTTGGTAATTTTCTCTGGCAATACAAAGGGGATCCTGCAGAATGTCACGGGTTTTCCTGGCGCGGCCGTCTTTTGAGCAGAGGTCACACTCAGATTGAATGTGATACGGACATGTGGTCGCAAGTAGAGACATTGGTACGTGCCCACCTGCCTAGTCTCGTAGGGCAACTGAACAGTCTCCAGCTCCCCATGGTGATGCGGCCCGGTCTTGGCGTCCGGTTGAACCAGCATTGTGCCGGCCCACAGCTTGCGATTGTTGTCAATTTAGATCTGCGCACTCCAGAACCCGCCAGTGCGGGACATCCCGGGATGCCGTTTCACCCCTGATCGCTAAGATATTGTCCGTTAATCTGGTGGGGCGAATGAATTGATCGTCGTAGACCAATGGATCAAACAGGGTTGGGAAGGTCAGTTCGCGGGGCGAACCGCCTTGTTACCGACATAGCTGCTCGCTATCTAGCGCCAGCTTCTCGCGCGGCAGAACATCGGGGGACATTTCCGATTGTCATAGAGGAAGATCAGCGAAAGAAGGATAACCATGCTGCTCTCGCCCAACTTCTCCGTCGTATCTCTTGGTTGTTTTGAACAGCTCGAGATGGCCATCGCCCGATGAAGGTCTGCATCGCTCACGGAGCGCCTGCATCTCTTGCGGCGACATCGGTTTGAAGCCGCGTGCAATTCCTACGTTCTGGTGCAGCACGTCCAGCGAGTCGATACCGCAAATTGTAGTTGCGACTGGGAGACTCATGGCATAACGGAGCGCTTCTTCCGCCCTCACAACGCCATACTGGATCGGCTGGCCGTCGCCCCCTAGGCTCTTCATGCCGAGCGCTGCAATCTCCCGCCGCTGAAGTTCAGGAAGCACCTGCTGCTCGAAGCTGCGATAGGTTGCATCAAAACAGTTGAGCGGCATTTGGACGGTATCGAACTGGTAATCGTACGCCAGCATTTTAAGATGTATCGCTGGACTCTTATGTCCCGTGAAACCAACAAAACGTACCTTGCCTTGCTTCTTCGCTTCATCCAGGGCTTCCACCACGCCACCCTTTGCGAAATGCAGTTCCGGGTCGTTCTCGTAGATGACCTCGTGAATCTGCCATAAGTCCAAATGGTCGGTGCCCAACCGCTTCAGGGACTCCTCCAATTGCTGCATGGCGACCTTCTTATCCCGGCCATGAGTGCAAACCTTGGTCATCAAGAAGACTTTATCGCGCCTTCCCTTTAAACCCAGTCCCATCCACTCTTCACTGCGATGGTCGTTGTACTCCCATGCGTTGTCGAAGAAAGTGACTCCCGAATCCACCGCCTCCTGAAGCAGGCGTACGGCCGCATCGCTCGATTGCACTGTCCCGAGGTGATATCCGCCAAGACCGATGATCGAGACTTGTTCGCCAGTTTTTCCGAGCGGCCTGCGAGGAATCTGGTCAGCGCCGCTGTTTGTCACCTGCGGTGGAACTACTGCCGATACGATCTGGCTCGGCAAAACGGAACTCGCAAGTATTGTCCCAGCGGAGGCCAAGCCTGCTTGAATGAAAGACCGCCGCTCGATTTGGGGAGCTAGTTGGAATCGCTCATTTGGTCGATGTTGATCTGCCATGGTTCATCTCCTCGACGTCTATGGTGTTGTCTCTGGCACCAGCCAGGGGCCGTCCGCCTTTTCCAACATCTCCGTGACCTCTCGTTGAGTGTGATCGAAGGGAAATCCGTGCGGCATCCGGGTCATCGGATTGTCATACCGCAGCGATACTTTATATGGCTCGAAGCGGCCGTCGGCCGCTGTCGGAGCGCAACGAGCGCGCAAGGCCTCCATCTCGCTCTCAGTCATCGGCTGAAAGCCGCGCACGACGCGCAAGTTCTGGTGCAGCACGTCCAGCGAGTCCATGCCACAAATAGTGGTCGTGACGGGGAGGCTCATCGCGTAACGCAACATTTCCCCAGCCTGAACAACCCCGGCTTTTATCCCCCACGCGGTACCGCCCATGCTCTTCATGCCCAGCGCCGCCATGCCTCGCCGATTGACCTCGGGCAAGACCTGCTTCTCAAAGCTGTGGAAGTTGGCGTCGAAGGGGTTAAGCGGCATTTGCACTGAGTCGAATGGATAACCGAGTTCGAGCATCTTCAGATGAAATGCAGGATCCTTGTGGCCGGTGAAGCCGACGAATCTGACCTTCCCTTCTTTCTTGGCTCGATCAAATGCTTCCAGTACGCCGCCTTTGGCGTAGGCCAACTCCGGGTCGTTGTCGTAAACGATGCCGTGGATCTGCCACAGGTCCAGATGATCCGTTTGATATCGCCGCAGCGAGTCCTCGAGCATCTGCATGGCTAATTTGCCGCTTCGGCCATGGGTGCAGACTTTGGTCATCAGGAAGACCTTTTCGCGGCGCCCGTCCCGGAGCGCTCTGCCCAAGATGGTCTCAGTCTTGCCGTTGTAATACTCCCAAGCGTTGTCGAAAAAAGTAATGCCGGCGTCCACTGCCTCATGGACGAGTTGCACCGCCTCGTCCAAGGTCGCCACGTCGCCGAGATGATGACCACCCACCCCGATGGCGGAAATGTGCACATCCGTGCGTCCAAACCTCCGATAGATCATGTTGCCCGCGCCCTCCGCCGGCGCTCCCGCTGATCTCCCTGATGCTATAGAGGCGAAGCCCTCGTTCGAGCTTGCCGAGACGGCGGATGTAGCGGCCGCGGCGCCCGCACCGACTTTAAGAAAGTCCCGTCGAGTCGTATTCATCTCTACGCCTCCTGGCAACCTGCCTGCATGAAATGTGAAATGGCCTACAACTGAACTCATGCGAAAAAGGCCGAATGCTGGTTCCGGTCCCGGTCCCGGTGACACCATAGAGCAGACCGGGTATTCGGCCGAAACACGACTGTCTTCATGACTTACTCGTCCGCGCATGATCAGCTACTGGGCCCGAAATTTTCCCGAGAATCTCGCTTACGAGAAACAGGTCGGTGAGCAGTGCGCGAAGATGGATCGATGCGTTCAGGTTGTCGACCAATTGAGAGCTGATGACGGGTTGTGCCAGAACCAGTTCGATGGCGGCAAGAGAATCGCGAGCGTCGCGATCAAGGACCGCAAGGAACGCCAAGTATTTATCGGCTGGCTCAAGACCCTCTTCTTTGACTGCCAGCGCACACGTCTCGGAGAGCCCCTCCAGAGCTTTCACGGCGCGATGCAGGAACTCTCGGACCTTTCCACCTGATTCGCTACCTTGGTCACTAGGCAGCCCTTGGGCCGCATAGGCCAGCATGAACTCGTAACACTCTTCCATAGCCTCACAGCGACTCCAAATCTCAGCCAGCATCGGTTAGCCCCTCAGTTCGCGTTCCCTGGGACCTCGCAGGTGGCGCAGACGTTTCGACCGGCCATCGTGCAGGATCGTGCTCTTTCAGATAAAAATCTCGGTCCATCCAGCCGAAGATCATCGATTTCGTAATCGCGCGCTTCTCCGGCCGGAGCCCGAAGTAGACGTGCATCATGATTAACGCGATCAATCCAACGCCTGCCAGCCCATGCAGGACGTACATCATCCCCCAAGTCATGTCGCTGAACAGATATGGATTTCGGGGAAAGAAGATCGTACGGACGCGAAACATCATGAAAACGCCGGTCACGATTGCCGACAGACCTGCGGCGATGATGGCGGCATGGTAGAGCTTGTTTTCCAGCGGATACTTTGCAAACTTCTCCGGCGGTGGTGCGGGCTTCCCCATGAACCGCAACGTCCTTCTCCTCGCGTCCCGCAGGTCAATCCGGTCAGGCCATATCGACCAGAAGTCCATAAAGAACGAAGCATGGAAGACGTGAAACACAATGGACAGGGTCAGCACAGCTCCAGCGATCCAATGGTATGTAACCCAGTCAAACTGAACACCTACTCTGGGCAGGAAAGCGGTAAACAGCAGCGTGAACATGGAGGCCGCCATGATCCAGTGAAATGCACGGGCAGTCAGCGAGTGCCGGGGGACGTGTTTGGGGATCTGGGCGAGCACTACGGGAGCAGCATCAGACTCGAACTGCTTAGGCTTCGCAAAATACCGCAGGTAGATCGCATGGACGATAATGAAGAGCAATCCAGCGATCACCGCCACCCATATCAAGAACCATGCAATGTGGATGGGAACAGTTTTTCCCCACGGATCTATTGCCCATTGTAGGGGGTCCATGTTGCCTCCTCCACGCCTCCGATGGCGCGCTTCACCAGGTTTCTCATCAGCGGGATCTTGTAGGCGTTGAACTGCAAGGGGACAGTTCCCTGCACCGCCAGTTTTCCCGCCATCTCTCCGGTTGTTGCATTCGGTGGTTTGCCCCGGACCGCATCTTCGACAACCTTCAGGCGTAGCGGACGAGCGGCGGCGCCGTTCACCGCTATGCGGATTCGCTCAATGCTGCCACTTGACACCACCATCGCGGAGGCGACGTTCAGCAGCGGAAAGTCCCACACATTCCGGTCTCGCACTTTCTCAAAATAGAACTGCGCTCCGGCCCAGGTCGAAGGGATACGAATGGACGTCAGCAGGTCCCCGGGGCGCAGGATGTGCAGGCGCGTGATGTCGATATCAGGGCCGATAAAGTAGTCCTCGGCGTCCACGACACGCTCACCTTTGGAAGTGCGAATTACGAATTTGGCGTCGAGCGCGATCAGTGCGGGAGCAGAGTCAGAAGGATTCACCGCCACGCAGCGGTCCGCATGGAGAATCGCGTGCTCGCGGTTGCGCCCCTCAGGTGTGTCCGCATAGCAGATGTTGCCGCCGGCGCGGTAGCACGGCCAGCCCGCGCGGTAATACCAGCAGCGCGCGTCCTGGGATACGTTGCCGCCAAGCGTGCCCTGGTTCCGGATTTGGGGTGAGGCCACCAATTCCGCGCTCTCCGCCAACAACTTGTACTTCTCTCGGATAACGGGATGCTCGACTACTTCCGTCAGCGTGGTCATCGCTCCGATCTCGATGCCGTCGGGAGTGGCCCGAACTCCCTTGAGTTCCGAGATTCCGCTCAAATCGACTACCACCTTGGGTTTCTTGATGCGGTCCTTGAGCCAGTCGAAGCTGTCCATGCCTCCGGCTAGCACCCAGCCGTTCTCGCCCTGCTGCTCAAGCAGCTTTTGCGCATCAGCGATTGAGTTCGGCTGAGCCAGTTCGAAAGCCGGCATGACGTCTCGGATTACAGCCATGGCTCCTCCTTTCGCATCGCAGCTAAATGTGCGCCATTAAGGGATGTTGCATGGGATGTCCTGCTTCGAGGGAAGTGAGTATGGTGTCAGCGTTCACCGGCGCGCGCTGAAAAATCTCGTCACCAAGGGCGTCCGAAAGCGCGTTCAAGATGGAGGCGCAGCCGCCTCCAACGGGCGGTTCGCCCACGCCGCGGGCGCCGACCGGCGTTTCCGGATCCGGAATATCGAGCGCCGCCCATTGCATGTCGACGGGCACGTCCAAAATTGTTGGCGGCTTGTTCTGGTAAAAGCGCGTCGATAGCATGGCGCCGTAGTGAGGGTCGTACACCCACTTCTGCCCGAGCGCATGCCCCATTCCCAGAATAGAGCGGCCGAGCACCTGGCCTCCAAGCGCACGGGGATGAATTACCGAGCCCACGTCGGCGTAGGCGAGGAAATCCACGATGTAGTACTTGCCCGTTTCGACGTCGACCTCGACCTCGGCAAAGCTGGCAACGTAGGAAAATGTAGTGCCGTCACGAGTGTAATTGTCCTTGGCGGCTGCCACTAGACCTTGTCCAGCAAGCGTCGCTACGGATGCCTTAGTGAGCTTGTGGAGGTCGGGGGACGTTTCATGGCCATCGTAGATGCCACCCAATTGAATGGCATACTTCGCGGCCTCCGCCAGACTCATGCCGGCGCCTCCACCCTTACGGAATACGCGCTCGTTGGCCACATCGTAAGCCTCTGGCTTGCCGCCGAGTTTCTTCGCCGCGATTTCCTGAAGCTTCGTCTTCGCGTCCATCGCGGTCGCGTATGCCGCGCGTGTCATTGCGTGGGTCGTCTGGCTGCCGCCGGAAACGCAGGTGAACGGAAGGTTTTTCGACGAGTCGCCCCAGGTAACGTCGCACTTCTCCCACGGAACTCCCAAAACTTCGGCGCCTGCACGGTGAACGTCGATCACCGATTCCGTTCCCAGGTTGCCGATTCCAGATTGGAAGGTTATTCGGCCATCGGGCTTGATGATCAGAATCCCATCGAAGCCGATTGTGCCACCGACAAAACAACTGAGCGAGACGCCGACGCCGCGCACCTTGGTACCGATCCGCTTCGGGGTGCGTGAGACCCTTTCGCTCCATCTAAACTGTTCCGCCCCTTGGTCGAGCGCTTCCTTGAGGAAGGCACTCGTGGCGTGTTGCCTCTGCCCCTGCACCGCCGCTCCGAATGGCGCCTTGCCCTCCGGACAATTAATTCGTCGGATGGCCACCTGGTCGAGCCCGAGTTTACGCCCAGCTTTCGCGATGATCGGCTCCATGATTGCGATGCCCTGCATGCCACCTGGCGAGCTCTGCGCGCTCCGCGGAGGCGTGTTGGTCAGAACCGTGACTCCCCGCCAGCGCATGGCTTGAGGTTGGTATAGAAGCGACACGATACGGCCCGATGTCGGGACATCGCCGTTTGCGTCGTAGGGACCGTTGTTAGAGATAACGAACATGTCGAGCGCGATGATTCGTCCGTCCTTTGAGAAGCCGACTTTCATTCGCCCCAGCAGGCTGGGCCTCGCACGGCCAATGAAGGTTTCCTCTTCGCGGCTGATCCGCATCATCACCGGCGCGTTGGCCTTCTTCGATAACAGCGCTGGAATAATCAAAGACACGCCAGCCGTGATCTTGCTGCCGAAGCCGCCCCCCGTGTATTCGCTGATCAGGACGACCTTGCTCACATCGATGTTCAACCATCTCGCGATAGCAGGCACGGTTTGAGCGGTGCTCTGCGTCCCGGTATGAACGTAAACCTTTCCGTTTCGCCAGTAAGCCAGGGCGCTGCGGGTCTCGAGCGTCTGGTGGCTGGTGTCTGGTGTGACGAACGTTTCATCGAGGACCAGCGCGGCGCTTTGGAAGCCGGCTTGTAAGTCCCCGTACGACCATTCGTCGGGCGTCTTGCCCATCGGCAGACGCCCTTTCTTTTCCTCCGCGAAGTCCGCCTCGGTCCACTTGAGCACCCCGATCGTGGGAGTCGGCGGGGCCGGCGGCGGAGCTCCCGCCACGGCCGCTGGCGTCGGAGACTGCACCCAGATGTTCCCGTCCGTTCTCGGATTGGGACCTCCGGGGCGCAAGGTCTCAAGCGGATCGATGGCGAAGGGCAGCGGCTCAAACTCGATTCGAATCTTTTCAATCGCGTCAGCGGCAGTGAGTTCGTCGACTGCGGCGACGGCCAGAATCGGTTCACCCTGATAGAGCGGCTCCATGTTGAGCCCCCGCTCGCTTTTGGGGTTGGCTCGAATCACGGTGCCATTGTCGGTGAGGGTATTCGCTGGAGGCGGAAGCTCGTCGGCGGTGAGAATCGCTTTCACTCCCGGCATTGCAAGCGCCTGGCTAACATCAAGATGCTTGACCCGCGCATGCGGCAAAGGGCTCAGCAACAGCTTGCAGAACAACATGCCTTCGGCGTGATAGTCCTCGGCATACTTTGCCTGTCCCGTGACTTTCGCATACAGGTCGGGAGTTTGGTAGTTCTTGCCGATCAGTTTGTGTCCCGCTCCGTAGACACGCTCGGTGGTTCCGGTAGATTTATCAGGATTCTCAGGCACGACTCGCCCTCCTCATGTTCTCTGCACCGCGCATTATCGCGGTCAGGATCTTGTCGTAGTCCTGGCACCGGCACAGATTGCCCGACAGGCCCTGCGCCAGCTCGGTCCGCGTGGGGGTGGGATTCGTCTTCAGGAATGCCACTCCCGCCATGATGAAGCCTGGCATGCAGAAGGCACACTGAAAGCCTTGTTCATCGAGGACGCCTTGCTGGACTGGGTGCAGAGTGCCGTCGGGGCTCGCCAGCCCCTCGATGGTGAAAACTTTCTTGTCGCGGACGGTGTACGTCAGCACCGAACACGAATAGCGTGGCACGCCGTCGATCAGAACGGTGCAGGAGCCGCATTCGGCTCGGTCGCACCCCAGCTTCGTACCGGTGAGTCCCAGTTTGTGGCGCAGCGTCCACGCCAGCGTTTCTTGCTTCATGACATCGACGCGCCGTTGCTGGCCGTTGATATTGAGAGTAAGCAACCGTTCGCCCCCACCTGCAGTCGACTGCTGACCATGTAGAAGAGACGAGGCTCGGAACAGGTAGCCTGCCGAGGAAACTGTTGCGCCGGCGGCGATGATACCTTTGATGAAGTCGCGCCTTGAGACAGCTCGTGGCGCGTCGTGGCTTATCTTGAAGCCTGCCTTGTCTGGCATCTTGCCTTACCCCTTATCGCAGGAACCGGATTCGCTACGGCAAATGGAGCAGCGGCGATTGGTGCGTTCCATTCCTACCCTAGTCATTGCGGATTGGCCCAGTCTTCCCTGTTCTTCAGGAACCAACCCTTCTTTCCTCAATCTGATGTGCATTCCGTGTGCCACGTCGCACGGAATACATTTGAGGGTAAGCGATTCACTTGGTAAAGCTTGTCTCGTCCCCTCGAAAACAATCTGTTTGTCCAAGTGTCCGCAACGGGACAGACGCGTCGAAAGATTGACACTTTCAGTGACGGACGACATATCTGCTGAATCAGCAAGTTAGGGTGCGCCCAGGAGCTTGAGCTTGAGACTAAAGTAGGTATCGGTCTAGACAAACGGCCTGTCGGATTGGCAATGAATATGCTCTAACTCGTACAGAGTGTAAGCCAAGTTATTTGCACTCGTGGCAGCGACATCCGATCGCCAAATGACTCGTGCCTCAGCCGGTGGCGCCATTTGCGAAGTGGATTTGTAAGCAGTTGGCAAAGGTCGACGAAGGAAAACCTCAAACTAGGGTACCTGCTCATATCTGCCGCAAAAACACCAACTGCGAGTTGAAATTGTTCTGGGAAAAGGTGACGTCATGCGGTGGAAACGAATTGAGGATGAACCGAAGACCTTTGCTCTAATCTTTGAAACCGGTGACGAGATCGCAAGCGTGCTGCAAGAATTCGCGAAAGGGCAGGGTTTGGCGGGAAGTAGCTTCAAGGCCATCGGCGCTCTTTCTTACGCGAAGCTGGGTTGGTTCAATTGGGAGACGAAAAAGTACGTTCCAGCCTGCGTTCTCGACGAACAAGTGGAATTGCTTTCACTCATTGGCGACATCGCCCTCAGGGACGGAGAGCCGCAAGTGCATGCGCACGTGGTAGTAGGACGCTCTGACGGAACCGCCCACGGCGGGCACCTTCTTGAGGCTCGCGTGCGTCCTACTTGCGAATTGATCTTGACGGAGAGTCCGGTCCACCTTCAGAAGAAATTCGATCCTAAGTCAGGAATAGCTCTGATCCAAGTCTAAAGGGCGGCTGACGAGCGACGAGTATGAGCACAAGAAGAGAATTCCTCGATCTTGCCGTCAAAGGATCGGCCATGACGGCCGCAGCGGCCCTTTTGCCTGGGAGTGCATCCGCGCACAGCAACGCAATCTAGGGCAGGAGCATGAATAGCATGGAAAATAACACGAGTAGTAGCAGCAATGCCCATTACAAGCCCCCTTTCAAATTCGGCCTGGGAGGCGTTCCCCTAGGAAATGAATTTGCGGTGGTACCCGATAAAGATGCCTACGCGATCCTGGAAGCAGCATGGAGCGCGGGCGTTCGTTATTATGACGTCTCTCCGTGGTATGGTCTGGGTCTCGCCGAGAGAAGGTATGGTAGTTTTCTTCACAACAAAAAAAGAGGTGAATATGTCATCTCCTCGAAAGTGGGCAAACTGCTGAAGGCGTCCAAGACTGCTAAGGGTAGCGAACTGTTCCCCTTCTCGCCCTCTCCCAACGACGTAACCTTCGATTACACATCCTCCGGAGTAAGGCGTTCGATCGAGGATAGTTTGCAAAGACTCGGCATCGATAGCCTTGACATCGTTTTTATCCACGACATTTCCCCGGATAATAAGCTGTTGCCGACGAGTTGGCAGGAACAATTCGACATCGCCACAAAAGGTGCTTTTCCAGAACTAACGCGTATGCGGGAAGAGGGATTGATCAAAGGCTGGGGAATTGGCGTCAATACGCCCGAACCGATTCTGCGAGTATTAAAGGAGGCCGATCCCGACGTCTGTCTAATGGCATCGCAGTATTCCTTGATCGATCACAAGAACGCGCTAAACCAGCTTTTTCCTGAGGTCCGAAGAAAGAACGCCTCTCTGGTGGTTGGTTCCTCACTGAACGCCGGCTTCATCTCCGGAAGCCCCCGCTACAACTATGGAAAAGACTCCTACAAGATACCCGCCGCATTCCTGGAAAAACGAAAACAACTGCGGGAAGTGGCAGCGAATCACGGAGTAGACCTTCGCACAGCAGCCCTTCAGTTCTCCGCGTCACCAGACGTGGCCGCAGCTTTGGTCGTCGGCGCCAGCAGTGAACAACAGATTCTCGCCGACTATACCTCAATGCAAACCAAGATTCCGGCTGAATTCTGGGCCGACCTGAAAGCTCAGAGGTTGATAGAGCAAAATGCACCAACTCCAATTTAGGGAAGCCTAAGCCAAACATGCGGTTCGCCGCGGAAATACCGGGCTTTTGTCGCTGCACAAGTAATCTCCCGAGCCTCGCCTGTGGGCGTACGATCTACTTTGCCGCTCGCGAGGTTGGGATTTTATAGCCGTCGGTTAAGGTCTTCAGAAAAGCAACCAGATCATTCTCTTCCCGATCGGTCAGCTTAAGATTTCCGAGTTGCTTCCTATTGAGGTTGCTGGCATCTTCCGGCGGCGGCCAGCACCCTACTTTTTCCTGAGGATCTTTTTCGTTGCACTTCGGCAGGACGTCGCGCGTTTTGTAGAAATGGACTACTTCTTTGAGGCTCTTAAAGTAACCGTTATGCATGTAGGCCTTCACGAAGTCAGGTGCCGGACGCATGTCGACATTGCGCAACGTGGGTACTTGGAACTTGGCATCAAATTTCGGAGCCAGCCCGACCCACTGCGAATCTGGATTCAATTGCCCGCTATCGCTTTGCAGGGTGCGCAAAAACGATCCCACACCGGTGTCGATGAAAGCTTGCCCCTCTGGATTAACCGTATAGTCATGCCGCTCGGCCTTGTCTTCGTAGTAATACTGTAGTGCCGGGTTTCTCGGCACTCCGAGATTGCCCGCAGTGAAGTCGGTGAATAGCGGTTCTTCGCCAGATCCGCCATCCCGGTGACACTCGTTGCATCGGGCCTTACCGCGGAACAACGCATATCCCCTCGCCTCGTCCGGAGTGAATTGTTCCTTCCCTGCCTGCACATAGTCATATTTTGACGTGAATGGACTCACTTCCGGCGAAGCTTCATAAGCGGCGGCGGATAGTCCGAACTCGTCATATACGCGATCAGAACGCTGCCGGTCGGCCAGGCTGAGGTGGACGGGGTACGGATCGTCGCGAGGGGGTGGAGCTGGAGTTGCACAAACCTTCTCTACGTTGGCAGGCCAACGAACAGCGAACGAGTCGGAGCCCCAGACGGTCTCAAAGAGCCTGCGGTAGGGAGTCCTGGAGAGTCGATATGCAAGACAAGCCGAGTCGGGCAGACCCATCTCGACATCTCTAGTCGGTGGACCGTGGGCTTGTTCGGCGCTCGGGTTTTGCAACCGATAGCCGCTGGCCCGCATCTCCCAAAAATTTCCGCCCACAAAATCGCCTTGCAGCGCGTTGTAATGGAGCACAGGAGCGAATGTCGCGTACATGTAACTCTGCGGCTTGCGCTGGCTGAATCGCGTTCGCACTGATCAC
>CAWHXN010000008.1:0-252486 GCA_963833305.1 uncultured Acidobacteriaceae bacterium | reverse complement strand
CTGGGTTGGATTGGGTTTGAAATGCGAGCCCCGTAGGGGCGGCAGCCACAACCCTCCCACCGTGCGCGCGGTCACCGACGACGACAACGACAACCCGGACGCTTTGCCCTTATTCTCACTCACCCATCAATACGATCGGCGAGGTCGGCTTGTCGGAGCCTTCTTCCTTCTCCACCGTAATAGCAAACGCTTTGGCCTCGACGCCCTCGGGCATCTTGTGGTCCATCATCATGGCGTTGCCGTGCTCGTCGGGTTTGAACACGCCGGCCGCAATCGGTGCGCCTTGCATGGGAATCACCCATAGCTCGTAAGCCTTCCCCTCCGGCACCGGAGCCAGATTGCTGGCCATGAACATCATGCGCCTTTGCGACGGGCTGAAGATGGCTGTGCCGCTGGGCTGCTTCGGCGTCTTCTGCGGATTGAGCGAGACGTGCACTGCATCGGGCGAGGTCAGCAGTTGCAGTTCCTGATTCGTGCGATCTAACTGGATCGCCTGATCCTGGTTGCGATTACCGAGTTCGGCCAGCTGGTCTTTCATGCGGCCGTTGCTACGCCACAGGCCGACGATCCCCAGAAGCAACACTGCTGCCAGAGCCGAGGCCCACGCCCATCCCAAGTTTTGCCGAGGCGCCGGAGCAGCTTCCGGCCGGGAGACGCCGCGCGGCTCAGCGGCAATCGAGCGCATCAGCCGCTCCTTGCTGCGCGCCGGAGGCTGAGCACCGCTTGTCGTCAATCCCAGCAGCCCGAGATCGCCCCGCAACGCCTGCAACTCGCGACGGCAGGCAGCACAAGTCTCCAGATGAGCTTCCAGCTCCTCCCGATCGCTGCCGGTCAGCTCGTCCAGCGCGTAAAGCGCCAGATCGTCGGCGAATTGTTCGTGCGTTTTCACGGACTGCTAACAGCCTTTCGCGATGTATCAGGGGCCAAAGCCCCTTTTGAATTAGGAACCTCTTCACGCGGACCTGAAGGTCCACACTACCCGACTATCCTGCAAACTTGGCGCGCAACAACTGCAGCCCACTGCGAATTCTAGTCTTCACCGTGCCCAGCGGTTCGCCTGTCTTGGCAGCGATTTCCGTATGGGTCAGGCCCTGAAAGAATGCTAACTCCAATACCTTGCGCTGGTCAGGATTCATCTCGGCCAGCACCACTCGCACCTTTTCGATCACCAGCGTCCGCTCGGTTTCGTCCCGCAAATCAGGGCCGCTGGCGATTACGCAATCTTCAATGTCGGTCTCCGGACGCCGCTTGCGTAACCGGTCAATCGACTTATGCCGCGATATGACCGCCAGCCACGCCGCCAGACTACCGCGACTGGCATCGAAGGCGTCAGGATTGCGCCACAGCTGCAGAAACACATCCTGCAGCACATCTTCGGCGCCTGCGGCATCTTGCAGCACTCTCAGGGCGACGGCGTAAACCACCTTGGCATACCGGTCGTAAAGCTCGGACATAGCCTGCTGATCGCCGGCGCGGATACGCGCCACCAGCCGCATTTCGTCTCCCGCGTCCCCGCGGTTTAACGGGCTCTTCTCGTCCGGTTCCATAGGTTAATACGTTTCTGAGAGGCTAACAGATTGATGCGTTGAGATTTTACAAATGTTGGTCGCTAATTCCCAATCCCTGAGCCCTGCTTCCTTCGCTGCTGCATCTCCTGCAACATTTCGGCCCGAGTGGTTTCTGGCAATACGCTGCGAATCGCGGGGAAAATGATCTCTTCTTCCAGCTGCAAGTGACCGCGAAACAGCTCGTCGAGCGCCTGGGTAATGGAACACATTTCGGCGCCCACAGCAGCCAGCGTATCCGGATTGTTCTGGGCCATGATAAGCAGCGGCAGCAGCCGTTCGATCAGTTCGTCGATAGCCTGGTGCTGATCGCGCATGGCCTGCAGTGCGTGGTGAACCCGATCGTCAGCAACCGCGCCCAGCCGAGGGTGCAGCGTCTGCTCCTCATCGGCTTCATGCAACGGCAGCGAGACGCTGTAATAGCGACGAACAGCCGCAGCAGCGTGGGCAATCTCTTCAGGCGTGGCACTGTGCGCATGGGCCAATTTGACCGCGACGCCCGTGAAATGACGAATACGTTGATGGCAGCCCAAGAGGAGGTCCACCGCATCTTCGGAAGCCTTCGGCTGCGAGGAAGTGAGGGGAGCAATCTGATTCAGCATGCGGCTCTATTATCGCGCAGAAGAGCAGGGGCTGGGGATTAGGGGGTTAGGGATGGTGATGGGGCCGAAGTTCATGGTAGCCATCGCGGTTTATGCCGGAGCAAAAGGAGAACCGCAGCTCCCTCAGCTCGGACTGAAGTCCTCGGTCGGGATGATAGGTGGAAGGTATAAGCAGACAGTGGGATAAGCGAGGGCGTGATTGCCAACTGACCCCTAATCCCTGATCTCTAGTCCCTAGTCCCTATCCCCTGCTATTTCTGGAACTTCATTTCCACGGTGATCTGCACCGGCACGGGATGGCCGTCTTTCTCAGCTGGTTTGAACTTCCATTTCTTCACGGTTGTGATCGCAGCCTTGTCGAAGGCTTCCTCGTCGCTGCGCACCACCCGGACAACTTCCACTCTCCCCTTGGGACTCACACCAATCAGCATCACCACCATGCCACGCTGCTCAGCGCCGTCCGGCAGGTCGGGAAACTTGGGGTCGGGAGCCGAGATGGCTTTGGGTGGTTTGATGCCCTTGGTTACGCGCTGATACTGCGCGAAAGCCTGATCGTCAGGAAGATCGGGTGGCGAGCTGGAAACTGTGGAGGACGATTCAGTTGGACTGCTGGCGGTTTGAGCCCATCCCTTGCCCGCAAGTATGCACGTTAAAACCGCTAATGTGATCCATAACAAGTTGCGCATTCTGTACCCTGAGAACCGGCAAGTCTTGCCACCCATATTAAATGGGGGAGCAAGTCGGGCAACTGGGAAGTGCTTCTCACACCTTTCGAGGCAGAGGCGAAAGGATGGGGCACCAGTTCGAAGAAAGGATCCGGTGGGTGCCCCGTGGAAGCTCAATGCATCCTGAAGTTAACCTCGACATTGATCATCACTGCCACGGGCGCGCCCTCCTTCATTGCCGGAACGAATTTCCATCGCCTAACCGCGTCGACTGCACTCTGGTCTAAGTCGTGACCTAGTGCTCTCTGCACCTTGATCTGTTCGGGCGAGCCCTGCGAATTGACGATAAGCCAAAGCACAACCGTTCCTTCAAACTGCTCTTTTCTGGCCGCTTTTGGGTACTTGGGATCGGGAGATTTGATGATGCGAGGCGGTGTAACTCCCTTTCCGACTTTGTAAACGACTTCGCCGGACAATGTATGCAGGGAAGTCGGCTGTCCTGGAGCAATCGACTGATTGTCCTGCTCATTCTGAGCGGATGGGACTGGAGGTTTCTCTTCGGCACTCTGTTGCGCTTCGAGTTGGCTGCAAAAAGCCGTGGACAGAGCGAGAAACAGTACGGCCATCGAGCAAGAACGACTTGGCGATACCAATTCAACCTCCATAGGGGAAAAATACCAACGTCTGGAAGCGCAAGCACTGCTGGAGCATAAGAGCACATTTTACCGAGCCGCGTATTGTAAACTGGTTATTCCGGTCCCGACTCCCTCCGTTTCGCTGATCGAAGGCGGTTTTCCCCAGAGTTTTCCGCAAGCTGGAAAGGACAGTTTTGAGCACGAGTATTCGCAACATCGCCATTATCGCCCACGTTGACCACGGTAAGACCACGCTGGTGGACGCCATGCTGAACCAGAGCGGCACCTTTCGCGCCAACGAGACCCATGTCGAGCGGGTGATGGATTCCAATGAACTGGAGCGCGAGCGCGGCATCACCATCCTCGCCAAAAACACGGCCGTCTTCTACCATCCCGCACCCGGTTCCGGGCATGCTGCTGAAGTCAAGATCAACATCGTCGACACACCCGGCCACAGCGATTTCGGCGGCGAAGTAGAGCGGGCGCTGGAGATGGTGGACGGCGTGATGTTGCTGGTCGACGCCAGCGAAGGTCCGCTGCCGCAAACGCGCTACGTGCTGAGCAAGGCGCTCGAGGCCAAGCTGCCGCCCATCCTGGTGATCAACAAGATCGACCGTCCGGACGCGCGCGCGCAGGAAGTGCTGAACGAAGTTTACGACCTGTTCATCGATCTTGATGCCGGCGAAGATCAGCTCGACTTTCCCGTGCTCTACACCAACGCCAAGCTGGGAACGGCGACGACCGACCTGAGCAAGCCCGGCGAGAATTTGCGTCCGTTGTTCGATGCCATCGTCGACACCATTCCTGTGCCCCGTGGCGATGCCGATGGGCCGCTCCAGATTATGGTGGCCAACCTCGATTACAGCGACTATCTGGGACGGCTGGCCATCGCGCGCGTCTTTAACGGCACGCTGCGCACCGGCGAGGACGTTGCCATCGCCAAGCGCGACGGCTCGATGGAGAAAATCCGGATCACCAAGCTGTTTTCGTTTTCCGGCCTGAAGCGTACCGACATCGTAACCACCGAGTTGGGCGACATTGTTGCAGTCGCCGGCGTCACCGGGATCAACATTGGCGAGACCATCACCGACGTGGAAAATCCTGCGCCGCTGCCGGTGATCACCATCGACGAGCCAACCATTGCCATGCAGTTCATGGTTAATACTTCGCCGTTCTCCGGCCGCGAAGGGCAGTATGTCACCTCACGCAACCTGCGCGAGCGCCTGAAGAAGGAGTTGCTGACCAACGTTTCGCTGCGCGTGGAAGAGGCCGACAACACCGACTCGTTCCGGGTGATGGGACGCGGCGAGCTGCAACTGGCCATCCTCATCGAGATGATGCGGCGCGAAGGTTATGAGCTGGCAGTCGGTAAGCCGGAGATCGTGACCAAGCACATCGACGGCAAACTGATGGAGCCGATTGAGCGGCTGACCATCGATATTCCCGAGTCGTTCGTCGGCGTGGTTATCGAGAAGCTGGGCTCGCGCAAGGCGCATATGCAGAAGATGCACAATCACGGTTACGGCCGGGTGCGCATGGAGTTCGTCATTCCCAGCCGCGGGCTGATAGGTCTGCGCAGCGAGTTGCTGACCGACACGCGCGGGACCATCGTGATGAACTCGCTGTTCGACGGCTATACCGAATGGCAGGGCGATATCCCACATCGTGTGACCGGAGCATTGGTCGCCGACCGCGCCGGAACGACCACAGCCTATGCGCTTTGGGGGCTGCAGGAGCGCGGCGAGCTGTTTGTCGCTCCTGGCGTCGATGTGTATGAAGGCATGGTGATCGGCGAGAATTCGCGCGATAACGATCTCGACGTTAACGTCGTGCGCGAGAAGAAACTGACCAACATGCGCGCATCTACGGCGGACGAAGCCATCCGCCTGGTGCCTTTCAAGAATTTGAACCTGGAGCAGGCAATCGAGTTCATTGCCGACGACGAACTGGTCGAGGTGACACCGACCATGTTGCGGCTGCGCAAGAAGATTCTGCAATCGAATCGGAGACCGCGTCGCAACGCGCAGCCGGCTGGAGTGGGAGCGCAATAGCAACGAACTTATCTCAATTAGTCGGTTTGTCATCACACGGGCAAGATTCTTTAGACGTGCCGAAATCGATCCACTGATGATCTGGGCTTCAGCCCTTGAGAGAACCGTTTGTTGCAGGGGCCGAAGCCCAATCGCTTTTGTCGGCAGTTGTTCGGCACGTATTCAATAGTCGTGCCCTGATCACAAAGCTGGAACCTCGATCGCCCGCCAAGCTGTCTCACGCGCTCTTGCCGGTACTTTCCGGTTTTGCGCCCGACGATTCAGCGCGCTGCTCTCCTGGACTGTTGCCCCGGTTGAATTCGAACGCGGCGTTGATCAACGAAATGTGCGAAAGAGCTTGCGGAAAGTTCCCCAACTGCCGCTTAGACCGAGGGTCGTACTCCTCCGCCAGTAAGCCTACATCGTTGCGCAGCAAGAGCAGACGTTCGAACAGTTGGCGGGCATCTTCAGCGCGTCCCAGCATCCGCAAGGCGCTGACCATCCAGAAGCTGCAGGCCAGGAAAACGCCCTCGCCAGGGGGGAGCCCGTCGTTCACGTTCTCGGTGCGATAGCGCAGCAGAAAGCCATCTTGCATCAGATGCTTCTCGACCGCTTCCACTGTGCCGCGGATGCGAGGGTCGGTCCAGGGCAGAAATCCAACCTGCGGAATCAGCAGCAGTGAGGCGTCGAGTTGCTTGGAGCCATAGGCCTGGGTGAAGCTGCCGAGTTCGGGGTTGTAGGCTTTCTGGCAGATATCGCGATGGACCGCATCGCGCAATTCGCGCCAGTGCGTTATGTGGCCCTCTACACCAAATGTCTCCATGCCCTTGACCGCGCGATCGAAGGCTACCCAGGCCATGACTTTCGAATAAGTGAAATGCTGAGGTCCGCCACGCACCTCCCAGATCCCTTGGTCCGGGAGGTTCCAAATCGTCTCCAGGTGCCTGCTCAAGGAGCGGTGCAAGGAAATATCGGCGTCGCTGGGTGGCATGCCGGCCAGATGGGCGTGCAGCATGGCGTCCGCTACCTCGCCGTAAACGTCGAGTTGGAGTTGTTGGGAAGCGGCATTGCCCACCCGAACGGGCTTGGAGTTTTCGTATCCTGCCAGCCAGGGAACTTCCCATTCCATCAGGTCTCGCTCGCCCCGAATGCCGTACATGATCTGTACCTGGTCGGGGCTGCCAGCCACCGCGCGCAACAGCCAGTCGCGCCAAGCCTGGGCCTCTTCGAAATATCCCGCATTCATCAGGGCCAGCAAGGTGAAGGTCGCATCGCGCAGCCAACAGAAGCGGTAGTCCCAGTTTCGTTGTCCTCCAATCCACTCCGGCAGCGAGGTAGTGGGAGCGGCCACGATTCCTCCTGTGTGGCGATAGGTCAGGGCCTTCAGCGTAATCAGGGAACGCACCATATCGTCGGCATACTCGCCGTCGAGATGAGCGCGCCCGGTCCACTCTTGCCAGAACGCAATCGTGTCATGCAATGCCTGTTCGGCATCGGCAGGCGGAGGAAGTTCGTCGAACGAAGGTCCGTAACTGAGAACGAAATTCACTGACTCGCCTGGGTTGACAGTGAATTCGCTGAGGGTCTTCAGGTTTTCGCCGCGCAGCGCAGTACCGGCGTACAGAACGGCCATATCGGGACCGGCGATGGCGCGAAGCACGCCATCCTCCAGCCGTGTCACCCAGGGAACCGTACGCCCGTAATCGAAGCGCAAGACCAACTCCATGCACATGGCCACGCTGCCGCGGACCCCGCGAACGATGCGGATCAGGTGAGCATTGCGTCCCCGCAGCGGCATGAAGTCGAGCAGCAGGGCTGAGCCGTCCTCGGTTTCGAAGGTGGTTTCGACGACCAGTGTGTGCGGCAGGTATCGCCGAGCGCAGCGGGCCGCAGCTTTCGGCGCGATCGACCAATGTCCGTTGTCTTCTGTTCCCACTAGAGACGCAAAACAGGCCGGCGAAGCAAAATGGGGCAGACAAAGCCAGTCGATGGAGCCATTGCGGCTGACCAGCGCGGCGGTTTCACAATCGCCAATGAGAGCGTAATCCTCGATCGGAGCAGACATATTGTTTTATTGAGATGCGTGAAGCTGCTGCCGTTGACCAAAGAAACGACTTAGCTGACGGCTGACAGCCAATAGCTGAGAGCTATTCGTATCGCAGAGCTTCGACGGGATCGAGTCTGGCCGCCTTGACGGCGGGATAGATTCCGAAGAACAGCCCCACGCTCATGGACATCAGGACGGCCGAAAAGACAGCCCACAGAGGCACCGAGGTCGGCATAGAAGGAAAGACCAGGGGAAGGCAGGCAGCCGCTCCCACTCCCACCAAGACGCCCGCCAGTCCGCCGAGCCCGGTCAGCACGATAGCCTCGGTCAGGAACTGGCGGATCACATCGCCGCGGCGCGCCCCGATGGCTTTGCGCACTCCGATTTCGTGGGTGCGTTCGGTCACCGACATCAGCATGATATTCATCACGCCCACGCCGCCCACCAGCAAACCGATGGAGCTGACCACGATCGTCATTAACGCGACGGTGCTCATGATCTGGCGGAACTGCTCGGCGATGGCCTCGGCGCTGCTTATGCCGAAGTTGTCAGGTTTGTTGAAGGGCACGTGGCGGCGACGGCGCAACAGACCGCGAATCTCGTCTTCGGCCGCATCTTTGAAGCCGGGAAACGCCTCGGCGCCGATGAAATGCTCGTCGTCGGCGGGATAGTGCTTGCGATAAGTGTAGTAAGGCACCTTGACGGTACGATCGGCAGTCTGGTCTTTGAACAGCTGACCTTTGCGTTCTTCGAGCACCCCGATGACCTGAAAGGGAACGCCGCTGACGATGATGGTTTTGCCTATGCCATCATGAGCGGGGAAAAAGTTCTTGTCGATTTCGGAACCGATGACCGCGACGTCTTCACGGTGTATGTTTTCGAAGTCAGAGAAAAAACGGCCCTGCGAGACGTGCGCGTTTTCGACCTCCTGATAGGCCGCAGTGGTGCCGGTGTAATCCAGGTTCTCGATTTCGTGTTTGCCATAACGAGCCACTTGCGGAACCGGCCGAACGTCGAAGTTGACTCGGGGCTGGACTTCAACGGCCACGCTCTTTACATGCGGGCACTCGGCCAGGATCGCCTGGGCATCTTCCAGCGTAAGCGGCTTGCGGTTGCGCTCTTCGGCGGTCATGCGTCCGGTGCGGATACCGAGGTCGAAGCGGAACACCCAGAGGGTGTTGGTGCCGTAATCTTCCAGGAAGCCTTGCATGTCGCGGCTGATGCCCACCAGGATGGAGGCGACAAAGATCATGGCGGCCACGCCAATTACCACGCCCAGTACGGTCAGGAACGAGCGCGTCTTGTGCTCGCGCACCGTCTCCAGCGCCATCCGCGAATTTACGCCAAAGTGCATCGCCATAAAAATCAGTGCTCAGGGACTGGGGATCAGGGGTTAGTAATCGCGGGCTGCACAAACGATGATCGCTAGCCCCAAACCCCTCGTCCCTGATCCCTTAATTCTCGTACCGCAACGCTTCGATCGGGTCCAGCTTGGCCGCCTTCCTGGCCGGATACACGCCGAAGAACATTCCCACGGCTGAGGAGATTCCAATCGCCAGCACCACGGCAGAAATTGGAACGGCCATCGGAACCGGCGTTGCCGTGCGCACGATTACCGCGATAAGCCACGCGATCAGCACGCCGATGGCGCCGCCGACCAGCGCCATGACGGTGGACTCAACCAGAAACTGCAGCAGAATGTCGCGGCGCTTAGCTCCCAAGGATTTCCGTATGCCGATCTCGCGCGTCCGCTCGGTGACCGAGGCCAGCATAACGTTCATAATCACGACGCCGCCGATCACCAGAAAGATGGAGACCAGGCCAACCATTCCCGAAGCCAGCGTGCCGGTAAGATTGTGCCAAAGGCTCATCAGGCTGTCGCTGGCCACCACGCCAAAATTGTCGTCGTCGTTCGGTGCCAGATGACGGCGAGCTCGCATCAGACTTCGGGTTTCTTCCTGGGTGCGGGACAGCCACTCCGGACCGCGCACCTGAACATTAATGTTCATGGTGTTGTTGCGCCCATATATTTTGAGCCAGGTCTCGATCGGGATATACACAAAGCTGTCCTGGGACTGCCCGAAGGTGTTTCCGATTTTCTTGGCGATCCCGACCACCTGGAACTCCTGCCCGTCAACCAATATGATTTTGCCCAGGGGATCGGTGTTGGCGAAGAGCTTGTCGGCGACGTCGACGCCGATCATACAGACCATGCTGCGATGCTGATTGTCGGTATCGGTAATGTAACGCCCGGTTGCAACCTCTTCGACGTCCATGTCGCCTATGTTGGCGGTCACTCCCCGCAGACTGACGTCTTCCAGACTCTGGCGGTCCGCGCGAATATTGGCGGTGCGCCGTACTTCCGCGCCAACCGCCTGGGGCAGCCTGAGATTGTCGCGCAGCGATTCATAGTCGTCCCAGGTGATGTCGCGATTGCGTCGCGTAGCCTTGAGCAGCTCTTTGGAATCGCTGATGATGGGAAACTTCATGACCAGAAAAACGTTCGATCCCAGATTAGCGATGCGAGTGGCAAAGTACTGATTCATTCCAGCTACCAGCGCCACTACCAGTATGAGCGTCGACACTGACAGGATGACGCCGAGTAACATGAGAAACGAGCGCAACTTGTGGGCGCGCATATTCTGCAACGCGATCAATGCCGGCTCGCGCAGGAAGTGAGCGTGCGCCACTCGCCTTTGCGAACCTGGCGCAGCTACGGTTGACACCTGCAGTCTTGGAGTTGCCATGTTTTCGGCTTATGCCAGATGCTTGAGCCCTCTGGCCTGTTCTAATTGCCTGGAGTCCTTGGCCTATTCTACCCATCCAGACAAACTGGGCCGACTGTAATACGAAATAATCCCCTAGGAAGTTGCACGCCAGAAGAGATTTCTTCCACGGCCTGCAAAGTCATACCAGGCCGGAATCATATATGAGGCCGAAGCGCCACCGATAGCAAAGGACCCGCAATCAATCCTCCGGGGTACCGACGGGAATGAAAGGCGAGCGTTTGATGGGAGAACCCAGCTTCCGGGCCGGAACGGCTTTAGCTCACTCAACCTTGCTGAATTGCTGGTTCACGACCGGTGAGGCGTTGCTTTGGACCGTGGGATCAAGCTCAAGCTTTCTTCCGGTGGCGCTGAATCGAGGCAGATTGGTCAGTCCCCAATGGTGGAGTTTGAACTGAATCGAAGTGCCCAGGACGCCAAATCCGTATTTGACGCTGCGGCGAAAGTTAATGGATGACGCTTCTTCAAAATACTTCGTCGGGCACGATACCTCGCCAATCCGAAATCCGAACCGCACGCACTGCGCCAGCATCTGGTTATCGAAGACAAAGTCAGGGGAATTCTCCAGCAGAGGCAAGGTGGTGAGTACGTTACTGCTGAAAGCGCGATAGCCAGTGTGATATTCGGATAGCTTTACCCCCAGAAACATATTCTCGAACGCGGTCAGAAAGCGATTGGAGATGTACTTGTAAAGCGGCATGCCGCCGCGCAGAGCCTGACCGCCGATGATGCGCGATCCCAGCACCACGTCGTAAACGTCGTAGGCTACCATGCTCGCCATGGCCGTAATCAGCAAAGGCGTGTATTGGTAGTCCGGATGAACCATGATTACGACATCGGCGCCGGCCGAGAGCGCCTCGCGGTAACAAGTTTGTTGATTCCGCCCATAACCGTAGTTCTTGTCATGAACGAAAACCAGCAGCCCAAGTCTCCTCGCTAACTCCACGGTTTTGTCTTTGCTGTAGTCGTCCACCAGAATGCGGATGTCGACGAGGTCGGGAATTTCCCTAACCGTCGCTTCCAGTGTCTGCTCCGCGTTGTAGGCCGGCATTACGACCGCGACCCGTTTACCATTGATCATCGCGTTGTCCCTGGGGTTTCCACCCTCCATAATACCGCGCCTGCCCGCAGAAGCAGTCGTGGCGTGGGGGCTGGGTCTTCGCTTCTGCTAATCTGAACAGCGCTCCATGCCCTCTGTCCTCATCATCGTGGCGGCATTCTGCTGTTTGCTGGCGCTAGCCGGGACCGCCTACTTTGCCATGAGCATCTGGGCTGCGCGGCGTTTCATCCTTGAACGCGAACAGGCTGGGCCGAAGTTCACTCCCCCTGTCAGCATTTTGAAGTCGCTGAAGGGACTTGATCCGCACATGTATATGGCCTTTCGCAGCCACTGCCTTGTGGATTATCCCGAGTATGAAGTTCTGTTTGGAGTGAACGACCTCAGCGATCCGGCGTTAACGCTGGTAGAGAAATTGCGCGAGGAATTTCCCCGAAATAACTTGCAGCTCGTACATTGTCCGGCGGTGCTGGGCCTGAATGGAAAAGTCAGCAACCTGGTGCAGATGCTACCTCACGCCCGCTTCGAGCATATCCTCATTAACGATAGCGACATCGTTGTTCAACGCGATTACCTGTCGAGCGTTCTGGCGCCCTTCGCCAAGCCGAAGGTCGGCATGGTGACCACGCTTTACCGGGGCTTGGCCGGCAAGACCCTCGGGTCGAAGCTGGAGGCGCTGGGACTCAGCACAGATTTTGCGGGTGGGGTGCTCATCGCACGAGCGATGGAAGGCGGCATTCGCTTCGGCTTGGGAGCTACGATCGTGACCACGAAGACCGTGCTTGGCGAAATCGGCGGATTAGAAGCCTTAGTCGAATACCTGGGGGACGATTACGAGCTGGGCGCGCGCGCCGCTGCGGCAGGTTACAAGGTGGAGTTAGCGGGAACGATTCCGGAAACCGCGTTGCCCGATTATTCCTTTCGCGATTTTTGGGCGCACCAGATGCGCTGGGCGCGCAATATCAGGGACCGCCGTCCGGCACAGTATGTCGGATTGATTGTTACTTTCGGGCTGGTTTGGGCCGTACTCGCGGTGTTGCTGAATCCGTTTACCTGGTGGACATGGCTCACGCTCGTCGTCACGGCAGCGGCCCGGCTGACCGCGGCGTTAGTCGTGGGCCGTGAAGTGCTTGGCGATCCACGCGTTCGGCGCGATCTTTGGCTGCTGCCTTTCCGGGATTTTGTGGCTCTGCTGATTTGGATCGCAAGCTATGCGGGAAACCGAGTCGAATGGCGGGGACTGCAGTTCAAATTGCGTGATGGGAAGCTGGAAAAAATCTAGTCATTAGCCTGCGGCAGGTGTTCGCTTACGAAATCGATTTCTCTCTGCACCGCAGTGATGCGTCCCTGCTGGCCGAATTCGTAGAGCTCGCCGCGCCAGAAGAATCGATTACTGGTAAAGCTGGCCGCCCAGGTGCAGAAACCCAGCAAGTCCCTTAATGGATATAACCAGCAGAGCCAAAGGCAGCGCCGGTCGCCGATTACGCTCCAACCCACCAGCAAAGCCAGCAGCATGCGATTGATCCATGAGATCGCGAAGAGTCCAACGCCAAGTTCCATCCAATCGCGGTGGCCTAGCGCCAGTACCAACGCCAGTAAACCGAACGGGACGGCGTATGTCAGCCCCGACCCTACATGGCCCCAGGGCCGGGAGAACCGCGTACTCTTCATCCAGCGAAGCTGATCGCGGAACGTCTGCCTCAAGGACTGTCCTGACAATACGTGTCCCACTTTGTACGACGACAGCACCACAGTGTAACCAGCGGAAGCGACACGGTTGCCGAGCACAAAATCGTCGGAATAGAAATCGGCAGTCTCACGAATCCCGCCCATGGCTTCGATGGCGTCGCGGCGCACGGCCATGGCCGCGCCTAGCGCGAACTTCATTCCCCCCTCCACCATGTCGGCGACCATGACCCCTGAGGGCATCTCGACTGACATTCCCAAGGCTTCCAGTTGCGACCAGAAGTCGTGCGTGGGGATGCCTTCATACAGACATGTGACCAGTCCCACCTCATGGTGCAAGAGTGGTGGTATTACTTCACGCAGGAAGTCGGGCCGAACCAGCACATCGCTGTCGCTGATGACGAAAAAAGAGTTTTCCGAGGCGGCGATCATTCTCGCCAGGGAAAAAACTTTGGCATTCGGCCAGGAGGGTTCTCCGGAAATCACGACCCGCGTAGGTACCTGGGGATACTTGGCGCGCAGTTTTTCTACAACGATTAGCGCTTCATTGGCAGCGTTGCGGGCGCCAAAGACAATTTCGAAGTTCGGATATTCCTGCAGGAAAAAGCTCTCCAGCGTTTCTTCCAACTTCGGTTCCATACCGTGAACCGGTTTCAGGATGGTGACTGCTGGCAGGTTTTGCGGCGAGGTCGAGGTTAGCTGATTCCCATTTTTTCGCGTATGCAACACATATCGAAATGTTGCCACCACAACCATTCCCAGAAAAATTGTGGAGGTAAACGAACCAAGGATAGCTAGGTACCATAGCAGGTGCCGAAACGATTGCTCCAGGACAGCAGTATCTGCCATAGCCAGAAGTGGTGAGCACATATGGAATAGTCATTGTACCTTGCTGGGGCGGGCCCACGAACAATCGGAGTAGTTTTCGAATCGGTAATAGCCTGAATTGGAGGCAGTTAGGTTGTCCTTGAAATCTTCACCGGAAACGGTCATGGCTAGAGAACGGGATGAGATGATCGACTTCCGGGCTTTCCCGAGAGAAATGCAGCCAAAGCCGCCTGTCCCAGACTGATGCCTCCATCGTTAGGCGGCACAGAGTGGTTTGTCCAGATTTCCAGGGACTGGTTGTGCAGCAAGTCCTTTACATCTTCCAGCAGCAGCTCATTCTGGAATACGCCTCCCGACAATACGACAGTGTCAGTACTCAAGTCGCGACATAGCGTGGTGATCGCGTCTCGCAGCCCCTGAGCTACCCCTCGCTGAAAGGCTCGCGCTATTTCAGGCTGGGTCCGGCCCCGCTTCCTATCCTCCGCCACCGAACGCAGCAGGGGACGAAAATCCAGTTCACGGTCCACGAACGGCAACGGGTAGGCTTCTGAAAGGTCCGCTTTGCGCGCGAGATCTTCCAGCCACATCGCCGCCTGTCCCTCGAAAGTTATGCCCCGCGTGAAGCCGAGCAGTGCGGCGGCCGAATCGAAGAGCCGTCCGATGGACGTAGTCCCGAAACTTCGTACATCTTTGCGGACTAGTTCCATGGCTTGCTGGTAGCGTGAAGGAAAACTAAATGGCGGAGCGCTCATATCGGGCAGCCCATCGATCTGGGCCAGAAAGCCTGCCGCCGCCTGCACCGGATACTGCGCCGCCGCGTCTCCTCCCGGCAGGTTAGCCCGACGCAGGTGAGCCACGCGCTCAAACCCGTCTTTCACGCTTCCCGCGAAGAACTCGCCGCCCCAGATGCTGCCATCATCGCCGTATCCAGTGCCGTCGAAACTAACTCCCAGAACCGGCTTGTCCCATTCTCCCTTTTCGGCGAGCACGGAAGCCACATGGGCGCGATGATGTTGCACCGCCAGTTTTCCCCCAGCCCGTAAATCGAGACCATACGTCGTCGATCGGTATTGGGGATGAGCGTCGTGCACGACCAGCAGATCATCCCAGCTAACCTCGTACATCGCCACCAGATCGCGAATTGTTTCCTGGAATGCCTGAAAGGCCTGGTAGTGGTCCAGGTCGCCAATATACTGGCTGACGAAGGCCTGGCCGTCGACCACAAGAGTCACGGAATTCTTCAAGTCCGCGCCCAAAGCAAGCAGTGGGCGATCGACGGGCAAATTCGCGACTGCGCCCGGAGCATACCCACGCGACCTGCGCAAAATGACCGGGCCGAAAGCTCCGGCCCGCGCTACTGAATCATCGACCCGGCGTGCGATGGGCCGCTCGCCTATCAAGAACGTATCGGCCACGCCAGCCAGCCGCTCGAAGGCGTCTTGCTCGTCGTAAGCAATAGGTTCGCTGGAGCGATTGGCGCTGGTCATCACCAGAATGCCCGGAGCGCCGGCGGCGAAAAGCAAGTGCTGCAGCGGCGTGTAGGGGAGCATGACGCCGAGTTCGTCGTTGTCGGGAGCGACGCCGGGCAAATCTATATTTGCAGGAGCCAGCACAATCGGCCGCGCTACCGAGGTCAGCAACGTCTCGGCTTCGGCTGAAAGCTCAACTACAGTTCGCGCCGCTGCCAGATCTCTCACCATCACCGCGAACGGTTTCTCTTTGCGATACTTTCGTTCGCGCAGAGCCAGGACTGCCGAAGTATTCTGCGCGTCACAGGCCAGGTGATATCCACCTAATCCCTTGATGGCGACGACCTTTCCTTGGTTTAGCAGATCGGCGGTCTGGCGGATTACCCCGGCATCGCCACGGGTTGTTTCTTCGTCCACCGGAAGCCGGTAGTGCGGCCCACAATGCGGGCAGGCAACCGGTTGCGCGTGAAAGCGGCGATTATTGGGATCGTGATACTCAGCTTCGCAATAGTCGTCTAGCGGCCACTGCTGCATCGTGGTGTTGGGACGGTCGTAAGGCAGGGCCAGGATAACCGTGTAACGCGGTCCGCAGTTGGTGCAATTGATATAGGGATATTGATAGCGCCGATCAGTTGGATCGAAGAGTTCCTGGAGACAGGGGTCGCACACTGGTAAATCGGGAGAGATGCGAACCGTCGGCTTTTCGCGGCGCTGGCTTTCCCGAATGACGAATCCGGTTGGCCCGGCGGACTCGACAGGCTGAACTTCAATCTCTGAGATGACGGCTGCGGGGGGAGCCTGGGTCTTCAGTTCCTGAATAAAATCCTGCAGGCTCGACTCAGGCCCTTCGACTTGAATCTCGACACCCTCTTCACCGTTGAGTACCCAACCGGCAAGGTCATGTTCGTGAGCCAGTCGATAAACGAATGGACGAAACCCTACTCCTTGGACAACCCCCCGCACCCGAATGAAGCGGGCAGCCTTCATCCTGATTTTCCGCTGGCAATGACGCAGCCGCGGCCTTGCCAGCCGGTTTGAACGACCTTGCCATCCTCAACCAGCACGGGAACGGTTCGCTGACCGCCGGCCAGAGCTAGCAGTCGCTCACAGGCTGCGCCATCGGCCTCGACATCGTATTCGACAAAGTCGCGCCCCTTCCACTCGAGCCACTCCCGCATCTCGCTGGTGTAAGGACAACTCGCCGTTCCGAACAGTTCCAATTTCCCCATATCCAAGTACCTGACAAGTCCTCACATAATAATGTATCTGGGAGCGTGCCAGTTGCCACCTGGCGGATGCAATTCGCCGCTCCCGATCAGAACGAGTTCCGTTGTACTGCTCTCGTGTGATGTGACTCACATCACTAGCTGTTGCGACTCACAGCACTTGCCAGCCGAACCCACCATAATCCCAAGTAAGCCGCGTAGCGACCGCTACGTGACACCCAGGCCGCCACCTCGAAGTTGCGATCGTCAGAAGGGATATGGAGCATTATGGTGGAAGCTCTCCGGTCACCGGCTCAGGCGACATATTGGATGATCCACGGACAAGCTCTGTTCGTGTTCCTGAACCTTGTCGGTCTCGGATGTTTCTCCTACATCGTCGCGAAGCGGCTAACCCCGCTGGTGCGCGGCAACCCAGATGTTCGCTTTGATCGGCCGCTGGCGCGGTTGGAGAGGATTGCGAAATATTGGTTTGGGCAGTGGAAGCATCCGCGCTACCGGGTTGCGGGGACGATACACATCCTCATCTTTACCTGCTTCATCTTGCTGGCGACGCGTGCGTTCTCTCTGTTGATCCTCGGCATGTCCGAGAGTTTTGGCGCGTCGGCTTCGTCTGGAGAAATAGGTCGTATTTACGGGATCGTCACCGACTATTGCTCGACGATTGTTTTCGTGTGCATGGTGGCAGCGGCGACTCGTCGGATCGTCTTCAAACCTGCGCGCTACGAAGTCCCGGCCAAGTATGGCAAAGGACACAAAGTCGACGCCATTTTCCTGCTGGCGCTGATCGCAGTTTTGATGCTGTCGGAAAGCCTGTTTGAAGCCAGCCGGGCCGCTCTTCTCGCACAGCAAGGTCAGGTCGAATTCTTGTCCGTTCTGTCGCTGCCGTGGATGTTGAAGAACGCTCTCAATTCGGCGTCTCCATCTACCCTCTGGAATCTGCACCGCGGCGCCTACATTCTCGATGTGCTGACGTTTTACTTCCTGTTGTGCTATCGGCCATTCGGAATTCAGTTCCATGTGGAGACGTCGCTGTTCAACGTGTACTTCGCAAAGTTGGACAAGGGAACCGTCAAGCCGGTCCGCTGGGGCGTCAGCGATGAGAATCTGGACCAAGTGAAATCCTTCGGCGTGAAAACGCTGGAAGATTTTACCTGGAAGCACATGCTCGATTTCTATTCCTGCGCCGATTGCGGGCGATGCTCTGACAATTGCCCGGCCAATGCGGTGGGCAGGCCTCTGTCACCAAGGTTCCTCACCATCAAGGCCAGGGACTATACCTTCCAGCATTTTCCGATGTTCGGCAAAGTGGGCAACGGCACGCCGTTAGTTTCTGCCGGAAGGCATTTATTCCGAAGATGAAGTCTGGTCCTGCACCACCTGCGGCGCTTGCGAGGAAGAGTGCCCGTTGCTGATCGAGTACATCGACAAGATTGTCGATCTGCGGCGCGGCTTGGTCGACGACGGAAATGTGCCGAAGTCGATCCAGAAAGCGCTGAAGGCCCTGGAGAGCCGCGGCAATCCTTACGGCAAGATGGAGAAGAAGAAGGCCGACTGGACCAAGGACAAAGAGTTTCAGCCAACCTGCAGCGTCAAAATTCTGGATGGTAAGAACACGGCAGACACGCTGTACTTCGTCGACAGCATCACGTCTTATGACGACCGTATCCAGGCGATCGGACGCGCGACCGCAAGAATTCTCGACCAGGTCGGTGCGAACTTCGGGATTCTGGGCGCGGCCGAAAAAGACAGCGGTCACGACGTTCGCCGCTTCGGCGAAGAAACGCTCTTCATGGCTCTGCGCGACAACAATGTCGAAGCCATCAAGGCATCGGGTGTAAAGCGCATCGTCACCTCCGATCCCCATGCCTTTAACGCGCTGAAACATGACTATAAAGATATGCCGCAGGTCGAGCACATCAGCCAGGTGATGGCCCGGGAAATTAAGACCGGCAACCTGAAACTCAATCGGGTAGAGAACGCGGACAACGTTTATGCCTATCATGACCCCTGTTACCTGGGCCGGCATAACCTGGTCTACGACGATCCGCGCGATGTGATCGATGCGATTCCTGGTCTGAAGCGGGTTGAGATGAGCCGCTGCCGCGACCGGTCCTTCTGCTGTGGTGGTGGCGGGTTGATGCTGTTCTACGAACCGAAAGAAGACATGCGGATGGGCGTCAAGCGGGTTCAAATGGCCGCTGAAGCCGGGGCAAACGTGATTGTGACTGCCTGCCCGTTCTGCATGGTGAATATGGAAGACGCCATCAAGGTCGCCGGTATGGAAGGAAAGATGACGGCCATCGACTTGACGGAGTTGGTCGACCAGCACGTAGCACGTGAACCGGCTAATGGAAAAGAAAGAGTCGAGCAGCTAGCGGAATCCGTAACAGCTTGATCCCTGCGACGGGAGGTTCGACGAACGTGGACAGTGGAAACGAAAAGCAACCGGGAGAATGAATGTGGAAATTCTAGTTTGCGTCAGAAGAGTACCCGACACTTCGGAGAACGAGATTCAACTCAACAGTGCCGGAAACGATATTGAACGTGACGACCTGGTTTATTCGGTGAACGAGCCGGACAACTATGCCGTCGAAGAGGCCATCCAGATCGCCGCCAATGCCGGGGGAAATGTCACCGTCGTGACCGTTGGCACCGACGAGGATGAAGAAGTTTTGCGGCGGGAAATGGCGATGGGTGCAAACCAGGGCGTCCTGATATCCGATGACGGCTTCACCGGATCGGACGGACGCGGCATCGCGACAATCCTGAAAGCTTTCGTGCAGAAGAATCATTTCGACCTGATCTTGACTGGCATCCAGGCCGAAGATGGTGGCGCCCAGGTGGGCGGCATGCTGGCGGCGCTGCTCGATTATCCCTTTGCGTCGCTGGTGAATTCCATCTCCGTGCTCGATGGCGGCAAGCTGAAAATCAGCCGCGAAATCGAAGGCGGCAATCGGGAGATGAACGAGATCGATCTGCCTTGTGTGCTGTCGATTCAGACCGGTATTAACGAACCGCGTTATGTCGGCATGCGCGGTATCCGGCAGGTAGCATCCGTGGAAATTCCTACCTTTGGGGCCTCCGACCTGGGAGTTGACACAGCCTCTGTTGGGGCAGCCGGAGCCAAGGTCAAGCGCACCGATTACTTCCTACCTGCGCTGGGCAAGGGTGCCGAAATGCTGCAGGGCAGCCAGGAAGAAATCATCGACAAGCTAATCGAATTGATGAAGGCCAAAGGAGGGATGAACTAATGGCTCGCATCTTTGCCTACATTGTGCACAAGGCCGGCGTGGCCGACGACTCGGCCGCCGAACTGGCAGCTGCCGCAAGAAAGATCGACGCTGCTGCCTCCCCGATTGCCGTCGTAGCCGGATGGGGTCCCGAACTCGACACGGTCTGCGAAAGCCTCCGTTCTTCGTACGCCGAGGTATGGAAAGTCGCCAATCAGGCGATCGCCTATCCCAATGCTGAATTGGTTCGCCAAGCCCTGGTCAAAGTCATCCCGCGCGACAGCATCGTGCTGGTTCCCCACTCTCACTTCGGAATCGATTTGGCGCCGGGTCTTTCGATCAAGCTCAATTCGGCTTTTGTTTCTGACGTCGTTGCCATCGACGGAGTGGATGGTACTTCGCTGAAGCTGGTTCGCCAGGAATTCGGCGGACAGGTTAGCGCTCACGTGCGCTGCGATCTCTCCTCGGGCGCGGTGCTTACAACCCGTCCCGGCTCTTTCAAGCCGCTGGAAGGCCCTCCTCTTAGCGGGGCCGTGGTCGACAAGTCCGCCGAGGTTGGGGCGCTGTCCGCGAAACGCCGTTATCTGGAAACCGTGGTTGCCGAGACCGGCGATGTCGACATCACCAAACAGGCAGTGCTGGTTTCCGTGGGACGAGGCATCCAGGAAAAGGACAACATACCCATCGCCGAAGAGCTGGCTGAAATCATGGGTGCGGCGGTGAGCTGTTCGCGGCCAGTGGTCGACGCCAAGTGGTTGCCGAAATCCCGTCAGGTGGGCTCCTCGGGACAGACCGTCAAGCCGAAGATCTATATGGCTTGCGGCATGAGTGGATCGTTCCAACATCTGGCCGGCCTTAAAGGCAATCCCTTCATCGTCGCCATCAACAAGAATCCAAAAGCTCCAATTTTTCAGGTGGCAGACATTGGAATTGTCGCCGACATTCTGGAATTTTTGCCGGAGCTGACCAACAAGATCCGCGAAGCCAAAGGCGTTTCGGTCTAAGAGAAAGGCATCGTCAATGCTTACCAAGAAAACCCTGCAACTAAGTTTGAAATCGCTCCGGGATTTCGCCAAGAAGAGCCTGCCGGACGAAGAGCTGATCGCGTTAGATGAGCGCGATGAATGCCCAGTAGAGATCGTTCGGTACATGAGCAACCCGGATAAACTCGGTACCCAGCTCCTGTTCATTCCGGAGGAGTACGGCGGCATGGGCGGAAGCACACTTGACGTCTATCTCATCTGCGAACAAATGGCGCGGATTGACCTGGGCGTCGCCACCTCTTTGTTTGCCACTTTCCTGGGGAGCGATCCCATAACGTTCGGCGCCACCCAGGAGCAGAAGAAGAAGTGGTTGGGGAAGATCGCCGAAGAGGGCGTTCTGTTCGCCTACGGCGCAACCGAGCCCGAAGCCGGCAGCGATCTGGGAGCGCTGAAGACCACCGCCGACCGCGTCATCGAGAACGGCAAGATTGTCGGCTACAAGATCAATGGCAGCAAGCAGTGGATCAGCAACGGGGGCATTGCTGAGCATTACACCATCCTGGCCAACACCCCCGCGGGTCCGACCTGGTTCATTGTAGATGCGGGGACTAAAGGCTTTGCTCACGATAAGCCGGAGGACAAGCATGGCATTCGTCTGAGCAACACGGCAGCGCTGGCTCTCAACGATGTGTACGTGGACGCCGACCGCCTGGTCGGCGGCGTAGAAGGCCAGGGCTTGGTGCAGGCGCAGTTGGTCTTCGGTTACACGCGCGTGATGGTTGCCGCGTTCGGTCTGGGAGCCGGATGGAGCGCTCTTGATCGCGCCATTCTTTATTCCACCAAGCGTATTCAGGCCGGCGCGCCCTTGTCGGAAAAGCAAGGCTACACGCATAAGCTGATCGTTCCTAACGTGGTTCGCCTGGAAGCAGCCCGCTCCTACATCGAAGAAACCGCTCTTGGCATCGACGCTGGCGGGGAAGGCACTCTGAACACCGAGGGCGCCATCGCCAAGTACATGGCGACGGAAGCAGGCGATAAGGCCGCTGACGACAGTATTCAGGCGTTAGGCGGGTATGGCTACACGCACGAATACATGGTAGAGAAGATCAGCCGCGACGTTCGCATCACCAGGATCTACGAAGGCACCTCCGAGATCATGGAGATGACGATCAGTCGTGACCGCTGGCAGCTGCACCTGAAGACGCGTGGTCAGTACTATCACGACCAGGCCCGCGAGCTCGAAGCGCTGCACGCCAAGCATCCGAACGTCGGCGCCGGCACGGCCGCCCTGGCCGCGCACGCCCTGGCCGAGGTGATGGAAAAAGCGCGGGTTGCACGCCTGACCCGTTTCCAGCATATCCTGCTTCGCCTGGGCGAGTTAATTGCTTACGCAGAGTGCGCCGGCAGCCTGGCTCGGCGCGCGGCGCTGGCGGCCGAAGGAAAGCTGAACGAGAAAGCCCACGCGCGCTTCGATGCGACCGCACTGGCTGCACTGGCACGCATCTTCGCTCGCGATGCCGCCCTCAAAGTGGCGCAAGACGGATTGCGCTGGGTCATCGGAGCCGATGGCGTGAGCGGGTCTGATATCGCGGCGCTGGAAGCAAGTTCGGGATTAGCCGCGGTACTGCAGGCGCAAGCGGGCCAACTTGCCGACATGGATTACGTCGCTGACGTGATCTACAGCCGGGTGAAGAAGGAAGCCGAACAGCCGGTCCTGGTTTAGTCGATCGAGAGAAGGCATTCGATCCGCTTCCTCACGGACCGAATGCCTTTTTCGCCGGTTGGCAAAAGCAATGGCCTGACTCCCCGGCAACGTTCGATTTAACATCGCCGTAACTTATGTGTGACAACGCGCGTTACCGCATTCTCTCATTGCGGAATGCAATATTGATTTAATAATAACGTGTGGCAACACGATTTCCCTGATTGGCCCCGCCGAAAGAGTTGCAGTGAGCAGCTTGATTTATATGTTGACACACATAAACCCGGCTTCGATTGCGCCCGATATCACCAACCCGAGCAACATACGTCACAAACTGCAGGACATCATGTCACAGACAAGTCCGCCGCGCCCCTGTCAGGATAGAGATGCTCTCGGGCGACCCCCGAATTAACAGGCCTGGTGAGTGCCGCCTTCCTCCGGTGTGGAGAGGAAGGGATAAGACCCCACCTCGATGCTGCTGCCCATTGCGTCCGATAGCCGCCTATTCGTCTAGGTTCGAAACATCCGCAAAAGGAAGTGTCAGCCATGGAAGATTCTGCTCATCGCGCGATTGCGATTGTGGGGGTGGGCGCTGTCCTGCCCGACGCTCCGAACGTACCGGCTTTCTGGGAAAACATTAAGAACAGCCGTTACAGTGTCAGCGAAGTTCCAACCGACCGCTGGAACTCTGCGTTTTATTACGATCCCGATCACAGCGCTCCCGACAAGACGTACTCGACGATCGGTGGTTGGGTGCGCGAATTCCCGTGGGAGCCGATGAAGTGGCACATCGCTGTTCCACCGCGCGTAGTCGACGCCATGGATGATGCCCAGAAGTGGGCGATCGCCTGCACCCGCGAGGCCCTGGAAGATTACGGCTATCCGAATAAGCCGCTAAATACGGACCGCACGGCGGTGATTCTGGGCAATGCCATGGCCGGCGAAAAACACTACTTCACCGCATTGCGCCTGTACTTCCCGGAGTACGCCCACGAACTGGCGGAAGGCGCCAGCTTCGCAGCGTTGCCCGAGAACACACGTCGCAAAATAACGGAAGAATTGCATCAACGCATCGGGCTGCTGGTCCCCGCAGTTACGGAAGACACCATGCCGGGCGAACTGGCCAACTGCATCGCCGGTCGCATCGCGAATATTTACAACTTTCACGGTCCCAACTACGTGGTAGACGCGGCTTGTGCTTCGGCGATGGCGGCTTTCAGTGCGGCTTCGGAAGGACTGATCGAGAACGATTTTGACGTGGCCGTTGTAGGCGGCATTGACCGCAACATGGGAGCCTCAAGCTTCATAAAGTTCTGCAAGATTGGCGCCCTCTCGGCCACCGGTACTCGCCCTTATGCTGAGGGCGCTGACGGCTTTGTGATGGGCGAAGGCGCGGCCATCTTTCTGTTGAAGCGCCTGGCCGATGCGGAGCGCGACAGCGACAAAATTTATGCCGTGCTGCGCGGCATGGGCGGATCGAGTGACGGCAAGGGTAAGGGCATCACCGCGCCCAATCCCACTGGCCAGCGGTTTTGCATCCAGCGAGCCTGGGACAATGCCGGCATATCGCCGGCGACTGCGACTATGTTTGAAGGCCACGGCACCTCGACTCGCGTCGGCGACGTGGTAGAGGCGCAAAGCCTGGTTGACGTGTTGAGCAGTTTTCATCTTCCCCAAGGCTCGATTGCTTTGGGCTCCGTCAAATCGAATTTTGGTCACCTGAAGGGCGCGGCCGGCGCCGCCGGAATGCTGAAAGTTGCGTTGGCCCTTCGCGACAAGGTATTGCCTCCGAGCCTGCATTGCGAGCATCCCAGTCCCGACATCGACTTTGCTCACTCCCCGCTGTATGTCAACACCAAACTGAAGGAATGGACTGTTCCTGCTGATGTCCCGCGGCGAGCCGCGGTGAGCGCATTTGGATTCGGAGGTACGAACTTCCACGCTGTTCTTGAGGAGTACATTCCCGGCAGGCTGAACGGAAACGGCAAGCATTCGGTAGCCGTGGGTGAGGTACCGGCGGCAGTAATCCCGAGCTTAGTGGCAAGTGCTGAGGCGGCATCTGCTCCGGCATCTGCACAATCGTGCAAAGCACCGTTGCGGGGCGCGCTGGTAATCGGCGCCGACTCCGACGCTGCCATTATCGAGCGTCTGGTTGCGATCCAGAAAGAAGCACTAGCGGGTCGTGCTCCTGCACCGGCTGCCCCAGCCGAGGCCGACCTGAAAGCGCCTGAACGCCTGGCAATCGACTATGCCGATGCGGCCGAGCTGGCTGACAAAGCAACCAAGGCATTGAAGGCGCTGAAAGCCAATCAGGCACCGATCTGGAAAGCACTGCGTCCGCAGGGAATTTTTCGCGGACGCGGCCCGGCTCCCAAAGTCGCGTTTCTGTATACCGGGCAAGGCTCACAGTACGTGAATATGATCGCGCCGCTGCGCGCCGCCGAACCGATCGTGGCCGACATTTTTACGGAAGCGGATCGCATCATGACTCCGATGCTGGGCAAGCCACTGACGGAGTTCATCTTCGTGGATCAAACCGACGAAGAAGCGGTGGCAAAAGCTGAAGAAGATCTGCGCCAGACCGAGATCACGCAACCGACCGTGTTGACGATTGACTTGGCGCTCACCCAGCTTTTGGCAGCGTATGGGGTAAAGCCAGACATGACCATGGGACATAGCCTGGGCGAATACGGCGCCCTGGTGGCATCAGGGTCGCTGACCTTCGACGATGCGTTAGCCGCCGTTAGCGCCCGTGGCCGCGGCATGACCAAGGTTGCGGTGGAGGATACCGGCCGCATGGCCGCGGTATTTGCGCCCTTGGCGGAAGTCGAGCAAATCCTGAAGACCGTTGACGGGTATGCGGTGATCGCCAACGTAAACAGCGGGCAACAGTCGGTCATTGGAGGCGCCAGCAAAGCCGTTGAGCAGGCGATGGAGATGTTCCTGCAAGCCGGCTTCAACGTCGTTCCGTTGCCGGTGAGCCACGCTTTCCACACCTCGATTGTGGCTCCCGCCAGCCAACCACTGCGCGAGATGCTGGCTACCCTGGATATTCAATCCCCGAAGATTCCAATCGTCGCCAACGTGAATGGCGAGTTTTATCCCACCGGACCTGACGTGGTTCCGCAGATCCTGGATCTGCTGGCTTTGCAAGTAGCCTCGCCGGTGCAGTTTGTGAAAGGCCTGAACACCTTGTACAACGCCGGAGCTCGTGTCTTCATCGAAGTCGGGCCGAAGAAGGCGTTGCAGGGATTTGCCGAGGAAGTGCTGGGCGAACGAGGCGACGTGATTTCGCTGTTCACCAACCATCCCAAGGTCGGAGATATTCCGTCCTTCAATCAAGCCCTATGCGCGCTGTACGCGGCAGGTCTGGGCCGTGGGCAGGCTGAAGTCTCACGCGAGATTCCGGCGAAACCTGCGATTGCACAGGCGACAATTTCGGCAGCTGTAAACTATGCCAAAGCAACTCCGCTGGCCGCAGCAGCTCCCACTGCTGTAACGGCGCCGCCTGAGCCCGCGAATGGTAATTCGTACAACGAGCTTGGTCGGTTGCTGGCCGAGACTCTGGAGCGCAAGGGCTGGCAGCTTCATCGCGACGATAGCCCGGTCGCCGGCTACGCCCCGGTGGTCATCACCGGAGCGTCGTTAGGCCTACCGGGAACCGAGCATATTTTCGACGATGGCAACATTGAGCGCATCTTGCGCGGTGATCAATTTATCAGCGCCATCCCTAAGCAGTTCCGCAATGCCATGGTGGAAAAGCACATTCGGCGCCTGGTCAAGAGCGAACAGGGAGAGGCCACGTTCGAGTCGATTAACGATGTCGCCGATGTCATTAAGCTGGCCGGCCGCGGCGGCGCCTTCGATCTGGAAAGTGAATTCGGAGTTCCCTCGGAACATCTGGCGGCCCTCGACCGGGTGACCCGTCTGGCTATCGCCGCCGGAATCGACGCTCTGCGTGACGCCGGCATTCCGCTGGTCATGCGGTACAAAACCACCAGCAAAGGCACGCAGTTGCCGGATCGCTGGGGATTGCCGGATGCTATGCGTGACGACACGGGCGTAATTTTCGGCTCTGCCTTTCCCGGCTACGACTCCTTTGCGGAACTCATTTCGGCATATCACGTCGACCATGCCCGACGCGAAGAGCTGACAATGTTGGAAGGCTGGCGGGGCCGCGCCGCCAACGGGCATTCCGTGCTGGGGGAGGAAGTAGATCGGCGCATCGACGAGTTGCGCAGCACGCTCGACAAGGAGCCATACGTCTTTGACCGGCGCTTCCTGCTGCGGGTGCTGTCGATGGGACATTCGCAGTTCGCCGAGTTGATCGGCGCTCGCGGTCCCAACACGCAGATCAATGCGGCATGCGCCAGCGGCGCACATGCGGTTGGGCTGGCCCAGGACTGGATCCGGGCGGGGCGGTGCCGCCGCGTCATCATCATCACAGCGGACGACGTCACCTCCGACAACATGATCGGATGGTTTGGCGCCGGCTTCCTGGCCAGCGGAGCGGCCGCGACCGACGAGCGGGTTGAAGAAGCTGCTATTCCTTTCGATCGCCGCCGGCATGGCCTGATCATGGGCATGGGCGCAGCGGCGCTGGTAGTCGAGAGCGCCGAAGCCGCGCGCGAACGGGGCATCCAGCCTATCTGCGAAGTATTGAGCGCGGTGACCGCCAACAGTGCGTTTCACGGCACTCGCCTCGATGTGCAGCATATCGGCGGGGTGATGGAAGACTTGGTGGCTGGAGCGGAAACCCGCAGCGGCGTTGCCCGTAATGAGATAGCGCCGAAGATGGTTTTCGTTTCCCACGAAACTTACACACCCGCAAGAGGCGGCAGCGCTTCGGCCGAGATTCACGCGCTGCGCCGCGTCTTCGGCGACGGCGCCGACCAAATCGTAATAGCCAATACCAAAGGCATGACTGGTCACGCCATGGCCACAGGCATCGAAGATGTTCTGGCGGTGAAAACCCTGGAAACGGGATTGGTGCCGCCGGTTGCCAACTTCAAGGAAGTCGATCCGGAGTTGGGCGTGCTGAACCTGTCGAAGGGCGGTTCCTTATCCCATCCAATATGCTTTGCATCTGGGCGCCGGCTTCGGTTCGCAGATCAGCATGATTCTGTTGCGCTGGGTGCCGACGAAGACTGGTCTGCGTCCCAGCCCGAAGAATCTGGGCTACGCCTACCGCATCGCCGATCAGTCTGCCTGGGAAGCCTGGCTAAGCCGGATGGCCGGACGTCCGGCTGCCGAGCTCGAAGTGGTTCATCGCACGCTGCGGGTGCGCGATCAGGGATTGGCAGCGCAGATTGCTGCGACCAAGGCGGAGTCGCGGCGAACCGGCAACGGCAACTCCGAAGGCGCCAGCGCCAACGCAAGTTGCAGTGGCGCTGCCTGCTCCGACTCCGAAGCCCCAAGTGGCGTCGGCCGGGCCGGTTGCTGTTACGACTGCCCCCACAACGAAGTCCCAAGCGGCAGCGGCCGTGCCGGTCGCGGTGACGATGCCGGTACCGGTGACGCCAGTCAAAGAAGGCAAGTCAAACGGAAAGGGTGAGATCACAGCAGCCACGCTCGCGCCCCAGCCAAGACCGTTGACCACGAAACAAGCAAGCGAAGCGTCGGATTCCGTAAAGGAACGGCTACTCGCCCTCGTCGTCGAGAAGACCGGCTATCCGCAGGACATGCTGGATCTGGAGCTCGATCTGGAGGCAGACCTTGGCGTCGATACGGTCAAGCAGGCGGAATTGTTTGCGGCGATTCGCGAGATCTACGGCATCCCGCGCGACGAAAACCGCAAACTGCGCGACTATCCGACCTTGGCGCACGTGATCCGATTCGTGTACGAGAATCGGCCGGATCTGTCGCCCACAGCTAAGTCTTCAACTGAAGCAAGCGCAGCACCCGCATCAACGCCCGAAGTAAAACCTCCCGCACCGGCTCCGGTGGCTATCGCCGCCAAGGCTGCGGTTGATGACGTCAAGGAGCGGCTGCTCGGCTTAGTGGTGGAGAAGACTGGTTATCCGGAAGACATGCTGGATCTTGATCTCGATCTGGAAGCCGATCTTGGTGTTGACACGGTCAAGCAGGCGGAATTGTTTGCGGCCATTCGTGAGATCTACGGCATCCCGCGCGATGAGAACCGCAAACTGCGCGATTATCCAACCTTGGCGCACGTGATCCGGTTCGTGTACGAGAATCGGCCCGACCTGTCAGCTGCGACTACGCCTTCAACGGCCGCAAGCGCAGCATCCGCATCATCGCCCGAAGCAAAACCGTCCACGCCAGCTCCCGTCGCGACCGCCGCCAAGGCTGCGGTTGATGACGTCAAGGAGCGCCTGCTCGCCTTGGTGGTGGAGAAGACCGGGTATCCGCAAGACATGCTGGATCTGGATCTCGATCTGGAAGCCGATCTTGGGGTTGACACGGTCAAGCAGGCAGAACTGTTCGCCGCGATTCGCGAGATCTACGGCATCCCGCGCGATGAAAATCGCAAACTGCGCGACTATCCGACCTTGGCGCACGTGATCAGATTCGTGCACGAAAATCGGCCGGATCTGTCACCCGCGGCTACGCCTTCAACGGCCGCAAGCGCAGCATCCGCATCAACGCCCGAAGTAAAACCTCCCGCACCGGCTCCGGTGGCTATCGCCGCCAGGGCGTCGGTTGATGACGTCAAGGAGCGGCTGCTCGCCTTAGTGGTGGAGAAGACTGGCTATCCGCAAGACATGCTGGATCTGGATCTCGATCTCGAGGCCGACCTCGGTGTCGATACCGTAAAACAGGCGGAACTGTTCGCGGCGATTCGCGAGATCTACGGCATCCCGCGTGATGAAAACCGCAAACTGCGCGACTATCCAACCTTGGCGCACGTGATCCGGTTCGTGTACGAGAATCGGCCTGACCTGGCTGGGGGAGCTATTGCTCCGGCTACGACCGCGCCTGCCACACCTATACCGGAGACGCAGCCGGCAACCGCGTCAGCGGTGGCGAACTCTGTTGCCACTATGGTCTATGACGTCAAGGAACGGCTGCTCGCCTTGGTGGTGGAGAAGACCGGTTATCCGCAAGACATGCTCGACCTGGATCTCGATCTCGAGGCCGACCTCGGCGTCGATACGGTCAAACAGGCGGAACTGTTCGCGGCGATTCGCGAGATCTACGGTATCCCGCGTGATGAAAACCGCAAACTGCGCGACTATCCGACGCTGGCGCACGTGATCCGTTTCGTGTACGAGAATCGGCCGGACCTTGCGGCCGCATCTGCGGCGCCTGAAACTGTGGCGCCCACAACTGCCGGTCAGCCTTCCACAACTTCGCCTGTGCCTGCCTCAGCGTCGACTCCCGTCGTGGCTTCGCCAGGCGCGGTTCCTGCCGACGACGATGAGACCGTCAAGCAGAAGGTGATGGACATCGTTGCGGAGAAGACTGGCTATCCCAAAGACATGCTGGATCTGGACCTGGATCTGGAGGCCGATCTTGGCATCGATACCGTCAAGCAGGCAGAAATGTTCGCTTCGGTGCGGGCGGCTTATAACATCCCGCGCGATGAAAGTATCAAGTTACGGGATTTTCCGACCCTGGGCCACGTGATTCAATTTGCCCAACAGAAACGGGCGAAAGCTGCAGTCACGCCAATCCCGCCTGAACCGCCGCAAGGCACCGACCCGACCACCCCGCCGCCTTCGCCTCCATCGGCGCCAAAGCGGGAGCGCAAGCCGGTGCTTAACTTCGACGCGACCAACCGCATTCCCCGTCGCGTGCCGGTGCCAAACTTGCGGCCCCCGCTCAACATCTGCAAGCCAACGGGCGTAAAGCTGCAGGCTGGCAGTCGAGTGGTTATCATGCCGGACAAGAATGGCGCAGCCGTTGCTTTGACAGAACAGCTGCGCAAGTTGGGTGTGGAAGCGTTGCTGATCGAGGGCGCGCCGGATGCGGACACTCTGACCGCTCGCCTGAACACCTGGCTCGCTGCCGGCTCGGTGCAAGGTGTCTACTGGCTGCCTGGATTGGACGACGAAGGCAGCCTGGACAACATGAATCTGGCAAGCTGGCGCGAAGCGTTACGTACACGCGTGAAGTTGTTCTATACCACTATGCGGGTTCTGTTCGAGCAGATTGCTGCACCGGGTACATTCCTGGTGTCGGCCACCCGGCTTGGCGGTCAGCATGGATACAATGCAACTGGCGCCAACGCTCCGCTGGGCGGAGGAGTCGTCGGCTTCACAAAGACTTACAAGCGCGAGCGGACCGACGCTTTCGTCAAAGCCGTCGATTTTGAAGCTGGGCGTTCGCCGTCGGAAGTCGCAGAAGCTTTAGTCGAGGAGACGCTGCGCGATCCCGGTGCACTTGAGATTGGATACAGAGCTGGCGAGCGTTGGACGATCAGCCTGCAAGAACAGCCTGCAGCCGATGGTCACGCGGGAATCACCCTGAATGAAGATAGCGTGTTTGTGGTAACGGGTGCGGCGGGAAGCATCGTGTCGGCCATCACGGCAGATTTGGCAACGGCTTCGGGAGGCACGTTCTACCTGCTCGACCTGGTGCCCGAGCCCGATCCGAACAACCCCGATCTAAAGCGATTCGTCAGCGACAAAGACGGGCTGAAGCGCGACCTGTTTGCCCGCATACAGGCGCGCGGTGAACGAGCCACGCCGGCGCTGGTGGAAAAGGAACTGGCCGGACTGGAGCGGGCGCAGGCGGCGCAGAGTGCAATTGATGCCGTGCGAGCGGCGGGCGGGACGGCCCACTACTTCAGTGTCAACCTTGCCGACGGAGACGCCATAACTAAGGTCATCGATCAGGTGCGCCAGCGCAGCGGCCGCATCGATGTGTTGCTGCACGCTGCAGGCATCGAGCGGAGCCACTTCCTGCCTGACAAAGATCCGCGGGAATTCGATCTGGTGTTCGACGTCAAGAGTGATGGCTGGTTCAACCTTCTGCACGCCATAGGAAACATGCCTCTGAGGGCGACGGTGGCGTTCAGTTCCATTGCTGGTCGTTTTGGTAACGGCGGTCAAACCGATTACAGCGCCGCCAACGACCTGCTGTGCAAGATCACCTCGAGCTTCCGTACCACCCGTCCGGCCACACGCGGCATTGTCATTGACTGGACGGCGTGGGGCGGCATCGGCATGGCCACGCGCGGCTCGATTCCCAAGATGATGGAAGCGGCAGGGATCGACATGCTGCCGCCTGAAGCTGGTATTCCTTTGATCCGTCGCGAGCTCACCGAGGGAGCAACCTGCGGTGAAATCGTGATCGGCAATCGCCTCGGCATTCTGTTGAACGAATGGGATCCCACCGGCGGGCTGGACACCGACGCCCTGAACGCGTCACGCGAGCGGGTGGCGGCGCAAGGTCCGATGGTCGGTAAGATCACCGGAATGGGCATTAACAGCGGCTTGACCATGGAGACGACGCTGGATCCGACGGCACAGCCATTCCTCTACGACCATCGCATCGATGGAACTCCGGTGCTACCGGGTGTAATGGGAATTGAGGCGTTTGCTGAGGCGGCACTCTGCGTGCATCCAGGCTGGCGTGTAGGAGCAATCGCCGAGGTGAACTTCCTGGCTCCCTTCAAGTTCTACAAAGACGAGCCGCGGACGATAACGATTCAAGCTGCCTTTTATCCGCAAGGGGATGATCTGATCGCAGATTGCCGCTTGATCGGACGGCGAACCCTGCCGAACCATCCTGAGCCGCAAGAGACGACGCACTTCGTGGCACGCGTGCGCCTGACGAAGCGGGCGACGGAGGTCTCACCCCTGACGCCGCTGCGTTTGTCTGCGGAGTCCATCATTGACGCAGCCGAGATCTATCGCATTTACTTTCACGGCCCGGCGTACCAGGTGGTAGAGCGCGCCTGGTGGGATGGAAAGAGGATGGTGGGTGAGTTGACAAAGAACTTACCCGGCAATCATCAGCCTTCTGAACTGCCAACCCTGATGGCGCCGCGGCTGATCGAGCTTTGCTTCCAAACAGCCGGTCTCTGGGAAATGGGGGTACACAACCGGATGGGCTTGCCGCTTCATGTCGAGCAGGTCAGCTGGTTGCGCTCACCGCAATTGGCCGAGGGACCTCTCTATGCCATCGTCACGCCGGACGAAGGGCAGGAAAGTTTCGACGCGGAGGTTGTGGATAACGCCGGAAACCGCTACCTGCAGGTTAGCGGCTATCGCACCGTGGCTTTGCCCAATCGTATCGACGTCGAGCCGCTGCGAGCGATGCGGGCTGTCCTGGCATAACCATCTAGCAGCTAACCCTAAAGGTCTCCGTTCTTGGGGGAATTATGCAATCCGAATTTCAGCGCGTGGTGATCGTCAATCGCGGTGAAGCTGCGATGCGCTTCATCCACGCGGCACGCGAGTTCAATCACGAACACGGTACTTCGTTACGCACCATCGCACTCTTCACCGAACCTGATCGCAATGCCATGTTTGTGCGCGAAGCCGACGAGGCCTGGTGCCTGGGCGCCAGCACGTTCCTGGACCCCAAAACTCATCAGCCCAAGAGCAGCTATGTGAATTACGAAGGCCTCAGAGGGGCCCTGACGGCGGTACGCGCCGAAGCCGTATGGGTGGGATGGGGCTTTGTGGCCGAGCACGCGGATTTTGCGGAACTGTGCCGCGAGATGGGCATCGTGTTCATTGGCCCTGACCCGGAGGTGATGCGGCTGCTGGGCGACAAGATTTCGTCCAAGCGTTTAGCTGAGCAGACCCACATTCCGATTGCTCCCTGGAGCGGTGGGCCGGTCGACACGCTAGAGGACGCTCAACAGCATGCCGAGCGGCTAGGCTACCCGTTGCTGATCAAAGCGACGGCGGGAGGCGGAGGTCATGGCATCCGCCGGGTAAATGCTGACGATGAACTGGCGAACGCGTTTGCGGGCGCCCGCGCCGAGGCAGCGAAAGCGTTCGGTGACGCGACCGTATTCATGGAGAAGTTAATCGACGGCGGCGCACGGCACGTCGAGGTGCAGGTGATCGCCGATCACTACGGCATGACATGGGCCGCGGGAGTTCGTGATTGCACGGTGCAGCGGCGTCATCAGAAAGTGATGGAAGAAGCGCCATCGCCCGGGCTCTCGCTGGAAGTGGACCAGTTATTGCGGGAAGCGGCCGTACGCCTGAGCCAGGCAGCGGGCTATCACAATGCGGGCACGGTCGAGTTTCTGTATCAGCCGGCCAGCCAGCGTTTTGTGTTCATGGAAATGAATACCCGCTTGCAGGTGGAACATCCGGTGACGGAATGTACGACGCGGCTGGACCTGGTCAAACTGCAAATTCACATCGCGCGCGGCGGCCGCCTGGAGGCAGCACAGCCTCGCACCATCGGCCACGCTATCGAAGTGCGGCTGAATGCCGAAGATCCGGAGAATGGGTTTGCTCCCGGGCCGGGCGCCATTGAGCGCTTCATGATTGCCACCGGCCCCGGCATACGCATTGATACGGGAGTGTCGGTGGGAGATTCGGTGCCGCCGGAGTTCGACTCCATGGTAGCCAAGATCATTGCGTTTGGGCAGAGCCGCAAAGAAGCGTTGTCGCGGCTGCAACGCGTCCTGCGCGAGAGCGTTGTAGTGATTAAGGGCGGAGCGACGAACAAAGCGTTCCTGCTGGAGCTGTTAAACCGCCCCGAGGTGCAGCATGGTCAAGTCGATGTCGAATGGCTGGATCGGCTGGCCGCAAACGGAGAACATCTCTCGCGGCGTTTCGCCGATGTGGCGCTAGTGCAGGCGGCGATTGAAGTTTACTGCGCCGACCTGGCGGTGGAGCAGGCTCGGTTCTACACCTCAGCCGTGCGCGGACGCCCGCATGTAAGAAGTGAGGCAGGTCGCACGGTGAAGCTGCGTTACCGCGGCCAGTCTTACGCAATGAAGACCTATTGCCTGGGACGCGAGCGCTATCGCATTGAGGTGGACGGCTCGCGCATCGATGCTCATCTTCATCATCTCGGACCATTTGAGTATTGGCTCACGACGTTTGGTCAGCGCTCGCACGTAGTTTCGGTGGTGCAGGGGCTGAGTTACCGCATTGAGGTTGACGGCGTTTCGCATCGCATCGAACGCGACGATGGCGGCGTGATTCACGCGCCGGCTCCGGCGGTGGTGGTCTCGATTGCCGTCAAGCCGGGCGACACGGTTGCGGCCGGCGATCGGCTGCTAGTGCTGGAAGCCATGAAGATGGAGACGCAGGTGGTGGCTCCCTTCGCCGGCAAAGTGCGGCAGATCATGACCATCCCCAATGTTCAGGTCGACATCGGCGCTCCGCTGCTGCAAATCGAACCGACGGCGGATGAACAAACGACGGAAGCGATGGAAAGGGTGGTCTTCAGTACATCGCTGACCTCGAGCGAAGACAGCACCAGTCAATCGGCCTGGAGACAGAACCTGGACGAGTTGCGGCAGTTGATGCTGGGCTTTGACGTTGATCCCGTCCGTACGGCGCGAGTGTTTGCGCAGTGGGGCCAGTTCCGTGAACTCGCCTCAGATACCGAAGAGTTGCGGCGTCAGGAAGACGAGATCCTCAACATCTTCGTGGACATATGTTCTCTGTTCCGCCGCAAACCTGGAATCAACGATCCTTCAGGCGGCGAAGCGCCCAGTTCGGAAGCCTACTTGTTTACCTATTTGCGCATGATCCAGACGCAGGGCGAGGGGCTTCCGCCGGCATTTGTCGACGCATTGCGCCGTGCGCTTGCCCACTATGGCATCAAGACGCTGGATCCTTCTCCCGTCCTGGAAGAGACTTTGCTGTGGATTTACAAGTCGCATCAACGAGTGGAGCGGCAGATCACGCCGATTCTGGGCGTGCTGCAACGCCGACTACCTCGCGGCGAAGCACTGATCCCGGATGCCGACGAATCTTTCCGCACCCTGCTCGATCTGCTGATCCCTATTACGCGCGGAAGCTCGCCTACGGTGAGCGACCTGGCTCGTGAAGTGCGTTATCGCTGCTTCGATCAGCCCTTGTTTGAACAGGCGCGAAGAATTGTCTACTCGGAGATGGAAGATCACCTGGCGTATCTGGCAGAGAATCCGAAAGCGGCGGATCGCGACGACCGGGTCAAGGCGCTGATCGAGTGTCCGCAACCGCTGGTTGGCCTGTTCTCGAGCAAGTTCGCGAGCGCTAATCTCGGCTTGCGGCAATTGATGTTAGAAATCCTCACTCGACGCCACTATCGCCCGCTAACGCTCACCGATCTGTGCTGCCGGGCGTTAGACGGACAGCGCTACGTCTCGGCGGAATACGAACACGAAGGCAAACGCATCCATCTTTTCACCACGTACGCGGAGTATTCCGAGCTCGCTAAAACGGCACAGCAACTGGTTCCTTTGATTCGCGAAGTTCCGGCGGACCGTGAGGTTGCGGTCGACTTTTATGTGTGGCATCCGGGCGCTTTAAGCGATCAGGAAAGCGCGCAGCGCGAAGGGCAGGACATACTGAATCAGATGGGTTTGCCCGGCTCGGTGCGGCGGGTTGTGCTGGCGGCGGGCAGTTCTGTCCGGGCCGAAGGAACGAGCGGCGTTCAGCATTTCACCTACGTTCTGAAAGACGGCAAGTACGAAGAGGACAAGTTCTATCGCGGCATCCATCCGATGATGGCGAACCGTCTGCATCTGTGGCGCCTACAGAATTTCAATATCGAGCGTTTGCCGTCGGCCGAAGACGTTTACCTGCTGCACGGCGTAGCTCGGGAAAACCCCAAGGACGAGCGGCTGTTTGCGTGTGCCGAAGTTCGCGACCTGACGCCGGTGCGCGACCAGGGGGGCCACGTCGTGCAACTGCCGCATCTGGAGCGCATGTTTGCGGAGACCCTGGCCGCCATCCGGCAATTCCAAATGAAGCGGCCCGCGCACAAGCGGCTTTACTGGAATCGTATCCTGCTGAATGTCTGGCCTGCACTCACGATCGATGCCGATCAACTGCACGCCATCGCGTGCCGTTTGGCCCCGGAGACTGACGGCTTGGGGTTGGAGCAGGTGGTATTGCGGGCTCGCATTCCTCACCCCAAGACGGGCGAGCTGCGCGACATGCTGGTACGAGTTTCCAATCCCGGGAGCACGGGTTTGCTGATGACCGTGCGTCCCGCGACTCAGCAGCAACCGCTGAAGCCGCTGGCTGAATACGATCAAAAAGTAGTGAAGATGCGCCAGCACGGGCTCATCTATCCGTATGAAATCGTCAAGATGCTGACGCCCTCGCTGGAAAATACGCGGTCTGAATTCCCCACCGGCGATTTTTTCGAATACGATCTGGACGCAGAAAACCATCTGGTTCCGGTCGCTCGTCCCTACGGCAAGAACAAAGCCAACATCATCGTAGGCGTGATTCGCAACTTTACCGCCAAGTATCCCGAAGGCATGAGCCGAGTTCTGGTACTCGGCGATCCCAGCAAGGGCATGGGTGCGCTCGCCGAACCCGAATGCCGGCTCATCATCGCTGCCCTCGATTTAGCGGAAGCCAAGCATGTGCCGCTGGAGTGGTTCCCGATTTCAGCCGGAGCCAAGATCTCGATGGACAGCGGAGTCGAGAACATGGATTGGATCTCGCGGGTCCTGCGCCGCTTGATCGAGTTCACGCAGGCGGGCGGCGAAGTGAATCTGGTGGTCAACGGCATCAACGTAGGAGCGCAGCCCTACTGGAATTCCGAAGCCACCATGCTGCTGCACACGCGCGGCATCCTTATCATGACCCCACCGGCCGCGATGGTGCTTACCGGCAAGCGTGCGCTCGATTACTCAGGCAGCGTGTCGGCGGAAGATAATCAGGGAATCGGCGGCTACGATCGCATCATGGGACCGAACGGGCAGGCGCAGTATTTTGCGCGCGACATTGATGAAGCGTGCCACATCCTGTTCCGTCACTACGACCACACCTACATAATTCCGGGCGAGCGTTTCCCGCGCCGGGCCGCAACCACCGACCCGGTTGACCGGGACGTGCAAACATATCCGCACGGCGCCCACGGCACCAGCAGCTTCGTGCGCGTTGGAGATATTTTCTCGGACGAGACGAACCCAGGACGGAAGAAGCCATTCGACATCCGCCGGGTGCTGTCTGCGGTAGTGGATCAGGACCATTCTCCTCTGGAGCGCTGGTCGGGCATGAGAGGAGCTGAGACGGTGGTGGTTTGGGACGCGCATCTCGGCGGCTACCCGGTCTGTTTGATGGGCATCGAGTCTCATCCCGTTCCTCGCCTGGGATTTGTTCCGGCGGACGGCCCTGACCAGTGGACAGCGGGAACGCTGTTTCCGGCCTCGTCGAAGAAGGCGGCTCGCGCATTGAATGCCGCCAGTAATAACCGGCCAGTGGTGATCCTGGCGAACCTGTCGGGTTTCGATGGCTCTCCCGAGTCGCTGCGCAAACTGCAATTGGAATACGGCGCCGAAATCGGCCGCGCAGTAGTGAACTTCAAGGGCCCAATGGTCTTCTGCGGCATCTCTCGCTACCACGGCGGAGCGTACGTGGTGTTCTCGCAGGTGCTGAATGAGAATCTGGAGATCATCGCGTTGGAGGGAACGTATGCGTCGGTGATCGGCGGCGCTCCGGCAGCAGCGGTGGTTTTTGCCGGCGAAGTAGACGCCAGAGCGCGCAAAGACGAACGGCTGCAGGTGCTGACCCAGGCGATGGCCCAAGCCGCTGGGGTGGAAAAAGCGCGGCTGCAAGCTCGCTGGAACGAACTGTTCCCCATCGTGCACTCCGAGAAACTGGGCGAGGTGGCCGACGAGTTCGACCGCGTTCACAGCATTCATCGGGCACTCAAGGTAGGCGCTCTGCATAACATTATTCCGCCAGCCACGCTTCGTCCTTACCTTATTCATGCGATTGAACGTGGTATCGAAAAGGAGACTGGACCGCAAGGCGAGAAGTCGCCCGCCAGCCGCGCGGTGCTGACTCTAAGCGAGAGTTGATGCTTTGGCAGTGAACCTTTTTTGGCTGGAACAGACCGCTGTGGATATGCCGGCGGAGAACAACTGGCTTAGCCCGGCTGAGGTGTTGCAATTGGGCGGCTTGCGATTTCCCAAGCGGCGTGGTGACTGGCGCTTGGGACGCTGGACAGCGAAACGGGCTGTGGCCGCCCAAATGAATCTTTCGGCTGATCCATCCGCGCTTGCTGATGTCGAGATTCGTCCAGCCTCGGACGGAGCGCCGGAAGTATTTCTTGCCGGGCAAGCGGCAGCCATTACGATTTCACTAAGCCACTGCGCGGGGACGGCAATCTGCGCCGTTATGCCGTCTCTTGCCGCAGTGGGTTGCGACCTGGAATTGATCGAGCCACGCAGCAGCGGCTTCTTTAACGATTACTTCACCGCGGAAGAGCAGGCAATGGTTTTGCGAATGCCGCAAAAGGATCGACCCTGGCTGTTAACCCTGCTGTGGAGCGCAAAGGAAAGCGCTTTGAAGGCGCTGCGGGTTGGTCTTCGGGCCGACACCCGAAGCGTGGCAGTCAGCCTTTCTGATTCTGCGGGCGAACGGGCGAAAGCTGGCGAATCCGCGGCGGACCCGCTCGAAATCGATCAAAGCCGATGGTCGCGGCTCCAGGCGGTTTGCGACAATGGCAAAGTTTTTCGGGGATGGTGGCGACGAGAAGAAAGCTTGATTTACACCGTGGTGGCCGATCCGCCAACGGCTGAACCGATCCCACTAGATATCCCACAACGTGTGACTTAGCTAGATGGGTGAGATGCTACCCAATACTTGCCGGCTCGGTCGGTTCGAGTATCAGCATCGTCGTCGGAGAACCTAGAGCAATTCTGCTACTGAGATTGCTTGTCATACACCCACTTATTCGTGCTCTTACCGACTGGCGTTTTTTCGTTTTCAACCGCAACTAACGTTTTTCCTCCTGTCTCCAAGGTGTACTTTACCGTGTTCGTTGCTTTCGAGCCGTCGCCGGCGACTATCTTCTCATCGAGCACAAGCGCATCTCCCTCCCAATACACCCGGATATGAGAAGTGTATAGAGGCGCGTGTTGAACGATCTCACGCTGATCATCGGTATGAGCGTCGAGGCTCCAAGTGTCGGTCTTGTCCCCGTAAACCTGGGTTCGGGAAAGGCGGACACTGGGATCGTGCTGATTGATATAAAGCGTCATACTGGAAGGCGCCGGGTCCTGCAGGGTGCTCTTCTGGGCGTTAAATATCCATTTACCGGAGAAGTCTGGTTTAGGAGCCTCTTGGCCATGCGCAAGGATGCCAATCACAAAGAGAAGAGGGAGCGACATTCGCAAGCGGTTCATAGACGCGCATTCTAGCACCTCGTCCTCCACAGCAAGAGGAGTTTCTCTGTGCCGGCGGTGCAAAGTTCAGGAGTTTCCCGGAACCGGCCGGCGTTGCTCGAGAGACCCACAGATCGGCACATGGAAGATTCGGAAACCTGCCGTACGGCAGACCCGTGCCGGCGACAGGAGCTTGGAAAGAAGAGCTAGACGGTTGGGTTCAAGATTCGCGCCTGTCCATGTTCAGAGATCAGGTTGGCAATCAGCCCGGTCCAGCCGGTCTGGTGATTGGCCCCCAAGCCTTGGCCATTGTCTCCATTGAAATATTCATAGAATTGCAAATAGTCGCGGAAGTTTGGATCGGTTTGCAGTTTTGGATTGTTGCCAAAGGCGGCCCGTTTACCGCTTGCGTCGCGCAGGCAGAGACGCATCAGACGGCCGGCCAGTTCCTCAGAGACCTCCCACAATGTCATATACTTGCCCGACCCTGTGGGACATTCGACGGTGAACTCGTCGCCATAGTAATCGTAGAAGCGGCGGAGGCTTTCGACGATCAGGTAGTTTGCCGGCAGCCAAACCGGACCGCGCCAGTTCGAGTTGCCGCCGTAGATGCGGGAAGTCGATTCCGCGGGGTCGTAGTGCACTTCGTAATGAACTCCGTGGGCATCAACTATGTAAGGATGCTCCAGGTGATAGCGGGACAGGGCGCGAATACCGTAGGGCGACAGAAACTCGTTCTCGTCGAGCATGTACTGCAGGATCTTCTTCATGCGAAAGGCGCGCGCCAGCGATAACAGACGCCGGCTCTTCGAGCCGGGCTGATGCCAGCGCGAAACCAGGTTGCGCCAAGTCGGGCCGCTTGTCCAGAAACCACTTCAAGCGGCTCTTGAAGTGCGGCATCTGGTCGAGCAGTTCCTGCTCGATCACTTCGACCGCGAACAAAGGAATCAGTCCCACCAGGGAGCGTAGCCGTATGGGGATGTTCTGGCCGGTCGGCAGGCTGAGCACGCTGTAGTAGAAGTTGTCCTGCTCGTCCCACAGGCCGATACCTTGTCCCGCAATGTCAGACATGGCGCGCGCGATGTAGAGGAAGTGCTCGAAGAACTTGCTGGCGACATCCTGGTAGACGTGGTCTTCACGCGCCAGTTCCAGCGCGATGCGCATAAGGCTGAGAGCGTACATCGCCATCCAGGCAGTGCCGTCGGACTGGTTTACATGTCCCCCGGTAGGCAGTGGCTGCGAGCGGTCAAAGACGCCGATATTGTCCAGGCCCAGAAAACCACCCTGAAAGATGTTTCTTCCTTGAGCATCAAGCCGGTTGACCCACCAGGTGAAGTTGAGCATCAACTTATGGAAGACCCGCTCCAGGAAGGCGCGATCGCCTTTGCCGCCGTTGCGCAATTGTTCCAGACGATAGATGCGCCAAGCCGCAACCGCATTGCACGGGAGGATTTACATCGCCGAAGTTCCACTCGTAGGCCGGGAGCTGCCCGTTGGGATGCATGTACCACTCGCGGCCCGAGCAGAACGAGTTGACGCTTGGCAAATTCGGGATCGACTAGCGAAAGCGCGACGCAATGAAAACCGAGGTCCCAGGCGGCGAACCAGGGATACTCCCACTTGTCGGGCATCGACAGAACTTCGTCGCTGTTGAGGTGCACCCAGTCATGATTGCGCCCGGTCTTGCGCTGCGCAGGCGGAGGCGGCTGTCCCGGGATCGCCCTGCAACCAGTCAAAGACGTTGTAGTGATAGCACTGGCGGTTCCACAGCATCCCGGCCAGCGCCTGACGCTGCACCCGGCGGGCATCTTCGTTGTCGAGCCCAGCGTGAACAGCGGCGTAAAACTCATCGGCTTCGCGGATGCGATCGGCGAAAACCTGCTCGAATCCGGCGAAGGCATCGGTTTGCGGTCTGGTCCAGACGCAGGCGTAATCGCACGGTCGCGCTGGCCCATGGCCGGCAAGGTTGAACCGATAAAGCGCGGCGGCCTTGGTGCCCCGCTGCTCGGGATTCACGGCGTCCTTGGCTCCTTCGATTACATAATCATGAAATGCGTCTTTGAAATAACCCTTGGCGTCGCCGCTTCCGAAGACGCGGTGTACGTTGGTTTCGTTTTCGCAGAAGAGAAATCCCTGTGGCGGGTCGAAATCGAAATGGAAGGTGCCGAGAGTTGAATGCTGAGCCTGTAAGCGGGTCGGACTTTCCTGCGACAGCAATGGCTTTGCGGAATCGCGTCCCCAACTCCAGGTATTGCGAAACCAGATCTGCGGCAACAACACCAGCGCGGCCGCGTCGGGTCCTCGATTGTGGACGGTGATCCGCATGAGCACGTCGTTGGGTCGGCCTTGGCGTATTCCACAAAAACGTCGAAGTAGCGGTCATCGGCGAAGATGCCGGTATCGATCAACTCAAACTCGGGGTCGTTCAATCCGCGACGATGATTTTCGTCAATCAGTTGCTGGTATGGAAAAGCCGCTTGCGGATATTTGTAGAGCATCCGGGCGTAAGAGCAGGTGGGAGTGGCGTCGAGATAATAATAAAGCTCTTTGACGTCTTCGCCATGGTTGCCCTGCGAATTGGTCAGGCCGAAAAGGCGCTCTTTGAGAATCGCGTCCTTACCATTCCACAGCGCAATGCCGAGGCAGAGCATTTCCTTCTCATCGCAAAATCCGGCGAGGCCGTCCTCGCCCCAACGGTAGGCGCGACTGCGAGCATGTTCGTGAGGAAAGTAGTCCCAGGCAGAGCCGTCGGGACTGTAGTCTTCGCGGACCGTACCCCATTGCCGCTCGCTGAGGTAGGTGCCCCAGCAACGCCACGCTTTGGCTTCGCGGCCAACTTCGTCAAGGCGAATTTGTTCGGCGTTGGTTACAGCCTTGGGGTCGGATGGTCCGGTTGTGGCTGACATTGTTTTTGTGGAATACGTTTGCAGCGTCGATTACTTGAGCGTGAGCTCGCGAACTCCGCTTGCACTGCTCACCACCACGGAATACGTCAAATTAAGAAAGAGTCCATGCTCGACGATGCCCGCGCGCGCCTCGAGCTTGATCGCCAGCTTCGGCGGGATTCGCGATGGGACCGAAGTCGCAGTCGAGAATCATGTTGCCCTGATCCGTGCGATATTCCTTGCCGTCGGCTGTCTGTCGGACGATGAACCGCGCTCCCAACGACTGGAGGAAACGCGCCTGAGAGCGCCATCCGAACGGCAGCACCTCGATGGGCAGGACATGCAAGGTGCCCAGCCGGGGCGACAGCTTGCTTTCATCGACCACGATGATTTCGCGCGTCGTCGCTTGCGCGACCAGCTTCTCGCGCAAGAGCGCGCCGCCACCGCCTTTGATCAGGTTGAGCTGCGGATCGACTTCGTCTGCGCCGTCGATGGTGACGTCGATTGCCTTCGGCAGATCTTCTGTCAACATGGGAATCTTGAGTTCGACGGCTGCATCCCAGGAAGCGCGTGAAGTGGCGAAGCCGACGATGTTTTTCAGCTGGCCGGTTTGCAGAAGAGCGCCGATGTGGCGGATAGCGAAAATCGCGGTCGATCCGGTGCCAAGGCCGACGGTCATGCCAGAGTCGACATAGCGGACGGCATACTCGGCGGCAGCCTGTTTCAGAGCTGCATGTGGGTCGCGGGATGGTGTTGACAAGGTCATTGCGTCACGTCGAACAAGCAGATCTCTCGCCGGCTAGCATGACAAAACTTTACTTCGGAAACCGCAGATCCTTCGACTGCGCGCCCACCGAACCGCAAAAACCGCGGGTCGAAAAGCAAAGTGGGCGCTCCGCTCAGGATGACAACAGAAACGGGCGTACAGCCTTCAACCCTCAGTTCTTCCTGCCGAGCGATTTGCGATAGCGGCTGATCAGCGTGTTCGTCGAGCTGTCGTGCTTTAACGGCGGAGCGGACGTCGCTCTCCAGCTCGGGAATGATGCGCTTCGCCAGCACCTTGCCCAACTCCACGCCCCACTGATCGAAGGAATCGATATTCCAGACCGCGCCCTGGGTGAACACATTGTGCTCATACAGCGCGACCAGCGTGCCCAGCGTGCGCGGTGTCAGCTTGTCGGCCAGGATGGTGTTGGTGGGACGATTACCTTCGCAAACCCGGAACGGCGTCTGGAAGTCAGGCGAGCCTTCCGCCTTGAGCTCCTCGGCAGTCTTGCCGAATGCCAGCGCCTCCGCCTGCGCGAAAACGTTGGACATCAGATAATCGTGCATCTCGGTGAGCGGGCTCAGCGGCTGGCAGAAGCCGATGAAGTCGCACGGGATCAGCTTCGTGCCCTGGTGGATCAGTTGATAGAACGAATGCTGGCCATCGGTGCCGGGCTCGCCCCAGATGATAGGTCCAGTCTGCCAGTCGACATGATTGCCTTCCAGATCGACGTGCTTGCCGTTGCTCTCCATCTGCAACTGCTGCAGGTAGGCGGGAAAGCGTTTCATGTTGTCGGCGTAGGGCATGATGCCGACGGTCTGCGCGCCGAAAAAGTTGTTGTACCACACTGTCAGAAGTCCCATCAGCGCGGGCAGGTTCTTCTCCAGCGGCGTGGTGCGGAAATGCTCGTCCATGTCGTGGAAGCCGGCGAGCAGTTCTTCGTAGTTCTTGGGGCCGACGGCAATCATGGTGGAGAGGCCGATCGCCGAATCCATGGAGTAGCGTCCGCCGACCCAATCCCAGAAGCCGAACATGTTGGCAGTATCGATGCCGAACTTGGCGACGCCTTCGGCGTTGGTCGATACCGCCACAAAATGCTTGGCCACGGCCGAGTCGTTCTTCAGCGAGTCCACGATCCACTTGCGCGCGGTGGCCGCGTTGGTCATGGTCTCGAGCGTGGTGAAGGTTTTGGAAGACAGGATGAAGAGCGTTTCGGCAGGATCGAGATCGTGGGTCGCATCGGTAAAGGCCGCGCCATCGACGTTGGCGACAAAGCGGAATGTCATCTTCGGATCGGTAAAGTCGCGCAGGGCGATATAGGCCATCTCCGGCCCGAGATACGATCCGCCGATGCCGATATTGATCACGTTCTTGATAGGCTTGCCGGTGTGACCCTTCCATTCGCCGCTGCGCACGCGATTGGAAAACGCGGCCATCTTGTCGAGTACGGCATGCACGTCGGGCACAACATCTTTGCCGTCGACTTCAATCTTCGTGCCGCGGGGAGCGCGCAACGCGACGTGCAACACGGCGCGCTTCTCGGTAATGTTGATCTTCTCGCCGCGGAACATGGCGTCGCGGCGCTCTTCCACGCCGCGCTCGCGCGCAAGCTGAACCAGCAGGCGCATGGTTTCGTCGGTAACGCGGTTCTTGGAATAATCCAGGTAGAGGCCGGCGCCTTCGGCAGTGAGGCGTGTCCCACGTTGTGGGTCATCGGCAAACAGCTGCCGGAGATGAGCGTCCTTGATTTTTTCGTAGTGCGCCTGGAGGGCTTTCCAGGCTGGGGTATCGATAGGTCGCAGGGTGGTCAATTTGGCTTCCGCCATTTTCCGATCTCCTAATATGTCGTCCCTATAAAATGTTGGTGATAGCAAATGTCGCCGCTTTGCGGCTAAATACAGTGAATCTGGACTTCCGTTTCTACCGGGGAGATCCCCGAGCAAAGCTCTAGTCGCAGTTTGCGGTGGCGCGTCGCCAGGAGAAACGCTCGGCATGCAACAACCCAGTAAGCCTGCTACTTCAACGCTTTGCTCTTGGTCTCGATCGACTTCAACAGATCCTCCCAGGAGTCGTCGAACGACTTTGCGCCTTCGGATTGCAAATCAGCAGCAAGCTTCGCAAATCAATCCCAGCCTTGGTGAAGGCCGCCAGAACCTGTTCGCAATCTCCGCCGTCGCGAGGAACGGGCTTGGCGACACTGCCATGCTCGTCCAAACGCCAGCAGCGTTTCCTCGGGCATGGTGTTGACCGTGTTCGGCGCAGCCAGCGCGCCGATGTAAAGCACGTCGGAAGCCTTGGGATCTTTGGTGCCGGTGCTGGCAAAAAGCAGGCGCTGCGCTCGAGCGCCCAGGTTCTCCAGACGCTGCCAGCGATCGGAATCCAGCACGTCGCGGTAGGCCTTGTAGGCCTGCTGACCGATGGCCGGGCCGAGTTTGTCGCGCAGATCGGCAGGCACCTTGTCCATCGTCGCCTTGTCCCAGCGGCTGACGAACAGCGATGCGACCGAGCGCACATCGGGGCTGAGACCGGCTTCGACGCGCCGCTCCAGTCCGCGCATGTAAGCTTCAGCCGCGCCCAGATAATGCTCGCGGCTGAACAGCAGGGTGACGTTGACCGAGACGCCGGCAAAGATTGCTTCCTCGATGGCGGTTCGTCCTTCTGGAGTGCCGGGAATCTTGATGAACAGATTGGGGCGGGCGGCCTTCTGGTGCAGCGTCTTCGCCACTTCGACCGTCGTCTTGGCGTCGTAGGCGAGCAGCGGCGAAACCTCCAGCGACACCCAGCCGTCGACGGTTGAGGTCCGCTGGTGGATGGGAGCGAACAAGTCGGCCGCGCGGCGCAAGTCCTCGATCGCCAGCTCGAAGAAAGCGTCCTCGCCCGAAATGCCGCTTGCCATGAGGCGGCCGATCTCGTCGTCGTAGGAATTGCTGTGGGTAATGGCGTGATCGAAGATGGTCGGGTTCGAGGTCAAGCCGGTGACCGAGAGTTCGTCGATGTAACGCTTCAGCGTGCCGCTGTCGAGCAGGTCGCGGGTGATGTTGTCGAGCCACAGGCTCTGACCGAGATCGTGTAGTTGTTGCGTGGCTTTCATTGGAATACCTCCGCCTTATGCGGCCATGAATTCATTTCGTTTATGTTCGAGCAAATCGGCGATGCGCTCGATGCTGATGTCAGCCGGGCGATACTGCGCAATGGCCTTCTTGTCTTTGGCGTAGTGACCCTGCCGCGGAAATACAGTGGTGACGCGATCCTTCCAGACATCTTTGATCGCCTGCAGGATGCGCAGCTTGTCGTCGACCATGACGTAATGCTGAGCAGGATAAAACTTTTCCACGCCGGCCAGCTCCTGCTCTTTGTGAATGTAGATCAGCACGTGTCCGCCAAAAGCCTTCCACAGTCCGGAGCGTTCCACCTTGCGCGGCTGAAACACAGCGTCGCCGTCGGACAGGATGGCCACCTTGCCCCAGCGCTTCACCCGTTTGACGACATCGAGCGCGCCCGGATAGAGCCGCGCGGCGAACGGGTAATCGACCAGCCAATTCGCCATGCGCAGCAGACGAGGATCGTGCAATGTTCTCGATCCGGTAGCGCTCCAGCGCGCCCAGATAATCGGCGTAACCCAACTGCCGCGCAGCTCCTCGAAGATTGCCAGGTAGCGGCTCGCGGGCTTTGGCGCCGAACTCGCGCTCCAGATGCTGAAACAAATCGTTTTGCAGACGATCGTTGTCGAGCAGCGTGTTGTCGACGTCGAACAGAAAACACCAACATCAGTCTCTGCGCTGCGATCGATTTGTCCTCTTCTTCGAGTCGGCACGGTGGGATTGATCCACGGCCCATCCGCGCCGATGAGTTGATTCGCTTCGTCGGGGCCCCAAGTGCCCGGCTCGTAGCTGTAAACGGGCGTGACATTGCCGAGAATCGGCTGCACGATGCGCCACTGCGCTTCCACCAGATCCTGACGGGCGAAAAGCTCGCCGTTGCCGCGCATGGCGTCGCCCAACAGTCGCTGGTACGGTGGCATCTCGGCGGCGGCATGGCTCTTCAACTTCAGCTCGACATCCTCGCCAACCATGCGCTCGCCTGGAACCTTGACGCGAACGCCGAAGCCAGATGCTGATGTCGGGGCTGACGCGCATCCGCATGTGCGATGAGCGCGACGGGCACGATTTCGTGGAAAGTTTCCCGCGGCGGACGCTTGAATTCGACGACCGCCTCCATGCAGGTGACCGGCATCATCTTTCCGGCACGAATGTAAATCGGAACGCCAGCCCAGCGCCAGGTATCGATGAACAGCTTGATCGCGATAAAGGTTTCGACGGTGGAACCGGGCGCGACGCCCGCGACCTTCTTGTAACCGTTGTACTGTCCGCGCACCACGTCGTCCGGCTTTGAGCGGGCGCACCGCTTTGAGCAGCGCCGCCTTCTGATCGCGCTCGGCCTCGTGATCCTCGCCGGTGGGCGGATCCATGGTGAGATTGCCCAGTACCTGCAGCATATGGTTCTGCACCACGTCGCGCAGCGCGCCGGTCTCGTCGTAAAACTTGCCGCGGTCGCTCACACCGAAGTTTTCCGCCATCGTGATCTGAATGCAGCGCACGTATTCGACGATTCCAGATGGGCTCGAAGACGGGATTGGCGAAGCGAGTGTACAGAATGTTCTGCACCGGCTCTTTGCCGAGATAGTGATCGATGCGATAGATGTTCTCTTCGGGAAAGAACTTATGCAGAATGCGATTGAGCTCTTCGGCGCTGGGCAGATTGTGACCGAAAGGCTTCTCGACGACGACCCGTGCGTTGGTGGCGCAACCGGATTTTGCAAGGCCTTCGGCCACCGTGCCGAACAGGCTGGGAGGCACGGCCAGATAATGCAGCGGACGCTTGAGCCTCGCCCAGTTGCTTGCGCAGTTCGGTGAAAGTTGCCGCATCGTCGTAGTCGCCGTCGACATAGCGCAGCAAACTGACGAGCTTCTCAAAAGGAGCCTGCTCCAGACCGCCGTGCTCTTCCAGGCTCTCTTTGGCGCGCTCTTTAAGCTGGTCCAGGGTCCAGCCGGCTTTGGCAACGCCGATGATAGGAACGTTGAATCCCTCGTCGCGAATCAAGTCTTGCAGCGATGGGAAAATCTGTTTGTAGGCTAGGTCGCCGGTGGCGCCAAAGAATACAAAGGCATCAGACATTTCTTTCGGCATTATTGTCCCCCCGCCTTGGCCTGCTTCTCCAGATGACCGCCGAATTCGTAACGCATGGCAGACATCAGTTTGTCGGCAAATTCTTCGTTGCCGCGAGAGGCGAAGCGGGTGAAGAGCGCGGCGCTGATGACCGGTGCAGGGATGCCCTCGTCGATGGCGGCTTGGAGAGTCCAGCGTCCTTCGCCGGAGTCGGACACGCGGCCGGCGAAGTTCGACAGCTCAGGACTCTCGCGCAAGGCCTGGGCGGTTAGATCGAGCAGCCAGGACCCAACTACGCTGCCGCGACGCCAGACTTCGGCAACTTCGGCAATGTTGATGTCGAACTGATAGAGCTCGGGATGGCGGAGCGGTGTAGTTTCAGCATCCACTTCCTGTTTCACTTTGCCGGCATTCGCACTGTGGATGATGTTCAGTCCCTCGGCGAAGGCAGCCATCAGGCCGTATTCGATTCCGTTGTGCACCATTTTGACGAAGTGGCCGGCTCCGTTGGATCCGCAACGAAGGTAACCCTGCTCGGCAGCTGATGGAGTTCCCGTAGCGCCAGGCGTACGGGGCGCCGATGCAACGCCGGGCGCGAGCGCCAGAAAGATGGGATCGAGATGCTTCACCACCGCTTCGTCGCCGCCGATCATCAGGCAATATCCGCGGTCCAGGCCCCAGACGCCGCCGCTGGTGCCGCAATCGACGTAGTTAATGCCCTGGGCTTTCAGCTCGGCCGCACGCCGGATGTCGTCGATGTAGTAGGAATTGCCGCCGTCGATGACGATGTCGCCGGACTGCAGCAACGGCTTAAGCGACGCGAGGACGGGATCGACCACGGCCGCCGGCACCATAAGCCAAATCGCCCGCGGCTTGGTCAGCTTCTGCACGAACTCTGACAATGTGGCAGCCGGCTTGGCGCCCTTGGCGGCCAGTTCCTGCCGCGGCTCAGCATGTGAATCGTAGACAACGCACTCGTGCCCAGCCTTCATCAGGCGCTGCACCATGTAGGAACCCATGCGACCTAAACCAATCATTCCGAGTTGCATTGTTTCTCCTTGCTTAAGAACCTCTGCCCAAAGCATCGAAAAGCAGATCCCTCGCTTCGCTCGTGATGACAACAAAGAGCGAAGTGCATGAGGAAAGAATCCTATATCACTTCATTACTTCGAATTAGCCATCGCCTCTTTTGCGGCCGCGACCACGTGTTCGACGGTGAATCCAAAATGTTCCATCACGACCTTCATCGGCGCAGACATACCGAAAGTGCGCATGCCCAGCACCACACCGGTGCGACCAGCATAGCGGTCCCATCCGATCGGTGAAGCTTCTTCCACGGTCACGCGCGCACCGACTGACGGAAGCAGCACACTGTCGCGATAAGCCTGATCTTGCGCGTCGAACAAAGCCCACGACGGCATGCTGACGACGCGAGCCCTGATGCCCTGCGAGGTCAATTGTTCCCAAGCTTGCACGCAGAGTGCCACCTCGCTGCCACAGCCAATCAGGATGACATCCGGCTTGCCGTCGGGAGCATCGGCCATCACGTAAGCTCCTTTTGCCAGCCCGCTGGCAGGTGCGAATTTGCCGCGATCATAGATGGGCAGCGCTTGGCGGCTGCAGATGAGTTCTACCGGACGCTCTTTCGAAGACAGCGCGACGCGATAGGCTTCGACCATTTCGTTGGCGTCGGCGGGACGAATCACGATCATGCCGGGCACGGCCCGCAACGAAACTAACTGCTCGATTGGCTGATGTGTAGGGCCGTCTTCGCCCAGGCTGATAGTGTCGTGCGTCCAGATATGAAGCGCGGGAATGTCCATCAACGAGGAGAGGCGAATTGCCCCGCGTGCATAGTCAGTGAAGATAAGGAAGCCGGAACCGAAGGCGCGAAGTCCGGTGAGCACCATCCCGTTAACGATGGCGCACATGGCATGCTCGCGAATGCCGAAGTGAAAGTTGCGGCCCTTGTAATCCCCCAGTTCGCTCTTGGGCTGGAAGTCACCGGCAAACTCGAACTCCAGACGCGTCTTGGTGCTGGGATACAAGTCGGCTGCGCCGCCGAGGATGTAAGGAACTTTCTGAGCCACGGCATTCAGGACCTTGCCGGAAGCATCGCGCGTCGACATGCCGCTGGCGCTCGCTGGGAAAGTCGGCAGAGCCTTTTGCCAGTCGGGCGGCAGATCGCGAGTTTTCATGCGCTCGAGATTGTCGGCTAGGTCCGGATATTGCGCCTTGTAGCGGGCGAACATTGCGTCCCAGTCTTTGCGCAGGCCGGAACCGCGCGCGCCCATCTTGGCGGCGAAGTGTTCGCGCACACTGGGAGGGACAACGAAGGATTGATCCGGAGAGAATCCAAAAAACTCCTTGGTGAGACGCACTTCCTCGGGGCCTAAGGGCTCTCCGTGGGCCGCGGCGGTGTCTTGCTTATGCGGAGCTCCGTACCCGATATGGCTGTGGACGATGATCATGGTGGGGCGGTCTTTGGTGGCCTGAAACTTCTTCAGCGCCCGCTCCACCAACTCGGTGTCGTTGGGATCGCTGACCCGTGTGACCTCCCAGCCGTAGGCCATAAAACGCGAGGCGACATCTTCGGTGAAGGCCAGGTCGGTATGGCCTTCGATGGTGACCTTGTTGCTGTCGTAAAGCCAGCAGAGGTTAGGAAGCTTGAGATGGCCGGCCAGCGATGCGGCTTCGCTGGAGATGCCTTCCATCATGTCTCCGTCACCGCATAGAGCGTAGACATTGAAATCGAAGAGTTCGTAGTCGGGACGATTGTAAGTTGCCGCCAGCCACGCTCCGGCAATCGCCATGCCGACGCTGGTCGATACGCCCTGTCCCAACGGGCCGGTCGTGCTTTCCACGCCTGACGTCCAGCCATATTCAGGATGCCCAGGGCAACGGCTGCCCTCCTGGCGAAAAGTTTTGATGTCGTCGAGCGTAACGGCCAGCCGGTCGAGGTCTTTGTAACTAGGCTTGTCGGCCTTGATCCCAGCCAGATGGATCAGCGAATAGAGCAGAATGGAAGCGTGGCCGCTGGAGAGAACAAAGCGGTCGCGATTGGGCCATGCCGGTTGCTGCGGGTCGTAGCGTAAAACGCGCTGCCATAATGTGTAAGCGGTGGGCGCCGCTCCCAGAGGTGTGCCGGGATGGCCAGAGTTGGCCTTCTGCACGCCGTCAATGGCAAGCGTGCGAATGGTATTGATTGCCAGTTGATCGATGTTGGTATCGTTGTCAGAAGTCGCACGTGCTTGCTTAGGAATCATAGCCCGAACTCCTCATCTAAATTGCCCAGGGACTTTAACAGCGTCACAGTCAGCTGCGAAGGCTCCGCCGACGAGCAACGCCTGTTTACTTCCGGGAATGTCTGCCGATGATCCAAGACCTAATCACTCTTTACGATCTGGTATGAGTGGTTGAACGAGGCCGTAACGAGACGTCGCTCGTCTGCTTAAGCAGCTCGATTGAGCAGTGAAGCCAATGGTGCTGATATGAAGTGCGGCACATTCTAACCCAAAGCCGCCGGGAAGGAAACAACTTCCGAAAGCCTCGCAAGTTTCGGATACGACACGTTGTGGGGCAAACAATTTACCGTTCGTTTACATACGAAGAAACTCGAGATCTATCCGGAGATGAGCGATGCGTTGAGCAGCCTAAAGGGAGGGTTGCGGCATTTCACGCATCGCAGCAGGAGCGGCACTCGAGTTTCGCTCGCGGCTGTAAATGAACTATTGCAAATCTGTCTCCAGGAAGGTATAAAGCGAAACATTCTCTACTTTCTGAGGCAGTAGTGTGGGCGTCGAACCTAGGAGCTGGGTGGGCTTCTCGCGGAGTTCGGCTGAGAATTTCGGTCTTTAGTATGCGATAGCTGTTGGACTTCCACGCGCCTGCGCACCGGCCGCCCTGGTGGAGGCGTGGCCCAGTTGAACCAAACTTGAGAATTCAATGTAGCCCATAGTCTTAGCCGTCCGTTATCCGTTTTCCGGTCCCATGTACTTACGATCCTCCAGTCACGGAAGACAAAGTTCGAGATGGCACTCAGAGAGTTTGCCTGCCCAGGCCGGGTGCATCTGGCGCTGCCTGACGTTGCTGGTGCTGCTGTCGGTTCTTACGGTCGCCTGCAGCGCGATGAGTTCAGGCGGCCCTTCTTCAACGCCGTCGATCTTCAGTCCCGACTCCACCCCTGCCCACGACATCTATCATCTGTCGCTCTTCGTGATCGCGATCTGTCTGGGAATTTTTCTGGTGGTGTTCAGTCTGATCGTGTACGCCGCGGTGAAGTTCCGCTCGCGAGTTTCCGATGATGGGCGCGAGCCGCCGCAGATTTATGGCAGCAACCAGGTGGAGCTGGCCTGGACCGTGATCCCCATCCTGATCGTCGTGGTGCTGTTTCTGGCAGCGGCGCGCGTGATTCACGCGGTGGAGGATGCACGTTTTCCTCCGGACGCAATCGAAGTCACGGCGGTCGGTCATCAGTTCTGGTGGGAGTTTCAATATCCCGGGTACGGTTTCATCACCGCCAATGAACTGCATGTTCCGGTGAGCGATCCCAGTCATCCCCGGCCGACGCACATCACGCTGCTTTCGGCCGATACCGATCATAGTTTCTGGGTACCGCAGTTGGCGGGCAAAGACCGATCTGATTCCGAACCGCAGGAACGAGATGTGGGTCGATCCTCATGAGACCGGAACCTACGTCGGGCAATGCGCTCAGTACTGCGGTGTAGCAGCACGCCAAGATGCTGCTGACCGTCGACGTGCAATCGCCGGAAGATTTCGAGCGCTGGACGCAGCAGCAGAAGAGTCCGGCAATGGTATCCGGGCAGGTAGCAGCCGGGCGGCAGGTGTTTGAGTCGAACGCCTGCGTCAACTGCCACACGGTTTCCGGGACGGCAGCGAATGGCAAGTTCGGTCCCGACCTGACGCACCTGATGAGCCGCAGCACGATAGCCGCCGGCGCGGCGACGAATACGCAAGACAATCTGCGGCTGTGGATAAAAGAACCGGACGCGATCAAGCCCGGTGCCCTGATGCCGGCGATGCAATTGGAAGACCGGGACGTGGATGCGCTGGTAGCGTATCTGATGAGCCTGCAATAGGAGCCAGGAGAAGCTGATGTCGCATGCCGAGCCGATGTCGCGGCCGCTGGTGGTTTCGCCGGAGCGGGAAGGTTCGCGTCCGCTGGTCCAGGTGCTGCACGACTGGATCGTCACCGTCGATCACAAGCGGCTCGGGGTGATGTATTTCTCCTACGGCATCCTGTTCCTGGTGATCGGCGGCGTGGAAGCCTCGATCATGCGCGCGCAGCTGGCGGTGGCCAACAACCATCTGGTCTCGCCGGAGACTTTCAACCGGTTGTTCACCATGCATGGCACGACCATGATTTTCTTCGCTGCCATGCCGATCGTTTTTGGATTCGCCAATTACCTGATGCCGCTGATGATCGGCGCGCGCGACATGGCATTTCCTCGCTTGAACGCGTGGAGCTTCTGGATGAGCGCTTTGGGCGGCATCATCCTGTACTTCAGTTTTGTCGGCGGCAGCGGCCTGTACGGCGCCGGCACCGCGCCTGACGTAGGCTGGTTCGCCTACGCCCCGCTGACGTCTCCGGCATTTTCGGTGGGACACAGCACCGACTACTGGATCATCGGCATGCTGGTGAGCGGCTTTGGCAGCATCGGTACGGCGTTGAATATTCTGACCACCATTCTGTGCATGCGCTGTCCGGGCATGACGCTGAATCGCATGCCGCTGTTCGCCTGGATGAACAGCGTGATGGCAGTGCTGGTGCTTGTGGCGATCGGCCCGTTGACCGCGGCGCAGATCATGCTGCTGATCGACCGCTATCTGGGCGGCCATTTCTTCGACACCCAGGCCGGCGGCTCGGCCGTCATCTGGATGCACTTCTTCTGGATCTTCGGACATCCCGAGGTTTACATCCTGGTGCTGCCGGCATTCGCCATCGTTTCCGAAGTGATCCCGGTTTTTTCGCGCAAGCCGATCTTTGGCTACAACATCATGGTGGCGGCGACGGTGGCCATCGGCTTCATCAGCCTGAGCGTGTGGGCGCACCATATGTTCACCATCGGGATGACCTCGTACGCGCAACGCGTTCTTTGTGGCTTCCACTGCGGCGATTGCGGTACCGACGGGGATAAAAATCTTTAACTGGCTGGGCACCATGTGGGGCGGAAAAATCCGCTACACGGTGGCGATGCTGTTCTGCGTGGGATTCCTCTGCCAGTTCCTGATTGCGGGACTGACCGGCATCATGCTGTCGGCGGCGCCTTTTGACTGGCAGCTGGGCAACTCCTACTTTGTGGTAGCTCATTTTCATTATGTGATCCTGGGCGGCATCGTGATGGCGGTCTTTGCCGGGGTCTACTACTGGTATCCCAAAGTTACCGGGAAGATGCTGAACGAGACCCTGGGCAAGTGGCATTTCTGGCTGTTCGTCATCGGCTTTCATCTGACGTTCGACTTCATGCACATTCCCGGGCTGCTGGGCATGCCCCGCCGCATTTATACCTATGAGGCCGGCGCGCGGATGGGAGACCTGGAACCTGATCGTTTCGATCGGCGTGATTTTCCAGGCGCTGGGGATTCTGATCTGGGTAGTGGAACGTGATCTCGCCGTATTACAAGGGAAAGATAGCGGGCAACGATCCCTGGGACGCATGGACGCTGGAGTGGGCAACGACATCGCCGCCGCCGGACTATAACTTTGCGACCATTCCGGTGGTGCGCAGCCGGCGTCCGCTGTGGGACTTGAAGCATCCGGAAGATCCGGACTGGAAGTACGAATAGTTTGGTGAGTGGATAAGGATGCCGAAGCAGCGGAAAAGCAGATCCCTCGCCGACTAAAGTCGGCTCGGGATGACAAGTATTAAAAGAACTGAAGGACGGCGCAGCTAAAGCTGTGCTCTTTCAAAACCGTCAAATCAGAACGCGACGGCGGGCTCGAGCGCAAAGGAGAAGAGGGTTGGCAGCAACGACGATAGCCGTGCCGCAAAGCGAGATGCCGCTCTCCGCGCACATGCGCGGCAAGGTCGGCATGTGGTGTCTGATCGCGGCAGAGTCGGCGATCTTCAGCATCTTCGTCGTGGCTTACCTGTACTACGCGGGCAAGAGCCTGAGCGGGCCAACGCCGGCACAGGTGCTGGAGGTTCCGATCTTCGACGTCGATCTGCCTGTTCTCCAGCAGCCTGACGATTGTGCTGGCGGAGAAAGCGATCCATCGCGGCAATATCAAACGATTTGGCGCTGTTCTGGCTGCTGACCATCGTGCTGGGCGTGATCTTCCTGCTGGGCACGGCGCGCGAGTGGCACGGGCTGATCTATCACAAAGGGTTGACGATCAGCACCAATCTGTTCGGCACGACGTTTTATTCGCTGGTGGGACTGCACGCCTTTCACGTGATTGTGGGCGCGACCGGGCTGACGATCATCATGATCCTTACCGCGCTGGGACACGTGAGGCAGGAACACTCGGAACGCATCGGTGTGTTTGCCATGTACTGGCATTTTGTGGATGCCATCTGGGTGGTGGTGCTGTCGGTGGTTTATTTCATTGCGCGGTGAAAAGCAGATCCTCGCGGACTGAAGTCTGCTCGGGATGACAAGAGTTGAGTGTTTATCCGACGCACCTAAAGGTGCGCCCCATCAAGAATCGATTCATGAATAACGAGACACAGCCAGAACGCAGCACGGAAGGCAAGTTCGTGGAGATGCCGGCGCCGACCGCGTGGCCGTTCGCCATGGCGATGGGAACCTGCGTTGATGTTTGCCGGGCTGCTCACCAACGCCACGGTCAGCGTACTGGGAGCGATCCTGACTATCTTTGGAGCGGTGGGCTGGTTCCGCGAAGTGCTGCCGCACGAGCACCACGAGCCGATAGCGCTGAAACCCGAGGAGCCCGCCGCCGTGGTTCCTCCGCGTGAGGTCAGGCGGATGGAAGTCGCGCAACAGGTACAACGCGCCTGGCTGCCGATCCGAAGATCTATCCCATCTCGGCCGGCGTGAAAGGTGGTCTGGCAGGCGGCGTTGCCATGGCCATTCTGGCCGTCATCTATGGCGTAGCGATGTACCACAGTGTGTGGTATCCGATTAACCTGCTGGCCGGCACTCTGTACTCTCCGTCGTCGACTCCCACGATGGAAGCGATGATGCACTTCCGGCTGGACTGGTTCTTGTTCGCCCTGGCGATGCACATCACGATGTGCCTGCTTGTGGGACTGCTGTATGGCGCGATGCTGCCGCTGCTGCCGACGCGGCCGATCCTGCTGGGCGGCATCATCGGGCCACTGCTGTGGACGGGACTGCTGTATCACATATCTGGGATTCGTGAATCCTCTGCTGGACCAGCGTATTAACTGGTGGTGGTTCGCGGTATCGCAGGTCGGCTTTGGAGTGGTCGCGGGTTTTGTGGTTGCACGGCAAAACAAAGTCTTGACCTCGGAGAACATGCCGCTGGCCATGCGAGCGGGCATCGAAGCTCCCGGGCTTATGCACGAACGGGACGACGAGGACAAGAAGCCATGAGGTCTCGCGTCGCGTTTTGCCATAGGTTGGCTCGCCGCGCTGCTGGCGCTGGCTGGATGCAACTTGCCGGGCAAGCCCACTCCCTCCGACATTGTCAGACGGCCGACAGATATTCTGGATCCGGTCGTGCTCTATAGCCAGAACTGCGCCGGATGCCACGGCGCCGACGGCAAACTGGGGCCGGCGCCGCCTATCGGCGATCCGGTGTATCTAGCAGTGGTGAACGACGACGCGCTTCGCAATGCGATCTCCAAAGGGAGACACGGAACGGCGATGTCGGCCTTCGCGCAGAGTGAAGGCGGCATGCTCACCGACAAGCAAATCGATGCCATCATTCAGGGCATCCGGCAGCGCTGGGGGCAGCCGCAAATTCTGCAGGGTGTCGCGGCTCCGCCTTACGCGGCAAAAGCTCCCGGCAATGCGCAGCAAGGAGCGACAGCCTTCGGAACATTCTGCGCCTCATGCCATGGAGTGGATGGCAAGGGCGGCCCGAAAGTCGGCTCCATCGTGAACCCGCACTATCTGAGCCTGATCACCGATCAAGGATTGCGGACCATCGTCATCATCGGACGCCCGGACTTCAACGCACCTGACTGGCGCAACAACGTTCCCGGACATCCGATGAACGATCAGGAGATCTCTGACGTTGTGGCATGGCTGGCGGCGCAGCGGCCAGCCACACGTCGGCAGCGGTTTCTGCTTCAACTTCTACTTCCACGACTTCTTCGCCCGGAGGACTGCATTGAGCGATCAGGAAAAAGGCGGAATGTCCCGACGCGATCTGATGGCCAAGATCGGGATGCTTCTGAATGGCGCGGCTGTCGTGGTCCTGGCCACTCCGGTAGTTGGCTATCTGCTGGCGCCGATTGTTCGAGGCGACGGCGGGCGCTATCGCAAGTGGATCAACCTGGGCGAACTGGACGAATTTCCCGAAGGCCAGACCCGGCTGGCGAAATACAAGAACCCGATCTCGAACCCGTGGGACGGCGAGACCGACGACATTCCCTGCTGGGTACGGCGCTTGCAGGGAGAATCGTTCCAGGTCTTCGCAATCAACTGCGCCCACCTGGGCTGCCCGGTACGCTGGTTCCCGCAGTCGGGCTTGTTCATGTGTCCCTGTCACGGCGGAGTGTATTACCAGGACGGCTCGCGCGCCTCAGGCCCACCGCCGCGCGGTCTGTTCGAGTACAAGTACAAAGTGGAAGGCGGCCGCCTGATGATCGAGGCGGGTCAACTGCCCACTCTTTCTACCAACGCCAGCCTGCGTGCGAGGAGCAACGGATGTCAAGGCTAGCGAAGATCGGCGACTGGTTCGACCAGCGATTGCAGACTCGGCAGCACCGTCCGCGAGACGATGGAGCACCGAGTGCCACGCTCAGTCGGCCAGCTGGTTCTATGTCTTCGGCAGCGCCGCGCTGACGGTCTTCATCCTGCAGATCTTCACCGGCATCATGCTGGCGCTGATTTACGTTCCCTCGGCGGGCGAAGCCTGGAACAGCCTGCAGTATCTGAATCACGGCGTCACCCTGGGCTGGTTCCTGCGCGGCGTACACGGGTGGGGATCGAACTTCATGGTTGCCATCGTGCTCATCCACATGGTGCAGGTGGCCATGTTCGGCGCCTACAAATTCCCGCGCGAGCTGACCTGGATCATCGGCGTCTTCCTGTTGCTGATGACGTTAGGCATGGCCTTCACCGGCCAGGTATTGCGTTTCGATCAGGACGCCTATTGGGGGTTAGGCATCGGCGCCGCCATCTGCGGCCGCGTGCCGTTCATCGGCGCCTGGGTGGTGCACTTGCTGCTGGGCGGCCCCATCATTGCCGGAGACACCCTGTCGCGGTTCTTCGCGATCCACGTTTTCGTGATTCCGGGCCTGCTGATCGGATTTGTCTCACTGCACCTGCTGATGGTGCTCAAGCTGGGAATCAACGAGTGGCCCATGCCCGGTCGGATCGTGCGTCGCTCCACGTACATTCAGGAATACCACGAGCTGACGGAGAAAGACGGCGATGCCATTCGTGCCGGACGCAGTATGGAAGGACATGTTCTTCTCCGCGTTCATCATCGTCTGCGTGATGGCGTGTGCCGCGATCTTCGGCCCCTATGGCCCCAACGGTCAGCCCGATCCCACGATTGTCCAGACGGTTCCTAAGCCGGATTACTTCTTCCAGTGGCTGTATGCCTTGCTGGCGTATCTGCCGCCGGAGATGGAAACGCCGGCGCTGCTCATCGGGCCGGTCGTCATTATCGGATTTCTGATATGTCTGCCGTTCTTCGCCGGTGAAGGTGAGAAGAGTTGGAAGCGGCGTCCGATCGCCGTGGTCACGATTTTGCTGACGGCCGTCGCGCTTGGCACGCTGACTCATCTTGCTGGATACACTCCGTGGAGTCCGATCATGAACGCGTGGAGTGGCGATCCCGTGCCAGTCCAATACCTGAATGGCCGCTCGCCGCTGGAACGCCAGGGAGCGGCGGTCTTCCAGGGAAAGCAGTGCCGTAACTGTCATTCGATCGGAGGCACCGGCGGCATGCGCGGGCCGGACCTCGACAGCGTTGCCGTCCGCATGACCCACGATCAACTGGTGCGGCAGGTACTGCAAGGCGGAGGCAATATGCCTGCCTACGGTAAGAACCTGAATCCGGCAGAAGTCGCCGCGCTGGTGTCGTTCCTCGACACGCTACATCCGGCCAATCAAGTGCCGGCTCGCGACGCGGCGCAAGAAGCGGTTTCGCACGACAAGTAGCTTCCCAACTAGCAACTGGTCGAAGCCATTGCTGGCGGGGACTCTTCGAGCAGCCAGTAAACCAAGATTTGCGCCCCGTATTTGAAACCATAAAAAACCGCCCCTCAGCGGGACGGCCGTTTCAGGCTCATCGCGGTCCCCCCCGGGCCAGCGGCGAGTAGAAACAAGAAGAGTCAGGAAGGAACTAGTTTCCTTTCCTGACTCTCTAAACACAAGTATAGCACATTCAGGGCGGTTTTCGCTGGTAATTGGCCAACTTTATATTTCTAACCGAATGAATTGATTACAAAGATTTCAGCACGTTTGTGGGGCTTGACAAGATTTTCCCAGAGCGGGAATTCGACAGAAACTCGGCTCGGTGCGCTTTGGCCAAATTGAGACGGACTTCACTCGCTGAGCTGGGGTGCGATACTAAGCGAAGTTTGGAGGCGGAGGCATGATCATAGCGCTGTCGGGTAGGAGGGTTGATGCTTTGCAGGCGAAGCAGCCACGGTTTCCGCTGCAAAATGTGGACCGCGTGAAGGATGAGGTGCGCCGGCTGCTTCAGGACAAGCAAGCCACCGCGCTGATCAGCTCGGCCGCCTGCGGAGCTGACTTAATCGCGTTGTCCGTAGCAGGCTCGCTCGGCTTGCGAAGGAAAGTGGTCCTGCCGTTCGAGCAAGAGCGATTCCGTGAAACTTCAGTAGTTGATCGCCCGGGGGATTGGGGCACTCTCTACGATCAAATCATCGATGAGGTCGAAGCCAAAGGCGATCTGCTGGTTCTCGGCAAGACCGAAGACGACGACCCGTACGGCGCGACCAACAAAGTGATCCTCAAGGAAGCTGTCGCGTTGGCAGGCCAAACTCAGGAAGCGGCTGGCGCATTATTGATTTGGGAAGGCGCCTCGCGCGGTAAAGAAGACTTTACGGAATCGTTTGGGGCGGAAGCGCGCAAGCTCGGGTTGGATGTATTCGAGATTTTGTCGAAGTAGTTCGAGTTGGTTGTCGATGTTACTTTCTGCAGTCCACGCCAGATTGTGTCTTGTTCAATCTTGATGAACATTCTGCCCACAAACACTGATATTCCGCTTGGCCGCATGAAGTAATCCTGTTCCGAAACTTTGACACCATCCTCACGATTCGCTGACAACCTGACTTATACATCCTCGTAGCTTGAACTCATCGCCGCATGGAGGAGATGGTGGCAAGCTACAGGTATTTACGTTGTGTCATGACACTCGCTAGTCTGGGTGCACTGGTCACGCTGAGTCAGGCTGCCGATGCAGGCGGTGCTGGTCGCACGACCGATGTTCCAGTGACGGCCGTAGCGGGCGAAAGCTGGCTCAATCATCTGCATCGGTCGTTTGGCGACACCAGCATGGGAAAAACCGGTCGTTTGGGGCCGCCTCCGTCAGACACCGGCGACCATAACGCCGCAGATTGGCAATGGTCAGCCCCGCCAAGCGCTGCCCAATCCGTGATGCTTCACGGTTCCGATCTCTATCGCATCAACTGCCAGGGCTGCCACGGCGAGTCTGGCCTGGGAGCGCCGCCGGAAATCAACTCCGTTATCAATCCGGTGCGGGCAACTTCTGTGACGCTGGTGATGGCGCGAATGAAAGAACGCGGCATTGAGATGAGCAGGCGCGATGCCGGCGAGCTCGCCCGGCAGTCGAAGACCGCATTGTTGCAGCGCCTCCACGCCGGCGGCGAGAACATGCCGGCGTTTCCGCAGTTGAGCGAAGCGGAGATCAGCGCCCTGGTTGCTTACCTGAAGCAGTTGGCCGGCGTGGAGGGAGCGCCGAACGAGCAGGCCGCCGTGGCGGAGTCGCCGATACGTGTGGGCGAGGAGATTGTGAAGTCGACTTGCCACACATGTCACGATGCGGCCGGGGCAAATCCCACCCCGCAACAACTGGAGGACGGAGCGATTCCGCCCCTGGAAACGCTGGCTACTCGCGTTAGCGCGTCCGAGTTCGTCCGCAAGGTTACGGCGGGAGCGCCGATCACGATGGGCACTCCACCAACGCCGCACCGCGGCCGCATGCCCGTGTTCTATTACCTCAGCCAGAGTGAAGCTGCCGATGTGTACCTGTATCTGACGCACTATCCACCTGCAAGATTAGCCAGCTCCTACGCTGTAGGAGTAGTCCAGCAGGATCTGGGAAGCAAGGGCGAGCCACCTTCCGCCGCGGGCGGCTTCGGTAGTTCATCCCCACAAGGCGCGTTGCGCAGCACGCCATCGCAAGCCGGCGATATCCCGGGCCTAACCGCGACGCTGGCGCTGCTTGGCTTGGGTGGATTCGTAATCGTGCTCCTGGTGGGCGGACTGGCTTTCACCATGCACGAGCTTAAGAGGCTGGCGGCGGAGAGCGAAATCCGAAGCCAGATTCCAGTTCGTCACCGCGTGCAGACCAAGGCTAAGAGGCTGGTGGCCCAGTGAATCAGGGAAGCTCAATCATTTTGTCTGCGCTAAAGGAGAACTGTTAATGTCACGGCAAAAATACCGTGCGGTCCAAAAGTTGTCGCTGCTGGTGATGTTCTTTCTGCTCTCGTCGGGATTGGCGAACCGGGCTTTGGCGATTCCAGCCTTCGCTCGCATGTATGGCACCAGTTGCAGCACCTGCCATCTTGACTTTCCCAAGCTGAACGATTTCGGCAAGGCCTTCAAAGATGCCGGCTTCAAGTTTCCCAAGGACGATGAGGCGATGCTGAAGATTCCGCCGGTCATGCTGGGCGCGCCGGCCAACGCCGAACTCTGGCCGAAAGCGATCTGGCCCGGAACCATCCCGGGAATCCCGCCGATCGGATTGCGCATGAATAACTATTTCCAGTACACGGGGACCAGTAGCGGAAAATTCGCAGCTCTCACGCCAGCCGGAACTTTGCCGCCGTTTGTTCCAACCACCGATTTCGAGACTGGGCTCTTTAGCATCTTCACCGCGGGCAATTTTGGCAGCGACATCGCATTCTGGGTGGACGACGATATCAGCGTCAGCGGCGCGAACGCGAACGGGGAGCTGGGCGACGGTTACCTCAAGTTCGTTAACGTCGGACGCCTGATCAAACTGCCGAAGAACTCGCTCAATCTGAAGATCGGTCAGTTCGAACTGGAATTGCCGTTCACCCAGGCCCGCAGCATTTGGATCAGTCCCTACGACATTTATACCCAGGCCAATATCGGCGCCATGAATTCGCTGGTTCCGCTGCAACAGTTCGTCAATAACCAGTTCCAGATGGCCGATGTAGGCAAAGGCATCGAAGTAAGCGGCGGACTGCACACCGGAGGTTATAACTATTCGATTGCGGTCATCGACCAGAACACCAGCGGAGTGGGACAGGACCAGAATCCCGGAAGTCCGTACGTTCCGCAGGCTACAGGCAGTAATAACGGCGGGCTAGGCGTGGCGTCTGACGCGAACTTCAAAGACATCTATGCCACGTTCAACTACCGCTTCAATCTGGAGCGGGACAAGGAAAGCCGTACCGCCATCCAGGCAGCGGGCGCCACCGGCCCGCGCGATCACACCTACGTCAATTTCGGTGCCTTCTCGTTTTACGGCCGCTCGGTACAAAGGCTGTTGGGAGCAGCGGCCGACGGCACATCGTCGGTCATCACGGCGCGCGAACCTTTCTACCGCGTGGGCGGCAACTTTACTTTCAATTATCGTTGCTGCCTGCAGTTCAACGCGCTTTACATGTTTGGGCACGACGAAAATCTGCTGCCCGTCGATGGCAGCGGCAATCTTATCGCTCTGCAAAATCTCAGCACTGCCGTGCCGACAGGTTTCATCCACAGCACGCCGGCGACGTTCAGCGGCGGCTTTGCTGACGTCGAATGGCTGGCCTACCCATGGATGATGGTGCTGATGCGCTATGACGGAGTGAACTCGACGGCAGACCGCATCAATGGTCTCAGTACGAATCCGTCGTTTACCGGCAGCCCGTTCAACGCGCCATTCAGTTCCACGCGCAACCGATTCACGCCGGGTGTGCAATTCCTGATTCATCCCAACATCAAAGCGTCATTCGAATACGAGTTCCGTCCGTCGCAGTCTGTCGTCATCGCCACCAATCCGTTGACCGGCCTGCCAGTCGCATTGAATCCGTTCCACACCAACACAGCAGTGGCAGGCTTGGAGTTTGTCTATTAACGGCCGGACTAGCAAATCAGAAAAGAGGAAATCGCACATGATACGCAATCCACTAACTACGTTGTTGCTGATCACCGCCATCACCGTAACGGCGGTAGCGGGCACTATCGAGGGAAAGGTGTCGCCCGGGAAATCCGTCGTTTACGTTGACGCCATCCAGGGGAAGACGTTCCCGGCGCCTTCGCAGAAACCCTTACTCAGTCAACAATCCCTCACATTCAACCCGCATCTGCTGGTGGTGCAGCGGGGGACAACGGTTGAATTTCAGAACAACGATTCGGTGCAGCACAATGTTTTCTGGCCATCCATCGGAGGCAACAAGAAGGAAGGACACAACCTGGGCACTTGGCCCAAGGGCGACAAGCGCGCGTTTACCTTTGAACAGGCGGGCGTCGTGCCGCTGCTGTGCAATGTTCACCCCGAGATGTCGGCCTACATCGTCGTCAGCCCCACGCCCTACTTCGCCGAGACGGACGCCAACGGCAACTTCAAGATCGACAACGTTCCCGATGGCAAGTACAACGTGGTCGCGTGGCACGAGGGATCGAAAGTGCAAACCAAGCCGGTAGACGTTAGCGGAATCGGCAAAGTGGATTTCAGTCTGGCGAAGTAGGCGCCGGACCGTTCTGCAACAAACGGATTTCAGACCATGAAATTGTTTCTGCGATTATCGGGGCTACTGGTGGTGATGGCATCGGGGCTCTCGCTCTGCGCACAGGTCATGATGCCGATGGAGCTGCCCGATCCCAAGGCACAACACTTGCAGCAGAAGCACCTGAAGACGTTGATGGCGATCGGTACGGAAATTGGACAGCACAAGTTTCCCTATCCGTTTTATTTCAGCCGCGTGCTCGATGTCGATCTTGCCCGGATGCAGGCGGCTGATCAGCGCTCGATTCGTTTCGATATTTACAAGAACCAGACCGTGTTGGAGATCACGGGCAACTACTATGCTGCCTATGCTGCCGACCGCATGGATTCGTATGCGCGGCTGAAGGAAACTTTCGAGAGAGTCATAATCCCGATTCTACAAGCCGAGGTAGCGCACTTTCCCGATGACTCGGAATTTTCCGCGTTTGCCATCGAGGTTTCGCATCATGTCAGGCAGAAGGTCATGGGAATATCTTCTGAAGAGCCTGAGAACGTTACCGTCGTGATCCCAGTGGCCGTCGCGCAGAAGTTTGTAGACGCCAAGACGGACGACCAGAAGCAGGCTGCGATTCTGGAGGCCAAAGTCTTTCTCAATGGCCAGCCTTGCTCGCTGTGGCTGCAGGAGGGCCCTCCGCCCGAGGAGTGGAAGGAGAAAAGCGCTCCTCAAACTGTAGTGCAGGCCACCGTGATGCCGGTAAGCGCGACGACAAGCGCCGGCGAGCCGGCTTCGCCTACTGTCTCCAGCCATCTGCTGAAGACCTCGCCAACGCCCATGCCAATCGTTACGCCGGAGACGCTCACCGGACTTCAGCGCCAGAACCAGGACGCGATCGATCGAATGATGAAAGCCCTTGAGCCGGAGGTACACTTCCTACCCTACGCATCGCCGACGTTCATAGGATTTCGACAGGGCGCGTACTTGCAGCTTTCCTTCCGCACTTCGCTGGACGTTCCCGACACTAGCTCGCGCTATAAGCTTGCGGCGCTGGCTTTCGATGAGCATGTTTCGCACCTGATTCGTCCTTTGCTGGATTACTTTCCAGCCGACGCCGGATTCGAGGGGTTGGACTTCAGCAGCACCATACACTTTGCCGGAGAGTCGAAAGTCGAGGCAGTGGAATTTTTCTTTCCTTTGCGCATGATGCGTTGCTTCGCCAGCTATGACTGCACCGGGCAGCAGTTGCTGGATTCAGGCACCGTGGTCATTAACGGGGAACGTTCCGCTGTCGATCTGCAAATTGCCGAGGGCAAGAACTAGAAACGCCGAGCCGTCATTGCCGGCATCTGCGATCTCACTGCCGTCGACCAGCCAACCCAAGTTTTTCGCTTCTTCCCAACTCGGTGGCATACTAGATCATTGACCTAGCAGGAACGAGTTACCCACCCAGGTTGGGCAATGGCTTTGATATTCAGGTACCGATACGTTGATTTCGGAACGGTGTTTAGTGGCGCGCCCGGAATTCGGGGCGCGGAGAACGCGACGGAATCTCCAGGTACGTTGTATGCGAACGAGTTGGTCACCGACGTGGGTGGCACCTGCTGGGACCGCAACGAGCCACTGTCGATCATCGATCATCACTTTTCCCGGGACAACCAGTTTCCGTCGGCATCGGCGGCTGTGCTGCACAAAGCGAAGTTGATTCGTGAGAAATTTTCCACGCAGCAGAGCGAAGTCATATGGCTGGTGACGCACAGGCAACCGGACTTCGATGCGTTCTGCTCGCTCTATCTGGCGCGCTGGATCGTGGAAGAACCGGATGCGCCGGTTGATTGGGAGCCCTACGGATTGCATCACGACGGATGGCTCGATTGCCCCAGCCATCGCAAGATCGACTGGTTCGATCCCCACATTGATGCGGCGCCTGCGGCACATCGCTGGGCACTGCTGCTCGCCAGTTATGCCTCGGTTGTCGACAACGCCCGGCGTATTGCTTGTCCCAGGCAGCGCGCGTTGCATTCGCTGCTGTACGCCGCTCTGAAGCGCGGCCGCGACTACCTGAACGACACTAGCGGCGCCCGGGAATTCTTCGACGAGGTCAAGACTTCGCTCCAGGAAAACGAGTTGAATCCGATGTTCGATTCGGTGCTGGAAGGCAGCTCCCAATTCGCGCCGGAACTGGCATTGCTGGATCGCGAAGTCGAGGCCTACAACCGCGACCTCGTGCGCGCGCGCAAGTCGATCGTGTACTTGCCGGAATCGGAAGCGCCATTCCCGAACTTTTTCAAAAGCGTAAAGGACGTTGCCCCAGTGAAAGAAAAAGTTCCAGTCAAATCGCTGGAAACCAACACCGACCACTTGCTGCTGGCCGATACCTTCCGCATTCCCACCGACGGTATTTACTTGCGCGATCCGGAATGCCTGCTCTTCCAGGAATGGGCGCGCCTCGATCTGGAAAGTTCTGCGCTGGGAGCAGGTTTCGAATTTACCGCAATCGCGTGCTCCGGCCAGTCCGCAGGCACCGTCAACCAGAGCGACTACTCCTTCGCCATTGATCCTGAACGGGCGAACGGGCGCCATCTTTACACGGTTTGGTCGCGGTTGCAGACCAAAGAAGTGGAAGCGTTGCGCACGCAGGAGGCAGGTCAATCGGGATCGCTCGAGGCCGGCCGCTCACTTCGCAATATCGACAAACGCCCGGGAGAGTTGGGCCAGGTGTTCACTGACCCATGGTTTGACGGACACAACTGCTTTGGGACCATCGTCGCCCCTCCCCATCGCGGGACCAGGATCGGACCGCCCGGAGTGCGTCGCGATCTGCGTGACGATCCGGTCGCCGAGGCTGTGCGCACGGAGTTGGAGGATTCGATTTACTTTGCGGAGTCGCTGGTGTCGGGTCCGCAGGTTGTGGTGACGGATTTGTCGGGCGCGAAGAATGAGGCGGACGCCGCGCCGCGACATTTCGATTTGAACGCTTTGCATGACAGTCCTTCACCCCGCGAAAGGTCTTTCCGTTTTGGCAGCGTCTGGTTACGAGCGGATGTGCCCATCGCCGCTGGGGGCATGGCGCGTCACGGCCTGGCGGAACAGATCGCGGAAACTCTCTGGCAGGTGCTCTATCCCGATTTGCCCTACGACAAGCCGCCCGACTTTCAGCAACGGCACCTGGTGATCACGGCTGATTCCGTTGGGGTGTGGGGACAGCGAGGTATCGTCATCGCGAGACATGTGCCGGTCAGTGATGCAGCAGGGATCGGCCGGCAACGGGAAGACGAAGATGACAGCCTTCGTGACGACTTCGGCAGTGTGGTTGCCTTGGTACGCGATATCGATCAGCTGATTGCAGACGGCGAAACACTCGCTCCGCACGCGCAATCGTCAACTGCTCCGGGCGAGCATCGCACGGGGAGGCAGAAAACCGCGACGGATTCGGCGGACAAGATCGTTGCCAGAGGCGAAGACCTAGAGCGACGTGCCGCGCAGGTCAAACATAACCTGACTTTGCCCGACCGGGACCTATTGCGGCGTTTCTGCGAGGCAATCGGATTCGACGAATTGCTCCGAACGATGCGCGAACTAAACCGGGCTGCCACGGAAGTTCTGCGGCGCGACAAGCTGGAGGAGCAGGCCGGCAGCATCGCAGAATCGACCAGGACAGTCGCGGAGTTTCAGAGCAAGCTGCGGTGGCTGGAAGTCTTTGTCGTCGGTCTTTACGCAACCCAGATCATCGAAATGTTGACCAGGCGCTTCCCCGGTTTTGACCAGGCTTGGGGACCACCCGTGGTTCTGCTTGGCGGCCTCTCCGCTATTTCTCTGGCGGCTTGGACCTTGAGGCCCTGGCAACGGCCCAGCAAGAAGAAGCCGGGCAGCGAAAAACGCCTGGTGTGGATGCTGGGCATTGTGATCGCATCCTACATTGTAGGACTGGTGCTGTGGCGACTGTTCCCGCAACCGCCGCGGTGAGTTTCAATGTCTGGTTGCATTGCCGGTCTGGCAATGCACCGCCGCGCCTGGCATTCCGCAGCCCAATATGCGAAGGCTGACTCTCCACATCGAGACGGCGATTCAAGTCTTGGGGCCGGCTAGGCTCCTTGCGCTTTCGCGGCCGGCGTCTGGCATACCGTCCAGACGTTCTTGCAGTATTCGCGAATCGAGCGGTCAGAGGAGAACTTGCCAACGCGCGCCGCATTCAAGATCGACATTTTGGACCACTGCTCCTGATCGTGATGCACCTTGGCTGCACGGTCCTGACAATCGATGTAAGACTGGTAGTCGGCGAACAACAGGTAAGAATCGTGGTACAGCAGGGAATCGAGGAGCGGGCGGAACAGATTGCGATCGCCTCGGGAGAACTGTCCTGACGAAATTCCATCGATCACTGCACGCAGTACCGGATTGGATTGGTAGATCTGGTAAGGATGATATCCGGCGGCCTGTGCCGACTGAACCTGATCGGCCGTCATCCCGAACAGGAAAAAGTTTTCGTGTCCTACGGCATCCCTGATTTCGATGTTGGCGCCGTCCAGCGTGCCGATGGTGAGCGCGCCGTTCATGGCAAATTTCATATTGCCGGTGCCGGAAGCTTCCTTGCCCGCGGTGGAAATTTGCTCGCTCAGGTCGGCGGCAGGATAGACCTTCTGACCCAGGGTGACATCGTAGTCGTCGAGAAAAACAACTTTTAGCCGGTTTTTCACGTCGGGATCGTTGTTCACCACCTCGCCCACTGAGTTAATGAGCTTGATGATGAGCTTGGCCATGAAATATCCAGGAGCGGCTTTGCCTCCGAAGATAAACGTGCGCGGCGTGATTTCCAGGTTAGGATTATTTTTCAGACGCTGATAGAGCGTAATGATGTGAAGCACGTTCAGGTGTTGCCGCTTGTATTCGTGAATGCGCTTCACCTGGCTGTCGAACATGGAATCGGGATCGACAGTCAAGCCGTTATTCGCTTTGATATAACGCCCCAGCCGCGCTTTCACATCGCGTTGTACCTTGCGCCAGTCGGCGCGAAACGCGGCATCGTCCGCAAATTTTTCCAGTTGACGAACCTGGTCGAGATCGCCGATCCAGCCATCGCCAATCTTGCTGGTCACCAGCGCCGTCTGCTCGGGATTGCTGACCGCAATCCACCGCCGCGGAGTCACACCGTTGGTGACGTTGATGAACTTATCCGGCCACAGCTCATAGAAATCGTGGAACAACTGCTTCTTCAGCAACTCGGTGTGCAGTTCTGCAACGCCGTTCACCTTGTGGCTGCCCACGCATGCCAGGTAAGCCATGCGAACATATTTCTGATCGTGCTCGTCGATTAGCGACATGCGCGCGACTCTGGCCTCGTCGCCGGGATACTTCGCACGTACCTCATCCAAAAATCGACGGTTGATTTCGTAAATGATCTCGAGGTGCCGCGGCAGCAAGGAGCCGAACATAGGCAGCGGCCAGCGTTCCAGGGCTTCGGGCAACAAAGTGTGATTGGTGAAACTGAACGTGTGGGTGGTGATGTTCCAGGCCTGGTCCCAGCCCATGCCGTGCTCGTCCATCAGCAGGCGCATCAGTTCGGCCACGCCGATGGAGGGATGCGTGTCGTTGAGTTGGATGGCCCACTTCTCGTGGAAGTTCTCCAGCGGCCGGCCGAAGAGAAGATGAAAACGGATCATGTCTTGCAGCGAGCAGGAGGTGAAGAAGTATTGCTGCTGCAGGCGCAGTTCTTTTCCCTGAATCTCTTCATCGTTGGGATAAAGAACTTTGGTGATGTTCTCCGCGAAAACTTTGTCGGCCACCGCGCCCTGGTAGTCGCCGCTGTTGAAGCGTCCAAAGTAGAACGACTCGGTGGCTTCCGATCGCCACAGCCGCATATCGTTCACCACTCCGGAGCGATATCCCAGAACCGGAGTGTCATACGGAACTCCTCGGACGATCGAGCGGGGGATCCAGCGAACCTTATAAGCGCCCTTGGAATCGGTCGAAGCTTCAGTATGTCCGAAGTAGCCGACGTCGACCGAAGCCTGCGGCCGGCGAATCTCCCAGGGGTTGCCGTAGCGCAACCAGTAATCCGTGAGCTCGACCTGCCAGCCATCCTGAATGATCTGGTGGAAGATGCCGTACTGATAACGAATGCCGTAGCCGATGGCTTGCACGCCCAAGGTCGACATCGATTCCATATAGCACGCCGCCAGCCGTCCCAGTCCGCCGTTGCCCAAGCCCGGCTCCTGCTCCTGATCGATGATGCGGTTAAGATCCTGGTTGAGTTCCTTGATGGCCTGCCGGAACGGCGCTTCCACCCCGAGGTTGAGTAGGCTGTTAGCCAGGTGAGGACCTACCAGGTATTCCGCCGACAAGTAAGAGACAATGCGAACGTCGCGACTGGCCAGGCTCTCCAGCGTTGCAATCCATCGCGCCAGAATCCGATCCCGCACGGTATAGGCTACGGCGGAGTAATGGTCGATGGCGGTCGCCGCCTCCGGCGTCTTGCCCACGACGTAGTAGAGATTGTCGAGGATCGCGCGCTTCAGGGTTTCGACACTGGTTCCGGTACGATCGTCTTCCACCTGCACTTTCGGTTCTGGCAATGGCTTTGGATCCATGAGTAACCTTCCTCTCGTAAGTCTCGGCGGGTGGCGAGAAGAAAATCCTAGGCGGAGTGCGACTTAAAAACAAGGGCCGCCGTGTACATTCGAGCCGCAATTCATCCAAAGTTAACTTCGATAGGCCTGCCGGACAGCAAGGCCTCCCGCAGCAGGCGTCACCACAAATGAAACCGCAGGGAGGCTTCGGCCCGCCTGAGACGGGCAACCGCCAGCAGAATCAGTCCGACGACGCACACCGCACCCAGGCAAAAATACACGTCGATGTATGACAGCAGTTCGCTCTGCGTGACTACCTGCCCCTGAAAAAGTTGCAGAGCGCCCAGCGTGGGATTGCTGCGGCCTCCTCCGCGACTGGCAATCACGTGAGCATACTGCGCCAGCGTCGACCGCACCGTCGGATCCAGCGCGTTGGCCTTGTCCAGCAACCGGGAAGAGTGGAACGTCATGCGATGATCGAAGATGACGGTAGCTGCCGTGACTCCCAGAGTGTTTCCCAACTGCCGCACGAAGAAGTACGTCGTATCGACCTCGCTCAAATCGGCCAACGCCGCCGTCGAGGTCGCCACATTCGACGCTCCTACCAGCACCGGCGCCACCGAGAGTCCCTGCAAGAACAGTAGCGGACCTAGAAGGATTCCCGGCGTGTCGGGCGTCCAGATATAGAGAAACGTGAAGCAGGTTGCGATCAGCAGGAGCATTCCCACGGCAACCGTGTTGCGGCCCCCCCAGCGAGGCACCAGCATGCGGAGCGCGATGGGCAGGCCGATGCCCAGTCCGCCGCAATAGAGGGAGATAAACACGCCCGTCTGCGACGCGTTGTAGTCCTGCACATGGCGAAGATACTGCGGGACGACGTACAGCCCCGCCCCCATGATTGCGCCCAGAATCATGATGATCGAGAAGGAGGTTCGCAACGGTACCTGACGCCACATGGTGCGCAGGTGAAGGACGACGTCTTCATTTCCGGGGCGGCTGTCCCACCAGACAAACAGAAAAGCGAAAACAACGGCGCCTGCCAGGCAGCCAACGATCAGTGGCGATTGCAGCCAGAGATCGCGCTCTCCGCGGCTGGCGGCAACCTGAAACAGGACGAGACCCGAGATCAGGAAGCCTGCGCCCCAAAGATCCAGACCGGCACTTCCTTTCGGACGGGTGAGGCGTCCTCCAGGCAGAAACTTCCAGATCAGAATGACGCCCAGGATCAGAAAAGGAAAATCGAGCAGGAAGGCGACATTCCAGTGAAAGGCATCGTCGATCGCTCCCATCAGTACCGGGTAAGCGACCTGGAAGATAACCAGCTCGCAATAAAGCCAGGTCACGGCGATCAGCCGCGATCGGCCGGGGAACATCAATCCCGCCAGGATCACGGTACGCACCAGAAATGCTCCCCCGCCGAAACCCATCACCACGCGAGCGACTAACAGAGTTGTGAGGCTGTGTGGACTGAGGAAGCAGCCGATAGCGCCTAGCGAGTAAAGTCCGATGCACAGCAGGAAATGGCGGCGTGCACCAAAAACCCGCGTCAACCAGGCGGTAAGCGCTATCGAGCAGAGAAAGCCGAGATTGTAGAGAATGAGCACCCAGCTGACGGTGTCGGAACTGGCGGCCACGTTGCCTTGCAGGTCGGGCAAGATGACATTGATGGACAGCCGGTTGGAGATCTCGATGGCAGTGACCAGACCCACGCTCATCAAAATCGCCATTCGTTGATAATGCGTAAGCCCCGACAGACCCTGGGTAACGTACTGGCCGTATTCTTTTTCCCAGTCTTCCTGATTCCCGGGAACCCCACCACCCATATAGGCCATGCGTGACTCTTCTCCCGACTACCGCGTATAAATCGTCGCCTCAACATTCATGCCCGGACGCAGCACCATGTGCGGATCCTTGGGAGGATCGACCAGGATCTTTACCGGGATGCGCTGCACCACCTTGATGAAGTTGCCAGTCGCGTTCTGCGGCGGCAGCAGCGCCTGCTCGGAACCTGTCGCTCCGGCGATGGAATCGACGACTCCGTCGACGTCTTTGCCATAGGTGTCAACATGAATGCGCGCGCGCTGACCGGGACGGACCCTGGCCAATTGCGTCTCCTTGAAATTCGCAGTCACGAAAACTTTGTCCAAAGGAACGATGGTGAACAGGAGTTGTCCGGGTGAAACGTACTGGCCTAGATCTACGCTCTTCTGGGTAAGCTGGCCGCTGATGGGAGCGGTGATCGTGGTGTAGGCCAGGTTGAGTTCGGCCTGCCCCAGGCTGGCTTTCGCGCGTTCCACATTAGCCAGCGCGGACTTGTACGTAGCCTCGGTGATCGGCACCTGGCGCTCTTTCGCTTTGGTACTCAGCAACGACGATTGCGATCGCGCCAGTCGCGCCTTGAACGAACTGGCGTTGGCCCGCGCAATGTTCACTGCCTGCTGGGCCGCGGCGAGTTGTTGCTGCGCCGCTTCCAGATCGCTGGCCGCGACCCGGGCCGCGGCTTCCACCGCGTCATACTGGAATTTCGAAACGTCGTCGGTTGACACCAGGGGACGATAACGTTCCAGATCTTGCTGGGCGCGAATATTGGTGGCTTGCTTGGCGGCCAGGTTGGCTTTCGCCTGCAAGAGATTGGCGGTGGCAGCCTGCTCCAGTTGCGCCTGCGAGCTGGCATAATCGGCGGCATCCGATTCCTTCTGCGCCGTAGCGCTCCCGGTATCGTTGCTCGTGGTGCCGCGAGCCAGCCCAATCTGAAGCTCAGCCGAAGCGGCCTCGGCCTTAGTTACATCCAGCAGAGCTCGCGCCTGGTCCACTTCGGCTTTGTACTCACGAGGATCGATCTGGACTAATACCTGGCCCTGTACCACCGGAATGTTGTCGTTAAGCATCAGTTGCACCACGTAGCCCGGTACCTGCGGCGCGACGGCCGTGATGTGACAATCCACTTGCGCATCGTCAGTGGTGACGTGGCCCAGCCAGATCCAGAACCAGATGAGCAGCGCAATCACCACAACCGCGAGGACGCTCTTGGTCAGCGGACTGAGATTCACGAAGTCTTGCCACAGCCGCCGTGGCGGATTCGGCGTCGAGGTCGCCGGCGTGGGAGTGGCTTGCGTTTCGATCGTCGGCGGTGTCGGAGTAGAACCCATAAGCCTGTTTCTTCCTACTTCGAATACGTGTCTTCGATGTTACCCATGGCGCGCGCCAGATTGGCCCGCGATTGATTGAAGCGATAGAGTGCCTCGATCTGGTTGTCGCTGGCGCGGGCGAGTGAATCCTGCGCCGTAATGACTTCGATGTTGGTGGTTACGCCCGCCTGGAACCGGCGCTGCGCCTGCGCCACTTCATCGTTAGCCAATTGCAGTCCCAGGTTGGCAACCTCCACCGAACTGCGCGACGATTCCAACTCGTCGAGCGCTGACTTCACTTCGCGGATAATTTGCGCTTCCAACTGGCGGCGGTTCTCGTCGATGCGCTGCTGCTCCAGCGTTGTCCGAGCAGATTCCGCCTGAATCCTGCCTCCGGTGAAGAGCGGCAAGGTCAAACCCAAAGCATACGTATACGCCGGCAGGCCCTCGCTGAAATGCTCACCCTGGTAATACCAGAAACCGGTAAAGTCCAGTTGCGGCAGGCGCTGCTCGGCCGCAGCCTTGTGCTGCAGCTCAGCGATACGCTGCTGCGAGGCAATCGATTTCATCTCAGGACGATCGGCGAGCGCTTGGTTCAACATGGCCGCCCGATCATAGGCGGGCAGCGCGAAAAACTCCATATGGTCGGCAACCTCCGGCTCCTGATCGCGGGGAAGATCCAGCAGTTCAGCCAGAACGTAGTTCGTGGTCCGCGTCGCCGTCTCGGCATCGATCAGCCCCTGCTTCTCGTTCTGCAATTCCACGTTGGCGCGCACCGTGTCGATCTTCAGGCCGACGCCGGTCTTCTGCAATTCTTCAGCCTGGTGAAACAGCCGTTCAGCCAGCGCCACCCGAGACTTGGCCGCCTCATAGGTAGCTTGCGCGCGCAGCACCATCAGGTATTGACTGACGACCGCCAGCGAAACGGCTTCGCGGGTGACGACTTCCTCCGATCGCGCCTCCTTTACGCCTTCCCGGCCGACCTGCAGAGCGCGAATTTGCGGCAGATCCAAAATGGTTTGAGAAAAGCCCGGCCCAGCCTCGATGAACTGGTAAGGGCCGGCAGTTTTCGGCGGGGACTTTTCGAAGCTCTGAAGGTTGTAATTGTTCAGCGAGGTGTTACCGACCAGACCCGCCTGCGGCAGCAAAGGAGCACGGGCAATCTGGCGGTCCCGGTCGCTTTCCAGGGTAAGAATATGGGCCACGATGCGCTGGGGGTTTTGCTTCATCGCCAGTTGGACCGCGTCCTTCAGCGTCAGACGCAGCGGGGCGGGCGATGGCGGCGGGCTGGCCTGTGCAGCACTAAGCTGCGCCAGCAATGCCAGCCAAACCAGTGTGCCGCTCCGCCACCGCAGTCGTCGCCTTGGCATGATTGAATCCCACATTGCCGCACGTTGATAGAAGCGTCTTTTGGGCTTGCCCGAAAGGCTCGCGGTTCTTCAGCGGCAGAGAGGTAGGGGAATTCTAACCAGATTGCGAGGAATTACAAATCCCGATATTGGCCGATCAGCGACGGCTGGCGGGCTGCTCGGGTCGATAGCGGGGAAGTGGAGTCCGAAAAGTCCGCCGATGGGAGTTGAGGAAGCCGTGATGAAGTCTCGTTTTGAGGGGACGGCCCTCAGACCGTCCCTTACGTGCCCAAAGATCGCGCGGCGTTAGCCGCAGCGGGACCTCGCCTTCACTTGATCGAAGTTTCCTTAAGCATTGGTTTTCAATTCGCGGAACACAAATGAAGTCGCCGCCGCGCTGGAGCGACGGCGCTACCGTGAAGATCTTTCTAGGCGTAATCGATCGGATGACGATCGAGCCAACGTTCGTCCCGGACCACGTTCATCTGCTTCATTGCGGAATGAGCCATGCTTTCGGTCAGGTCGCGCGTTTTCCACGCGAATCCGGCGACGAATCCGATGGCGCTGCCAACAACGCCGCAAGCAACCGTCTGAGCAATGCGCCCGCGACGGCCGGGAAGGCAATACCGCAACAATCCGGCGCAGGCTCCTATCGCCGCCAGGCCCAGCGAGGCGCGGGCCGACTCGGCCAGAGCGCAGGAAAGTGGTTGGCCCTGAAGATGGGCTTCTCGTCCGCTGGACAATCCCGATACTCCAGACTTCACCAGGGCTCGACCGTAGCGAAGATTCGATCTGAACGGCTGCTCAGTTTTCACAGCATGAACTCCTGACAATCGATCGGCAGCGACGGCGCTTGTCTGCAAAGGAACAAGCTCCGCTTCTACCATCACAACCTTCCCACAATAACGGACGTGAAGTCTGTGTCGTAGGTCACAATTAATCGGAGCTTCACAGACCGCCCGGGAGCCTTAAATCCGTAAGCTTCGTTCGCAACGTAATAACCAATATGCGGCTTTCGTATTCGAGCTGGCAAAACGAACGGTCAAGCCTGCTCGCAGCAACTGCTGTAACTTTTGGCTGAATTAATGATCTCATATACCACGACAGGTTTGAGGTGAAGGATGTTGGAAGAGCGCTCGGAAGAACCGCCGAAACAGGAGCCCGAACCGAGCGGGCCGCAGGAGAATCCTGCTCCGGTTGACCGAAGAATGAGCGCGAGGACGATGCCAAACCGAACGAGCCGGTTGCGGCCCCGGTGCGCCGGGCTGGTCCTGCGGGCGAGGAAGTTCGCGAGGTAACGCCCCGCGAGCGCAAGCGCATGAATCGGCGCGAGCTGCTGAAGCTTGTCCCGCTGGTCGCCATCGGCGCTTTCGCTATTCCCAAGCTGCAGCAGCCGCTGCTGATGCAGGGCCTTCACTTCAGCGATTGGGCTTCCGGCAAGCTCTTCGGACGTCACCGGCTCGCCCAGACTTTCTCGAATAACGACGTCGTCCCCTTCGAAAATTTTCCCTACAACTACTACGACGTTGTCGATCCCGAAGTCGATCTCGACAAGTGGACGCTGACGGTGGAAGGGATGGTGCAGCGGCCCGGTGATTACAAGCTGGAACAGATTCAAGCGTTGCCCAAGGTGGTGCAGAACACGCGGCATGTGTGCGTAGAAGGCTGGGACGTGATCGGCAACTTCGGCGGCGTCCGCGCCTCCGATTTCTTGCGCTGGATCGGCGCCGACACCAGCGCGCGCTTTCTGGAGGTTGAATGCGTCGACCAGTATTACGAGTCCATCGACATGGAGACGATGCTGCATCCCCAGACTCTTTTTTGCTACGAAATGTACGGCAAGCCGCTTGATCGCGGACACGGCGCGCCGCTTCGCCTGCAGATGCCGACGAAGCTTGGCTACAAGCAAGCTAAGTATCTCGACACCATTCGCGTGACCAATGTCTTGCAAGGCGGCAAGCGCGGCTATTGGGAAGACCAGGGCTATAGCTGGTTTGGAGGACTGTGATCATGGCGACTCATGCAACTGCAATCGAAAGTAAGCCGGCGGAACCGATCACGGTTGCCTACGAACATCCCTGGGTGGTGCGCGCGGCGCATTGGCTGAATGCCGTTGCCGTCTTCGTGCTGATCACGACCGGGCTGCAGATCTTTCGCGCCTTTCCCAGTTTCGGCCCCAAGATTCCGCAGCAGGATTTTCTTGTTCCTCCCAGGCTGCTGACCCTGGGCGGCTGGCTGGGCGGCGCACTGCAGTGGCACTTCACCTTCATGTGGATCTTCGTGGGCAGCGGGCTGATGTACGTGATCTACCAGATCGCCACCGGGCACTGGCGGCAGGTGTTATTCATGCCGCGCGATATCAAGGGCGTGTGGCCGATGGCACGGCATTATTTTCTCTTCGGACCGAAGCCTCCTGGCGATGCCGCCTACAATCCGCTACAGAAGCTGGCTTACACCTCGACCATCTTTTTTGGCGTGATGTCGACGCTCACCGGCATGGTGCTCTACAAGCCGGCGCAATTCTGGTGGCTGGCCTGGCCGATGGGCGGCTATCATCTGGCCCGCATCTGGCACTTCATCTCGATGTGCGGATTCGTGGCCTTCATCCCCGGGCACCTCATCATGGTGCTGCTCCACGGCTGGAACAACTTCTATTCCATGATTACCGGCTGGAAGCGCGACCCCGAATATCTGGAGTAAGGGACGTATTTCACCGCGGAGAATGCATGCGTAATGTCTGGAGTAAGGGACGTATTTCACCGCGGAGAATGCATGCGTAATGCTGCTCGGGCCTGAAGGTGGAACTGGGCAGTGGCCAGGTCTTCCCGTCCCGTCTGCCCAGTTCTGATGTCGGTCGCCGCTCGACTCGCTTAGTGCTTCATCTGGTCTTGCTGGTCGTTCTTCATATTGTCGTTCTTCATGTTGTCATTCTTCATGTTGTCGTTCGACATATTGTTCTGCTGCGTAGACGACTTCTTTTTCTTTGACGATTTCTTGCTGGTGCTGGTGGTGTTTCCGTTCTTCATGCTGTCGTTCGACATGTTGTCTTGCTTCATGCTGTCGCTCGACTGCGCCTGATCTTTGCTGCCCTGCTGCATGTTGTCCTGCGCGAACGCGCTCAACGAACCGGCTAGCATACACATGGCCATTACAGCCAAAAACTTGTTCTTCATGATTTCCTCTTGACTTGGATTAGCAGCTTTCTCACTGCTGCCAAAGATAAGAAGCGGAGCTTCCGCAAAAGTTACAGAAGGAAATCCAGCATCGCTCAGTGTTGCCAGGCGATTTCCGATCCGCCCAAAACTTTTCCGCTGTCGCGGTCCTGGACGAAGACCGCAACTTTCAGTTGCGCGACATTCCAGTCTTTATTGGGAGATACGTTCACGCTTTTCTCGAAAGTGTTTTTGTCAGCAGTACCCAGCTCGCGCAACTGCCGCACCACCGCCGCATGATGCAGGGTTTGTCCGCCATTCTCGCCTTTGCCTACCTGCGTACTCAGTCCGTCTTCGGTTACTGCGAACAGAACTTTGGCGCGCGTCGGGTTCGCCGACTGCACCGTGACTTGCAGGCGATTGTTCCCGGCCCATTGCAGCGTCACTTGTGCCGGCTTCGGATCTTTGGCCGCAGCTTCGATGTCGTGATTGACCGCTGCGGCATCGCCTCCTGACAATTGCAGGCGACCGTCAATTACCATCTGCGGCGTATAAACGGAAGCGAGATGAAATTCCTTGGCATAGTCACCTTGTCGCTGGCTAAACTGTGCCGAAGAGAACCGGTCGGTCCATCCCAGCTGGTTCCAATAATCGACATGCTCGCCCAGCAGGATAAGGTCAACTCCGTTGTCCGGATTTTGCTGGCCGAGCTTGGCCAGCAACGCGTCTGCGGGCGGACAACTGGAGCATCCTTCCGAGGTGAACAGCTCCACCACCACGGGCATGTGGCTTTGTGCCGCCAGAAGACTGCCCCAGCCGGCGACCGCCATGACGAAAAACAGGCGAACGATTTTGTTCATAACACAAATTGGACTCGCGACCCGGCCATTTGTTTCAGCCGAATTGCTGTAACTTTTATCGAGTTCGCGGATCGCAAACTTAATACGTGTAGAATTTCCTTCCTGTTGGCCAGGCTTGAATCGACGTGACCGCAGAAGCTCAAAGTGGAAGACCGGTGACCGATGGCGCGCCCGCCGCTCGCGATGCGGACTTGATCGCCCGCATTCTGGCGGCGAACGCGAGCTCTTCCATGAACTGATACGGCCTTACGAGAAAAGCGTGTACTTCGCGACCTTCTCCATCCTGCAGAACGAGCAGGACGCCGAAGATGCTGCCCAGGAAACGGTACTGAAGGCGCTGAAGAATCTCCATAACTTTCGCGCCGAGTCCAAGTTCAGCACCTGGCTCATTTCCATCGCCATCAATGAGGCCCGGGCGCGCTTGCGGCATGCCCGCGTGCTCCAGTTTGAGTCGGTCGATCAGTCACCGGAAGATGAGGACGGCAGTTTTACGCCGGCTGTCATTACCGACTGGCGCGAGGTTCCGCTGCAGGCGCTGGAGCGAAAAGAGCTGCGCGAGCTGTTGCGGAAAGCCATCGCCAGCCTGCCCGAGATTTATCGCGAAGTTTTGCTCTTGCGCGACGTCGAGGAATTCAGTATTGCCGAAACCGCGGCCACCCTGGGCGTCAGCGAGGGAGTAGTGAAGACCCGGCTGCTGCGGGCGCGGCTGATGATGCAGAAAATCCTGGCGCCCCAGCTGGCGTCGAAGAAAAGCGGATTGTTTGGATTGTTCCGAAGCAAGGCAGGTGGATCATGGTTCTGAATTGCAAGCATGTGTGGGCGCAGATTTCCGATTACATCGAGGGCGATGTTTCGCCCGAGTTGCGGGAAGCCATCGAAGAACATCTGGCCCACTGTCGGCATTGCGCCGCCGTGCTCGATTCGACGCGGAATATCCTGATCCTCATTGCCGACGACCGCACCTTCGAATTGCCGGTTGGCTATAGCGCCCGTTTGCATCAGCGTTTGCAGGAGGAGATCTCGGGCGGCGACTAGGGGAGTGCCGCATTCCGCGTAAGAATCAAAATTTTGTACCCGGCGTGCCATGCACTAGCCAAGGAACTAGCCCGGAGGGCGAAAGAGCTTAGCCCAGCACGGAGCCGAAAGGTGGAGTGCTGGGTAGACCGGTAAACTGATCCGAGTCCCGAAGGGACGGCAGTCTTTACGGCGGGGCGAGCCCATCCCGGCGGCGAAATCTTAGAACTCGTGATGAAACCACGGATGCGTAATCAGCTCCGCAGCCACCAGCAGCAGAGTCAGAATCGCCATCACCAATTGAAACCGCCGGCTTCGTCGCTGTTGCGGAGTAAGCGGCCGCATTCGCCAGGCTGCCGACGGATTGCGCCGCAGGCGCTCTTCATTCCACAGTAAAAGCAGGTTCAGCAGCGCCCCAATGGTTCCTATCGTCAACAGCGGTATACGAATTCCTTCGCGATGCCAGCCGTGCGCCGGGCCACTCGCGCCGGCGGCCAGCAACGACGTTAGCCCCAGCGCAACTCGCACGCCGCTCAGCCCGACGGCGGCCACGCACAAGCTTTCGGCCGCCGCCAACGCCAGTGAGCCCCAGGTCAATAACAATCGAGTTGTCTTGGAAGGCGGCTTGTCGAAATCCGATGGGCTCACAGTTGCGTACTCTTAATGGCGCCGTTAGGTCCGTGCGGCGATTTCAATCTTATAACGGACCGGCAAAGCTTTCGGATTGACTTGTAACCTTCGCAGCGCTTGCGACTCTAATCGGACAAAGGGCGGTTTGGGCCGAAGGTTGGAAAGAGGAACGGTTATGTCGAAGTTGTTTATGCGCTTGTTCTTAGCCGCATTGTTGATCGTCGCAGTTGCCGGGGTGGTGATGTACGGCCATGTCTCGGCCAGCGACAAGAGCATGGCGGCTGTGCCCGCGCCGGCGGCTGACGAAACGCTTGCCTCGTCGCCTGGCCAGGAAACCGCGGTGGTTGCCGGAGGCTGCTTTTGGGGAATCCAGGCTGTCTTTCAGCATGTGAAGGGCGTAGTCAGCGCTACCTCGGGCTATTCGGGAGGATCGGCTGCAACGGCGGAATATGAAATCGTCAGTACAGGCACGACGAACCATGCCGAGTCGGTGAAGATTGTGTTCGACCCGTCGAAGGTCACCTATGGGCAGCTGTTGCAGGTGTTCTTTTCTGTTGCCCACGATCCAACGCAGCTGAATCGCCAGAATCCGGACGAGGGAACGCAGTATCGATCGGTCGTTTTCTACGGCAATGCTGAGCAACAACGTATAACTCAGGCCTACATCGCGCAACTCGACCAGGCGAAAGTTTTTCCGCATAAGATCGTCACCCAGGTTGTGCCGTTGAAGGCGTTCTATCCGGCGGAGGGTTATCACCAGAATTATGCCAAGCTGCATCCGGACAATCCGTATATTGCGCACTACGATCTGCCCAAGGTAGCGAACTTGCAGCAGCAGTTTCCGCAGCTCTACCACAATCAATAAATGAGAGCGCCGGCTGTCCGCCTTTCGCGCGAGGCCGGCGCTTCAACCTTTTCAAAACTGAGTACACTATGACCAGCCGAAGAAATTTTCTGACAACCAGTTTTCTATCTCTATCAGGAGTTGCTCTTATGAGCCTGTTTCAACGTTCCGAAGCCGATGCCGCGCCCACTGCCGAGGCGGGCTATGTCGAAATTGTAGAGTTCAAAGATTCCGGGGAGAAAATCGGTCCTCAACGGGTGAAGAAAGTGGTCAAGACCGACGCCGAGTGGCGCGCCCAGTTGACTCCCGAACAGTACGACGTCACCCGCCACGCCGGGACCGAGCGGGCTTTCACCGGACAATATTGGGATATCCACGACAAAGGGATTTTCCGCTGCGTCTGCTGCAAGAACGCATTGTTCACTTCAGCCACCAAATTCGATTCCGGCACGGGTTGGCCCAGCTTCTGGGAGCCCATCGCGAAAGAGAATGTCAAAACTCATAACGACACGACACTCGGCATGACCCGCTCCGAGGTGTTGTGCACGGAGTGCGATGCGCACCTGGGCCATGTGTTCGACGATGGTCCTCGTCCAACCGGTTTGCGCTATTGCATGAACTCGGCTTCGCTGGCCTTCGTAAAGCAAACCTAGGTTGGTGCCCAGGCGTCATTTTGAAACTTCGTCATCACGCGCGAAGCTTTTGACATTTTGTCATCACGAGCGAAGCGAGGGATCTGCTGTTCGTTCTGCGTGCAAAGCGGATTCTTCGCTCCCAAACGATCGCTCGTCGTGACAATTTTCAGACAGTTGCTTACCACCTGTCGCGATACCCCGCGATTGGAATCGGCCTATCTTCTCCCCGCTCCCCTAAAGACAGTTGTTCTCAGCCGAACGGTTTCGGTATAGCATGTTGCTCCTGCATTGTTCTTAACAGAGGAGGCGCCATGTGTCCCGTCCCGATGCGTGACCGAGAGTCTAAAGAGAAGCCCGCGAGCAAGCCGAATTCCGTCGACGCGGCTGTGGCTGAAACGGCCGAGGCCAGCGGCGCCAGCGTCGAAAAGATCCGCGAGATTCTTTTCGGTTCGCAGATCAAGAATTATGAGGCGCGCTTCGCCCGTCTGGAAGAAGCTCTTGCGCGTGAGACGTCCGAGATCAAAGACACCATGCGCCGCCGTCTCGATTCGTTGGAGGCCTTCTTCAAAAGCGAGACCGAATCGCTGGCAGCGCGCCTGAAATCGGAACGTGACGAGCGCGAGGAAACTCTCAACCACATTTCGAGCGAGCTGAAAACTTCAGCGGCCCAACTCTCCAAGAAGATCCTCGATCTTGATAATCGCCTGGCCCAGGACCGCAGCGCATCGCGTCAGGAGTTGATGGCGGAGTCGCGCAAACTGCTCGACGAAATTCGCCAGCGCAATGAGTCTCTCAGTGCGCTGCTGGAGAATCGCGTTCAGGAACTGCGTCACGCCAAGACCGATCGCTCCGCACTGGCCGCGCTTTTTGTCGAACTCGCCGTGCGTCTCAAGGACGAGAACGAAGAGGTCAAGGAACGGCCCAAGCCAGTCCGGAGTGCCGGAGCATGAGATCCTCATGGGCTCTTCGCCGGCAAACCTAAAACGCGATCCTGAGCTCGACCATCGTCACGATGAACTGGCCGAGCTGCGCGCCTTGCTGCTGGGGCAGCAAGTCATCGAGCTGCAGCAACTGCAGAAAAGACTCGACGATCCCAATCTCCGCGCCGAAGAACTCAGCCAGGTCCTTGCCAAAGCCGTAGCGCTTTCCATCAAGCGCGATCGCGGCCTGCAGCGCTCGTTTCATCCCATCGTCGAGCAGGCGTTGCAGATTTCCGTAGCCCGCAATCCCGGACTGCTGGCCACTGCGCTCGCTCCCATCATCGGCGAAAGCGTTCGCAAGGCCGTGGCCAACGCATTCCGCAGCATGGCCGAGAACATCAACCTCATGCTCGAACGCAGTCTTTCTTTCGAGAGCATGAAGTGGCGCTTTGAAGCAATGCGCACCGGCAAGTCCTACGGCGAGATCGCGCTGCTGCGCAGCCTTCGCTACAAGGTGCAGCAGGTTTTCCTGATCCATCGCGAAACCGGGCTGGTGCTGCAGCATATTTCAGCGCAAGGCGAAGGCGTCAGCGAAGCCGAACTTGTCTCGGGCATGCTGACCGCGATTCAGGATTTCGTGCGCGATTCCTTCAGCAGCAAACATTCCCAGGACCTGGAAACGATGCAGGCGGGCGAATTCACCATCTGGGTGCACCATGGCCCCCAGGCGCTGCTGGCCGGAACTATCCTCGGAACGCCGCCGCCCGAGTTGCGCAACGTCTTTGCGCGCGAGAACGAGCTGATCCATCAGGAATTCGCCGCGCAGCTTACCTCGTTCAACGGAGATGCCAGCGCCTTCGATGCCGCGCGACCGCATCTGCAGAAATGTCTGCTGGGGCAGACGGCGCGCCCCAAGCGAGGCGCGGCCTGGGCGTTCGCGCTGTTGGCTCTTTTCTTGCTGGCGTTAGTTGCGGTTGGCTTGGTTCTTCATCGGCGTAACAGCCGTTGGGAGCATTACCTGACGCGGCTGAGCAATCAGCCCGGAATAGTGGTCACCGGCGCGGAGCGCAGTTGGAATCGTTATTGGGTTTGGGGACTGCGCGATCCTATGTCGCCTGACCCCGCCCAGCTCGCTGCCGAGTTCGACATTCCCGCGGGAAATCTTGAAGCGCGTTTTGTGCCTTACGAATCGCTGGACAAGCGCTTCCAGCGGGAGCGCGAGTTCGACACCGAAAAGCGCAAGCTGGAACAGCAGATGGTATTGTTTCCCAAGAATTCCAGCGTGCTGATGTCAGACCAGTCGATCCGCATCGACAACATCGAAGACTCGCTGAACAAGATGCAGGAGACAGCTGACCAGTTGGGGCGCAAGGTTCACTTTGTCCTCAACGGCCGCGCCGACCAGACGGGTGCTGAGACTAAGAACACCGCTCTCAGCGAACAGCGAGCTCAGGCTGTCTATGGTGCTCTTCTAGAGCGAGGTATTCCGGCCGACATGATTAGCGCGGTAGGATTGAGCGACACTCAGCCGATTCGTCACGGCTCGACCGCTTACCAGTTGGAAGTCAATCGCAGTGTTACGCTGAAGGTCCAGTCGCAGTCTCAGGGAGAAAGAAAATGACCCAAGTGATACAGAAGAAGATCTGCATGCTGGGTTCTTTCGGTGTCGGCAAGACCAGCCTGGTCGCCCGCTTCGTGCAGGGCATTTTTTCCGCGAAGTATCTCAGTACGGTAGGCGTCAAGATCGATAAGAAGGAAATCAAAGTCGGCGATCAGGATGTTCTGCTGATGGTATGGGACCTGGCCGGCGAAGATTCTCGTACTCAAGTGCAAACTTCGTATCTGCGCGGAGCGGCGGGATATTTCCTGATCTGCGATGGCACCTGGGCCGAAACCCTGGTCACGGCCAAGAGCATTCACAAAAGAGCAATCGAAGCGGTAGGCGATATTCCGTTCGTACTCGTCGTCAATAAATCCGACTTGTGGGACCAATGGCAGATCTCTACGCCGGAGCTGGAGCAACTGGAAAGTGATGGATGGAAAATCAAGATCACCAGCGCCAAGAGCGGCGACGGCGTGGAAGAGATGTTCCTGATGCTGACCGAGGAAGTACTGCGGCACCAACCCACCAGCGATGTCCCCGAGGAATGAGGTAAACAGCCTTCGGGGGGAGAGTGCTTCAATTCCGCCGAATGCAATTATCCTTTGGCTTGACGCTGACAGAATCTTATATTCAGGAAGCGGCTTACAGCCTGCGCTTACGCCACTTAAATTTTGTGTCATCCCGACCGAGGGCTTTAGCCCGAGTGGAGGGAGCTGCTGTCGCCGACGGACAGCAGGTCCTTCGACTCCGCGCCCGAAGCGTGCGCTGCGCTCAGGATGACGCCAAAACTGTACCGCCTTCGCAAAGACCCGTTTGACCGTATTACTTCCCGCTGCCGAAATCCGCCACTCCGATCTTGACGATCGTATGCGGCCGAAACTCTGTTGGCGGTGGCTCCTTCTTGTCCTTCGGCGTCTCCGGCTGGCGCAATCTCTGCCCACACGCCATAGACTTTGCTGTTCAGCGCGGCAACGCCGATATAATCGCCGAGAAATTCTTCTCGCCGCGTCACAAACGCATCGCGCGTCCAGGCGTAGTTCGTGAACGTCGCTCCGCCGTCGGTCGAACGTGCCAGGGTGACAGTAGTTTTGCGATTGTCGGGGTCCAGCCGCCGGTCATAGAAGATTACGTTCACAGCCCCGGTCGCGGGATCGACAGCCAGCCACTGAAAGAACTGGTCTGTGCCGTCGTGTAGCGGGTTCGTATTGACGCGCACCGGCTTGCTCCACGACTCGCCCCCATCATCAGACGTCGCACAATACACGCCAATGTCCCCGTCGCGGTAATCGCTCCAGGTCACGTAGAGCCGTCCCATGCTTCCGTGTCGCGGGTCGATGGAAATCTGCGGGAAGCCATTGGCGCGATCCAGGCCCTGAACCGCAAAGTAGAGAGGCGCAGTTTGAATGACGCTGCGGCTCTTGGTAAACGTCTTGCCGCCATCGTGCGATGAGGTAAATGCGATCGAGTCGCCATCGGCCCAAATCGCATACAGCGTGCCATCCGCAGCGACTGCTCCCGAGAATCCTTCCACCGCGCCGTTATCGTCACGTGGCAATCCGTGATGTGCGCTTATGTCGATCGGCTGCGACCACGACTGACCGCCGTCCGTCGATCGCGAAAAAAGAATCACACTGTCGTCGAGATGAAACTCAGTCCAGCCGACATACAGATTCCCGCCATACTGGCTGTCAGTATTGTCTGCCACAATGTAAGACTTGTCTTCGAAGGGGATGCCTGGCTTGGTCGGCTGCGCAATCACCACGCGTTCCTGCGCTTCCCAGGTAGCGCCGCCGTCCGCCGAGCGGCGAACGAAAATGCCGTTGCGGGTTGCGCCCCGTGCCCAGTAGTTTTCCGTTCCCAGCTTATCGAAGGCGATGTAACACAAAATGGCAGCGCCATGCTTGTCATAGGTGATCGATACATCGCCGGAAACTTTGTAGTTGGTAGAAGCAGTACCGGACGCGGTTTTCCAGGAGTTGCCGCCATCCTGCGAAAACGCCACGCTGGCATGGGCCTGGTAGGCAGCCACCACTTGCATGGGATTCCCCGGGTTCACCGCGATCGACGGTTCGTTGTGGAATCCGGCATCGGGGGTTACGGTGAAGACCTTACCCGGCGCGGCAGGAAGCTGCTGAACGACGGGAGTCGCGGGAGAAGCGGTTGATTCCTGCGCCTGGGCCGGCAAGGCCGCGACGATCGCAATTAAAAATACAAAGCCGAACCTTCGATTTCTCATGAATGTCCTTTAGCCACGCTGCATTTGAGTTTACGATACCGTTCCGGGGCATACTGCCATACCGCGCGCGCATCTCATGCTGATTTCAGCAACATTTCCCTGTGCAAGCGTGCAGTGCGGTATACAATGCCAATCTAACCGGGACAGTTCATGGAAATTTCAATCGAAGCCAACTTTGGCGCGGTATTGGATGCCGCTCCTGATGCGATGCTTGTTGTCGATCAGCAGGGCCGCATCGTGCTGGCCAACGTGCAGAGTGAGCAACTCTTCGGCTACGCCCACGGGGAACTTGTCGGTCAGAAGATCGAGGTCCTGGTTCCACCCCGCTTTCGCGCCAAACATCCGGGACACCGCTCGGGTTATTTTGCCGGCGATCCGCACGTGCGGCCTATGGGAGCCGGTCTCGCCCTGCATGGCTTGCGCAAGGATGGAACCGAGTTTCCGGTGGAGATCAGTTTAAGCCCGGTGCAAACTCCCGCCGGACCCATGGTCATCAGCGCGGTCCGTGATGTGACCGCTCGCAAAGGCGCGGAAGACAAATTCCGGGCCTTACTGGAGTCAGCGCCGGATGCCATGGTGATTGTCGACCAGCAGGGAAAAATTGTGCTGGTCAATTCACGCACCGAAGAGCTGTTCGGGTACACTAGGCAGGAAATTTTGGGATACTCTGTGGAAATTCTCATTCCGGAGCGTTTCCACTCCCAGCATCACCATCATCGGTCGTCGTATTTTGCAGATCCGCGTCAGCGGTCGATGGGGCAAGATCTGGAACTCTTCGGACTGCGGAAAGACGGATCGGAATTTTCGCTCGAAATCAGCCTGAGTCCGATTAACACATCGGACGGCGTTCTGGTGGCGAGTGCAATTCGAGACATTAGCGTGCGAAAAAAAGCCGAAGACAAATTCCGCTCGCTGCTGGAAGCGGCCCCCGATGCGATGGTCATCGTCGATGAGAGGGGAAAAATCACCCTGGTGAATGCTCAGACCGAAAAGCTTTTCGGATATACGCGTTCGGAACTGATAGGGCGCTCGGTGGAGTCGCTCATGCCGGAACGCTATCGGGGACAGCATCCACGCCATCGCCAGGATTTTTTTGCCGATCCTCGGGTTCGGCCCATGGGAGCTGCACTTGAATTGCTAGGTCTGCGGAAGGACGGAAGCGAATTTCCCGTCGAGATCAGCCTCAGCCCGTTGACGACCGAGGAAGGTACCTTCGCCACCGGCGCCATTCGCGATGTCTCCGAACGCAAGCTGGCCGAAGAACATATCCAGAAGTTAAACAATGAACTGGAAGAGGCGGTGCGCCGCTCAGAGAAGCTGGCTGCAACCGGCCGCCTGGTGGCCACCATCGCGCACGAGATCAACAATCCGCTCGACGCCCTCACCAACCTCATGCATCTGCTGAAGAAAAATGACACCCTCGATTCCGAGGGGACCGAGTTGGTTGAACTGGCCGAGCGTGAAGTCCGCCGGCTGGCGAACATAAGTCGCCAAACCCTGGCCCCGCATCGCGAGACCAAGTTTCCGGTGGTTACCAAACTTTCTGAGCTGCTCGATGACGTTTGCGCTGTCTATCGCCCCCGGCTGCAATCCATGAAGATCAAAGTCGAGCGCAACTATCAGATTGAAGGTGAAGTCACCATTTATCCCAGCGAACTGCGACAGGTTTTCACCAACCTCATCACCAACGCGATTGATGCCATTGGGCAGCAGGGCCAGTTAGATCTGGACATCGAAAGAGCCGGTGAAAATCAGGTTGTGGTGCGCGTTCGCGATACCGGCTGTGGCATCCCCGACGAAAACCTGAAGACCATCTTCCAGCCGTTCTTCACTACCAAGGGTGATAAGGGCACGGGCATCGGATTGTGGGTGATCAAAGGTATCGTCGACAAGCTGAGTGGCAGGATTGAAGTAGAAAGTTCGACCGCGGGCACAACCGGCACTTGCTTCAGTATTTTTCTTCCGGCCACTCAAGGAAATGGAAGCAGCAAATCCAGCCAGAGCGATGTTCCGGTTCAAGCTGTTTCTTCGCGACGGGCCTAGCGTGGTGCGTTGCTGATTCCTCTGCGCCGATCCCGGCATGGAATTCACTAGAAGCTATCTCATAAATTGTACGAAGTCGAGATTTGTGTGAGGGCGCCTCTTCACAAGCTGCGGGAAAAATCGCTGGAAGTCAAAACTCGGGTAGAGCTGGCCTTCAGGCCAGCGTCTAAGTTCTTTGCTATTGATCCCGAGCCGGCTTTAGCCAGCGGCAGCCGCTGTGTTTCTCGACTTTTTCCGCAGCCTGCTCAGACGTGCCGCAAAACGGCCCGCTGCGACTTGGGCTTTATTCCCTGAGGGCCGAAATCTGCGGACTTGTAGTAAAACTGTAGTTGCCGGAGAGGTGGCCGAGTGGTTGATGGCACCGGTCTTGAAAACCGGCAAACCTTAACGGGTTTCGTGGGTTCGAACCCCACCCTCTCCGCCAGCAAGTTCGTTCCTAATCGCAGCACCAGGTGTCAGTGGTTCTGGATGCTCCGCACCTGCCGTTCTTCTGGCTTAGTCAGGCTGCCGTTACTTATCGGCATACTGTGCCTCACCATTTCCAAACGACCAGTTCTCCTTAGCGACTTCGACCAGATTGATGAGCACATCTTCACGTCGAAGCTTCACTTCTTCATGCAGCCCGTCTGCAACGGCTTTATAAAACTTCTGCTTCAGTTCCACCGATCGCCCGCTATTCAACGTGACCTGGATAAAAATGCAATCATCCGTGCGATGAACTCCCAGATAGTCACGATCAAACGGCATCGACTCTTTCCGATGCTCGGTTATGACTTGAAATCGGTCATGTTCTGGAACGTTGAGAGCGCTTAACATTGATTGATAGACAACTTCGCCTACCTTGGCAACGTACTCAGCCGACTTACCTTCGACAAGATCGATTCGAACCAGTGGCATCACTGCTCCTTCAAAGCTGGAATTTTCTCACAATCGCCGGGACTGATCCTTCGCGTCGGTCGTGCCGAGTCCCGCTGCTAACCTTTTCTCCACCCGACCACCACCTCTACAACACCGTTGTGGCTCGTCAACAGCACGTTTTTACTATTGACGCCAATGTGAAAGCCGTGTGAAAGTAGCCTACCTTCAAGTCATCACGGCAGTCTGCAGTTTTCCCGCTGATTTTCAGCGGCTCGGCCCTTCACGCTCTTCAAGACTTGCCCTTCAGAGACAACACAGGCTTTATCTAAACTCAGAAAGGATGAGAACGAATGACTGGAAAATTGTTGAGAATTTCCGTAGGGCTCTGTGCGCTCGCTCTGGCCGGAGTTTGCGCTCTGCCCGCGGCCGCGCAGATGTCAGAGGTCAAAGAAAAACCGCCGATGTATTCGTATGTAGGATTTTGGAATATTCCCCGGCCCCAGTGGGCCGACATGGTCAAGGCCGACGAGGCCGATACGCCTACCTTGAACAAGGCCATGTCTGACGGAACCATCGTGGGTTTCGGCAGCGACGTCAACCTGGTGCATCAGCCTGACGGCAGCACGCATGACGACTGGTGGTCGGCCATGTCCATGGCCGGCTTGGTGAACGTGCTGAACACGTTCTACACGAACGGCAGCTCCACTACTTCCGTCCTGGCCAGTGCTACCAAGCACTGGGACAACATTTATGTCAGCCGCTACTACAACTGGCACGCCGGATCGTGGAAGGGTCTCTACACCCACGGCAGCGCCTATAAGTTGAAAGCGGATGCGCCGGATGACGCTATCGCCATGATCGCCAAGAGCCTGGTCGTGCCGATTCTGGAGAAACAGCTTGCCGCCGGTACCATTGTCGAATACGAGATCGATACCGAAGCGGTTCACACCGACGCGCCGGGCACGTTCTGGATTTTCTACATCGCGGCCAACGCCGACGGCTTGGACAAAGTCCAGGCAGCCGTTCGCGAGAACCTGAAGGCAAACCCTCTGTCTGGCGAGGCCTTCGGCTCGATGACCGACGACACCGGCCACCGCGATTATTTGGCTCGCACCAACGCCACTTACAAATAGCCTTGTGTCTGGCCTTCCCGGTCCGCGAGCGGCGCCATTTCGTTAGCCCTCGCGGGCCGATCGTCAGGCCCTACTCCTCGATCACTTCGCATTTTGGCTTCCTGACAAAGACGCTCTGATCGACGAGTGCCACCGAACATTACCCCTGTAACGTCTGCTATACTCAAGTGTCTGGCGTGTTCCTGTTCTCTTTTGCAACGGGAAACGCCGGAAGTGCGGCGCGTCTACAACGCGGTCTTTTGCACGTCGGGGAGTGGCTCAGCCTGGTAGAGCACCTGGTTCGGGACCAGGGGGTCGGAGGTTCAAATCCTCTCTCCCCGACCAAATATTTCCAACTACTTACCACGCCAGCAAAAGGCTCGGGCAATTTTGAGTCAACCGGGGAAGCGTTCGGTTGTCAGATTTCAGAGTCACGGCCTGGGCACTTCGCCTCGATCCGCCGTTTGCCAAATTGATTCGGGCCCGCTGGTTTGCTAAGGTCGTCGTCATGTCCGAGCATTCCCCCCAGCAGATACGCGAATTGCTCGACTCCCTTTATCGCGTGGATTCGGGACGAATCCTGGCAACTCTGATCCGCTTGCTGGGTGATTTTGATCTTGCCGAAGAGGCGATGCACGAAGCCTTTGCGGCGGCGCTGAGCCTGTGGCCGAGCAGTGGGGTACCCGGCAACCCGCGGCCATGGTTGATTTCGACGGCCCGATTCAAAGCCATTGATACTCTGCGTCGACGGGCGAGATTCGATGCCTCTCAAGATGAGCTGGTGCGCTATCTCGAAGCCCAAGGCAGGTCGGCGGAGACGGCCGATGAAGAGGACAGCCTGGAGGATGATCGGCTGCGCCTGATTTTTACCTGCTGTCATCCCTCTCTAGCGCCGGAAGCGCGCGTTGCGCTCACCTTGCGCGAGGTGTGCGGGCTGACCACCGAGGAGATAGCCAAGGCCTTCCTCACTACTCCGCGTACGCTGGCGCAGCGCATCGTGCGCGCCAAGGCAAAGATTCGCGAGACCCGGATTCCCTACGAGGTGCCGACGCCCGAGGAACTGCCGGCGCGACTGGACGCGGTGCTTCAGGTCATCTATCTCGTCTTTAACGAGGGTTATTCGGCTGCGGCAGGAGCGGAGGTAACCCGGGCCGAGCTGACAGGTGAGGCGATTCGACTGGGCCGGCTGCTGACCGACCTCCAGCCCGAGCCCGAAGTCCAGGGCCTGCTTTCCCTGATGTTGCTGCAGGAATCCCGTCGTGCGGCCAGAACCTCGCCGGCCGGAGAGCTGATTTTGCTGGAGAACCAGGACCGCTCGCTTTGGAACCGCGAGCAGATCGCCGCGGGTGTGGCCTTGCTGGAGAAAGCCCTGAAGTCCCGCCGCTTCGGCTCCTACACACTCCAGGCTGCGATTGCGGCCGTTCATGCGGAGGCGGAATCGGTCGCTGTAACCGACTGGCGGCAGATTGTTGCGCTTTACGACCGCTTGCTACGAATTCAGCCTTCGCCGGTTGTAGAGCTGAATCGTGCCGTGGCCATTGCCATGCGCGATGGTCCAGAGGCCGGCCTGACGCAGATCGAAGCGGTGTTGGAACATGGCGAATTGGCAAATTACTACCTGGCGCATTCCGCCCGTGCGGATATGTACCGCAGGCTCGGCAGGACGGCCGAGGCTCGGTCGTCTTATGAGAAAGCTCTGGCGCTGACCCAACAGGAACCAGAACGGCAATTCCTGCGAGGAGCGGATTCGGCAGCTGAAATAAGAAATGGAGTAGCTGTCGATTTTCGGCGAGTGGCCCAGGCAAGAAGTCTGCTAAGCAAATGAACATCGAGTGCCCCATCCAACCTTCTTTTGGTTGGGTGGGGATTTTGACTTTCACTTCGAGGGGAAGAGTGGTTGGCTTGCAAAGCAGCCATCGCGCATCCCGCAAAACCCCCACCGAGGCAAACCCAGCTTCCACCCCAACGAGCGCAAATGCGGCGCTCGCTGGGGACCCCAGCTTGGATGGGGCACCCTCAGGATCGTAGGCTAGGCCACCCGCCAAATGATGTCCTACATTGTGTTACATGTTCCATAGTTGGAGACAATAGGCGGGGCCTCACCGCTGGGCGGCTTGGGCGTCGTCAGCAGGTCCATCACCGTAGTGTTGTAAATGTTGGCCAGGATTATCTGACCAGCGTCCCATACGCCCGGACATCCCGGATGGATGCCGCAAGCACCGACCATTTTGGTCGGGTCAGCATAACCGCTGGTGCCCGCCTCAAACGGCGTGAAGGCATCCAATACAGTCACGTGGCCGGGAGACATGCTTACCAGCTCCGGCATGAGGTCGTTATAAGCCTCGATCACCAAGCGGTAGTCCTCCTGCGTGCATCCTCCTTCCGAAGCTGGCACGTATGGCGGTGTGGTCAAGAAGACGATCTGCAACGCCGGCTTGATCATCAGTAGCGCCTGCGCGGTTTGCTGCAGGCAGGAGAGGAGCTCGGAGGGCGGCGTGCTCATGTAGGTGGGGGGGTGCGGCTCCCAATCGTTGGTGGTATCGATGAGCACCGCGACCTCGGGGCTGCGCTCCTGGTTTTCCCGGCCAAAGACGTCGTAAGTCACACCGGAAAGAACATCCGCGCACGTATAGCTGGGATGACCTGTGATGTAGACGTCGCCCATAGGCAGATTGGGGAAAATATCGGACGCCAGGCCAGCTTCATACTGCGCGATCGAGTTTCCCGTAATGACGACCTGGGGAGTCGACTGCGCCTGCAGGCTGACGGCGGCGCAGAGAAGAGCGATAGCGGCAAGAGCTTTCACGATGTTCTCCTTGTGTGGGGGACGTAGGGAGCCCGTCTTGCAGCGCAACATGTTACAGCGAATCCGCGCCGTCCGAGATAAATATTTTCTGCCAATGTGGGATATGAAGTATAAGTTGACACCGCCGCACTGACTTGGCGCCGGGTGCCCCACTCATTCGCGGGTTTCGAATGAGTGGGACCGCGAGGCGGAATACGTTATCCTCAACGGCCATTCCTGACAATTAATCTTTACCAAACCCTCTTCGCCGCAAGCATACGTTCGGTAGCTGCTCCATTTCCACTCATCGGGTCTTTCCGCCAGACCTCGCTTCACCGGGTTCCGATGCATGTAGCGCAGTTTCTCGATGCGTTTTCCTGTACTGCATACATTGAAGTCGTAGAAACGCTTTTGCCAGGTCGGGCCCGTGCGCATGCCGCCGCGGTGAAGGAGCTTCGTGAATCGCTCTTTCACCACTTTCATCACAACGGAAGGGTTTTCCACCTCCGGCTCGGTTATCAGAAGATGGAAATGTTCGGGCATCACCACGTAGCCGATTACGACAAAGCGATACTTTTGCCGGGCGCGCTCCAGCACACGCAGGAACAGGTCACGGCGCTCGCCGCCGTAAAGCTCCGGACGACGCCGATAACAACTGCAGGTTATGAAGTGCAGATCGTGCCCACCATACCAGCGCTCCAAACCTCTCGTCATGCCCCGAAAGTATCGGGGGCAGATCATTCCCGTCTGTGATGGGACGTACCGGAGGCTGTGACTCGCGGAACCCACTCATTCGAACCCCGCGAATGAGTGGGGCACCCGGCCTAGTTCCAAAGCGCGGAAGAAGAAAAATTTCTAGCACGGCCTGTCGAATTGCACTCGGCCGTTCGACTATATGGTGAAGGCAGGGCAACCGGCCCGCCCCAACGCCGTCACACGAATAAGACCGTTACAGAATAAAGGAGAACTCATGCCACAGTATTTGGTTGCTGTCTACCACCCCGACGACTACGACCCGTCCGTCGAAGCCGGGGCGATGATCGAGAATATCCACGCGCTGAACCGCGAAATGATTGCTGCCGGCGCCAGGAAGTTCGCCTGCGGCCTTTCCCCGGCCGGCAAGGCCAAGTCGCTGCGGGTCCAGCCCGACGGCAACGTGCTCGTCACCGACGGGCCGTACACCGAGACCAAGGAGCACATGGGCGGTTTCTGGATACTGGAAGCCGCCAATCTGGACGAGGCGCTGGCGTGGGCGCGCAAGGGCGCCGTCGCCTGCCGTGCGTCGGGCGAAGTGCGCGAGCTGCTTTTCAACCCGGACCCGAAGGGAGCAACGGAGCGGCAGTGACAACACTGCCACGCTGCCGGCCTGACGGCTGGCAGCGCGAGCCGCCCTCTACTCAAATGAGCAATCAACTTACTCGTCGCGATTTCGCTATCCGCACCGCCGGCTTTGGTCTGGCTATGGGACTCGCGCCTGCAGCTACGCTGGCCGAGGCTCAGCAAGCCTCGCGCTCGGAAACTTCGCCAGCGGTCGCAGACCCATATTCCCTCGTCGATCCAGAGCTTCTTCCGGTACTCAAGCAGTTCCCAGCCGTTGACCTCTCACTGGAGATGGCCATCAAGTTCCGGCAAATGCCTGGCATGCCCCCATTGCCTGCTCCCGCGCCGCAGCCCGTGGAGCGGCATATCCCAGGGCCGCCTGGAGCACCCGAGGTTCGTCTGTGGGTCGTTGATCCTGCGCCGTCGGAGAAGGGCAAGCCGGTGTTGCTTCACATGCATGGCGGCGGCTTCATGATGACCGATCCCATGTTGATGCCCCAGCTGCAAGGGATCGCGACAGATTGCCACTGCGTCGTCGTCTCGGTCGACTACCGGCTCGCTCCAGAGACGCATTATCCCGGGTCGCTTGAGGACAATTACGCCGCGCTGAAATGGGTTCATGCCCATGCGGCGGAGCTCGGCATTGATCGCTCCAAAATTGCCGTGGGCGGTGAGAGCGCGGGCGGCTACCACGCAGCCTGCCTCGCGATTCAGGCGCGCGACCGCAACGAAGTTCCCATCATCTTCCAGTTGCTCATTTACCCCGTGCTGGACGACCGGACGGGCAGCTCCCACCCAGTGCCGCCCGCCATTGGCCACTTTATGTGGACTGCGAGTGCCAATCGTCTTGCCTGGAGCTCGCTACTCGGTGTTCCAGCGGGTTCGTCCAAGGTGCCGGCAGCTGCCGTACCCGCCCGGGTAGCCAGCGTCGCCGGCCTGCCGCCTGCCTGGATCGGTGTCGGTTCCATTGACCTGTTCGTCGAAGAAGATATGGAGTATGCGCAGCGGCTCGTCCATGCCGGAGTCGCAACCGAGCTCCTGGTCATGCCTGGTGCCTTCCACGGATTCGATCTCCTTGTGCCAGACGCCGAAGCCTCCAAACAATTTAGCGCGAGTTGGAAGTCTGCGCTGCGCAAAGCATTCGCCACTGGCAAAGCTGTTTAGCAGAGAAGTTGGAAGCGGCGGCTGGCCAGCTGGCACGGGCAGGTGGCCCAGGTCTCGCGGTGTTCGAGACCTGGGGATTTTCGTGATCGGTCACTTCCACAATGTGGCGTGTGGCCGGCAAGAACTCTGCTAAGCAAATGAACATCGGGTGCCCAATCCAACCTTCTTTTGGTTGGGTGGGATTTTGACTTTCATGGTTCGTAAAACAGGCATGACACAACCCGCAAACACTCCACCTCAGCAAACCCAGCTTGGCTGGGACACCCTCAGGATGGTAGGCTGGGCCACCCGGCCCGGCAGAAAGTGTTTCCCCCGTGATAGGCTGCGCGAAAAATCTGCAAATCGCGTGTCGATTCCTCATCACCCCGTTCGACTAGCAAGTAGAGCCGCCCCGCGCACTCGGCGCCTGGCAACTTTCCAGGCCCAGCGCGGTCCAGGCTCTTATATAAAAGTAGCGGCCCGTGATACGGCTGTCCGCACAAAACTCAAGGAGAAGAAAATGCGCTTCATGATGATCATGTTTCCGAAAGATTACGAAAACGCAAAAGCCGGCTGGGTGCCCGACTTCAAAGACATGGAGGCGATGGGCAAGTACAACGAGGAACTAGGGAAAGCCGGCGTGCTGCTGGCGCTCGACGGCCTGACCCCGCCCGCGACGATGAGCGCGCGTGTCACCTTCAAAGGCGGAAAATCGAAAGTTACCGACGGCCCGTTTACCGAAGCGAAGGAAGTGGTCGGTGGCTACTGGATCATCCAGGTGAAGTCGCGCGAAGAGGCGCTCGAATGGGCCTCGCGCATCCCCGGGAGGGATAACGAAGTGGTCGAAGTTCGCCGGATGTTTGACTTAACCGACTTCGATCCCGAGACCCAAAAGTATATCCAAGAGAAGTTCGGCGACGACGTCGCCGCTGAGATGCGCCAGTAGGGGATGGCACCCCTTGCGCGCCCATGGAATAGTCTGGCTGCCGCGACCTCGGAGCATGCGCCGCAGCGCGCGCGGTCGCTTTTCGAAAGAATGGGGATTGGTGAACGCCCGTCCAGTCCCCAGCTTGCCTGAAACGAATTCGCCTCGGCTGTCGATTTTCTCCGGGCGCGACGGCAATGGTATGAACGATGCAGCGCGCGAGGCTGTTAATTCTCCCACGCACTGGCACATAAAGGCGGGACAATCACATGAGAAATGTAATCTTCGCGATCAACATGACCCTGGATGGCTGCGTCGACCACACCCCACTAAATCCTGACGACGAATTACTTGAATATTTTACGCACCTCACGCGAGAGGCTGACCTGCAGGTCTTCGGTCGCAAGACCTATCAATTGATGGTTCCTTATTGGCCCGAGGTCGCCAGGGACCAGTCCGCGTCCAAAGCGGACAAGGACTTCGCTCAAGCCTTTGTCTCCCTCAACAAACTGGTTTTTTCGCGATCCTTAGACAGCGTTGAGGACAAAAATACGAGGATTGTCCGCACGAATCTTCGCGACGAAATACTTAAACTCAAGCAGGAACAAGGCAAGAATATTCTAGTCGGCGGGGTAGATATTCCCTCCCAACTTATCGAACTTGGTTTGGTTGACGAATACCGTTTTGCCGTTTCGCCGGTCATTGTCGGCGAAGGCAGACGGTTGTTGGAAGGTGTCAACTTGCCGGAGAAATTGCAATTAAAGTTCGCCGACTCAAAGATTTTTAAATCAGGATGCGTTGTGCTTCGTTACCTGAAACCGTGACAGAAGAATCTGCGACAGGCGGGTGGCCCAGGTCTCGCGGTTTTCGAGACCTGGGGATTTTCGTGAGCGGTCACTTCCGCAAGGTGTCCTAAATCACAGCGCGAAGACCATGGCTCCTTTAGCCTACGGTTATCCCTTGGGGCTTGGAGCGCTGGCAGGGCGGACACGATCTGCACTTCCTTACATTCAGTTGTTACCGGCGGCAGCCCTGGCTGGCCAGCGCCGCTCGCCGCGACCTGTTCGTGAAAGTGCTGGAACAGGTTCGGCAGCGTTATCAATGGGTGGTCGTCGGCTATGTGGTGATGCCCGAACACATTCATCTTCTGGTCAGGGCGGGTGGCCCAGGCATGAACTCTGCTAAGCAAATGACATCGGGTGCCCCATCCAACCATCTTTTGGTTGGGTGGGGATTTTGACTTTCATGGTTCGTAAAACAGCCATGACACAGCCCGCAAAACCCCACCCAAGCAAACCCAGCTTGGATGGGGCACCCTCAGGATGGTAGGCTGGGCCACCCGCCCGACCTGAATGTGGTCTGTGCGCCGTGATGGCCAGGATTGCATAAAATGAAAGCCAAATGCCGCTCGACCACTACATCCCTCAGGTGCCCTGGCCAAGATTCGCGGCCGCACCCGCGGGATCGGTAACGAGTTCGTGCTGGCCTGCGACATGCGCTTCGCCAGCCGGCAAAGCGCCCTGTTCGGCAACCCAGAGGTCGGCGTCGGACTGGTCCCGGGCGGTGGCGCTATGGAATGGCTCCCGCGTTTGGTTGGCCGCTCGCGCGCACTTGAGATCGTGCTCAGCGGAGACGATTTCGACGCTGATATCGCCGAGCGCTATGGCTGGGTGAACCGCACCTTGGACGATGGCGAGCTCGACTCGTTTGTCGATACGCTCGCCCGGCGCGTGGCCTCGTTCGACCGTGAAACGCTATCCGCGGCGAAGGCCCAGATCAATCGGTTCGGGACACCGACAGCTGCGAGATTCAGTCGAGCATCGACCTGTTCTTCCCACTGCTGGCCTTGCCCGGTGCGCAGGCGCGCCGTGCCAAGATTCGTGATATAGGTTACGGCGTGCCGAGCGACTTCGAATTGAACTTCGGCCGGTATCTCCCCTCGTTCGGGCGGGCGGACGACGATGACCCGGATAGCCCCAAAATCCCCGTAGACCAGGGCGACTGAGGGAGCCGCAACAAAAAAGTTCGTCTTTGTTGTCGATTTTCCCTGTGCTCCGGCGACTATAAGGTGAACGATCCAGCGCGCGAAGCTGTGCTGCTGGGGACCTGCCAAATGGTAAGTGATTTACAGTGTGGGTCTTTCTATTGGCACGGGTGGTGCTGGAAAACGCCTAGGGGACGAGAAACATGTCATTTTTCCGCGATCTAAGAGTTGCGTTCCACTCGCTCCGGCGCAGCAAAGGGCTGGCGACGATTGTGATCCTCACGCTGGCGCTCGGCATCGGCGCGAACGCCGCGATCTTCACCCTCGTGCGCGGAGTGCTGCTCAAGCCTCTCGTCAACCGCGACGAGAACCGGCTGGTGTATATCCGCCAGAGCGCCCCCAGCATCGGAGCCGACAACACCACGTTCTCCGTGCCAGAAGTGAAGGACATTGAAGCCAGGGTCCATTCCGTGAGCGAGTTCGGCGATTTCTCGGAGATGGGCTTTACGATGGTCGGACTCGGTGACCCTCGCGTAGTGCGAGGTGGCGTCGTCAGCGGCAACTATTTTGAAGTAATGGGTCTGCGCCCTGTTCTCGGCCGCCTCATCGGACCTCAGGACGACGGTCCCAACGCATCCGGCGTCATCGTACTCACGTATCGCTTCTGGTCCACCGTTTACAAAAAAGATCCTGGTGTGATCGGCAAGACCGTTCGGCTGAGCAGCGTTGGCGATCGTTCCGCCACGATCATCGGCGTCCTCGAGCCCAGTGTCCCGTATCCCGCGGATACAGAGATTATCGGCAACGTGGTCACCAGCCCACATCATCTTTCCGCCACAATGGTGACCGGCCGCATCCATCGCATGACCGAGCTCTTCGGTAAGCTTGCTCCCGGCGCCACTCTCGACCAGGCTCGCGCCGAGCTGCGCACCGTCTACGCCTCCATGCAGAAGGACCACCCCGATGCGTATCCCGATAACGGCGGCTTCCGCATTGATGCCAGGATGCTCCGGGACCAAATGACTTCCGGCGCGCGTACCGTTCTCCTCGTCCTTCTCGCTGCCTCGGGTCTCGTCTTCATCATCGCCTGCTCCAACGTTGCCAACCTGATTCTGGCGCGGACGGTTCGCCGCGAAGGCGAACTCGCGATCCGCGCCGCGCTCGGCGCAAGCACCGGCACGCTGCGCCGCATGTTGTTAGCTGAAAGCCTTCTGCTCTGCGGCTCGGGCGCAGCAATCGCCCTGGTGAGCGCGCAGCCATTGGTCGCAATCCTGGCTCGATACGCCTCGCGCTTCTCGGTTCGCGCGCTGGATTTGACGGTCGATTCCAGCCTGCTGTGGGTGGGAGTGGCGCTGGCAGTAGTTGCCGCAGTGATTTTGGCATTTGTGCCGCGCCTGCCCTCGGCTAACGCGTCGAATGGCATGAACCTGGCGAGCGGCAGCGTCCGCATCACCAGCAGCACCAGGCGCCGCCAGCGCGTCTTCGCCGTCACGCAAATCGCCGCGTCTTTCGTGCTGCTCGCGGGCGCAAGCATGTTGATCACTACGCTGATCGCATTGCAAACGATCGAGACCGGTGTCGATACGCGTCACGTTCTCGCCATCGACGTTCCGCCGTTGTCCGACGGAAAATCGCCGCAGCAAGTCCTCGATTTTTACAAGGAATCGATGCGTCGGATCGATGCCCTGCCCGGCGTCACTGAGACGGCTTTCGGTATGATCGCCCCCTGGCGTGATGCCGACAACTTCGGTGTAGGTTTCCAATTCTCTGGTGACGGTCACGTCCCTGGCAAAGACGATCCTCGCGCGATGTGGCGGGCCATCTCTCCCGGCTTTTTCAACGCGCTCGGCGTTCCCATGATTGCCGGGCGCGATTTCAACGCGCTCGATGACCACAATCACGAGCCGGTCGTGATCGTCAGCGCGACTCTCGCACAACGCATGTTTCCTGGCCAGGACGCCGTCGGCCGGCATGTCTATTGGACCGATCCCGTGCTCGAGTTCGTTCCCGGGTCGCAAGCGGAAAAGTCTAGAATCAAGTCGCCGCACCGCATTATTGGGATCGTCGCCGATGTGGACGACAGCCATATCGTTCCTGCGCCCACCTCCACCATTTACAGCACCTTTGCAGACGCTCCAATTTTCGGCGGTCACCTCCTCATCCACACCACCGCAAATCCTTATTCGCTGGTAACGCCGGTAACGAAGATTATCCGCGAGATGTCCGCCGATGAACCCGTTGAGAACCCTGCCACTCTGGAAGACATCCGGGCAAAAGTGCTTGCGCCAGACCGCTTGAACTCCCTGGTCTTTGGCGTGTTCGCAGCGATCGCGTTGCTGATTGCCGTGGTTGGCGTCGCAGGCGTACTGGCGTTTTCTGTGAGCTTGCGGACACGCGAATTCGGCATCCGCCTGGCGCTTGGGTCACAGCCGAAAAGTCTCCTCCGAGGGGTTGTCGCGGAAGGCGCCGTGATGGCTGCCATTGGTGTTCTGGCGGGCGCGGCGTTCGGGTTCGTCGTGGCGCGCGTGGCGGGCAGTTATTTCGGCGACCTAAAAATGCCGGGCGCAGTGCCCGTGATCGTTTCTGCGTTCGTGCTAATGGGCTCGGCGGTAGTCGCTGCGATGCTCCCGGCGGCACGCGCCGCCCGCGTCGACGTCGTACAAGCGCTTCGCTCGGAATAATTTTCCTGTCGAGCCCAACTTCCGGCCGCCATTCGATCGCGTCCGTGCGCCGCAGATTCCTCTGCCGACGGAAAGAAATGAAGTAGCTATCGACTTTCGGTCGCCCGAACGACTATCTGATAAGAACGATGAGCTATGGCTCTCTGAGTCACAGAAACAAGGATTCACAGGAAGTGATGGCAAGCGCGTGAACCACGGAAGCAACCGTCATAGCTCCGCTGCGGAACGCTGATCGGAAGAAATGAGCACCGCCGTTGCCGCGGACGATGCGACGCCGCGGTCTGTCCCGCTCTCCGAGCGCCACACAGCGGAATTCTGCATCGGAGGTTTACTTCCTGCCGGCTCTGTAGAATATTGCGCATTGTGAGGTTCTCGATGCGCAAAGTCTTTGTCCGCGTTTGCATTCCATCACTTCTTTTCATGCTGGCCACAGCATCGTTGGCGTTGTGCGCTGAGCGCGTGGTCGATCTGACCGCTGCTGATGGCGCCAAACTGAAGGCGACCTATTATGCGGCAGGCAAACCCGGTCCCGGCGTGCTGTTGCTGCATCAGTGCAATCGCGATCGCAAAGTCTGGGACGGATTGGCAAAGCAGCTTGCCGCGGCTGGAATCAACGTCCTCACCCTCGACTATCGCGGCTTCGGCGAGAGTGCCGGCATACCGCACGACAAGGCCACGCCGCAGCAACTGAATGAAGAGCAACAGAAATGGCCGCGTGACATCGAGGTTGCGTATCAATATCTGGTGTCGCAGCCGGGAGTCGCGCCGGATGCGATCGGCGTTGGCGGCGCCAGTTGCGGTGTGGATAATTCGCTGCAGACGGGGATTCGCCACCCCGGAGTGCGCTCACTGGTGCTGCTGTCGGGCAACACCAATTACGGTGGACGCCAATTCCTGCGCCGCGATAACGGGATTCCCGTTTTTCTCGCCTATGCTGATGACGACGAGTTTAAGCCCACCGTAGTGGAGGTTCAGTGGCTGTACGACATCACTGCCGATCCTGATAAGAAACTGGTTTCTTACCCGATTGGCGGGCATGGAGCCGATATCTTCCGGGTTCATCCGGAACTAATGACGGCGATCACGGATTGGTACGTGACGACGCTCATCAAGACTCCCGGCAAGGCGCCGGCGGCGAATCAGTCCATCGCGCTGTCGCCGGAAGTCCAAGTGCTCAATACCATCGATCTTGGCGGCGCTGCCAAAGTGCAAAGTCAGCTGGAGCAAGCTCGCCAACGCGATCCCAAAGCGACGATGTTCGACGAGGCAACCGTCAATTCCATGGGATATGAACACATGCAGGCAGGCGATGTGAAGGGCGCCATCGAGATCCTGAAGCTGAACGCCTACGCCTATCCGAATTCGCCGAATGTATATGACAGCCTCGGTGACGCGTACCTGGCCGATGGTCAGGGAGACCTGGCGCGCCAAAATTCCAGGAAAGCGCTCGTACTGCTGTCATCCGACACGACGGACGACCAGCAGCGCAAGGACGGGATCAAAGCCAGTGCCGAGGCGAAGCTACAGCAGCTCGATGACGTGCCGTAGGGTTGGTGCATCGGTGGCAATAACCCCTGAGCTCTGGAGCTCAGCGGGTCGGGGTCGGACTCAACGATTCGACGGATTCGTCTGAACCTCCCCGACTGCCGCGCAAGCCACAACTACATGACCGGTGCCGCTGTTCCGTCCGACCATTTCCCAACCGGGATGACCCACACGTCGATTGGCTCAGCGTCTTTGAACTGCGGGTTCAGCATGACCGGCGAGTTGGGAACATCTGCTCCCCACTCCTTGGAATCCATGTGCGGCGTGTAAATCATCACATGGGCGACATTGCCTCCGGTCTCAGTCAGGTACGCCCGCTTCGACATCATGTAGCTCATTGAGCCGGGCTCCAGCGGAGGCAGCTCTTTCTTGTCGTAGGCTTCCTTGTTGGCTGCGATGATCTCGTCTTTTGATTTACCCGCCAAAGCCATCTTCGTTCTCTCGAAAGTGGCCGGCAGGATGGATCGCGCCGCCGGTGGATTGAAGCAAAGCGGTCCACGGAGCTTGGGGTTCCAGAAGTTCGGAGAGTCTTCGGGAGACATCCACCCTCGCTCCACGATGCAGACGAACCCATTCTTGCCTTCAGCCGCGGTTACGTAGCCATGTTCTCCCAGCACCATGACGGTCGCGTCGCGCGATATCACTTCGGGGGCAGCACTGCGCGCCATTGCGATCTCGGTATCACGGTCGTCGAGATAAAGATGGAGCGGAGCCATGCTGGTGTACTGCACCTTGGTATCCGGCGTGGCTGCTCCATAAGCCGCTTCAAGCCCAATCAGCACAAGGATTGCTGATGCGCATACCATCGCGATTTTTTCTCTCATTACGAAACCTCCTTCATAACCACCGTCGGGCCGCCGTTGGCAGGGGATGAGAATCTCGTAGGCCCAGCAGCAATCACAAGCGCAAAGCGGCCCGCCCGTTAGACGCGGAGATCGCCTGGACGTGAGAGCCGTTCGTCACAATTAATCTGCCGGAACCGGCAGTTCAGGTCTAGCCTTCCGAACGCCAAATTTCGTTTGCACTGGTGCGTGTCCACCGGTAAGGTATGGCCACTGCATTTTCCGAGCGAGCAGCAGAATGTAAAACCCGCAAGCATGGCTGGAACAGGGCCGGCCTCATCCGGGCCACCGAAGCTACAGAACGGTTGAACGGTGGACCTTATTCACTTAGCGCCTAGGATCGGTGCCGCAGCCGGGGCCCCCATATTCATTCCTGCAATTCCGGGTTCGGTCTTACACTGTAGCAATGAATGACAAAGCACAAGACGTGAAGTGCCCTACCTGCGGCGCGCTGCCGGGAAAGGCCTGCTGCCGGGAGAATGGCAGCTTTCTATCCGACTCGCACTTGTCCCGCAAGACGCTCGCCAGCGTGGAGATCGCCAAGGCAAAGAAGAAAGCGGCCCCCTGATGCGTGCGACGAGGGACGAGATGGTACCTGAGCCATTAGATGACTCTTTGGGACTTCGGGACCGACACTGGCGGGTGGCATTCCTCTGGTGGACCTGCGCCAGTCAGCGATTCGCGTCGCTCCGGGCCCGAACCAGATTCTCCGCGTCTCCCAATAGAATGATCACTGTGCCTGCTGACAGCCGGGTCGCACCAGGCGGATTGACGATCAGATTCGAATCCATGTCACCCGTGCCTTTGATAGCCAGCGGCAGGAGATCATAGCGTTCTCCCAGACGAAGATCTGAAATCATGCTTCCCAGCCAACTAGACCCCGCGCTTAACGAGATTTCCTCGACGCGCAAAGTGTGCGACTTTTCCTGCAACATCAGATCCAGAAAGCTGACCACGCTGGGGCGCAGCATCTCACTCGCCATGCGCAACCCCCCAATGTGATTAGGAGAAACGGTTGAGTTCGCGCCCGCTTTCAGCATGCGTTCGGAAAAGCTGAGATCGGTACAGCGGCACACGATGCGAATGGCAGGATTTCTTTGCCGCACCACCACGGTTATTACAAGATTATCTTTGTCGCTGGGCAGGGTAGAAATCATGCCTGCGGCGACATTCAGGCCGGCTTGCTCCAGCGTTTTTTCGTCGGTCGCGTCGCCGATGACGTACAGCAGGTCGCCATATCCTTCATCCACGCCATCGACAAGCCGCTTGATGACTTCATGAGAACTCTCAACTACCGCGTAAGGCGCTTTCATCTTCCGTAACTCGTCCACAACGTGTCGGCCAGTTTCGCCGAATCCACAGACAATGAAATGTTCCTTCAGGTCGGCTATTTGTTTTTTCATCCTTCTTCCCCGGAACAAGTGGCGTAATTCGCCTTCGACTAGAAATGCCGTAAATTCAGAAAAAACGTAAACTGCGACTCCCACTCCACTGAGCACCACAAAAATATTGAATATTCGAAGCGCCGGATTATGAGCGGAATCTATAATCTCCCCGTATCCAACTCCCGACAGGGTAACTACTACCATGTAAATAGCGTCGAGAAAGCTTACCGACGGCCCTCCGATGATTCTGTATCCGATTACGGCGATCACGCCAATAGCCAGCAGCAAACTAAACGCGATGATGAGGCGCTTGCGGGTTGTCACCAGCTAAACCTCGAACTTATGGTCGCCAATCTGGGTTGGCAGTCCGGTGTCAGGCATCGTCGCAGGAGGAACCATCTGGCGCGTCGCGGCATCGAGGGTCGAAGCCTCGTGGAAATACCTTTGACGGCGCCGCCACAAATTCTTCGGCCAGATAGGTGGTGGTCACACATTCATTCGATGACCCGCAGCAACTGATTACCCAGAAGGATTGTGCCATTCACCGGTACAGGAGCGGAACCGCGTACCTTTACGAAGGTACCATTGCGGCTGCCCAGGTCTTCGACGATGAAGTCTTCTGCGCGTTGAATCACGCGAGCATGAGACCGGCTCATCAGCTTGTCGTCGGGAAAGGTATAAGTACCCTTGACCCGGCCGAAGTACACTTGTTCGAGAGCCAGGGGACAGTGCGCCGGTGCACTACCTTTGGGATGGTAGGGTACTAGTTCAGCTACCGGCTCCTCCAGCGTCCGGCTAACTTCCGCCAAAGTTATCCCCAGCTCCGCCGCAGCAGACATCGCACCTGAGAGTTCACGAAACTTGAATACCTGTTGCCCCATCAGAATGATGTCCTGGCTCTGCAAGGTATATCCACCTGCAATTCTCAAGAAAATATTGTCTGCACCTTCGCTCAGATCCTTGATAAATATTTGACCGTTATCGATGAAAACGCGGGCACTGACGTCGGCCAGAGCGTCATCGTGGGGAAATGTCATATCAGATCCCGAGCGGCCAATCGTAACTCCGTCTAGAATGGCGTGCTCGGCTTTGACTACGCCCCTTGGATCGATCACCTGAAGCCGGAAGCTGCGAGACCGCCCTGACTCGTTCCCGGCCTGGCCTATACCTGGGTTCCCAAGCCTTTCCTGGTCCCACAGTACTTCGTAAAGGGTTCGTTCCGTTTTTTTCCCCTTGAGCAGAAACCGGCCCAATTGCCTCACTTGAAAACTGAGAGCGACCACTTTGTCGTAGAGGGTTTCGGAGATCACGATCTGGCGGGGCTGGGCTACGCTTTCGATTCGAGAAGCAACGTTCACTACATCGCCAAAGACGTCCTGGCTTCTAACAATTCCCGTGTCGTAGTGGATCCCGATGCGGATCGCCACTCTGTCAGTCTCTGGCTGGGAATCGCTTATCTCTCGCAAGCCATGCTGCATTTTGATGCTCGCTTCCACCGATTGACCACAATCTTCGAAGGTCGCGAGCATACCGTCGCCGATGGTTTTGATGACCCGCCCGCCGTGGCTGTCCACGATGCCGCGCAGCGTGTCGTTACACTGGTGCACCATCAGCAGTCCGGCGGCGTCGCCGTGCTTCTCGAAGTACGCGGTCGAACCCTGAATGTCGGTGAACATTACTACGATGGTGCGCCGCAGCTTGTCGAGCGTCGCCAGATACTTCCGGTCACCTCGAGCGAGGTCGAGCAGCTTGCCTATGCCCGATTCTCTTTCCGTCATCTTGTGTCACGCCTGCGATCGCCGCAAAAGCTGACTGCCGGGCGCCGTGAAAATCCGTTGAACGCGGGTAAGTGCTTTTGCGGACTCATGCGCCGCCGTCATGCTGTGTTGGCGACAATTCCAGCTTGGATTCAGGAATTATCTCGAGAGCAGAAGCGGCCAGCTTCGATTGTTGTCCACACTGGGGGCATTTCACTAGCAGTAGTAACGTCGGGTCCATAGTTGGAGCATCCGCGTCGCATTTATGGACTGCTATCCATTTTGTGCACTGCGGACAGCGGGCAGCCAGATAGCTCGGCATCGACTCTCCTCTTGCAAACATGGAAGGGCGCAAGTTAACTGGTCACGAAGTGTGCACTGAATTAGAACGGAAGTCCAGAAAAATCCCGTCAAACCGGGCCCTGCGGCTTGAGGAATGAAGGGGTTATTTCAAGCTCGCGCACTCCGCCTTCGCTTCTTTCAAGATGGGCACATCGGGATCGGCATCTTTCCAAAGAGCAAGAAAGTCTCCATAAGCCGCACGGGCTTTTTCGCGGGCAGCGGCATCTGTGGTCGCGTCCACGGCGTAGGCGCGAGCGATGCCGAGGCGGGCCAACGCACCCCAGGAGAAATTCACTACCAGTCCCCGGTGGTCGATGAACTTTTGAAACTCGCCGGCCGCTGCGTGGCCGTCTTGCAACATGAGGTAGGCCTCTCCTCGCAGATAGACCGGACAGAGGAAAACAGCAGTGCTGTTGATCGGCTGGCCGAGTTCGATCGGCCGAGATGCTTGCAGCAGTTCGATGGCGCGATTCGGGTCTTTTCTCTGCAAGGCAACAGCTGCCCCAATCGTGGGCAGCCAATAAGTTTGGACCAGGGTGTCCTTGGGGAATGCCTGGTCGAGTTCCGCGGCCAGCTTCTCTGCTCCGGCCGTGTCTCCTGCCCGGGCCATCGCCAGAGCCCCCATCGCCTGCACGTCGCGGTTTGGAGCCAGCTTCAAGGCGGCATTGGCATCGGCAAGGGCCTGGGTCCTGTTACCCGATTCCACTTCGCGCAGAGCCGCCGCTGCCTGGTAGGTTGCTGCCGTCTCTTTGGCGTCGCTGTGCAACGCCGAATCCATTGCCTGCCGGGTCAGCTTGCGCGCGTTGGTCAACTTCCCACTCCAAGCCTGCGTATCCGCCTGCCATGCCAGCAGCAGGTCTTCCGTGCCCGGCTTGCCCATGGCGGCTGCGACCAAGCGTGCCATCTGGATTCCATCGCCCTTCAGAAAAGCCAACTGATAGCGGTTCGCCAGCAGCGTCTCAGCCTCCAGTTTGCGTCCCTCCGCCTGGTTGTAGACAGCTTCTGCCTCGTCCAGACGGTTGAGATTCGCGTAAGTGTCGCCGAGGTTGACATAGCTATTCTCATCATTCGGTTCCAGGCGCATTGCCTCGCGGACTTCCTCCATCGCCTTTTCCCAGTTTCCCAGGCTGGCGTAAAAATATGCCAGATTGCTGTAAGGCACACTGTTCCGCGGGTAAGTCTGCCGCCAGAGTTCGGAGACTTGCGCCGCCCTTTTCCAAGTCGCCGGTCGCCAATAGGTAGTAGTCAGCCTCTATGTGAAACCGCTCCTGCTCGGTCACCTTCTCCCGCAGCTCGTAAGCCTTGCGTAGGTTCTCTGCCGCCCTCTCCGGTTCACTCAGGTTGTAGTAGGCGGTCGACATGGCGATATAGGCTTCCCCAAAGTTAGGATCGAGTTCCACTGCCCGCTTGTAGAGGGGCAGAGCGGCGGTGGGACCTTTTGCAAACTGCGTCTTGTGCCCCAGGCTGTATGCTTTCAGCGCCTCCAGCGACGATGTGGTCGCCTCCTCTAATGGCGTGGCGTACTTTTGTACCGAGCTTAGCGACTCGCCCAGCTTGCCGCGCAAACTAATGGCTGCGTTGTCCAGGGCTTTGAGCACTGCTTCCTTGCCCGCCGCCTGCTCCTGCGACTCAGCCAGCACATCCCCGGTGTTGCAGTTCAACGCCTTCAGACCAACTACGTACTGACTACCCAGCTCCGCAATTGAGCCGGTTAGCATCGCCTTGCTTGCCGTGCGCTGGCATACCTCGCGGGTGACTTCCGGCGTCAGCCGGCTATCGCTGGGACGGCCCATCATCTTCAATGTTTGATTTACCTTGGCGTCGGAAATCAGCTGAAGAAAGGGTGACTGCTCAAGTTGTACCGAGAGCCCCTGCTTCAGCGTGTCATCGAAAACGCTGTCGCCCGTGCTATTGGTGAAATCGGAAAGGACGATCGTGTCCTTGTCTGTCAGCCGGGTTGGGGCTTGGCGCCAACGCCAGTAAATGCCGCCCGCAATGAGAGCGATCACCACGATGGCCGCGGCTGTCAACGGCTTCCACAGCCTGCGCAACGGATGTTCCCGGGCTCGCTTGAGCCGCCCCAGATCAGCGCGAATGTCAGCTGCCCGCTGATAACGCAGGTTCTGGTCCTTCTCGATGCACTTGTTGATAATCTTTTCCAACCGCGGTGGCACTTGAGAATTCAACGCATGCACCGGGGATGGCGTGGTGTTGAGGATCGCATCGCGCAGGGCGGGCGCATCTTCTCCCGTGAAGGCGCGTCTCCCCGTGGCCATTTCGTACAGGAGCAATCCGAAACAAAACAGGTCGGTGCGGGGATTCAGCTTCTCGCCCCGGACCTGCTCCGGCGACATGTACGCTGCCGTACCCAAGGCAAAACCGGCACGGCTCAATTCCACGGATACAGCCGCTTCTCCGGCAGCAGGTGGTTTCTCCGATTCGCCTTCCTCGACGGCAGCGGAACCGTCCTGGTACCCGGCGCCTTCCAGCAGCTTTACCAGGCCGAAGTCAAGAATCTTGACCACTCCACGCTGGGTAAGGAAGATGTTCGCAGGCTTGATGTCGCGATGAATGATGCCCTTTTCGTGGGCAGCCTCCAACCCGTCTGCAATCTGGATGGCCACAGACAATAGTTCATCGATCGGCATTGGCGTGCCGGTTAGCGCGCCGGTAGCTGCGTCCCTCACCATCGCCAAGCGGTCTTTCAGCGTCTGGCCGCGCAACAGTTGCATGACGATGAAAGGTTTGCCTTCCTGGTCGCCAAATTCGTAGATCGAGCAGATGTTGGGATGGTCCAGTGCCGAGGCGGCGCGCGCTTCGCGCTGGAATCGTTCGCGCGCCCGGGGATCGTAGCCGAAGGCTTCGGGCAGGAATTTTAAAGCAACCGAGCGGCCAAGCTTCAGGTCTTGCGCCCGGTACACCACTCCCATTCCGCCGCCTCCCACAACTTCCATCACTCGATAGTGAGAGACAGTCTTGCCCGTAAGAGCTCCGCTTCCCAGCTCAGGCTGAGGTGTGGCCTCATGGACAACGTTTTCACCGTCTGGGGGAGCACTGTCGGAAACAGCTTTAGCCGACGCAGCCTGGGCAGCTTCGAACGCGCCGGCTGGATACCTGCCCTGCGGCGGTTGTGTTTCAGATGGATCTTTCGAAACCAACGCTTCCTTTCCTCTTAGAACTCTGCTCTGTCCTGGCTTCCGCCCGGCGCGGCGCAAATCCTCAGAGAACGATTTCCATAGTCTCTGTCGCCGCTTCCGTGTTGTCAAAGTGGCGCCGTGCTTCTTTCACAATCGCGTCCATCCGGGCGTCGTCGTGACCGGGGTCGTGGTGGAACAGGATCAGGCGCTTCACATTGCAATCGCGAGCCACACGCGTAGCTTCCAGCCAGGTACTATGGCCCCAGCCTTTTCGCGACGGATACTCGTCGGGCGTGTATTGCGCATCGTAAATCAGCACATCGGCATCCTGAGCGTATTCCCGCAAGGTCTTGTCGAGCACTTCATGGCCGTGCTCAAGATCGCTGGCATGGGTGATCACAGCTCCTCCGGCTTCGATGCGGTAGCCCGTTGCCTTCTGTGGATGATTGAGCGGGAAAGCATGCACGCAGACATCGGCGGTGCGAAACGGGGCGCGGCTCACGTCCACAAACTTCCTGCTCGCGGCCAGGAATTCGAAGTTAACCGGGAAGTAGGGGTTCGACATCTCGCCTTCCAGAATTTGCGTTACCAGTTGTGCCGGTTCGCCGGAGTAGAAAGTGACTTCGTTCGCTGCCGAATACAGGGGCGCAAAGAATGGGAGGCCCTGAATATGGTCCCAGTGGAAATGAGTTAGTAGAAGGTTGACGCGCAGGGGATTACCGGCGGACTCATCCTGTAGTTGTATTCCGAGGTTGCGCGCACCCGTGCCTGCGTCAATCACCAGCAAGCTTTCGCGCGACCGTATCTCCAGGCAGGTGGTATTGCCTCCGTGTCCAAGATAGTGCGGCAAAGGTGTGGGTATGGATCCGCGAACGCCCCAAAACTTTAACCGCAGACGGGAACTATCCCCCATTCTCAACTCTCTCCATTATTCGAAGGCAGCATCCTGAATATCGAGAGGCCACATTTGCTCTGGCCCGATGGTATTCCGACTGTACCTGACTCATGCAGAGGAATACAGCCAAATTCAGCGATACAGCCGACGCGTTTTGGGCGATTCGGGCTCGGCCGGCGCGGTCTGAGAATGGTTCACCGGCGCCATTCATCGATCAAGTTGGCCACCAGGCCGGTCCAGCCGGTTTGATGACTCGCACCCAAACCCTGCCCGGTTTCCCCGTGGTAGTACTCGTTGAATAGGAGGCAGTCATGCCAATGAGAATCCTCCTGGAATTTCCGGTAAGGGCCGAAGCACGGTCTTCGTCCGCTTCCGTCCTCTTTGAATATTGCGATCAACCGGTCGGCGATTTCAGAAGCTACAGCAAGTGGGGCGATTGGCTGACCGTTATGGTCCAGGGTTTCCGTCGCAAAGTCTGGTCCCATGGCGCGGCTAAACTTGACCAGAGATCGGATCAGCAGGTAGGAGGTCGGAAACCAGATCGGCCCCCGCCAGTTGGAATTTCCTCCCTTGATCTTCTCGTCGGATTCGCCAGGTTCATAACCCACGCAACGTCCGCCAAAGCAAAATGGATTTTGTTCATGATGCTTGGACAGGCTGCGAAGCCCGTGCGGCGACAGAAACTCCTGCGGATCGCCGATGCGCTGCAGGAGGCGGGCAAATTGCTTAGGATCGGCAATCGAAAGCACGTAGCGTTCGCCGTCGGCCGAGTAGCAGGCGTGTCCGACAAGGTCCTGCCGGTTCTTGATGAACCACTCGACGTTGGCAAGAAATTCCGGATAGGGATCCAGATCCTCCCGATTCAAAACCTCGACTGCGAAGAGCGGAATCAGTCCAACCATGGACCGTAGGCGGAATTTTTTGAAGTCGCCGTTGGGCAGCCGTAGTACGTCGTAGAAGAATCCATCCTGCTCATCCCATAATTGATAATCCCGGCCGCCCATCTTTTTCATGGCCGCGCCGATATAAATGAAGTGCTCGAAGAATTTGGTCGCCAGAACTTCGTAGGCGGGGTTGGTGCCGGCCAATTCCAGCGCCGCCCGCATCAGGTACAGGCAGAAAAAGCCCATCCAGCCGGTAGCATCAGACTGCTCAAGAACCGCGCCACCAGACAGCTTTTCGCTGCGATCCACTACCGTGATGTTGTCGAGCCCAAGAAATCCGCCCTCAAAAACATTGTTGCCCTCGCGGTCCACCCGGTTCACCCACCAGGCGAAGTTCATCAGCAATTTGTGCAGGCACTTTTCCAGAAAAACCTTATCGCCCTTTCCCGTCCGCATCTTTTCATTCTGGTAAACGCGCCACACAGACCATGCGTGGACAGGCGGATTCAGATCGGAGAACTCCCATTCATAAGCCGGGATTTGACCGTTGGGGTGCTGAAACTGCTCGAATAGCAAAGCCCATAGGTTCTCTTTTGCGAAGGCGGGATCTACCAAAGACAAAGTGGTGCACTGGAACGCTAAGTCCCAGGCAGCGAACCAGGGAAATTCCCATTTGTCGGGTACAGAGAGTACGCGCATGGAATTCAGGTGACGCCAGTGAATGTTACGAATTTTCTTATGCGCTTCCGGAGGCGGAATATGATCTCCCTCCAGCCAGCGGTTGACGTCAAATAGATAGATCTGTTTTCCCCACAACATGCCGGCGAACGCCTGCCGCTGAATTAGCTTCTCTTCCGGCGTCGCCTTGGGTGGATGGATGGCCTCGTAAAATTCGTCTGCTTCCTGCTTCCTCAAGCGCACCAGCTTGTCGATCCCTTTGAGCGGATCTTTCACCTCGTCCGGACAGAGCCGCATGTGCGTAACGATTGAGCCGGAAGGCGGAACCTCATAGGAATAATGAATGCAAGCCTTAGTGCCCTCCAGGAGTGGATTCACGCATTGCTCACCGTGAATGAGGTAGCGGTGGAATGCGTCTTTTACGTACGGCGTGCCATGACTTTTTGAGAGATCGTGAAGGTGTGCGCTATTGGTCTCATTGTTGGTGAAGAGCAACTCGCCTCCGGCAGGCCCGTAAAGATAGCGTTTGCCAAGGTTGTAGCGAAATTGCAAATTCTCCAGAGGAGGCGCACCGGACTCATCGGCAACCAAGCTGACATATTGCTGGCCGCCGGCGCCTGCTCGAATGATTGGCTCGCTGCCGCGGGGATCGGTCCAAGCCCAGGTATTGCGAAACCATAAATGAGGCAGGAGGTGAAGCGTCGCCGCTTCTGGGCCGCGGTTAAAAACTTCGATACGGATGGCTATGTCTTCCGGCGCGAATTTGGCGTACTCGATGACAATGTCAAAATACCGATCGTCATCGAAGACACCGGTGTCCAGCAGTTTGTATTCGCGTTCTCCTTGCCGCCGCCGGTTCTCCTCAACCAGTTGAGCATAGGGATATTCCGCTTGCGGATACTTGTAGAGCATCCGCATATAGCTATGAGTTGGAGTGTTGTCGAGGTAAAACCAGTATTCCTTGACGTCTTCACCGCGGTTGCCTTCATTGCAGGTCAGGCCGAACATCCGCTCTTTCAGGATGGGATCACGGCCGTTCCAAAACGCCAGCGCGAATACCAGGAGTTGATACCGGTCGCAGATGCCGGCGATACCGTCCTCGCCCCAGCGGTACGCCTTGCTGCGGGCTTGATCGTGGGGAAAGTAGTCCCAGGCATTGCCATCTGCACTGTAATCTTCCCGCACCCCGCCCCAGGATCGTTCGCAAACATAGGGACCCCACTTGCGCCAGGGGAATACTCCGGTTGTATGAGGTTCGGACAGACGCCGCTGTTCAGCAGTTTGGGATAAGGCGGAAGGTTTGGCTGGAGGACGCGACTTTCGAACCTTGCTGTCAGGCAATTCGCCTCCCTGCTAAAACTCACGTGGACTCTTCCGCGCAGTACTGTGTGAATCGGGAATATCTTGCTCTCCGCCGGGCCAACAATTTCTGCCATCCCCAATTTGATTTGCCGCTTAATGACCCAGTGCGTCGCTTGCCTTTTGCATTTGGGCAGCAAATCGAGGAGCTGAATAAGCTGACGGATTCTGCTGAAGCTGCTGAATCAGACTATCGATGGCTGCCCGGACCTCTGGCCCCATCGCCTGGCTTGCGTTCAGGTTGTAAGCCACCAGCAGGTCGTCAAGGGTCATGGCTGCCTGTTGTGCCGACCGCTCGCCTTCGGCTGCGATCGCCTTGTTGTCGGCAGCTATGCGTCGCATCAGGCGAAGGGTCAGCGCCGGATCATAGGCCTGCATTTCCAGTTGTATCGCAAGCTCACCTGCAATTCCTGCGGCATGGTTCGCGGTGGCGCCGATTTCCGCCCGGTTGCCGTTCAGTTGATTCATCAGGCCGGCCAGGCGTACTAGCTCGTCATTCAGCCGCTTCGCAGTTTCCGGATGGAGTTCCTCGACCAAGTCGCGAAAGACCACAACTCGAGCTTCATTCCACGGCGGGTTGCCCGGACGACGTCCTGGGTAACCACCTTCCTGTCGCCAACTGTCGGCGGGTGCCGTCAGGCTGTGGTGGCAGGCGAAGCAATCGAGTTCGGCATACTCCGGCCAATTGGGGCTTTCAGTGCGGCGAGCAAGACGATAGAGCGATTCGCGCAACTGCACTGCCTGCCCCACTCCCCATCCCTGCACCCGGCGCCACACGTTATTTTGCTCGGGCATCTTCCAGTGCGGCGGCATGTAGAAGGTGAAGTAGCTGAGCTCGAAAGTGAGATCAGGATGGCCGGCGGCAATCATTTCATGGTCAACAAACTTGTCTGCGGTGCCCAGATGGCAGCTCAAGCATTTCTCGCTGCGTTTAATCAGATTGCGGTTGTCATACATACCAAGCTGCACCGACTTTTCGTGGGGCCAGTCGCGGAGGGTATGCGGTCCCAGCCAGCCTGAGGCAGGTCCATGACAAGATTCGCAGCTCACACCGTCTTCGAGTTCGAAAGTCTGGGCGCGCTGATCCGGCGCTACCGACAGCGCGTGGCAGGCTAAACATTTCGCGGCCTGCGCTGGTGCCCCGATCTTCAAGATCTTGCCCATGCGCACCGACACCGGGTTCGAAAGAACCGAGAAGGCCTTGGCATGCTTGTCCTGGGCAATCCAGATGCTGTATTCATTCTGCAGAATGCGGGTCACTTGCTTGGGTTGCACGCTGCCGTGACAACTGCTGGCCGCGCAGCCGCCAGGCCCGTTATATTTGCCGACGACCGACACAGGGATATCGCTTGAGCTCGCAGACAAGCCCAGGGGAGCCAACAATAAAGCGAACACCAGGAACCGCAACCAGCAAACTTTCTCGCCGATCCTCATGTCCCCTCTCTGCCTGTGCAGCTTCAGAGCAGGTTTACCGAATATTTAAGGGTGCACGGTTTATACGACGAAATCCTTAGGAAATCAATCGTGAGTACTAGAAAGATGAGTAGCGACGGCTGGCCGCAGGACATTTCCAGTTTTCATATCAAATGTGGACACTGGCAAGGTTTTGCTGTACGATTTGCGCTCTCGTCATCGTATCGCTTGCAAGTCAGGCCCTGAATCCTCGGGAACGGAGCTCTGCTGCCGTGTTCGAAGAGCTGAGAGCCATACAGCGTGAGTACGGCTATTTGCCGGCCGAGCAGCTAAGAGTCTTGTCCGGCAGCATCAATACCCCACTCAGCAAAATCCACGCGGTTGCCAGTTTCTATCCTCACTTCCGTCTCACCCCACCACCCAAGGTCGATGTCAGGGTTTGCGCCGACATGAGTTGCCATCTGCTGGGCGCAGACGAGTTGAAGTCAGACTTGGAACAGGCGTTTCGGGGTGTCGATCCACAAGTGGTTTGTGTCCGCGAGGTGTCCTGTCTTGGTCGATGCGACCATGCGCCTGCCATCACGCTAAACGATCATATTTATGCCGGGATCAACAGCCAGGCTGCAATCTCGATGGTGCAGAGCACGCTTGCAGAGAAACCGCTTGTCGATCATCACGCTGGTCGCGAGCGTATCGCCGCAGCCTCCGATCCTTACAACGGACTGGGTTTGTATGCAGTAGTGCGAAACTTTGTTGAGAAGCGGAACTGGCAGGACATCATCGCGGCTCTCAAGGCCAGTACCTTGCGCGGAATGGGCGGGGCTGGCTTTCCCACAGGCATGAAGTGGGAAATTGTGCGCAATGCCGCAGGCTCGACGAAGCACATCGTGTGCAATGCCGACGAAAGCGAGCCCGGCACCATCAAAGACCGCTTCATTATGGAGAACCTGCCGCACCTGGTGGTCGAAGGCATGATTGTGGCCGGGCTGGTCACCGGCGCGCAAAAAGGAATTCTCTACATACGACACGAGTACGAAAAGTCGCAAGAAATTCTACAAGCCGAAATCGATCGCTGCTACGCGAATGGTTTTTTGGGCGCAAGAATTCTGGGTAGCGATTTGACCTTCGATCTGGAAATCTTCGTCAGTCCAGGCGGCTATATTTGCGGCGAGGAGAGTGCTCTGCTGGAAGCGATCGAAGGCAAACGGGCCGAGCCGCGGAATAAGCCGCCTTTTCCTGGCACCAACGGTTTGTGGAACCAGCCGACCGTCATCAACAACGTGGAAACGTTTTGTCTGGCCACGGTCATTCTGGTACGCGGGGTGGATTGGTACAAGGCTCAAGGTAAGAACGGAACCGTCGGAATGAAGTTTGTCGGCATCAGTGGCGATGTCATTAAGCCGGGAATTTTCGAAGTCGCTATGGGCACCAGCTATGCGGACCTGATCTTTGAATACGCCGGCGGAATTCCCAACAGCAAGCAACTTCTGGCTTTCGCCCCGTCGGGTCCGTCATCGGGATATCTGCCCGCCGCCATGGCGAGCCTCCCGCTCGACTGGAACGCCGTTGCTGCGGCAGGCTCGATGGTGGGATCGGGCGCCATCGTGGTATGCGCCGAAGGCCGATGCATGCTGGATATGGCGCTTAACGCCACCCGCTTCTACCGCAACGAGTCTTGCGGCAAGTGTGTGCCTTGCCGCATGGGTTCGCAGAAAATGGTCGAGATGTTGAAAGGCTGGACCGAGGGTCGCAGCTCCGAGCACGACCTGCCCTTGCTTGACGAACTATCAACCGCCATGCGCATGGCCTCGATTTGCGGGCTCGGACAAGTCGTCCCGGTGCCCATTGCATCGATCTTGAAACACTTTCCCGAGGTTGTGGAGGACCATATCGCGCGCCGCCGCTGCCCGGGTAATGTTTGCTTCAGTCAGGCGGCGAGGCCGGCATGAGTCCAGACGGAGCAGCAACCAGGACCGCAGCGCCGGCCGAGATCCAGTTGACGATCGACGGTACAACCGTGTCGGTGCCTCAGGGCACAACAATCTTTGACGCCGCGCGGGTCAACGGCATCCCTATTCCCACATTGTGTCACCAGCAGAACGAAAACCCCGTAGGCGTCTGCCGTGTCTGCGTGGTTGACCTGGGCCAGAGAGTGTATGCGGCATCCTGCATACGTCAAGCCGAAGCGGGAATGCAGGTAAAGACGAACACCGAGCCTGTCGAGGCTGTGCGGCGAACCCTGCTGGAACTGTTGATGGCCGATCATCCGGCTCCGTGTGCCCGCCAGAAGCACTCCGGCGACTGCGAGTTGGAACGTTTGGCGGGCCATGCCGGGATTGAGCAGGTGCGCTTCCCGAAACGTACAACGCCCCGCGGGCACGACGACTCTTCACTGGCCATCGCGGTAGATCACGAATCCTGCATCCTTTGTGATCGCTGTATCCGCGGCTGTGACGACATCCGGCACAATTGGGTGCTGGCGCGGCGGGGCAAGGGATACCAGGCGGGGATTGCCTTCGACACGAACCTGCCGATGGGAAGTTCTTCCTGCGTTTCCTGCGGCGAGTGCATGGTCTCCTGTCCTACAGGCGCGCTAACCAATCGCGCAGTGGTCGGGACCAAGCTGCCCGGCCAGCCAGTCGATGCCGATGTTCTGCTGACCCTCCCAATCTTCAAGAACGTTTCCGGCACCTTCCTCGAGCTCAACCGCAATGCCATTGTCGAACGTCATTTCCGCGCCGGGGAGATCATTTGCCGGGAGGGCGAGTTTGGAGCGACGGCCTTCTACATCGTCGATGGCAAGGCTGATGTGTATCTCTCCAGCCCCATTGCCCACGTCTCGACGGAGGGCGGTCAGCGCGGCTTTTTGAGCAAGCTGAAGAGCCTGCTGACGCCACGAAGAGAGCATCAACGTAGCGAGGAAGGCTCGCGGTCCTTTATTCCCATCGACGCTTCTGTCGATCTTCCCTACGAAAATCCTATTGCCGAGCTGGGCCCCGGAGAACTTTTCGGGGAAATGACTTGCATGAGTTATTACCCGCGCTCGGCGACTGTGCGGGCAGCTACGGACTGCACCATGCTCGAGATGCTGCGTAACGTTCTCGACATCATGCAGCGCAACAAGACGTTCCGCGAGCAATTGGAGCGCACCTACAAGCGACGCGCCCTGGATTCGCACCTGCGTAGTGTTCCGGTGCTGGCGCCCTTGACAGCCGACTTCATCGATCACCTGCGAGAACATGTTGAGCTGATTCGCTTCATGCCGGGTCAGGTGATCTGTACTCAAGGCGAGCCCGGAGACAGCTTTTATCTGGTCCGCCTCGGCTTTGTGAAGGTCTCGGAGCGGCGGCCGGGCGGCGAGATCGTCTTAGCTTACCTGTCGCGAGGCTCTTACTTTGGCGAGATGGCATTGCTGACAGGGGCGCCTCGCAGCGCGACCTGCACGGCCCTCGATCATGTCGAGGTAGTGCGCATTGCCAAAGACGATTTCCAGCTAATGCTGGATCGTTTTCCCGAGGTCCGGCACAAGCTGCAGGAAACTGCGGCAGAGCACGTGGCTGCCAACCGCCAAAGGGTTACCCAGCTCGAAAACGTTCCGGTGGACCAATTCCTCAATCAGGGATTGATGGAAGCGCAAAGCCTGCTCATCCTCGATCTGGACCGGTGTACCCGTTGCGACCAGTGCGTGCGTGCATGCGCGGATGCACACGACGGGGTAAGCCGGCTGATTCGCGAAGGCCTGCGCTTCGACAAATACCTGGTGGCGACCTCGTGCCGGCAATGTCGCGACCCGCTGTGCATGGTGGGCTGCCCGGTTGGATCGATCCGGCGGCGCAATTCGTTGGAAGTCATCATCGAGGACTGGTGTATTGGTTGCGGTCAGTGTGCCAACAATTGTCCCTACGGCAATATCAACATGCATCCGTTTGCCATGGAACTGGATGATCCCTCGCATCCAGGACGAAAGATTGCCAGCGTGAAGGTAAAAGCCACGTCGTGCGATCTGTGCCTGGACCACGAGGAACCCAGTTGCGTGTATGCCTGTCCCCATGATGCGGCGCATCGAGTCAATCCACCCATATTCTTTGCCGGCATGCTTAAGCAATCAACGCTTCTCAAGAAAGAGTAATCACGCCTTGCGTATTGACCACACCCATCGCAAGTGGTTCATCGGAAGTCTGGCGGGAATAGTGGCAGCCACTGTGGTCTATGTTCCCTACAGCCTCCGTTCGCCGCAAGGGGCCAGCGGCGGCAGCACGATCGGGCTCACTTACGGAATCGTTGGCTCGGCGTTCATGCTGTTTGCCGGACTGCTGGGAGCGCGAAAGAAATTTCCCATCTGGCGCGTAGGACGTGGGCAATCGTGGATGCGCGCCCATCTCTGGCTGGGTACGCTTAGCTTTCCCATCATCCTGTTTCACGCCGGCTTTCACTTCGGGGTGGGATTGACGAGGACGCTGATGTGGATCTTCGTCGCGGTCTTCGCCAGCGGAATCGTGGGCGCATTCCTGCAGCACTTTATGCCGCGACTGACGACCGAACGGATTCCGATGGAGACGATCTATGAACAGATCGGACGCGTGCGCGGCCAACTTGCAGTAGAAGCTGAGAGCCTGGTGGCAGAAGCCTGTGCTGCTCTGAACGGCGGTGTTTCTCATGCCACCGAGAACCAGCGCGCAACGGCTGCGAGCGCTGGAACCATGGGAGGACTGACGGTTGCTTCCGGATTGCAGGTTGACGAGGAAGCCAGCTCTGACCTGCAGAAATTCTTCCACGACGAAATGAGGCCGTTCCTCCAGCGTGGAGGATCAGGCAAGCTGGCTCTGGCAGAGCGAGCACGTTCCCAGGGGATGTTCCGGCAGCTCCGCACACTGCTGCCCCCCAACCTGCACCCCATCGTCGACGATCTGGAAAACATTTGTGAAGAGAAACGCGAACTGGATCAGCAGACCCGCTATCACCGGATTCTGCACGGCTGGCTGCTGGTACATATCCCGCTGTCTTACGCTTTGCTGATTTTAGGCGCCATACACGCTGTGATGGCATTGCGTTACTGAGGAAAACGATGCCGCGACGGGTACGCACCACCAAAACGCTGGCCAAGCGGATGGACTTGCAGTACTTCAGCCGTCCGCATCCATTTCGGAGTTGGCGGCTGTGGCTTTCGGTGCTGATCCCAGTCGCGGCCGTTCTCTGGTTTGCCTCGCAGCGCGCCGCCGGTCAGAAGGTCTACAGCAGCGGGCCACTCTCCGCGTCCCACGCCGTATTTGGTAAGCGATGTGAAGTCTGTCACGTGACCAGGAATGGCGCGTTTCGCAAAGAGGTCAGCGACACGGCGTGCCTCAGTTGTCACGATGCGCCCGCACATCATCCGAATAAGGTAGCCTTCACTCCCGCCTGCGGCTCGTGTCATGTGGAGCACAAGGGCGCACTGCGGCTGGCGCACACCATGGATTCCTCCTGCGCGCAGTGCCACACCGACCTGCACGTAAAAACCGGAGAGCTCCAGTATGTGGGCAGCATAAATGACTTCGACAATCATCACCCGGAGTTCGCCGCGTTGCGTCCCGGCTCTTCCGATCCCGGCAAGATCAAGCTGAATCACTACGCACACTTGCAGCCTAAGCTGGCAAGCCCTAATGGGCCGGTACAACTCACCTGTCACGATTGCCATCGGCCTGCCGGCGCGGATGGAACCTGGCCATACGCTGTTCAGATGAAGACGGTACCTGTAAGCATCGACAGCGACACGCGAGCAGCCCACCCTCGCGCCTACATGGCGCCAATTCGTTATGCCACGCAATGCGCCGGCTGTCACGTCAAGGACTTGCAGTTCGATAAGCGCTTCGATGAGCCGGCGCCGCATGACAAGCCGGAAGTAGTACAGGCTTTCCTCGTGAAGAAATACACCGACTACATCGCGGCACATCCAGGCGCCTTGTCAGAGCCCCTTCCGCCGAATCGAATTCTCACCGGGTTTACGGTTCCAATGCCGCCGCCTCCCCATACGCGCGAAGAATGGATCGCCTGGCAAGTGATGTTTGCCGATCGTCTCTTGTTCGACAAAGGTTGCAAGCTTTGCCATACCATGGTGCCGGGAACTGGACCGGTCCCAGCGGTGGCGAAGTCGGCGATCCCGGCACGCTGGATGCAGCATGCAGATTTCGACCACGACGCCCACCGTTTCCTGACCTGCACAGCTTGCCACAGTCGAACTCCGCAAAGCCGCCAAACTGCCGATATCCTGCTGCCAGGAATCGCATCATGCCGTGGCTGCCATCAGGAAGCCGGCCCGCAGCATGACGCCGCTGACGGACACTGCTCCGAATGCCACGCGTATCACGAGTGGCGAAAAGAGCAGCCTGCAAAGGCGTCTTCTCCATTACGCAACTGCGGGGACAAGCTTCAGGCCTGCAATAGCCAGCCTAGTGTGTTGCCGGCATTGGTTTGGCGGGAATCGTCTGTTCGGGCATGGCAGCCCGCTGCGGTTCGGAGGGCGATGCCGGGCCGGGAGGGTCATCGGTCACGGTATACACTTTTCCGTCGCGAAGAAAGAGTTGTTGCATCTCCTGCAGATTGAAGGGACGCGCGCCGCGGCGTCCGAAGACCGCCAGTTGGTTACCACTCTCATCGACCGCCCGGTCGCGATCGATGCCCTTGGATATGGCCAGCGCCGGCCCTGCCATACGACGGCTGGCAATAAGCTTTGGCATGGGTCTCGGGCTGAATCCGGAGAAGGCAGGATCGTCCATAGGCGATAGCAGTTCCAACACTCGCAGCCCGTTCTTGCCGTCAGCAACGTAAGCAAAAACTCCGGCTGAAACCATGCCGATCTTCACATCGTTCACATCGTTCATCACCCCGCCGGCGTTGAAAACTTGATCGAGCCTGGGCTGCGCAGGCTGTTCGACGTCCACGATCACCAGTCCCTGCTTGCCGCCGGAAACGTACGCATAGGTGCGAGCGACGTATACATTGCGAGCGTCCTCGATCGGGACCGGCGGTGTCGTCACCGGAGTTGGATGGTCGAGATGAGTGACGTCGAGAACCTTCAGGCCTTCACGATCGACTACGAAAGCGTAGCGGAACTGAATGGCAATTCCGCGAGGCTCAACCAGAAACGGCGCGCCGATTTCAGCAGCAATCTTCGGCTGCAGAGGATTGTCGAGATCCACTACAACCAGCCCGCGGTCGCACAGGATGTAGGCATAGGTGCCGGCGATGGTGATGCGCCGCGCGCCCTTCAATGCTCCGTTGGGATTGAAGGTGACGGCCCGCTTCAGGAAGTTGTTTGAGGGATCGCCGTCGAGCAGCGTCCCAACGCCGGGGCTTTTGCCCTTAAGGTTCGGATCGCCGATGACGATGAGGCCCTCTTCTTTGTCGACGACGTATAGAAATCCGTATAGCAGGTGAATCGGCTGCTCTTCGTTTTCGGGGAAGCGCGTGCGCAGCGGGTCCACTCCCAACGTCGTGGGCGTGGCCACAGCCATTGCAAATTTCGTGGGCACATAGAAGCGCTGACCCAACGGCGACACCGGCGCGGTGATCGTTCGTTCAGAGATGTCCTTGTCGTCGATGTTAGCGATATCGTAAATACGAAAACCGCCCTTGCCCATCGCGGCGTACAGATACTCTCCTCGCGCCTGGACATCTAGGACTTCCGATCCGGCATGACCGTAGGTTTCCTTCAACTCGCGCTGATTCTTGACGTGCTGGTTGTAGTCATCCGGATACGCCAGCTTTTGCAGATCGCTTCCGATGATGGCCGGAGGTTCATCATGCTCGGCGACTGCCACTGCCGCGTAGCCTTTGGGACCGGTGGCAACGTAGATATAACGGCCCATGAAGTTCATGAAGTTGGTGCCCAGCAGGAAGAGTTGCGACATCCAGGCATTGTTATTTCCAGCTTGCGAGACGTGGCAGTCGCTGCAGCCCTTGGTTTCTCTGGCCCGGACGGTGTGCGGGACGAACGTGCTGAAAGCCTGTCCGCTGAAGCCTTCCGACGAGATGGTCTGTTGCTGGTAGTAAATCCAGTCACGATCGGCGTTCTGCGAACTGACCAGCACTGCACATGCCGAGCGGACCGGCGCGACCCGGTGTCCGGTGACCGTACCGTCAATTGCCAAACTGTACACATCGTCGCGCAACACCTGGAAGTTGTAAGAGGTCCAGTTGCGGGTCATCGTGCCTTCGTTGTGCAACATCGGCATGCGCTGGTTGGCGGTCATGGAGAGATGACATCCGTAGCAGGTCGGCGCCCACGAACTGTGACAGGCATAGCAGGTCATGCGGCTGTTCTGGTGGGCCAGTTTCGTCGGATCGACCTGCGCATCGCCCCAACTGGTGCCGTCCTTCTCGATTGTCTTGGCCAGACGCGATTTCTGGTTGTAGTGAGAGTTGCCGGGAGTGATCGAGTCCAGCACCTGCACCACTTCCCACTGCTGATCTTTTTCCAGCATGGAGCGCTGGAACAGTGAGCCGTCTTTCCAATAGAAACGCCGCTCGCCCCACGGCGTGCGAAGAGCGCTCAGTTGCGTGCCGCCCGCCGGCGCCGCGATGCCGGAGGTGGTCAACGCGGCTCGTTGTTCAATGCTGCCGTGGCAATCCACGCAGTCCACTTCAATCGCGTTCCGTGTTTCACCATAAAGTTTGCCGTTGCCGTGATTGTCTTGAACGAAGTGGCAGTCCACGCAGTGCATGCCTTTTTCCAGGTGGATGTCTTTCAGATGCACTGCCTTCTTGAGCCTGTCCGCATCGTCGGAAGGGATGGGATTGCCGTCGGCATCCAACAGGTTTCCCTGACGGTCATGCTTGAATACCGCACGGAAGATCCAGCCATGACTATGGAAGTCGGCGAATTGAGTGTTCTTCAGGGTTTGATTGAATTCGGGAGTTCCCGTCTGCTCCAGGAATCCGGCATTCGACCATAACCCTCGGATGGCCGTGCGCTCCGGATTCCGCGTCTGGATCTGCTGCTGCTCGGTCGGGCTGGGATGGGCCTGCTTCGCCGGATACATTTTGTCGCCATCAATCTCGTTGTCCCACCACGTATATCCGAAGTAGGTGGTGACCATGTTCGTTCCCGGATGCATATGGCACACCATGCACTGGCTGGAAGGAATGGCGCGAGTGAACTGGTGCTTGATGGGGTGACCGGATTCATGTTTTGCGATCGTCGGATCCAGCGTCGCCGTCTGGCCTTGGTTGCCGTAGGTCGCGTAGCTGCCTGAGTGCTCCTTCGAACGATCATTGGCGTAGATAACGTGACAGGCGCTGCATCCGCTGGCGCGGTAGTCGCCGGGCTGATCGTTGGTTCCCGGAAACGACAGCAACGGATCGAGCAGACGTGTCTTTTGCAGGCCCAGAAATGTGGGATCGGTGCGCAACAACGTACCGAAGCCGCGCGGGCCGAGCTTTACGTCAGGACGGCCGGGATCTTCGTCGAGACTAGGGTTTCCTATCTCGGGCTTTGGCCCACCGCCGCGTTCGAATACGCGCAACACATTACCCGGCTGCGATACCTCCCAGCGCTGAAGCGGTTCGAGGTAGGGAAGTACACCCTTGGTGCGCGTCTCCTCGGCAGTCGGAGGCGGAAAGGTCTGCAGGCGTTGGGGTGTCCCGTCGGGAGCATAACTCTCGCCGAAGTGTGGATTCTTAAGCGGGAATGCGCCATTGTTGTAAAGCGCAGCGCCCCAAAGCATCGCGCCATGCGACATCATGCTGGTGCGCACGCGCTGTACTTCGGAAGTATGGCAGCCAGAGCGTCCGCAGGTTTGTTCGGCCACCCGCAAATCACCGGGGTTCACAAACTTGATGTAGTCTTTGTCTTCCTTCAACCACTTCGTATAGGCGCGTACGGGATTGGCAGAACTCCAGGCATTTTCGGCAATTCGTGGTTGAGGATGAGCCTGGCGGGTCAAAGCAACATATTGCGGCGAATCCGGCTTGACGCCTGCGTTTAGAAATATCCGCGCATTTCCGCCATGGCAATCTGTGCATCCCAGACGAACCGTGTCTGTCGTGTGCATCGTCGGACTGTCGGTTGCGGTGTGGCAACTCACGCATCCGTCGGAGTTCAGTTTCACTTGCTCTGGCGATTGTTCCAGCAGAATTCCAGAAGGCGATTGTTCTGCCGGCACCGATTGCGGTGGAGAAGTTGAATCCTGTCCTGCACTTGATTGCGCCGGACGCGCACCGGAGCCTGCCTGCGAGGCGGGACGGGCGCGAAGGCTGAACATCAGTATTGACAGGCAGACGAATGCGGCCACTGCCAACATCCTGGCCAGCCGAGGTGAAGAAGAACGTCGCATCATTGACTCAAGTTCAAAATGTCAAAGCCAGCGTAGCGAAGCCGGAGAGTAACACTTTGTTGTTGTAGATATTCTGCAGTCCGGCGCCGGGAAACAGGGCTGAAGTTCCGGCTGTGACCACGATGTTTTCCGTCAAAGGCGGACGATACCTGATGCCGGCCCCAACATCCTGCCCAATACTGTGTCGAATCGGATTCTGAAACAGCAGAATCTCCAAAGGTTCTGTCCGATCGAATCGAAGATAACTGGTGTTGGCGAAAGCCCGCAGCTTGGGAGTCAGGGTAAAATCAGCGCCCGCATTGAAAACATAAATTCCGGGATTCACGAAATTCGCCTGGCCTTCCTCTTTGTTGCTGCGCAAGCTGGCCAGCAGGCTGCCGGGGTTGGTCAGATTCACGCCCGTGCTGGTCAACATAATGCCTTGTTGATCGAAGAAGCTGAAAGCGCCTCCGGCGAAATTCGTATCGTCAACGATAGTGTCGAAGCCGTGCGCCGTGCCGCTGCGAGCGGCGCCAAATTTGTAACTGGAATCGCCTGAAGCATAGAAGAACGAGGTGTAATAACGAACCCAGTCCTTATCTACCGATAGTTCCAGTGCGGCCATTTGCGCGTCGATGCTAACCGGCCTGCCGGCAATAGGATTGAACGTGTCGTGACCGAGCGCCTGATAAAACGCGTTACTGATGTTCAGGCGTTTGATATGCCCATTGCCCGTCCAGCCCAGGTAGTACGCACGAATTCCATGCTCGATGACGTTGCCATTGACCACGTCACCGATCGGCGAAGGCCGGACCAGGAAGCCATTTTCGTCGTAATGCAGGCTGGGATCGTCGCGGTTATAGAGGAAACTGAACTCCGTTGTATAGCCCTTGGCTAGAAAATCCTGGATATAGAGGTTGCCGACATAAACCTGCTGATGCCGCTGATTGAAGGTGTTCAGTCCGCTGTTGGTATCTTTTTCGAGGAAATAGAAATAGGCCAGGTTGTAATTGAAGCGGTTGGATCTCAAGTTTCCGAAGAGACGTATTCCCGGCTGCTCCTCGGCAAAGATAAAGCCTCGAAAATCGCTGACGAACTGCTGAATCCCCGCGCGAATGGAAACGAAATCGAAGTTAGGGCCCAGATCATGAATCTTGGCTTCAACGAAAGCCTGTTGCATGCCGGTGTGGGTGTCGAAGCGATTGATTCCGTCCTCAACATTGACGTTGACCAGTCCGCGCTCGCGAGTCTGCAGGAAGTTGAGGTTGACGTCGGGTTCGATTCGAATGCGCCAATCGACAGGACGAAAACTGGTGTCGCCCTGAAACAGGTCGAAAGTAAACAGAAAGCTTTGTGAAGCAAAAGCCTGCTCGCCTTTTCCAAAGAAGCCTTCACTGTTCGGTTGCTCTGCCGAAACGCCGCTGGGTACAGGTAAACGGCGGACATCGAGAGCTGTCAGGCTGGTTCCGGTGAAGTTGAAGAACCAGCTTTGCCCGAAAACAGGCTGATCGCCCTTGATGATATTGCGATTGAACGGGTCGTACCAGTGCCCTTTGGTATAGGGAAACTCGCCGGGCTTGCCATAGCGATCCCATGACGGCATGGGGGCGTCCCAGCGATTTGGGGCCGGTGAAAAAATTGCCGCATCCGGGACTGCTTCGCCAGGCACGACATCTAGCGGTCCGCGCGACGCCAGTTGCAAACTTTGCAGTGCGTTGGGATACATCGTGGCCAGCTGCGGTTCAGTTGGCGTGCTTTTTGTGCCTGGAAGCCCGGACCGAATCTGGTCAGGCGCAGCGGCGGTAGCCAGAGGCTCGAGTTTGATTTCAACCGTGAGAAGTTCACCGCTCACCAGTCGCGTGGCGGAGAGCGTCAGCGGCGAAAAACCTTCTTTCTCTGCACTGAGCTGAACATCTCCGAGTGGAAGGTCCAGCATGCGAAAGATGCCTTCACTATTGCTGACCGTGCTGCGCACCGCTGCCCCGGCCCGAACTGCGGTGATCTTGACCCCAGGAATTCCCCGCCCCTGCGCATTGCGCACGATGCCTTGCACGGAAGCTGTGGTGGCGGGCGCGTGGCCCGGAATCCGTTGCCACATCACCGTCGACGAACTGCTGGAAACTGGGGCTGAGGATTGTTGTGCGACGGCAGGGGGGCCGATTGCGAAGAGGTACCCTAACGCGGTTAGAGCGAACCACGCCTTCCAAAACAGCGAGGTCTTCGCGACTTGCATCCTCACCGCCAGAAGTCAATTTGTTACGCACCGCTTGAGTTCGATTGGCATAACTTGGTATCACAACCGTTGACCCATAGCAAGCATTGCTTGACTTCGGGTGAAATGTCGTCATAATTGCGGCTCTAAGAAAACCTGGCGCAAGTTTTGCCTGATTCGTGTTCTGCGAAAAGACAGTCGGACGTAAAATCCCTGCCGCCCTGGCTTCGACAGGTAATTAGCTCAGGACGGATCGAGAACTCGGCAGTCTCAATGGGCGTTGCACGCGTGTAGGAGTTAAGGTCGCACTATGTTGCCTGGCAAGAGCCATGCGCGAGTCCTGTGGCCGATGCTGGCTGCTCTGGCTGCGGCGTTGATGCTGCTGTCCTGCGGGGGCAGTGGGGCGGGGACGGGTACGAACAACGTCGCCAACGATCCTGCGCCTCCAGCCCAACCTGCCACTCAATCTCTCACCGCCAGCGATGTGGATGCAGTGGTGCGAGCGGCTGTTCAGGCGGTCAACGTGCCCATCGTGGTTGGCGTGACGGACCGGCTGGGCAACATCCTGGCTGTCTTCGATACCAATGGAGCTCCTGCCACTGGAACCGGAAATTTCGGTACAACTCCCGACGCAAATAATCTGGCTGTCGCCCTGGCGCGGACCGCGGCATTTTTCAGCAACGACCAGGCGCCGCTCTCTTCTCGCACGGTGCGCTACATCAGCGGCATTCATTTCCCTCCGGGAGTCAATGGCGCGGCTAACGCTCCACTCTATGGCATTGAGAACTCCAATCGCGGATGCTCTTTCAACACTACTTATCTGCCGGGCCAGGCTATTCCACCCGCGACCCTGATCAACGGCAGCACTCCGGGACTGGGGATTATTACCGGCAAAGCTAACGTCGACGACAGCGACCCCAACGCGGTGAATCCTGGAGGTGTGCCTTTGTTTGCGAACGGCACGCTGGTAGGCGGAGTTGGGGTGGTGGCTTCCGATCTGAATGTGGCTGAATATGCTGCGTATACAGCGGCAGTGGGAGTCGGCTTTGGAGCCAGTCCGGCAGCTCCCGGCGTGGTGGTGATCAACGGTATAGCCCTGCCCTTCGTGAATCAGACGACAGCACCCGCGGGGATAACGTCCGGACCTTTTAACGGGTCTTACTTTGTGGGACCATCCGCCAGTCCGGGGCCACCGCCGCAATACTATTTAGTAGGGCCACACGGCAGCGCCTACGGCGGGCTCAGCCAAGCTGATGTCGCTGCTATCGTGACCAGCGCCGCTGCTACCGCCAATATAACGCGGGCCGTCATCCGCCTCCCCATTGGGTCAAGAGCCAAAATGATGATTGCGGTGTCGGATCTGGACGGCACCCTGCTCGCCCTCTATCGCATGCCAGACGCTACCATCTTCAGCATCGATGTGGCTGTGGCCAAGGCGAGGAACGTTATCTACTTCAGCAGCACGCCCGGTTTACCTGGCGGCTATGCCGATAGCATGCCGGGTTCGACTGATTTACCGGGCGTTCCGGCAGGGACCGCAGTCACGAACCGCACCATCGGTTTTGGCGCTCAACCGCTGTTTCCTCCGGGCATTGATGGCAGCGGCGACGGGCCATTTTTCAACCTCTATCTCAGCGACACGGCCCATGCCTGCACGCAGGGTTCTCAACCTTCCAATCCCAATCAAAATGGAGTCATCTTTTTCCCCGGCAGCGTGCCGCTCTACCGGAACGGCGTGCTGGTTGGAGGATTGGGAGTCAGCGGCGATGGCGTGGACCAGGATGACTTCGTTACTGCCGGCGGAGCTGCCCTCATGACGGTCACGGACCCCACGGATTCAGGACATGGTTTCGAAGCGCCAACCGCAATTCGTGCCGACGAAATTGTGATTCAGAATGTGCGCCTGCCGTACATCAAGTTTCCGCGCAATCCCACGCAATGACCGGCTTTGGGTACCGTGCTGGCGTGTGCCATGAAGACTTGCGGCCGTGGGTCAGCGTAAATCGTTTCCGCACGCGTTGACAGATGCTACACCGCTCAGTCCGGCCACTAAGCCGTTAAGCCCGCAGTTGCTCCAGAAAACACAGCAAATCCGCCGGTAGAGCAGCCTCGAAGCGGATCGCTTTGCCGGTTCGAGGCTGGGTGAACTCAATCGATGCGGCGTGCAGAAAGTTTCGGTTGAGCGCAAGCACGGAAGGCGCCGGCGAGGCGTTTTCGGAAGCTGACCGCCGTGTGGTGGAACTTGCTGTCGACTCTAGGGCAGGCGAGGAATCTTCTTCCACACTCCTATGCCTCACCGAACCGCGAACGGCCGCCGTCGTCCGCTTGAATTGCTTGGGCGCGCCATACAGCGTGTCTCCCACCACCGGATGCCCCTCCGACGAAAGGTGTACCCGGATCTGATGCGTGCGCCCGGTCTCGATGCGAACGTCGAGCAGCGCGAACTTTCCATAAGGCGAGGCGATTTTTTCGCGCACTTCATAATGCGTGATGGCGGTGCGGCCGGCAGCTGCCGCGAGTCGTCATTCGTATGCGGCGAACCGAATCGCGACTGATGGCCGCGCTGATAGTTCCCCGGTCTTTCGCCGGCCAGCCGTGCACCAATGCCACGTAGCGCTTCTTGATTTCGCGCTTGGAGAATTGCTCGCCCAGCTTGCGATGGGCCAGGTCGTTCTTGGCGACAAGGATCAGCCCGCTGGTCTCTTTGTCGAGGCGATGAACGATACCCGGCCGCAGCTCGCCACCGACATCCGACAGCTTGGCGAAGCGATGCAGCAACGCATTCACCAGCGTGCCGCGATTGCGCTCGTCCTCGGTCGCGCCCGCCCCGGCATGCACCATCATGCCAGCCGGCTTGTTGATCACGGCCAAATCACCATCTTCGTAAACGACGTCGAGAGGAATGTCTTCCGCGATCGCTCGCAACGGCGGAGGCTGAGGATCTCCGAGGATGGTGATCTGCTCTCCGCCTCGTAATTTGTACGAAGACTTTGCGGCCTTGCCGTCGACCAGGGCTTTCTCGTCCTGCAGCAATTGCTGGACGCGCGAACGGCTGATGTCGGGAATCTGCGTCGTTAGAAACTGATCGAGCCGCTGGCCTGCAGCTTCGGCCGGAACAGAGATGACGACAGGGAATTGCGCAGGAGACATTCGGGACGAGCATACAACAAGAAAGAGCTCACCACGGAGAACACGGAGAACCAGAAGGTTAGAAAGAGAGGGAATAGGCCGCTTGTGCGAGTGTGTCCAAGGGGCTCCAGGTTCGCTTCCCCTCGGCTGATTTCTTCGTCAGGCTAGCTTCCATGATGCGCGAGCGGACCCACGATCGCTGAATTTCTCCGTGAACTCCGTGCCCTCCGTGGTGAATAGTCTTTTGTTATCGCGTGGCTTTGATCGCTACCGGCGGAGCCAGGGCTACGCGCCGCATCCACAGCACGCCGCCGAAAATCACCAGACCGATCGCAATCGCCTGGGTGCCGCTCATGAAGCCGAGGAACTCGCCGCGTCCGGGATCGCCGCGGAAAAACTCGATGAAGTAGCGACCGATGCCGTAGATGATCATGTAGGTGCCGATGATCTCGCCCTCGAACTTCTTGCGCCGGATCAGCCAGACCAGAAACAGGCAGTTGCACAGTTCCAGCACCATCTCGTAAAGCTGGGTGGGGTGCAGCGGAATGTTCAGCGGCGTGCCAACGATTTCGTTCGCCAGAGGATTGCGAAAGGTCACAGCCCACGGCACATGAGTCTCGTGGCCATAGCAGCAGCCGGCGGCGAAGCAACCTACGCGGCCAAAGGCGTGTCCCAGCGCCAGGCCGGGGGCAAAGACATCGCAAGTTCGCAGTACCGGCATGTTGTTAACCCGCATGTACCAGATGCACATCACCAGCGCGAGCAGAAGGCCGCCAGACCAGACGCCGCCCGCTTGTAAGGTCGCAAACGAGAAGGCATGCTCGCCGGAAGCTCGGGATCGGTGACAGAACATCAGCAGCTTGGCGCCGACAATGCCCGAAAGAATGGCGATGATGCCCAGGTTCCAAAGCTTGTCGGGATCGAGGCCCTGCTCGCGGCCGAGCTTGACGATGAGCAGCAAGCCAAAAATCAGGCCAAAAGCCGCCATCAGCCCATAGGTGGGAAGACTGAAACTGCCAAAGTGAAATAATACGGGGAAACACGCTTCTATTTTAGATGCAAAACGCGTGCTGTGGCTTCAGCGCCGTTAGCGGCCGGCTCCTAGCTCTTAGCCTTTAGCTCTGAGCAAAACTCGTGGGCAGAACCGCTGCACAATACCCGCTGCGTCTTCGTTCAAGCCCTGCTTGCTAAGAGCTAACAGCTAAAAGCTAGCGGCTAGCAAAAAGCCGACCCGCGGGGCCGTGTTCAGTGGGCCGTCAATGAACCCGTCCTATACGGTGGGAACCCGCCGCAGCTCTTTAGGCATTTCCGCATGGCGGAACGTTGCACACCGAACCGAATACGAGTCAGGCTCCCTGTTCATTGAGCATTGGTTCAAAAAACGGTGACCACCAACACTAACTTTGCAGGCCGGCTTTATGAACAGATGCTATGGAAAAGGCGTTCGGATGACAAGAGTTGCAGAGTAAATACTTGGCGAATTACGTGCTAAAGGAGGGGCCCATAAAAGTGGCGGGGACGAACATCGGGTTTATTCTGTAGGTGACACTGAGCACCTGAGGCAATACTCCAATCACAGAGGAAACCGTTGAAATTCAGCCGAATCGAAAATCGCGCGTTCGGAAGCCAACAAAAACGACGGAAGAACAAACACTACGCAGTGATCCCCGTTGCTATCCCGCGCGCCGCTCGTCCTGCAGCACCTCATCCAGCGCGCCCGCCAGATGCTCGGCCTGCTCGTTGTAGTCGCTGGCGATGCAGTCGTATTTGCGCTTCAGCACGTGCAGTTCGTCGGCGATATTCAGAGCGGCCAGCACCGCAACTCGCAGCGAATCGACCGTTGCCGCCTGCTGCGAAATCAGCCGCATCTTGTTGTCCACGTACTCCGCCAGTTGCGCGATGTACTCGGGATCGGAGCCCCGCAGATGATAGGTCTGGTCGTAGATTTCTACCCGGACGTTGCCGCTGCCGTTCCCGTTCGACTGACTCAAGCTAGCCTCCCGTTGCAGGGGTTCGTGGTCAGGGGCTAGGGGCTAGAAAATCGCCTGTCGAACGACCCTTTAATCCCTAGCCACTAATCCCTTGGCCCTGCCTTCAATTATCCCGCTGATTCTTCCAGCGCCAAAGACTCAATTTGCCCCAGCATCTTTTCTACTCTGGTACGTACCTCTTCGCGCTCGCGGCGCAAGCTGACCAGTTCCTGGCGCATGGTTTCGACTTCTTCTTCGCGCTCGTTGAGCTGCTCGCGCAACCGGGTGACATCGCGCTCGGCAGCCGCCCGGGCTTCGCGCGCCGACTTCAAAAGCTCGATGGTGCGCAGGATTTTTTCTTCTAGGGGCCTGAAATCTGTAGTGCTAGAGGAGGAAGCTGCTTCAACTGCATTTGCTGGCATAGTGTTCCGTGGCTCTCGTAATTTTATTGCCGTTATGAGGGCAGTATATCGCATGAAGATTGCCTGTGAAGCGGGCAACGTGCGATTCCGTTCCCATTTATCGGCGGCGAACCTGAATGTGCAACGTCGGCGGTGCAGAAGGCTTCAGGTTGCGTCGTTCCGCCCCCGGTAACGCGCTTTTCCCGTTCGCCGGCATGAGTTGGAGAGAGCAACTAAACTGCTAGGCAGGGTTTGTTTCGTGCTGGAAGCCAATTTGAAGACACTGAATTCAACAAAATCCCGACGCGTTCGCATTTGCGTTGCTTTTCGGGCTGGTGGCGCTGTCTGTACCGGTAAACGCCCAGGAGGAGCCGACCTTTCGCACCCAATCGAACGTCGTGCTGGTGCCCGCCCTGGTGCGCGACAAGACTGGTGAGATTGTTTACGGGCTGCAGGCCAAGGACTTCATCATCGAAGATAACGGCGTCGTCCAGACCGTCCATCTGGACGAAGCGGCGGAGTCCGAGCCGGTGTCGCTGGTGGTCGCCGTGCAATGCGGGCGGCGCGCCGACTTCGAACTGCCACGCATGCATGGACTGGGATTGATGCTGCAGCCGTTGCTGGCCCAGCCCGAAACCAAGGTCGCCATTGTGGCCTTCGACAGCCAGGTGCACGCCATCGAAAATTTCACGGGCAATGAGAACGCCGTCACCAGAGATCTGGAGGGCCTGCAGGCGGGCGATGGCGGCGCCGCGATTCTCGACGCCGTGAACTATTCCGTGAAGCTGCTCGACGGGGTGCCAAAGAATCGCAAGCGCGTGCTGCTGCTGATCAGCGAAACTCGCGATCACGGCAGCCACTCAGCGACCATCGACGACGTCATCAAGGCGATCGGCAACAGTAATATCGTGGTTTACACGCTGGCCTTCTCGCCGGCTAAGTCAAACGTGCTCGACACGCTACGCGGCAACAACAATCCCGACCTGCATCCTGAACAAACTGAGGTCCACGAAGGCCCGGACCTGCTGGCTCCGCTTGTATTGGCGGCGCAGGCCATGCGCAAGAATACCGCCAAGGCGATTGCGTCACTGAGCGGTGGAGAATACCAGATGTTCGATTCGGCCAAGGGCTTCGACGCCCGCATGACCGACTTCGACAATCACGTGCACAGCCGCTATCTGCTCAGTTTTCAGCCTAGCCAGCCGCATCCCGGACTGCACCGCCTGACGGTGCGCCTGAAAGAGCCCGCAGACGCGACTGTGCTGGCTCGCAGCAGCTATTGGGCGCAAGGATCACAGCCGTGAGCGAAACGAAGCTTCGATAAGCCCATCGCTTCCTAAGCTCGTTCTGCCTTGCTGTCTGAATTGTAATTACGAGGCCGACTGTCCGAATGTCGTCAGCGCCTGTGCTCTCTGAATTGTCATTACGAGCGCCCGGGTTTGGCGCGAGGAATCTGCTTTTTCACCGTCGCCAGGGAAAAGCAGATCCCTCGCTGCGCTCGTGATGACAATCCGAAATTCGGATATTCGCTTTGCTTCGGATGACAACTTTGGGATGGCGTAAAGGGCTTTTACTGCGCCCGCAGCACGCCGCCCAGCGCTTCCAGCTTGGCGATGATCTGCGCCGACCACTGCGCCACCTCGTCATCACGCAGGGTGCGTTCGTTCGACTGGAATTCGGCGTGTAGAAGCACGGAGTACTTGCCCGCGCCAACCTTCTCGCCACGATAGATTTCCGCTGGAACAAAATTCCGCAATTCGCTGAGACGTAGTTCGGCGATGGCCGAAGTAATACCTTCAAAGGTGACTGCATCGCTGAACGAGAAGGAGAAATCTCGCCCAACCGCCGGAAATTTTGAGATGCGCTGGTAGCGCGGCTCGCGCAGGCCATGCCGGTAGAGGCGATCCAGCATGATCTCGGCCACGTACACTTCCTGGCGCAATTTGCGGGCGGCCGCCAGCTCGGGGTGCAATTGTCCGAAGCGTGCCACCGTTTCGCCATCCATCACCACTCGGGCTGACCGGCCAGGATGGAAGTACTCCGGAGTCTGGGCGTCGAAGTACAGAGACTGATGCTGAAAGGCGGACAACAGCTCTTCGATATCACCCTTCATGTGGAAGAAGGTGTAGGGTTGGGCTGCGGAGTGCACACTCTTCGCAAAAGCCTCGCCGGTAGCGACGAAGCCGAGATGCCGCCGCTCGTCATGCCGGTCGCCTACCTTTTCGAAGATTTGGCCCGCCTCGAACAGCCGCACGTTGCTGGTTCCACGATTGAGGTTATAGCTCACCATGTTGAGCAGGCCGGGCAGCAGCGAGGTTCGCATGTAGCCGGCCTCGTCGCTCAAGGGGTTGGCGAGGGCCAGCGGTTCGCCTCCACCGAAGATCTTCGCGTCTTGTTCCGGGATGAAGGTGATCGAAATCGACTCGTCATATCCCAGCGCCAGCATGGTTTCGCGCGCCTTCGCGTTCTTTGCTTCATCCGGTAGTGCGACCACTGCCCCGACGAATGGCGGCAGGGTATTGGGAAACCGGTTGTACCCGTAGATGCGCGCCAACTCTTCCAGCAGGTCGATCTCGCGGTCGATATCGAGGCGCCAGGTAGGAATCTGGACGGCGAAATCGATCCAGCCTCCGTTGTGACCATTGTCAGCCCGAGCGAGTGTCGCAACTTCCTTATATGATTTGTCATCCCGAGCCGGGGCCGCAGCTGCCTTGTACGAATTGTCATCCCGAGCGGAGCGAAGCGGAGTCGAGGGGCCTGCTTTTTCGCCGCCAGCCGCTGAGAAATCCGCCGCTGCAACACCGAATCCCAGCCGACGCAGTATCCGCTCGATCTCGTCCTGGGAAATATCGATGCCGAGGTTACGCTTCACCTCCGAGCGATGTAGCGCGATCGGTGCGCGCTTGAGTTCGCGCCCAATGGCATCGATCTGCCCGGCGTGCAGTTCGCCGCTGGCGCTTTGCAGGATCAGCTCTGCCACGCGATCGCAAGCCAGGGGCGTGATACCCCAATCGGCGCCGCGTTCGAAACGATGCGAGGCATCTGTGTGCATGCCGTGACGCTTGGCCATGGCGCGAACCGTCGCCGGATCGAACCAGGCCGACTCGATCAGCACGTTCTTCGTCCGCTCAGTAATCATCGAATCGAAACCACCCATGACGCCCGCCAGCGCAACCGGCTTCTCCGCGTCGGCGATCACAAGATCGTCGGTGGTGAGTTTGCGATCGACGCCGTCGAGCGTCTTCAGTATTTCCCCTGCGCGGGCTCGCCGCACGATAATCGTGCCGCCTTCCAGTAGATCGAGATCGAAGACGTGAGTGGGATGGCCAAGTTCGTTCAGCGCGTAATTGGTAGCATCGGCGGCATTGTTGATCGAGCGCGAGCCCAGGAGTTCCAGGCGAGTGGCGATATGCTTCGGTGACGGCCCAATTTTCACGTTGCGCAGAACACGGGCGGTATATCGCGCGCAACCTTGCGCGTCTTCGATGACGATGGGGAACAAATCAGTCGCACTGCGGGAGGCCGCGGGCGCGCGTCCCTCATCAGGTGTCATCCCGACCGGAGGCGACCCGGTCTTGGTCGCCGGAGCGGAGGGACCTGCTGTTCTCCCCACTAGCTTCGGCTCAATTTTCTTCAGCTCGACATCGTAGACGGCCGAGGCCTCGCGAGCTACGCCGTAGTGGTTCATGGCGTCGACGCGGTTGGTGGTGAGGTCCATCTCGTAGACGGTCGCGCCGTTCTCTTCCTGGACAGACTCCACCGCAATTCCGGCCGAAGTCAGATCTTCGGCGAGTTGGCGATCATCGGCCGTGATGTTGACGAACTCACGCAGCCATGCGGGAAGAATTCTCATGCGAACTCCGAGGCCGTATGCGGGAGACCGGGAAGGAAGCAGTCCCGCTTGCGGGACGAAAGAGCTTAGCCCAGCGCTTCAGCGCTGGGTCAGGGTCCATAACAAACCTGAGTCCCGTAGGGACGGCACACGAAAAGCCTGTCGTACTTACGGCAGTCGAATCTATAAGAGCCGCTACCCAGCGCTGAAGCGCTGGGCTAAGCTCTGCGGCGCTGGTTTGATTGCGGTACGGAGGAACGTGCGCGCGCAACGGATCGGGGGCGTCTCCGTAGACCTCACGTTGATCTTGTGTAAGAACCATACCGTTCGAGCCAATAACATCGACCGGATGCGCGATTCTTGGTCGCAACCCATTCATGCGAACTGCTCCAGAAACCGCACGTCGCCCTCATAGAACAACTGAATTTCTTCCACCTCGTATTTCAAAATCGCGATGCGCTCCACGCCCATGCCGAAGGCGAAGCCCGACATCTTCGATGAGTCGTAGCCGTTCTGCTTCACGAAGTCGAAAACGTTCGGGTCGACCATGCCGCAGCCCAGCAGCTCGATCCAGCCGCTGTTCTTGCACTTTCGGCAGCCCTTGCCGCCGCAGAAAATGCAGCTCACCTGCATGTCGGCGCTAGGTTCGGTGAAGGGGAAGAACGACGGATAGAAGCGCGTCTTCACCGACGAGCCGAACAGTGCCTTCATCGCGTGGTCGAGCGTGCCCTTCAAATCGCAAAACGTGATGTTGGTGTCGACAGCCAGCCCTTCGACCTGATGGAAGACCGGCGAGTGGGTTGCGTCCAGCGGATCGTTGCGATGCACCTTGCCGGGGATGACGATGCGCACCGGAGGCGGCTGCTTCTCCATGGTGCGAATCTGCACCGGAGAAGTGTGAGTGCGCAGCAGCAGGCGATCGCGCGCGGGCTTGCTCTCCTGGCCCGCGATGAACAATGTGTCCTGGGTGTCGCGCGCCGGATGATTCGGCGGAAAGTTCAGCGACTCGAAGTTGTAGTAGTCGGTCTCGACCTCGGGCCCTTCGCCGACGGAGTAGCCCATCGCTTTGAAGACCGCGACGATCTCGTCCATCACCCGCAGCACGGGATGCTTGACGCCGATGGGGCGCTGAATGCCTGGCAAAGTGATGTCAAGACGGTCGGCGGAGAGCTTCGCGTCGCTGGACGAAGCGTGAATCTTGCCGTGCGCCGCTTCGATGGCAGATTCGACGCGAGCTTTTAGTTCATTGACACGCTGGCCGACCTCGCGTTTCGCCGGGCCCGGCGCGGCTTTCAGCCAGGTGTCGTTGACCTGGGTAAGGACGCCGTTCTTGCGCGCCAGCCAGCGATCGCGAAACGTTTTCCAATCGGATTCGTCCTGAAGAGCGGCGATTTCACCAGTGAGCGCGGCGAAGAGATCCGAGACAGCGCGGTCCAGCGCTTCTGGCGAGTAGTCTTCGAGTTTGGGGACGGTGTACATGATCTCTTTGTCATCCCGACCGACGGCTTCAGCCCGAGCGGAGGGATCTGCGGTTCACAACGACGAAAATCTGTGCCGCCCCTGAAGGGGCTCAATCTCAAAATCGCCGCCTACCCAGCGCTGAAGCGCTGGGCTAGCTCATTCGTCCCGCTTCGCGGGACTGAGTTCAAGCGAGTGCACTGAGGAGAGCATTAAGAAGGCATGTCCGAAAAACCAATGTTCCGAAACGGTTCAACCACGTTATCTTGAGGCAAGAAAAACTCCGGATTGATCTCCGTTTCTCCTTCTTCTCTGTGTGCTCTGTGCCTCCGTGGTGAATAATCCTTATCCGCAAACACAACGGGCGGCCACTGAGGCCGCCCATCGGAAGTCACTGCAATGTTTCTGGGATGGGCGGATTATGCCACTGCGGCTTGCGCCTGCTTGCACAACGCCGTAAACCCAGAGGGATCGGTCACCGCCAGATCGGCAAGGATCTTGCGGTCCAACTCGATGCCAGCCTTCTTCAGGCCGTTGATGAATACGCTGTAGCTGAGGCCGTTCAGCTTGGCGGCAGCGCCGATGCGCACAATCCAGATGGAGCGGTACTGGCGCTTCTTCTGCTTGCGGCCGCTGTAGGCGAACTTCAGCCCGCGCTCGACCGACTCTTTCGCCGAGCGGTAGAGTTTTGATTTTGTTAAGTAATAGCCACTGGCGCGCTCAAGTATCTTTTTGCGGCGGGCGCGGCGCTTGGTTCCACGTTTTACGCGAGGCATTGCTGCTCCTTTTTCAAATCGCTAAGCGGCTGGAGGTAAGAAGTTGACCACGCTCAACCACCCGACATGTCGCAAAAACGGCACTCGTTGGGCCCTGGACTACCGGAATGAGGGGCCGGAAATACCTCTTCACACGCTGTTTCCCGTCACAATCTGGTGATTCGCGCCGGGTGCCGCACCATGCGGCAATTACTTAATTCTAGTAAGGGATCATGCGGGCAATTTTCTTCTGATCCGCCTTGTCCAGAATCGTATCTCGATCGAGCTGGCGTTTGCGCTTGGTTGCCTTCGAAGTCAGGATGTGGCGCTTGAACGCGTGACCGCGCTTGATCTTGCCACTACCTGTCTTATGGAAGCGCTTCGCCGCTCCGCTATGTGTCTTAAGCTTCGGCATAGTGATCTTTCTATTACAACATACAAACTGCAGATTGGGCCACCCGTAAGCGAACGCTACTGCGGTTGCGGCGACGGTGGCCCTGGCGGTGCAGCGGCAGCTTTCTCCGGCTTCGGAGTCTGCGGCTTCGCTTCCTTGGGCGGCTTGGCCGGAGCTTGCACCTTCGGCGGCGCCAGGATCAAGTGCAGGGTGTTGCCTTCCTGCCGCGGCCGGAACTCCACGATCGCCTTGTCGCCCAAATCCTGAATCAGCCGATCCAGATATTCCGCGTCCCAGGCTCTGACGCGTCATCTCGCGTCCACGGAAAAAGATGGTGGCCTTCACCTTGTCGCCTTCGGCGAGGAAGCGCAGCACATGGTTCTTCTTGGTGTCGTAGTCGTGATCGTCCACATTGATGCGGAACTTCACTTCCTTGACCACGATCTGGTGCTGGTGCTTCTTGGCTTCGCGCTCGCGCTTTTCCTGTTGGTACAGGTATTTCCCGTAGTCCATGATGCGGCAAACAGGAGGTTGAGCGGTGGGCGAGACTTCTACCAGGTCGAGAGTTTTTTCGCGGGCAATCTTCAGGGCATCGAAGGGCGTCATAATCCCCAGCTGGTTGCCCTCGTCGTCGATTACGCGAACTTCACGGACACGAATGCGTTCATTCGTGCGGATAAAACGTTTGTCGATACAGTCCTCCGCAGTAACTGCAATGCTGTGAAAAGTATAGCATGAGGACGGGCAGCTTCTCAGCCGTAGGACACGGGGCCGTGTCGGCTCATCTCAATGATGACCCGGGTGAGTGTTTGTATCAGGGCACGACTTCTAGTCGTGCCGATCACGACTTACTTATTGTGTCATCCCGAGCGAAGTCGAGGGACCTGCTTTGTGTCCTGCGCATCGTCACGCTACAGGCGAACAGCAGGTCCCTCGATGCGGACTAAAGGCCTTGGTCGGGATGACACACTGTCAGGATGACATCTCAGGCTATGCGGTCCTTTGCGACGCGACTAGAGCATCTACTCGCGCGCCATTGACCGGCAATCTGACTCAGCTCGATTCGAGCTGTGCTGGCCGGGCACATGCAACTTCAGATAGTTGTCGGTCAACGCTTCCGTGAACTCGCCATCGTAAGTGCGTCAGCGTGATCGCTTCTACCTCGCGACCCGACGAACGACTCCATGAACGCGCGCTTCTTCCCGGCAATCAACTCGCGCAGCACGCGATTGCGTTCGCGCGCTACTTGCACCGGAACCTGATCCGGCATTTCGGCTGACGGCGTTCCCGGCCGCGACGAGTAGGTGAAGACGTGCAGATAGGTGAACGGCAGGCGCTCGATGAACGCGCGCGTCTGCTCGAAGTCGTCGTCGCTTTCGCCGGGGAAGCCGACCATCACATCGGCGCCGATGGCGGCGTCAGGCATGGCGCGGCGGATGCGCTCGATGCGATCGGCATAATGCCACGGGCGATACTTGCGATGCATCTTGCGCAGAATCTTGTCGCTACCCGATTGCAGGGGCACGTGGGCGTGCTTGCAGATACGCGGTGACGATGCGACCAACTCGATCACCTCATTGGTCCAGTCCATCGGCTCGACCGAGCTGATGCGAATTTTCTCGATGGCTGTCTGATCGAGGATCGTCCGCAGCATGTTCGCGAAACTCGTCCGCGGGGTAAGCTCGCGTCCCCAGCGGCCCAGATTGATTCCCGACAGCACGATCTCGCGATAGCCGCCGGCGACCAGGCCATCCACCTCGCGCAGCACCTGCTCCAGTTTCAGCGAGCGGCTCTTGCCGCGCACGTAAGGAATAATGCAGAACGAGCAGCGGTTATTGCAGCCGTCCTGCACTTTCAGGTTGGGACGCGTCTTCTCGAACGATCCGCTCTCGAAAACGGGCGCGGCCATCAGTTCGGTATGGGCGAAGATGTCACCCACGATGACGTTGCAGGCAGCGCCGCTGCCAACCTCGGTGAGCGGGACGAAGCTTGTGTTGCGAATCAAGGGTGAAACGAAGTTTGCCAGTTCGTGCTTGTGCGAATTGCCGACAACCAGGCTGACTCCCGGCAGCGCCGACAGTTCCTCCGGAGCGCGCTGCGCGTAGCAGCCGGTTACCAGAATCCTGGCTTGCGGATTTTCGCGATGAATGCGGCGAATGGCGGCGCGGGCGTCCTGATCGGCAGATGCGGTGACCGTGCAGGTATTCAGGATCACGACTTCGGCGTCGCCGGCGTACTCGGCTGCGTTGCAACCCGCGATCGAGCAGTTGGCGCTCAATGGTTGCGCCGTCCGCCTGGGTGGCGCGGCACCCGAAGTTCTCCAAATGATATGTAAGATAGGACGCCACAAAGCTATTATACTGAGCAGAGATGTGGACCCGTCTTGCGCGCTCAGCCGTTTAGGATCTGCGGATCGCCGCAAAATAAGCAGCGCAAGCGGATTTTAGAATCGCACGGCAACAAAGCGGGCAACCTCCGCATCTAACCAAGCCGCTTAGTTGCCACTGAATAAAACCTGGAGCTACCAATGAAACGCCGCATCCTTCTGGTTGATGACGAATTGGCAATCCTGCTTACGCTTCGCGCAATTCTGGAAATGAACGGTTTCGAAGTAGAAACCGCCGCCTCGGCCAAGGAAGCGCAGCACAAATTGAAAAACGGCGTCTTCGAGATGGTCATCACCGACATGCGCATGGAGAACGAAAAATCCGGCTATGACGTGATTCGCGCTGCCCGCCAGCAACCCTACAATCCGGCGACGGCCCTGCTGACCGCTTATCCCACGCTGGGCAGTGAGTGGAAGGACAATGGAGCGCATTCCCTGCTGGTAAAGCCAGTGAACACTCCAGAACTGCTTCGCCAACTGGAAGCGCTTCTGATAACCCATCAGGACCACAAAATGCTTTCGCAGAAGTTAGGGAAGGCAGCCGCAGCCAAAGCCGTCAATCCGGCAACTGCAAAGCCCGAACGCCGCGTTGCAGGCAAAGCTGCCGACTAGCGACCGCGGAATCTGGAAATCCAAAACTTGTTCGCCAGCAGTCAGGCAACGGCGCGGCTTCGTGTCTACTGAGCGCTGCGCGTGGAAGACAGCGCCGAAGGCAGGTTGGGAAGTGGCAAGGTCCAAAGCAGCGTGGGATCAAGATAGGCTCCTTGCCAGCGCACGGCCATGTGAAGATGCGGGCCGGTGGCGCGACCGGTGGCTCCGCTAAGTCCGATCTGCTGCCCCTTCTCGACCTTGTCGCCTTCGTGTACATCCAGCCGGGACAGGTGCATGTAGAGCGTCATGAACTGTTGCCCGTGGTCGATGATGACGCAGTTCCCCTCATAGAAAAGTTCGCGGGCCAGCACCACCTCTCCGGAATTGGAGGCGGTTATCGGCGACCCGGGCTTGGCATGGTAATCCAAGCCGCGGTGAATGCTGGCAAGCTTGCCGTTGAAGGTGCGGCGCGTCCCGAAGCCTTCGGACACAGTTGTGTCGATGGGAGGCGCAAACTTGCCTGACCACTCCGGCTCTGCAATTTCGTGCGCGAAGGCGGCCTTCTTGATCTCTTTATCGGCGTCGATGCGCCGAAGGGTCTCGGCGTCGGGCTGCACGTAGCGCTGGGGCACGCGAAGGGTTTCAGTTTTGTATTTTGCAGGCTCGACCAGCACGGCTCGTTCCTCGTGAATGAGTCGTCCGTCCGGCAGAGACGCCTCCAGTTCAAGATTGTATTTTCCAGCCTTGGCCTCGACGTCGACGCCCGCCAAGCCATACCAGACGTGAGGAGCGCCGGGGAAGAATACGATCTGGTGATCCATCCATTTGCCGTGCACGGCCGAGGGCGAACCTTCGACTTCAAGCTTGAACAGGCAAGGCGATCCCGTCTCTAGTTGCTGAGGACTCCAGGAAATACTCTTAAAAACCGTGTTCTCGCCTGCGGCGGGCCAGACTTGTGCCGTCAGTACCAGAAATGCTGCCAGGAGTTGGAAACAGATACGCATGTCGCCCTGCCAAAGAACCGAACCGATTGCCCTGAAGACACACAACATCCTTTGCGTCCGCGGCACGGAGGTAGCTGGCGCTATAGGATGACTGAAAATGCGATGGGTCAGGCAGTGGCAGCGCTGGTTCGGCGTTGCTGGAAGCACTCCCGACAGAAGACCGGCCGGCCCTGCGTAGGTTTGAAGGGTACGGTGGTCTCCTTTCCACAACCGGAACAACTGGTGCGGGTTTCTACTTTGGAGTAGGTACCACCTGGCGCGGTCGTTCCCAGAGTGGAAGCACGTTTAGACTTGCAGACCTTGCAACGTTTGGGTTCGTTCTTGAACTGTTTATCGTGGAAGAACAATTGTTCCCCGGCCGTAAAAACGAAGTCCGCTCCGCAGTCGATACACTTTAAAACCTTATCCTGGAATTCCATGGAGAGTTGCTCCCTTCAGCCCGCGACTCCCAAGCCCTGGACGGGGTCAAATTGCGGCTGCCCGGAAGCACCGGACTGAGCGTGCAAACCGGCAGCCACAAATTTCCATTGCTCAGGTACATCTCCCTGGGTTCGGCCCACCATGCCCAAAGGCCTGGCATTACTGATAAGACTGCGGTACGACGGATGAACTCTCCAACTAGGATGGAAAAGCAAGGGCCGCCCTCAGAGCGGCGGCCCAGCGATGAATTAGTCCTGCTCTTTCCGAGCCTTCTTTCGGCTGCGCTTGCGGGCCAGCGCTTCTTTTACTCGCTTTTTTTCGCCCGGCTTGAGGTAGAAGGAGTGACGCTTCACTTCCTTGATGATGTCCTCTTGCTGGACTTTGCGCTTAAAACGACGCAGGGCATTCTCTAATGATTCGCCCTCTTGAATGCGAACTTCCGCCAAACGGGAAACACCCCCAAACTCGTCCCAAATGGACTCTAGTAGTTATCCCTATGTTACAGGCTTAAGTCAAGGAAAGAGTGATGGCTTTGCCGCGAACTTAAGACCCATACTAGAGTAGCACTAACGTAGGCATTGCGGAATTATCCCCATTAAAAACTAAGTCTTAGCGACAACTGCACTTGCCGTGGTGCATAGGCATTGGTAGCTGTCAAGAACTGCGAATTCATCAGAAACTCGCCCGGATATTTTGTTCCTTTGACAGTAGTAGAGTAGGCGACAAACTGTCCGGCGGAATTGTAGAAGCCATCATCGCTGATCTGCACCCGGGCGTTGGTTCGATTGAAAAGGTTGAACGACTCGACAATAAAATTGAGCACGACGCGCTCGCCGCAACGCACGCTTCGGGTAACTCTCATGTCGGTACTGAAGTAGTCCGGACCAATGAAGGCGTTTCTTCCGTAACCGGGCAGGCGATCGTTGTAGATGTTGCCGTCACCGTTGGGGTCACCCGCAATCGTCGCGTTGATGGGACGTCCAGAACCTGCGGTCATAACGCTGGACAGCTTCCAGTTGTTGATCAGCCGGTTGACAGATGCGCCGGAGAGATTGAACTTGGGCTCGGCCACCCACGCCGCCACAAAACGATTGCGCTGGTCGTTAACGCTGGGGCCCCGCTCCAGGGAAGTGGCATAGGAGTCCTGCACATTTCCCGAGCGCCCGACTATCAGGGCGTCCTGTCCGTCGTCGATGGCTTTGGCCAGCGTGTAGCCCACCTGGAAGTACATTCCATGACTCATCTGCCGCTTCACCGACACGGTCATGCCGTTGTAAATGCTGCTCGATTGCGATTCGAAGGAGTTGATGGCTCCCAATTGCGGATCGGGTCGCTGTATCTGATTGATGCAAGGTGGATAGGGACAAGTTACCGATTGCGTCGTCTGGGTGGTGGTAAAGGAGGCAACGTCATACATTCCCAGTAATACGGAGCCGATATCGTTATAGACCGGATAGGCGGTGATGGCTGGTGCCGGAAGGTTCACGTCGAGTGAACGTATGAGATGCAGACCGTGGACGTATTCGTAGCTGACCGTAGCGACGATGTTGCGTCCGAATTCCCGCTGCATAGTGAGATTCGCCTGTTCCGTGTAGGGTGTCTGGAAGTTGGGCGCGAAGGCCGAGATCTGCGTCGTCACTAAACCCGCCAGCGACGCCGGAGGATTGCAGATCGCTGTGCCCCGCGGGCAGTTAACCAGCGGATTGGGATAGGTGGGAAACAAGTCCGCTTGCGCCGGAATCATCAAATTCAGAAAAAGCTGGCTTTGCTGGATGCCGTTGTCGGTAGCGACTTGCGACGCATACATTGCGGGAATAGGCATGTAGAACACGCCGGCCCCGCCTCGAATCACCAGCGAACGATTTCCGCCCAGTGAGTAGGCGAAGCCCAGCCGGGGCGCGAAATTGTTGAGGTCGGTGGGGATTTTTCCCGAAGGCGCGTACAGCGGATTCGTCACCAGTTTGCCGGGCTCGAAGGTTTGCAAGTCATAGCGAAGCCCGGCGTTCAGGGTGAAGTTGCGGGTGACGCGAATCGTGCTTTGCGTGAAAGCGGAATACAAGCGCGAGTTGGGATGCGAAACCGGGTTCCCGAAGTCCTGCATGTAATAGCGCGGGACATCGTGGGCGTAAGCCTGCAGTGGGGTTAGCGGCTCGCCGTACTCCATGGGAGCAAACGTCCACGGATTTACCTTGACGTCGTCGAAGTAATACTCGCCGCCGAACAGATAGGGGTAATAGTTGTAGATCCAGGCCTGTATGAAGTCGCCGCCGAACTTCCAATGCACCCGGCTGGTTTCGTAGCTTAGTGTCTCGCCGGCAAAGAACTTGTGCTCGCGCGTGTCCTGGGGAAGCGTGCTGGAGCCGCCAAATCCGGCAATGACGTCATAGATCTTGGTCCAGGGCTGGTCAGAATTAGCCGTGGCGGACTGCAAATCTCGGGAAAACTGCAACCGCAAGTTGGTGGCGAGTTTGTTGGTCCAGGCGCTGGTCAACGACGCGGCCACGCTTTCGGTGTGGACGTCCTGGCTGCCATTGGCGCTTTCCGCATAGCCTGTAATCGGGCTCGATGGATCGAAGAACTCGTTGTTGGCGCCGGTCAGGCGCGAAGTGCTCAAACGCAGGAAAGCGAATTGTTTGGGTGAAAGCGTGAAGTCCAGCTTGGCGAACCCGGCGTTGCCTTGCATGGTGGTGGGATAAGTTCCGCCCATGCTGTTCAGGTGTGCCGCAGCCGCCATCACCAGCGCCTGGTCCGTGTAGTCGTAGTCGGTTGGCTGAGCGACTACCGCCGATGCTCCATTGGCGAACTGCATCATCGAGGGCACAGTCAGCAAGTGCTGGTCGAATCCAGCGTAGAAGAAGACGCGGTCCTTACGGATCGGTCCACCCAACGTGGCGCCGAACTGCTGCTGGCGATCGTCAGGCTTGCTGGTTGCATAGGCCTGTTGCGCGTCGAAATCGCGATCGCGCAAATAATAGAAATCGGTGCCGTGCCATTGATTCGTGCCTGACTTGGTGGCCACATTGAACACCGCGCCGCCTGCCCGTCCCTGCTCCGCACTGTAGGAGTTGGACGAAACGCGAAACTCTTTGATGACTTCGTTGCTGAACTGATAAGGCGCCCGATAGCGCCCGTTGGCTTGGGCATAAAACGAATTGTTGTCGTCGGTGCCGTCGATCTGAAAGTTGTTGGAGAATCCGCGGATTCCGCCGAACGACAGATCGCCGTTGGAGTCGGAAGTCAGGCCTCGCGGATCCTGGACCACGGCCGAGGAGAGCAAGGCGAGATCGGTGAAGCGACGTCCGTTCAGGGGCAGGCCTTGAATTGACTGCTGTGCAACAACATCCGAAAGTCCGATGCTATGGGTTTCGATGGCGATAGGTTTTGCGGTAACCGTAACAGTCTGAACAGGGACGTCCGGAGCCAGTCGCAGTTGCACCACTGAAACTCCGCCGACCAGCAGTTCCACTCCGCGACTGGTCTTGGTCGCCATACCCGGCGCAGAGGCGCTCACGTCGTAGCGGCCGGGCGGCAACATGCCAAAGATGAAAGCGCCTTGCGCATCTGCGACTGCCTGCAGGCGAAAGCCTCTGCCGGGATCGGATACGGTAATGACGGCCGAGCCCACGCGCGCGCCGCTGGCATCCTCGATGACGCCTTGCAGCGACGTGGATCCATCCTGCGCGTGCAGTAGTGCTGGCGCTAGCATCAACGCAACGAAAATTACGGCGCAAAATTGCAAGCGATAAACAACACTTAAACGGGCGCACAAAACCAAAAGGGGTCTGGTTCGCATTGGGGAATGTTGGCCTCACAGTAGCTGCTATTTATCTTGAAAAAGGCGGGATGGCGTGGTCTGTGATCTACGCATTAAGCCAGCACGAAAGGCCAATGCCAGATTGGGAGGGACTTGTACTTTCGTAACTGTTTAAATTTTGGACGGGACTGGACTTCAGCTGCCGAGTACTGGACGTTCAAGGCTGCCGCTGGCTCAGTTTCGGTAGTGGGTCAGTTTGAGTTTAGATGCGTGCCTTGCGCGCGTCGGCGCGAATCGGCCCGCCCAGATCCTTCGCTGCGCAAAACAGGCGTGCTCAGGATGACAGTTAAACTGAGACACTACCCAGGTTTCCGCTCCGTTGACCGCGAAAAACGCGCATGGTACCGTACTTAGTTACACCAACCTCAACCGCGCGCCATCCCCCGGGGTCCCCAGAGACGCCGTCTTTGCGACTCTGGGGTGGTCAGTGCGCCAAAGGATTCCGGCTTGTCTTCTGAGACCCAGGTGGCCACCCCATTCGCAAGACTGCCTTGAATGCCGTCCATCGCCAGATGGGCGCGAAAATGGTCGACTTCAACGGCTGGGACATGCCGGTGGAATATCCCTCCGTCGGCGGCCTGATGAAAGAGCATCTGGCGGTTCGCAACGGGGTGGGCATTTTCGATGTCAGCCACATGGGCGACATCCGCATCTCGGGCCCGCAGGCGCTGGAGGCGGTGCAGCACATCACCATGAACGACGCTGCGGGCATGGGTATCGGCCAATGCCGCTACTCGGCCATGCTGTATCCCGCAGGGCACGTTCGTCGACGACGTCATCGTGCATCGCATGGGCGAAGAAGATTACATGCTGGTGATCAATGCCGGCACCCGCGAGAAAGACGTCAACTGGGTCACCGACAATACGAAGCAGTTCGATTGCAAAGTTGAGAACCTGAGCGACAACTTCACCCAGATCGCCATTCAGGGACCGAAGGGCGTCGACACCCTGCAGAAGCTGACGGACGCCGATCTGTCGAAGGTGAAGTTCTATTGGTTCACGCATGGCACGGTTTGCGGATTACCGAACATCCTGATCGCGCGCACCGGCTACACCGCTGAAGACGGCTTCGAAATTTATGTTCCCACCGACGAGGCGACCAGCGCCCGGGTGTGGAACGAAGTGCTGGAAGCGGGCAAGGAATTCGGCATCGTGCCCTGCGGACTGGGCGCGCGCAATACGCTGCGCCTGGAAGGGAAGCTGCCGCTCTACGGGCACGAGATATCGGACACGATCAACGTTTGGGAAGCCGGGCTGGATCGCTTCCTGAAGATGGAAAAGGGCGAGTTCATCGGGCGCGATGCGTTGGATAAAGCAAAGGCTGACGGGAATCAAGCGCACGCTGGTTGGGCTGGAGTCGGTGGATCGCGGGATTCCGCGTGACGGCTATAAAGTGTCGGATCTCGAGCTGCAACGAGATTGGCTATGTCACCAGCGGTTCGTATGCGCCGTTTCTGAAGAAGAACATCGCGCTGGCGTATGTGCCGGTTGAGCAGTCGGCGATCGGCAACGAGGTTACAGTCCAGTGCCGGATCGCTTCCGGTCAAATGCAAAGTGGTTCCAACGCCGTTTTACAAGCGTCCAAAGAAACAGGCTTAAGACACGTGGAGGAGCGGTGGCGATCAGCGAATTGTTATTGCCGGAATTCGATGTAGAAATCAAAAACACGCGCGCTACGCTGGAGCGAGTTCCGGCCGGCAAGCCGGACTTCGCGCCGCATCCCAGGTCGATGCCGCTGCGTAAGCTGGCGCCTCATGTAGCCCAACTGCCCGCTTTTGGCCTCACCATCTTAACGACTCCCGAGTTGGATTTTGCCACGGCCAATTTCAAGCCCGTACCGTTTGAGTCGGCCGCCCAATTGGTCAAGGTTCTGGAGGAAGGTGCGGCGCAGACGCGTAAGGCACTGGCCGCAATTCCCGATGATGCGTGGAACGATAACTGGAAGCTTACGATGCAGGGCAAGAGCATTTTCGCCGGCTCGCGTTTCCTGGCGTACCGCGAAATGTTTCTCAACCACATCGTGCATCACCGGGCGCAGCTCGGCGTATACCTGCGTATGAACGAAGAAAAGGTTCCGGCGATTTATGGACCTTCGGCGGACGACACCATGGGTTTCTAGTTTGTTGTTCTCCGGTCAAGGCTGGCGGCAGACGGAATGGAAGTTGCGGAAAGATTCGCTCAAAAATAGAGATACTGAACTCGTACGTAATTCTCGCCGACGCAGACGCTCGGTGCTGAGGAGGCAGTCATTATGGCTTATCCCGCGGACTATAAGTACACCAAGGAACATGAGTGGCTGAAGGTAGAAGGCAAGACCGGCACCATCGGCATTACGGATTACGCGCAAAACTCGCTGGGCGATATCGTCTTTGTCGAGCTGCCGAAAGTAGGCTCGGAGATCGCCGCCGGCAAGACCTTCGGATCGGTGGAATCGGTGAAGGCAGTGTCTGATTTGTTTGCCCCGGTGTCGGGCACGGTAACGGAAGTGAATGAAGCTCTGAACACCGCGCCCGAGCAGGTCAATAAAGACGCCAACAAGACCTGGATGATCAAGGTCACGCTGAAGGATCCGAACGAGGCGAACCAGTTGTTGTCGGCCGCCGATTACGAGAAATTCGTCGCCGAAGAAGGCGGGCACTGAGGCGAGTCGACGCGGATGTTCGTTTCGTGCCGTCCCTACGCGACTCGGAGTACATTCATAAGTTTCCCAGCGCTAAGGCGCTGGGCTGAAGCTCTTTCGTCCTCGAGGACGGGACTTGATTTGTAGCTGATGAACATTTAGCCGAAGCGTGTGTCTCCCGCCGAACCGAAGAAACTTCATTATTCATAATTTCGCCCAGGAAAGTTACAGGTACCCATGCGCTATCTTCCTAAATCGCAGTCCGATCGCGAAGTCATGTTGCGCGAGATCGGCGCGAAATCGATTGACGACCTGTTCGCCGCCATTCCCGCCGAGTATCGCCTCAAGGGCGATCTCAACATCCCGCGCGCCTATGCCGAAAGCGAGATTGTCGAGTTCTTTCGCGAGCGCGCAGCCGAAAGCGCGCAAGGTTACGCCACCTTTCTCGGCGCCGGCGCTTACTCGCACTACCGGCCGCGTGGTGATCGACTCGCTGATTTCGCGCGGCGAGTTCTTTACCGCCTACACGCCGTATCAGCCCGAGATCGCGCAGGGCACGCTGCAATCGATCTTCGAATTTCAGTCGATGATCTGCGAGCTGACCGGCATGGACGTGGCCAACGCCTCCATGTACGACGGCTCGACCGGCGCGGCCGAGGCGCTGATGATGGCGGCACGCATCACCGGACGCTCGAAGTCGGCGGTTGCCGCGACGGTGCATCCGGAGTATCGCGAGGTGATCACTACCTACGCGCGCTACCAGGGCATGCCGATCTCGACCTTCGGCTACGGGAAGAACGGCCGCGTCGATCTAGAGGAGCTCGACCATGGCGATCGACGACGACACCGCCGGGCGTGCTGATCCAGTCGCCCAACTTCTTCGGCACCATCGAAGATGTGGCCGCGATTGCCGACATCGTGCACAAGCAAGGGCGCGCTGCTGATCGTCTCCATTGCCGAGGCAGTTTCGCTGGGCATCGTGAAGCCTCCAGCCGAGGCCGACATCGTCAGCATGGAAGCACAGTCGTTCGGAGTGCCGCTGGGATTTGGCGGTCCGTACTGCGGCGTGATGGCGACGCGCGAAAGGTTTGTTCGCCAGATGCCTGGCCGGCTGGTCGGCGAGGCGCGCGACCGCAACGGCAAGCGCGGATTCGTGCTGACGCTTTCCACGCGCGAGCAGCACATCCGCCGCGAGAAGGCGACGTCGAACATCTGCACCAACCAGGGACTGGTGGCGCTGATGTGCGGCATCTTCATGACAGTGTACGGCCGCGAAGGATTGAAGGAGCTGGCGATGCACAATCTCGCTAAAGCTCATTACGCAGCTGAGCAATTCAAGAAGAGCGGTGCGACGCTGCTGTTCGAAGGCGCGCCGCGCTTCAACGAGTTCGTGATCGCAGACCAAGACCGATCCCTACGCCATCAACGACAAGTTGCTGGGGCAAAGAATTATCGGAGGCTTCCCGCTGAAGAAGTTTTATCCCGAGCTGAACAATGCTTCGCTGTGGTGCTGCACCGAGACCACGACCAAAGCCTCGATTGATGCGGCCGCGAAGGAGGTGGCGCTGTGAACCTGAACGAGAAGATACGCAAAGCCACCACGCACATCAGCCAGAACGAAGGTCTGATCTTCGAGAAGTCGTCGCCCGGCAAGAAGGCTTACAAGCTGCCGCCGCTCGATGTGCCCGAGGTCGATCCGGCAAAGTTGCTGGGCGAGCAGGCGCGCGAAGATCTGGGCCAGATGCCGGAAGTGAGCGAGATCGAAATCATCCGCCACTACACGCGCATCTCGACCTGGAACTATGCCGTCGATCACGGCATGTATCCGCTGGGCTCGTGCACCATGAAGTACAACGCGCGCGTGAACGAATATGTGGCGCGACTGACGGGACTGGCCGAGGCGCATCCTTATCAGCCGGAGCGCGTGACGCAGGGCGCGCTGCGCATTCTGCAGATGCTGAGCGAGCAGCTCATCGAGATCACCGGCATGGACGCGATCACGCTTGCAGCCGGCGGCAGGCGCGCATGGCGAGCTCACCGGCATCCTGATGGTGCGGGCGTATCTGGAGTCGAAGGGCAATCCGCGCAAGAAGATCCTCATTCCCGACTCGGCGCACGGCACCAATCCGGCGACGGCGGCGATGGCCGGCTACGCGGTCGAGAACCTGAAGTCGAACGCCGCCGGCATGGTCGACATGGCGTCGCTGGAGGCGCAGGTCAACGAAGATGTAGCCGCGCTGATGCTGACCAATCCCAACACGCTGGGCGTGTTCGAGCAGGAGATTCACAAGATCGCCGACGTGCTGCACGCCAAGGGCGCGCTGATGTACATGGATGGCGCGAACATGAACGCGCTGGTCGGCAAGGTTCGCCCGGGCGATTTCGGCGCCGACGTGATGCACCTGAACCTGCACAAGACGTTCTCTACGCCGCATGGCGGAGGCGGTCCGGGTTCGGGGCCGGTGGCCTGCAAGAAGATTCTCGAGCCGTTCCTGCCGACGCCGGTGGTCGTCACCAAGAAGGATGGCACGCTGGGCTTCGACTACAACCGGCCCAAGTCGGTCGGCCGGGTGCGCATGTTCTATGGCAACTTCGGCATGCACGTGCGCGCGCTGGCCTACATCATGGCCAACGGTCCCGAGGGCCTGCGGCAGACCACGGAAGACGCCGTGCTTAACGCCAACTACATTCGCAAGAAGCTGGAAGGGGTTTACGATCTGCCTTACAGCACGCCGACCATGCACGAAGTAGTATTCAGCGACCGACTTCAGAACCCCAAAGGCATCAAGACCGGCGACATCGCCAAGCGGCTCATCGATTACGGCTTCCATCCTTACACCGTCAGCTTCCCGCTGGTGGTGCACGGCGCGCTGATGATCGAGCCGACGGAGAGCGAGTCGAAGGAAGAGCTCGACCTGTTCATCGACGCGATGAAGTCGATTGCCGAGGAGGCCGAGCAGCATCCGGAGATCATTGCCGAGGCGCCGCACAACACGCGCATCTCGCGACTGGATGAAACCATGGCGGCGAGAAAGCCGGTGCTGCGCTGGAAGCCGCAAGCCGACGCGGTAGCGAAGTAAAAACTTTCACCACAGAGACACGGAGACACAGAGGAATACTGGGGCAAGGAATCCTTCTAAAGAGGAATTCGAGTCCAAAGTGCATTTAGTCATAGAGGTCCTTCGACTCCGGCTTGGCCTGCTCTGGGGATGACAGACGGCTGAAATATCTTTCAGGGTCTTTACCCCAGGTATTTCTCTGTGCCTCCGTGTCTCTGTGGTGAGCCTGCCTTTTCCCGGAACCAAATCTCCGTTCCTTCCGTCTATCACCGCAGCATTTTCTCGTCTGGGGAGCTTCCATGTATTCGCTTCGGCAGGATCTTCGCTTCGCTCTGCGTCAACTGCGCAAGTCGCTGGGATTTACCACGGTCGCCGTGCTTACCCTCGCCCTCGGTATCGGAGCGGCGACGGCGATGTTCAGCGTGATCTATTCGACCGTGCTGCGGCCCCTGCCCTTTCCCGAGCCGGACCGTCTGGTGTGGGTAGAGACGCACGCCCCGGCAGGGTACACGCAGCCGGCGTCCTGGCCCGGTTACCTTGAGGAGCGCGAGCAGAACCAGACCTTCGAAGCGCTGGCCGGATCCAGCGGAATGACCGGCGTCAACCTGGATACGGGATCGCAGGTGGTGCACCTGCACAACACCTCGACCAGCGACCACTTTTTCGACGTGCTGGGGGTGAAGCCCTTGCTGGGTCGCACGTTTGTACCGGGTGAGGAGCAGGACGGGCGCAACAACGTCGCTGTTCTGAGCTATGAAGTCTGGCAACAGAACTTCGGCGGCAATCCCAGCGTTGTTGGACAATCGGTTCACATCGACGGATTTCCCTACACTGTCGTTGGCGTCATGCCCGCTGGATTTCGCTTTCCTCTCAGCTTGCCTAACCTGGTCTACACGCCGTTGCGTATTCCGAAAGAGTTACGCACCGAGCGTGGCGATCACTGGCTGCAGGTGATTGGACGGCTGAAGACCGGGCTGACGGTGGCGCAAGCGCAGGCCGACATGAATCACGTGCTGGCCAACATCGGGCAGGCGCATCCGGATACCGACAAAGGACGCACCGCGCGGTTGATGCCGTTGAGCCGGCACATTACCGGCGAAGATCAGCGGCAAGCGTTGTGGGTGATGGCGGCGGGCGTGATCTTTGTGTTGCTGATTGCCTGCGTGGATGTCGCCGTGATGCTGCTGGCACGGGGAGTGAGCCGGCAACGCGAGATGGCAATTCGCACTGCGCTGGGCGCGAGTCGGGTGCGCATCGTGCGGCAGATTCTGCTGGAGAATGTCGTGCTCGGTCTGGTAGCGGCGCTCGTGGGATTGCTGCTGGCGTGGGGACTGACGGCGACGATCTCCCAGTTCCTGGTCAAGTCGTTTCAGCGCGGCGGCGATATTCAGCTCAACTGGGCGGTGTTTGCGGCGGCCTTCGCGATCGCCATTGCCTCGAGCCTCTTGTTCGGCATGATTCCGGCGAAGAAGATGTCGTCTGCCGATCCCAACCAGTCGCTGAAGTCCGGTGCGGCGGCGGGCACCGAACGTGGAGACTACCGGCTCCGCTCGATATTCGTGGTAACGGAGGTTGCGCTTTCGCTGATGCTGTTGGTGTGCACCGGGCTGGTGCTGCTGCAGTTGTGGCGGATGCAGCGCGTCGACTTCGGCTACACAACCGATCATGTGCTAACTCTGGAGATCAACGTTTCGCCGGGAGAGTACGCGGGCAAAGACCTGGACGCGGTGCTGTATCGCCCGCTGGCAGAGCGGGCGCGCGCGATTCCCGGGGTGAAGGCGGCGGGCTACAACCGGCTCATCCCGCTTATCGAGTGGGGATGGAATAGCGGCATAAACATGGTGGGCAAGCCGAAAGATCCGCCTGACCATGAGCGGCTGGCGGAGGTGCGCATGGTGTCGCCAGGATGGTATCAGGCGATGGGCCTGCGCCTGCTGCACGGCCGTCTATTCGATCCGGCGATCGACAAGCCGGGCTCTCCGGATGTGGTCGTCGTCAATCAGAAGTTCGTGGATACATTCTTGCCCGGCGAGGAACCGCTTGGCCAGCAGATCAAGCAGGACAAAGAGAATCAAACCATCATCGGGGTGGTGAGCAACGCGCGGCAGGCGGTGGATCAGCCGCCCCTGGCGGAGGTCAACTATCCCATGTCGCAAGTGCCGCTGAAGGACAGCAGCGACACGCTGACCCCGATGGCGATGTTTGTTCGCAGCAGCGTTCCACCGGAGACGATCGTGCCGCAGTTGCGCCAGGCGCTGCACGAGGTAGCGCCGTCGGTACCGTTCCCCACGCCGGAAAGCATGGACGATGTGCTGGCCGACGCGCTGGTCTTCAACCGCATGCAGGGCTGGCTGTTCAGTATCTTTGCGGCGATCGCGCTGGTGCTGGCGCTGACCGGAATCTACGGCGTGCTCAGCCAGGAAGTGGGCCTGCAGACGCGCGATATCGGATTGCGAATGGCGCTGGGAGCTTCACGGCCGGCGATTGTGCGAATGGTGGTGAGCCGCGCGGCACTCCTGTTGTCGGTGGGGATCGCGGTGGGTGTGGTGGGCAGTGTGGTGTCGCGACGCCTGCTAGCCAGTTTCATTCCGATGGAGGTGAGTCGCGATGCGATCGCGATTGCGTCGCTGGCTCTCGGTCTAAGCGTGGTGGGATTGATTGCCAGCCTGCTACCGGCCCGCCGCGCAGCTTCGATCGAACCCATGCAGGCGCTGCGGAATGAATGAAATCGAATTACCACAGAGACACAGACACAGACACAGGGAGACATTCCATTACTTCTTACAAGCTCTGTGCCACGGTGTCTCTGTGGTTAAACATGTTTAGCCAAGACGCCGGATGGCAGCCTTTGTGACTGGCGTCCCGGGGCCGTGATCTCAGGCGGTTTCTGCGACCTGGCTCTGAAGTTCGCTGGTCGACACCAGCAAAACGGTAAACACCGTGCCGTGATTGGTCGGCGCGGTTCGCGATTGGACTTGGATGTCGCCGCCGTGACGTTCGGCAATTTCTTTCGCTACCCAAAGTCCCAAGCCGGTGCCGACATCTTTCTTGGTGGTGAAAAAGGGCTCAAAGATTCGATCCAGATGATGCTCGGCTATTCCTGGGCCGTTGTCTTCAATCCTTAGTTGTACCGCCTCGCCATCAGAGTGTTCGACCGGAGACAGTGCGACCTTCAAGGTCCCGTTTGCGCTCAGGGCATCGGCTGCGTTGGAAACCAGATTCGAGATGAGCTGTTTCAACTCGCCGGGCCAACCTTGAATGGGAGGGCACGCAGCGAAATCGCACTCCACAGCGATGTTCTTGCTACGAAGCTTATTGGAATACAGTTTCAGCACAGACTCGACCAGGACCGGCACCTCAACCTTATCGGGAGCGTTGGATTCGTGGTAAAACCCGAGGGTTTGGCGGGTGATGTGGGAGACGCGATCCAGTTCAGTTCTCGGCGAGCGTCAGTTGTTGGGTAGCAGCGGCGGGCATGCCGGGTGTCGCTTTGGCGAGATAGATCAGGTTGCCGACAGCTTCCAACGGATTATTGATTTCGTGGGCAACGGTAGCGGCCAGCCGGGCGGCAGCGGCAAGCTTTTCGGTCTTACGCAGAAGCTCTTGTGACTTGCGATCATGGGTGGCGTCACGGAAGACCAGAACCACGCCGACCAGCCGGCCGCTATCGTCGCGAATGGGCGCCGCGCTATCTTCGATCGGAATCAGCGTTCCATCTGGTCTTTGCAGAACGGTGTGGTTGGCAAGTCCTACTACCTGACCCGATACCATGACCTTCTGGACGGGGTTTTCGATCGCCTGACGGCTGTATTCGTTAAATATGGGAAAGGCTTCCTCGATCGACTTGCCCTGGACGTCCTTTAACGTTGTCTTGATCAATCCCTCGGCCACGGGATTCAGGAAAGTTACATATCCCTGCGGATCGGTAGCGATGACTCCATCACCGACACTGGTCAGCGTCACCCTGAACCACTGCTCGCGGTCGCGGATCTGCGAGGCGTGCTGCTCGCGAAGAGCCATCTCGCGAAGTATGTAATAGGCGAGCAGAAGCAGTCCAATGCCGGCAAGAATGCTGGTGAGATAGATCGAGGCGACGGTGTGGCGAACACTTTTTCCGTAGGAGGCCGTCCTCGTCGCCAACAGAGAAGTTTCATCCTGCACCGTTGCATTAATCAGGTTTTGGATGTCGTCCATCATGGACAGACCTGCATCCGAGAGGACAATCTTCCTGGCTTCTTCCGGCTGGTTGGAGCGGTAAAGCGAGATGGTCACAGCCAGTTCGTTTAGTTTGTCGTGAGCCAGCTTGCGTAAGAATGGAACACGAGCTTTTTGGTTGGGATCATCGACGATCAAGTCCGCCAGATTGTCAATTTCGGAGTCGACCCGGCCGGCGGCAAGGTCGTACGGGGCCAGGTATTTCGGGTCGCCGGTGTAGAGGAAACCGCGCTGGCCAGTTTCCGCGTTCTTCAGCAGCAATTCGATCCGTCGGAGCTGGCTCACCACCTGCTCGGTGTGTAGCACCAAGGCGTGTTCTTGGGCTTGAGTATCCACCTCCTGCCGGGTGACCCAGGTGTTAACCGCTAAAACGATCAATAGGATCACGAAACCAGTGATTACACTGAATCGCTTGTAGAGGCCCATCATAAGGAACTCCGAAGAAACTTGGATCGTCCCTCCGAGATTGGGATTGTAGCTGAAAAGGCGACTCCATGTTCAGCCATAGTCAAGGGAAGCAGTACTACTATTTTAAGTACTACAGTGTACGTAATGCGGATTAAGTTATCGCCGTTCCGAATTAAGCTGGAAACCTAATCGACACAGCTAGGGGCTTGCGCTAACATTATCAACCATCTGAGTCTTTGATTAACCAGCGTCCGTCTCGGAATGCCCTCGACGCGATAGAAAATTTAGCAGGAAGCTTTCTAAGCCATGACAATCAGGTGGAACATCTTGGAGATGTCGGATTGTCACTGCACAAGACGTCGATCATTCCATTGCCTGTAGCTTGCGGAGACAGTGTCTGCAACAGTCTCCGCCCATCTCGCCCAACACAGCGAATTTCATAACACCCGAAGGATGAGAAGAAGAATATGAAGAAGCTCTCTGTTTTGTCGATTGGCATTTTGGCATTGCTTGTCGCGGCCGTTCCCGTGGTCGCGCAGGCGCCGTCAGCACCCAGTCACGTGGTTCACCCTCCCATTGTTGTTGTTGACCAAAGAACTCCGAACAATCCCAGCGGTATTTTGCCGCGCCAGTTCAGGGCCGCTTATGGGTTCAATCGGATCCCCAACCTGGGAGCAGGGCAGACGATCGCCCTGGTAGATGCTTACGACGATCCGAACATCGCGTCTGACCTGGCACATTATGCAGCACAGTTCGGCTTTACGCCCTGCAACTTTACCAAGGTGAAATTGGGTACGGTCACCGGCCAAGGCTGGGATCTGGAAGAGTCTTTGGACACCCAACAAGCCTGCGCCATTGCGCCCCAAGCGAACATCGTGTTGGTTGAAGCGGCTACCAGCAACGACTCCGATCTGTTTACCGCCGTTCAGGTAGCCATCTCAGCGCCGTATAACGCCACCGTGGTTTCCATGAGCTGGGGTGAAGGCGAGTTCAGCGGCGAGCTGGCCGACGATAGCTATTTCTGCAATATCACCAACGGCAACGGTCAGCCAGTGACCTTCTTCGCCTCCAGTGGCGACGGCGGACACGGAACCGGTTACCCGGCAGCTTCACACTGCGTGATCGCTGTGGGCGGAACGACGCTGGCTTTGTCGACCGCTGCCCCGCTGGGTAATCCGTTTCTGCTGGACTACGGACACGAGAATGCATGGAGCGGCAGCAGCGGCGGAGTGAGCGAGTTTGAAGCCCAGCCGTCATGGCAGAATCCGGCGTGCGCGACCTGGTCAACCACCAGTCGTTGCATTCCCGACATCGCATCGGTCGCCAGCAATATTCCGGTGTATGACACCTTCAGCTACGGTGGCTGGGTCGTGGTAGGAGGTACCAGTATCTCCAGCCCTGACTGGGCTTCGTTCTTTACCCTCGTCAACTCAGCGCCGAGCCACCAACGGTCAGCCTCTGCTGAGCCAGGCTGACTACGACTTGTATCAGATTTACTATTCGTCGAACTACGCCACCGACTTCCACGACATTACGACGGGAACCAACGGTGGCTGCGGATCGCAGTGCACGGCTCAGGTCGGCTACGACCTGGTGACCGGTATCGGTTCTTACCAGGCCGACAATCTGTACGCACCTTTGGTCAGCGGATACGAACTAAGCTAATCCTTCGTTACCAGGCGCGCTTCCCCAGGGAGCGCGCCTTTTTCTTTGTGGGGTTTGCCGCTGCACCCCGACACGTGGCAAGGTCATCTGGGCTGGGTCGCGCGTGCAGCGGAAGAATGGAAAAAACAGAAACGCGCCTCATCGCGCCAGCCTGCTATACAACCATCGAAAGCCGATGAGGCGTGGTTCCGTTTGTCTTTTCGCGGTTGAAACGAACGACCTTGTTCTTTCCCAGATCGCGATCGCCAGCAGTCGTCCACAGATACATGGTTGCGTAGGCACGCCACGGCCGCCACGATTCGGAACGACGTTCCAGTTCACGAGAACTTTGAAGATCCAGAGCGCGCAAAAGGCCGAGATCGCCGGAAGGAAATGCATCGGGTTCTCCGAGCGCGCGCATGGCGACGTATTGCGCGGTCCAGTTGCCGATCCCCGGGATCGCACACATGCGCGCCAGGAAGTCGTCGAGGTCGACAACCCCGTGAAAGCGAATCTGCTCAGTGGCGACAGCGCGCGCCAACAGCCGAATCGTCTGCGCTCGTGCTTGCGTCAGGCCGATAGCCGACAGATTCGCATCGGCGAGAGCCTCCGGCGCGGGAAAAGTATGGGTGAGGCCGCCCGCTGCGGAGAACGGTTGTCCAAAAGCTCGCGCGATGCGGCCAGCCAAAGCCGTCGCGCCCTTCACCGTCACCTGCTGGCCGAGAATGGCGCGGATGGCCAGTTCGAACCCGTTCCAGCAGCCCGGTACTCGCAGCCCAGGAGCCGCGTCAACCGGCCCGGCCAAAACCGGATCGGTGCGGAGCGTTTCGACGATGGCTGCCCAATCCGCATTCAGGTCGAACATCGCGCGTATGCGCTCGATGATGAAGAACAGGGAACGCGGATCGCCGAACTGAACTCGCACGGTGAGCGTGTGGTTGGGTTCGTCGAGCGAAACCGCGAAATGTCCCTGGCTGCCGTTCAAGCAAATGGAACGGCGATACGTGCCCTCTTCCACGGATTCGACACCGGGAATGGCGCGCGCCCGCAAAAACTCCAGCATGCCCCGCCAGTTGTAAGGTGGCCGGAAGCGCAACCGGAAGAAGTATTGATTCTCCGGCGCGACGATTTTCTGGCGGACGAGTGACCTGATTTGTGTCGGGGTCCGATGATAGGTCTTCGAGATGGCAGCATTGAATCGGCGAACGCAGCCGAAGCCCGAAGAGATCGCGATCTGGCTCATCGGCAGACACGTCTCATCAATCAGCTTCTTGGCAAAATGCAAGCGACGGGTTTGCGCCACTGCGCTGGGCGTCGCTCCCAGATGTTGCAGGAACAGCCGACGAAGATGGCGCGAGCCAATTCCCAGACGTTCGGCGAGAACTTCGACTCCGCCGTCTTCCAGGCCACTTTCGCTGATCAGGCGTAAAGCGCGCGACACCGTGTTGGAGCTGCCCAGCCAGGCCGCGGTTCCGGGCGAACATTCCGGGCGGCAACGCAGACAAGGACGGAACCCGGCTTCAGCCGCAGCCGCAGCAGTGGGATAGTAGCGCACGTTTTTTTCTTTGCAGGTAGGCGCCGGGCAGATGGGGCGGCAATAAACTCCGCTGCCGAGAGCCCCGATGAAGAACTTGCCGTCGAAGCGCGGATCGCGCGAGAGACGCGCTCGCGAACACACCCGCCAATCCAAGTTCGTATCCTTCACGAGTTCTAGGGTAATCGATTTCGCGGTGAGGGTTAGACGTTTTCGGACATCACTACAAATTGCGATTTTTACCGGCTGAGGATGGTATCGCATCGGCGTCCGCAAACGTCCACTCCAGTCGCAGCGATGTCCGCGAACGTCCAATCGGCCCTCACCCCTCCCACTATGTTGATCGAAACGGGTGGCCGCGTCTCCACAGTCTTCCTGCATGGAGGGAAACGTCGAGTCAACCATCGGGGCGGATTAACCCCAGAGCCGGTACTTCGGTTTTGCGGCTTCACAGACGGACCAACAAGGAGACATCATGAAGTTCAGAACATTGACGTACATGACCGCGATGACCTTACTCGCTGCGCTGGTCGTTCCAGCGCTTGGCGCGCAAGCCCAGCCTAACCATCAAAGCCAAACCCATTACCGCGTCATCAGTTTGGGTGCGCCTCTCGGTGGAAGTGCAAGCGGCGCCTCGGCCATTAACAGTCTTGGCTGGATTGCCGGCGACTCTAATCTGACGGGCGATCTGGATGAACACGCGGTACTTTGGCTGTACGGTTATCCGCTCGACCTCGGCACATTGGGAGGGCCGAACAGCGCGGTACTCTGGCCAGGACTGAATGATCTCGGTCAGGCCGTCGGGATATCCGACACTTCCAAGACCGATCCGTACGGTGAGAGCTGGAGTTGCGGAGCATTTCTCCCTGCCTCGCATGCCGGTCACACCTGCGTGGGATTTCTCTGGCAGTGGGGCGGAATGACGGCCTTGCCAACTTTGGGCGGCAATAACGGCTTTGCTACCGACATCAACAATCACGGACAAGCGGTGGGATGGGCCGAGAATACCGTCCTCGATCCCACCTGCAATAACACTCCTCCGGTGAATCAGTACCTGCAGTTTGAAGCGGTCGTTTGGGGGCCGCGAAAGAATGAGATCCAACAACTGCCGCCGTATCCCGGCGACCCTGATGGAGCGGCTACGGGCATCAACGACAGCGGGCAGGTCATCGGCATCTCGGGCATCTGCCAGAATGCGATTGGCAACCAGAGCGCGACGCACGCTCTGCTGTGGCAGAACGGCACACCGACGAACCTGGGCAATCTGGGAGGCACGGCATGGAACACTCCGATGGCCATCAATCGTCGCGGCGACATCGTGGGATTCTCAGACTTGACGGGAGACGACAACGGCGCGAATCCGAACTTCCACGCTTTTCTGTGGATTCAGCCCGGCCCGATGCAAGATCTCAACACACTTGCGGGAGACGCCATCAGCGAAGCGCTAGGCATCAACAGCCAGCGCCAGGTCGTCGGCACCTCGATTGACGCCGACGGCAACGAGCACGCCTTTATCTGGCAAAACGGCCAACTCACGAACCTGAACAGCCTGGTGCAGGGGAACTCTCCGCTTTACTTGCAGGCGGCCCAGGAGATCAACGATTCGGGAGTAATTGTGGGGCAGGGGTGTGTCCCAGGGAATTGCCTGCCGACCAGTCCTAGCCTTGCCTTCGTGGCGATCCCAACTGATGACGGAAATGAGGATCAAACTTTTGCTATCGTTGCGCCCGCGGGGAGTGCCGGATCGGCAGTGTTGTCTGACAGTGTCAGACAGCAGCTTCTGGAACAGGGGGCGTTCGGACGGATCGGAATGAGGACGGTGGGGCAATGATAGTGTGAGGATGTGGTACGAATTCGAGGGTAGGGAAGTTGCCCTGCCCTCATTTTTCACGGGCTATCGCCCCCTACTGACTATTCGGCCCGCAGGGTGATCGAGGGATCCACTTGTGCTGCGCGCCAGGCGGGCAGGCCGCAGGCAACGACCGCCACGGCTACCAGCAGTAGGATGACTCCGAGATACGTGATTGGGTCGAGCTGGGAGATTCCGAAGAGCAAGGTAGTGAGAGCCTGGCTGGCGGCCAATGCTCCTATCAGCCCGATCACGACGCCGACCGCGGTGAGCAGCAAACCCTGGCGCACTACTAGCGCGAGAATGTTGCGGCGCGATGCGCCCAAGGCCGCGCGAATTCCAATCTCGCGTATCCGTTCGGTAACGCTACCGGCCAGCACGCCATACATGCCGGTAGCTGCCAGCGCCAAAGCCACCAGCGCAAATGCTTCGAACAGGATCAGAGCAAAGCGCCGCTGCGCTTCCGAGGCAGCCAGCAAGCTTTCCATAGTCGCCACGCGCACGATGGGCTGGTCTTTGTCGACCGACCAGATCGCGCTGCGAACCGCCGGGGCCAGTGCGGCCGCATCGCCGCGGGTCCGCACTACCAGCGACTGCACATTGTCGACCCAGGACCACTGCGCCGGGGTGGTGTAGAAGGCGTCAGCCTCGGTCAGCGCCAGCGAAGTCTGCTTCACGTCGCCGACCACGCCGACAATAATGTCCCAGGGCGCGCGAGCGTGGCCAATGTCGGGACCAATGCGAACTCTCTGTCCGAGCGGATCTTGATGGGGAAACTTGCGCTTGGCGAACGATTCGCTGATGAGTACGGCAACGGGTGCGCCGGCACGATCGCGTTCGTCGAGTACCCGGCCGCGACGCAGTGGAATATGCATGGTCTCGAAATAACCCGGACTGACCGCATAGCGAAAGCCGGCCTCGGAAGTGTCGTTGGGGTACGCCTCAAACTCAACACCGTAGGTATCGAAGTCGCCGCTGAGCGGCAACTGGCTGGTGAACGCCGCCGAGGTGACGCCGGGAACCTGACGCACCGCTTCCAAAGCCTGAGTGAAGAACTGCTGGCGGGCACTGTCGGTATCGAAACGATGACCGGATTGCTGCACCTGCATAGTGAGGACGTGCGAACCATCGAATCCGGGATCGGTCGCGAACAGCCGTTGCAGGCTGTGCAACAGCAAGCCAGCGCTCACCAGCAGTACCAGCGCAAGCGCGACCTCCGCCACGACCAGCGTGCCTCGGGCAAATCGATAACCGCCGGCTGTACGCTGTGACGTTTGTTGGAGTCCCATCTGCGGATCACGGCGCGACGCGTGAATGGCCGGTACTAATCCGACGGCCACCCCGATCAACGTAGTGAGAGCCAGGGCGAAGGCGAATGCAGCGCGATCGACGCCAATGGCGCTGACTCGAGGCAGTCCCGCGGGACTAAGCGCAACCAATGCGCGCACGCCAAGCTCAGCCATGAACATTCCGGCAACGCCGCCGAGAATGGCGAGCAGCAGACTTTCGGTGAGCAGTTGGCGGATCAGTCGAGTTCGCGCTGCACCCAACGCAACTCGCATGGCGAATTCATCGCGCCGCTGCGTGCCGCGAGCCAGCAGCAGGTTCGTCACGTTCACGCATGCGATCAGCAGCAACAGCAGCACTGCGCCCATCACGGCGAGCAGCGCCGCCCTAACTCCACGCGTAAGGTCGCTCTGCAACGAATTCACCAGGAATCCGTCGGGCACGCCGCCGGAGCTGTCGTAGCCCTTGGCGTACATCTGTCCGAGGGTGTGCAGGATCACGTCGAGTTCGCTGGCGGCCTGGCTGCTGCTGACTCCGGGGCGAAGCCGTCCGATCATGCGCAGGTGATGGCCCCACTCTTTGCCGTCGGAAGGGAGCGAAGTGTCGTACTGCAAGGGAGCCCAAAGCTCAGCCGAGGGAGCCAGAACATTCTCAAATGCGCTGGGCATCACGGCGATGACGGTATAGAGATTGTCATCGAGAGTAATCTCGTGGCCAACGATTGTGGGATCGCTGCCGAAACGCCGACGCCAGAGCCGGTCGCTGAGGACCACGACATTGGGACCATTCAACCGATCGTCGGCCGCAACGAAGTCACGACCCAGCGCCGGCACCGCGCCCAGGGTTTGAAAGTATCCCGCGCTCACCCGCTGGCCCTCGAACCGTTCGGGCTGAGTAGCGCTGGTCATGGTGGGCTGCCACGGTTTCATTACGGCCGTGGCATCGAAGGAGCGGCTCCGTTCGGCCAGCCCATGAAAGCTGCCGAAGCTGACGTCGAGCGGCGAGTCACCTTTCCGCATTTCCCAGATCATCATGAGGCGGCTGGGATGCGGATAAGGCAACGGCTCAAAGAGGATTGGGTTCACCGCGCTGAAGATCGCGGTGCTGGCGCCGATGCCGAGAGCCAGGACGAGGATCGCGGTCGCGGCGAAGCCCGGGTTCTTGCGCAACTGGCGAGCCGAGTAATGCACGTCGGCGAAGAAGATCCGGACCAGGTTTTCCCAGCCAGACTCACGCACCTGTTCGCGGACGACGGTCGCGTTGCCGAATTCCAAACGCGCCGCCCGCTGGGCGTCCTCGCGGCAAAGGCCAGTCGCCATCAGCGCGGCGGTGGCGTCTGCAAGGTACTGTTGCACCTCGTCGGCGACATCCTGATCCGCAGCGGCGCGGCGCGTGAGCCCGCGCAGGCCGCGTGTGAGCTGGCGCCACAGAGACATGCGGCTAACCCTCGGCCTTTAAGAGCCGCGCGATGGCCGACGTTCGGCGCGCCCAGTCAGCGGTCTCGAACTCAAGCTGCTTCCTTCCGGCGCGGGTGAGGGCATAGAACCTGGCACGGCGCGAGTTCTCGCTTTGGCGCCACTCGGCGTCGAGCCATCCCGCGCGTTCCAGTCGCTGTAGTGCAGTAAGGAGCGAGCCGGGATTGACTTTGAAAACGCCACGCGAAATCTGCTCGATGCGCCGGGCAATGCCGAAGCCGTGCATGGGCTCAAGGCTCAGGGTCTTGAGAATGAGCATGTCGAGGGTGCCCTGGATGATGTCGGTATTGGGTTCGTCCGTGGATGTTCCGGAGAAGGACATGGCGTAAACATAATGCCATCTCATATTGATTGTCAAGATGTGACAATCAAACGCTGTAAGGCGCAGTCTGCAAGTCGCGGCTTTCTGAGTCCGATCAGGAGGAACGGCCATCATTGCAGGAATGATCTGGCACCCGCTAGAATTCCTGCAGTCCGCACGGAGCTTCGAATGCGGTGTGAGCCTGCCTCCCGATGATTTCTAAACATTCGTTTGTCATTCGTCTTGCCTGTGTTTTTCTGATCGCGACCTGCCTGCCCGGTTTGCTGGCGGCGCAGCAACTTTCGACCACGCTCGATGCCATCTTCAACAAGCATGAATATGATGCCAAGCATTTCGGTCCGGCGCGCTGGATCGATAAGGGAGCGGCGTATACGACCGTCGAGACGTCGACGGCAACGTCTGGCGGGCAGGACATTGTCGAATATGAGACGGCGACCGGAAAGCGTACAGTTCTGGTTCCGGCCGCGAAGTTGATGGCGACACCCGGCGCCGCGCCGATGAAGATTGACGATTACGTGTGGTCGGACGATAACCGGCAACTGCTGATCTTCACCAACACGAAGAAGGTTTGGCGGCTCAACACGCGCGGCGATTACTGGTTGCTTGATCTGGCCAGCGGGCGTTTGAAGAAGCTGGGAGGCGATGCGCCGGAGTCGTCGCTGATGTTCGCCAAGTTCTCTCCCGATGGCAAGAGCGTGGGCTTCGTGCGCGCCAACAACATTTACGTGCAGGACCTGGCTACCGATCAGATTCGCGCGCTGACCAGCGATGGTTCGGCCACGCTGATCAACGGCACCACCGACTGGGTGACCGAGGAAGAGCTGAGCTTGCGCGACGCGTTTCGCTGGAGTCCCGACAGCCGGTCGATTGCGTACTGGCAATTCGATACGACGGGAGTGGGCGAGTACTCGCTGATCAACGATACGAAAGACGAGTACCCGGTGGTGACGACCTATCCGTATCCGCAGCCTGGGACGACGAACTCCGCGGTCAAGGTCGGCGTGGTCTCGGCGCAAGGCGGCGCTACGAAGTGGACAGACCTGCCGGGCGATCCGCGCAATCACTACGTCGCTCGCATGGAGTGGGCGAAGAATTCGAACGAGTTGATTCTTGAATATCTAAACCGGTTGCAGAACACGAATCAGGTGATGCTGGCGGATGCGCGCACGGGAGCGGTACGGACGCTGTTCGAAGACAAGGACGCGGCCTGGGTGGAGTACGTGCGCGCGATTGAGTGGGTGGGCGATGGCAAAGAATTGGTGTGGCTGAGCGAACGCGATGGCTGGCGTCATGCGTATGTGATCTCGCGCGCAGACGGCAAGCCTAAACTCATAACCAACTTTGCCGCGGACGTGATCTCGGAGGTCGGGGTAGACGATGAGGGAGGCTGGTTCTACTTCATCGCTTCGCCCGACGATGCGGTGCGGCGGTACCTTTATCGTTCGCGGCTCGACGGCAGTGGCACGCCGCAACGGGTTACGCCGGCAGATGAGCCAGGATCGCACAGCTACGACATCGCTCCCGACGGGAAGTGGGCGCTCCATACGGTGTCAACGTTCGATCGTCCGCCAGTGACGGAGCTGATCAGCCTGCCTGATCACAAGGTCAAGCGGGCGCTGGAAGCCAACGACGCGCTGGCGCATAAAGCGAAAGAGCTGATCGCGTCGCCGACAGAATTCTTTCAAGTGCCCGTGGGCAACGGCGTGAAGCTGGACGGATGGATGATCAAGCCACCCGGACTTCGATCCCAAGAAGAAATATCCGGTGCTGGTTTACATCTACGGCGAGCCCGCCGGCGCGACCGTTACCGACGCCTGGGGTGGTTCGCGACGACTGTTTCACGAGCTGATCGCGCGCCAGGGATATCTGGTGGTGAGCTTCGACAATCAGGGTACGCCGGCGCCGAAAGGTCGCGAGTGGCGCAAGATTGTTTACGGTGACGTTGGCGTTCTGTCCTCGGTGCAGCAGGCCGACGCGATTCGCGAGCTGGCCAAGGAGCGCACCTATATTGATGCTTCGCGGCTGGCAATCTGGGGATGGAGCGGCGGCGGCTCCAACACGCTGAACATGATGTTCCGCTATCCCGGCCTGTTCAAAGCGGGCATCGCGGTTGCTCCGGTCGCCGACCAGAAACACTACGACACGATTTATCAGGAACGCTACATGGGCCTGCCGCAGGACAACGCCAAGGGCTATCACGACGGCTCGGCTATCAACTTCGCTCAGGGGCTCAGCGGGAAGTTGCTGATCGTACACGGCTCAGGCGACGACAATGTTCACTTCCAAGGGACCGAGCTGCTGATCAACCAGCTGGTCGAGCTGGGCAAGCCCTTCGACATGATGGACTATCCCAATCGCACGCACTCGATCTCCGAGGGGCCCGGGACCTCGTTTCACATCCACAGCCTGATCGCACGATACCTGGAAGAGAATGTGCCGGCGGGAGGCGTGGCGCCTTGATGGTTCGGCTGGAATGTGCGACTAAAAGGCGCCCGGGGCTGGCGGGTTTTTATGCAGAGCGGTCACGGCATCCGATTGTGGACTGGGTGTCACGAAACCGCACAGTCCATGGCAATGCGTCCTCACAGGCCCAGGCTCGGCAGAGAGGGGTCGACAATTAATCCTGAAGCCCCACCACTCCATCGACTCCTTCCAGTAGCTTCGCGGGACTATAGCCCACGCCTTTGCGGAAGACGATCTCCACGTTGCGAATGTCAGAGATCTTCTGCGCCGGATTGCCGCCAACCACCACCAGATCGGCTTGCTTGCCCGCGGTGATGGTTCCAACGCGGCTACCGATGCCAAGAAACTCGGCGCCGTTTTGCGTAGCGATGTGGATGGCCTCCAGGGGCGTAAATCCAGCGTCGACCAGGAGTTCAACTTCGCGCTGATCGGCAAATCCGGCCATGATGCTGCCGTCTCCCGTGGGATCGCTCCCGGCGAGCAGGGTGCCTCCGGCCTTCACAAAGTCATGCTCAAACTGCATTTCCTTCTGCAGAAGATGATCGGCGTGAAGATGGGGGCCGGGCGCGCTTCGCAGGCGGGACAATTGCCAACCCTGCCACGTCATGACCCGCTTTACGCGCTCGATATCCGCTGCCGCCTTCCCACGCCCGTCGATTCCCTCAAAGGGCGCGAGCGTCGATGTGACGGCGACATGATGGCTTACCAGGTAGTGGATCATGTCCTGCACCGCAGCGGATTCCACGTCAAGCTGGTTGCTGTACTCGCGCCAGAAAGCAATGAAGTCTTTCAGCGGACAGACGTTCGGCTGCTTCTTGGAAAAGAACTCCGTGTCGACCGCCAGGCCGTGTTCGAGGTTGTCGATGCCTAGATCCACAGCCTGCTTGAAGCCGATGGAGCAGAGGTGTCCCGTAACCTTGAGACCACGCGCATGCGCTTCCTTGACGGCTGCCTGCAACTCGTCGGGAGTGATCGTCATGTAGGCCTTGAACGACGTCATGCCGCGATCGGCCCAGGTGTCGACCGAGCGGCGTGCGTCATCCGGCCCGTCCAACACATGCATCTCGGGATAGACCGAGGGACTGCCTTCGAGATAGGGCGCTGTCAGGAACATTTCCGGACCTGCGGCCTCGCCTTGATCGATGCGGTGCTTGATGAGCAGATCTCTCTCCGGTGCGATACTGCCCGTGGTCCGCATCGAGGTCACGCCGGAGGCAAGATACATCAGCGGAAAAGCCGTAGACTGCTGCGCCAATAGGTGATGTTTGCTGAGGAAATCGGCGTCGGTAAACAGATGCTCGTGCATGCCAACCAAGCCGGGGAACACCGTGCGCCCGGTGAGATCAAGCACTTTGGCGGAAGCAGAGTTTGGCCGCCCTTGACTCGGACCAACATAGGTAATCTTGCCCGCTTCGATCACGATGCTCTGGTCTTCCTGCGGCGCAGCGCCACTGCCGTCGATCACGCGAACATGGTCCAGCACAATCGATGGCGACTGCTCCATGATGTAGGCGGAGGGCGGAATGGCGGCCAGGCGCTTAAGCCTGTCGACTTGGCGAGTGTGGACGACGAACATAGCGACCGCCGCGATCACGGCCAACGCCACGACGACCAGCCCGATTCGAAGCAGCCAAGTGAAAAAGCGACGCATTTTCTACCTCGGGCAGAGCAGTGAAACGATTAGCCGCGAGGATAGACCCGGGGAGTTGACGGGTCTATGAGAATCGGCGAATGAGAACCGGCGGAGAAGATTAGCCCGTATCAGAGTAAGGTAAGCAATTGAAAAGGCGGGCTTTGTGCCCGCCTTGAGAATCTGGATGGAGATACTGTCTACTTCGCAGCGCCCACAGCCTTCACCCGTTTGCTCAGGCGAGCCTTATAGCGGCTGGCGGTGTTCTTGTGCAGCACGCCCTTCTGGACGCCCTTGTCCACCACCGAAACGGTCGCGCGGTACGCGGTCTGGGCGGCTTCTTTGTCGCCCTTGCTGATGGCCTCGCGCAGGAGGCGAAGCGCTCCCCGCAGGCGTGACTTGTTGGCGCGATTGCGCGTTGTCTTGGTCTCGGTTTGACGCACACGCTTGAGCGCCGAAAAATGATCAGCCATAACTTTGCTGTAGTCCTTAGTGAAGAATCTCGACGTACGCCGAATGTTTAATTCTACCGGAAGCCCGGGGCAGAGGGCAAATCGGTCGGCTGCCTTCAGGCGCCAATGGCCAGCAGACCGTTCCTTAGCTCGTCGCCGTTCCCAGGACCACATCCGGAGCGGGTTGTCGCAAACACTCCGCTGCGGGAACGAAGTAGTAGGCACCGCTGATTGGCCGGGTGTAACGCGTGAGCGCGTCGCGCACGCCGCTTGTTAAGCCGGCCATGCTTTCCAACATTTTCGCCAGACGCTGCTGGTCGGCGCTAAATCCTACGAACATCGTGCCATGATTGGTCACGGTGCCGTACGGCATGTTGCGGCGGAATATCTTCCCGAATTTATCCTGATCGGTACTGGCGACATGCGAGTCCGCTGGCTTATTCTCAATCTCAACGCTGTCTAATTTTTTCCGCCCAATCACTGCCTCCTGTCTCTCATCACCAAGCGCTTCCCACAGAGCAGTGTCATGGGCCCACTTCTGCAATAGCAGGATAGATCCAGCCGTCCCAGGACTTCCCTCCGCGATCAGAGCTACCTCCGGCGCATCGATCAGAGTAGGATTCTCACTCCCGTCAATGAAGCCGGTAAGGTCGCGGTCGTGACGATAGGGCCAGCTTGAGGTCTCTTCCGCAACCGAAGCCAATCCCTTCAGTTCGGCAATTGCCCGTCGAGAGACGTCAAAGATCACGTCATAGGCGCTGCCAGAAAGCCAGAGCACTGCGTCGTGCTGAGTTGCCGGCATGACGAATCCGTCGACTCCGACCAGGTTGTCATTGAATCCCTTGATTCCGTCTGGCGAATCGTTGGGCGCAACTTCGCTCCAAAGCTCCGGTCTGAACCCTATCACCAGGTTGACACCGCCCATGGTCGTCTGGGGCTCGCGGAACGAGGAGATCGCCGCCACCAGGTCGCGGCGGTTTCGCCCGTCCAAGACATCAAACTCCAGGTAGGCGTGAGATGGGTTTCCCAGAGCGAAGATTCCACTTTGAGCAGTCTTCATGTAGCGACCTTACCAAGACCTCGGCCTCGGGGACAATCGGTTTCAACGTTGGGCAAACCTGGGATCGGCGTCATCTGGCAAACCTGCGTATGGGGGTGTCATCCCGGCCGAAGCGAAACGTGTCATTCGCTTCTACGGCGCAAAGTAGCTCATGATGTCTAGACTCAATTGCGTCGTGGCGGGGGCGTAAGCATCGATATAGCCATTGGTCGTCGGCACAATCGCCATGTTTGAAGTCACAGATCCATCCTCGGCTTCCAGGTTTGCGACAACAGGCTGCTCCTGACCGTTGGCCCAAAGAGTCAGGTACGGCAATGGACCGGGCTGGATACACTGTCGCGTTGAATACAAACGCCTGTGAGCTACTCGGCAGTGCGCATGGGTTTCCAGGCGAACTCACAGGAACCACAATTGTCCCGCTGAACCCCCTGTCCAAGGCGCTTCTCTGTGAAGTGTAGGCATGGCAGGGTGCGGCTGTGGTGTAAAGCGACAACCCGCCTGAGGCAGGCGATGCAAAAAAGCCGTTAATGTCGATAACCAAGTTGGTGTTGTTGCTGGGGTAGACAGCAATCGATCCGCTCGAACCGGCAGCCACAATACCCATGTCGGCGAGGACCGCACCCGTCGGGTCTGTCAATGTGAACGCCAAAGGCAATGGCTCTCCAGTTTGCCACGCTGTCAGGTAATTGAGAGTACCGTTCATTGGAATAGCCGCAAAATTCAGCGAGTAAGCAGCGGGCGTTATGCCTTGCGGAATGCAAGGGCTCTGCAGTAATGGAAAGTCTCGCTCCTGGTTTCCTTGCAGCGACGGTCCTCCCAATGGCCCATTGGCATTCCGCGTATCTACCAGACGGCAAGGAGGGAGCGGAAAGAACTGCAGGCCGCCTTGGGCAGCCGAAGCGAAGAAGCCGCTGAAGTCAACCACAACATTGGTTGTGTTGCTGGCATAGATGCTGATGGCGCCATTTGTGCCCGCAGGTACGATGGCGGGATCGGACTTGATGCGCCCATCGAGTGAAACCATCGTAGTGACTGCGCCCCTGCTCTCTCCCGTCGGATAAGCCGTCAGAAGAGATAGTTGCCCGTTTGGTATAGCCGTGACGGTGAACACGTAAGCCGCGGCATTCGCAGGGATTTCGCAGATGCTTTGGGGAATCGGAAAGCTTCGGGACGTTCCGCCCTGGATTGGCGGGCCGCCGAACGGCCCATTCGCATTTCGGGTATCAACTACGCGACACGGGAGCACGGGAAAATATTGCAGCCCGTTGGAAGGGCTGGCATTCCCGACTTGTGCCTCAGCAATGCCGCAGAGTAGAGCAAGCGCCAACCCAAGCAAGATGCCCAATCGACGATTACTAAGGTTGAAACTGCTTACGAGACCGGCGGTGGTCATGAGAAACTCCTGTCTTGACTACAGTTCAAGGTTGAAGAATACGATCGAACTTATCGGTCTCTAAAAGAGTTTCCTTTCCATGAGTGGAATCCGACTGCGCCGCTATAAGGCCCAAGACCGAATTTCCTTGTTGAACTTGGAAAACGGTGCCATTGAGCAGCCACCTCACCAACTGGCGATGCCGTGAAATGAGTTTCGTGCGAGTCGCTCAACCCATGAAAGCTGTGTGTCAAAAACCCATTTAGTTTCGGGGAGCGGGCCTCAAGTCCGACTGAGGCTGAAATCATTAGCCACCAATTCGTTACTCGAGATCGGAACTGCGTCCGCGCCAGAGGAAATGCGGAGTGACGTAATTGGCACAAATCACCGCATGGCCAGGCAGCGCAAGTTTACCTTTCCTCCATGTGAAGTCAAGAGAGATTCGCGGTGGCTCGGCCGGTGCGGTTACGGGGCGGGTGCGCCACCCTTTCCCGATCGGGGTACTAACACCTTGGGTGCCCCACGTTCGCCCTTCGGTTGGGCTAACCTGGGATCCGCGTCATCTCTGCGGGGGGCTGGGCCTACCCCTTCAGCAGGACTTCCTAACCTGGAGTGCCCCATTCATCCCGCCTGTCTTTGACAATCCTGCTACCCCTCCAAACCATTCGTCCACCTAGTTGTCGCAATCTGGCCTTTTCACTCAGAACCAGGTCATTGTGCAATGGCAATATTTTCGCTGGTTGAGCTTTGTGCTGTGATTCAATAGCAGACTGACTTGGGAAGGAGTGCTTACCATGCCAGTCAGACAATTCTCGCTGGGCCGTTGGCCGACCGCTCTGGCCGTAGCCATCATGCTGGCGTTCGTGGCGCCAGTCAATGCGCATGCGCAAACCTATACCGTACTCCATACCTTCACCGGCGGAGTGGACGGCGCAACTCCTTTCGCCGGCCTCACCTGGGACGGCGGAACGAACTTCTACGGAACGGCTTCCCAGGGCGGCTACACCGGCACCACCTGTTACGACTTGCCTGGTGGGACTGCGAATGGGTGCGGCACCGTCTTTCAGCTGCATCGATCTGGTTCCAATTGGACGTTCAGCACCCTTTACGAATTTCGCGGAGGCACAGTGGATGGGAACCTGCCTATCGCACCCGTCACCCTTGCGCGCGACGGCAGCCTTTATGGCACGACGTGGGCCGGAGACTACAACGGCAGCCATCTCTGTCGGTGGATAGGGGTTGGTGCCCCGACGATCGGCTGTGGAATCGTCTTCAATCTCCGTCCTCCCACGACGGCTTGCAAGACAGCGCTATGCAGTTGGACCGAGACAATCAGCTGGGCATTCCCGGGAACCAATGATGGCGGTGGCTCCGGTCCCAGCCAAGGCCAGCTGGTTTTCGATCAAGCTGGCAATCTTTACGGCACGAATTGGGATTCGTACCTTAACCCTGGAGAAGTTTTTCAGCTTGTGCCCTCCAATGGAAGCTGGACGGTAGGAAAGACCTACGTCAATTCATCGGTAATGCGCTGTTCGGGCTTCCTTGCCGCCGCGATTGTTGAAACGGAAAACTTGTTCGTCAAGGTAACGATCTAGATGGAATGGCTCAACCGCTAACGTAAGTCCCTCGCAGGTTCCTCTTGAAGAGCGACCAGAAATTTTCCAATCCGTTGGTCTGTACTTGGCCGCTAACGTACTGCTCGAGCGTGGTTCACTTAACTTCATCAATGAAAGCGCTCTTTTTATCCCAGATGTGATACACGGAGCTTCGTCTGTGTAGATTCTGCTGCCGTACTTCGATGTTGTTCAGGATTTCGTTTTGCAAAGTTTCACGTCTTCACGTTTGTTACTACCTTGCAGCGAATCTCTCGAGTGTCACGGTCAAGCATTCCTTGAACAGCAGTCTTGCCGACATACATATCGCCACGCCGTTCCTCTCCACGAATCTGCTCCAGCTTTGCGTTGCGGTCTCTGTGCATCTTCGTTGCGGTTTCGCCGATGAAAGTTTCGTCGCTTTCAACTGCTCACTACCGATGCTCCCGGATCCGACAGCCCATTCATCACACTTAATGCCGTCACTTTGGACTTGGCCGGCAACCTTTACAGCACATCGCAGCTTGGCCCAGAGAATACGCCGAATTGCGGTGAGCCAGCTCCCCTTAACGGCTGTGGAACGGTTTTTGAGTTGACCCCAACCTCCACCGGCTGGAATGCGAATATCATTTACCAGTTTACCGATGGCGCGGATGGGAAATTTCCCGTAGCCGGGCTGGTCGCCGACCAGGCGGGAAACCTTTACGGCGTGTCGTCCACGGATGGTGCCGGAAGCGGCGGAACGGTTTTTGAGTTGTCGCCGTCGGGTGGAAGCTGGACCTACCATCAGATTTATGCCTTGCCCTCCGGGTACCCGCAAGAAGAATCATGTTTTATTGCGGTTAATACCCATGGATGCTCCGGACCTTGGGGCACCTTGCTTATCGACCCGGCGGGCAATCTCTACGGTGCGAGCTACGCGAATGGTGTGTCCCACTGCGGCAATGTCTTTAAGCTGACGCAATCCAACGGTAGCTGGACGTATAGCGAACTTTACGACTTCACCTGTGGTAGCGACGGTGGAAATCCCGTGGGTCAGCTTATCCTCGACGGCAATGGGAACCTCTATGGGACCACGATTCGCGGCGGTTCGGCTGGTTACGGTTACGGCGTTGTCTTTGAGATAACTCCGTGATGTAGTCCCGCTTTCGTGGATTCGCAGTGGGCCGCCGGTTCGCTATGGGATCGTGTGGTCTCTTCCCATTCGCGAAAGCCGCGAATGAGAGGGGCACCAGGGATAATGACTAGGATCGAACATTTCTCCTACGCCGGTGTCTCGTCCCATGTAAACGTAACCGGCTGTTCGGGTCGTCGCGCCAAGAGCTCGCATAGGCTTCTGAAGTCTTCGGTCTGCACTCCTGCTTGGTGAGTCGCCCAGATCGCCCCGGTGTCCCCCACAGACAACTCGAACACGCCGTTTACAGCGACAGGAGTCCGGTTACTTGCCGACGCTCCGCGAATAACGGCGAGCAATTCCGGGGAAGCATCTCGAATTGCTATCTGACGAGAGTCAGGTTGGTAGGGCTCTTCGGAGTTTCTGGGTTAAACCGGCTTACGGTGCGATCTCCCAAACGACGCCGTACCCGGCTCCGCATCCTTGGGTGGTACCGTAAAGATAACCATTCGGCCCCAGCGTCACGCCTCCACTCGGATTGCAGCCATCGCTTCCACCGGTGAAATCGTACAGTGTCGTCTGCACCCAGGAACCATCTTGCGGTGCCAGCTTGAAGACGGACCCGAATCCGTGCGCGCCGTCCGTTCCCGTGGTGCCATAAAGGTTGCCGGCCGCGTCCATAGTCAAATTGCTGAACGCGCCCAAACCCTGGCCGCCTAAAGGTGAAAAACTGCCGATGATGCTGGAGCTCCACTGGCTTCCCGAGCTAACCAGTTGAAAGATCGTACCGCCGTTGCCCGGGCCGCCCAGCAATGTCGCACCATACACATTTCCAAGCTGATCGAGGATTACACCAGCGTAGGGAGAGTTACCTTCATTCGCTATGTCGTACTGCTTCGAGATCATCCATCCCGATTCAGATGACGTCAGCTCATATACTGTTCCATTGCCGTGGGCGCCACCTCGGACGGTCGTGCCATAGAGGTTTGCCTGAGAATCGAAGACCACACCGGATAGCGGCTCAAGTCCATCGCCCATCCCGTCGAAGCTGTGAAGAACGCTCTCTTGCCATCCTCCACTCGAGTGGGTCAGTTGGTAGACCACACCTGAGCCGAGATCGCCACCGCCACCCGTCGTACCGTAGATATTTCCAGAATGATCGAACACCAGCTGCCCATAGCCTGGGTTCGCGCCGTCCAGTGCTCCGGTGAAACGGTAGAGCACCGTTTTTGTCCAAGGGCACAGAACCGACTGGCAGGCTCTGGCCGGTGGCTGTAACTGATAAACCGTCCCGCAACCCATTCCTGCCGGGCACCCCGGATTACCGCCGAGTGAAGTTGTTCCGTACAAAATGCCATTGGGGGCAATCACAACGCTCGCGCCGGGGTGGGCCCCATCGCTGCCACCCTGAAACGTGTAGGAGGGGGTAAGGACCCAGGATGAGTTCCTCTTGACAAGCTTGAAGACAAGGCCGGAGCCGGCATTGCCGGGCTGCGCTCCGCCGTAAGAGGCGGTGCCGTATAGGTTCCCCGCTTGATCCATGATCATCGTCGAATTGGGAGTGGAACCGTCTGCCGAGCCGCTGAAGCTGTGGATGACACTGTATGTTTGTGCTGCCGCCGCCGACGCGGTTGCGAGCGTCGATGCCAGCGCCATGCTCAGCACGAACATCCGGCACACACTTCCCCTTACCAGTTGCACATCTGACAACCTCATGGAATCCTCCTGTCGGGTTCGTGCCAGATTAGCTAATTTCGGGGAGTTGTCAAGAATTACCGTCGGGCCTGCCCTGGGGTGGTTGTGCCATATAGCCGCGCGGTGCCCCACATATTCGCGGTTTTCGAATGTGTTGGATCGTGGCAAATCTCAAACCAGGGGGTACCCGCCGACATTGTTGTTTCGGTGCTCAACTTTTCCCGCCTTTTTCACCTCCCATTCACCGACCCTTGCTACTCTCGCTTTTCCGACGCGGCCCACATCGGCTTTGCGCCCGGGGGAACCGCTCAATTCCAGGCGCTCCTTTTGCTCGGCTACGTCATCTAAATCAACAGAAGGGGAATTTGATACTGAGTTCCAGCAATGTATCTCAACCAGCACCGAATTACGTACCAACAGCATTGACTCCGTCCCGATTCAGGGATACGCTAGCGGCCAATGAGAGTTGTTTTTGGCTTGGACGATCTTCCGGCCTCAATCCGTTCCACCGATCCACCACGCTGTCGCACATCCCAATGCCAGACCGAAGCGGTTGGTCTGCTCGCTGTCCATCCAGCTTTCGGAAAACGTTCTTTTGGAACCCCAGGGCCCCTCTACCCCAATTCGGGCAACTATGCCGCGAATGGGAGGCTCCAACACAAGCGGAGGCTGTCTTCCGACCCTAGATGAAGAAGAACATTGAAATCAGCCCGAATATTGAAACCCTGTTTGGTACCCGCGACGAAAATCTGCGCCTGCTGGAAGATGGCTTGAATATCACCATCGACTTGCGCGCCGACTCCATCGAGATCACCGGCGCGGCCAGCGACGTCGGCCGGGTAGAGCAGGTCTTTGCCGACTATCAGCACCTGCTGCGCAATGGACACAGCTTCGTCAACGGAGATCTGGGCGCCATGATTCGCGTCTTGACCGCCGACCGGACAGCCACCTTGCGCGGTCTGGCCGAAGCCGGCAAGCAACGCTCCTTTGGCAAGCGCACGGTCCAGCCCAAGAGCATCAACCAGCGCCGCTATCTGGAAGCCATCGAAAAGCACGACATGGTTTTCGGAGTTGGCCCCGCCGGCACAGGCAAGACGTATCTGGCCGTCGCCATGGGAATCGCTGCGCTGATGTCGAAACGAGTGAACCGCATCGTGCTGGCGCGTCCGGCGGTAGAAGCCGGCGAACGGCTGGGCTTCCTGCCGGGAACTTTGCAAGAGAAAGTCGATCCCTATCTGCGCCCGCTGTACGACGCGCTTTACGACATGCTTGAGCCCGACAAGGTCGATCGCTATCTGGAGAAGAACGTCATCGAGATCGCGCCTATCGCCTTCATGCGCGGACGCACCTTGAACGACGCATTCGTCATTCTCGACGAAGCGCAGAACACGACGTCGGAGCAGATGAAGATGTTCGTCACCCGTCTAGGCTTTAACTCCAAGGCGGTTATTACTGGCGACATCACGCAAATCGATTTGCCCAACGCCAATCGCAGCGGGCTGGTCGAGGCCATCGACATTCTTGGCAAGGTCGAAGGCATTCACTTCTGCTACTTCGACGAGGGCGACGTAGTGCGGCATCACCTGGTGCAGCGCATCATCCGCGCCTACGACGATCACAAGGGGCGCAACGAACAGCTGTCACTTTCGCTCGAAAGCAGAAACGGCAACGGCTATGCAGCGCCGCGTAGCGCCGCGGTCGAGCCCTACACCGCCAGCATCGAACGCGAAACCTCGCTTCCTGATTTGCCGGCCGCCGAAGCGCCGCTAACGCCTCTTTCGTCACAAGATCGCATTTCTGAGTAAAGACTTGGTACCATACTGTGGGAGGGCTACTTCGCCCTCCCCTTTGTTCTTGAAACGAAAGTGATCATTCTGGAGCACGAAGACGAAGCGATTCGCGAACGGGCGTTAGCCCTTTTCGCAGGAATAGCGCGGCGAGCAGTGCGGTTGCCCGGCGACGTCAGCATCCGCATCACCTCCAGCCTCGAAATGCGAGAATTGAACCGGCGCTTCCGCAAGAAAAACCAGCCGACCGATGTTCTATCGTTTCCCTCAAACCTGCCGAAGTGGGCGGGCGACATCGCGATCTCGGCGGAGATTGCTGCCTCCAATGCCGCTCAACTCGGCCACTCCACCGAAACCGAATTGAAGATTCTCATTCTGCACGGACTGCTGCATCTTGCCGGTTATGATCACGAAACCGATCGTGGCGAAATGCTGGCACGCGAGACCAAGCTGCGCCGGCAACTGAAGCTGCCGGTTGGCCTGATAGAGCGGTCGCACGGCCCCGATAACCAGATTTCAACTCGTACGCCGCGATCTCCCAAGTCCACCACGCCTGCCAAGCGCAGAGGCCGCCGCCCATGAGTCTGCCGTTAGCCATCCTGCTGCTGGTGCTGATGGGGCTGCTTTCGCTGGTCTCTTACGTCGACCATCTCTACGCCGAGATGGGCAAGTTTCTCTCGCGCGAATTCGAAGAAAACGTCGAAGCCTACGAAGAGCGCGTCGAACCCCGGCTGCACGTGAGCCGCAAACGAGCGGCAATGGCCATGACGGTCCTTACCCAGCTCTGCATGGCCAGCATCGGTGTGCTCATCGGATATGTGCTGTTCATGGAAAAGCGCTGGGTCGTGCTGGATCTGGTGCAGGCCGCCGTCAGCCTGATCTTTATCATCGTCATCTTTCATCAGCTTCTACCGTACGTTTTCTTCGTGCGCACGCGCGGCGAGTGGTTGATACGTTGGGTGCCGGTGCTGCGCGTGCTGATTTGGCTTGCCTCGCCGGCGACTCTTATTCTCGGCTTCGGACTTTCCGTGGCGTCTCTCACCAAGGAACATGGGGAGCGGCAGCCCGAAGGTTCGTCGGAAGCTGTCGACGCGTTTATCGAAGCCGGGCAGGAAGAAGGAATCATCGAAGAAAGCGATCGCGACCTGATTCAGTCGGTGGTGGAATTCGGCGACAAGACGGTGCGCGAAGTCATGACTCCCCGCCCCGACATTGTGGCCGTTCCCGCGACCATGACCATTGCCGAACTTACCGACCAGCTCAAGAAACATCTTTACTCGCGCATTCCGGTTTACCAAGGCGACATCGACCACATCAAGGGCATTGTCTATGCCAAAGACCTGTTGCATGTGGCCGACGTGGAGGCCCACACCAAGACGGTTGGCGACCTGATGAGGCCCGAGGTTTACTTTGTTCCCGAGACCAAACTGGGCAGCGAGCTGCTGCGTGAAATGCAGCGCGACAACGTGCGCCTGGCTATCGTGATTGATGAATACGGCGGAGTCGCCGGGCTGGTCACGATCGAAGACTTGGTGGAGGAGATTGTCGGCGAAATTCGCGACGAGCACGAGGAAGGCGATGTGGTCAAAGAAAGCGACACCTCCTACATCTTCAACGGCAACACCGACGTCGACCTGCTGGAGAAACTGCTCGGCGTTCGTCCGGAAGAGAAAGAAGCGACCACGATTGCCGGATTGGTCAGCGAGCTCGCGGGTCACATTCCCAAGGCCGGTGAAGTGTTCGAAGAGAATGGCCTCCGCTTTGAGGTGCTGGAATCAACCGAGCGCCGCGTGGATCGCGTCCGCGTCAGCCTGCAGTCCAAGAAAGTGGGCGCATAGATGGCATTCCGCTCCGGGTTTGTCTCCATTATCGGCCGTCCCAACGCAGGCAAGTCGACGCTGCTGAATGCGCTGGTCGGCGAGAAGCTGGCCATCGTCACCCGCAAGCCGCAAACCACACGCAATCGCATTCAGGGAATCGTCAACGTGGAGCGGAAAGGGAAGCGGCCGGCCGGCCAGGTCGTGCTGGTCGACACTCCCGGAGTTCACAAGCCGATCAATTCGCTCAACCGCCGCATGATGAAGGAAGTCTATGACGCGCTGGAGGGCTGCGATCTGCTGCTGCTCATTGTCGACGCTCATGCCAAGTTCGGTACCGGCGATCAGTTCGTGCTCGACATTGCCAAGAAGGCGGGCCAGCCGGCTTTCCTGCTGCTGAACAAAATCGACGCCCTGGAGAAGCAGAAGCTGCTGCCGCTTATCGAGCAGTACCGGGCACTGCACGACTTTGCCGATGTCATCCCGATCTCGGCGCTCAAGCGCGAAGGTCTCGACATGTTGCTCGATGCCGTAGTGAAAGCCTTGCCGGAAGGACCGCGATACTTTCCCAAGGATCAGATCACCGACCAGCCCGAGCGCTTCCTGGTAGCGGAGTTGATTCGTGAACAGGTGCTACTGGCCACTGAGCAGGAAGTGCCGTACGCGACCACGGTGCTCATCGAGCAATATGAGGAAGGCGCCCGGCTGACCCGTATCGCCGCCGCAATTTATTGCGAGCGCGACGGCCAGAAAGCCATCCTCATCGGCAAGCAAGGCGCAAACCTGAAGAAGATCGGCACCGCCGCGCGATTGCAGATTCAGGCTCTGCTCAACACCAAAGTATTTCTCGAGCTATTCGTCAAGGTGCGGGCCGGCTGGCGCGACTCGCGCGACTTCGTGCAGGAGACAGACTGGAGAACTCAGTTGGAGCGAATGTCGACCACGGAACGTGCCGAAGATCCAGAGCCAGATCTGGAAGAGTAGTTCACCATGCCTTTTATCGCGGAAGCATCCGGCTCGCCTCTTCCACGCTCCACTCGGGAATCGCCCCGGCGCGGCTGGCCACCAGCGCTCCGACTGCATTGCCGAACGCTCCGCATTGCTGCGCGCCCCAGCCCTGGTCCAGTCCGTGCAGAAATGCCGCCGCGAAGGCGTCACCCGCGCCGACCGTGTCTGCCACCTGCACTTTGCAGCCGGGCACCTCGCTATACACGCCATCTTTAAAGATGGCGCAGCCACGTTCGCCGAAGGTCACGCAGATGATTTTGCAGCGGTACTGATCGCTCCAGCGCCGGCAGAAATGTTCCACCGAGCCCTCCTGCCCATCCGCGTTGAGCGAGGCATCCAGACACTCGGCCTCGTTGTCGCTTAACTTGATCACGCTGGCCTGCGCAGCCAGCTGCTCAACAGTCGACAGGTGCCAGTTGCCGTCGCGCAGATTCACATCGTAGAAGCGCCTGGACGAGGGAATCATCTCAATCAGTTTTAAAGTTGAGACCAGCGTCTGCCTCGACGTGTGGTAGAGCGTTCCAAAGTAAATCCACTGCGGCTGAAGTTCGGCAAGGCGTTTCAATTGGGCTGCGCTGAGCTCCACGAAGTCGTAGGCGGCCGGACGCACAATGCGAAACATGGGCTTGCCGTCGGCGTCGAGTTCAACCTCGGCAGTGCCAGTGTTCTTGCCCGGCATTACCTGCACAAATTCAGTCGAGATTTCCCGGTGCCGAAGGCAGTCGATGGCGCGCCGGCCACGCTCATCCTCGCCTACACCGCTGACCAGAAACACCTCATGCCCCAGCTGACGTGCATGTGCGGCAAAGTTCAGCGGAGCACCGCCCAGGTACTCCGATTCGCCGATTACATCCCACAAAATTTCTCCCACACTCACAATGCGCACGCCAGCAGCCTCCCTAAGGCCCATTTATCCTATCGTGCCATGGAAACGATTGCAGCTCCCCCCGAACAGGCCGAATCCATTGGCACCAATAAGCGCGCTTCGCAGGCGACTACCATGTTGCATTCCGCTGGATTTCCGTTATGATTGCCAGCGCCATTATGAAACTTTCTTTTCAACGAGAGCGCGATGGAAACCGGGCCGCCCCCAGCACGGCGGAATTCCCACCGTTGCTGGGAGCCGATATTGCGGGTATGGTCCACGGCAAGCGCGTGGGCGGCGATCTTTATCACTTCCTGCGAGCGAATCGCTGCCGCGTGATTTTTGGCCTGCTCGACGTCGCCGGCGTACACGAGGAAAACCACGGCATCGTAGAGGCGGCGCGACAGACGTTTCAAAAGCTGGGGAAAGCCCGCTTCGAGCAGGAAGACATCAATGAGGCGGATACCATGATGGAGTTCTGCCTCGAGTTGAACCTGAGCATTCGCCGGGCTGCGGCCGGAGTCAGGTCTTGCGCGGCCTTCCTGGGCTGCTATAACGAGGAACTTGGCACCATCTGCTACTCGAACGCAGGACACACGCCGGGACTGTTGCGCGACCCTACGGGTATTGTGGAGCTGCCGGCGACCGGACTGCCTCTGGGATTGTTCTCTGCATCGACCTACGAAGCACCGACTGCGGCTTTACAGCATGGCGCGTCCTTGCTGCTGGTGTCGCGCGGTGTCGTCGAGGCAGCTTACAAGAAGGAGGAGTTCGGCCTTCCCCGCGTCAAACAGCAATTCGAGCGGGCCCCGCAGGATAACGCCCGCGAAATTGCCACCGTCATTCTCGATGGCGTGAAGGAATTTCTACGCGCCAATCCGGACCACAACGACGTGACAGCGCTGGCCCTGGTTCGCGCAGCCAAAGCCAGTCCGGTATCAGTGGGCGCGTAATTCAGGCCTTTTTGGTACAACGCCGGATCTAACTTACAATAGAAGCAGGTCGCTGGTGGATAAGGTGTTCTGACCTCCCAAGAACCTAGTAGTTTTTGGAACTATCAGCCGTGCCCGGGGGAATAAGATTTGACGCGGATTGTGACCCCCGGGACCGACTTAGCGACTCAGGGTAAAGCCTACCTGTGCTGGCCAAGCATCTAACAATCTGACGAAATTGTAGTCGGCTGATGAAGGGTACCTGTCTGGCGATGTTCGTGGGTACCAGGTAGTTGGTTTGTTCTATGACATTGCTAGCTCGTCTCACCGTCGCTGTCTGCATGGGAGTTTGCTCGCTCCCGGTACTGGCTCAGCAAACAACATCCCCTGACAACAGCGCTACGCCGCCGTCAGCCACCACCCCGACGCAGCCATCGACAACGCCATCGGCGCAACCATCGGCAACGCCTTCAACCCAAACGCTGCAGCCCCAGGCGGACGCAGCCAAGACTCCGACTTCGGAGGAGGTTTTGAAGCAAGAGGAAAAGCAGCGCGCGCTGGGCATTGTCCCTATGTTCGGCATGACCAGCGTCAAGAATGCGCCGCCTCTCACCTCAAAGCAGAAGTTCCAACTGATGGCCAGAACCATGATTGATCCCTTCCCCTTTGTATCGGCCGGTTTTACGGCGGGCCTGGGACAGGCTACAGATTCATTTGCAGGATATGGGCAGGGGGCTGAGGGGTTCGCCAAGAGATACGGCGCTGCGCTGGCCGACAATACGGATGCCAACCTCTTCAGCAACTTCATATATCCGGTGCTGTTCAAGCAAGACCCGCGCTACTTCCGGATGGGTGAAGGCACCATCAAGAGACGGACTTGGTCGGCGATCGAGCAGGAGTTCGTTGCCCGGCAAGATTCCGGCGGCCACATGTTTCATTTCTCGAATGTGCTGGGAGCAATCACCGCAGGGACAATCTCGAATGCGTACTACCCGCAGGCGGACCGCGGCGTTGGACTGACCGCCGGTCGCGCGGGTACGGCCTTGGGCTATGGCTGCCTGGGAGACATCTTCCTCGAGTTCTGGCCCGACATCCAACAAAAGCTCCTTCATAAGCACGAAAGCCAGGCACATCCCACTGAACCGCCTGGAACCTCGCCGAAATAACTAACCTGCCTGGTTGGGAAAACGCCGCAGACAGAAAGCCGAAAGATCGACTGTCGCTGGCTTGCCCAGCGCCTGTTGAGCCAGCGCTTCTCCCAGCGCGGCCGAATGCTTGAACCCATGGCCGGAACAAGCTGAGGCAAACGCAATGTTCTTCTCGCCCGGAAACTTGTCGACGATAAACTTCGCGTCAGGCGTCACTGTGTACAGGCAGGTGGTACTGCGAAGGCATTCGCTGAACACATCTGGAAAGCGCGGCGCAATGTACTCGCGGTGAAGGGTGGCGATGTCGGATTGGCTGACGGTTCTGGGAACCGCATCCGGGTCGATCATAGCCTCGTACTGCTCGGTGGCGATCTTCACGCCTGCATGCGGACCATCCACGGCTGGAAATCCGTACATCATGTCACACGGCCGGTTGCCGGTGATCCAGATAAACACAGGGAAATGCTCGGGCGCGTAGCGTTCGGAACCGTTTGCCAAGGCAAACCAGCACAAGATTTGCCGGTAGATTCTGAAAAGGCGAGCGAGATCATCGCCCAGCAGCTTTGCAATCCAAGGCCCGGCTGTCACGATCACATGTCCCACGAAGTAGATGTTCCTGGTGGTCGTGACTTCGACGGCACCGTCGGCGTGTGATTTGAAGTCGAGCACGACTTCTGACGTGAAGATTTGCGCCCCTAGCTGCCTGGCGAGGTTGAGTTGCGTCTCAATGCAGACTTCGGGGCGAAGAAATCCTGCTCCGCCTTCAAAATAGCCGACCTCGTCGCCGCGCAAACGGAACTGCGGATACCGATGCTGAATCTCCCCAGCGCTCAACACTTCGTGGGGGATGCCAAACTCCATGGCGGCATCGATGGTGTCTTGAACAAACGAGGTTGAGCCGTGATGATTGCCCGGCATATCGGACGAGGCCAGGATGAGTCCGCCGTTACGAACCATCAGGCTGCGGCCAGTCGTGCTCTCCAGTTCTTCCCAGATCTGGTTGGAACGCAGTACCAATGGCACGAAGACGCGCCCCTCGCCGATGGCCTGGCGGGTGATGCGAGTGTCTCCGTGAGACGAGCCTTCATCGTGCGGAGGAACGAAGCGGTCGATGCCGATGACCCGCGCACCCAGCTTCGCAGATTGGTATAGCGCCGCGCTGCCTACCGCGCCCAAGCCAACGACCAGAACGTCCGCAATGTTGGACATGAAGTGATGATAGAGCAGCGAGCGCCGTAGTGGCAGTTTGCACTTAGCAAATGGAATGTTGCTTGGGAGACAGGTTTGGCATGCCGCGGTAGGGGCAAAACCCCTGTAATTCGAGATCGCGGCAGCTTCGCCACGAGCCCTGATATAAACGCAGATTGGATGCGATTTATAAGGCAGTTCGGCAACTGCTAATTGCCAAGTGCTAATTGCGAAATGCCGGCCTCTCCTACTGCTGTATCGCCTGGATCGCTTTGGGATGGACCTGCTCGTTCTGGATTTGAGAAGCGTCCCAGCCTCCGCCCAGCGCTTTGACCAGATAAACTTCAGTCACCATTTGCTGGCCGACCAATTGAGTTGCCAGCCTTTGATTGGTTAGCAGTGTCGATTGCGCGGTGATCACATCGAGGTAGCTGGTGACGCCGCCGACATACCGGTTGTTGGCGATCTCCAGAGCGCGGCGCGCGTCAGAGACTGCGGCGTTCTGCGTGCCAGTGGCTTGCCCCAGTTCGTTCAAGCCAGTCAGTCCGTCTTCCACCTGCTGAAAGGCGACCAGCACTGCCTCGCGATAATTGGCCACGGACTCATCGTAGGTGTGCTTGGTGTAGGCAAGGTTGGCGCGGTTGCGTCCGCCGTTGAAGACCGGTTGCAGCAGGTCGCCTCCCAACGCCCAAATGGCGTTAGGCGAGGTGAGCAGGTTGGTGATGCTGGTGCTCTGGTATCCGCCGCTTCCCGACAGAGTCAGTTGCGGATAGAACGCTGCGGTGGCGACGCCCACCTGCGCGTTCTCATAAGCCATCTGGCGCTCGGCGGTAGCAATGTCAGGGCGGCGTTCCAGCAGGTCAGAGGGCACTCCCAGCGGAACCGGCACCGGGGCCTCGTTCAACGGCCGCACTGGTACGCTGAAGCTTGCCGCGGGATTCCCCGTCAGCACCGCGATAGCGTGTTCGTACTGTTCTCGCTGCTGTTTCACCAGATAGAGCTGGGTCACAGTCGAATCGAGCAAGGTCTGCTGTTGCGCCAGATCCAGTCCTGAAGCCACTCCACCGTTATGCCGATTCTCCACCAACTGCAGGCCCTTCTGTTGAATGGCGACCGACTCCTGCACCACCTGCGTTTCGGCATCGAGTTCTCGCAAGCTGAAGTAATCGGCAGCCAGCTCCGAGGTTAGTACCAGGTTGACGTTGTACATGTCGGCTGCAGTCGATTGCAGGTTGGCATTGGATGCTTCCATACTCCGCCGCACTTTGCCGAAGAGGTCAGGTTCGTAATTGATAAAGAACGGGATCTCGTAGGTGCTCTGGGTCAGAGGCCGGTTGCCAAGCGTCAGCACTTCCGGACGGTTTGCTGAATAACGCTGCCGGCTGGCGTTGGGATCGACGTTGGCAGTGGGGAAAAATCCCGCTGACGTCACTCGCGCCAGTGACCGCGCTTCCTCCAGGCGGTCCTTAGCCGCCAGCAGCGACTGGTTGGCGTTGAGCAATTGCTGCTCATAGGCGTTCAGCTCTGCATCGTTGAAAACTTCCCACCAGGCGCCTTTGGGAATCGCATCCTTGGGAGCCGCCTCGCGCCACGGTGCTTCCGTCTTATAGACGGTCGGCGCTTGCGCCACCGGACGCTTGTAATTCGGTCCTACCACGCATCCGGCCGCCAATCCCATGACCGCGACAGCCGCTGCCAGGGTCAACCACTTCATGACTTCTGGCCTCCCTGGTTTGCAGGCGCAACGTTCACCTGCTGACCGTCTTCAATCGAGTCTGCAGGATTCACGATGATGCGATCGTTTACATCCACGCCGCCAACGATTTCCAAGGTTGTGCCGTAATCGCGACCGATATTGATGTGCCGCAACTGCACCTTGCCGTCGGCTCCCACTACGGCCACTTGCGGTCCCTCCTGCCGGAAGAGCATCGCGTTAACTGGAACCGTGACCTTTTGCGCATCGATGTGAGGCTTGAAATGCACTTCACCGAAGGAGCCGGGAAGTAGTTTCCCGTCTTTATTAGGCACGTCCACTTCGGTCAACAAAGTACGAGTTGTGATATCGATGGCATCGGCGGTTCGCACCACCGTGCCAGTAAATTTCTGCCCAGGAAACTCCTGCAACGTCACGTCCGACTGCATCCCGACCTTGATGGCCGGAGCGTAGGCCTGTGGAACCGATACATAAACGCGCAAAGGATCGGTGCGCGCAATGTCGAACAGTTCTTTGCCGCCCGTGGATCCCGACGTACCCGAGTTGCCGGCATTGATCAAGGTGCCGGGATCGACGGTGCGCCGAGTGAGCACTCCTGTGAACGGAGCGTAGACGTGCTTGAAGCCTTCCAGATCCTGCAGGCGCTTTACGTTGGCATCAGCTGCAGCCAGATTCGCCATCGCCTGTTCATAGCCGCTGCTCTGGGTGTCAGCTTCCTGCTGCGATACGGAGTCCGTTTTGCGTAGAGACTGGTAGCGGTCGGCGTTGATCTTGGCTAGATCCATCGCGGCCACGACCTGTTGCCGCGTCGCCCGGGCCTGCAGCAACTCCTGGTCCACCTCAGGAGTGTCGATATCCGCCAGCAGTTCGCCCTGTGTGACCTTGCTGCCGATATCCTTATACCACCGCACCAGATAACCGCTGGTGCGGGCGTAGATCGGAGACTCGACATAAGCCTGCAGAGTGCCCGGCAGCACCAGTTCCTCGTCGGGCTTTTCAGCTATCGGATGCACGACCGCCACCGTAGGAACTGCGTTCTGTTGAGTGGTGTCAGCCAGTACATGGCTATCGTGGAGTCGCATCACCATAGTCAGCACACCGGCCGCTACCAGCACTAACACCAACCCTCCAACCAGCAACAGCGCTTTTCGTGGAGGAGCAGCAGGAAGCTTGGGCGGAGGCGTTATTTCCGCAGCCGCGTGACCGCCGTCACCAGTTTCGCGATTTTCTGATCGACGGAGTGCGCCGTCTCCACCAGAGCGGTTTGGCTGCACTCGCTCCTCGCGGTTCCCGGCCGGATTTTGCTGTGTGTCCATCGTTTCCGTATTCGTATAAGACTCCCTGAATTCTATTACTGCTCGGCCCTGGCCTGCCTGGCTTCCCGGTGGCTGTGAATCATGGCAAAAACCGTAGGTACAAAGAACAGCGTAGCGACCGTGGCGAACAGCAGGCCGCCGATCACGGCGCGTCCCAGGGGCGCGTTCTGCTCGCCACCTTCACCCAAACCAAGAGACATGGGCAGCATGCCAATAATCATGGCAAGTGCCGTCATCAGTACCGGACGAATGCGCGTGAATCCTGCTTCCAGGGCGGCCTGGACTGCGGGAATTCCTGCCTGCATCCGGTCGCGCGCAAAAGAGATCATCAAGATCGAGTTTGCGGTGGCCACGCCCATGCACATGACCGCGCCGGTCAGCGAAGGCACGTTCAGCGTGGTATGCGTCAGCAGCAGGATCCAGCAGATGCCGGCGAGCGCGCCGGGCAAAGCGGTGATGATGATAAACGGATCAAGCCACGACTGAAAGTTCACCACGATCAGGAAGTACACCAGAGCGATCGCGGCCAGCAGTCCTACGCCCAAGCCGATGAAAGAACTTGTCATGGTCACCACCTGGCCGCGGACGCTGAGTTGCGTGCCGCGCGGCAGATGCTGGCGGAACGGCTTCAGCACTTTGTTAATATCGCGGTCCACCCCGCCCAGATCGCGGTCCTGGGTGCTGGCATAGACATCAATCACCGGCTGCACGTTGTAATGCGAAACGACTGCGGGCCGCACCACCGGATTCAACTGCACCAGATTGCTCAAGAGCTGAGAATTTGGAACGCTCGGATTGTTCACCGGAGTGTTCATCAGGTCCTGTAGCGACGTGACGCGATACTGCGGCGACTGCACCGCCACCTGATAGCTGACGCCGTTGGAGGTATTCAACCAGAAGTTCGGTGCCGTCTGGAAGCTGCCGCTCAGGGAAACCAGCACGCTCTGCGCTACATCGCGAGCATTCATTCCAACCTGGGTCACACGATCGCGCTCGATATTGAGATGCAGCGTCGGCAAGTCCAGCAATTGCTGCACGTGGACGTCGGCGGTGCCGGGAATGTGCCGCACGCGGTTAGCGATCTGCTGTCCGATCATGTAATTGCCGGCCATGTCGGCGCCGGTGAGTTGAATGTCGATAGGCGCGGGCAAACCAAAGTTCAGGATCTGGCTGACAATGTCGGCCGGCTGAAAGAAGAATTCCACGCCCGGAAACTGCCGGGGCAGACCCTCGCGCAGCTTGCGGATATAGTCCGCCGTAGGATGGTGGTGCTCCTGATTCAGGCCTACGAGAATTTCCGCGTCACTGGTCCCAATCACGCCCGAGTTGCTGTACGAGAGATTGATGCCGGAATTCGGCAGGCCAATGTTGTCGAGGATTGTGACCAGCTCTTCTTTCGGGATCTGCGTCCGCAAATACTGTTCGATTTCGTCGCATAGCCGCGCCGTCTCCTCAACTCGAAGCCCTGCCCGGCCGCGGACGTGAAGCCGCATCTGCCCGGCATCGACGCTGGGGAAGAAGTCCTGTCCCAGGAAGAAAACCAGCATCATCGACAGCACGCAGAAGGCAAGAAAGCAGATAGCAAACAGCTTGCGATGTTCCAGCGTGGTTTCCAGCAGCTGGTAGTAACCGTTGCGAAACTTGTCGAAGCCGCGTTCAAACCGGCGCTGGTAGCGGCCAAAGAAGGTCTTTGCGCTTGCCTCGCGATGCTCATGGCCGCGCATGATGTACATCACCAGCGTCGGAATTAGGGTTCGCGATAAGAAGTAGGAAGCCAGCATGGCGAAGCAAACAGCTTCGGCGAGCGGTACGAACAGGAACCTGGCTACCCCGGTGAGGAAGAACATCGGCACGAACACGATGCAGATCGACAAGGTGGATACGAACGCCGGTACAGCGATCTGCGATGCTCCATCCAGAATCGCCTGCCGCATTTCCTTGCCTTGGGCAAGGTTGCGCTCGATATTTTCGATTTCCACCGTGGCGTCGTCCACCAGGATGCCGACCGCCAACGCCAGACCTCCAAGCGTCATGATGTTGATGGTCTCGCCCAGGGCGCTGAGCAAGAGTACGGAAACGAAGATCGACAGCGGAATCGAAATCGAAATGACGATCGTGGGGCGCCAATCGCCCAGGAAAATCAGGATCATCACCGCGGTCAGCGCCGCTGCAATCAGCGCCTCGCGCAACACTCCGTTGATCGAGGCGCGCACGAACAGCGATTGATCGAACAGCGCCTTTACCGTCACTCCCTGCGGCAGCGATTGCAGCGCGATGGGCACGACACCTTTGACGGCTTTCACGATGGTAAGCGTCGATCCCTTGCCGACCTTGTACATCGACATCAGCACGCCGTGTACGCCGTCCTGGCGGACGATGTTGGTCTGCGGGGCAAAGCCATCGCGCACATGAGCGACGTCGCGCATGTAGATCGTCGAACCGTTGATCGTCTTAACCGGAAGATCGTTCAAGTCGGCGATGGTTTTCGGCGCGCTGTTCATCTCCACCTGGTATTCCAGCAAGCCGATCTTGGCGGTGCCGGATGGCGTGATGACGTTCTGGGTATTGATGGCGTTGACGATGTCGTTGGGAGACAACCCATTCGCTTCCAGGCGCGGCATATCCAGATCGACCTGCACCTGCCGGATCTTGCCGCCGTACGGATACGGCGTCGCCGCTCCCTGCACGGTCGCTAACTGATTACGCAGGAAGTTCTGGCCCAGGTCGAACAGCACCTGGTCAGGCAAAGTCTTGCTGCTGATACCGAGCTGCACGATCGGAGTGGAAGAGGCTGTGTAGGTAATTACCAGCGGCGGCGTGGTCCCGGGCGGCAGGGAGCGCACCGTGGTTTGCACGATCGCGGTCACCTGCGCCAACGCGGTTTGGATATTAGCGTCCGGCTGGAAGAAAATTTTTATGACTCCGACGCCGTTTACCGACTGCGACTCGATGTGCTCGATGTTATTGACCGTGACGGTCATGCCACGCTCGGAGTTGGTGATGATGCGGTCGGCCATATCGCTGGGTGCGAAGCCGGTAAAGTTCCACACCACACTGACCACGGGAATGTTGATATCGGGAAAAATGTCAATCGGAGTGCGCAGGACGGCCAACGGCATCAGCAAAATAATGACCAGCGCCATGACCACGAACGTATAAGGGCGCCGCAGCGCTAAGGCAACAATCCACATCGGTCGGGTAGAACTCCAATCGGGCCGGCTAAATGCGATTACGGCTTACAACAATCGCGAGGAACGTACTTGCTATGATACGATACGATACGTATTGGATTCAATACGTGGGCCCGGATCACCTAGGAAATGGCATCTTCTGAACAAAAACAGGCGACTGGATATGATGGCGGCAAGCGCCGTCCCGGTCGCCCGCGCAACGAACAATCGCAAAAGGCAATTCTGCGCAGCACGCTGAAGTTGCTGCAGAAGACCGGTTTCGCCGACCTTTCCATCGAAGCGATCGCCGCCGATGCCAGGGTCGGCAAAGCGACTGTGTATCGCTGGTGGCCCAACAAAGGCGCCCTGGTGGTAGACGCTTTCGCCTCGGTTACTACAGATGATCTCCATTTTCCCGACCGCGGTTCGGTTTACAAGGACGTAAGCCTTCAGATGAATCAGTGGTTGGGCGTATTGCGCTCACCCCGAGGCCGCATTGTGGCAGCCGTGATCGCCGGCGGACAATCGGATGCCGAACTGATCGAGGCCTTTCGCAGTCGCTTCCTTCGACCGCGGCGGCAGGAGGCCTACCAGACACTGCGGCGCGGAATCGAGCGCGGCGAGCTTCCCCGAAATCTGGACCTGGATTTGGTGCTCGACACCCTCTACGGCGCAATCTATATGCGCTTCCTCATTCGCCACGATGACCTTAGCGAACACTACATCAACAATGTGTGCCGCATGGTTCTGGATGGCGCGGCGACTAACGGCCGCTCACCACAGAGCAAGAAGCCGCAGATCCTTCGAAACAATGGACGCAAGGCGCTGACCGCCCTGCGGAATTGAATCACAGCGATATCAGACGCTCGCCACCGAGCCACCATCCACTCGCAAGTTTGTTCCGGTAATAAACGACGCTTGCTCCGATGCCAGAAAGACCACGGCTGAGGCCACTTCTTCGCTTTCTCCCGGCCGTTTCAATTCAATATGCGGGCGGTTCTTTTCCAGGAACTGCGCCGCCACCTTTTCCGGACTCGTGCCTTGTTCCTTCGCCATCTTCTCCAACATGTCCGCAACCAGCGGCGTCATGATGAACGCTGGAGAAACTGTGTTCACCAGAATTCCATCGCTCGCGTAAGCCTTCGAAAGACTCTTGGTCAGATTGTTCATGGCAGCCTTGGAGGCGTTGTAGTGTGGCATAAAGGCATCGGGCTGGGTGCCTGACTCGCTGGAGATGTTGATGATGCGGCCCCATTTCTGCCGTTGCATGTGAGGGAGAGCCGCGCGGGTGGCGCGCACCGCCGAAAGCAGATTGAGATTCAGAATGTCGAGCCAGTCGTTGTCGGTGAGATCCTGGAAAGCGGCAAAGGCCCCGACTCCACCCGCGTTGTTCACCAGCACATGGACGGTGCCGAAACGCTTGATGACTTCTTCGACCGCGCGGGTGATGTCTGCCGCCTTCGACATATCCGCGGCGATGCCGATTACTTCAGCGCCGGTGTTCTGGCTAATCTCGCGTGCGGTCTGCTGCAACTGTTCATTGTTGCGCGCGGTAATAGCCACCCTCGATCCCTCGGCCGCGAAAACCGCGGCAATGGCCTTGCCGATGCCTTTGCTCGCGCCGGTCACCAGCGCGATCTTGCCTTTCAGTCCTAGTTCCATGATGTGACTTTCTCCTGCGGATGAGATTCAACTGCAGTGGAGAAAGGTTCGGCGTCGGGGGACTCCTGGCGACCGAACGCTGGCGTGGTCTTTTCTTGGACAACTGCGGCATTGTGCTGTCGCACTAGCCTCTATCTTGTCCAGTCTTATACAATCAAGGGTTTCCTACGGTTACGCCATCCTTGTAAGGAGTAGACAAATCCGGCCGAACTGGCCAGAAGTGCGGGCGAACATTCGTCCCGCTGTCGTCATGCCAAAATGAAAATACATGAATACCAGGGAAAAGCCATTCTCTCGAAGTATGGAGTGGCAGTGCCGCGCGGTCAGATGGTGGAGAACCGCGAAGATGCTCTCGATGTAGCTCGCGGGCTATTTCAGGACGGTGCGACCGGCGTCGTGGTCAAGGCGCAAATTCACGCCGGAGGCCGCGGCAAAGGCGGCGGCGTGAAGATCGCCAAGTCCCCCGAAGAAGCCGGAGAGCTTGCCACCAAGATGCTCGGCATGAACCTGGTCACCCACCAGACCGGTCCTGAGGGAAGAACGGTGCAGCGGCTGTTGATTGAAGAGACGCTGCCGATTGCGCGCGAGCTGTATCTGGGCATCGTGCTGGATCGCACCAACGGCCGCAATGTGTTCATGGCGTCGGCCGCGGGTGGCATGGAAATCGAAGTTGTAGCCGCCAACGATCCCAACGCCATCATTAAAGAGCACATCATGCCCGGCTTTGGGCTGCAGGCATTCCAGGCGCGCGAGATCGCGTTCCGCCTGGGACTTGAAGCCAAGTACATCAGTGGCGCGGTGAAGTTCATGATGGCGCTGGCCCGCGCCGCCGAAGACACCGACGCGTCGCTGGTCGAGATCAATCCTTTCATCACCACGACCGATGGCCGGCTGTTCGCGCTTGACGCCAAGATGAACTTCGACGACAACGCGCTGTATCGCCATCCCGAGATCAAGGACCTGCGCGACATCAGCGAAGAAGATCCGCTGGAAGTCGAAGCCAGCAAGTACAACCTGAACTACATCAAGCTGGATGGCAGCGTGGGCTGCATGGTGAACGGCGCCGGCCTGGCGATGGCGACCATGGACATCATCCAGTACGCCGGCGGCATGCCTGCCAATTTCCTCGACGTAGGCGGTGGCGCTAACGAGGAGCAAGTCACGCACGCTTTCGAAATCCTGCTCAGCGACAAGAATGTGAAAGCGGTGCTGATCAATATTTTTGGCGGCATCCTGCGCGTGGACACGCTGGCAAACGGCATCGTTAGCGCGGCGCGCAAGACGAATATCCAGTTGCCGATTGTGCTGCGGCTGGAGGGTACCAACGTCGAGCAAGGCCGCAAGACCTTGAAAGAGAGCGGACTGAAATTCATCGTGGCAGAGACCATGAAAGACGCGGCCGAAAAAGCTGTCGCCGCCGCGAAGGGGTAATGATGGGAACAACAACGATTCCTTTCGATAAACCCGCGCACACGCCGGGGCCGATGACATCGACATTGGACGAAAGCTGGGTTCTTACCTGTCTTGAACTGAGTTGTGAAAACAGCATCCAGACGACTGACTTCGATCAGGAGTGCAGGGGCGTGTGTCACGGCAATCTTGTCGTCCTCACGTGTTCGGAAGGCTCGAAAGGGGAATGGGTGAAGCTATGAGTATCCTGGTTGATAAATCGACGCGCCTGCTGGTGCAGGGACTGACCGGACGTGAGGGCACCTTCCACGCCAAGAATGCCGCGGCGTACGGCACAACCGTCGTCGGCGGCGTGACGCCCGGCAAAGGCGGCACCACGCATGAAGGCTGGCCCATCTTCAACACGGTAGCCGAAGCGGTGGAAAAAACCGGCGCTAACGCGACCGTAATCTTTGTTCCGCCGCCCGGCGGAGCCGACGCCATCATGGAAGCCGCCGATGCCGGCCTGCCGCTGATCGTCTGCATCACCGAAGGCATTCCCGCCCGGGACATGGTCAACGCCTGGGAATTTCTGAAGGGCAAGCACTCGCGCCTGATCGGACCGAATTGCCCGGGAATCATTTCGCCGGGCAAATGCAAAATCGGCATCATGCCGGCGCACATTCACAAGGAAGGGAATGTCGGCATCGTATCGCGCTCGGGCACGCTGACCTACGAGGCGGTGTATCAGTTGACGACGCGCGGCATCGGCCAGTCGACGGCGATCGGTATCGGAGGCGATCCGATTATCGGCACGAATTTTGTCGATGCGATTCGCTTGTTCAATGACGATCCGGAAACCGAAGCCATCATCATGATTGGAGAGATCGGCGGTACTGCCGAAGAGACCGCGGCCGACTTCATCAAGCAGAACGTGCGCAAGCCGGTGGTTGGATTTATCGCCGGACAGACCGCGCCTCCGGGACGACGCATGGGCCACGCGGGAGCCATCATCTCCGGCGGCAAGGGAACGGCGGCGGAGAAGATCAAGGCGATGGAGGCTGCCGGCATTCATGTGGCCAAGTCACCAGCCGAGATCGGCGAGACGCTGGTGAAGGCGCAGTCGGCAGTGATGGGAAGGTAAGGAGCTGTCAGCTATCAGCCGTCAGCTTTCGGCTAAGCCCAATGCCTGGTTGGTGTCGCTCTTAGCTCTTAGCCGTTAGCTCTTAGCAGGCTTGCGAGCTACGCGCGGATGATTGGGGTTTGCCAGTCGATCGTGCTTTCGCGATGGATCATTCGCGCCAAAGCTCGAGCCCTACGGGCGGTACGGCAGTTAGCCCAGGACGGAGCCAGAGGCGGAGTCCTGGGTAGCGCCTAGAAATGAGTTCGAGTCCCGTAGGGACGGCAGGATTATGCCGATAAAAGCGTCCTGCCGTCGGGTCGGACCGCAGATTCCTCCGCTCGTGGCTGAAGCCACTCGGTCGGAATGACAGTTCATTAAGAGCAACTAGCAGCTAGCTAAAAGCTAAAAGCGAACAGCGATCAGGCTATTGACGGCTGAGAGCTGACGGCTGACAGCTATAACACGAGAGGGAACTCATCAAGCATGAAGACACTGCAACGCACTCTTTCGATCATTAAGCCGGACGCGGTTGAACGCGGCGGGGCTGGCGATATCATCCACACTCTTCTGGAGAACAAGTTTCGCATCATCGGTATGAGGATGCTGCACATCAACAAGGCGCAGGCGGAGGGGTTCTACGCTGTGCACGTGCATCGGCCGTTTTTCGAATCGCTCACCGATTTCATGTCGAGCGGGCCAATCATTGTCATTGCGTTGGAAAAAGAAGACGCCATTGCCGACTATCGCAAACTGATGGGCGCAACCGATCCGGCCAAAGCCGAAGCGGGTACCATTCGCAAGAAGTGGGCATCGAGCATCGAGAAGAATGCGGTGCACGGCTCCGATGCCGAGGATACCGCGCGCTTCGAGCTGAGTTATTTCTTCGCCGGGTTTGAGCTGGCGAAGTAAACCACGCCATCGACGGAGATGGCGGCTGATCGATCACGAGACTGTTCCACTACGGAGGCGCCGGGGGCACGAAGTTCTTGAGAATCTCGTGCTCCTGACGTTCCGGTCTCTGGGGTGAAATGTTACAGCGGAGAGTCGTATGGCACATGTACAAATTACGCTGTTGACGGGCCGCACCATCGAGCAGAAGCGGCGCGCGGTCAAACGAATTACCGATGTGATGTGCGAAGAGCTTCACGTCAAGGCCGAGAAATTGACTATTTCATTCGTGGAAGTGCCGCGCGACAGCTACGCCCGCAACGGTGTTCTGCTGTCGGACCGAACCGACTTGAAATGAGCCGAGGGTGCGCTTGCACCCGATGGTAATCAGTCGCGATCGAACAAGAGGGCCGTTCCTTGTCGACGGCCCTTATCTGTCGGCGCCCGCGACCCATTGACTGCTATTGTGCCGTCGCGCGCGCTGGCGTCCTTGACTGTGACTCTTGCCGCGCAATAGAGTCGAATACCTAGGAGTTGTTGAGCTTGGAAACCCTGGTTGGGAAAAGCATCCTGCACTACACGGTGCTGAAGAAGCTTGGTGCCGGTGGCATGGGAGTGGTGTACGAAGCCGAGGACAGCCGTCTTGGCCGCCACGTGGCGCTGAAGTTTCTATCGCGCGACTTCGAGCAGGACAGCTACGCCCTGGAGCGTTTTAAGCAGGAAGCGCGCGCGGCCTCGGGCCTGAACCATCCCAACATCTGCACGATTTATGCGATCGAGGAGTGCGACGGCCAGCACTTCATCGCCATGGAGTTGCTGGAAGGCGAAAGCCTGAGCGAGAAAATTGACGGCCATCCCCTGCCACTGGACAAAATCCTCGACATCGGGACCCAGATTACCGATGCGCTCGATGTTGCTCATAACAAGGGCATCGTGCACCGCGACCTGAAGCCGGCCAACATTTTCCTGACTAGACGCGGGCAAGCCAAGATCCTGGATTTCGGTCTGGCGAAATTGACCTATGACCGTCGCGCTGCGCTGGAAACCGTGGCGGGCGAGGCTGCCACCGTTGCTCCACTGCATCTCACCTCGCCTGGAATGGCGGTGGGAACTGTCGCCTACATGTCTCCGGAACAGGCGCGGGGCGAGGAGTTGGACGGGCGCAGCGATCTTTTCTCCGTCGGAGCCATCCTGTACGAGATGACCACGGGTAGGATCCCATTCGAAGGCAATACTTCGGCCGTCATTTTTCAGGGCATTCTGGATCGCAATCCCCGTCCGCCTGACGAGCTGAATCCTTCCGTTCCTCCCAAGCTGGTAGAGATTATCGACAAGGCTTTGGAGAAGGATATAGATCTGCGCTATCAGAGTGCCGCGGAAGTACGCGCTGACTTGAAGCGACTAAAACGCGACAGCACGGGGCATAGCTCGCAGGCGCGGGTGCCTGTAGTGTCGTCATCCACACGGCTTGTGTCCGATAGGGAACAGGAAGGCCAACGAGCTTCCAGCGCTTCCGGCGTGCTCGAAGCCGCGCGACGTCATCGCAACGGAGCCACCTTGGTCCTGGTTTTCAGTCTGGCGATGATCGCTTTAGGCGCATACGGCCTGTACAAGAAATTTTCTCAGTGGCTGGGCGATTCGGGACCGGTACCGTTTCAGAGCATGAGCATGGAGAAACTGACCAGCTCGGGCAAGGCGTTGCTGGCCACTATTTCTCCCGACGGCAAGTACGTAGTCAACGTGGTGGACGAAGGACAGGGGCAACAGAGCCTCTGGATGCGTCACGTCGCAACCGGGAGTAATGCGCAGATCATGCCGGCGTCGGAACGTAACTATCGCGGTCTGACCTTTTCTCCGAACGGCGATTTTCTGTATTTCGTGGCCGGCGACCCGCAACATCCTGGACTGGGATACCTGTTCCAAATCCCGGTGCTGGGGGGCACGCCGCGTAAGTTGGTTGACGATGTAGACAGTGCCATCAGCTTCTCGCCCGACGGCCAGCAGATGGTCTACCTGCGCAACAGTTCCAGCGACGCGAGCTCAAAACTAATCATCGCCGGTGCCGATGGTAGCGGCGAGCACGTGCTTGCGAGTTTGCCACTTCCCGGATACGCTGATCCAGCGTGGTCTCCGGACGGCAAGTCAATCGCGGCTACGGTACTAGATCCCGGCAGTCAGAACCTGGGCAGGTTGGTGCTGCTCGATCCTGTAACCCGGAAAGAGAGGACCGTGTTTGCGGGGACTGCGATTCTGCAGAAACCAGCGTGGTTGCCGGACAACAAGCACCTGGCATTCATCTTTCACGACGCCACCAGCGACTGGAACGGGCAAGTGGGAGAGATCGCCATCGCCGCCGGCAAGCTGCACCGCATCACCAACGATCTGAACTCGTATAGCAACCTGACCCTCAGTTTAACCAAGGATGGGAAGCAACTGATTGCGATTCAACTGGCTCCCCAAGCCGCGGTCTACGTGACGAGCTCGGACGCGAATGCCAATTCGAATCCAACGCAAGTCTCCAGTCATGGCGAAACTGCGGTAGGCTGGCTGCCCGACGGACGCCTGGTAACCATGGATTATGAAAGTCACATCGCCACCATGAACGCTGATGGCAGCAACCGCAGCATCATCTACCATGAGAATCTGCCCATGGGAGGGCTGTCGGTCTGCCACGATGGCGCGAATGCTTTGTTCTACATGCCAAGTAACCAGACCAAAACGATTAATATCTGGCGGCTGGATCTGCAAAGCGGAACGGCAACTGCTCTCACCAAAGGGAAACTGGACCAGAATGCCGTTTGCTCGCCCGACAGCAAGTACATCCTGTATACCAGTGTGGATAATGGTAAGAAGCTGTTGATGAAAATGTCTTTGAGCGGTGGCGATGCTAAGCCGGTCACCAGCAAGGTTGTGGACTTCGGCGCGGTTTCACCCGATGGACAACAAATCGCGGCCGTCACTACTGAGGGCACAGGCGTCAATTTCAAAGCGCTGATCGCAATTGTTCCCGCAGCCGGTGGACTGCCGGTGAAGACATTTCCTCCCAACCGTTCCATCTCAGGCTATTTCCAATTTTCTCCCGATGGGCAGGCCTTGTACTATCCGGTATCGGAGAAAGGTGTGGCCAATATGGTCAGGCAGCAAGTCGGCGGTGCGACGGTGGATCCCGTGACCAACTTTAGCGACTTGACCATCTACGGATACGACTACGATTGGAAGAACAAGAAATTGGCGCTAGCCCGGGGACAGACGAATCACGACATCGTTCTGCTCACCCAACAGCAGGGACAATAATGCTAGTCTGGCCCACCTTCTGCGCTGCTTGTGGTCAAGGGCTGCGGCGCGAAGACAAGTTTTGCAGCAACTGCGGCGTACCCGTTCCGCAACAGCCGTTCGAGTCTGCGGGCACGATGGTCAAGCCGGCATGGAGCGAGGAAAAATCGACCCACCAAATCGTTCCACCTGAAGCGCTTCATCCCGCCGTACAAGCCCCGATCGCCGACGAGCCGCTGCTGTTTACAGAAGAACCTGAGCCCCCAGAACCGCCGCCTGCACATGAGCCTCAGGTGAAAGAAGCGCTGCCAGTTGGAGAAGCGCCGGAGCCTGCCGCACCACTGCCGGTTGCGGAAGGGCGACAGCCTGCGAAAGTTCAGCAGGATGAGAACGATGGTTGGCCCGTAGGGGTTCGCCGCCTCCCCACCGCATACGATCACGTCCCGCCTCCGCCACCGGCGTATGACCGCCTCCCGCGACCCGTCGTTAAGAAACCCCAGTCCAAGGCGCGGCTGCCGGTGTTGGAAATCCTGGTCATAATTCTGTTGCTGATCGGAGCTGTTACCGCGGTGTGGATGCTGCATTCTTCTCTGCCGGCAAAACGCGCTACTGTTCCAGTGAACGTTACGGTAACGCTCTCACCCGCGACGGCCCGCCTGGCGGTGGGCCATGCCGCCGACTTCGCTGCCGCCATCGATGGAACCGATGATGCCGAGGTGGAGTGGTCGGTGCAGGAAGGCGATGCCGGAGGCAGAGTCATTCCCCGAGGAGCCAAGGCCACGGGAGGAAAAATATCGGCGCTGGCGGTTTACATCGCGCCCGATTCGCCCGGAACTTACCACCTGGTGGCGACGAGCAGAGCCGACTCGGAAAAATCGGCTACGGCGGAAATTACGGTGAAGGCGGGGAAGTCGCGATAGGTGTCTGACTCGCATCCGGCCAACGTGGGGGTGACAAGCCCAGGCGATGTGAAGGGCCGAGCACCTATTCCTTTACTGCAATCCCCAGCGCTTTCATCTTGCGGTACATGTGGCTGCGCTCCAGGCCCAGTACCTCGGCGGTGCGGCTGACGCTGCCCTGATTTTCGTCGAGCTTCTTGAGGATGTAATCGCGCTCGTAGGAGGCGCGGGCCTCGTGCAGGCTGGAAAAGTCGCCGACGTTCTTTCGTCCACCTTCGCGGTAAACCAGGCTGGGCAGATGTTTGCGCTCGAGCTTGCTGACCGTGGGATTCATGATCACGATTCGCTCGATTAGGTTGCGCAGTTCGCGGACGTTGCCCGGCCACAAATAGCGCATCAGGGCGTCGAGGGCTTCGTCGGAAATTTCCCGCGGCCGGCGGTTGTAGGTCTGGGAAAACTCTTTCAGAAAATGACGAGCCAGCAGCGGAATGTCTTCCTTCCGTTCGCGAAGCGGCGGGACGTAGAAGGGAATCACGTTCAGGCGGTAGAAGAGGTCCTCGCGAAAGTTGCCCTTGGAGATTTCATCTTCCAGGTCTTTATTCGTGGCAGCGATGACGCGGGCGTCGACGGTGACCAGTTCTTCCTCGCCGACCGGAGCAAAGCGGCCTTCATCGAGGGTCCGCAGAACCTTCGACTGGGTCTTCAAACTCATGTCTCCGACTTCGTCAAGAAAAAGTGTTCCGCCGTCGGCCTTCTGGAACTTGCCTTCCTTATCGGCGGTCGCGGTAGAAAACGCGCCCTGGCGATGACCGAAGAGCTCGCTCTCGATGAAATCTTCCGGGATGGCGGCGCAGTTGACCTCGACGAACATGGCGTCCTTACGCAGGCTTTGAGCGTGAATGGCGCGCGCCGCTAACTCCTTGCCGGTTCCGGACTCGCCATAGATCAGAACGCGTCCATTGGTGGGAGCCATGAGCGAAATCTGCTGGCGCAGCGCTTTGAGAGGAATGCTTTCGCCCACGATCAGGCTGCGCGCCTGAAACTGTTTCTTGAATTCCAGGTTCTCGCTGCGGAGTCGCTTGGCCTCGATGGCGTTTTTCAAGACGATCAGCGTCCGCTCGATGGAAAGAGGTTTTTCAAGGAAGTCGAAGGCTCCCAGTTTGGTGGCGCGGACTGCAGCCTCGATGTTGCCATGTCCCGAGATCATGATCACTTCGGGGTGATCGGGAGTTTCGACCAGTTTTTCCAGCGTGTCCAAGCCGTCTATGCCGGGAAGCCAAATGTCGAGGAGGATAACGTCGGCCGACTTGTGGCGAAGCAGTTCCAGACACTGTTCGCCACTTTCGGCAAGCAGCGTTTTATAACCTTCGTCGGCGAGCACACCTTCCAGCGCGGTGCGGATCTGCGACTCGTCGTCAACGATCAGAATGGTTTGCATCTTGATGGGCAGCCGCGACCATGATTTCCTGGGCTACAGGTAACTCTACGATGAATCGCGCTCCGACGGGTGAGTTCTCTTCCACCCGAATGGAACCGCGATGATCTTCGATGATACGGCTGACGATGGCGAGTCCCAGTCCGGTACCTCGCCGCTTGGTAGAGAAATAGGGCAGGAACAGTCTTTCCTTGACCTCGGGAGTGACGCCGTAACCAGTATCGGCGATCACGATCTCAACCGAATCGCGTTCATCGGCGAGCGCGGTGGAGATAACGATCTCTTTCATCAAGGAGTTGTGCATGGCCTCAGCGGCGTTGTCCACCAGGTTGGCGATGGCGCGCTTGATGGCTTCAGGATCGGCCTGCACGCGCGGCAAGTCGTCGGCAAGAAAGCGCTGTACCCGGATTCCGTCGAGCCTGCCATCAAACAGGAGCAGGGCTTGGTTGACGATGGCGTTGATGTCAGAGGGCTGCGGCTTTGAGGCCGGGAATCGGGCGAGCGTCGAAAATTCATCGACGAGGGTACGCACAGTATCGACCGATGAGCTTATGGTCGCGGCGCATTGGCGAATGACGTTCAGCGAAGCGGCATCAGGAGGATTGGCGCGCTCCAGGTGCCGTCGAATGCGCTCGGCAGAAAGAGCAAGCGGAGTCAACGGATTCTTGATCTCATGCGCAATCCGCCGCGCCACCTCTCGCCATGCAGTTTGCTTTTGCGCCTGCAGAATGTCGGTGAGGTCCTCGAGTACGACCACATATCCGGTGCGCTGCCTGCCATTGCGCATGGAAGATGATGGAGGATCGAGCGAAGCTACCGTAACGGCAACATTAAGAGTCACCCGCGGAGTAACGATCTCCAGTTGACTGGTAGTGCTGCCCATGCGGTCTGCCTTGCGCAGCATGTGTTCTAAGTCAACGACCGCATCTTCGGGAAACAAATCGTTCAACGTTTGAGCCGGCACGGGCGGATTCTCGTCGAGTCGCAAAAGACGGCGCACGGCGCCATTGGATCGAACGATGCGCCGCGACGCATCCAGCGAAAGCATTCCAGAGGGCACGCTCTCCAGAATGGTTTCGATGTGCCGGCTGCGTTGTTCCAGCTGAACATTCACGTCGGCAAGATCATGGCGCGACGCCTCGATACTGCCACGGCTGGCTTCCAGATCTGCGGCCATGTGGTTGAACGATTCCACCAGTTGGCCGATTTCGCTTCCCGCCCGAACATCAACCCGATAGTCGAGGCGACCACGGGAGATCTCATGTGTCGCCTCGGCCAGAGCCACCAGCGGACGAGTCACCATTTTGGAGAGATAGAGCGCCAGCCAGGTCGAGGCAAACAACACGCCGACAGTTAGCAAGAGCAGGAAGCCTAGATACGTGCGACGCAACCGCCGGCGTTGTAAACGCAGATCACGATATTGGTCCTGGCTGCTCTCAATGTCGCGCAGCACACCCGCGTAACTTTGCGGCAATGGCATGGCAACGAGAATCCAGCCATTGTCGCCCATGCGTGCGCGGCCTAAGACGTACTTGTCCCCTAGAATATCGAATGACTTGGCATGCCCAGGCTCTGTATTTTGCAGCGGAAGAATATGGCGCAGGAGGGGCCAAGCCTCAGGAGCGTGGAAGCTTCCTTCCGCGCGGTCGTCGACGACGGCAAAAGCGAAACCGCCCTGCAGCGTAATCTCACTGCGGCGGAATTCGTCCATGACGAATGTAAAGTTCCCGGTGTGAAACGACTTCTGTGCGTCGGGTGTGGCGGCGATGCGTTGGGCTTCATCGCGAGCGTTCGTCGCCGCGTATTCCGTCAACAAGGAAGCAATTACGTTGGTGCGGTATTGCACGTCTTCGGCCGGACGTGAAAACCACTTCTCAATGGAATGGTTGAGTAGTCCATAGGAAAACAGAAACAGGAAAATGACAGGCCCCAACGACAGCAGCAAGGCGCCCATCACCATGCGGCTGCTGAATTTCGAGCCGAACATGCCCGTCTTGCGTTCGGCATAGATACGCAGCAAGGTACGGATCAACACAAACGTAAGGGCAAGGAAGAGCAAGAAAATGAGTGCTGAAAGCGCGGCGAAGATGAGAGTTTCTTCACTGGTGTCGGGCTGCAGGAAGGTGAGCTTGAACGTCGCCTGCGCGAAGATCACGGCGAACAGAAAAAAGGTGCAGATCGACAGAGCGATGATCGCCGGCGTGCGATTCGGCTTCTTCTGAGTACGAGTTGGAGGAGTAGGGGGCAACATCACTGGCTTAGCAATTTCGTGACGTGAATCTTCCGTCACGATGACGAGGCCAGATACACGTTGGGAGCGTGGCTTTATTATAGCTGCGTTTTTCCAGGATCATAGAGAAGATATTGTCTGTCGCCGCTGGTAAGTGCCAGTTACGCACAAACAATTCCTGTTTGAATCCGGAAGCATATTCCAAAGCGGTCAGGCGTATCTGGACATTCAGACTTGCCGGCCGAACTGGCACGTCGGATCAAGATTCTTTCCCCCACTTTTCGGGCCGCCAGCAAAAGCACCTTGGTTTGGATAGTGCGGCCTTCAATGCCACACCACCCAAACCAGTCTCAGAAATCACTCAGTGGTGCGATGATCCGCTGTGCGCCGGCGGAGCCGAGTGCGGAGGAGATGAAGGACGCACGGGCGCCGCATGCGGCGGGAACTCCGAGTCCATCATCGGTCCGGCAGGTTTCCCAGCCGATAGGTTTGCCCGTTGCTGCGGTTCCAAAGGGCGCCCCGGATGCTGCGCCATAGCCGGAGCCTTCTGCTCGAGCGGCAACTTTTCGGGCGGTGCCGGAGTTTTTGCGACCAACGCCGCCCGACTGGCTGGCGGGCCGCTGGCGACATTCGCTTGTGGCGGACGGTTGACCGTTGCTACCGGCGGAGTTCGCGCCTCATTTGTATTCGTGCTGGGACGCGGAGTTTCGTTGCTGTGTGTAACCTCACCCTGTCGCACATTTTCCGGCGGTGTGGTTCTTGCCGTGTTGCCCGTCTCAGCGGGACGACTATTCACAACTGGCGGATGCTGAACGACAGTCGGCCGCTGGGCCGAAACCGGGGGACGAGTTGGGTTCGTTCCTGCCTGTACGGCGCGTGGCGTTGGGTTAATCTGCGGATGCGGAATCACCTGCGCCGTCGCAATCTGCTGCGGGTTGACTCGAACCATGTTGCGCATCACCGGTTGCGCGTTACGAAACGCATCCGCGGAGACAGCGGTTGTCGCCACCGTTTGATAGCGATAGTGGATATTGTTGATATTGGTGACGTTCGTGATATTGGTCACGTTGAAGTTGCGCACGTTGGTGACGTTGATCTGTCTCAGATAACCATTGCTGTAGTGATACCACGGGTAGAATGGTTCTCCGGGACCAAGCGGGAACCACGCCGCCACTCCACCCACTCCGAAAGAGGCAGAGAATCCCGGACCTCCAAGGAATGCAACGAACGCCGGCCCGTAGATCGGCGCGACTCCAATCGGTCCAGGCAGCCAGCCCCAACGGGGACCCACCTGCACCCATCGGCCGTAGTGGAAGGGAGCGAATCCCCAGGGAGCATCGTCCACCCAGGTCCATCCCCAGGGTTCTACCCAAGCCCAGCGGCCGTACCGGTAAGGAGTCCATCCCACGGCCAGGCCTGAGGGATACCAGATTGGTCCATACTCGGCGACGGTGGCCCAAGAGCCATAGCCGTCCAGATCGTAATATCCGGGAACTTCCGGGCTCACATACTGTCGTGCTTGCGCATTGAGATATTTCTGGTCGCGCTCATTCGACCATTGGTCAAAGTTGTCGGGTGCAGGCACGGTCACCCAACTCAGCTGCACCGGATTGGATCCGGCTAACTGGGCTGCCTGACCGCTCGCGACGGTTTGATTGACGCTGTTACCGGTGATCTGCGCTTCTCCATCGTTCACCGTTACCAGAGTCATGTTCTGGTCGGGATAGGAATCGATCCTGTAATTGCCCGCCTGCACGATGGTGATAGCTGCGTTCGGAGTATCCACTTCTATGGAATTGCCGGCACGCAGATCGTAGACCCGAACCCGTATTGATCCCTGCGCTAGTCCGAGCTGAATCAGTTGGTCTGTCAGATTGGTTGTTGTGAGGTCAGTTTGCTGTGCCATACGAATGGCAACATTGCCGGTCTCCAGCTCCGCTTGGGCGTTGGTGTCGGTCCACAGGCGATCTCCGGTGGTGAGCGGGTAGTTCAGCACCGCCTGGCTCCAGTCGTTCTCACCTGACGGCTCGAACGACACGGCATTTTGCATGTAGCTCAGGCGCGCTACGCGGTTAGGGGGATCACCCTCGTCGCCAAACAGCGCCGAGACGAACAGCACGGAGCACACAAACAACAGCGTCGCGCACAACTTTACCTGCGTCTTCACTCTATTCACCTTCGCTTTCCGTGGATCGAGTGCATCTCAACTCAACTCCGGAACCCAACCTGCGTGCTGGGTCCGTGCGTATTTGATGATTCTTTTCCGCCAGGGAACTAACCGAAGAAGATAAAGTGGGCGGCATAACGCCAGTGTCCATGGTCGCAATGAGGGCTCTGCGCCAAAGATGTGCTCAATGAGGAGCAGGTCTCGTTCGCAAACTTTCATCGATGATAAGAACCCCCAGCGGCCAAAAGGTTGCGCCCGCCATGTCGTCGCTAAGGAAGGGACGGACTTTGTTTTCCAGGCGGGATGTAGAGAATGCCAACGCAGAAGGCGAGAGGTGAGAGATAGCCGAGGTGAGATCGTCCTCAGACATAGACCAAAACTCCCAGACCAACCATGATCAGAAAAGCAATCGGGGTCTTCACGGCCAAGGCAACTGGGAAGTTAGTTTACGAGTCGTGCGCTAATACGTTAAAGAAGGCGGCAACAGAGCTTGCCGCCTTGCGACAAAATAACTTCTACTGTTGTGGTGGACGCATACCCTGCATCATGCTGCCCATGTCCATCTTCTGATAGCCGGGAGGTATCTCGAAGAGACTTGCCTCAGGCTGACCTTCCTTGATGTTGGTTAACTGCCAGCTGGAATCCTGGGAAACCGTCTTGATAGGAAAGTGTAGCTTCTGGTCGATCCACACATTGGAGACCTTGCCGTTCTTATCGGTCATTTGCCAATGATCACAACTGCGTCCGTTGACCTCTTCGACACCGACATTCTTGCAGGTCGTTCCTTCCTCATTAGCGCATGGATTACTGGGGTCGCGAAAGGGTTTGACGCTGGGCATCATGGCCGCCCTGCGGCTCTGGCTTCCGTCGTCCTTGAATTCCATGTACATATTGTGCTCGGGTATTAACATATCGGTGGTTTTGGTCGAAAAAGTCGTAATCATGATGGCCTGGCCACGTGGGCCTCCTTGCACTTCCATGCGCATGTGATCGCGGGAGATATAAATCTTGCCATCCGTCTCGTGTGCGGCATTGGCTCGAGTTGAGCTGACCTGCATGTCGGCTGAAAACGGTGTGAGTTGGGGTATTTGTGCCGTCGCCAGAGGCAGCAGCAGAGCAGCAAGAATCATCACGGGAAGGGCGCGAATTTGCAGTTTCAAACGAAATCTCCTTGTATGCAGGACTCTACAGCTGAACTACAGACGGGCTAAGCTGCCAAACAGTGTACGACGAAACCGCCAAATCCCTGTCCAGAAATTACGAGACGGCCCGTGAGAATCGGATCGGGACCTCACTGGCCTCAACAGAACAACGCTGGATACCGCAGTGTCGCTTAGAATATAGTTCTAGGGACACTCAGTCGGAAGACCCGGTGCCGCTGGAATCGCAGAGGAGACACGCTTCATGGGCGCTACTGGCATGTGGTTGCGCAAACCGGATACCGCTTCCACCGGAGATCCCTTGGTCCTGGTGGTAGTGGAAGGTAGCGATCGGCGCACCCTCGTGCTCGACCATTTTCCCTTCACCAGTCGGCCGTCGCACGGACCGCGACCTGGTAATGGCTGACCCGCGAGTTTCGCGCGAACACGCGCATTTCATTCGCGAAGCCGACGGGACCTACCTTATCGATCAAGGCAGCCGGCACGGCACCTTTGTCAACGGCGAGCGGGTGAACCGGCGCAAGCTGGGCCGCAACGATCGCGTCGAGTTCGGTGTGCAGGGCGCGGCCTATACCGTCTTCAGCCCGGACCGGTCTCCGTCCAGCGCAGCGCAACAGTTCTTGAGCCAGTTTTCCACCTGGAAACCGGCGACCGGCGCCGGATCCGATCTCGAGATGCTCAACGTTTTCCTCGAGGCGGCCCGGAAGCTTAATACCAGCGGCGTTCTTGACGATGTGCTCAACGCATTGCTGGAGGCTGCTCTGCGGCTGACCCGCGCCGAACGGGGATTCGTCTTCCTGCGGCACGCCGACGGTGAGTTGCACCTTGCTGCCGGCCGCGACAAAAGCGGCGAAAGCATTACCGATGACAGCACCATCTCCCGGTCGGTGCTGCGCGATGCCGCCAAGAGCGCCTCGGAGTTTCTGGTCACCGATACCGACGACACCGACAAACTGGCTGGCCGCGAGAGCGTTGTGGCTCACAATCTGCACAGCGTGATCTGCATTCCGCTGCGCAAGACGGTTATCCAGGACAAGGTTAAAGAAGACACCAAAGGCGGGGAGCCCAACGACGTTCAGGGCGTTTTGTATCTGGATGCCCATTTCCTGTCGGGCAAGCTTTCCTCGGTGAGTCACGACATCCTGCGCACTATCGCCAATGGCGCCGCTACGCTGGTGGAGAATGCCGCGCTGGTGCAAGCCGAAGACGCGGCTAAACGCTATCGGCAGGAGTTGTCCATTGCGGCCGAGATTCAGCAGCGGCTGATGACGGTGACCGTCCCCGAAGTGCCGTTCGCCAAGGTGAATGCCGTCAGCTATGCCTGCAAAGATATCGGTGGAGATTTCTTCGACCTGGTCTACACCGAGAAGGGCTTGTCGCTGATCGTGGCAGATGTTTCGGGCAAAGGCGTTTCCGCGGCAGTGGTAGCTTCCATCCTGCAGGGAATGCTGTACTCCCAGTTGGCGCGGGACTCTTCTCTGCCGGAGATGATCGCCGCAGTAAACCGCTTTCTGTGCGAGAAAGTTGGCGGCCAGAAGTACGCTACGCTCGTGGTTGCGCGGCTTTCGGTCAACGGTGAACTGGAGATGATCAATTGCGGACATGTTCCGCCGCTGCTGGTCTCCGGCGACACTGTCACCAAACTGGAAGAAGGTAATCTGCCGGTTGGGCTTGTCCCCATCGCAGAGTTTCAAGCGTCGCGGCGGCAATTGAAACCGGGCGAGCGTTTGCTGCTGGTCACTGACGGCGTTACCGAAGCTGAAGACGCGACCGGTGAGTTCTTCGGGAACGAGCGGCTCGAGAGCTGCTGTCACCAGGGACTAGCAGCCATCGAACAGGCGGTAACCGCTTTCCGCGGCGATACCGCACTAACCGACGATTTCACCATTACGGAAATGATCTTTCGCGGAGAATCCGCTCCAGCGTAACCATTGTTGTTAATGGTCAGCGAATCCTCGTAAGCTGCTGGAAAGCAAGGGAAACCCTGGCGGCTTCGGTTTTTATAGCGGATATCGTTCCTAAAGTCTTGGTTCCTTAGGCACTTGTGTGTTGTAATAGATCTTTATTCGTTGTTGGGCCACTTCACTTGCAGGTTACGCCATTGTTGCCATTTCTGACTCTCTGGTCATCGGGTCGAATTCTGTCTCACTTTGTGTCGGGTATTTTGCCCCGCAGGCTAAGCTACAGCATGTTTTTCTGCGCATTTGCACTTCTTGCCGGACTTCCGGCGGTTGCCGTTACCCATACTGGCAAAGTGCATCACAGCACCCATCATTACGCGGTTCGCGCCGCAGTGTCTGGACACTACCAGGTGCGGTACAGCAGCTGGAATTCGATGTTCCCTGGCTCCCACGACATGCTGGTGCGCCAGAACGAAGAGCTTGACCGGCTGCAGTTGCCGCGCATCGCCGACGATTACGAGCTCATGCGCTATGAATCGGCGCAGGAGTTGGTCCCGGTCAGCGAGACAGACGGCTTGAAGATTGCTGCCGATTTGCAGGAGAACCGGCGCTATTGCCGGCCGTGGACGCGAGACTTCCTGCTGGATTTCACCGAGGCCTACTACAACGAGTTTCATAGTCCCCTGCAGATCAACTCGCTGGTACGCACCGTCGAACAACAGCATCGGCTGCGGCGCTGGAACCGCTTTGCTGCCCCGGAAGTCGGCGACACGGCTTCCACCCACCTGACTGGCGTCACGTTTGACATGTCACGCCGGGGACTGTCGGTGGAACAATACGAGTGGATCCGCAATTATCTGCTTCCGCTGCAGGCCCAGGGTATGGTCGACCCGATCGAGGAGCGGCAACCCGTTTTGCATGTGGTGGTATTCGAGAGATATTCCAGCCGCAATGATCAGAAGAACGCCTGGTCGGAAGCGAATGAGCCTACCGAGATGAATCCGTACGGCAGCGCAGTAACGGCGGGCGGCACAACTTCAGCTGCAACCACCACCACAACTGCATCCACGACCGGCGGAAGCCAGCCGTAATTTCCAGCGATTTCTTAAGGCGCCCGGCGACGGGCGCTTTTTTTCTCGCGCCTAGCGCAGTGCCATCACCATCAGTTTGCGCTCGGTCATGTCCTCGATCGAGTAGCGCAGACCTTCCCGTCCCAATCCCGAGTCCTTCACTCCCCCGTAGGGCATCTGGTCGACGCGGAAGCTGGGGACGTCGCCGACGATTAACCCACCAACCTCAAGTTCTTCGAAGGCTGTCTGGATCAAGACTGCGTCACGCGTCATAAGTCCCGCTTGCAGTCCGTAGTTCGAGTGATTAACGCTGCGTAAGGCCTCATCGAAGGTTTCGTACGATTCCACAGTTACTACCGGGCCAAACACCTCCGCGCAGTTGATACGCATAACCGGAGTTGTATCGGTAAGTACGGCTGGTTCCACGGTTGCCCCGTTGCGCTTGCCGCCACACAGCAACTTCGCGCCATCTTTCACCGCTTCGTCAATCCATTCGATTACGCGGACCGCATCCTGTTCGCGAATCAGCGGAGGAACATCGGTGTTCTCCTGCATGGGATCGCCGGTCTTTAGTTTTCGGACACCATGTACCAATAGATCGGTAAACTTCTCGAACACTGGCTCATGCACCAGGATGCGCTGCACCGAAATGCAAGTCTGTCCGGCGTACGAGAATCCACCGGCGATACACCTTTGGGCCGCATACTGCAGATCAGCATCACTGTGAACGATAACTCCGGCGTTTCCCCCAAGCTCCAGCGTCACTCGCTTCTTGCCGGCTTGATTCTTGAGTTGCCATCCCACCGCGGCACTCCCGGTAAAAGTGAGCAACTTGATTCGATCGTCGGTGACCAGCAGGGCGGCATCGTCATTCGACAAAGGCATCACCGCCAGCGCTCCTTCCGGCCAGCCCGCCTCCTGCACAATCTCCGCCAGCATCAGCGAACAGATCGGGGTCTGGGGCGCCGGCTTCAGGATGATCGGACATCCCGCTGCAATCGCCGGCGCTACTTTGTGGGCTACAAGGTTCAGAGGGAAATTAAACGGCGTTATGGCGAACACCGGCCCCAGTGGAACCCGCCTGACCAGGCCCCAGCGGCCGGTCGTGGACTCAAGGGTGTCGAGTGGGATGTATTCGCCGTAGATGCGAGTGCTCTCCTCGGCCGCAATCTGGAAGACGTTGATGGCGCGTTCTACTTCAATGCGCGCGGTCTTGATGGGCTTGGCGGCCTCCAGGCAGATGGTACGGGCAAATTCCTCGCGCCGGGTCGAGACGCCATCGGCAATCTTGCGCAACACGGTGGCGCGCTGGTGTGATGCCATCTTGCGCGTGACGCCGAAGGCTTGCACCGCCGACTCGATCGCCGTCTCTACGGCGTTGCGGTCAGCCTCGCTCACCACGGCGATCACGCTGTGATCGTACGGCGAGTTCACCACGGCCTCTCGTCCGTGCGTGCTCCAGTTGCCATTCAGGAAGTACCCAAAGCTGCGGGTAACGCTTGCGGTGGTTTGGCTCATGATAGGCCTCGCTTATATCTGAGATTAGCAGTCCCGACTATGAGATGGTTTTCAGCGGGCTTCAGAAACCGCCGTCTCCGGCTCGGGAGTCGCCGAAGCAGGTCTGCGCCGCCTTGACCAGAAGAAAACCGGGAGCCCGGCGATGATAAGAACAATGCCTCGCAAGGCGGTTTTTGGATCTCCCACTACGACATCCGCGACGATCGCCGCGCTGGCGATCACGAAAACAGCAGGCGCCAGCATTTGGAGCCAGAGCCTGGGGTCAGATCGTAACTCATGGCGCCGAACCACGAACAGCCCGGCCACCGCCGCACCGGCGCACAACAGAATCATGAAACCGGTGTACATCAGAATCTGCTCAAAGCTGCCGGTCATCAGCAAAACAATGCTCCACGCCGCCTGCAGAACAATGGCCAGAGCGGGCGTTCCGAATCTGGCGCTGGTGCGGGCAAACATGGGGACGAATGCTCCGTCCCGCGCCATGGCAAAGTAAACCCGCGGGCCGGCGATGGTCATGGCGCTGATAGCTCCCAGCAACGCGATAATCAGTACCGGCGTGATGAAATTGCTGCCCACGCCAAACAAGGCATGCGCGGCGACGTCTCCGACATTCACCGCGTTTTGCATTTGAGCTGGAGGGATAGCGTACAGGTACAGCGTATTGAGCACCACGTAGAGCGCGACAATGACGGAAGTTCCAACCAGCAGCGCGGGACCGATCGTCCGGCGGGTATCGTACATCTCCTCGGAAATATACGAAGCCGCATTCCAACCGCTATAGGTAAACATGATCGGGATCAGCGCCAACAGCCAGTTTATCGGTCGCAGCGGCACGTGACTCGATTGAAAGTGCGACCAGGACCCCGTTCCGGCGACGAATCCAACCACGCAAAAGACCACGATGATCGCCAGGATCAGCAGCGCCAGCATGTTTTGCGTAACTTTGCCCGCTCCCAGGTTGCAGGCATGCAGCAATGCAAACACAATGATGGCGCAGGCAGCCGTCAGCGCGCGCGGCGAAACGGTAAACGCTCCCACGTAGAAATTGATGGAAAACAGGCTGTGGTCCGAGGCCAGGGCGGGGAAGTATCGTCCCAGATAAATGATGAGTCCCACTGCGCTGGCAGCCACTGCTCCAGAAAAACCGGCTATGAGCGATGTCCAACCGGAAAGAAATCCGGCGGTCGGACCATACGCTTTAGAGAGGTAGATGTACTCACCGCCGGCTGCCGGCCATCTTCTTCCCAGCTGAGCATACGAGAAGGCGCCCGCCAGGGCGAGACATCCGCCCACGATCCAAAGCGCCAACATCGCGCTCGGCTCCGGTACCAGCTTGGCAATGATTGCCGGGGTAGTGAAGATCCCCACGCCCACTACGTTGGAAACGATCAGCGCCACGCCATCTTTCACTCGAAACGTCGGTCGCAGTTGATTGCTTGCCACGGACAATATTGGAGGATGGGACACTGTAAGCGTGGGCTTCGACGCTTTAATTTCTGCTTCCGGCAACACTCCTCCCCTGGCCTTCTCCCGCTGAAACGGAGAGACGCCCGAAAGTGTAGCATGGGACGCAGGGCTGCAGGATTCATGCTATTTTGAATTGCCAGCTCTGATACCATCCCTTCTGCACATGCCCCGCAGCATAGTACTATTCAAACGGTGGTGCCCCACCGAATTTTCCTCCGGAGTTTCCGAAGTCTGATCGTTATGCACAGCCAACATAGCCGGGCCCTCGGTTCCTTTCTCTTTTTTCTTTTTGCAGTTAGCCTCGCGGTCGCGCAGGCCCCCCAGTTTGTTCCGTTTTCAGCGGCTCAACCGGTCTTGAATGCTTATCTGAACACTTTGCCGGCTGAGTTGAAACCATCGGGCCAGCCTACTGCTGCCGCCTGGGACAGCTGGATCCGGACCCAGGACAAGGAAATCCGCGTTCGTATACAGGAAGGCGAGGAAAACACGCTCACTAACCTGCTGCGGCTGGGCGTCACTTATACCAAAGAGCCGCGTATCGGCTACGACTATCTGGCACGCTATGGACATGACAGCTTCGTCGACTCCGTTGCCGACAAGCGCGCCAACGATTTGATCAAGGCTCTGGCTGCTCCACACCCCAGCGAAGGCATGATGGAAATGCGCGCGTTGCTGGAAAAAAAGGGTTATAGCCTTAAGACTCCCGAGGACCAGAAAAAGGTAAAGGCCTATCTGCTTACCAACCTTGGGCGCCTGCGCGATGATGTGGAGCGCGACAAGAAGCTGGCACAGTCCAACCGTTACCAGGCCTTCAAAGATCGAGGCATCTCGACCGATAGCAATCTCTATCCCGACTACATTCTCGATTTGCATTTCCGGCACATGATGGAGCAAGGACTGCTGAAGCCGGGCAGCATTCATCGCATTGCCATTGTCGGGCCCGGCCTCGACTTCGTGAACAAGAAGTCCGGCTCAGACTTCTATCCTCCTCAGACCACGCAGCCCTTCGCTGTAATTGACTCTCTGGTCCGCCTGGGCCTGGCCGAACCGAATTCGATCGAGGTCTACACCTTCGACATCAGCCAACGGGTGAATAAGCATCTGGATCGGGCCCGGCGCGAGGCTGCTGCCGGCAAGCCCTATACCATTCAGTTGCTATCGAGTCCTTCGGACGGCTGGAGTAAGACGTATTTAGCTGGTTTCCTGGAATATTGGCAGAAGTTAGGCAGCGAAGTCGGCAAGTCGGTGCCCCCGATTCCGGTGCCCGAGGGTGCATCCGATATTTGGAACCGTGCGGTCAGTGTACGTCCCAGCGTCGTCAAGGACGTTACGCCCGTCGACATGAATATCGTGTTCCAGACCGTGCCGTTGCCTGCTGACAAGCAGTTTGACTTAATCATCGGCACCAATATTTTTGTTTATTACGGCGGGTTGGAGCAATCGCTGGCGCGAGCCAATCTCGGCACCATGATCAAGCCCGGAGGATTTCTTCTGACCAATGAAGCTTTGCCGGGAAACGCTCCCTCCAAGCTGACTGATTCGCTGAAAACCTCGGTGCAAGTGAGCAGCAATCCTGCGGCGAGCGACTACATGTACAGTTATGTGCGCCAAAAATGACCGGCAGCATGACCGTGGATGACGCTCCGAAGTAGAGGCCCGCGTGAGCGTCTTCAAGGCGGTTTGAAACCACCGATTTGAGCAGCCTACTGTTTTCCGGGCTGTTTATCCGGTATGCTCTGCTATCCAGAAATTCCCAGGATTCGAAGCTGATCCGTTAAGGAGCCCCCATGAGCAAAGCCTCTTCGTCAAAGAAAAAGAAAAAGACGGAAGTCCCCACTCCGGATGCCGAACCGAGCCCTTCGGGAATTCAGACCACGCGGACCATGGCCGTGGATATCGGAGGCAGCGGCGTGAAGACCATGCTGCTCGACGAGTTGGGCAAGCCGCTCACCGATCGGCTGCGCGCCAAGACGCCGGACCCGTCGACGCCTAAAGCGATCACTAAGATCATCGCCGACTTTGCCCAGCAACTAGGCGACTTCGAGCGCGTATCCGTCGGCTTCCCCGGAGTGATCAAGAAGGGCGTGGTTTACACGGCGGCCAACCTCAGCAAGAAGTGGGTCGAGTATCCGCTGGCGGAGGCCCTCCGGAAGGAGCTAGGCAAGCCGGTTCGCGTGGCCAACGATGCGGTCGTACAGGGACTGGGCGCCGTGAGCGGCGTCGGCGTCGAGTTGGTGATCACGCTGGGAACGGGTATGGGCTCGGCTTTGTACCTTGACGGAGTGCCGATTCCTTCGCTGGAGTTGGCTCATCATCCCTTCCGCAACGGCAAGACTTACGAGGACGAACTGGGACGACGCGCCCTCGACAAGTACGGCCGCAAGAAGTGGAGTAAGCACGTAGGGGAGGCAATCGCCCAACTGCATGAGCTCTTCTACTACGACAGGCTCTACATCGGCGGCGGAAACGCTAAAGAGATCGCGATCAAGCTTCCCAGCAACGCCAGCGTGATCTCCAATCAGGACGGCTTGCTGGGCGGCATCAAGCTTTGGGGGCGCGATCTGGACGAATAGCCTGAAGGGACGTACGAGCGATTCCGAGTCTGCACCTGTGCGTGAAGCCATCTTTCTGCACTGCTACGTTAGATCGCAGCGATTTCAACTCCCCGTGTCCATTGTGTTATAACCGCCTGTTTCGACTTTATACGCGACGGCCCCAGCACCTCATCCTTGAGGAGCCCCGGAGCGTTCCAATACTCGGAGGATTCGTTTGGATTTTCAGCTGTCGGATGAACAACTGCAACTGAAGAAGATGGTGCGCGATTTCGCCGAACGCGAGATTGCGCCCAACGTGATGAAGTGGGACGAGCCTGGCACTTTTCCCCTGGAGACGGTCAAGGAATTAGGCAAGCTAGGCCTGATGGGCACGATCTTCCCCGCGGAATACGGCGGTGCCGGCATGGGCTACGTCGAGTATGTCACGGCTGTCGAGGAACTCTCGCGGGTGGATGGATCGGTCGGCATCATCGTGGCCGCGCACACCTCGTTGTGCTCCAATCATATTTTTGTTGCTGGAAATGAAGACCAGAGGCGCAAATACATTCCGAAGCTCGCCACGGGTGAGTTCATCGGCGCCTGGGGGCTGACGGAGCCGGGAGCAGGCTCGGATGCAGGTGGGGCGCGTTGCTCCGCTGTGCGCCGGCGCAACCACTGGGTCTTGAACGGCACCAAGACCTTTATCACCAACGGTCATTACGCTGACGTGGCGGTGGTGGTCGCAGTCACGGACAAAACGGCGCATACCCATGGGCTGTCAGCGTTCGTGGTAGAGAAAGGCACCAAAGGATTTCGATCCGGCAAGAAGGAGAACAAGCTGGGCCTGCGGGCCAGCGACACCTCCGAACTGATCTTCGAAGATTGCGAAATTCCCGCTGAGAATTTGCTGGGTCACGAAGGCGAAGGCTTCATCGATGCGATGAAAGTCCTTGACGGCGGACGTATTTCAATCGCTGCTCTGGGGCTGGGCATGGCGCAAGGCGCATACGAGGCCGCGCTAAATTATTCCAAGGAACGCAAGCAGTTTGGTAAGGCGATCAGCGAGTTCCAGGCCATCGCCTTTAAGCTGGCCGACCTGGCGACCGAAATTGACGCCGCTCGCTTGCTGACTCATCGCGCAGCCGCCATGAAAGATGCCGGCATGAAGACGACGCTGGAATCATCGATGGCGAAGCTCTACACCAGCGAGGTCGCGGTGCGCTGCGCTAACGAGTGCGTGCAGATTCACGGCGGCTACGGTTTCATCAAGGATTATCCGGCGGAGAAGTTCTATCGCGACGTAAAGCTGTGCACGATCGGCGAAGGCACCAGCGAAATTCAGCGGCTGGTCATCGCGCGGCAGTTGCTGAAGGACTAACCCGGTTGAACAGCCAAGATAACAGTGCCCAGGTGAATAGCCACATCCAGGAGATGGTTCGCCGCATTCGTGCGGGAGAGGTGCGTGCTCTCTCACGCGCTATTTCCATGGTCGAAGATCACACGCCGGAATCGACCGAGCTTCTGAAAGCTCTATTCCCCTACAGCGGCAACGCCGTTCTGCTCGGCCTGACCGGCTCGCCGGGCGCGGGCAAGAGCACGCTGGTCGATCAGGTTGCGCACGCCTACCGCAAGCAAGGCAAGACCATCGGCATTGTCGCCGTCGATCCCACCAGTCCTTTCAGCGGCGGCGCAATTCTGGGCGATCGCATTCGCATGCAGTCGCATCATGCCGATCAGGGTATTTACATTCGCAGCATGGCTACGCGAGGCTCGCTGGGCGGCTTGGCCAGCACCACCGCCGATGTGGCTACGGTTCTCGATGCCAGCGGCCGCGACATCGTGATGATCGAAACTGTGGGTGTCGGTCAGGACGAAGTCGACATCGTTCGGCTCGCCGATGTGACGATTGTCGTGCTGGTGCCCGGCATGGGCGACGATGTGCAGACCATCAAGGCCGGCATCATGGAGATCGCCGACATCTTCGTGATCAATAAAGCTGATCGCGAGGGCGCCGAACGCGTGGAGCGCGAGATTCGCGCCATGCAAACGCTCGCCGTCCGCCATGACGATTGGACTCCGCCCATCGTGAAGACCGTGGCCAGCGACGGCACGGGCATCGCGGAGTTGCTGGATGCGATCGACAACTATCGGCAATACCTGACGCAGGGCGACCGGGCGCGCGCTCGCCGCATCGAAAACTGGCGGGGACGCATTGCCGAGATGTTGCGCGACGCTCTCTTCCAGCGCGTGCTCTCCTACTACCTCAGCGACAGCGAGGCCACGCGCCTGGCGACCGAGGTTGCCGAACATAAGCGCGATCCGTATTCTCTGGTAGAGAAGATTGTGGGGAGAATGGGGAACGCCATCATGAGCCAAATTGATCATCTCGGCATTGCGGTGAAGTCGCTGGCCGAAGCCAGGAAGTTTTACGAGAAGCTCGGGTTGCAGGTCATGCCGGAGGAGACAGTCGAAGCGGAGAAAGTACGTCTGGCGATGGTCCCGGTGGGCGAAAGCCGAATCGAGTTGCTGGAGCCAACCTCTCCTGATTCGGCAATTGCGAAATTCCTCGATAAACGGGGCGAGGGATTGCATCACGTTGCGTTGCATGTGGACGATCTCTCCGGAACGGTCGAGCGGCTGAAAGCCAGCGGAACACGCTTGATCTCAGACGAAATCAAAGTCGGCGCCGGCGGGCATTTGTATGTGTTCGTCCATCCTTCGAGCGCCGGCGGCGTGTTGCTGGAACTGGTGGAAGACGCTCCTCAAGGCGTCTGAAGATGCTGATCATCGCCATCGATACCTCGGGCCGAAAGGGAAGCGTTGCCCTCTGCCGCGGAAGTGACAATAGTTTCGAAGTTCTGCAACTGACGACTCTGGAAGGCGGAACGTATTCGGCGCAGTTGATGCCGGTGATCTCAGATGTGCTCGCCCAACAGCATCTGGACAAAACTAAATTGGACGGATTCGTCGTAGTTTCCGGTCCCGGCTCTTTCACCGGCCTGCGAGTCGGATTGGCCACGGTCAAGGGCCTATGCGAAGTGCTACAGAAGCCTCTAGCCGTGGTTTCCATGCTGGAAGCCGTGGCTCTGACTTACGGACAGCCGGGAGAAACCGCGACCGCAGTCCTCGACGCCGGACGCGGCGAAGTTTACCTCGGCGAATATCGGGTTTCTGCTGGGAGTGCCGCCATAGTCCGGGAATACATCGCGAAAATGGATGAGCTTGTTGAGGACAGTCGCGCCGTCAGCGGCGACCTAGTCACACCGGATGCCAACGTTGCCGAGCGGCTGCGAGCGGCGAAGATGAACGTGCGACTTGTCGATCGACTTCAGGCTGGGCAGATCGGCCGGATTGGACTCAGGAAGTTGCTCTTGGCGGACGTCGCCGATCCCGCGACCATAGACGTGAATTACATCCGCAGGTCGGATGCGGAAATATTCTCTGCGCCCAAGCATTGATCTCGTGCTCATTCGCCAAGCCACCCCCGACGATGTTGCCGCCATCAGAAAGTTAGAGCAGCAAGCCGAGACCGCAGCACATTGGGCAGAGCGGGAGTACGACGTTCTGTTCGCGTCCGACGCTCCCAGGCGCCTCGTTCTGGTTGCCGCCGGCGAGGACGAAACTGCCGGCATTCATGGATTTGTCATTGCCCGGTGCGTATCGGATGAATGGGAAATCGAGAACGTGGTTGTAGCGGCCCGCGATCGGCGACAAGGCGTGGGGACCGCTCTGGTGGGTGATTTGTTGCGGGAAGCCGCGCAAGCGCGGGCAGTGGCGGTGCTGCTCGAAGTTAGGGAATCGAATGTATCGGCGCGCCAACTCTATGAAAAGTCTGGTTTTAGCGTGATCGGGCGGCGTGCCTCCTATTACCACGACCCGCTTGAGGACGGCTTGCTTATGAGAATTTCTATTGCATTTCCGTGACAAAAGCGCTTGAAGCGGGATGGGGCGTATGCTAGCGTTTTGGTTGGTTAACTCTCCGGAGGTCTACTGAATGGCAACTCAGGTACGCGATCAGCTTTTGGCAAACAACGACGAGTTTCGTCGCCTGGCGCAGGAACATACGGAATATTCGCAGCGCCTGGACTCTCTGATTGAAAAGAAGTATCTCTCTGAGGACGAGAAGCTCGAAGAAGTACGACTGAAAAAGCTGAAGCTCCGCCTGAAGGATCAGATGGAAAGCCTGGAACAGAAGTTCCGGACCGACCGTCTGGCTGTTTAACCACTGGTAACCGCTTTCGTGCGGCGGAAAAGACGAGGGTCTTGGCCGCCCTGCCACAGCTATGTGTACGCTTCCACTCTTCTGATCTACCCCTATCCCGTTCCTGTATCCTGACTACTACTCGAGCGAATCAATTCTTTGTTGGTGAGGTACGTTTTGCGACATTGGTTGAAACTCGGCTTGCGCAATGGGATCGCCTGTCTGGCCGCATTGTCTGTTCCGCTGGGTTTAGCGGCGCAAGTGAAATCCCCGCTGCCGGTGGGGTTGTGGGATGGCACCGTTCAGGGCAAAGCGGGCGAGGTGAACTTCGGCATCGATATTCAACGGCAGGGGGACACGTTGCACGCGGTCCTGGTGAATGCCAGCGATCGTCAGCCCTTCAGCAGCGCGGCCTGGAGCGGCGAAACTTTGACCCTCCGTCTCGACTATTACGACGGCACTCTCACGGCACATATGGTCTCTCCGCAACGCTTGGAGGGCGAGTATTCGCGGCAGAGTAGCAAAGGCGTGGTCCACATACCGCTCACTCTTACGCCCCATCATGAGGCGGCGCCGGGAAAGCCCTGGACGGGTGCGACTCTCGCCGGAGATTGGCTAATTCATCCCGCAGACGCTGAAGGTGCGGAGAAAAACACTCTTGTAAGCTTCCAACAACAACCCACAGGTACCGAGGATGGCAAAGTCGCGGTGACCGGGATTCTCGAATACGTGAGTGGCGACACCGGCTTGTTGCATGGTGTGGTGTTCCAGGGAACGGACGGGCAAGCGCATTTCCACCTAAGCCGTTTCGACGGTATTCACGTGCTGGCGCTCGATGGCGAAGTTCAGCCGGATGGCAGCCTGAAAGGCCACCTTGGCGGATTCGTCAGCCTTACTACCTTTACGGCAGAGCGCAGCAAAGATGTGGCGAGCGCCGATCCTAATGTTCTGGCTGAAGGCCTGAGCAAAGTCAAGGATCCGCAGGAAGCTTTTCGCTTTAGTGGCGTCAATGAGGCCGGCAAGACCGTTGACCAAAGTAGCCCTGAGTTCAAAGGCAACGCCATCATCGTTGACATCTTCGGGACCTGGTGTCCGAACTGCCATGATGAAGCTCCGGTGTTGGAAAAGCTCTATCGCAAATACCACGATCAGGGCCTGGAGATCGTGGGTCTGGCCTACGAATATACCGATGACACCGCTCGTAACCTGCGACAGATAGGCATTTATCGCGCCAAGTTCGGACTCACTTATCCGTTATTGCTAAGCGGAACCACAGCCGAAGGGCAGATTACGAAGACGCTGCCGCAGTTGGTGCACTTCGGTGCGTTTCCTACATCGATCTTCATTGACCGTTCCGGCCACGTGCGCGCGATTCTGGCCGGATTTTCTGGACCTTCAACCGGTGACAAGTATCAGCAAGTGCAGCAGCGTATGGACCAACTGGCGCGGGAAATCGTAGGGCCGGCGAACTAGGGCAGGCGGCGTCCAGGCACTATAATCAAAGCTCCCCATGGTTCGCGATGGCATCTATTACGGGCTGGCGTTTGTGATTGTGGCGGGACTGGTGGCCTGGCTCACCACTCCGGTCCTGGCAATCGTTCCTTTATTGCTGGCAGCGTTTTTTCTCTGGTTTTTTCGTGATCCAGAGCGGAGAATCCCTGCCATCCAGGGGGCTATTGTTTCTCCGGCAGATGGAAAAATCACAGATATTTCCGTCCTCCAGCTGAACGGGGAGACACGGACACGCATCAGCATCTTCTTGAACGTTTTCGATGTTCACGTGAATCGCTCGCCGGTAACGCGGCGTCATAGAAGACGTGCAGTACAAGAAGGGGAAGTTCGGTAACGCGATGGACGCCGCCTCTGCCGAATCGAACGAGCAAAATATCGTGACCGTGCGAGCAGATGCAGGCCCATTGGTGTTCAAACAGATAGCTGGACTGCTGGCGCGGCGTATCGTTTTCACCAAGAAAGTCGGAGACACCGTGGAGCGAGGCGAGCGGGTGGGACTGATCAAATTTGGCTCACGCACGGATGTTATCTTCGCTGCCGATGCCGAGATGAAGGTGCGAGTGGGTGATCGGGTAAAGGGTGGTTCGAGCGTCCTGGCCATCGCTCAGCCTCGTGCCGTGGCGACGCGCCAGCGAGATACCGCGGAGGTACGATGAGCCCGCTTCCGATGCAGACTGATCCAGATTCAAGCGGGCGGAAGGGCGTGCGAAAAGGCCTTTACCTGCTGCCTTCCATGTTCACCGCCGGGAATATGGCGGCAGGCTATTACGCCATCTCGCAGGCCATTCAGGGTACGGCAAACGACCCCTGGCACTTCGATCTAGCGGCTAAGGCGATTGGGTTTGCCATTGTCTTCGACTTCTTTGATGGCGGTATTGCCCGTCTGACCAACACCGCCAGCGCCTTCGGGCGCGAACTCGATTCGCTGGCCGACGTTATTGCGTTTGGGGTTGCTCCTGCGGTCCTGGCGTGGATGTGGGGATTTCGCATGCTGCCGCTGGAGGGCAACCTGGATTGGCGCACGCGGGTCATCCAGTTGGGAGCTATCGCGACCTTCGCATTCCTGCTTGCCGGCGCGTCGCGGCTGGCTCGCTTCAACATCCAGGTGAACCCGCAGCCATCGAATCCTGGACGGCCGGGGCGCAAGTATTTTGTCGGCATGCCGATTCCGGCTGGGGCTGGCGCGGTGGCGGCCGTGGTCCACTTGGTGCAAGGCAATCCGCTGCAGATCTGGTGGCTATCGGTCGGTTGGGGCGTTTTCGTCTTCGCCGTGGCTTTCCTGATGGTCAGCACCTGGCGGTTCTTCAGCCTGAAGGGGATCAATTTCCGTCAGCCGCAAAATTTCCGCTGGCTTATCATCATTGGCCTGATGATCGCGCTGATCTGGTTAGCCTCGCAATATGTGCTTTTCCTGTTGGCGCTGGTCTACATCCTTTCGGGAGTGCTGGCCCGGCTTTCCTTTGTATTCCGCCGGCCTGCTGTGCCGCCACCTCCGCCTCAAGACGAGGCTTCGCACGCCTGATGAAAAACGAACCGAACAGCACCTCCGCAGCACGCGCCGATGGAGGACATTGGGGCGGTATGTTCCGGGTGGCCATTGTAGGCGCCGCCACCCTCAAAGGCCGGGAGCTGAAGGACGTTCTCAGCGACCGCAATTTTCCGGCGCAAAAGATACGTCTGCTCGACGACGAGGAAGTCGTTGGGTCAACTGGAAGCTGTGGGCGAAGAACCCACCTTCATTCAGAGCGTTCTTCCCGAACATCTGGAAAACATAGACTTCACCTTCTTTGCCGCGGATGAAAACTTCACGCGAAATATCTGGGAGATGGCGCGCAAGGCGGGCAGCGATATCATCGATCTTTCTTACGGTTTGGAAGGTAAGGAAGGCGTCGTGCTCCGCGCCCCCTGGGTGGAACACGAACTTGGTGCCGCACCGAAACTTGATTTCATTGAAGCTCCGGTCACCATCGCCCATCCGGCCGCGGTTGTGCTCGCGCTGTTGCTGTTACGAGCGCAAAAAGTGGGCACCATTGCGCGTGCCGCTGCCACGGTTTTCGAGCCAGCTTCTGAACACGGACGGCGCGGCATGGACGAGTTGCATGAGCAGACAGTGAATCTGCTCTCGTTCCAGCAACTCCCCAAGGGGGTGTTCGACGCGCAAGTGGCGTTTAATCTTCTGGATCGCTATGGGGAGAAGTCATCGCCCACCCTTGCCAGCGTTGAAAGCCGCATTCAGCGCCACTTTCAGAGCATCGTCCAGGGAAAGCTGGCCCTGCCTTCTTTAATGCTTTTGCAAGCGCCTATTTTCCATGGGCATGCCTTTTCGCTTTACGTTGAGCTGGACAATCGGGCGCAAGTCGAAGAGCTGACCGCGGCGATCTCGGGGGAGCATGTGGACGTTCTGCAGGGCGCAGAAGAATCGCCGAGCAACGTCAACGCCGCCGGGCAGGAGCAGATCCAGGTGTTTGTCCGGGCCGACGCGCAAAGCCCCAAGGGGTTCTGGTTGTGGGCCGCTTCCGACAACTTGCGGATTTCTGCTTTGGCAGCAGTGGAATGCGCCGAAAACATGATTGCTTCCCGCCCGAGAGGAACCGTACAGTGACGGATTGTCGAATCAGCCGCCGGTGCTTTGCGGTAGCGATCGCCGCGTTGTTGCTGCTGACGGTGGCGTGCGGCTATCATACCGCCGGCACTGCGGTACGTTTGCCATCCGACCTGCATTCCATCTATGTGCCGGTATTCGCGAATACCACGCAAGCCTACAATGTGGGACAGCTTTTCACCGCCGAGGTAATCAAAGAACTGCGGAGCCGAACGAATTACCGGGTTGTGACCGAGAACGATGGTACCGCAGACGCCACCCTGGCAGGAACGATTACCAACGTTTACAGTGCTCCCCTGACCTACAATTCCACGACCGGCGCTATTTCATCTTCCATCGTTGTGGTGAACCTGCGGGCTTCCTTGACCACCCGTGACGGCAAACTCCTATGGAGCAATCCCAACTTCTTGTACCGCGAGCAATACCAGGAGTCGAATAGCACGGCCAGTTTTTTTGAAGAAGCCGCTCCGGCGTTGCAACGCATAGCGGGCAGCTTTTCCAAGACGCTGGTCAGCGACATTCTGGAGGCGTACTAGATGCGCAGTTTTGCGGCTTCCGACAAGTTCGTGGCCGATGTCAAAGCTCGCAAGCTGGCTCCAGGGTACGTGTTCATTGGCGACGAGGCGTTCTTCCGTAAGCGCTGCCGCGAGGCGATCCTGCAGCATCTTGTGCCCGCCGACGTACGGGAACTGAGCCTTTACGACATGGACCTTGCTGAGGTGGATCTGCGGCAGGTGTTGGACCGGGCTCGTACGCCTTCGCTGATGTCTCCCTTCCAGGTTTTCTTCGTGCGTGGGATCAAGAGTCTGTATGGCCGGGGCAAGCATGATGATGAGTTTGCCGCCATCGGAGACTACTTCAAAGATCCCAACCCCGACGCTCTGCTGGTGTTCGTGGCCGACTATATCAACATTCCGGCTGATGCTCGCCGCATGGATCTGACCGACAAGGATCGTTACGAACGTATCCGCGAAACCTTGGGCGAGTACTGTCCCGTGCTGGAATTTGCGCGCGTGGACGAAGGCGACGCCGTGAAATGGGCGATTGAGACTGCCGGCGCCGAAGACGTCAAGCTCGATACCGACGCCGCCCGTGAACTGGTGGATTCACTCGGCAGTGACATGATGATGGTGGCCAACGAACTGGAAAAGCTGGTGCTGTATGTCGGCGACAAGAAGCGGATCACGCTGGGTGACGTGGAGACTCTGGTACTGGCAGCGAAGCAAAGATCGTTTTACGAATTGACCGATGCTATATCGTCCCGTGATCGCGCCCGGGCTTTGGCCGTTCTCGACGCCATCCTTAACACGGGGGACGGCGATGATGCTGCGATCGGACATTTGTACATGCTGGCGCGCACCTTCCGGCAGATGCTGGTGATCCTGGAGCGTAACGTGCGGGATTCGCGCGCTTTGTGGCAAGCGCTCTGGCAGGGTTTCCGAATTCCGCCCTTTGCCGCAGAAGACATTATTCGTCAGGCACGGCGCTACAAGTCGCGGCGGGAGCTGACCAGCGCGCTTCGACGGGTGGCGCGAGCCGATCTGGCATTGCGTTCGAATCCTCCCAGCAAAAGGCTGATCCTGGAACATCTGGTGCTCGACTTGACCACCGAACCCAAACTACAGGAAGCCGGCTGGCTTCAGGACGAACTGCCGGTGTGAACATGGATGTTGACGGGTATCTTCGCCGGATCGAGTACGACGGACCACGCGAGCCAACTTCCACCACATTGCGCAACCTGCATCGTCAGCATCTTTTCAACGTTCCCTTCGAAAATCTCGATGTCCCGCTCGGCACGCCAATCGCCCTCGATATCCCGCAGCTCTACCAGAAGATCGTGGTGCGGAGACGCGGCGGATTTTGCTACGAGCTCAATGGGCTGTTCGGCGAGCTGCTTCGGGCGATGGGCTTCCATGTCGAAATGCTCTCGGCGCGCGTGCGCCGGGAAGACGGCGGCTTCGGTCCCGAGTTCGACCACATGTTGCTGAAAGTCGAACTGGAAGAGCCGTGGCTGGTCGATGTCGGCTTTGGCGACTCGTTCGTCGATCCCATCGTCTTTCACGCGGGTGGCGCCGATCAGGTGAATGGGCATCGATACACGGTCTTGCCGAGAGGGCGAGAAGTGGGAACTTTTGCGCGAAGACGACAACGGCCAGGTTCCGCTCTACGTTTTCAATGATGTTCCTCATCCGCTCTCCGATTATCAGGAGATGTGCATCTTTCACCAGACGTCTCCCGAGTCGCATTTCACCAAGAGCTGGATCTGTAGCCGGGCTACGGCCGATGGTCGGATTACGCTGGCCAATATGCGGCTGATTGTGACGCGGGAAGGAAGCCGCGAAGAGATTATGGTGAGTACGGAAGGCGACCTTCGCCGCTGCCTGCGGGAAGCTTTTGCAGTGGATCTCGATGAATCGATCTCGCTGTCAAAGCTGTTAAACACTTAACTTGCGTGGCAGGCATGAGTCGATCAGCCCCTCAAGAATTGTCGCGCTGCGCAGTGCGACTGCGTGACGAGAAGTCGAAGGGCGCTATGTCCGCCACAAACCTGGGACAGACATAGAAGCCCTTCGAGTCTGGGTCCGTGCGGTCGATACGTCTACTTCTTCTCTTTCACATCTACACTGGCGATGGTGTTTTCCCATTCCAGTTTGAGGGTCGCCGAATCGCCACCAGTCTTGTCGAAGGAAATAGTGAACAGCTCCAGCCCTGAAGGACGTTGCGTAACCTTCATGGGAACACGCCCCAGATCCTGCCCCTGGGTGTACTCGGTACCCCACTGCCCGGTCTGCTTATTGATGATCAGCTTCCAGCTATTCATGCCGGGCAGCGTGTAGAGTGTGTAGCTGCCTTTGGGAACGGTCGTGCCGCCGATATTCAAGTCGACGTCGGTCTTGAGACTGGTGGCCGCATTCGCGCCGGTGCGCCAAACCTGGTCGTAGGGAACAAGGCCGCCGAAAATCTTCCGGCTGCGCATGGAGGGACGGCTGTAATCGATGGTGACGGTATGCCCATCGGCGAATGTCACGGTTGCCTGGCCCGGAGGGCTGGCCGGCTTCTTGTCCTGCGCGATTAGTACGGTGGTCACGGTCATCAGTGCGATCAAGGTCAGTATCCACAAACGGCTCTTCTGCATTAAGCTCTCCTGTTCTTCACTTGCCGTTCCATTATTCACAGCCGGGGCGAACAGTACAATTGGGGTCATGGGCATTCTGGACGAAAAGCGTGAAGAACTGGATCAGTACGAGTTCATGATGGGCATGCCGCGGGGACGACTGGCCGTGGCTCTTGATGTCTTGACCGATGCGCTGACCATGGTGGGCCAGCACGGCGTCTATTGCCAAAGCGCGCGCCAGCCGGGCAAGCCGGCCATGGACATCCAGATCGTGATGAAGGGAATTACCGATGCGAAGGAGCTGATCTCGTCGGTGATGGAAGAGATTCGGAAGCAGAAGGCTTAATCACCACAGAGACACGAGAGACACAGAAAAGAGAATTCTTTTCACCATGGAGGGCACAGAGATCACGGAGAAACCGAAATCAAGATGCTGGTAACTGGATCTACCGAAATGAACACATTCTTAGGCTTCTCTTAATTTCCTATCTCTCCGTGTACTCCATGATCTCTGTGGTGAAGGGCTCTTTTCCCCTGTGTCTCTGTGCCTCTGTGGTTCAGTCTTTACGCCGTTACGTACTTCCCAGTCTCCAGTACGCGGGCGGCAATTTTTTCCTGCAGGGCAATCACGTTGACTGGCTCATGCTTGGCCAGGCGGCGGACAATCGCCATCTGGGTGCGCAGCATGTCGCCTTCCGCGATGGCAGCGATAACTTTCTTCGCCGCCGCTTCCAGCTTGGCAAACGCGCCCTCGAGATAAACCTGCGTCATCGCGACCATCAACCCGGCCTTCTCTTCACCGTTAGCTTCTACCGATTTGCGGGCACGCAGCAGCGCGGAGTCCATGGCGAACGCCTCGATCACCATATCGGCGATGGCGCCCATGACTTCCTGCTGATCGGCCAACTTCTGCATGTACTTCTGCGAAGCCGCTCCGGCCACCAGCATGGCCAGCTTCTTAGCGTTATCGACCAGTTTGCGTTCGGCGACAAGAGTGCCCTCGAGCTCTTCGCCTGATGGGCCGGCCATTACCTCGTCCATCGTTTTCTTGATGGCAGGCAGCAGCGCGAGCTGTCCACTCATGGCCCGCTTCAGCAGCCATCCGGTAATGATGAGGCGATTGATTTCGTTGGTGCCTTCGAAGATGCGGTTCACGCGCGAGTCGCGATAGGCGCGCTCGGCGGGATACTCTTCGACAAAGCCGTATCCGCCATATACCTGCACGGTTTCGTCGACCACCATGTCGAGCATCTCTGAGCCCCAGACTTTAATGATGGAGCACTCGACCGCATACTCCTCGATCGCTTTGCGGATGGTTTCGGGATTCTTGTCGATGTCGGCCAGCGCGGTGTCCATCATGCCGACGGTGCGATAGACCATCGATTCGCCGGTATAGATGCCCACCGCCATCTGCGCCAGCTTCTCGCGAATCAATCCGAAGTCGGAGATGCTCTTGCCGAAGGCCTTGCGCTGTTTGGCATAGCCGATAGCATTCTGCAGCGAAGTGCGCGCGCCGCCGACGCATCCCGCACCCAGCTTGAAGCGGCCCACGTTCAGAATGTTGAACGCGATGATGTGGCCTTTGCCGATTTCGCCGAGAACGTTCTCCACCGGCACCTTGCAATCGTTCAAGATGAGCGGCGCGGTGGATGAGCCGCGGATGCCCATCTTCTTCTCTTCGGCGCCGACGGAGAAGCCGGGAAAATCTTTCTCGATCAGAAACGCGGTGAACTTCTCGCCATCGACTTTGGCGAAGACGGTGAACAGATCGGCGAAGTGGGCGTTGGTGATCCACATCTTCTCGCCATTCAGAATGTAGTGCTTGCCGTCGGGGGAGAGCACGGCTTTGGTGCGGCTGTTCAGCGCGTCGGAGCCGCTGGTACCTTCCGAAAGCGCGTAGGCGCCGATCATTTCGGCCGAGGCGAGCTTGGGCAGGTATTTCTTCTTCTGCTCCTCGGTGCCGAAGAACACGATAGGGAGCGTGCCGATACCGGCGTGTCCGCCCATCGAGACCACGAAGCTGCCGCTCTTGGCCATGTGCTCGGCGATGATGGCTGACGACACTTTGTCCATGTCGGAGCCGCCGTACTCGGCAGGCACGTCGGCATTGGTCAGTCCCGACTCGCTGGCCTTGCGCAGCAGTTCGCGCGTGACTTCCCATTCCTTGTGCTCGATCTTTTCGACCTGAGGCAGGATTTCGTTGACCGCAAACTCTTCCGCCAGCTTGGCGATCATCTGGTGATCTTCGTTAAAGTCTTCAGGAGTGAAGACGTTGTCGAGGTTGTGATCTTCGAGCAGAAAGCTTCCGCCCGTGGTTTTGGTCTTGGGTGCTGCCGTCGTCGTTGTTGCCATCGGTTCCTCACTCATTGCTGAACTTAGAAATTCTTTTCACCACGGAGAACACGGAGCGCACGGAGAAATCCAAATCATTTCAGACGTCTCAATTTGAAATCAAAACCGAATGCCATTTCCGATTGCCCGCTTGGCTGTCCCGATTGACTTAAGTCGGGCCCTCAACTCTTACGGTTCTGCCTCTCTAAGACTTAAGAAACTCCGTGTTCTCCGTGCCTCCGTGGTGAAATGCCTTTCTTACTGCAAATTTTCGAAAATGCCCGCCGCGCCCATGCCGCCGCCGACACACATCGTCACCAGTCCGTAGCGTCCGTTGCGGCGCTTGAGTTCGCGGAGGATGCTGGCCGTCAGCTTGGCGCCGGTGCATCCCAGGGGATGCCCGAGCGCGATGGCGCCCCCGTTTACGTTGACGATCGCCGGATTCAGCTTCGCTTCCTGGATCACCGCAAGCGACTGCGCGGCAAAAGCCTCATTCAACTCGATCACGTCGATGTCGGTCAGGCTGAGTCCCGCCATCTTCAATGCTTTGGGGATTGCGAATACAGGTCCGACGCCCATCTCTTCAGGCTTGTAACCGGCCGTCGCATAAGCGACGAAGCGTGCGAGCGGTTTTAATCCGAGGGCCTTGGCTCGCTCAGCCGACATGACCACCGCGGCTGCTGCGCCATCGGACATTTGCGACGAGTTACCGGCGGTGACTGTGCCCCTGGCATGAAAGGCGGGCTTGAGGGCCAGCAGCGCTTCCAGCGAAGTGTCGGCACGCGGACCTTCGTCCATCTTGAAGACGATGTCGGTGCGCTTCGGCTTGCTGCCATTCGGGGTGGTGAAGCTGACGGGCACGGGAACGAGTTCATCGTCGAACTTGCCGGCCTCAATGGCCGCGAAGGCCTTCTTGTGGCTTTGCACCGAGAACTCGTCCTGCATCTCGCGCGTGATGTTGTACAGCTTGGCGACCCGCTCGGCGGTTAGACCCATGGATAGATACGCGTCGGGATAGTTCGCCACCAGCCAGGGATTGGCCGAGATCTTATTGCCGCCCATGGGAATCATGGTCATCGATTCGACGCCGCCCGCGACAATCGTCTCAGCGCCTCCAGCCATGATGCGTTCGGCTGCCATGGCAATCGACTGCAATCCGGAGGAGCAGAAGCGGTTGATGGTCATGGCCGAGATACCCACCGGCAGACCGGCACGCAACGAGGCGATGCGAGCGACGTTCATGCCTTGCTCGGCTTCGGGCATGGCGCAGCCGAGGATCACATCCTCGATCTCGTTGGGATCGAGTTGCGGGAGGCGCTCCAGCGCGCCCTTGATGGCCACCGCGGCCAAGTCGTCGGGACGCGTTGCCCGCAAAGTTCCTTTATAAGCTTTGCCGACCGGCGTCCGGACGGCACTCACGATTACAACGTCACGCATATTCACCCCAGCAATTAGCAGTTAGCAATTGGCTCTTAGCTTTTAGCTCTTAGCCGTCAGCTCTCAGCTAAACCATAATTCGATTTTCTATCCACTATGCACTGACCACTCCCCACAGAATTGTCATCCCGACCGAGGGCTTCAGCCCGAGCGGAGGGATCTGCGGTCCTCTGCCGTCCCTACGGGACTCGGTTTATTCTCGACCCTACCCAGCGCTGAAGCGCTGGGCTAAGCTCTTTCGTCCCGCAAGCGGGACTGGATCGACCGAGTCCCCCAAATCGCCGGGCCGTTCCATTAGTCGTCGTCGATGCAATTGCGCCGGCCGCGCTCGACTATCTGTTGCTGACAACTGCTCACTGACAACTGACCACTGCCTTCTCAGTTCCTCAACGTCTTTCCCGTCTTCAGCGTGTACTGAATCCGCTCTTGCGTTTTCTTCTCGCCGCAGAGCGACTTGAACGCCTCGCGTTCCAGGTCGAGCAGATATTGTTCGCTGACCGGCGTACCCGGATTCACCGCACCGCCGCACAACACCTCAGCTACTTTGTTGGCGATTTTGACTTCATGATCGCTGATGTACTCGCCCTCGCGCATGATGTGCACACCCAGCTTCAGTGTCGCCAGAATGCTCTCGCCGGGCGCGGGAATGTCGGTCCGCCGAACCGGCGCGCGATAGCCTTCACGCGCAAGTTCCAATGCTCGATCTTTGGCATCGGTCAACACACGCTCCCGATTCATAGTGATGTCGTCGCCGATGGAAAGGAATCCCAGATTCCGCGCCTCGAATGCCGACGTCGAAACCTTGGCCATGGCGACTGTCTCGAACGCCTGCTTCATCGCTTCCATCAGTTCGACGCTTTCGCCGCGACCAGCGGGACGGATGTGATACGCCTTATCGAGAGCGCGTAGCGTCATCTCCTTGCAACCTCCGCCGCCGGGCAGCAGCCCGACGCCGACCTCGACCAGTCCGGTATAAAGCTCCGCATGCGGTTGCCGTGCCGCGCCGTGCAGTGCGATTTCGCAACCGCCGCCGAGCGTCATGCCGAAGGGCGCGACGACGACGGGCTTGGATGAAAACTTGATTGCTTGCGTCATGCTCTGGAACTGGCGGACAGCTAAATCGACTTCGTCCCACTCTTCTTCTTGAACCGCCATCAGCAGCATCATGATGTTGGCGCCGACGGAGAAATTAGCAGCGTCGTTGGTGATGACGAAGGCGTCGAAGTTATCGCCTGCGCCGCCTGGCTTCAGCGTCTGGGTGATCATCTGCACGATGTCGCCGCCCAGAGAGTTCATCTTGGAATGAAACTCGATGCAGGCCACGCCGTCTCCGATATCAACCAGAGACGCGCCCGGATTTTTCTTGACGACCAGACCAGCCTTCTTGGCCACGGCTACGGACCAGACGCCCGCAGGCACTTTTTCGGACGTATAGTGACCGCTCTTCAAATCGAAATAGGCGCGTCCGCTGGTTGCCTTGGAATCGTCCGCATACCAGCGCTCCTGGCCGGAGGCGAGCAATTTCTCGACGTTAGGCGAAATCTTCCTGCTCTCGACGTGCATGCGCTTGACGGTCTTGGCCACGCCGGCGGCATCCCATAACTCGAACGGACCCATTTCCCAGTTGAAGCCCAGCTTCATGGCGCGATCGATTTCGACCACCGAATCAGCAATCTCGCCAATGCGATTGGCGGAATAGGTCCACAGATCTGACAACGCCGACCAGAGCAGTATGTTTGCCTTGTCCTTCGACGGAGCCAGCAGCATGTTGAGCCGCTCGGGCAAGCTGTCGACCGTCTTTGCCATCTCCAGCGATGGAAACTTTGGCCGCCGCGAGGGACGGTACTCCAGGGTTTTCCAGTCGATGGCCATGATCTCGCTTTGGCCATCCTGTTTCCTGGTCTTGCGATAAAATCCGCCCTTGGTCTTATCGCCGAGCCATTTGCGCTCCAGCATTTGCACGAAGAAGCTAGGCAAAGTCAGATCGCTGCGCTCGTCGTGAATGTTCGTAGTTGCATTGCGCACGACGTGTCCGAGAACATCGAGCCCGACGAGATCGGCAAGTCGAAACGTTGCCGTCTTCGGCCAGCCGACTGCGGTTCCAGTGAGTGCGTCCACTTCTTCGATGCTGAGATCCATGTCCTGCATCAGGCGCATGACATTCAGGATGCAAAAGGTGCCGATGCGATTGGCAATGAAGTTGGGCGTGTCTTTGGCGTACACCACGCCCTTGCCCAAGTGCAGATCGCAGAAGTGCGCGATGGCGTCCATCGCCGCAGGATCGGCGCTCGGCGTAGGAATAATCTCCAGCAGTCGCATATAGCGCGGCGGATTAAAGAAGTGTGTTCCGAACCAGCAACGCCGGAAGTCGTCAGGGAAACCTTCGACGATCTTGGCCACGGGCAAGCCGCTGGTATTGGTAGTGATGATGGTTCCAGGCTTGCGAATCGCTTCAATCTTGCGCAGCAAATTGCGCTTGATCTCCAGGTCTTCCACCACGGCTTCGATGATCCAGTCGACCTCGGCCAGCTTCTGCAGATCGTCTTCGAAATTGCCGACGGTTACCAGCCTTGCCAGCGAGGGCTTGAAGAAGGCCGCGGGTTTGGACTTGACGGCCGCCTCAAAGCCTGCCGCAGCGATGCGATTACGCGCGGGACCGTCGGCGTCGGGTGGAACGATGTCGAGCAGATAGGAGGGAACGCCGGCATTGGCAAGATGCGCAGAAATTCGGGCACCCATAGTGCCTGCGCCGAGTACGGCGACTTTCTCAATCCGTTTTTGCATGATGTAGTTTGATTACTCCAGCTCAGGCCAAGCAGAGCGGTTCGATTCAGTTATTGCTTCCAGCTTCATCAATGGCAATACGTGAGTGCTATTCGTTTGATTGAGGTGAGCGCAAAAGCGCTCATGAGTTTTAAGTTGGCAGAAATCCTCGGCGTACTTTCCCCTCTAGCTACGACGGCAAATAAAAACGACCTGAAATACAAGCAGCGCGCGCCGTAAGATGTGGGGTGAGGATGGCAACGGCGCGCGCTTTATTAAATTGAAATGATCATAATGAATGAGTCCTCATTCAGTCAAGGAAAATCTGATAAATCCTATTCCCATAATGGGCTTACGAGATCAGCTTGGCTAGTAAGAAGGCTGCGCCAGCGGCGAGTCCGCCAATCACAACGGTTTGCGCGGCAGAACGCCCGGCTCGCGAGCCGGTAAAGCGACCTTTCACATAGCCGAAGACGCCTAAGGCAATCAGCGTGACCAGGACGGACCATCCCAACGCCATGCGAGCGCTATGCAGCGCCATGTAGGGAGACAGAGGAATGATCCCACCGGCTACATAGGAGACGGCAATGGTCGCAGCACTCTGAACAGCGCGCCTGGGATCGGGTTCTTCCAATCCCAATTCGAAGCGCATCATGAAATCCACCCACTCCTTGGGCTTGCGAGTGAGGGCCTGGACCACGGGAACACTCTCCTCGTGCGACAATCCGTAGTCGGCGAAAACCTTCTGCACTTCGCGCGCTTCTTCATCCGGGATTTCCTGCACCTCGCGCGCCTCACGCTGGCGCTCGCTTTCATAGTGTTCGGCGTCGCTTTTCGCGGCGAGATAGCCGCCCAATCCCATGGCAATCGATCCGGCGGCAATTTCGGCCAGGCCGGCGACGACGACGATGTGGCTGTTGTCGACTGCGCCCGAAAGGCCCGCGGCCAGCGCAAAAGGGACGGTCAGGCCGTCAGACATACCAATGACTACGTCGCGGACCACTTCGCCCGCAGTGAAATGACGCTCAATGTGCGGTGTTTGCGGCATGATCTCCTAGCTCGGGATGGGCATTCACATATTGCAGGGCCAATTCGGCGACTTCTCGCTCGCCTTTATAGCTCAGAGCTTTGGGCGCTTCGTCCAAGGGAAGCCAATAAGCCTTCTGGACTTCGATCCGCATTGCCTGGGAAATGTTGTCGATTCTTCCGGACCGGTAGAGCAGCAGGTAGAAGCTGACGATCTTGAAGACTCGGGCGCGATCGCCCCACTGGCGAACATAGACGTACTTGATGTCGGCCAGCTTGCCAATCAGATCGGCGGTAAGGCCGGTCTCTTCGTTAACTTCGCGCAGGGCAGTCTGTTCTGGCTTCTCGCCCTTATCGATGGCGCCTTTCGGCAGAGCGATCACCGCGGCGGTTGCACTCTGCTTTCGTGGTTTAGCGGAACTCTTGGCGGACTTCTTAGGCCGGCTCATATGGGGCACGATGGCCGCGATGAACCAGCGGCCTCGCATGTTGCGCAGCACGACACCTCCGGCCGAAATTTCGCGCACCATGATGGTTTCCGAGAACTGGCTAGTTTCGCAGAGTCGGGAGAAGGTGACAACCCGCAGCTATTTCCGGATCCTAACAGGCTGGCAGGCGGGGGGTAGAATATTCAGTTCCTGCACAAAATGGCACTCACCTTTCCATCATGGATCACCGAGGCCGCAGCCTGGAATGAGGACGTCGTCTATTTGCTCGATTCCGAGATGCGCTTCGTGGACTGCAACCCGGTTTGGGACGAGTTTGCAAGCGCAAATGGCGGAGTCGGTATATTTCGCGCACAGATAATCGGGAAGTCGATATTGGATTTCGTGCCTGACGTTCTACGCACCTTTTATGTGCAAAAGTTCTGGTTCGCGAACCGCTCGCCGGGATGGACGGAGTTTGATTACCACTGCTCCAGCCCGGAAAAAATAAGGCTTTTTCGCATGGGGATGATGAACGTTGCGCAGGAACTGCTGGTGGTGAACCATCTCCTCCTGGAGGAGGCTTGTGAGGTCCGACCTCCACTGACCGAGACAGAGAAAGAACAGTACCTTTCGCCAGAAGGCTTTCTCACCATGTGTGCCAATTGCCGGAAGACGAAGCATCGGGACGACGCCATGAGATGGGACTGGATTCCCGAGTTCCTCCGGGATACTGCATTCCAGGTAAGTCACGGACTTTGTCCCCGCTGTATAGCCCACCTATACGGATGAACGGGAAGCATCCGTCAATTCGTGCGTGAGACATGGTGCTCTCAGCGAATTGCCGCAGTCGCCAGCCGCTTAGGCCCGGCCTCGAGCAGGTGTTCCGGACACTCGGACATCATCAGCTTGAAGTTCTCGATGAAGCGGGCCGCCAGCGCGTCGTACTTATCGAAATACTGATCGCGGCTGGGCCACGTGTTTGCTGGATCGAGAATCTGAGACGGCACACCTTCGCATGCCGTGGGCACATCGAAGCCGAACACCGGATCTTTTTTGTAGCCGACCTTGAGTAGCGATCCATTGAGCGCGGCGTTCAACAACGCACGCGTGTATCGAATGCTGATGCGCTTGCCGATGCCAAACGGTCCGCCAGTCCAGCCGGTGTTCACCAGCCATACGTGCGCGCCATGTTTCTTGATTTTTTGTTTCAGCAGTTCCGCGTAGGCCAGTGGATGATGGACCATGAATGGCCCTCCGAAGCAGGTGCTGAAGGTCATCTCCGGTTCCACTCCAAGCCCAACCTCGGTGCCGGCAATCTTGCTGGTGTAGCCGGAGATAAAGTGATAAATCGCCTGATCTGGGCTGAGCTTGGAGATAGGCGGCATCACTCCCGAAGCGTCGCAGGTGAGGAAGATGACGTTCTGGGGATGTCCAGCGCGCTTCTCCGGCTGATGATTCGCGATGTACGAAAGCGGATAGGCCGCGCGCGTGTTCTCGGTCACGGTGTAGTCGTTCAGATCCAACCTTCGCGAAACGGGATCGAAGGTGACGTTCTCCAGAACCGTGCCAAAGCGCCGGGTGCAGGCATAAATCTCCGGTTCGGCATCTTCTGACAGCCGGATCACCTTGGCGTAACAGCCATCTTCGAAATTGAAAACGCCGTTGTCGCTCCAGCCGTGTTCGTCATCACCGATCAAATGTCGGTTAGGGTCGGCGGAAAGGGTCGTCTTGCCGGTGCCTGAAAGTCCAAAGAAGATGGCCACATCGCCGTCAACGCCCACGTTGGCTGAGCAGTGCATGGAGAGCACGCCTTGCAGCGGCAGCAGGAAATTGAGGACGGTAAAAATCGTTTTCTTGATTTCTCCGGCGTAGTTGGTGCCGCCGATGATCGCCAGGCGTTCGCGGAAATTGATGATGATGAACGCTTCCGAACGCGTGCTGTCGACCATGGGCGAAGCCTGAAAGCCGGGTGCCGCGATCACGGTGAATTCCGGCACATGCCGGCGCAATGCATCTTCGCCACGAACTTTCTGCAGCATGGTGCGGGCAAACAAACTATGCCAGGCTTTTTGCGTGATGATGCGGATGGGCAGGCTGTATTGGGGATCGGCACCCGCCATGCAATCCTGCACAAAAACATCGCGGCCTTGCAGGTAGCCCTGCAGACGAGCCAGCAGGGAACTGAAGTTCTCTCCCGTGAAAGGCCGGTTGTACTGGCCCCACCAGATCTTCTCGTCGGTGGATTGCTCGCGCACAACGAATTTGTCGGCCGCGGCGCGCGCAGTGTGTTTGCCGGTGCTCACCACCAGGGGTCCAAGATGCGACAGGCTGCCTTCGGAACGGAAGATGCTCTCCTCGTAAAGCGCCGGCGTGGGCAGATTCCAATAGACGCGGCGTAAGTTCACCAAACCGTGATTGGCCAAGCCGTAAGCGCTGGCAAGCTTGCCTGCTTCCTTTACCGCGGGAGATTGCACGTCGAGGTAGAGGTTCATAGCCAATCCCTCGTGAGCTTGCGGTCGCCAAGATAGAGTTCGTTAGCCGAGTTCGTGTCGAGCGCCCACTTGATGCGATCCAGGCCCTCGGTGATCTCGCGAATGGTGCCGCAGTAACTCAACCGCAAATGTCCTTCGAAGCCGAATTCCTTGCCCGGCACCGTGACTACGCGCACTTTCTCCAGCAGGAAATTTGAGAGCTTCTGCGAATCTTTCATGTATGCGCTGAAATCGGGGAAGCAGTAAAAAGTGCCTTCGGGCTTGTGAACATAGACTCCATCAAACGCCTGCAAGCGCTCCATCATCACGTTGCGGTTGTTCTGCAGGGTGACCCGCAGGCTCTCAGCCGACGATTGCACGCCATTGAGCGCGCCCACGGCTGCCCACTGCGATGGGGAAGCCGGCCCGGAAGTCTGTTGCGACTGGATGGTTGCCATGGCATCGATCAGCGGCTTATTCCCGATCGCCCAGCCAATGCGGAAGCCGGTCATGGCATACATCTTCGAGACTCCGTTGATCACCACCAGCTTCGACTGCTCCAGCGGGGTCTTCATGAAGTCGTAAGCGTTTGCCGCCTTTTTGCCGTCGAAGACCAGCCGGTTGTAAATGTCGTCCATGATGAGATAAATGCTGCGCTTCTCACAGAACTCGACCATCTCCTGCACGAAGTCTGGGGAGTACACGGCACCCGAAGGATTGTTAGGGCTGTTCAGAATGATGGCCTTGGTGTAGGAGCCGCAGGCCGCAACGATCTCGTTCACGGTGGGACAAAACGATCCGTCCTCGGCCGTGACCGGTACGGGAATGCCGCCCGCCAGCTTCACCATCTCTGGATAACTGACCCAGTAGGGAGCCGGGAAAATCACTTCTTCCTTGGGATCGAGAATAGCGTGCAGCAGCACCATCAGCGCCTGTTTTGCGCCGCCGGAGGCGATGACGTTGTCAGCCGAAACAATCTTGTTGTAGTGCTCTTCGGTATAGCGGATGATGGCTTTTTTCAGAGCCGGAATCCCGTCGGGCGGAGTGTAGCGAATTTCTCCAGTGTTTAGCAGCGCCGCGCAGGTAATCACGGCATCCATGGGAGACTTACTCTTGGGCTCACCGCCTCCCAGGTGAATGACCGGCTCGCCCTTGTCGCGGAGCAACGCTGCGGTTTCATTTAGCTTAAGAGTTGCGGACTCCCGGATGGAACGGGCCAGCTGACTAAGACTCATGACGCGTATTCCCTTTCCTGGGCAGGGTGACCTTACACTTTTGTTTGTGACCAGAGGGCGTGACTGGCCATTTTGCGAAGGTGTTTTCAGTAGATTCCAGAGGGTAAACACCGCGCTGTGACGCGCATCATAGCGCGGAGTGATTTGCGAACGGGGGATTCGCGTTGCCACTCCACCACGTTCTTATCGGAACCTGGAAAGTCTATTCATAACCGGGCCATTTTCGGTTATTGTGTATTGCAACAGGGGGATGGCGGAGCCGGCGGCGCCCGGGACCATGACGCTCACAAGACAACGCATTCTTGCAATGACGCTGGCACTAGCCACAACCGCTTGCGCTGGTCAGGCCGTGGGCCAAGCCTCGCCAGATCTCGCCTCAAAACCGTCACCTGCGACGCAATCGTCAGCATCGGCGGTTGGTGTCCCAGCACCGAAAAGCGTGCCGCCCGAAAACCAGACACTATCGCCTGCGCTGAAGGTCTCGGCTTCCGGCACGCCCCAGCCGCTGTTTGATTTCAAAGATTCCGACATCAAGTTTCAGCTAGCCAGCTTGATGAACATCCTGCGCGACAGCCGGCATGAGAGCTGGGTGCTGGCGGCTTATCCCGATCCTAAAACCAGCCGGCCGTTGATTGGCGCAGGCTTCAGTCTCGATGTTACGGCGGTTGAGCATCCGCAGCGTGATCCGCTCAACCCTCATCCCTTTATCGAGCCTTCGTCTTCTCAGCTATGGCAAGCAGCGGGACTGGATCCGGAGAAGTTACAGGTCATACTGGACCAATATGATCGCGATCTGGACGCCTGGAAGAAGAAAAATTTTCGCCGCAAGATCAGAACGCATGAGCTTTCGCCTGAACTGACCGACGAAGAGGCTACGAAGCTGCTTCGCATCTCTGCCATACAGGCCACCTACAATGCCAGGGCCTATTGCCGCATGTTCGATCAACTGACCGCTTCGCAGCAGATGGCCTTAAGCCAGCTGGTGTTTCAGATGGGCGTCAACCTTGAGGAATTTACTCAGTTTCTCGGCAGCGTAAACGATATGAGCTATCGCGATTCGGCGCAGCCTGGGAGTTACGCGGCCTGGGAAGCCGAGCACTGGAAGACGGTGCAGAGTACGTTGATCCAGAGTCAGTGGGCCCGCCGCTACACCACTCGTGCCGTTTCTGTGATTGCGATGTTCGATCCGAACTATCAACAGGACCCCCGGGAAGCCGAGCGCAAAGTGATGGCCCAGATTCGTCCCAAAGCTACGCATCATCGGAAGAAGGCAGCTGTGCGGTCTGTCCGGGCTGGAAGTAACAAGACACCACACGAAGCCACAAATAAGAGCTGATTTCGGCCGCGCGCGTCGACGAAGGCCCACCGCCGTTTCGCACCGAAGGATGGCGTTCCCGCCAGCGAATGACAGGGCCGAGATCAGAACACACCCGGAATTAAACGCTTGGTGACCCGGCTGTATTCTGCGTACTCATCGCCCAGCGCCAGATTCAACGCAGCCTCCTCGACGTGAATTCGATACAACAGCGCCGCCGTCGTGGGAAGAAGCACGACCGCGAAACCTATCCAGTTACGTGAATGTAATCCGATTGCTAGAAACACGAGCAGGAGGCCCAGATAGGATGGATGGCGCACAACCCGATAGAGACCCGTCCGGTGCACCTTCTGGGACTGGTGGATAGCCACGTTTGCACTGAATGATTTTCCCAGGGTGATGATCGCCGTCCATCGAATGGCAAGTGCCGCCGCCAGCACCGTCACGCTTGCCAGCCTCAGCCAATGTGCCCCGTCGAACATGTTTGCAGGTGCAATTGCGCGGATCCAGTTGCACCCTGTTACCGAAGCAACGATTACGATCCACAGAATCAATTGCGAGCCTCGGTCCTGAACGTTGCCAGTGCTTCGCTTGGTGCGCGTCGCCATCGCTACGGCGATTTCCGACGCCATCCAGGCCCAGAAAAGCCACGTCCATAGAGTTGAGACATTCATTGCGTCTTCGGCGTTGATCTGCAAGGCTCACATACGCGGGCGAGCAGTTCCAGTTCACGAGACAGCGATCAGAGGAATGCAAAACACCGCCCGAATATAGCACCCTTGCTATTAGCGCCAACCTTCCTCATGTTGTAATCTGCTATGTCCGCTGTTGCTCCGCTGAGCCGCGTGCATTCCGTTGAGGAGACCTGGATTGACCCGTTTCGTACTTGCCATATTCGCCTGCACTTTCAGTTTTGCGACATTCTCATCCAGCCAACAGAGTGCGACCGCCAGCGCTCAACCCAGCATTGCTCAACAAACTCCGACAGTTTCGACCAAACAGAGCGCGGCCCCTGCAACCTTCACGCCTCCGGACAAGATCTTTGGATTTCGCGATCCGACCGCCGAGCTCAACGCGGAGAAAACCTTCCTGGCGGTGCCTGATCCACTGCTGGCGAAGGAGCATTTGCGAACTCTCACCGCCGCGCCACACATGGCCGGATCGTTGGAAGATCGCAAGACCGCCGAATATGTTCTGGGCCAATACAAGGCTGCCGGCCTCGATGCTTACATCCAGGAGTACAAAGTCTGGATGGCGTTGCCGCTGGACATCAGGGTCGACGTGGTAGAGCCGGAGAACGTGATCATGCACGGTCCTTCGCCCGAAAAAGTCAGCGAAGATCCTTACCAGAACGACCCTCGAATCCTGCCCGCGTTTAACGAGTATTCGCCCTCCGGCGATGTCACTGCCGACGTGGTGTACGCGAACTATGGGCGGGTGGAAGATTTCGCCAAGCTGAAAGAAATGGGCATCGACCTGAAAGGCAAGATCGTCATCGTCCGCTATGGCGAAAATTTTCGCGGAGTGAAGCCATTTCTGGCAGCTCAATATGGCGCGGCGGGCGTTATCATCTACTCCGATCCCTGGGACGACGGTTACTTCAAGGGCGACAAATATCCCAAGGGACCTTGGCGTCCCGATACCGCTGTGCAGCGCGGCTCGGTGCAATATCTGTTCCGCTATCCGGGAGATCCGACGACTCCCGGCATCGCCTCGGTTCCTACTCTGCCCGCCAGCAGCCGCGTCTCGCCGGAGGCTGCAACCGACTTGCCGAGAATCCCGATCACTCCACTGTCGTACGGCGATGCCACGCCCATCCTGGCGAACCTTGGCGGACCGGAAACGCCTCGCAGCTGGCAGGGTGCTTTGCCGTTCACCTATCACGTTGGACCGGGTCCGGTGAAGGTCCACTTGTCCTTAAAGATGAACTATCTGTTCGTCACCATCTGGGACGTCCTCGGCGTGATTCGCGGCTCGCAATTCCCCGATGAATGGGTACTTACCGGCAACCATCGTGATGCCTGGGTATATGGCGCGGTCGACCCTAACAGCGGAACTGCGGCTCAGCTTGAAGCTGTGCACGGCATTGGAACGTTGCTGAAGAGCGGATGGCGTCCCAAGCGCACGATGCTGTTCGCTAGTTGGGATGCGGAAGAAGAAGGCCTAATTGGCTCGACGGAATTTGCCGAGCAGCACGCCAAAGAGATTTCGCGTGCCGTTGCCTACTTCAACATGGACATCGCGGTCGCCGGTCCGGACTTCGGCGCATCGGCGGTACCCAGTTTGAAGCAGTACATGCGCGATGTTGCCAAGTCGGTTCCCAGCCCGAAAGGCGGCAGCGTGTATGACCAGTGGAAAGCGACGGCGGAGAAGCGCGAGCAGGAGCGCGCCAGCCATCCCAACGCGGCCAATTCGGGTATGCCGCAGATCGAGCCGAACGCAATCGCCGGCCAGGATGTGAAGGTGGGCGACCTGGGGAGCGGCTCCGACTACACGGCATTTCTTCAACATCTCGGAGTTCCCTCAGCCGATATCGGCTCGCACGGACCTTACGGCGTGTATCACTCGGCGTTCGACAACTTCGCCTGGTTCACCAAGTTTGCCGATCCCACGTTTGTCTATGAGCAGGAGATGGCGCGCGTCTATGGACTGGAAGCCATGCGGATGGCGTCCGCCGACGTTTTGCCCTTGAACTATGAACAGTACGGCAAGGAGATTGGCGAGTACGTGAAAGCAGCCGAGCAGAAGGCCAAAACGAATTTCGGGACGCAGGCGCCGTCTTTCGCCGACGCCACCAAGGCAGCCGAGCGCCTGGAGAAAGCCGGGGCTGACATTCTGAAGATGCAGATCGACTCAGTCAGCAATGCTGCGGTATTGAATCTGCTGCTGCGCAACACCGAACGCGCCTTCCTGATCGACGGATTGCCCGACCGTCCCTGGTACAAGCATTCCATCTACGCGCCCGGCGAACATACCGGATACGCGGCCGTGGTCATTCCCGGGGTGAATGAAGCTATCGAGGGCAAAGATCTCGCACTCACTCAAAAGCAATTGCAGATCCTGACCGCAGCATTGAACAAAGCCGCAGGAGTGCTGGAGGCGGGAAAACATTAGAGGGGAAAAGAATTTCCTTAGCTCTATTGCGTGATCTCCCACACCACGCCTTTATCGTAGGTGCCGCCTTCTGCCGCCGTACCAAAGAGATTTCCATTGGCGTCCTCAAGCACGCTGCTGTAGGGTATAGCGCCGTCACTTCCTCCGGTAAAGTCATGCAGCGAGGTGTAAGTCCAGCCGACGGCCTGGGGTGTCAGCTTGAAAATATTGCCGTATCCGTAAGCACCATCCTGCGTCGTTGTGCCAAACAGGTTTCCCGATGAATCCATGAACAGGCTGGCCTGGGGTCCGGGCAGCGAGTAGCATGTGTCACCGGAACAGTGGAAACCATAAAGTAGATCAAACATCCAACTACTGCCCGCTCGTGATAGCTCGAAAACCGTGCCGCCCCCCTGCGGTCCATAGGCTGCGGCCGTGCCGTAGAGATTACCCGACGAATCGAAGATCAGACCGGCCACGGGGAATCCTCCGTCGCTTCCCGACTGGAAATTGTGCAGGATGCTTTCTGTCCAGCCGCTGCCTGAAGGAGTCAGCTGAAAAACGGTGCCGTAGAATATCCCGCCTGCATTGGTTACGCCGTAGAGATTGCCGGCATTATCGAAGATTACGCCGCCAATCGGATAGTAGCCGTCGCTTCCCACGCTGAACGCGTAAAGAACAGTTTCTGTCCAGCCGCCACCCGAGGGCTTGAGCTCATACACACTACCTTGGCAGATAGCAGTCGTACACGAGGCCGTGCCATAGATATTGCCGGTCCGGTCGAAGACCAGGTCACCAGTGGGGTTTGCTCCATCGCCACCTCCCGCAAAGGTGTGAAGCACGGTTTCCGTCCAGGGGCTGAATACGCTGCCCATCAGGTGAGCCGGAGGACGCAAGTTGAAAACCACGCCGGCGCCGTTCCCCCCATAAGCATTACCTCCGGCGAAGGTGGTTCCGTACAGAGTGCCGTTGGCGCCGAGGACCACTCGGGCTACGGGGAATGCGCCGTCGCTGCCTCCGGTGAAAGAATAAAGCGGGCTGAAGATCCATCCGGAACCCCGGCGCGCCAATTTATATACTGTGCCGCAGCCGAGCCCGCCGCATCCGCCAACCTCTCCTCCGGCCCCCGCAGTGCCGTAGAAGTTTCCGGACCCATCCATGGTCAAGCCCGCCTCAGGCTGGCTTCCATCCGTCCCGCCGGTGAAGTTGTGAAGCACGGTGAAGGTCTGCGCCTGCATTAACGGACTGGCGACAACCAGGGGTGCAAACAGAATCGCGAATACAACTTCCGCGACTTTCTGGGGCAGGCAGAATCGCGACATGAAACGATTTCCTTTCCGCTACGGCGTGATCTCGAAGACCACTCCCGCCGGTCCGCGAGGAACCAGACCGCCAAGTGGCGTTGTTCCATAAACATTACCGACACTATCGAGAATCACGCCTTCTTCCGGAGAACTGCCATCTGCGTCCCCGGTAAATTCATGCAGGATGGTTTCCGTCCACGTCCCTCCTCCTGAGTTCGTGAGCTTGAAGACGGTGCCCATGTGATAGAGGCCGCCGCCGGTGGTCGTACCGTACAAATTGCCGGCACCGTCGAGGACGACACCCCCGTAGGGAACTTCGCCATCGTAGCTCCCGACAAAGGAGTACAAGAAGCTCGGGCTCCAGCTGCCGTCGGCGTGATGTGTCAGCTTATAAACCGCGCCCTGCCCGTGCTCGCCGCCGTAAGGGGTAGTGCCGTATAGATTGCCCGCCGCATCAAAAATCACCCCGTCGCTTGGCAGGATCGCGTCATGGTTCGTGAAGGCGTAGAGGATGGTTTCTGTCCAGCCAGACTTGGACTGGTTTGGGCTCAACTTAAACACTGCGCCATAGCCCAAGCCTCCCCCGGATGCCGTTCCGTAGACATAGCCGTTCGCGTCAAAGGTCAGCGGTCCGGTGGGAGTGCCTCCGTCTTCGCCGCCCGTGAATGCGTGCAGAATGATTTCCTGTTTTTCGGGACCGGTCAATGCGAACACAACGCCGTGACCATAGATGCCGGCCTCAGACGTCGAACCGTAGATGTGCCCCGCATTGTCGATGCTCACCACGGATCCCGGATTACCAGCTCCGTCCCAGCCGCCGGTAAATTGATGAAGCGTCGATTCCGTCCAAGTGCCGCCGCCGGGCGTTAACTCGAAGATGGTGCCAAGGCCGTAGCTGCCGGCGCTCGCCGCCGTGCCATATAGACTCCCGCGCTGGTCGAAGATAAGAGCGCCGGCAGGAAAATCTCCGTCACTGCCATCGAACTTGTGAATCAGGTTTTCCGTCCAGGTGCCGTCCCCGTCAGGGGTCAACTCCCAAACGACGCCGCATCCGCCAGCGTGGCAGGTTGTCAGGCCGCCATCCCCCGCTGTCCCATAGAGATTCCCTTGAGAATCGAGAATCACACTGCCTTCTGGGAAATATCCGTCACCGTTGTAAGGATTGAATTTGTGCAGCACGGTGAAGGTCTGCGCCGTCGCTGATTGCCCTAGAAGGCACAACCAAGAGAGAACAAGTGCCAACGCGGCGACGCTTGCGCGCCTGCTTCCGCCTACAGAGAGCGAAGGAGGTAGTTTGCGATTTGCCATGGACGGTTCTCCTTCTCGCAATGGATCGCCGGCGCCAGCTTCAATGGTTTTTTGTTCGGAGCGAGACGGTTCGAGGAAGCTGCGGGTCCGTGAGGGGAATTGTGTGCTGGCGGCGATACATGGTCAAGCCATTTCGGCTCGATTCAATGGATTTTACTATTCACGATCCACGGCCCTCTAGCCCCTGCTTTTCCTTCGATACCGATTGAACTGATGATCCCCTGCTTTGCGGCAACTCATCCAGGTCCAATGGGTTAGCTTCTCGCGAGTAAACCCTATACCTCCGAAGACTGTGGGACGCAGGAGTAGCCCAGTGGATGGCTCGGTGGTCAGCCTCTCTTGTTCCGGCGGAACCGCTTGCCCTACCTCGATCGGTGACACGGTCAGAAACTTCTCGTCCACAAGATCGGCTCGCGCCAGGCTGCCATACAATGTGGGACCTCCTTCGCAGAGGAGATATCGCACTCCCAGTTCTTCGCGCAGTTTCGAGATTCCCCTCACCAAGTCCAACGTCTCTCCGTTTCCGGCGGGGACCACCACAACGTGGGAGTGGCTATCCTGGGCCCTCAAACGCTCAGCTCCGGCTGGCGAAGTAAGGATCGCAGCGTCGACCGCATCGCCGTCGAATACCCTGTAGAGCGACAAGTCGAGGCCGGCGGCGCGAGTAACGAAGATATTTCGCTCCCGGCCCTTGCCCAGCTTGGTGCGCAAGGCGCGCAATGCGGGATCGGCGACCTGGAAGAGAATACCCCGGCTCTTAGGACCGCGCAGGCGCTGCTCCTCCAAAAGCGTGTTCATTCCCATCAGCAGCCCATCGGCATGAGCGCGGAGCAGATCCATCAGCCAGCGATCGTCGCGCGACTGCGAGATTTCGCCACCCGAGCCGTGCTTGCCCAACAGCGTGGTTATGCCGTCGAGCGATTGCACGAAGTTTGAGTAAACCCAAGGCCTGTCGGCTGGCGGCGCCGGGAACCCAAAGTTGCCGTACGGCGCATAGGCGTCGTCCTCGATCGGACTTGGCTCAGCCCGGTCGAAAAGCACTTCAAAGCGGCGTCCTTTGCCGGTCTCGTCCACGGTTTGGGCTCCTTTGGCGATTCTACCCGACTGCAAAATCTGACCTTAGGCCTAAAGGGAAGTAGAAAATAGCCCTAAAGAGCGGGGATTGTGTCAGTTCCGGCTTGGCTGTCGGAATTCAAGGGATTCACCTTACATCGGGGAATCCGTCCTGCTCATCTAAGCCTGCATGAGTTGGAAGCGTGGCAATCGGCCCAAGCTGGTAGCGGAGAGCGAAGCCCCCGCGCCTACGCGCCGAATTTTCGACGAAGTTCGCAACAGCTTGGGGGTTCCGGTGGTTCCCACGCTGTACCAGGCTTATGCCGCGTTTCCGCAGTTTCTCGAACTGCACTGGCAGGCCGTGCGCCCCATTCTTCAGACGCGCCAGTTTTTCTTGCTGGGCGCGCGCCTGGCTGCTGAATCCTATACCCGAGCGCACAACTATTTCGAAGTGCGCAATCTGTCGTCCCGCGAGCTGGTCTCAGACAGTTCAGGTGCGCTGCCCCTGGCGCAGGTGCTTGATTATTACCAGTATCTCGATCCTTTGTTGCTGCTGATTGTCGCCGTCCAGATGCAAGCTTTCGAAGGTCCCATTGGCCAGCAGCAGGAGAATCCTCAACTCGCCAACCATCCTTCCTTTCCGGTAGCGCCGCGCTTGATGACTGATACGGAAGCGCCGCCGGCGGTACATCGCATTTGGGATGAACGTCGACGGATGCTGGAGTTGGCTTTCATTTCCGACGAACATCGTGCGATGGCAGCCTGCCCGAAGTTCTATGCTGAGTACTGGCAGGCCCTGAAAGGCCTGTTGCGGTTGCCGCTGTATACCGACTCCCAGCTTCGTGTGGGTGAGAGCGCATGGAGCTTGACCCGCGAGTTGCCGGCGAAGGTAGACATCGGCATTCCGCTGTTGCTGGAAACTGGCCTCGACGGCGACCAGGTATCGTCGCTGGTGCGAATTAACGAGGCTTTCTTGCAGGCGCTCAGCGGACTGGTGCTTGATATAACGTTTGCCCGCATCGCCTACGACGGCGGTACGCGCCGGGAAAGTCGTCGCGACAGTAAATTGCCGATCGAAAAGCCGCCGCAGAATTCGGGTTCGCCCACCCGCGCAGCGTAGAGTAAGGTGCTTAGTTGCGAGTGGCTAATTGCTGCTGTACTCTCGCGCGCACAAACCCAATCAACTCATCCGTGACGTACTGCGGCGGTTGAATGCGGAACATGGGTTTGCCGGCGACTGGCTTGAGGGAAACATTCTTCCAAGTGAGCTGATCACCTCCAGCGTGCAGAATCACCGCGTCGGCGCGGTCGAGAAATTCCTGTGCCGATGTTTTGAAGTCGGCAGTGGCTGTGTCGAGCACGGTGAGGTAAAGATCGGGCCGGAGGAATCGCATCACGCTATTGGATTCGACGATGGCGTTTTCCGCCGAGGCCAGTTCCTGGCGGACCCGCGGTATAGCTTCGGCCAGCATTCCTTGCCGGGTGCGCACCCAGAGCGAACGCGCCGCCCCGGCTACCAGGAATCGCGAAGTATCGCTTTCCCCGCTGCGATCGCGTTCTTCGTTGACGGCCCAGGAGTGGTCATCGGTCGCGCAATCGCACAACTCGCCATTGGCTGAGCAAATGCCGTGACCGTATTGCGTGATCTTCATGGCAGTCCAGTGGAACTCAGGCAGGCCGGCAATGAGGCCTGCGACGACACTGGTCTTGCCAACGCTGCGAGAATGTCCACCGACGACGACGATTGCCATAATCAGCCGTTAGCTCTTAGCTTCTAGCCTTTAGCCTCAGAACCAGTCTCTTTCTTGCGCGTCAGACGCGTGAGCGTTGCCAACTCTTTGAAATACTCGCGGACGGGCTTTGCCGGAGTGCCAAAGAACAGAATGCCTTTGCCGCGAAAGTTCTTGTGCGGCAGAATGCCCGATTGGCCGCCTAGCATGGTGCCCGCCTCAATCGTTACATGGTCACCAATGCCCACTTGACCGCCGATTACGCAGTCGTCGCCAATCTGCGAACTTCCCGAAACGCCGGTCTGTGCGGCAATCACAACGTTAGCTCCCACAATGTCGTTGTGGCCGATGTGCACCAGATTATCCAGCTTCGTTCCCGGGCCGATGATCGTCTTGTCGAGCGCACCTCGGTCGATGGTGCAGTTCGCGCCAATCTCCACGTAATCGCCAATGATCAACTCACCAATCTGGGGAAACTTCTGATAACGGCCGTAAACCTCGTCACGAACAAATCCGAAGCCATCGGAACCCAGCACAGCACCGGCATGAACGATCACGCGGCGCCCCAGCGTGGTACCTGCATAGATGACCACCCGCGGGTAGAGGTCGCAGTCATCGCCAATCACCACACCCTCGCCAATACTGCAGCCTGCGCCGATGTGCGCGCGCGCGCCGACGACAGCGTTGGCTTCGATTACCGCGTGAGCATCCACCGCGGCCGTCGGCGCAAGCCTTGCAGACGGGTGAACCACGGCCGTCGGATGCACTCCAGCGAGATGAGTCTTCGGCGGATGTAAGACTGCTCCTGCGCTGGCGAAGGCCAGGCGAGGTTGCGCAGCGATCAGCAGCGGCTTCGGTGCGGCAGTGGACGCAG
>CAWHXN010000007.1:0-10856 GCA_963833305.1 uncultured Acidobacteriaceae bacterium | reverse complement strand
TTGAAACCCAGCATGCGCCTCGCAAACTACTCATTTTTTGTGCCAACTCATCTTAGTTTTTGTGACCCAAAAAAGCGAGTCCACTGTCATGAGGACGGTGGACTCGCCGCGTTGCCCTTCCAACCTGTTACCAGCCGATAGCTACGATCAATGTTGTTGGTTTCGAGCAGCCAACGTCGGACGAGTATCTGCCCGCGTCGTCGTACCGAAACGCACATTGCTGGCCATCGATGGCATTGGCGAGGAAGAACTGCGCATAAGTAGCTCGCGGGGGCGCGTCTGATATAAGTTGCGGGGGATTTCCCCACATCGACTCGGATATCAGAGTCCCGTTCGGGTTGATGTTCCGGGGGCGGGCTGCTGTATGTCTATAGATTGCGGCGGATAAGTCGGGATAAGCAGCTAAGCCGTCCTCATTGTCACCTTCTATCGGAATGGTCAGATTGTTGGTTGCCCAGATCTGAGCGATGTGCGCGTTATAGTAATTCTCGTATTCCCCGCCAGTGTTGCCACGGCCTGCAGTTGAGCGAGGCCCGGCAGATCGCCGCCACGAAATACAGCGAGGAGACGGAAGGGCACGGGCGGCAATTTAGCGCGTAGCTGCAGGTTAAGCAACTGCGCTCAGTCAGTGATGACTCCCAGCAGCTAACGGATCTTGGGGCAAGGGAAGTCCTCCACTGGTCGCCCTGTTGCTCACGGCCTGAACTCTTGCCGGCAGATCGGGCGGTCTTTCCTGTGGGCGTCGATAATGTTTCGAAGCTCAGCGCTTGCAGCCATTAAGGTTTTGCCTTCTGACGAAATGGCGCCATACTTCAGCCACAACTCATCGGTGGCATTTTTCTCGCGTTCGTAGCGTTCTCTTGTCTCGCATTCCACGATGACTAAAAGTCTAGCAAGGTGGGCAGTCTCCCACGGTGTACGGATCGCATCAACGCCATGCGAGAGCTTCAAGCGGCATTAAGGGTCCTAGACGGCAGGCGATAGAATCCGTTTTAAAGCAATTCGACGTATCCTAGCCTCCGAAGTTCCCAGCGGTCGCTCCTGAGCAGCCCTGGCTTCGTGGCGGCCACTCACAGGCCGTATTGGCACTGCGACTCAACGCTCCAATGGAGGATGTCGATCAACTTCATCATGGGGAGCCATCAACCAATACCGCGTGAGGCTTCGAAGGTTCTCTGAGAGAATGAAAGGGTCTTTGTTGTCGCACTGGTGAGCGGCCTCACGTTCATGAAGGTCAGCCTTGTTCTCGGCTCTTGCAGCGGTCAGGAAGCAGCTTAGACAGATAGAGTCAATCGTGTTGTCAGCGTTTAGGCGGTGGAAGAACTTGCGGCTTTCAGCGGCTTTCATGGGTGTGCTTACAGTGGGCGCGGAGTAACTCTTAGCTGTTCGATCATTGCCCTGTGATAAGGGGAGGGCTGCGGCGAGTATAAGATAGCGTAGCCTTAAAAAACCAGTCGAAGGGAATCGGATAGAAAGTGCCGATCACATCGCCGTTAATCGTATTAGTTTGGCGGTACATCAAGGGCGCCTCTCTGCGCTAGAAGATGCCGGATAAATGCAACCCCCTGAGCGTTCTCCATGCACGCCGGCGCCGCTTGTGCCAAGCAATTCCGGACGTTCGCTGAGCTAAAATGGATGTCACCGACCTGATGCGCCAATGCGGTAAGGTCTCGCCGTCCAAAGCTCTAGTCACGCGCCTGGCAACCTCGTGGCCAATCGAACTAGCGTTACCGCCACTCATCAGGGTTGACTCGGAGTATCCTTTTTTGCCGCCAATTCCATGGTGGTTGCCACGTCCAACAGCATCGGGGCGAATTTCTGCAGGATCTCTTCCAACTCCGCGTTGCGGGTTCGCAATTCCCGGTTCTCGGTGTCGCGACGGGACAAGACCTCCCGCAATTCCCGGTTCTGGCGGAAAATGTCCCGGGCTGAGTCCAACCGGTCAAATATCGCGTGCAATTCCTCTTCGGTGATCGGCTGTGCGGCGGCCGAGGCGCTGGTCATGGGTGGTTCGGTAGCGGCGATTTCTCTCCACATAGATCGTCTCCAAGGGTAGTGGCGAGAGTGCCTTCGCCCCCCCCGGCTAGGGGACTCTCGCCCGCAGTCTGGAATCACCCGCTTCCAGTCTCACGGGATTTAGAAATAGAAACCTTGGCGGGGGTTGCTTGAAGCGAGGAGCGACGGGCTGCGGGCGCCAATGCCGAACGTACCTGAGACTACTGATTTTGTTACCTTTACAGTACGGAGAGCACTCGGCCAAGTGTGCAGTTCAATACTACGTGCGGCCAAGTGGATCGCGCACCGCATGGGCGATGTCCATGACGTACGAGTGACGTACGGGGCTAATGGCTAAACCCAGCCAGCTCATTAAATAACTGATTTTATGTGGTTTATTGGTGGGCGCTGCAGGATTCGAACCTGCGACTTCCACCGTGTGAAGGTGCCGTTCCAGGGGCATTTTATTGACGGCAATGGACTTAAAAACCGGCGGAGTCGGCCAAACCGGCCCAATCGGCGCTATTTGCCACAAAAATGCCACAAAGCTTTTCAACCCTAACAAACCAAGTGGGCCGTGGGCTGGCCGTGGCGGAACAGCCCAGATTTTCTGCCGTTCAAACGGTGTTTAATCGGTGTCCGCAGGTGGCACCGAGGCTTCGAGGCGCGCGACGGGATTTGAACCCGTCTTATCGCCGTGAAAGTCTCGCAACCGACCGTAACTGGTTGAAAACATAAGGCACGGATGGCTTCCAAAGTGGCTTTAGAGAACCCACGGGAACGGTTATTGGACCGCTATCGGACCGGCGGACAGCGCCGTATTTCGGAAGAGCCGATGGCCCAGCGGAAACAGCTATGCACAGCCGGAGTATGCTGTCCGAAGTGAAAGGCGCCCTCCGGCTCCCAGCCGGCTACGCCCCATAGGGCAAGCCGGCACCCCCCTAGATCTGTGATCGAGAGCGTAACGTCGCCATCAGTACGGGTGTATTGCTTTCCGGGCTGAGCCCGGTGAGGCAGAGTCGTCTGTCCGAATTGATCGATCTCACTGAGCACTGTCGCACAGCGCTCGACGCTGCCTGGCAGCATCTCATCGAAAATCGGGCGGAAAGCCGAGACAGCGCGGCTGACGCGCGGGGCCCACTTCTCGATCCAGCCCTTGATCACAGGTGCCGATTCCGGCGTGTCCCGGATGGCAGTCAACATGAGCGACCCACTCCAGGCGCGATGCCAGGCGCAGTCTTCGTTGAGAGAAAAGAAAATGCGATCCAACACGTCGTCAGCGGCTGCGCGAGCCAATCGCCCGAACTGCGTCATCAACAACTCGTCGAAGGCCGGCTTCAGCACGAACTGGAGCGCGACGAGAGCTTCGCCCCAGTCCCACGTAACCAGGAGTGTTTCGATGATTTCGCGGAGCGGTTGCCAAATCGGGTCGTCCCGCCAGGTTTGTTGCGCCGTCCCCCCGAACTCGGTATGGGTTACTTGCAACTGACGCATCCGGTAAGCGAGCCGCTGGACGCGCCGCATTTCGTCCGCAGCCTGGAAAGAGGCGGCCATAATGATACGTGAGATCGGTGCCATCTTCCCGATGTCGGCTGCGACCATTTGCAAGCCGTGACCAGGGTATCGAAGGGGGACCATGCGCGGCCGAGCAAGGCCAACTATGGCGGCGGAATCCGCATCTAATGCGGCAAGACGCATTGCTGCTGAGGCCTTGGGAAACGCCTCCGGCAGGTGAGAGTGCGAGATGAGCGGTGTACGAGTACTGGTCGGGACGCGCAAGGGTGCATTCGTTCTGACTTCCAATGCAATGCGCGAACAGTGGGAGATTAGTGGCCCCCATTTTCGTGGCTGGGAGATATTCCATGTGAAGGGTTCTCCCGCTGACAGAGAGCGGCTTTATGCCTCGCAGTACAGCGCCTGGTTTGGACAACTGATACAGCGCTCCAATGACGGCGGGAAAACTTGGGAGCCAGTCGGTAACAAATTCCTGTACGATGGCGACCCAGGCACGCATGAGTGGTACGATGGCACGCCGCATCCCTGGGAATTCAAGCGAGTCTGGCATCTCGAACCATCGCTAAGCGATCCAGACACGCTCTACGCCGGCGTTGAAGACGCTGCTTTATTCCGCTCGAGTGATGGTGGACTGACGTGGCAGGAATTGTCTGGATTGCGCGGTCACGGCTCGGCACAGCGCTGGCTGCCTGGCGCCGGTGGAATGTCCCTGCACACTGTTCTTTTGGATCCCACCGAGCCTAAGCGGATATTCATAGCCATCTCCGCCGCGGGTGCCTTCCGTACGGACGATGCGGGCAAGACATGGCGATCGATCAACCGTGGACTCAAGTCCCAATACATCCCCGACCCGAATGCGGAGGTCGGCCACTGCGTTCACCAGATCGCGATGCACCGCTCGGGTCAGGGCGCGCTGTTCATGCAGAAGCACTGGGACGTCATGCGCAGCGACGACGCCGGCGAATCGTGGCACGAGATCAGCGGGAATCTGCCGACCGACTTCGGGTACACTGTCGCAGTTCACGCACACGAGCCGGACACTGTCTACGTCGTCCCGATCACGAGTGACTCCGAGCACGTTCCGCCGGATGGAAGGCTGCGCGTGTACCGAAGCCGCACGGGCGGATACGAGTGGGAGGCGCTTACGGAAGGGTTGCCGCAATGCAACTGCTACGTCAATGTGTTGCTCGACGCCATGGCCGTCGATTCGCTCGATTCGTGTGGCGTCTACTTCGGCACCACCGGCGGCCAGGTGTACGTGTCGGCGGATGGCGGAGACAGGTGGGCGCTCATTGTCCGAGATCTTCCGGCTGTGCTATCCGTCGAGGTCCAGACGCTGTCATGATTCGGGTAATACTGCCGCCCCATCTGCGGGGGCTGGCGCGCGTTCATGGCGAGGTTGAGCTCGAAGTTGCGGCACCGGTCACCCAGCGCTCGGTCGTCGACGCGCTCGAGGGTAAGTATCCGATGCTGCGGGGCACAATCCGTGACTATGTCACGCAGCAGCGGAGACCATTCTTGCGGTTCTTCGCCTGCGAGCGGGATCTGTCCCTTGAGTCGCCGGACGCCCCGTTTCCCGATGCCGTCGCGTCGGGACTGGAACCGCTTGTCATCCTGGGGGCCATTGCCGGCGGGTAGGAGGCCGGTTTCGTTGCGACTTCATGCATCATCGGAAAGCGATGTCACACACTCGCTGATCTCGGAGGAACTCATGACGCCTTCCCAACAGCGCAAGCACAAGGGCTGCATCCTCGTCATTGACGACGGCCAAGCGAGTCTCAATCTGCTCTGCACTATCCTGACGGAAGACGGCTACGCCGTGCACGAACGGCCACTCGATCTGGGGTCGCAGTTGCGGTTCGTCAAAGACACGTTGCCCGACCTGGTGCTGGTGGACGTGAGGAAGCCGGGCACGGACGGCTACCAAGTATGCGCGAGTTTGAAGAGCGACCCAACTACGGGAGCGATTCCGGTGATCTTCATCAGCTCGATGGACCGTCCGATGCATTGGGCAAAAACAGCGGTCAGCGGCGCAGTCGATTATGTGACCGCTCCCTTCGATGCTGAAGAGGTCCTGTGGCGGATCGAAACCCATATCCGCCTGCGCTGCTTGGAGGAGAATCTGAAATCCGCGGTTTGCAACCAGGGCGCGCAGCCGGTTGTGCCCAACGAGGACGTGGAGAGGGCGTTTCGAGAGATACACATCCTGACCCGACTAACCAGCAACAAACATGCGGAAGAAAAAATGCGTCAAGCCGCAAGGGAGGTGAAAAAGGCTGAAGAGGCTCTGCGGACCAGCGAGCGCGAACTTGGGTTTATTGTCAACGCGATCCCTGCGCTGTTAGCTTCCGCTCGTCCAGACGGCTACGCGGATTTCTTCAATCAGCGTTGGATCGACTACACGGGTCTGTCTGCAGAACAGTTAGAAGGCTGGGGCTGGGCAAATCAGCTTCATCCCGACGACGCCGAGGGGCTTCTCAAGACTTGGCGATCGTCACTAGCTTCTGGCGTGCCGCTGGAGGCGGAAGCGCGCATGCGCCGTTTCGATGGTGCATATCGCTGGCTCCTATTTCGCGCGAACGCGTTGCGCGACGAATCGGGGAACATCGTCAAGTGGTACGGGACGAATACCGATATCAATGACCGGAAACGGACGGAGGACGATTTGCGGCACAGTGAGGCGCACAAGTCAGCGATCTTGGACTCGGCACTCGACTGTATTGTCACAATCGATCACGAAGGGTGCATCACTGAGTTCAATCTGGCAGCCGAGCGCACCTTCGGCCACCGCCAGGACGAGGTGATAGGCAAACGAATGGCCGATGTCATCATTCCTCAGCCACTCCGGGAACAACATCGGCAGGGTCTAGCGCGCTACCTAGCCACGGGCGAAGCAAAGGTGCTCGGGAAACGCGTCGAGATGACGGCAGTGCGAGCCGACGGAAGTGAATTCCCCATCGAGCTCGCAATCACTCGCGGTACATTGGACGGGCCGCCCTCCTTCACCGGGTTCATACGCGACCTCACCGAGTCCAAACTGGCGGAAGAACAACTGCGGCAGAGCGACCTCAATCTGCGCCAGATGACGGAAACCATACCGGAGATGCTATGGAGCGCGGGACCGGAAGGAACGATCGATTACTGCAATGCTCGCGTTCTCGATTACACCGGCTTCTCAGCTGAAAAGATACTGGGCGACGGTTGGAAGGATATTGTTCATCCGGACGACATCGAGCAGGCAGTTCGAGAGTGGATATCCTGCGTCGCAACGGGAGCCCCATACCGAGTCGAGGTTCGCACCTTCCACGCTACAGATCAAATCTACCGATGGTGCGTAACGACAGCACTCCCGTTGCGCGACCGACAAGGGCACATCGTGAAGTGGCACGGCACAATTGTGGATATGCACGATTGGAAGCAAGCGCAGGACCAGCTACGCACGACGCAAGCGGCGCTTGCTCATATGATGCGCGTGATGACAATGGGGCAACTTACAGCATCAATCGCACACGAAGTCAATCAGCCGCTTTCAGGTATCATCACCAATACCAGCACCTGTCTGCTGATGCTGAACTCCGATCCTCCCAATGTTGAAGTCGCGCGCGAAACCGTTCTGCGCGCGCTTCGGGATGGCGACCGGGCATCCGAAGTGATCAAGCGCTTGCGCTCCCTGTTCAGCAAGAAGGAAGTCACGACCGGATCAGTCGACCTGAACGAGGCGACACAGGAAGTGATTGCGCTCTCATTGAGCGAACTTCAGCGGCATCAAGTGTTGCTGCGAACTGACTTTGACAACGACCTGCCGCTTATCATGGCCGATCGTGTGCAGCTTCAGCAAGTGATTCTGAACCTGCTCCGAAACGCATCTGATGCAATGAGCGCGGTCCAGGATCGTCCAAAGCATTTGCTGATCAGAACCGAACGGGAGGAATGCGACCGCGCGCGCCTGACGGTGCAAGATGTGGGAGTCGGTTTCGACCCTGACGCGATGGACAAACTCTTCCAAGCTTTCTACACAACGAAGAACGACGGGATGGGAATGGGATTATCCATCAGTCGCTCCATTATCGAGAGTCATCACGGCCGACTATGGGCAACACGAAACGATGGTCCTGGGGCCACGTTTTGCTTCTCTCTTCCATGCCGACAGGAGGGTGGGAGCGTGGCTTCTGGCGGTGCCATTTAACGCTGCACCGCCACGAGACTTCGTCCAATTGCAAGAACTCAACGGTTTTGAAGCAGAGTCGCGATTTTACCTTGTACCAAAGTCCAATAGACGTTCGCAGCTTGAGCAGTCCATGCTTATCTCATGAAGCGTTGCCTGGGACGGTCCACAACGAGTCCTGGGCGGCATTCGAACAGCTGTTGCATGCAATATGCGGAAAGTTCTGGAAAAACCATGCCGGACCAACGTCTACTCGTGTCGGTCGTTGATGATGACGCATCTGTGCGCGAATCGCTACCCGACTTACTCGGAGTGTTCGGCTTTACAGCCCGTGTGTTTTCTTCCGCGGAAGAGTTTCTCGAATCCGGCTACGTCGACAAGACCCGATGCCTCATCCTCGATATCGCCATGCCGGGGATGACAGGACCGGACCTCCAACAGGAATTGAAGAATCGCGGGCAAGAACTTCCGATCGTCTTTATCACCGCGCATGGAGACCAGGCGATTCGCTCAAGACTGCTCGAAACCGGTGCGGTAGAATGCCTGTTCAAGCCATTTAGCCACACGGCCCTGCGTGAAGCGCTGAATGCCGCACTTAGAAAGGATTGAGGGTTGTGTATGAGTGCAGCGAGTCCACCCGAGCGGTCGAAGCCATCACCCAACTCAGCTGCACCAATCGTGTTCATCGTTGATGATGACATCTCAGTGCGCGAGTCGCTAGAGTTGCTGATCCGCTCTCAGGGCTGGCAGGCAGAAACATTCGAGTCGGCAAAGGAATTCCTTGACCGCCCAAGAGTCCTTGTTCCAAGTTGCCTCATACTCGACGTTTCTCTTCCTGGCCTCAACGGCCTTGAACTGCAGAAGCGCGTCGCCGTCGAACGGACCGAAATGCCAATCGTCTTTATCACGGGCCATGGTGATGTGCCCATGAGCGTCGAAGCCATGAAGGCTGGCGCTCTCGAGTTCTTGACGAAGCCATTGAGCCAGAATGTGTTGGTGAGCGCCATTCGTAACGCCTTGGATCGGAGCCGCACAGCTCTGACCGACAAGGCTGAGATGCAAACGCTGCGTGACTGTTACGCGTCGCTAACGCCTCGCGAACGTGAGGTCATGACGTTGGTGATCTCCGGCCTGCTAAACAAACAGGTGGGTGGGGAACTCGGCATCCGCGAAAACACGGTAAAGTATCACCGAGCACAGGCCATGCTAAAAATGAAAGCCGATTCTCTGGCAGATTTGGTGAGAATAGCCGCGAGGCTCGGGCTCACAAGTGCGCCGAAAAGATAGCACAGCAATTCAGTGCGATCGAAGCAGGTTGTCCACCCTGAAGGGAAAATCCGTACAATTCACCAATAGAAAAGCCGCGCCGGCTGCGTAAAAGACAGACAAATTCAGAGGTGCCTTCACTCCAACTACCACGATCACTGCCAGGACGAAGGTCGCCGGAAGAACTGCGCACAGAACGCGGTTCGCACCGCTCGGGAAAGAGAATTAGCGCACCTGGCTGGCAAAGAAAGGCACGCTCCTCGAATGCGTTGAAGTGATCACGCCGGAAGCGCGAAGCCGAATCAATTGGATGATAGTTTGTATTTCAGATTTCTCGACGTGAATCATTCTTTGACTCCTTGACAAGTGGATGCGTTTATCGCTCTGTTTATTTCAAATCGGTCTTGATTCGTTGAAGTAAATCTCCTTTGCAATCCCGACGAGGCAATTTCGAACTGAAAAGGCAAAGCCAGTTCGCTGCGCCGACCCAACGAAGGTAGCGTCGCTACCTTCGTCCAATTGTTTTGCTTCGACGCTGCTGGTTTAATAGCGAATGTCGACGGCACGCACACATTGGAGGAAGGCTTCATGTCACACAAGAAAACAGCGATCGTCACCGGAGCAGAGCGGGGCATCGGGGCGGGCCTAGTCCAGGGCTTCCTAAAAGATAGTTATAATGTCGTGGCAACCTCTCTGAATGCCACTCGATCACTGACCGCTTCGCCCCGCCTGAAAGCCATCGACGCAGCAATCGCACACTTCGAAACCATCGCCACACGGTGACGAAAAGATGCAACTGCAGGCGATGCGAGGCGCTGTTGTGAAATTCCTCACAAAGCCTTTTGATGGCGAAATTCTATTTGAGGCTGTTCGAGTGGCGCTGGCGGGTTGAAAGCTGATCGAAATTGAAAGGCCCAGTTCTAGAAGGAGGTATTTATGGGCTCATGCGAGAGACCTCGGTCTGATGAACACAACGAGAGAGACTGCCGGTTCAACCAAATCGTAGGGAGCAGCCCTGCTCTGGAATCTGTGCTCGCCGGTGTCGCGCGCGTGGCACGCACAGACGCCACAGTGTTAGTTCTCGGCGAAACGGGCACCGGCAAGGAGCTGATCGCGCATGCTATCCACAAGCTCAGTGCGCGGTGTGAACGCCCATTCATCAAATTGAACTGTGCGGCAATTCCTTTCGAGCTTTTGGAGAGCGAACTTTTTGGGCACGAGAAAGGCGCATTCACCGGTGCCATAGCCCAAAAGATCGGCCGCTTCGAGATGGCCGACAAAGGCACGCTGTTTCTGGACGAGATCGGAGATATACCGCTCGGATTGCAACCCAAGTTGCTGCGAGTCTTACAGGAACAGGAGTTCGAACGCGTTGGGAGCGGACAAACGCATAAACTGGATGTGCGACTTGTGGCCGCCACACACCGGAACCTTGAGGACATGGTAGAGCGCAATGAGTTTCGTAGCGACCTTTATTATCGTCTGAATGTATTCCCGGTCGAGCTGCCGCCCTTACGTGAGCGGCGAGAAGACATTGTGCCCTTGATGATGCATTTTGTGGATATGTATTGTCGCAGAATGCGCAAGATTATTGAGCACATTCCGCCCGAAACTGTTTCTTCTTTCGTCTCTTACTCATGGCCTGGGAACATCCGTGAACTTCAGAACCTGGTCGAACGCGCCATAATCCTGTCCAACGATGGGGTACTTCATAATCCCCTCTACAAGGCAGAAGTGCGGCCCATCACGTCCTTTTCTGGTAGGTTGCGGGACTCCGAACGTGCTTTGCTGGTGGAAATCTTGGATTCGGTAGGATGGGTGATCGCAGGAACTAATGGCGCCGCAGCCAAGATGGGCTTGGCGAGGACGACATTGCTGGCCAAAATGAAAAGGTTGGGCATTTCCAAGAGGGAGA
>CAWHXN010000006.1:0-665000 GCA_963833305.1 uncultured Acidobacteriaceae bacterium | reverse complement strand
GGAGGACCGAACCGGTGTTTGTTGAAAAAAGCTCGGATGAGCTGAGGGTAGGGGTGAAAGGCTAATCAAATTCCGTGATAGCTCGTTCTCTCCGAAATAGCTTTAGGGCTAGCCTCGTATGATTTGCAGCGGTGGTAGAGATCTGGATGGACTAAGGGGCTTTCCAGCTTACTGAATCCAACCAAACTACGAATGCCGTGGACAACCAGTACGGGAGTCAGACAGCGGGGGCTAAGCTTCGTTGTCGAGAGGGAAACAGCCCAGATCGCCTGCTAAGGTCCCCAAGTCTCAGTTAAGTGGGAAAGGATGTCGGAACGCCCAGACAGCCAGGAGGTTGGCTTAGAAGCAGCCATCCTTTAAAGAAAGCGTAATAGCTCACTGGTCAAGCGGTCCGGTGCCGACAATTCAACGGGGCTTAAACTGAGCACCGAAGCAGCGGATGCATGGCGTCAAGCCATGCGTGGTAGGAGAGCATTCTCAACGGATTGAAGCGGGATCGTAAGGACCCGTCGACAGTCGAGAAGAGACCCTGCCGGCATAAGTAGCGATAACGGAGGTGAGAACCCTCCGCGCCGAAAGTCTAAGGTTTCCTGAGGAAGGTTAATCCGCTCAGGGTTAGTCGGTCCCTAAGGCGAGGCCGAAAGGCGTAGTCGATGGACATCCGGTTAATATTCCGGAACTCCCTTTGATTCGTTATTACGATGGGGTGACGCAGTAGGATACGTGCAGCCTGTTATGGCTATCAGGTTCGATGCGTGTAAGCCGGTTTCTCTAGGCAAATCCGGAGAGACATTAACGGTGAGACGCAAAGGAGTAGTCCGTATGGACGAAACGCACCGATTCCACACTGCCAAGAAAAACCTCTAAGGAGAAATGAAGGGAACCGTACCTCAAACCGACACAGGTAGACGAGGAGAATATCCAAAGGCGCTCGAGAGAACGCTCGTTCAGGAACTCGGCAAATTAACCCCGTAACTTCGGGAGAAGGGGTGCCCCGGTAGCGTGCAAGCGCGAGGGGGCCGCAGTGAAACGCGCACGGCGACTGTTTAACAAAAACACAGGTCTCTGCAAAGTCGAAAACGACGTATAGGGGCTGACACCTGCCCGGTGCCGGAAGGTTAAAGGGAGAGGTCAACCGCAAGGTGAAGCTTCGAACTGAAGCCCCGGTGAACGGCGGCCGTAACTATAACGGTCCTAAGGTAGCGAAATTCCTTGTCGGGTAAGTTCCGACCTGCACGAATGGTGTAACGATCGTGCGACTGTCTTAACGAGCGACTCGGCGAACTTGTAGTACCGGTGAAGATGCCGGTTACCCGCATCTAGACGGAAAGACCCCGTGCACCTTTACTATACCTTCACTATGAACTATGGCACTTGCTGCGCAGGATAGGTGGGAGGCTTTGAACTCAGGCTCTTGGGCTTGGGGGAGCCAACGGTGAGATACCACCCTGCGAGTTCTGTGGTTCTAACCTATTCCCGTTACCCGGGAAAGGGACATAGTGAGGCGGGTAGTTTGACTGGGGCGGTCGCCTCCTAAATTGTAACGGAGGCGCGCGAAGCTACGCTCAGGCTGTTTGGAAATCAGCCGTCGAGTGCAAAGGCATAAGTGTGGTTGACTGCGAGTCCAACAAGACGAGCAGGTGCGAAAGCAGGCCTTAGTGATCCGGTGGTTCTGTATGGAAGGGCCATCGCTCAACGGATAAAAGGTACGCCGGGGATAACAGGCTGATCGGAGCCAAGAGTTCATATCGACGCTCCGGTTTGGCACCTCGATGTCGGCTCATCGCATCCTGGAGCTGTAGAAGGTTCCAAGGGTTAGGCTGTTCGCCTATTAAAGCGGTACGTGAGCTGGGTTCAGAACGTCGCGAGACAGTTCGGTCCCTATCTGATGTGGGCGTAGGAGATTTGCGAGGACCTGTCCTTAGTACGAGAGGACCGGGATGGACGAACCTCTTGTGTTCCAGCTGTCATGCCAATGGCACGGCTGGGTAGCGAAGTTCGGTTGTGATAAACGCTGAATGCATATAAGCGTGAAGCACTCCTCAAGATGAGATCTCCCAACCCAAAAGGGAAATGAAGGGCACACGAAGACTACGTGTTTGATAGGCTGGATGTGAAAGTGCAGTAATGCATGAAGCTTACCAGTACTAATCGCCCGTTCGGCTTGACCATAAAATTTACTTGGCTACACGTGTTACCCCAAGCTCGGCAGAAATCGGCCCAGCTCGGTGAAACCCCGTGCACGCTGGAGAACTAGCCAGCGCGCGGACCTCGACGGAGGTCCAGCCTTAAATTACAAGCTTTGTAGTTTCCAATCCTGATGCTATTCAGTTGTGAGAGATCGCCCGCGCATAGTGGGGCAGATTTGAAAGGGCACGGCTTCAGCCGTGTCGTCAAGTCCACTCTCTTGATATTGTCATCCCGAGGAGGGCTTTAGCCCGACGAGGGATCTGCGGTTCTATCCAGCCGCAAGTAAGTTCTTTAACAAGATTGGCGCTACAGGTTCTGCGTGGCAACACGCCTGGAACCGAGCTGCGGAGAGTACGCCGCACGCGCCGACGAAGCCGGTGATCTTACCGCGGGGGAAACACCCGTTCCCATCCCGAACACGGAAGTTAAGCCCCGCAGGGCCGATTGTACTGCACGCGAAAGTGTGTGGGAGAGTAGGTCGTCGCCGACATAAATAAAGGCTCCATGTGAAAACGTGGGGCCTTTTCCTTTTTGGTTTGTCATCCCGAGCGAAGCCGAGGGATCTGCGGTCCGCCGCTCTGGAAACAAATTCCCGCCACCTCTGTACCTGAGACTCGGTTCGCCGCGAGATTTGTTACGCTTTACGTAACGCATAAATACCGGTATCCTTACCAGTGATCGTCAGCTATCGGGACAAACGCACCCGCGACTTCGGGGCGGGCAAGCGAGTGAAAGCGTTTACGGGCATTGAACGCTCGGCCCGGATGAAGCTGGATCGGCTGGAGGCGGCGACCGCCCTTCGGGACTTGGCTGTCCTGCCCGGCAACCGGTTTGAAGCGTTGGCAGGCGATCGCAAAGGCCAGTACAGTATCCGCATCAATGACCAATGGCGCATTTGTTTCGCGTGGCCCGACCATGAGCCCGGGCCATCCAACGTAGAGATTGTGGACTATCACTAGGAGAAAGATATGGCAGTCAGCGCGATCCATCCCGGCGAGCATCTGGCGGAAGAATTGAACGAGTTGAGCATGAGTGCTACCGAACTCGCGCGCAACTTGAATGTGCCGACGAATCGGGTGACTGGCATCTTGAACGGTCAGCGCGCTATCACCGGCGATACGGCATTGCGCCTGGCCCACTTCTTCGGTACCAGTGCTGAGTTCTGGCTCAACCTTCAGAGCCTTTATGAGCTGCGCGTCGCACAGACGAAAGCCGGAAAGTCTATTCGGCTGCTCCCCAGATTGAGGCGCCGCGAACGCATTCCAGCGTAAAGAGCAAAGGGCCCGACTCCACGCGAAAGTGTGTGGGAGAGTAGGTCGCCCACCCCAGCGAGCCAACAACGGGCTCGCCGGGGACCCCGGTCGTCGCCGACATAAATAAAGGCCATCAAGAAAAATCTTGGTGGCCGTTTCCGTTTTGCTCTTAGTCTTTGTCTTCCTGCTGATTCACCTCATCTTGCGGCAGTCGACGTTAGCGTCGTGTGCTTCGCATTACCCCGCTTCGCAGGGCCCTAGATTCTCCACCGCTCGATACTCCGGCACAAAGCGAGCCCTCTGGCACTCCATGTATTGGCCGGAGGGCCCCGTGTAGCGAGAGGTGACCCAAAACTCCACCACTTCTTTTCCGGACAGCACGCCATCGTATGCGGGGTCCCGAACGCTTGCCGCTAGAACCGCAGTTTGTCCCGGAAACAAGGTATCGGGCATGGTCCTTCCACCATTACCTTGAAGGCGCGATCCGTCACTGGTAACCACCCATTCGTAGTCAAACTGCGTACCTGGAATTGTGCCGAAATTCTTGGCGACAGCGTTAAAGGATACGGTGCGCCGTAGTGGGTCGATGTAAACCGCGATACCGCTTAAACCGATGTAGGGTCGATTGGTAAGCTCGGCACTGCGTTCCGAGATTCTTGCCAGTTGTCGGCTAGGTACAATTTGGTACGCTAAAGCGATTGTGGACAGCAGAGCGAGCAGCGTAGCTGTTTTAGTCCAAGCGAAGGGGCAGCTGATTTGGTGCCCCAGCGCCTGCTGCACGCTTCGCTGTTCCTGCTTGAGGGCGAAGCCCATTTCGATCGCCATAGGGCCTTCGAGTTTCAGACCCGCGCCGTGCTCGCATATACCTCGATGGGTCTTCTCTGCGTTGCTTTCCCCTCGTTGAACGGAGACTTTGGATTTCTTGAGGCGTTCGTTCCTCGAGGACATGCGATCTCAAGATGCAAAAAGGGTGCCATTCCCATAAGGGAAAGATTAGTTGACTTTAATGTCAGCACGTCTTGATCTTTGTTCCTCCGAGCCGAGCGCCCCAGCTTCAACCGGATCCTAATGTGTTTCCTCTGCGCCTGAGCCCGGAAATCGGGCATCCCCACCCATCTCTTCTCGCAACCCTCGGCGGCCGGGATACAATCTGCGCCGCAGCAACTTCGCGAAAGAGGGTCTGATGCTTTCATCCGTAAATTTCTGGATGTGTTTTGCCGGGCTTATCTATCTGGTCGCCGGAGTTTTTATCTATCGAAAAGAGATCAGCGCGGCGCGCGGCTGGGACAAGCTCATCGCCTGGGGCTGTATCTTCATTGCCGTTTCACTCGCCGTATTCGCGCCCGAGCACTTCGGCGGCCCGATGGGAGTCGCGCAGATGATCCCGTCCTGGATACCGTGGCACTTGTTCTGGGCTTACTTTGTCGGATGCGCGCTGTTCGCAGCAGCTACCAGCCTTACGGTGAGGAAGTTCGTACGCTTGTCGTCGACCCTGCTGGGATTGATGTTCTTTCTATTTGTCTGCATGCTGCATATACCGAATGCGCTCGCGGATCCCAAAAGCCGATTCGCATGGACCGTCGCGCTCAGAGACCTCTCTTTTGCGGGCGGCGCATGGGCACTGGCCGGACTGCATAGCCGCGCCTCGTCGCCGCAACTATCGAAGTGGATGATTTTATTTGGGCGTATCGTCATAGGGATTGCGGTGATCTTTTTTGCCATACAAATTTTTCTTCATCCGCAGTTTGCGCCCGGCGTTCCTTTGCCAAAGCTGACGCCATCCTGGGTTCCATTTCCCGGAGCGTGGGCATACCTGACGGGAGCGATCCTACTGGCCGCTGGAATCACATTGGCCCTGAACAAAAAATCTCGGATCGCAGCCGCCTCGATTGGCGCACTCATGACCGCCCTCACTCTGTTCCTGTATGTGCCTATTTGGATCCTCGCCCGCGGCGGAACAACGCCGGAGATCATGGAAGCGATCAACTATGTCTTCGATACATTGCTCTACGCCGGAGCAGCGCTGGCCTTGGCATCGGCATTGCCGCGCGATCCTGAACACACGCCGGGCGACGACCTCTTGGCGCGATAGTATGATGGCTTGTGCGCGAGCGCGCCGAGATGGAAAATGTTTCAGAGGCCGGAGGGACGATTCATGTCATTTGGGAATTTTAGTAAGGACAACCTTCGCAGATACCTGGTTGCATGCATGTCGGTGGCTGCGTTTGCAGTTGTTGTAACTGGCGGTTCGCATAGGACTGCGGCCCAAGAGCCGAAGAAGGTGGCGCCGATGCAAGTGGGAGGCGGCGGCGATCTGGTGGCGCGCGGCAAGTACATCGTGGAAGACGTCGCCATGTGTGGAACCTGTCACACCCCGCGGCTTTCGAACGGCCAACTGGACCGAAGCCGGTGGCTGGCGGGCGCACCCGTTCCCTACCTTCCGGCTCAACCCACACCGGATTGGCCCATCCTGGCGCCTCGGCTTGCCGGCGCACCTCCCGCTACGGATGCCGGAATGATTACGCTGTTGACCACCGCCGTCTGGACCAGCGGCCAGCCCCTTAAGGATCCCATGCCCAAGTTCCACATGACGCGCGCCGACGCAGAGGCGGTTTTGGCTTATCTGAAGGCGCTCAAGTAGGTGATAGCTGCTGGATTGGGATCAGTTTTCGTCCCAAAGCGGTTGACCGCGGAAGTTGCCTAACGTCGAACTCTCGAACGTGGAGGTGCGGCGATGATTTCACGAACGCCTCTGACTGCGGTCATTTTCCTGGGTTGCGTGGCGAGCGGGATGGCGCAGCAGTCCGCCTCTCCCGAGCCTTATAACGATGCCGACGCCTACCAGATTTACAGTGCCCTGCTGCCGCATGAAGAAGCGTACGGCGATTTGATGGTGATCCTAGAGCAGACGGCAGGGCCATTGCAGGGACGTAGCATATTTCCCATAGGACCTGAAAACTGTTTGTACCCCGAAGCTGCCAGCCACTTCCGGGATGCGGTCGCCGACTATAACCGGGTCAACCAGAAACCGTGGCTACTGCAGAGGAAGTTCCAACTAGAGAAACCGTACGAGATCGTGAATTCGGATACGATTAAGGTTCTCACGGATGGGCGGAACTGGGACGGCTTTCACAAGCGCTATCCCAGTGCGGGTGGAATCCTCCAGGTGTCCGCGGTTGGTTTCAACAAGGACAAGACTCGTGCGATCGTTTATTCGGGTGCTTCCTGCGGGAGCCTATGCGGAAGTTGGAGCTTTCACCTTTTGGAGAAGATGGACTCGGGATGGAAGGAAGTTCCCGGCGTCAGCTGCCACACCGTATCGTAGCTGCGCTTGGGAAGATCCAACGTTGATATAGCGCCGTGGAAGGACTCCAGATTTTTCACCTCAAACAAAAATGCCCCACCCCAGCAAGAAGAGACTGGGATCGGGCATCTTGTTGCCTTCTAATCGCTGACTACGGTTTTGCCATGGCAGTGCCGCCGGAGGAGTAGTCGCCGGTGCACGAGTAGTCCACCCCGCCGTCGCTGGTGGGGGTGAGCTTGCAACCGCCCGACCCTTTGAGACCTTTCATTTTTCCCGTGCCGCCGGCGATCTGGTACTTGTTGGTCTCGCCCTGGAGAGCGCCGTCCTTCATGGTTCCGACGCCTTGATAGTTGTAGTAAATCTTGTCGCCGTTATCGAAGGTCACGGTGTAAACTCCCCACTCCTTCAAATGAGTCGGAGTCATCTCGGCGTGCGAAGAGTAGGCGCCTTCTTTGCCAGCCGCACCAGCGACATCTCCTGTGACAGTGCACTTGCCCTGAGCCAGCGTGAAGACATGACCCTGCTGATCGCCAGCCGGAATGCTCTGCTGCACGTTAGCTTTGCTGCACTTGCCGGACATCGTAGTTTTGGTTTGCGCCGAGGCCGTCACTATGGTCAGAACAGTTAAGGCTGAGACACACAAAATCCGCAATTTCATTCGCAATCTCCTTTTGACTGCAAGTTCTCTGCTACTTTTCGGGAAGGAGAGGATTGTACATCCGTCGAGGACCGTGCAGAACACCCTTATTCATTCACAAACGAAAAAACCCACCCAGGCAACAGAAGCCCGAGTGGGTCCCCCAAAACGTTCTTGACTGCGGTTCGCGCAAAGCGGTGCGAACTTTGCCGCCCACGCCTACTGACCGAGGTACCGCAGGATCTTAAACGCGGTGTCGACGCCATGGTAGGGAACAAACACGGAATAACTGCCGACCACGACGATCTTGCCGTCGGACTGAACCATCAGCCCGTTGGCACTAATGGAAGGACTATTGATCCCGCCTCCGAACGTGGTAATGACCGTACCGTTGGTTCCGAATGTAGTATCAAGCTGGCCCGCCGGCGTGTATCGAGCCAAGGCAAATGCCGTCAGGCCAGAGGCAGACGCGGTGCCCACGGTCACGATGTCACCGCTCGGCTGCGCAGCCATACTCGACGTCGTTACCGCTATATAACCCGGAACGAAAGTGACTGTACCACCGTTGGTCCCAAAGGTTGCGTCCGTAACGCCGCCGCCCAGGTAGCGAGATACGGCAAAGCCGATGGGCGTACCGAAGGGGATAAGGATCGAGTTGTTGGTCAGACTCCCGCCTGCAAGAAAGTCTCCTGTCCCGAGAAGCAGCAGGCCGACGGCCGTTCCGGGGCTCGCCAGTTGGCCGCCGATGCCGAACGTAGTATCCAGGCTGCCATTCGAGTCATATTGAGAGATAAAGCCGCTGGCCAGCTGGGAAGACGAAACCAGGATCTTGCCGCTCGGAAGAAGTGCAAGTCCGGTAGCCGGGTAACCGGCGGTCCTTGCGGTGCCCCCGGTCCCAAAGCTGGTATCAAATTGGCCGTTCGACAGAAAGCGGAGCAGGTAACGGTCGGCCACCAAAATCTTGCCGTCGGGTTGGATAACTACGCCCTGCGTCGCTGCGCCAATGAAGTCGTTACCCAGCGACTCAATTCCGGCAGCTCCAAACGTGGAGTCGAGAACGCCGGTAGAGAGGAATCGCACCACGATATTTACCCCGACCGCTACGATGCCCCCGTCGGTCTGCAGGGCGACCGCCGTAAATGGGACGTCCTCGATACTGGGTAGGGACGTGATGCCCGAAGTTCCGAAGCTGGTGTCCAGGCTGCCGTTGGTGTTGTAGCGAGCTACTGCCGGAGCGGGGAAACCGCGGGGTCCCGGGATGCCGCCGACCACTACGATTTTGCCGTCAGATTGGATGGTGACAGCGTTTGCCGTAGCCATATTGCCAGTCTGTTGCTGGTCGCCGAAGTCGGTGGTGACAATGCCCCCGTTGCCAAATGTCGGATCGAGGTGGCCGGCCTGCGCTGCGGCCTGCTGGGAAGCGATGAGCAGGATCGAGCAAAGCAACAATGACGCGCGGTTCCATGTTGTTCGGGACATAATCTTTCCTCCTGTTACGACTGCTGATTGGAACGAGACTTAACTAGCGACCGGCGTTCGATGCTACGGCCGACCGCAGCTTGGGTTGTCAACAGCATGTCAAAACTTTGTAACTTGTTGCGCGATTTGTACCACCGGACGGCGCCGGAAAAGTGGTGCGACTTGGTGTTACCAGGCGGCAGCCCACCAATAACAGGCTTAACGCGGATCGTGGCCGTCTCGGGGGAAACACTTCTTAACCGTTGCCTGGTTGACTAGTGGACTAAGCAGGAGAAGAATCAAGCCGACAGACTTTGAACAATTTAATAAGGAGAAATCATGAATCGATTCCTTCCAGCTGCTGCATGTTTTCTGGTCGCAATTTCATTGTGTGATGTTCAGCGTGCAAGCGCTACACCTCAAGCAGACAATACTCCGGCAGCATCGTCCCTTTCTGGTGGCGACCAGACCTCTGGCGACGAAGGCGCCATTCGCGGCGCCTTTCCTACTGTGCTGGTCAAACCGCTAGACTCCAAGAAGTTGAAGGACGGAGACCAGGTTGTTTGCCAAACAACGGCGGTGCTGCACGCACGCAGCGGCATGGTCATTCCGAGCAAGTCCAAGGTTATTGGCCAGGTCACCGAGGCGAAGGCGCGCTCTAAAGGAGACTCCGAATCGTCGCTGGCGATAGCTTTCGATAAAATTCAGCTGCCGAACGGAAAAGACTTGCCGTTCAAGGGTGTCCTGCAAGCGGTGGCCCCGAGTCTGGGAACCAATACCGGACCGGATACCGGAGCCGCTGCCCCGGGAACGATACCGAACGGTCGCGGAGCCGACATGTCGACAATGCCGCCTCCCAGCAATGGGCCGGCCCTGGGGAATACAGGAATGCACCCGCAAGATCACACGGGAACGCATCCCCTGATAACTTCTCAGTCCACAGGGGTTTTAGGAATCCCCAATCTGCAAATGGACAAGGGCTCTGTACTCACGTCCAGCGGAAAAGAAGTGAAGCTCGACAGCGGAACGCAAATGCTCATCCGCGCCGAAACCCAGACGCCGGCGGAGTGAGTGTCCATTAAGCCGCCTAGCCAGAAAGCGTTCGCGGAAGGCGGCTCGTTTCTACAACAGGCCTGATGTTTTTGGTCCTGCCCGAGTGTGTGTAAGCGCACGCAAATCTAATGTCTCACCCGTCTTTGACTATCCTCTCGGATAGCGTCCCTCCTTTGAGATAGTAGCCCGGCTAACCCCGTCTTCTCGCCTGCAGAACACCAGGCCCAAGTCTCGGTCTGCCAGATCCGGCTAAGTCAACTTCTAGCAATCACTTGCAGCCTTGCGTGTCAGCGTCAGGCAAATCGCACTTCCGCCCCAAAGCTTGGCAGCACAGTTGCATTTACCTAGGATACCGACGAACTACATGGAGGTCGTTATGAAGTCGCTCAGATCCCTGGTCCTAATGCTAGTTTTCAGTACTTTTCCCGCGTTCTTAGTACAAGCCTACGGACAGCAGGAAGTTGACCCAGACCACTTCGATCAAGTGCAGGCCAAAGCCGCCAATGGCCCGAAAGCCCAGGCCGCCTTGAAGACGTCGCCTTCGCACCATCAGGCCAGCCGCGTTCGAGTAGCCAGCAAACACTCAGGCAATCGATCGCACCATCACCAGGCGCACGCTTCCGCGTATTCCGCCTAGTCGCGAATCAGGAAGTGGGACTGGCCTCAGCTAATCTCAACTGCAAGGACAACCTGTTCGCGCTTGCGCAGCTGGCTGAAGAAGTCGCCAATGATCTTCAGCCAGCCATATTTGCGGCGCAACAGTTCCTGTCCGTGCAAGACTTCATCGCCGCCGCATATCCGCGCGCGCGCTTCAACCCAGGCTCCCCGCAGTTGGCCGCGAACGGTGCAGGGAGCGACTCGCACCTTGGCATTGTTGCGAATGCGCTTGACTTTGCCGGCATCCGGCGCCGAGTAAATGTAGAACACATGGGATTCCGGGTCCTCGGCAAACCACACCGGAGTGCGGACGCCGACTCCACTCTTGCGGAAGCTTTCCAAATTCAAGTACTTGGCGTTGGCGAATTGCGCAATTGCATCGGGCATTGTCGGCACCTCAAGCGTTGAGCTTATCGCATCGCGCTCTTCCTGCCGCTAACCTTGATCTCTTCGCGATATAATCTGCGCGAGTTCGGGCTTCGCCACAGGCTGGATCGCCACCTGAACCGGCGTTGAAAGGAAGATCATGCGTTTGCTGCTGAACTGGCTGTTGAGTGCAATCAGCCTGCTGATTGTTTCGTACCTGGTACCCGGATTTTATCTGCGCGGTTTCACCGCAGCCCTCATAGCGTCCCTGGTTATCGGGCTGGTGAATGCCACGATCGGGCTGTTTTTCAAAATAATTACCTTGCCGCTTACCTTCCTCACGTTCGGTCTCTTTTGGTGGGTGATCAACGCCTTGATGTTGAAGTTTGCCTCGATGCTCCTGGCGCCGAACTTCATTGTGCATGGCTTCTGGCCGGCATTCTGGGGAGCGATCGTGCTTTCCCTGATCAACGTGATTCTGAAGACGATCGCACGAGACGCGGAGAAAGCATAAATCGCGCCACGCTCTACGAAAAGCGTGCCGGCAGAGCCTGGTAATTTCCATCCTCTATCCCAGCGAAACGCTGAGTTCGCGCAAGCGTCGAACCGTGTCAGCCATGTCCCCCTCTTGGAAGATGCGAATACCGGCAACTCCTGCCGCACCCGCTTGCAAGCATCCCAACGCATTGCCGACAGTGACTCCTCCCAGAGCCAATACCGTGAAGCTGCCTTGATGAGGCATAGCCACTGTAGTTGGAGCTTGCGATCTCTCTGCAGCCAACCGCAATGTCTCCAGGCCGATTCCCTTCACCTCGGTCTGCGCCTTCTCGAAGATCGGCGCCAGCACCGCGAAGTTTGCGCCGTCAGCCTGCGCCTCGCGCACCTCGGCATCGGAGTGAGCTGAAACTCCGATCAAAGGCTCGCGATCAAGGCACTTCTTCCAGAGGCTGCGGATCTCGGATGCAGGAAGCTCGCCCCCGGGCAGATGTACTCCGTCAGCACCACAAGCAATTGCGACATCAGCCCGGCCATTAATGAGCAGTTTTGTGACCCCGGAACTTTCTCGTATCGCACCCACTGCATCACGGGCAAGGCACTCCAGATCGCGGGCTGGCAGGTCTTTTTCGCGAAGCTGAATGTAGTCGACTCCGGCCCGTGCAGCTTCGGCAATCTTCAGCAGCACCGCATCGCGCTGTTGCGCTTCATTTCCCGCAAAGGCTTTGCGTTCCGTGATGTAGTAAAGCAGCATCGCCGGATTCGATTGTATCCGCCGGAATCACGGCCACTCGAATCTGCTCTAGAATAGGGCGATGCCTGCAGCGTCCCGCCGGAATGCAAAGCCCTCGCAACCCTCTCGTCGTTCGCCCGCAGCGACAACCATCCCGCTCGAGATATTGCGCGCCCCTAGTTTTGAAGGGTTGCCGTGGCTGGTGCACGGATTCAGCACACGGCAGGGGGGCGTCTCGACCGTTTATGGCGGTCGTACGCTGAATCTGGGCTTGACCGAGCACGATACCAAAGCCAACGTCGAACGCAATCGTGCGAAATTGCTCAGCGCGGTTGGAGCCACCAACGCAGATGATGACAACTGGCCGTTGCTGCAGGTGAAGCAGATACACTCCGCGATCGTGCATCGGGTGAATGACCCGCACCCTGAGCCGCTAACTGGCGATGGCCTCATCACCAATGTCCCGGCTTTACTGCTGGCGATTAAGACTGCCGATTGCGTTCCCGTGTTGGTGGCCGACGTGAAACGCCGCGCGGTGGGAGCGTTCCATGCCGGTTGGCGCGGAACGGTCGCACGGATCGTTGAAAAGGGCATCGGCGAAATGCGCCGGCAGTTTGGCAGCGTGCCTCGAGATCTGCGGGCCGCGATCGGCCCGTGCATTCGGCGCTGCTGCTACTCGGTCGGCTCCGACGTGCGCGCCGAGTTTCAATCGCAGTTTTCCTACGCCGATGAGCTCTTCGAAGAAGTTTTCGATTCCAACGCGATTCACATACGCTATCCGCTGCTGTTCCTGAATCAGCGCGCTCCCGGACACGGCGATCTCGGACCGGAACTTCATCTTGATTTGGTCGCAGCCAACCGGCGGCAACTGGAAGACGCGGGACTCTCCGAAGAGCACATCAGCGTGATCGACGGCTGCACCGCCTGCGACACCACCCGCTTCTTCTCGCACCGCGCTGAATTTAGCAAGACTGGAAGGATGATGGCGGTCATCGGGATTCGTCCGAAGTGAAAGAATATTCGCCACAGAGACACGGAGGCACGGAGAAAACTAACCTGGTTTTGCAAGGGCATTCTCGCGAGGCCGACGTGTACATTCTGTCGTATAACTCGCGATAAGGCAGGCGATGTTCTTCTGGCTCGCATTCGGTATCCCGCTTATCACGGCAGCCGTCTCATGGGTGTTTGTCTTGAGCCATTGGTCATCAGAGACTCACTCCCCCGTCGTGCTCACCGCAATGTTGGCTATCACGGCCATGACACTGTATCCGCTTGGAGCCTTCGGCTACGTCAGAAAGTTTGGACCGATGCCTGCTTTTGATGTAAGGCTCGAAGGCTGGGGTATGTTGATTTCCCTGTGTGCTATTGTTTGCACCGTGATATGGCTTCGCAAAGCTCGCCGCTTAGTTGCGCTGTTTCTTCTAGCAGTTTCCGCATGGTCGCTATTGGTCTGGTTCTTTATGGCTAGCATCGCCTTCTAAAAGATTCCCTCTGTGCCTCCGTGTCTCTGTGGTGAATCGCTCTTAAAACAAAACCCAGCCTTTTAAGCTGGGTCATTCTAGAAAATTCTCGCGTTCGTGTCTTATGGGTTCCCCGCCCCATTACCATCGGAAGTTGGAGCGGCGGCTTGAGCCTGCGGATGCTGCTCGGCGTAGGTGTTCACCATGTCTTTCAATTCCTTGCTGGGCTTGAAAAAGGGAATCTTCTTGGCCGGAACTTCAACCTTCTCGCCGGTCTTGGGGTTACGCCCCAGGCGCGGTTTGCGTTGACGAGTGCGGAAGCTGCCGAAGCCGCGGATCTCGATCTTGTCGCCAGCGCGCAACGAGCGCACTACGCTCTCGAAGATGGTTTCGACGATGACCTCACTGTCTTTCCGGGTAAGTTCAGTCAACCGGGAAACTTCATCGATCAAGTCTGCCTTGGTCATCTCGCACGCCCCTTGTCGCGATACCCATCACAGCTTATCCGCACAACGGATACTCTCAAATTGCCACAATGTTGGCAAGTATAAGTTTTGGTTGGGGTTCCGGAGTTTCCAGCCGCCTGGTTCCGTGGCCTACTTCCACAGATAGTAGAAACCGACATTCGTTTCCATCAGCTTGGCCCGGCTGGGAAGGTAGTCGGAGATGTCGCCGAACAGCAGATCGAGCATGCTCTTGCGTTCCTTCTCGGGATGCACCAGCGTCGGCTCGCCCTTAATGCCGACAGACTTCGCCGTATCCTCAATCGCCGCCCGAAAGTCGCCAATCTGGTCGATCAGCTTCAGGGGCATGGCCTGTTCGCCGGTCCACACCTTGCCGTTGGCCAGCGTGCGCACGTCGTCGTCTTTCATCTTGCGGCCAACCGCAACGCAATGAATGAATTGCGAGTGCATGTTGTCGATCAGCCCCTGCATGTAGGCGCGCTCTTCGGGAGTCATCGGCCGGGTCGGCGATCCGGTGTCTTTAAACTCCCCAGCCTTGAGCGTGATCTGCTGCAGCTTGGCCCACTTCATCAATTCTTCGTAGTTGTACCACTCGGCGATGACGCCGATCGATCCCACGATGCTGGCGTTGTCGGCGAAGATCTTGCTGGTCGCTGAGGAAACGAAGTACGCTCCACTCGCCCCTACGGTTTCAATCGAAGCTACGATGCGCTTCTTCTTCTCATCGCGAATGCGTAGCACTTCGCGATAGATTTCTTCTGAAGCCGCTGCTCCTCCGCCCGGCGAATCCACATGAATGATGATGGCCTTGATGGAGCTGTCGTCGCCGTACTTCCGAAGCTGCTCGACTACGTCTTTGGGAGTGACAATGACCCCTTCCAAGTCAACAACGCCAATCTTGTCACCGAAGCCGCCAAAAGTGTCTTTCTGCTGTGAGCGCACGCTGAAGTAAACCAGCGCAAAGATCGCCACCAGGAAGAGGAAGAAGGCTCCCCCGCCAAGCAAGACCCAGAGAAATAGGCGGGAACGCGGCTGATCGCTCATATGGGAAAACTAAGTTTAGCAGAAAGATGCTATGAGCCCATTAGCCGTCAGCCATATCACTGTTGTTTCTGACTCTTAGCTCTTAGCCTTTAGCTCTTAGCGGGCAAGAGCGGTCGCGTTTGCTAGAAGCTAAGAGCTAACAGCCAACAGCCGGGAGTGGAAGGCGGGCTGGGTAAAGGAGAATATCGAACCGCCGCCCTTTTCTAGTGAAATATCCCGGCGAAAAACGCTCCAATCTTGCTGAAGAAGCCGTGTGGCTCCTGCTTCTGGGCGGTTTGCGCTCCGCCGCTTTGTCCTTTCTTTGGAGGAGGCAACACGGTTGGATCCAGTTGCACAACCTTGTTGTTCTCCAGTTTCAGGGTCGCGACGTTCACCGTGAGATCAGGCACCGGATCATCGGCGCGAAAGACGAAAGGCGCAGCCACTGCCAGGTGTTGCTCTGGAGGCGGCGGGGGCGGCGCGCTTGCCATCGGCTCCGCCGGTTTAGGCTGGACCGGAGCGGGCGGCGGCGGTGCTGGCGCGACCTTCGCAACCTGGGTCGGCGGCGATGTGGGGCATCCGCAGTTCTGTTTTGAGCGGCTGGCGTCACTCAGATGTCCAGCCTTGAACAGCACGGCCTCATCCGACTTTACCTGGTAGGTGGCATCGCCCATGGTCTCTGAAACCACAATCGCCGAAGCGTTCCATGGCAGCGACTGCACACATGTGTCACCTTGGGGCGTGACTCGCACCGCGACGTGCACTGTTCCTGGACCAGGCAGCAGCAATCGCAAGTCGGGCGTTAGCAATGTGTCGGCTTCGGCGCCCAAAGGATAATTCAGCTCAACGTTGCCGCTGTTCAGACTGAACAGAAGTTCCCGCCCACTCGCCGAGGACGTCAAAGACAGCTTCGTTCCCTCGCAGACTAGTAAACTGCCTCCCCGATCGAGCTTGAGCGTTGCTGCTTGCGCGCCAGCCTGGATCGATGAACCGCTGAGTACGCTGGTGCCAGAGCCGGCCAGCACAACCGACCCCTTCACGCTGGCGTCGGTAGCGTAAAGCTCACCCAGCGATTGCTGGGCAGCGGCCGGGGCAGACATGCCGAAGACGAGCAGAGTGATAGGGACGAAAAAGCGGAGGCTATGGCGAGGCGACAACATGAGTTACGAGTGCGAAAAGGTGGTACAAGCGACGATACCACCGAAGCGCGCCCGGTAACAACGAAACCTCATTGTAGCGGGCGTACTCGGCTTTTGCTTGCTGGTAGATGGGAACACCCTGAGTTAAGAGTTTGAAGGGAATAAGCACTCGCACAGACATCTTTCCTTTCAAGCTTTTACGTAAGTCACCTACGATTCACCCGCAAATCACCTCCAGTGCATTGTCGGTTCGCCCCGGGCGACGCACACTCGGCGTCATTACGGGCCCGGCCCGTCGCTCCCAAACAAATCAATGCGAGGAGTCAGTATGAAATCGAATGGTGGAATATTTCTTACGGCGGTGACCTTGCTGGTAGCGATGTGCGCGAGCGGCGCCCTGGCCGCAACTAATTACAAGGTCCTGTACAACTTTAACGATGGAAACGGCGGCGGCTTTGGTCCGGAGGCTTTGCTTATCTTCGACAGCCAAGGAAACCTTTACAGCACAACGGCGGCGGGCGGGACAGGAAATGGATGCGGAGAGACTGGCTGCGGCGTCGTGTTCAAGCTAACACCTAGCTCGGAGGGCTACTGGAGCGAAAGTGTCCTCCATAGCTTTGCCGGAGGTGATGGATCGCAACTGCACTCTCCGGTGGTTTTCGATCCTCACGGCAATCTGTACGGCACCACGGTGAATGGGGGCAGCCGACGGCAACGGTGTGGTCTTTGAACTGACACCGGGCAGCAACGGTCAATGGACTGACTTTGTGATGCATTCCTTTAGTGGAGCTGTGGATGGAGGCCAGCCTTATTCGGGCGTGACCTTGGACAATGCCGGCCATCTCTATGGCACGACCTCGGCGGGCGGCGCCGATAGTTATGGAGTGGTCTTTGCCATGGCAGGTCCGGGCATTCCCGGGCCGACGGTTCTTCACGCGTTTGCCGGAGGCAGCGACGGAGAGCAGTCTTTTGGTTCGTTGGTGTCAGACGCTAGCGGAAATCTTTACGGCATAACTTGGGCGGGCGGCGCCTATCAGGCGGGCACGGTTTTTGAGATGACACACAACCCGGTCACCGGCGCCTGGAGTGAAACCGTTCTCTATGAATTCCGTGGGACGCCCGCGGATGGCGCTAATCCATACGCTGGCGTGACTTTCGATACTGCCGGCAACTTGTACGGAACCACTTACGCTGGCGGGGCCTCGGGATTCGGCACGGTCTTCAAACTCACGCCGAACCAGGATGGGAGCTGGAGCGAAACGGTTTTACATTCGTTTGCTGGAGATAATGATGGCGGCAGCCCTTATGGAGGAGTGACGCTTGACGCGCTCGGGAATCTTTACGGCACTACCAATGCCGGCGGCCCCGGGCACCACGGCACGATTTTCAAGATGAGCCAGACGCATGCGGGACAGTGGTCGGAGACTGTGCTGTATGGATTCACCGGAGGCGTGGATGGCGGCTGGCCCGGTGCAGGAGTAATTCTCGACAGTGCCGGCAATCTTTACGGCACCGCCGTAATGGGCGGGACTGGTGGGGCTGAGCACGGCGGTGTTGTCTTCGAATTCACACCGTAGGCAAAGCAGGGAGTCGTCATTTCGGCCTAAGCGCTACGCGAGTGCCTTCGCCGACCAGGGGCGGTCATTCCGAGCATTCCGCCCCCGCGCCTTTTCTGCAACCACGCTTCTTGTGCTGGTCTGCCCTCCTCCGTTGAAGCCTCTCGCCCGAACGACTACTCTAATGCTTAGAGATGGCCGTGAATGGCAACAAATCGCGCCGCTACCCCAAGTTCGTTTTCGGCGAGACGCTGAGCGTGGCCCTGCAAACCTTCCGCATCGGCAAGGTGAGGTTCATTCTCACCTCGTTGGGCATGGTCATCGGCACCGCATCGCTCATCCTGGTCGTTACGATTGGACTGACGGGCAAGCAATATCTGCTCCAGCAAATCCAGAACATCGGATCGAACATGATGATCGCCGAATATTCCGGCGGCGGTATTTACGGCCGCGACGTTAACAGCGACTTCCTCACCCTTGACGATTTGAATGCCGTGCGCCAGCAGGTTCCCGGCATCAGCAACGCATCTCCGATGATCGAGTATCACGACCGCATTTCTGTGCCGGGCGGCAGTGAGCGCGACATCATGGTGCTAGGCGTGTCTTGGCAATACCTGAATGTTCGCAACCTGGAAGTTCTGTCGGGCCGATTCTTCGATGACGCCGATACCCAGGCTCGTAATAAGGTCGCGCTTATCACCCAGACGCTGGCTGCTACTCTATACGGTTCGCCGGATTTAGCCGTAGGCCAGGAAATCAAACTCAGTGGACTTCCCTTCACCGTAATCGGAACTTTTCGCGAACGCGTCGATACTTTCGGGCAGACCGAGATCTCCAACGACACCCTCCTGATTCCCTATACCGTCGCTCGCTACTTCACCAATAGCGACCAGGTGAAGCAGTTGTTCTTCTCGGTGTCCGATTCGGCCGAAGTGCCCCGAGCCACGCAACAGATTCACGATGTTCTGCAATCGCGGCACCGGCCCGAATCGATTTACCGGGTCGACAACCTTACACAGCTTCTGCAGGTCGCATCCCAAACTGCTAACACACTGACCACCGTGCTGCTTTTAATCTCCGTGCTTACCCTGATCGTTAGCGGAGTAGGCATTATGAACATCATGCTGGCCACGGTGAACTCCCGCGTTCGAGAAATCGGGGTCCGCAAAGCCGTAGGCGCCACCAACGCCGAGATTCGCGCTCAATTCCTGACGGAAGCCGTGCTCATTTCCCTGGCCGGTGGAACTGTGGGCATTCTGATTGGACTGGCACTCCCCTTCTCGGTGCGGTTTATCACCAACTACCGCGTTCCTGTCTCAGGATGGTCGGTGATCATCGCGGTGCTGGTTTCCAGCCTGGTCGGTGTGCTGTTCGGAACCGCCCCTGCAGCCCGCGCTGCGCACTTCGAGCCCATCGAGAGCTTGCGCTATGAATAAGACAACAAGGTCTCCAACGCCAAGCAATGGAAACAAGTAAGATCCGACTGCTATCCCAAGCCCATATCTGATAGCGCTCTGCTCACCTTTCTAACCCCGCTTCGTCCAATATCAAGTCGTAGCTCCCCAGCAAATAGCATGGGATCGCCGCCGGTCAGAAATATTCATTCCACCGATGGTGGTTCGTAACAATCCGCGCCCTAAGGTACCAGGCTCAACGGCCTCGACTTGGGCAGCGCGCGGCAGGTCCGTGCTCGCAATACTTAACTTAGGTAGGAGAACAGAAAACTATGAAAGCTTGGATTGCCCGCGGATGGAAAGCTTGTGGCAAGCAGCGCGCGGTCATTGCGCTCACGCTTGTGCTGACAGCTTCCTTCTTTGCCTACACCTCATTCGCACCAGTGCGAGCTGCGGTTTCCTCTAATACCGCACCGCTCGATGACAATAAAATCGGAGCGTTGCTTTCGCTTGATCAGGCCATGGAGGCCGTAGCCGCCCGCGTTACCCCGGCCATTGTGAATGTGGCCGTCACCTCGCGTACTAAGTCCCAACCCGTGGCTGAAGGCATCCCCGACCAGATGCAGCGTTTCTTTGGCCAGCAGTTTGGCCAAGGCATGCAGCCTGAGCAACCGCGGATCGAGCACGGTATCGGCAGCGGCGTTATCATCTCGCCCGACGGTTATATTGTTACTAACAACCACGTGGTCGATGGTGCTACCGATATCAAAGTTACCCTCAGCGACCGTCGCATTATGACCGCGAAACTGGTCGGAACGGACCCGCTCACCGATCTGGCTGTGATCAAGATCGACGGTACGAACCTGCCAAATATTCCGATTGGCGATTCCGCAGCGTTACATCCCGGGCAGACCGTACTCGCCTTCGGCAATCCTTTCGGATTCCGCTTCACCGTTACGCGTGGTATCGTGAGCGCACTGAACCGCCCTAGCCCTTACACCGACGATCCACGCAAGCCCGGACAATTCATCCAGACCGATGCCGCCATCAATCCCGGCAACTCCGGTGGCCCCTTGGTAAACGCTCACGGCGAAGTAGTCGGAATCAATACGTTCCTGTATTCGCCCTCCGGCGCCTTCTCTGGAATGGGATTTGCCATTCCGACCCAGATTGTCACTCCTGTGGTTGACTCTTTGGTCCGCTACGGCAAGGTGAGCCACGCTCACATGGGCGTCGGCATCACCGACGTCACGCCGGAAAATGCGAAGTTCTTCGACATGAAGAACAACAACAACGGTGCTGTCATCACCCAGGTTGAGACGGATTCTCCCGGCGCTAAAGCCGGTCTGAAAGTTGGTGACGTCATCACCGAACTGGACGGCAAGAAAGTTACCGACGCTGGCCAGCTGCAGATGGAAGTGGGCGAGAAAACTCCGGGAACCAGGATTGCTCTCGAGGTCATGCGCGATGGCAAGAGCATTTCGGTGCCACTTACGTTGGAGGGCATGGATACCGACCGCAGCGAGAAGTTGAGTGCCAGCAACAACGACGACAAACCGCGCTGGGGGTTGGGCATCGCTGACATCACTCCGGACCTTCGCCAACAGCTGCAGGCGCCGGACGATCTTCATGGTGCAGTCATTCAGCGCGTGCTTCCCGGCAGCCCGTCAGATGATGCCGGGTTGCAGCCCGGACAGGTCATCATGGGCGTCAATCGCCACGAAACCAAGAGTGCTTCCGATGTGCAAAAGGCTCTGGCGAGCGTACCTAAGGGACAAGATGCCCTGGTGCTCATCTGGGCCAATGGCGGAAACACCTTCCGCGTACTTCACTCCCAGCAAGGGACCTAATTCAACTGCTGAACTGCGCTGTACTTCATCGTCAATCTCTCGATCGAAGTACAGCGCGGGAACAGCGCAACCAGCTCACCATAGGTCTACTCCCTTTAATAACTCTTTCTACCGCGACTCATATAATCCTGATCGGGAAGATAAGATGGAGCTCATTGATCACAGTAGGTGATCGGAGAATCTAGCTGCCAGCGGGACTCTCCACTTAGAGTAGGCGACCTGACTGCGACGCCTATTTCTACGATATCTTGCCCATCCTGGCCATCGCCCTGACTTTCCTCTAACAGGCAGAAAAAAGGCGGCCCACACGGGCCGCCGAAGTGAAGCAGTTTTGAGGGGAGATGGTTAGAACACCAGCTTGCCCTGGAACTGGACGATGCGTCCCGAGGGCAGACCGGTGAAGAAGGCGCCGTAAGGTCCGGTCGGTGGTGCGGTGGTCGTGAAGGATTGACCGAAGTTACCGGATGCAATAGTGTCCACGGGCGACGCGAAGTTCGGGTGGTTGAACACGTTGTAGAGGTTCGCACCAAAGCCAAACGTCAGCCGCTCGGTCAGCTTGAAGTTCTTGCTGACGCTGATATCCGAGTCGAAGAACCCGGGACCGCGGTACTGGTTGCGATTCTGGTTCGGCAGCGTGGTCATACCCGCAACCGAAGTAAATCCGCTGGAAGCCAGGCAGTTGAGTCCGTATTGGTTACAGGCTCCCTGTCCGTTTCCGATCACTTCGGCTGGCAGGTAAGGACCGTTGCCGAAGTAATTGCCGACTTGTGCAGCCGGGTTGCTGTCAAGCACGGTCAAAGGCAAGCCCGACTTAGCAAAGAAGTTCTGCGACAGTGTCCAGCCACCTAACGCTCCGTTGGCGAATTTGTTGCCAAACTTCCACGGAGTGTTCCAAACGTAGCTGGCGTTAAAGGAGTTGCGGATATCGTAATCCGCATTCCCGTAGTTGAGGCACTGCAAACAACCCGGGATGATCTGGTAGGCGACGGTGGTCAAGGTGTTATACGGCGTTCCTTGAACTCCGTTGTTGGAAACGTCGTCCAGAGAGTGGCTCCAGGTATAACTGGCCGCTACCGTGAATCCATACGTCAGGCGACGCTGATAGCTGGCGGTCAATCCGTTGAAGTTGGAAACCGCACCAGAGTAGACCTCGGACACGGTGGAGAACGAACCACTTAAGGGAGCGGCAGGTATGCCGGCGGATCCCAGGAAGGCATTGGGATAGTTAGTTATCGGAATGTGGATACCATGGTTCCCAACGTAGGCCAGGCTGAAGGAGCTCTTATCGTCTAACTGCTGCTCCAACTGCAAACTATATTCCTGGTAACGCGGGGTGTGGAAGGTCCCGATAAAGCTGTTGATCGCTGGGGCCTGGAACCCGGGAAGACCGGCAGTTAACGAGTTGAATGAAGCGCCATTGGCGAAGCCCGCTTTAATAGCTGCTGCTGAACTAGCCGCTGTCTGCCAGGCGCCGGCCGGTGTAGTTTGATCTGCCCACGCAACCCCAAATAGAGCTTCGTTGACCTGGTTGGGAATATTGGTCATTGAATTATCGGCGTAGATGGACGGGAAGGCGTCGTAGAAGATACCGAAGCCGCCGCGAACGACAGTCTTATCGCTGCCGCCGGGTGACCAGGCAAATCCGAAGCGCGGCGCCAGATTGATGGTATCCGTACCCCGGAAGACCCCCGCCTGGTTGGACGTGATCATCTGGTTGTAGGGAGTGTTCGGGATCCGGACTTGTGAGCACGAACGGGCTGCTCAGGTAGGAAGCGCAGTTCAGGTTGCAATTGGGGTTAGAGTTGTGCTCCCCGCGCAGCGCCAAGGTGATTTTCAGGCTCTTGTTTACCCGCCATTCGTCCTGGGCATATAGTCCGATGCCCCAGAGGGCAACTGGCTCGGTGGCTCGGCTGGGGAAGTTCTGAAGAAACTCTCCAGCTGTGCCGTCATAGAAGCCGGTGACCGAAGTGATTACAGACAGCGGATTGTTAAGTTGGCTGAAGGTATAGTCGGTGATGTCGTAGCGGCGGAAGTTGGCGCCGAACTTCAAACTATGGGCTCCCTTGGTCCACGAGAAGTCGTCGACGAACTGGTATTGGGTTACGTTGCGTCCCTGCGGGAAAGCGGCCAGGTCACCACCCATGTTGGTGTAGCCCAACGGCGACATTAACACTTGGGTCGGGAACACCGAGTTAGCGCCGTCGGTTTGGGTGAAGATCGCCCGGTAGTAGCTGCCGGCGTAGACGAAGTTATTGGTGGCATTGGGACTGAATACGTGGGTCCATTGTCCCTGGCCATCATAAGCAGGTTGGTAGCTGGCTGCGTTGAAAGCCGGGTTGATAGGATCGGCATAGGTGGCCTGAGTTCCGTGGTCCATACGTACTCGCCAGAACAAGTGATCCTTGTCGGAGAGATTGTAGTCAACACGACCGCTCAGGATCCATTCGGTACCTGGCAGGGCAGGCGTAGCTCCATATTGCTGGAAGCAGTTACCGGCGAAACTGGTAAAGTCTTCACAACCGCCGCCGGCTACAGGCACTCCACGGCTGTAACCCGGCGCCGTTTCGTAGAGGTTGAACATCTTCGTGTAAAGCGGAACCTCCGCCGGATTAGTCGCCGCCAGGTTCGCCAAGGTTGAATTAGCAAATCCGACTGTCGGAGAAAACACGGTTGTTGAAGACGGAACGATATAGCGGATTCCTTCGTTGTCAACAAAGAAGAACAGTTTGTCCTTCTTGATGGGTCCACCGAATGAATCTGCCCATTCGTTATTGTTGGCAAAAGGACGCGGCGTCCCGTTCAGGTTGTTGAAATAGTCGTTGGCATCCATCGCCCGGCCCGTCCACCAGTACTCGGCATTTCCGTGAAACTGGTTGGTGCCCGACTTGGTCACGTAGGAAACCTGCACGCCTGCCTGCTGGCCGTACTGTCCGCCGTAGGCATTCGTGATGACGGTTGCCTCTTGCAGGTCGTTCTTGCCCAAGGTCAGGTTAGTCGCGCCAGAATTGTTTAGGTTCAGGAACGGATCCATGTCGTTCTCACCGTTCACCGTGAACACATTGGAAGTAGCCGGCAGGCCGGAGGTCTGGAAGTTGCCATATCCCATGCCGGTGTTCATGTTTACGCCAGGCGCCGTCTGGGCAACGTAGGTGATATCGTTACCGCCGTTCGGCTGATTGGCGATCATGTTCTGATCGAAGTTGGTAGACAGGTCGGCATTGTCAGAATTCACGAGCGGGGCTGCGCCCGTGACTTCTACGGTCTGCGAGCTGCTACCCAACGCCATCTTCACGTCGGCAACTGACGCCTGCCCAACATTGACCTCTGCTTTGCTCTGTGCGGTGCTGAAGCCGGAGGCGCTTACATTTACGGTGTAGCTGCCTGGACCCAGCAATGAAAAACGATAGGTTCCGTTAGAACCGGTTGTAGCGGTGCGCGTCGAGCCATTGGCATCGCTCTTCAGCGTTACCGAGGCTCCTGATACAACCGCGCCGCTCGGATCTGTGACCGTACCAGTAAGATCGCCGGTAACCAGCGATTGCGCCATCAACGACGGCGTCATCACTGCGGCAACCACCATTACCGCCAGAATTACGGTAATCAGCCTTTTTGCTTTCATAGTTCCTCTCAAGTCCGTCCTACCTTCTCTGAGTTGTCAGATCCTGTCGCAATGGTCTGAAATCTCGCAGGATTTATCGATCCACAATCCTATGGGCGCAGCCATTGGGACAGATTCAAGACTTATCTGGTAGCTGCATGTGCAATACTGTCGCCAATCCATCTGACGTATTTACTGGCAGTTACGTCGGGCGAACATGCGATATATATGAGTTATTAAAAGTGCAGCGCCGGGCTTATTAGCCTTGTTGGGGCTCTCGGAATACATCTCTGCGTGTCAGTCACAAGTCCTTGTAGGCTCACAACAATAAATGAGAGATCCTAGCGAGATATGAAATTCTGAAAGGGATCATGCCTGCTCAAATACCGTGCTATTAATTGCAAAGGATGCACTACTATCATTTGTGGCGCTCACGCTGCTAAGCGGGTAGAGCGCTATTGGCAAGCACGCTTAGAAAAAACATGTAAGCCTGGATGTGGGCGGTAGGAATAATTCTTGATGATCTTTTTGAAAACGGCCTCTAAGCTTGAAGGACTATCGGCATGTTGACTAAGGGGCAGAAGCAATAATTACTGAGGCGAAATACATCCCGCAGGGACGAGATTTCAACCCAAGTGAAAGCTAAGCTTTTAATCACGTCTGTCGCGAATCCATCATCTACCTACCTAACAAAAGGCAAGGCTTGCCAGGTGAAGGGCGATTAAAACGGGAGGTTGTGGCTTGGATTGACTAAGTCGCGCTGGCTCTATGTATCTGATGAACGATTCTTATGCCTGGGACTAGCGTTATTCGCGGTCCAGGGACGAATTGACACGAAAGGCGTGCGAACCTACTGCACTTTGATACGCGAGGCCTTACTTATATATCCTCGCGGTAAGCGTTGTGATCGTTCGACTCAGATTTACTGTCGCTGGCAGATTTGGATCTGGTGTTGGTCACAATATGGCCCCGCAGGTGATCTGCTTGCGCTACATTACAAGAAGGGACTACGGATCGTTCGGATGAATCCGCGTGCAGGAAGTCGGAGAGCCATAAGATGGAAGATCCGCGCAGTTGTTTCGCTCGTCGTACTCTGCCTGACTGCTATAGCTCCGGCGCAAGTAGATCTGAAAGTACATCCCGCCCCTGATTTCGGAGCAGGCGGCGTATGGCTCGACCAGGGCGCTCCGGTACCGCACCACATCTCCGACTACCGTGGCCATGTCGTGCTCGTTGACTTTTGGGAATACACCTGCATCAATTGCATTCGCGATTTTGGGGTGGTCAAGCGCTGGTATACCAAGTATCACCCTTACGGTTTTGATGTGATTGGAGTCCACTTCGGCGAATTCAACATCGGCTTCAAGGTAGACAATGTGCGGGCGGCGGCGCAGCGCTATCGCCTGCCCTGGCCGGTTGTCGCCGACCAGGACGGCACAACCTGGAAAGCATATGCTTCCGACGGGTGGCCCAATCGTTACCTAATCGACCCTCAGGGCAACATCGTCATGAAAATATTCGGTGAGGGCCATGATCGCGAAATGGAAACCAAGATTCGCGAGTTGCTGGCGATAGCTCATCCGGAAGTTCTCAAAATTCCGCTTGACCCAGAGGAAGACGAGACTAGCCAGAAGTGCGGCGTCACCACCCAGGAAACGTACCTGGGTGAGCTCTATGGCCGCGGATCAGTTGAGGACATAGGAGACCATCGCGCTGGAGACACTGTCGATTTCCTGCCGCCGCATTCGCCTCCCGACGGAGGGGTGATGCTTGTAGGCCGCTGGCATATTGAGAAGGACGGTGTGACTTCGGAGGGTCATGGGGCCGCCGCCGAGGTTCGCTATCATGCGCGATCTCTCTACAGCGTCCTCAGCCTGAAAGATGCTAAGGAAATCCGTGTCAACCTTTTCCAGGATGGCAATCCCATGCCCAAAGAAAGTGCCGGAGCCGACGTGAAGTTCGACAGCAAGGGAGCCTACGTGGAAGTCACCGAAGGCCGGATGTATTATCTGGTGCGCACTCCCACCTTCACGGCGCACCTCATTTCGTTACAGCCGGAAGCCTCCGGCCTGACCCTGCATTCGTTCACTTATGGCAATAACTGCCAGCTCGCCGATCAGCCATAGACTAGCCTCATAAGCCGAATCGGAAATTACTCCGGCGCGTTCACGCCTCGTATTGCACCAAAGCCGCCATGCCCGCTTCCAAATGCCAAAGAACGTGACAATGGACAAACCATAGGCCGGGATTATCGGCATCAAATTCCACCGTGACGCTATTTCTGCCAGGCACCAGCACCGTGTCGCGCAGCGCTCCGCTAAAACGGCGATCGTTAATAGCGACCACCTGAAACGAGTGCCCGTGCAGGTGCATGGGGTGCGACATGGGCGTCTCATTGACGAACTTCAACCCTACCCGCTGGCCGGGCCTCACTCGCACTTGCGGCTGCTGGCTTCCTGGATTATTCACGTCAAACGCCTGGCCATTGATAAGCCATTCGTAACGGCTCATGTTGCCCTGCAAGCGCAAGACAGCAACTTGATCGGCAACTTTGTTTTTCAGCGGCTTCGCTGCGGCCAGTTGGCTTTCCAGCGCCAGCGTCAATAGTCCCGTAGGAGAGGAATTCCTGGCCGGCAGGCGCTGAATCTGAGCGCCAGATGTGGCCAGGATGATTCCGGTTTGTTCCATTGAAAGCTCCCGCAGAGCCAGGACCGGAAATGCGCCTCCGTCATGAGGGAGCTGCACCCGAACATCGATTCGCTGAGCAATGGCCAATGGAAAGCGGCTGCCTTGGATAGGCTTAACGGCCATTCCGTCGGTGGCAATCAATTCGCCGGTCAGGGTTCCCAGGTCAATGAAGTAATTTGTTCCCGTGCTGCCGTTAATGATGCGCAAACGCAGCCGGCCGCCCCTTTCCACCTTCACCACCGCCGGATCATTCAGGGTGCGATCGTTGGCCAGGTAGGCATCGTAGTTCACGTCGTTGGCGTCTGGCGCCAGCTTCATGCTTTGCGAATTCTGCGCTGTCGTCGGATCGCCAGTACCCGACATGGTTAGCGGCTCTCCTTCGCCGATCACGGCCACTCCCTTCGCGTTCTGCCGCAGTTTAGCGTAGATTTCCTTGGGCGACGTGAAGCTGAAGTCCGACAGAAACAATACGACCTCTTGCTCGTCGCGTTCCTGATCGGCCGGGTCGTGAACGATCAAGGGAGCTGACAGCAAGAACGCCTCCTGCAATCCCTGATGAGAATGCATCCAGTGCGTGCCGGCAGGCCGCAGCGGAAAGTTATAGAAGTTGCTGGCGTCGGGACGGATTACCGGTTGCGTAACCCCAGGAACGCCGTCCTCGTTGTTGGGAGCATGCAATCCGTGCCAGTGAATTGCAGTCGGCACGCTGAGCTTGTTTTCCAAGATTACGCGAAACGGCTCATTCACGAACGAGCTCATGCCTTGGGCGCCATTCGGCTGCAGCAGCCCCATTACATTCGCCGCTTTGCCGTTAATTTCCAAGGTACGCCTGGTAGCTTGAATTGTCGTGGCTAGCGAGCTCCGCGACGCTTGTTGTGGAAGATGGAGACGGCTGGCAACCAGCTGATCTGGCAGCAGCGTGCTTCCCACCAAAGCACCGAACGAAGTAGCCAGAAACTTCCGGCGTGAGATCCCGTGACCCATTTTGATGTTACCTCTTGGCCGAGCGTTCCTATAGTTCCATTCTATGAGACTGCTGGGGCCGAAGAAACAAACAATTTGCGCGGCATCTGCTGGGAGCGAAATTCACGGTCTAGTAAACTGAGAGCAGCGCTTCCAGTTTGATCTGCAACACGATTCCATGGAGTGTGGATGAAGAAAGCAATCCTGATTGTTGTGGTCGTATTATTGACGATTGTTCTTTATAAACAAGCTCATCATCACGGTGCCCAGACCGGCCCCGTTTCAGCTGCCAGTCACTCGATAGCTCCAGATTTCTCGCTTACCGATCTCAATGGACAGCCGCTGAATTTGTCGAGCTATCGCGGCAAGGTAGTTCTTCTCGACTTCTGGGCAACGTGGTGTACGCCGTGTCGCGCTGAAATCCCCCATTTTGTGGAGTACCAGAACACTTATCGTGACCAGGGATTGCAGGTGGTCGGCATCTCCATGGATGACGATCTGAAGCCGGTTGGGCCATTCTACAAAGATTACAAGATGAACTACCCAGTCGCCTTGGGCAATGACAATCTGGCACAAGCCTACGGCGGCATTCTCGGACTGCCGGTGACATTCCTGATTGGCCGCGACGGACACATTCAAGCCAAGTATGTCGGCGCGGTAGAAATTTCATCCATCGAACAAGGTATTAAGTCGCAGCTTCAGGCCAAGTAAACAGACCCGTTGATACAAGAACTTCACTCCGGCTTTAGAATCGTCGATGCATGAGCCTCATCCTGGCTTCGGCTTCGCCGCGCCGTTCGGAACTTCTGCGCAACGCCAATATCGCGTTCACAGTCGAACCGGCGTATGTGCTGGAGGAGCCGCTTTCTGACGAGACGCCGCTGAACTACGCGCAACGTTTAGCTTGCGACAAAGCCCGCGCTGTTTTTGCGCGGCATCCGGACGACGCCGTCCTGGGCGCCGATACGGTGGTTGTGGTCGACGAGCATCTGCTGGAGAAGCCGGCCGATGAGCGCGATGCCGCGCGCATGTTGCGGCTGCTGTCGGGTCGCAGACACGAAGTGATCACCGGTGTTTGTCTGATCGTCGCTTGTTTTGAGCAAGCTAGCGCCGAGGTCACCCAGGTCCGCTTCAGCCCTCTTTCGGAAGTTGAAATTGCAGAATACACGCGCACCGGCGAGCCCATGGACAAAGCCGGAGCCTACGCGATCCAGGGCGTCGCTTCGCGCTGGGTGGACCGCATCGAGGGCTGCTATTTCAATGTGGTGGGATTGCCGGTGCCGCGAGTGTATGGAATGTTGCGAGCCGCCGAGAAGGCGACGGGACAAGTGCTGTTGTGATTGAGGAACCAGCCACGCAGTAGCGAGACGTCGTTAGGCGGGAGCGCCAGCTCCGATGCAGCGCTGAGCGGTGAATTGATGCGACCCGCAGAGCGGACACGGATTACGACTTTTTGTCTTCCGTCGGCGGAGTGGTTGATTTGGGGTCGTTGGACGCGTTGTGGTCGCCCATCGAGGACTTGAAGTTGCGGATGCCTTCGCCCAGGCCCTTGCCCAGATCGCCAAGCTTCTTCGGCCCGAAGATGAGCAGGGCGATAAATAAGATGACGAGCAGTTCGGGCAAACCAAGCTTTCCACCAAACATAGCGTCCTCCGGTCGAACAGCCCGGCGCTTCCGCGATTCAGGCGGGCTTCCAGTCGAATTCTAGGCTTTCGCCAGGAGCGCGTCAAAGCAAGAGTCAGGCAGGCTCGAACTACCAGCGGGGGCAATGGAAACCCCAGTTGCTACACTGAATATTGGCTACTTCCATGTCGATCGCGATTCGCTCGTTCGCCAAGATCAATCTCGGTCTGAAGATCGGCCCGGCTCGTCCTGACGGCTTCCACGAGCTGCGCACGATCTATCAGACGTTAGCACTGCATGATTTGGTCCGTGTGGACGTGCAGCCCGGCTCGGGGATTGAGATTCGCTGCAACGATGTCCGCGTTCCGCTCGATCAGTCGAACACCTGCTACAAGATGACGGAAAAAGTGCTGGCGACTCTCACCCGTACGAAATCGGCTGGCGAAAATTCGGCAAAGCAGATCCCTCGTGGGCTAAAGCCCACTCGTGATGACAAAGAGAAGAGAGCGACATGCGGCACGGCTGAAGCCGTTCCCTTTCAAAGCAAGATCGTCGTCGAGATCGACAAGCGCCTGCCGGTACAGGGCGGCATGGGCGCGGCGTCGTCGAATGCGGTGGCGACGATGCTCGGACTGGAGCGGGCGCTCGACTTGAAATTGTCGACCGCGGACAAGCTGCTCATCGCGGCGGAAGTGGGCAGCGACGTGCCGCTGTTCCTCCTCGGGGGAACCGTGCTGGGCGTCGGACGCGGCGAAGAGGTTTATCCCATGCCAGATTTGCCGACGCAGCACGTGGTTGTGGTCACGCCCCCGATTGGGGTTTCGACGCCTAAGGCCTTCGCGCAATGGGATGAACTGGTCGCGCGGGATGCCGCATTGACCGCTTCTGGAGTCACAGGTAGAATGAATAAGTTCAGTCACGGTTTGTTTTACTTACTGGACAAAAGTTTCCCGCAGGCTTTGGCTGAGGCCGGGCTTGCATCCGGTGTTCCCGCAGTTGGCGGGGACCGGGCCGAGACCCCGCTTCTCGACCTCGTCCGAGCCGGGATCGAGAACGACTTCGAACGCGTTGTCTTTCCTGAGTATCCCGAGTTGCGTGAGGTAAAACGTGTGTTACAGCGCGAAGGCGCGCTCTACGCATCGTTGTCTGGGTCTGGCTCGACGCTGTATGGGGTTTTCGCTTCCGCAGGAGAAGCGCAAGCCGCAGCCGGACGCGTGAATGCCACGGGACACCCGGCTTTAGCGACGACTACGCTGACGCGGGATGAGTATTGGAAGGCAGTGGTTAGTGGCTAGCGCCCAGGGGCCAGCTTGGACTTCTGGTCAAACGGGTTCCTGGACAGCCAGCGAATTGCGCAAAGCAAGCTGAAGGCTGATGACCGACAACTGGCAGCGGACGGCTTGTATTACTGGGCGGTCGACTAATGGTAGGTCAAGTGCCTTTGGAGCACTTTGTCTAGGTTCGAATCCTAGCCGCCCAGCCAAGAACCATCAGTTGTCAGTAGCTAATAGAAGTCACGGCGACGAGCAGTAGTTTCAAGACCCAGCGTGTAACTCAACCAGGTTAGGCGGGGGTATTTGACGCAATGGATACAGCAGCGAAGACGAGCGTAGTTCCTCCGGCGGTAGCGCCGGGCGATGGCGCGACCGCTGTCGCGCAGCAGTCGGACAAGAAAGTCGATCCCAAGGTTGCGCCGAAGCCAGTGCGGGCGCGCCAGGACGATAAGTGGAAGATTTTTTCCGGCACGGCCAACGATGCGCTGGCCAAAGATGTTTGCGAGTTTCTCGGTTTGCCATTGGGGCAGGCGCGAATCGCCAAGTTCTCCGACGGCGAAACCTATGTGCAGATCGAGGAGAACGTACGCGGGGCTGACGTCTTTATGGTGCAGCCGACTTGCGATCCGGTCGATGTGCACCTGATGCAGTTGCTGCTGCTGATCGATGCGCTCAAGCGCGCTTCGGCGCGGCGCATCACGGTGGTGATTCCGTACTTCGGTTACGCCCGGCAGGATCGTAAGGACAAGCCGCGCGTGCCGATTTCGTCGAAGCTGGTGGCGGATTTATTGACCACGGCGGGAGCCGATCGCGCGTTAGTCGTCGATCTGCATGCGCCGCAGATTCAGGGGTTCTTCAACATCCCGGTGGACCATCTGTTCGCGTCGCCGGTGCTGGTGGATTACTTCCGCAAGAAGCAGTTTCCGGATCTGACTGTCGTATCGCCAGATGCTGGAGGCGTGGAGCGTGCTCGCTTCTTCGCCAAGAAAATGGATTCGGCGCTGGCCATCGTCGATAAGCGCCGCGTGGAAATGGATGTGACCGAGGTGATGCACGTCATCGGCGACGTACACAACCGGACGTGTCTCATCCTTGACGACATTATCGATACCGCCGGCACGCTGGTGAAAACCTGTCAGGCGCTGATCGATGCGGGCGCTCGCGAAGTGTATGCCTGCGCCACTCATGCCGTGCTTTCGGGCCCGGCCATTGAACGGATTTCGCAATCGGGGTTGGCCGAAGTGGTTGTGACCAACACCATCCCGCTGACCGAAGCGGGGCGCAATGAGCCCAAGATCAAAGTGCTGTCGATCGCTGGCCTCATCGGACGCGCCATTCAATCGATTCACGAAGAAACTTCAGTCAGCAGACTGTTTTTGTAAAGGAACGAAATTATGGCTACAGCAACTCCAGAGAAAAACGTAGAAGCCAAGCCGCGGCAGGGCGGCGGCAAGAATGATGCGCGCCGGCTCCGCCAGAGCGGCCTGATTCCCGCCGTGGTCTATGGCGCGGGGCAGGAGTCGAAGCCCGTTGCCGTCGATCCCAAACAGATGCGCCGCATCCTGAACTCGGAGACCGGACACAACTCCATTTTCGATCTCACGCTCGATGGCCAGTCGGCCAAGGTGATGATCGTCGACTGGCAATACGAGCCCATCAAGAGCGCGCTGCTGCATGTCGATCTCAAGCGCATTGCCATGGACAAGGTGCTGCAGGTACGTGTGCCCATCGTGCTTAAGGGCGAAGCGCCCGGCGTGAAGCTGCAGGGCGGCGTCCTCGAACAGATGTTGCGCGAGGTCGAAATCGAGTGCTTGCCCGGCGACATTCCGGGCCACTTGGTTGCCGACGTCAGCAAGTTGGAGTTCGGGCAGACGATTCGCGTTTCAGACCTGACTCACGATGAGAAGCTGAAATTCATTACAGACGAGAATCAGGCCGTTGCCCACGTAACCGCAGTGAAGGAAGTGGTGGAAGCTGCTCCCGCCGAGGTTGCAGTGGAAGCCGGAGCGACCCCTGCCGAGCCCGAGGTTATCAAGAAGGGCAAGCAGGAAACCGAAGGCGAAGCTGCCGAGGGTGGCGACAAGGCCAAGGCAGAGAAGTCTGAGAAGAAGAAGTAAGCGCGGTGAAGCTGATCGTCGGGCTCGGCAATCCGGGCATCGAATACCAGTTCACACCGCACAACATGGGTTTTCTGGCGGTGGATCGCATTGCCGAGCAGTGTGGCGTGCGCGTAAACAATCGCCACTGCCGCGCGCAGACTGCGCGGATCCGTCTGGCCGGACACGAGGTTGTGCTGGCCAAGCCGGAAACCTACATGAACCTGAGTGGCGCCTCGGTAAGCGAGCTGGTACGCGAGTACCAGGCGCAACCGGAGCAAGATCTGGTGCTGCTGTACGACGAACTGGACTTGCCGTTTGGTTCGTTGCGAGTGAGGCCGCGAGGCCGCTCGGCGGGTCACAACGGTGTGGAGTCGGTGATTGCCGCGCTGGGTACGCAAGAGATTACGCGTATTCGAATGGGGGTCGGACCGGATTATCCCGTGGGCGATGGCGCGCGTTACGTGCTGGCGCAGTTCAAGAAGGCGCAGCTGGCGGTTGTGGACCAGGTACTGGACGAAGCGGCGGAAGCGGTGAAAGTCATCCTCGCCGATGGCGTGCAAGCGGCGATGAACCGCTTCAATCGCAAGGCGGAAGAAGCGAGCGATCAGGGCTCAGGGACTGGGGATTAGGGGCTAGGAGTGGGAAAATTTCCCGGCCAACTGGCTTTCGGCCATGCTGCTTGACTGATGAAAGGTCCAGTCCCACTTTGTGGGACGGAAGATCATAGCCCAACGCTTCGGCGCTGGGGCAGGCAGACTTAAGAGTGGGAGTCCCTTCAGGGACGGCAGAAGATTTAGCTAAGAGCTGGCGGCCGATGGCTGACAGCTCAGGAGAAAATAATGCAACGTACTTACGAATTAATGTTCATCGTTCGTCCCGATATGCCGGAAGAGGACCAGGACAAACTGATTTCGAATCTGGAGTCCCAGGTCGGCACGGCGGGGGGTACGGTGAAAAGCATGGAACGCATGGGCAAGCGCCGGCTGGCGTATACCGTCCGCAAGTTCCAGGATGGCATTTACATGCTGATGGTGCTGGAAGGCGAAGGCGGCATGGTGAAAGAGGTGGAGCGCCGCCTGCGTGTGGCCGAGCCGGTGATCAAATTCCTAACGGTGCGGGTAGACGAGGAACAGAAGCGGTTGGCCAAGGTCAAGGCGCTTCGCGACACCAAGGTTCGTGGCAAGGGAACCCGGGCGGCGGCAGCAGCGGAAGCGGCGGCAGCAGCCGAGGCCGCAGCGGCAGCGACGCCGGAACCGTTGACGCCCGAAGCTGCACCGGCCGAGGGTGCCGAGTCGACGCCGGCCAGCGCGTAGCCGATAGCAACTGGCGCAGGGCCGCGTAGCGGTTTTGATCAGCGCAGAGCTGTTTTGAAAGGGCGCGGCTTCAGCCGTGCCGCAAACGGCCACACTTTTTCCGGGCTTTAGCCCCGGCCGTAATTTTCGAGAGCCGGAAGTTCCGGCCAAGATAGAAGATCGGGGCTCATGGCAGCCCGAAGGAGAATCATGGCAGACGAACCCATTAGAACAGCAAGTAGCGACGCTCCCGCGCCGCGTTCCGACAGCGGTCCGCGCGAAGGCGGCGGAGGTCCCCGCGGACCTCGGCCCGCAGGACGTCCCGGCGGCGGCCCTGGCGGTCCGCGTGAAGGCGGACGTAAATTCTTCCGCCGTAAAAAGGTTTGCAAGTTCTGCGTCGAAAAGATCGACGGCATCAATTACAAGGACGTGCGCCTGCTCTCCGGCTTTGTGGCGGAAAGCGGCAAGATCGTTCCCCGGCGTTTGACCGGCGTGTGCACGCCACATCAGCGCCGCCTGGCCGACGCCATCAAGCAGGCCCGCAATATCGCCTTGCTTCCGTTCGGCGGAAGATAGTGACTAGGGATCAGGGCTGGTGGGCCTTCAGGCCCGCCTGGCGTCTGGCGAATTCTTAAAGGCTGGGCTCAAGCCCGCCAACAAATTTGACCGGAGTTCTACTCATGGAAGTTATTCTGAAAGAAGACGTAGCCAAGCTCGGCTCCCGCGGAGACGTGGTCAAGGTGGCCGAAGGTTATGGCCGCAACTATCTCCTTCCCAAGAAACTGGCGATCGAGGCTACGACAGCCAACCGTGCCGTCATCGAGCAGATGAAAGCCTCTGCCGTGCGCCGGGTTGCTCGCGAGAAGGGCGACGCCGAAGCTCTGGGTAAACAACTGGCTGGCGTCGAGTTGCTGTTCACCCGCAAGTCCGGCGAGCGTGAGCAGTTGTTTGGCTCTGTTACCTCGGCCGACATCGCGCGCGAGCTGGAACACAAGGGTCTCAACATCGATCGCCGCAAGATCCAGCTCGACGAGCCGCTGAAAGCTATCGGCGATTTCCAGGTGCCAGTAAAGCTGCACCGCGATGTCATCGTGCCGGTGAAGGTGACCATCCAGAAGGAAGCGGGTGACCAACCAGCCGCTCCCGCCGCGACTGAAGAAGCCACCGCCGAAGCGTAAGCGAGAGCTGAGACGCGCTCATCTCACCCCATCGCTAGGTGAGCGCGTTCAAAATTGGTAGAAAGCCACGAATGGCCGATATCCGGGCGGCGCGTTAGCAGCAGCAGTCTATCCAGCCAGGGCGGCTAGCTGGCTGCCTATCTTTACTGCCTCAGTAATAACCTTGATAACGCTGGCGATGTCATTCAAGTTGGACAAGGAATTCTTCAGGTTTTGCTGGGCCGTCTTTACCTGCTGCACTGCCGCGATAACCTTGGGATCGTCGTCGTGAAATCCTTTGTCAATACAAGTCCAGTAGTTTCTGCGAGAGTTAACATAGTTGGTTGTAATCGTGGCTTTATCGCTATCGTTCTTGCAACTCCCTAGATAACTATCCAAGTTGTTAGTAAGAAAAATGTACTGATCTTGCAGACTACTCAGTGCGTCGCCCACTTCGACCTCCATTAATACGTTCCTTATTTCACGCCCAAAAGCTGGCCGTCAATCGCCCGACTCAACCAGTCACAACTTTATTCACGGCGGTTCTTACATCATGCAGCGAGGCCGAGAGATTGTCCGTCAAACTAACATACTGCTGTTCCTGGTCTGCGACCTGATATTCCATTTCCTTCTTCATGAGTTGTGCGTAGTCGACATCTCCACTTAGATCTTTGTCTTTGGGAGTCAACGAGAAAGGCTTGGTCGCTGGGGCCATGAGAGCCGGGAAGCTCATTTCGATCTCATGGCTATCCACAAGCTTCCCAGCGATCTGCCTCGCCAGAGCCAGGCGCTGATTTTCAATGCTCTCGTAGGCTTTCTTTTCGCCGTCAAAAAGATCGCTGACCGCAGTTACGGCTTTACTCACGGCTTGGGAGCCCTTCTTAAGGTCTCGTGATTGGATGTAAGTGACCAACAGCTGCGCGGCGTCTCCAACCGCCGAAGGGATGGCCGAGCCTTGAGGGATGGCTTTTGCCGAAGCTAGCTGAGTGGCTAACGCAGATGCAGCGGTGGAGGCGTCGCCGCTGGCCTTCGATCCAGCCAGATTCCCGTAGGCTGTGGCCAGATCAGCCAGACAACGGGCCATGGCCGCTCGTTTCGATATCTCACCTTTGACATCGATGATTTGTGCCCGATCGGCATCAGTGAACGGAATTTTGTAGATTACCGACTGCAGCTCGTTGAGCTCGACCGTGTCATCCAGTTGCTTCGATAGGTCGTCATAATAGGTCGCAAGTTTGGTGGAGACGGTATCGAGCTGCTTGGCTGCGGCAGCCGCATCGGTGGTTGTCTTGCATGCGCTCAGCAGTACGAAGCTGAGCACTAATGCGAAGTAGATAGCCAACGCCTGCGTTTTGCTGAGACTTCGGCTATTCCGGTTCATTTCTCCTTGCTCTAGAAGGGTCGAGCCTTGCTTTCCCCTTGGGGCAACCGAACCGGGCTGTGACCATCGAAGCTGCCTCACAGATTCATCCACTCGGGATGGTAGTCCTTCCAGATCCCCGTCCCTGCCGAGATCTGCCGAACAGGCATGTCTTCGGCGTGCTTGGCGGTGCGCACCCACTCCCAGGCATGCAGCGTCTCGGACTTGTCGAAGTAGCGGGTCTCAGCTTCCAGAACTGCGGCCCCGGCGGTGACAATCGCCACAATTTCTTCCCACTTGTCGGCGCCAACCACGGCCATGCGCGCAATGTGAGTCGTGTGTTTCTGCAGAAACCGCATCTCGTCCCAGCGCGCCTTCCAGTCGGCGCCGGTCATCTCGGAAAGGTCGGCGAGGATACCGATAGGCTTGTGCTTTCTTTCTCTGATGAGAACCTCGATCTGTGGCTCGAACCCCTTAATGTCCTCGGCGGTCATCTTTCCCACGACTTTGAAGCCCAGTACGCCTCCAGAACTCTCCCTGAGTCGTTCAATCATGCCCGTGTCTGCTCCTTGTTTATTAGGTTGGTATTAGGTTTGAACTCGTCAGTAATGATGCACGGGATTGGCGGCGATGGCTAGAGAAATCAGAAAGCAGTGACCAGGGGATAGTGGATAGAAAAGCCAGCGTCGCACCGCCGACTGCTTCCGTAAAGTGCATACCAAGCTGCGTATTCACCACCGAGGCACAGAGATCACGGAGAGAGTCACGGGAGAACCAACCGCTGTGTCCTCCATGACTCCGTGGCGAATTCGAATTTCGGCTGGCGGAGCCGACACCCTAGGCGACTGTATACCGCTGTCACGTTCACTACGCGGCCACGTTAAGGCCGGAGATCGCCGATGGCGCTGCCGCAAGACTGTCTCCCATCGCCCCGCCGTTCGATTCCATCTGTTTCCAGCTTTGCTGCATGGCAGAGAACGCCTGCTGCGCCGCCGACAAGTTGCTGGCCTGTAAAGCCGATCCCATCTGACTCAAAGCTTGCGAGAACGAACTTTGCTGTGCCGACGCGGCTCCCGCATGGACAGAATGAGGCACGGCGCAAGGTCCAACCAAGTGCGATGGCAAGGAACCAAATGCCTGCTGTGCAGCAGTGAGATTGCCCGACTGCAACGCCTGCCCCAGCGAGTTGAGCGCTTTGGCTACCGGGCTGTTGCCAGAAAATTGGCTGGCCGCGGACTGGGACAGAGTGACGAAGTCGGTCTGTGCCTGGGTCAGGTTGCCAGCCTGCAGATCCTGGCCTAACTGTTTAAACTCACCTCGCACCTGCTGATAATTACGTTGCAGGCTGGCTAGTTGCGACAAGCCAGCGCTGGCGATTCCGGCTACGGACATATTGGCCTCCACGCGATAGCGCCGGCCCGCACAATGTGTATGAGCGGCAAATCGACATTGCGTCAGGCCGCGCTAGCGCATCCATGTCAGCGCAATTTCTATGCCGGAAAGATTTGGGAAGTCTAATCGGAGTTGCCGAACTACTTCTTATCGTCGACCAGCCGGACCACGATCTGATCGATGGTGTCGAGGGCTTTCTTGGTGGGCATTGTGTTGTTATTGGTCATGACCGCGAAAACGATGGATTCACCCGATTGCGTTGTAGCATATCCCGCGAGCGAGTACACATGTGAGAGCGACCCGGTCTTGGCGCGGACTACTTTCGCCGCCGGTGTATTACGGAACCGATCGGCCAGCGAGCCATCCACTGCAGCTACCGGCAATGTATCGGCATAGGTCTGTCCCCAAGGCTGCTGCTGACAGTAGCGCAGAATGGCGACGACGGCTTCAGGCGTTACCAGGTCTTCGCGCGACAATCCCGAACCGTCATAGAAAACAAACTGGTCGGCTTTGATGCCGGCGTTTACGAGGAATCCACGCAGCACTTCCAGTCCGCCTTCAATTGAACCCGACGTACCTTTCTCTTTTCCCAGTAAGCGCAACATTAGCTCGGCATGCAGGTTCTGGCTAACCTTATTGATCACGCGGAGGTCCTGGGTAACCGGCTGCGACTGATAACTGGCCAGGACCATGGGGGCGGGATTAGGAGGCCGAGTAGTGTCGCCCCCGCCGGAAGCCATGGATGTCACGCTGAAGGTTTCCGTCGATGCAAGCTCAGTGTGATGGGTCCGCGCCCGGCCATAGATGGTGACGCCCCGCTCTTCCAGCAACTGACGAAATAATCTCGCGGTGAAATCTGCGGGGTCTTCAATGGCCAGGGCTTCGCCGAACCCGGGATCATCCTGGGGAATATTGCCCCAGAAGGTCAATTGATTCGATCCCGGTTCGCGGTTGATCGATACGGTTCGCGGCCCGGTACCCTGCGGAGTCGTCATCACCCGGTTGTCGATTTTGTAGTACTCAGGAAACGGAGTGATGCTAAGAAACGCGCGCTCACCTGGCCGGTCCGCCGGCATGATGTTGATGAAGATCACGTTGTCATTAATGGTCAGAGCCGATACCGGTGCGCCCCATTCGCGCGCCAGATCATCTTGCGACCAGCCTTCACCGTAGCGCTCGAAGACAAAGTAGGAATCGTCGGCTATCACGTCCCCGTCAATGTACTTCAATCCATGCTGCACGAGTTGGTCGGCCAGAGTTTGCAGCACTTGGATGGGAGGCGCCTTGCGCTCGGTGTGCAAGTTGTAAGGCAAAGTGCGGCCGGATAGATTGGGATCGCCGCGGCCAACTACGACCAGATCGGAGTTCAAACGCCCGTACTTATCGACCGTGCCCATGGTCTCGACCGTGGTCTTGAAGCGATAGTCAGGACCGATCAGTCCGAATACGGCGGCGGTCGTGAACAGCTTAGTGTTGGACGCAGGGGTGAAGAGCTTGTCCTGGTTCCGCGCGAAGATCGGCCGGCCGGTGTCGAGTGAGACCGCATAGACTCCCCAGAACCCGCGGGCTGTATCGGGGTCGCTGAGGATTTCTTCGATATCGTGGCTTAGTTTTCGCCGGTTTTCCGGTTTGCTGCCGGGCTTGTTGTTACCCGCATAAACAGGAGTCAGCAGCGCAACCCAGACTGCAACAGCGGCGAGATAGCGGGCCCTCAACATAGGACTACTTTTCTCGATTCTAGCATTGCCATGCAAGAGGCTTAATCACGGCCATCTCATCAATCGGCTCGGAACGAGGCGGCTTTAACGAACGGTTGATCACGGTTCCACCGCCTGACCTTTACAATCGCAACATGCGGCCTCGCTTTCAGTGGCGACTTCGTTCTCGAGCCATGGAGTTGGGAGTGCGGACCCTCATCATGGGGGTGGTGAACGTAACTCCTGACTCCTTTTCTGACGGCGGCAGCTTTCTCGCTCCGGAAAAAGCGGTGGAGCACGCTCTGCGCTTGCTGGACGAAGGTGCGGATCTGCTGGATATCGGCGGCGAATCCACTCGGCCAGGCGCACGTATCGTTTCCGGTGAGGCGGCTGCGAGCGCGCAAGCAGCGGTTACTGAAGATGAGGAACTGCGGCGGATTATGCCGGTGCTGGAAGGAATTGTGCGCGATCGTCCAAGGGCGGTGCTCTCGGTGGATACTTACAAGTCGGCCGTCGCCAGAGCCGCTGTCGCCGCAGGCGCGGAAATCATTAACGACGTCAGCGCATTTCAATGGGACCCGCAGATGGCTGGCACTTGCGCGGAATTGGAATGCGGCGTGGTGCTCATGCACACGCGGGGGCAGCCGGAGCAGTGGCGAACTCTTCCCGCCGAAAGCGACATTACCGCAGTTGTAGAGCATGATCTAGCAAATCGGCTTCAAGTTGCCATCGAGCGCGGTGTGCACCGTTCGCGGATCGTGCTTGATCCCGGCTTTGGCTTCGGCAAGAACTTCGAGGAGAATTATCCTCTGCTGGCACATCTTGATCGGTTGCTCCGGCTGGGCTTTCCGCTGTTGGCAGGAACCTCGCGCAAGTCTTTTGTCGGTCGCACGGTGAGCAAGCGGACGGGACGGGAGACACCGCCTGCCGATCGTGTCTATGGATCCATCGCGGCCATGGTGGCCAGCATTTTGCGCGGCGCCCACATAGTGCGCGTCCATGATGTAAAGGCAGCAGTAGAAGCGGCGGCAGTCGCCGATGAGATACTGGCGGCAGATAAGGCAAACTGAAGCTGAGATTGACGAAGCTGGAACAATTAACCTACGACCCCCGCATCACCGTCCGTCGCGCCGGAACGCCCGACCCGGGTAATCGCTGCGTGGTGTACTGGATGCAGCGGGCTCAACGCGCGCTCGACAATCCCGCACTCGATGTTGCGGTCGCAGCGGCCAACGCTCTTCATCAGCCGATAGTGATCTTTTTCGCGCCCGTGCCCTTCTATCCTCACGCCAATCTGCGGCATTACGCGTTCCTGGCGCAGGGAATTCCAGAGACGGCGGAACGCGCTCGCAAGCGTGGCATCGGCTTCGTGCTGCGGCGATATCCTGACCACTCGTTGACGAAATTTTGCGATGAGGTGAAGGCATCTTTAGTGGTTGGGGATGAGAATCCCATGCGCGAGCCCGGCCTTTGGCGAGAAGTGGCAGCGAAAAGACTCAGCGTACCTCTGTGGACTGTTGATGCCGACGTGATTGTTCCGTCGAAGCTTCTGGAGAAAGAGCAGTATGCGGCGCGCATCATTCGTCCCCGATTGCAAAAGCACCTGGAACAATTTCTGGTGGGGTCATCGAATCCCAAAGCCAAAATCGAGTGGCAGAAGCCTCGCGACGTACACGCCTTACCAAACGACGGCTCGTTCGACATCACGAAGGATTGGACAAATCTCGATCGATCAGTGATGCCTGTCACCTCGTTTCGGGGAGGCACGGCCGAAGCGTTGAAGTTGTTGAACGACTTCGTTACGCACAAGCTGACCCACTACCCCGACCGCCATGGGAAGCCGGAACTCGACGGAACCAGTCGCCTCTCACCTTATCTTCACTTCGGGCACATTGGCCCACACACGGTCGCGCAAGCGGTAGAACACGCCAAAGCATCGCGAGCAGTCAAAGACGATTTTCTCGATCAGCTCATCACTTGGCGAGAGCTGTCGATCAACTTCGTCCACTTCAATCCACTGTACGACTCCATTGAGAGCGCACCCGATTGGGCGCATCGCACGCTCGGCAAGCATGCTGCCGACCAACGACCGGTTATCTACTCCCGGCAGCAAATGGAGCACGCCGAGACGTACGACGACTTGTGGAACGCTGCTCAGCTACAGATGCTCCACGCCGGGTGGATGCATAACTACATGCGCATGTATTGGGCGAAGAAAATTCTGGAGTGGAGTCCGTCGCCTGCGGTGGCCTATCAGACGGCGGTCTATCTCAACGACAAGTACTTTCTTGACGGCCGCGATCCCAACGGTTACGCCGGAATCTCCTGGTCGATCGCCGGCAAATTCGACCGCCCCTGGTTCGACCGACAAATCTTCGGCACGATTCGCTATATGTCGGGCAACGCGGCCCGGAAGAAATTCGATGCCGAAAAATACATCGCTCAGATGAGGGAGGTCGCGGGCGGTGACGCCAGTGGATCAGCACAGCCAACGTTGTTCTAGACTGTGAGGCCTCTTACGGTCTAAAGGATTGACCGGCATCGATAACGACTAGGGCGCGCCACTCGCACTCGACGGAACCAGCGGCACCTCAAAATACATTAGTTCGTTTCCGTCGGTGTCCCTTACCCCGGTCAGGTAGAGATGCGTGCCATCGACTGGCTGCTTCACGTCCCGTATATCGAAAAATAGAAACCCAGACTTGGTCGTGTGGGGCTCAACGGCGGCCGCCGTGAAGATGGAATTCATAATTTCTTCGTACTGCTTTTGTGCCTTCTTGTTCTTATTACCGCTGAGAGGAATCGGTCCCACACGAGGAGACGGGCCGGTACTGTTGCCAGTGACGTGCGCCACGCGACGAAAAACGTCATCGGCAGTGAGCGACTCCAGCTTTGAGCGCGTGGCCGTGACCAGTTCGGCCTGCATACTTTTTACGGTGATCGGCTGATCGCCGTCATTGGTGATGATCAGGAAAATCGGCAGAATACCTTCCTGGGCGTACGGCGTCATAAAGATATCGGCCTTCGGAGAAGCATTGTAGACATCGACGGCCATGGTCACCTTCTCGGTGGGATGGGCGTCCTTGCACGGATACGTGCTGGCGTTCCCCGCGTGCGGCGGGACGAAGTCCTTAAAGGCCCACAGTGCAATCGAGGAAAAGACCACCGTCAAAGCAACGGCCCACGGCTGCAAAAAACGTCGCGAAAGCATAACCGGATTATCCGCCTTTGGCGGGTGCCAGCTCAACTCCGGCGGTGCAAGTCGCCACGGTTTCGCGCAGGCGGCCGTTTATTTTGTGTCCTATGACCTTGACTCTCTCGGCTGGGAAACATAACCTCGCACTTGCTTTTGGAAAGGAACCCTAAGTCATGAGTCTTCTTAAATGGTGCGACGAGGGCCCGGCGACCGTATCGCTGCTGGCAACGGTGGAAGAAGCCGTGCAAACCATGATCGACCGCACCGTCGGCGCGGTTGCGGTCATTGACGAACAGGGAGTAGTGGCAGGTATGTTCACCGAGCGCGACGTGCTGGCCAAGTTTGCCCTAAGCCGGCGCGATCCCAAAGCCACGCTGGTCCGCGAGTTGATGAGTCCGATCGTGGAAATGGCGACGGAAGAAACCACGCCCAGCGAAGCTCTGGCGGTCATGCTGGAACGACACTATCGCCATATGCCAATTGTGGATGAGGGCGGTAAAGTGCTTGGCGTGTGCTCGATACGTAACATTCTCGAAGCGCGTGTCGACGACCTGTTGGCGGAGCTGGATAAGAATGGGGTAGAAGCCAGCGCCAATGGATAATTCTTCGTTCCCAGCCCGTATGAAAGGGATTTTGTGCGGTCGCCTGTTTGAGGGCCTCAGTTTTAGCTGCGTCATCGGGCTCCCCTCTAGTTCATCATGAACGGGCTTTAGTGGGTGAGTGAGAACCAGCTTCATGTTTCGGTGGTGGAATACGAAGCGCGAAAAACAAGCGCGGTAAGCGCGGAGGAGCCCAGCACGCAGCCGAACTCGGAGTTCTAGGCCAAAGTGGGAAATGAAGGGCTGAGGTCAGCTGCTTCGGATCCGTAAGTTGAGTGACTTGCGCTCAAGTTTCGACGCGGGAGCCTTTTCCACTGATATAATCATTTATTCATGCCACGAAAGCGTTTGATCCGCTCTACTACTGTTCTTTGCGTTCGCCGGGATGGCAAAGTGGTGATGGCCGGAGATGGCCAGGTCACTCTCGGGGAAGGCGTCATCAAGCACACTGCCCGCAAGATTCGCCGGCTCTATCAGGACAAGATTCTCGCCGGTTTTGCCGGTTCCACTGCCGACGCGTTCTCGCTGTTTGCCCGCTTCGAGTCGAAGCTGGAGCAATATCACGGCAATCTTGGGCGCGCCGCAGTCGAGCTGGCCAAGGACTGGCGCACCGACAAAATGCTGCGCTCGCTGGAAGCGCTGCTGCTGGTCGCCGACCAGGGGCAGACGTTTCTGATCAGCGGCCAGGGCGACGTGATCGAGCCGGACTCCGGCATCGCCGCCATCGGCAGCGGAGGCCCGTACGCCACCGCCGCCGCCACCGCACTCTTCGAACATACGTCGCTGCCGCCGCGCGCCATCGCCGAAGAAGCCATGAAGATCGCCGGCAAAATCTGTATCTATACCAACGATCAAATCACGATTGAAGAGTTGTAAAAGAGCAGTTGTCAGTGGCCGGTTGTCAGTTGTCAGTACGATGCACGAACCGACAAACCGACAGCTAGACAACTGAGAACTGACAACTGAGAACTGGCAACTGAATTATGGCTATTTATCTTCCCGCAACCACCGATGACGAGCACGTCGCACTCGACGAACTCACCCCGCGCGAGATCGTGCGCGAACTCGACAAATATGTCGTAGGCCAGGATCAGGCGAAGCGCGCCGTGGCCATCGCCCTGCGCAATCGCATGCGCCGGCAGAAGCTCTCGGCCGAGTTGGCCGAAGAAGTCATCCCCAAGAACATCATCATGATGGGCCCCACCGGCGTGGGTAAGACCGAAATCGCCCGCCGCCTGGCCAAGCTGGCCAACTCTCCCTTCATGAAGGTCGAGGCTTCGAAATTTACCGAGGTCGGCTATGTGGGCCGCGACGTCGAGTCGATGATCCGCGACCTGGTCGAGATCGCCATCGACATGGTGCGCGAGGAGAAGCTGGAAGACGTCGCCGACAAAGCCGAGATGAACGCCGAAGAGCGCCTGCTCGACCTGTTGCTGCCGTCGATGCCGGCGCAAGTTCCGCCGCGTCCCGCCGCATCCGACCAGAAGCAGATCGGATTCGACGTCAACAGCGAACCCCTGCTGGCCGGCGAGCCAGGCTCGCGCACCCGCGAGAAACTACGCCAGCAGTTGCGCGAGGGCAAGCTCGACGAGCGCATCGTGGAGCTGGATGTCCGCGAGAAATCGATGCCCGCCTTCGAGATCATCACCAACCAGGGCGTCGAAGAGATGGACGTCAACATGAAAGACATGTTGCCCAACATCTTCGGCCAGCGCACCAAGAAGCGGAAGATGAAGGTCAGCGAGGCCTTCGAATATCTGATTCAGGAAGAAGAGCAGCGCCTGGTCGATATGGACCAGGTCACGCGCATTGCGGTCGAGCGCGTGGAAAATTCCGGCATCATCTTCCTCGATGAGATCGACAAGATTGCCGGCCGCGAAGGCGGCCACGGTCCCGACGTTTCGCGCGAAGGCGTGCAGCGCGACATCCTGCCCATCGTCGAAGGCACCACGGTGAACACGCGCTACGGCATGGTGCGCACCGATCACATTCTGTTCATCGCCGCCGGCGCGTTCCACGTTTCGAAGCCCAGCGACCTGATCCCCGAACTGCAAGGCCGCTTTCCCATTCGCGTCGAGCTGCAATCGCTGACGGTCGAGGACTTCATCAAGATCCTGACCGAGCCGAAGTCGTCGCTGACCAAGCAGTACATTGCGCTGCTCGACACCGAAGGGCTGAAGCTGGAGTTCACTCCCGAAGCCCTCGCCGAGGTTGCCAACTTTGCCTTCCGCGTGAACGAAGGAACGGAAAACATCGGCGCGCGCCGCCTGCACACCATCATGGAAAAGGTGCTCGACGAGATCAGCTTCGAAGCGCCCGACATGAAGGAGAAGCAGGTGACCATCGATGCCGACTACGTGCGCAACAAACTAACCGACATCGTGAAGGACCAGGATCTGTCGCGGTACATTCTGTAATCACTACCACACCGAGACACAGAGGGTTTGAAAGGGCGCGGCTTCAGCCGTGCCGTACCCGCACCTTATTGAGTTGTCATCCCGAGGAGGGCATCAGCCCGACGAGGGATCTGCTTTCCGTGGCAACGGCAGGATCATGTACTCCTCGTCGACGTAGCAATCGCCGATCTTCAGAGCTTTTGGTTCGACGCCAAAAGAAGTAAACCCCAGCGAACGATAGGTTGCGATGGCGGCAGCTTGCGTCGTGGTAACGCTCAGGATGATCTGCTCCAGTCCCTCGATCTTCGCAGCGCGATCGAGAACCTTCTGCAGCATCCGGCGGCCAATTCCCTGGCCGCGCAATTCCGCGCTCAGGTATACGCCCCAAACGCGGCCTTTGTGGCGCGACTTCGGCTGGGTTTCGCGCACGAACCCGGCCGTGCCGCAAAGTTTGCCGTCCGCAAAAACCCCGAAGACAAAACTATTGGCCGGGTCGGCGGTCAAACGACGCCGGATTTCTTCGCGCGACAGCTTGAGGTGATCTTCAACAGACGAACTGAAGGCTTCGGGATCGCGCTCAAGTGCTTCGAGGCGGCAATGCCAATAGGCTTCGACATCGTTGATAGTGAGCGTGCGAATCGCGATATCGGCCATCAGGGATTTCGATGTGTTTAACGCGTCCAGCTGGGCAGGATTATCTACTAACCACGCGCTACGAATTGCAGCAACTCTTCGAGCTCGTCCACTTGACCGAGAGCAATGAAGGCATGACCGAAGAACTTTGGTTCCGCAATCATGACCCCGCCGCCGTACGTCTCCATATACCACTCAGTTTCCGGATCAGTAGAGCCGGTCACTACAAACTCGATCGTGCCAGGCTCGCCGTGGAACAAGACTCGATCACCGCTTCGAATCTCTTCTCCGGTTCGATATCGCATCGGCATCAGAGGAGCCCAAGGCGTCGGAGGTCATCCTCGGACCATCCAACGTCCGCAATCATGGCCTTCAGCGTTCCTATGGGAAACGTGTCGCGAGGTGGTGATAGGCTACAATCACTCGCCTTTCATCGTCGTGGCGAAAGATGTGATGGCTGCCGCGGGTGCGCGTCAGGCGAAACCCATCCGCGTGCAATGCGCGAATCAACTCCCGCGCGGTAACGCCACGCGGTAGTTCAGGCATAATTGACAGCCACCGCGGCCGTGGGCCACTCCAACGCACCGTGTCCGGGATCGACTGGCACCGCTTGTCCGGATTCGCGGAGGTCTTCCAAGTAGAGCTCGATGGCTTCGTGAGCGTTCGCCAGAGCCTCTTCGTAGGTGCGCCCCCATGTGTGGCATCCCTTCAGCGCCGGACAGAAAGCGTGATGTGCCTTCTGGCCGTCCTCGGTCTGGTCTTCTTCCACGACGACCTGGAAAACGTAAGACTTCATTGCGCTCCCTCCCTTCGGTCCCAAACCCGTTAGTCTTCTCCCACCCGTAATACCGCCAAGAACGCTTCCTGCGGAATGTCGACGCGGCCGACGCGTTTCATTCGGCGCTTGCCTTCTTTCTGCTTCTCCAGCAGTTTGCGCTTGCGGCTGATGTCTCCGCCGTAGCACTTGGCAATCACGTTCTTGCGCATGGCGGCCACGGTTTCGCGGGCGATCACTTTGGCTCCAATCGCGGCCTGGATCGCGACTTCGAACATCTGCCGCGGAATCAACTCCCGCATCTTCGACACCAGCGCGCGCCCGCGATCGTAGGCGAAATCGCGATGCACAATGATGGAGAGCGCATCCACCGGCTCGCCCGAAATCAGGATATCCAGCTTCACCATGGGCGACTGCCACGCTCCCGCCAGGTGATAATCCAGCGAAGCGTAGCCGCGCGAAACCGTCTTCAGCCGGTCGTAGAAGTCGAGCACGATTTCGTTCAGCGGCAATTCGTAGCTCAGCATGACGCGCGTGGAGCTGACGTATTCGAAGCCTTTCTGCTTGCCGCGCTTGTCTTCCACCAGCTTCAAGATGCCGCCGACGTACTCTTCGTTGGTGAGGATGGTCGCCAGAATTACCGGCTCTTCGATCTTGGCGATCTCGCTGGGATCGGGCCAGCGCGAAGGATTGTCGACCTCGACCACTGTTCCGTCGGTCAGGGTGATCTTGTAACGCACGCCGGGTGCGGTGGTGATCAAGTCGAGATCGTATTCGCGCTCCAGCCGCTCCTGGATGATCTCCATATGCAGCAAGCCAAGGAAGCCGCAACGGAATCCGAAGCCCAAGGCTACCGAACTTTCCGGCTCGAAGAAGAACGACGAATCGTTGAGCCGTAATTTCTCCAGAGCTTCGCGCAGCAGGGTGTGCTCGTGCGCGTCTACGGTGTAGAGTCCGGCGAACACCATCGGCTTCAGCTCTTCGAATCCGGGCAGCGCCTCAATCGCCGGATGATGATCGTCGGTGATGGTGTCGCCGATCTTGGTGTCGGCCACGTTCTTGATGTTGGCGATCAGGAAGCCAACTTCACCGGCCGAAAGTTCGTCTACTTCCACCGGCTTTGGTGTCAGTATTCCGAGCGTTTCCACGTCGAAAGTCCGGCCATTCGACATCAGCCGAATGCGCTGGCCCTTGCTGAGCACGCCTTGAATCACGCGCGCCAGCACGACCACGCCGCGATAGGAATCGAACCATGAATCGAAGATCAGCGCCTGCAGTTGATTGGCGGCGCGGCCTTTCGGCGGAGGAACGTGCTTGACGATCGCTTCCAGCACGTCCGGAACGCCCTGGCCTGTCTTGGCGCTGATGGCCAGCGCGTGCGACGCGTCGAGTCCAACAGCGCTCTCGATCATCTCCTTGGTGCGCTCGATGTCGGCGCTGGGCAAATCAATCTTGTTGATGACGGGAATGATTTCCAGCCCATTGTTGATAGCGATGTAGGCGTTGGCGAGCGTCTGCGCTTCCACGCCCTGCGATGCATCGACCACCAGCAGCGCGCCTTCGCACGAGGCCAGCGAGCGCGACACTTCGTAGCTGAAGTCGACATGACCGGGCGTGTCGATCAGGTTGAGCTGATAGGTCTTGCCATCGGCGGCGGGATACATCATGCGGACCGAGTGGGCCTTGATGGTGATGCCGCGCTCGCGCTCCAGATCCATCGTGTCCAGCACCTGAGCCTCCATCTCGCGCGCGGTCAGCGAGCCCGTGAGCTCGAGCAGGCGGTCGGCAAGCGTGCTCTTCCCATGATCGATATGGGCGATGATGGCGAAGTTTCGTATGAGTGATGGATCCATGCGAGGTAGCTTGCTGAGTGCTACTTTGATTCTACAGGCAAAATGACACTCCGACTTGGCAGCAGAGCGTATCGTCGGCGGTAGCAAACACGGTCGCAGAACGAATTGCTGCACGACGAGCGTTGCGCTCGCTTAGCTCCCTTTGTCATAGAGATCGGATTCCGACAGAACGGCTCCCGCTGAGTTGGGCTGGCCGGTGCGATGAGACGGCCGTGAACATCGCTCCACGAGCCTGCACAGCCGGAGCAAACCGCAGAAATCCAATCGGCTGGGGTACGTCGTCGTAGATTGCCTCCATTCCGCCCCGCATCAGATATGTTTCGTGCCAGAATCCGGTTCCTCCGGAATTTTTCAAGAATGCTTTCCACCACTCCCGATGCGGCTCGGAGCGTGTCCAGGCCAGCAGAGAATCCATATCTCGCCAGTATTGGCGCATGCCCACGTTGGGCGGAAACATCGAGTAGATGATCGTTTCATGTAGGAGAAGTCCTTCGGGCTGCGCCTCAACCGAGGCAGAGATTTTCGGGCCGAAACCTAACAGTGTTTTCAATCCGGTAATTCGGTTTACCCGCATGCCGAGGTAAATGACCACGAGATCGGGGTATTGCGAGAGGTCCACAGTTCGTCGATCAACTTTGGTTGGCATACGGGAAAAGATTCAATAGCGGGCGGGCAAGATTCTTGCCGAGAGCACGTTTTTCCAGCTGCATGAAGTTGTAGAGGAGCAATCGGCAACTTCGTCACGGACGAAGCTCACGCGTTCGTACGGTTACCTCATAGCCGTCTTCGTCCGAGTCCAATACCTCACGCCAGCCGTTTTCGAGGGTCGGGAGGGCGACACCTTTCTTCAGACTTGCGATCAATACAAGAGTGGGATTTTGCGCCGGCACCTGCATCGTCAGCAAGCCATCCGCATACTGTGCGTGCGCTGTACGCTCGCCGTTCACCACGTTTTGTTTGCGCAACTGCAACAGCTGCTGATACCAGTCCAGCATCTCGCGGTTTTGGGCGCCGTCGGCCCAGGTAAGCTTCGAGCGCTCGAACGTCGCAGGATCTTCCGGATCGGGCACATCCGCGAAATCAAAATCTTTGAACTCGCCGCGTCGTCCTTCGCTGACCGCCTTTTTCAGGGCGGGATCCTGAAAGTCAGCGAAAAATTGAAACGGCGCAGTCTCGTCGTATTCCTGCCCCATGAACAACAGGGGGGTGTGCGGTGCAAGCAACATAAGCGCTGCCGACAATTTGCGCGCACCACGCGGAGTCAGCACGCTCAGCCGTTCGCCCTTGGCGCGGTTGCCCACCTGATCATGATTTTGCGTGCAGATGACATTGGCCGGCAGCGGAACACCCTCTGCGCTGGTGCCTCGCGCGGCATGCCAGAAGCGAAAATATTCTCCCTGAAAGACGTAGCCGTCGCTCACTGCACGGGCAATATCCTGGGGATCGCCGAAATCCTGGTAATAGCCCTGTCGCTCCCCAGTGAAGAAGGCATGCACGGCGTGGTGGAAGTCGTCGCTCCAGACGGCGTCCAATCCATAGCCTTGGTCGGCAAGCGGCTTTGTATAGCGCGAATCATTTTCATCGGTCTCGGCGATCACGCACACTGTGCGATCCAGTTCTCGGGCCAACCCCTGCACCCGCTCCTGAATCTCCGCCAGAATGTGTGTGGGCGAATCGTCCTTGATGGTCTGCACCGCATCCAGCCGCAAGCCGTCGAGATGATATTCACGAATCCAATGCAACGCGTTGTCGATCACGTAGCGACGCACGTGCTCGCATCCCGCGCTGTCGTAGTTCACTGCCTCGCCCCACGGCGTCTGATGATGAGCCGTGAAGTACGGGCCGAACATCGGCAGGTAATTTCCCTCCGGGCCGAGGTGGTTGTAAACCACATCGAGCACGACTGCCAACCCAATGCGATGGGCGGCATCGACAAATCGCTTGAACCCATCCGGACCGCCGTAGTTGGCCTGCACCGAGTAAGGAGAGACGCCGTCGTATCCCCAGTCGCGGGTACCAGGGAAGGCTGAGACCGGCATAATCTCGACCACGGTAATGCCAAGCTGCCTCAGGTATTCCAATTTTCCGATCGCGGCGTCGAAAGTTCCTTCTGGCGTGAATGTGCCGATGTGCAGTTCGTAAATCACGTAGTCGCGAAGCTCACGACCGCGCCACTCTTGATCTCTCCAGCCGAATGCCGAAGGGTCGACAATCTCGGTTGGACCATGCACGCCTTCGGGCAGACATCGCGACACCGGATCGGGGACGGGTGTGCCGCCGTCGAGAACATACGCATAACGATTGCCGACCGCAGCCAGGGCGGTCGCAACGAAGTCTTCGCCATCACGCTGCATCGCGATGTCTTGCGGCTCGGCGCCGGCGCGCATCAACCGCAGAGTGATCTGATTTGGAATAGGCGCCCACACACGAAACTCGGCTTGATCGCCGTTAAGAGACGCGCCATAAGACAAGGATCGAACTGCTGCTTTCACGTCACATCAGACGTGCGAGCGGGGCTTGGGGATGCTTTGATCTTCGATCGCTCCATCGGCCGCGCTTATATCACGACGGTCTCGCGGTATTCGCCATACACGCGGCGCATGGCGTCGGATATTTCGCCGACGGTGGCGTTGGCTTCGACGGCCTCCACAATCACCGGCATGAGGTTGCCGGTACCGCGCGCGGTGTCTTCCACCGCTTTCAGCGCCGCCTGCCACTTCGCCTGATCGCGTTTTGCGCGGACGGCGCTTGCAGGCGCTCCACCTGCTTGCGCTCCAGCGACTCGTCGATGTGCTGCAACGGAATCGACTTTTCCTCGTCCTGTACGAAGCCGTTCACGCCGACCACGATCGCTTCCTTTTTATCGACGGCTTTCTGATATTCGTAAGCGGCGTTCTGGATCTCCTGCTGCACAAAGCCGCGCTCGATCGCCTTCAGCATGCCGCCCATGGCTTCGATCTTGTCGAGATAGGCGAGCGCGTTGGTCTCGATCTGGTTGGTCAGCGACTCCATGTAGTACGAGCCGGCGAGCGGATCGATGGTCTGCGGCCGCTCCCGATTCATAGGCGATGATCTGCTGGGTGCGTAGCGCGATGCGAGCCGACTGCTCGGTTGGCAGCGCCAGCGCTTCGTCGAACGAATTGGTATGCAGCGACTGCGTTCCGCCCAGCACGGCCGCCATGGCCTGTAGAGCGGTGCGGACGATGTTGTTCTCCGGTTGCTGCGCGGTCAGGGTTGAGCCTGCTGTCTGAGTGTGGAAGCGCAGCATCTGCGATTTGGCATTCTTGGCGCCGAAATGATCGCGCATGATGCGCGCCCACATGCGCCGGGCGGCGCGAAACTTCGCGACCTCTTCCAGAAAATTGCTGTGCGCGTTGAAGAAGAACGAAAGCCGTGGCGCGAACTTGTCCACATCGAGTCCGGCGTCAATCGCGGCCTGCACGTAGGTCATGCCGTTGGCCAGCGTGAAGGCCACTTCCTGCACCGCGGTAGAGCCGGCCTCGCGCATGTGGTATCCGGAGATGGAGATGGTGTTCCACTCGGGCACGTTCTCGTTCGCATAAGAAAAAATGTCGGTGATGATGCGCATCGCCTGCGCAGGCGGATAAATGTAGGTGCCGCGGGCGATGTATTCCTTCAGCACATCGTTCTGGATTGTGCCCGACAGCTTGCGAACGTCGCGGCCGGTGCGACGGGCAGTCACGATGTACAGCGCCAGCAGGATCGAGGCCGTGGCATTGATGGTCATCGACGTGGAAATCTTTTCCAGGTTGATGCCGTCGAACAGGCGCATCATGTCGTCGATGGAGTCGATGGCCACGCCCACCTTGCCGACTTCGCCCATGGCCAGCGCATTGTCGGAATCCAGGCCGATCTGGGTCGGCAGATCGAAAGCCACGCTGAGGCCGGTCGTGCCCTGGCTCAGCAGATACTTATAGCGGCGATTCGACTCTTCGGCGTCGCCCATGCCGGCGTATTGCCGCATGGTCCAGAGCCGTCCCCGATACATGGTGGCCTGCACGCCGCGGGTATAAGGGAACTGGCCGGGATAGCCGACTTCGCTGTCGTAATTCCAGCCTTCCAGATCGGACGGCGAGTAAAGAGGATGAACGCTGATGTGGGAAGAAGTTTCCTGCGTGTCGGCAGGCTTGGTAGCGATGGCGGTCTTCTGTTTTGTTTCGGCCATGGAAATAAGGGCCTCGAGGTTAAAGAGATGAATCTATTATCAGACCTCGACCCGAACTCAGCTATGACACGCATCACAAAGCGGTTGGTTTGCTGAAGGCCGGCTTGGAGATTCAATCTCGGAGCACCGCTCGCGTAGGTCCGGCGAGAATCGAGGCGCTATTTTTTTCGCGATCGCCAGAAGGAACTCACGTCCAAAATACGCAAACACCAGCGCAAAGGTTGCCGCCAACAGCATTTTGGAGTTAGATCCGTTTCCGGCGGCGTGACGATGATATTCGCGAATTGCGGCCCCACCGCCGACCAGCGCAAGCACAAGAAAAAAGAGACCTGTGACCTCAAGCCACAGGACATGAAGGATCCGCCCAATGCTCTGGAGGGTCACACTGCCGGCGCGATAAAAAGCCCGAACCCAGCGATTTTCGCCAGTCTTTCGCCCCGCTACCCGCAGAAAGGCGCGTCCTTGGGTACCAAAATCGCGGGATGGCAAGTTTGACCTCTCGTGCAACTTTTTTTGTCAGATTGCATTTTAACAGTCAGCGTGGTGGCTGGCAGGCCAACCTTTCGCAAACTCGGCCGGGGTGCGCGGCATCTAATTGACCAACGCCGATTGAGCGAACGGGTGGCGAGTTTCTAAACTGAAGTCTAGTATGAGTGCCAAGGACATCCCGTCCGCCATCTCGTAGAGGGCGCAGGTGCAATCGTGGATAAGCGACTCAACAGCATGATGAAGGAATTAGGGGACGCCATTAATAATTCGCTTTCCGATTCCGATCGGATCGCGGAAGTGATTTCGCGCATTAAAGCAGGCGGCTACGATGTGTTTGTTGTGCTGGAGGCGACCATCGGGTTCAACCAGTGCGATGACGAGGATGCCAATACTGCCGCTGTGAATACTCAACCCTCGGCCTGGACTTCGAGATGACCTCGCAGGATGTGAAATTCTTGAAAGCCCTTCGCATCAGCGTGGACGATTCGCAATGACGTAGCTGCGGAGCTTTTCGCGGCCTGCTTTTAGGGGTGATGCGATGTGCTAAGATGCGCTTTCGCCAGCCGGGTCAGAGCGCTCCCGCCGGGGCGTCAGGATTCCCCGGACAATCGCCTTAGGCTCCAATTTCGGGACATTCGCAGTCAGGACATCATCAGATGAGAGACACTCTTGGAGTCTTGCTGGCGGGAGGAGCAGGCGAGCGTCTTTATCCGCTAACGCGCGATCGCGCCAAGCCAGCCGTTACTTTCGGCGGCATTTATCGCATCATCGACATCACCCTTTCCAATTGCATCAACTCCGACCTTCGTCGGGTTTATATCCTGACCCAATACAAAGCTCTCTCGTTGAACCGGCATATCCGCGAAGGCTGGGGAAACATCGTCGGCCGGGAGCTGGGCGAGTTCATCGAGATCTTGCCGCCGATGAAGCGCGTCAGCGAGAACTGGTATATGGGAACTGCCGACGCGGTGTACCAGAACATCTATTCCATCGGATCGGAGCAACCGCGTCACGTTCTCATCCTGTCGGGCGATCACATCTACAAGATGAACTACGACCTGATGCTGCGGCAGCATAAAGACTCCGGGGCCGATGTCACGCTGGCCACCATCCTGATCGATCCCGCCGAAACCCATCAGTTTGGCGTAGTGGAAATCGATCGTACCGGCCGCGTCGTGGGGTTTCAGGAGAAGCCGGAGACCACCGACTTGCGCTCGCCCTATAACCCGCGCATGGTTTCCGCCTCCATGGGCATATATCTTTTCAATACCGATGTGCTGATTCCGGTGTTGCTGAAGGACGCCGAAGATCCGGCCTCGCGCCACGATTTCGGGCATAACATCCTGCCGCGCATGGTTGATGACTACAAGGTTTACTCGTTCAACTTCATTGACGAAAACCGGAAGGAAGCGCTTTATTGGCGGGATGTGGGTACGCTGGAGGCCTACTACGAAGCCAACCTGGATCTGGTTTCGGTGGCTCCGGTTTTTAACCTGTACGACGGTGCGTGGCCTATCCGCACTCACATGCGGCAATATCCGCCGGCGAAGTTTGTGTTCAACGATCCGGGCCGGAGCGGCGAGGCGCACGATTCCATCGTTTCGATGGGTTGCATTATCTCCGGCAGTTCGGTGAGCAGCAGCGTTCTGTCACCCGACGTGCGGGTCAACTCCTATTCCCACGTTGACACCAGCATTCTGTGTTCGCACGTGAACATCGGGCGCCATTGCCGCATCCGCAAGGCCATCATCGACCGCGATGTCCAGGTTCCCGAGGGAACGGTCATCGGTTACGACACCGAAGCTGACCGGCAGAAGTACCATGTCACCGACAGCGGTATCACCGTGGTGACCCGCGACTACTCGCTGTTCGAAAACCCGATCACGGTAGACTACTTCACGTCTGAGTAGTTCAAGGTGGCAATTGGGCAGGCTTCGGCAGGATTCTCGCCAAGTACGGCGTAGATCTTCACCGGAGTTGCTGGCCGCACGTTGCGAACATATCCGGCAAATCCTATCCAGTCAGTTTTCACGTAGGGATTAGCATTCCGCACAGCAGGCCGTTCCTCCCCGACTGCCGCAAGACCCGTGATTACACCATTCACGGTTGCGATCACGCGAACTGGAGGCCGTTGATGTCGGTAGTCCCAGGCCCAGCCGCTGATACCAAGAGCGGGGGCACCGGGACCTCCCAGCGAGGTTGAGGATTCTAATGCTCCGCGGCATTCGTCGCCGGCAGCCACTCGAAACGTGGAGCTCAGAGGCGTGTCCAATTGCAGGTAAGCATCACTGGAAAACACCGAGAGCCGGCGGGTTCGAAGATACTTTATCTCGGCGCTGAGTTGTTGAGGTTGTTGGCCCAGACCCAGCTTGAAGGTTTCCGGATCGGACACGCCGGTGAGGATAGACATCGCGGCCCGATCGAGGCGAGATCCGTGCACCCTCGCGTCTGCGATCGGAGAGTGCGTGCGGAAGGCCCCACTTGCCATCACAGCCAGCAGGCAAATCTGGAAGAAGACGAGGCGAACGTCGCTGGGCGCCTTAGCCGTCGCCAACAGCAATGCCATCAGACCAAGGCAGCACCAGAACAGCAGAGCGATCGTCTGATATCGCGAAGAGAGCGCCTGGCCGATGCCGAAATTCAACCTGCCCAAAGCGGTAACGAAAGCCGTTCCGGCACAGAACAGCAATGTCAGCGACAACTGAATGGCGAAAGCGCGGCGGGTTATAACGTAATTCCGGAATCTGAGGATCACTGCCAGTGCGATGCCCAGACCTGCAATCCCCAGAAACCCTGCCAGATGAAAGTGCAACCGTAGCCACGAGCTTCCGAAATATCCGGCCAAATACTTCATGAGTCTGATCGGCTCTCGCAGCGAAGACAGTGGATCAGCATGCCACGGTGGGCGAATGTAGCTGCCGAAGTACAGGCCGCAGCTGACAGCGGCTGTCAGCACGAAACTCAATGTGGCCGGAAGTTTCAGGCGAAGCAAGATCGCTGCCGCGATCAGGATCGGCCAAAGCAAGTTACCGTTGGCCAGAGAGTAAGTCGCCCCCAACGCTGCTATATTCGCCACCACAAGCCACGCCCATAAGCGCGGCTGTTGCGGTTGCTGAGAATCCCTCCAGTACATCAGCAATGCGACGAATGACATCGTGGCGAAGAGGCCCGGAAGCACAAAACAAACCTGAAATCCCCAAACGAAGTTCTCCCACTGCGTAGGACAGAAGAGGCAGAAGGCAGCCAGGCCCACTCCCGTGCGCCATACGGCCCCGCGCCAACTGCCGAGCACTCGCATGCTCCCAGCCAACAAAATCAGGTGCAGGAATTGAATGGCAAGAATGCTCCCCAGCAGAAATTTCTGGCTGGCATGAAAAAAGCTGAGGTCAATCGCCAGAAAAATCTTCGGAATGATCATCCTATGTTCGCTGTGTTGTACCCACAGCCACGCTGGATTGAGCTGACTGGATCCGTAGGCAGCGGCGCCCACTTCATCCCAGCCATCGGCGTAAGGAAGACTCGAGTAGACGCCGACGACCAGATAGACAGTAACCGCCATGGTGATCATTCCACCAAGCAGAACAGCGTAGGAAAGAAAGCCTGCGACGCGCGATTGCATACTGGCACGGCTTTGCGCCGTCAAACCGAAATGGTCACGTGCTGCAGCAATTTCCAACGGGCCAGCCTCTGCGTTTCGCAGTCAGGTCTACGAAAGCGCTCTCGCGAGTTACGGTACACCCGCCGGCAAGCCCGCGATAGAGCACGCTTCGGGATGTTTCCTATCGAGTACGGCATAGATATTCACGGGAGCGGAAGGCTGCGCGCGCCTCACGTATCCGGTAAACCCGACGAAGCTGGTTTGCAAGTAAGGATGGGTTGCGCGAAGGTTGGGACGCCAATCGCCCATCGCTCCCAGCCCCACAATAACTCCGTCGGCAGCCGCCACAATCTGAGTTGGCGGCCGTCGATGCTCGCGATCCCAAGCCCATCCCGTTACTTTCAGGGCTTGCGCGTCACCCTCAACCGCTGCGACGGATTGCACGGCGCCCACGCACGCATCCTTCGACGGAGCAGCTACCTGGAACACCGAATCCAAGCGCTCTCCCAGCCGAGGGCCACGTTGTGGCAAAAACGGACAAGCGTTTCTCCCGCATGTAAGGCGCTAGTTGTAGTGCGGAATTCGGATCTGGGTAGATCAGCTGCAACTGTGCCCGATCTGGCGTATCGGTCAACAACGCCGCAGCGGCGACGTCAAGTTCAAAGCCATGCAATCGAGCGTGTCGCACTGCATCACCTGCCAGACGCACTCCGCCCAACATAATCGTGAGCAGGCAAGCCTCCGCAATCACAATCGGAAGTTGTGACTGCGTTTTGCTAAACAGCGGTATCAGCAGGAGCAACAGCAAAGCCAACCAGAACAACAGAGCAAAGGTCTGATATCGAGAGGAGAAAGCCTGTGCCATCCCGGCACTCGACCGGCCGAGTGCGGTTATGAGACCCGTCGCCAGACAGAACGTCAAGATAAGAAGCAGCTGAAGCGAGAAGACGCCAGAGTGTTCGACAGGCAGCCGAACTCGGCAGACAACATAGACCGCCAGGGCGAGTCCGGCGAATCCGAAGAACATGGCCGAACGCCCGTAAGTAGTCGTCCAAGATGCTCCAAGATAAGTGGCGAGATATTCCAGGATCTTGTGCGGATGCTGCATGGACAGGAACGGGCTGTCGCTTTCCGGCGGACGAATGTAGCCGTGAAAATAGGCCAGAATACTGATCGTTCCACTGAATATAAGAGTCGCGATCGCGGAGGCGCGCAACCGTAATAGCAGGGCGGCGGCAATCAGCAGCGGCCAAAGAATGTTCCCGTTGGCCAGCGAAAGAGTCGCTCCCAGCGCCGCCAGGATGGACAGCAGCAGAAACCTGTCCGGCGCTTTTGGTGCGGGCGGCTGTTGCGATTTCTCCCAATGGAGCAACAGTCCGATGAACGAGAGACTGGCGAACAGGCAGGAGAGTACAAAGTTGACTTCGAAACTGAAGACAAAGGTTTCCCATTGACTGGGAAAGAAGAGGCAGAACGCCGCCAGTCCTAAGCCGACGCGCCAGCGGGCGCCGCGCCAGCCGCCCAGCGCTCGCATGCTCCAGCCCAATAGCGCCAGGTGCAGCAACTGAATTGTGAAAATGCTGGCCAGCAGAAATTGCTGGCTGGCATGAAACAGCCAAAGATCGATCGCGAGAAATAATTTCGGAATGGGGAATCTATGTTCGAGATGCTGTTGCCACAGCCAGTGGAGGGAAACCGGGCTGATTCCCTTTGCGGGTGCCCAGATCTGCAGCCACGACTCGGCAAAGGGAAGCCGGGAATAGCTCATGACCACCATGTAGCCGGTCACGACGATGGTGATGAGTCCACCCAGAAGAATTAAATAGGAGAGGACGGCGGAGAGCGGCGAATCCGAGTCGGCGAGTCTTTGCAGCCGCGATTTCCAATGCACCATCAGGCCTCGCCCAGCTGGGTCACTCGCTGATGATTCGCGCCTTCACGGTCACGGCGCCAACGCACCACAACAGTGCGTCTTCCACATGTTCGCGAAGCGATGGGTTGGTGAAGATGTCGCGCAACAGCTTGCGTTCGGTGAGCCGAGCCGCCAGCTCCGTCAAAATGCCCTGATAGCGGTCTGGCATGTGCAGCCGTGTGGCCCGCACTAGATCGTCGAAGACCAACAGGCAGTCGAGCACGATGCCATCGAGGTCGGCGTTTTGAGAGTTGACCAAATAGAAAGCTTCCGCAACATCGCAAAAAGTTTCGAGCTCCTGGGGCGGCGGGCCGAGCTTCGTCATGCTGCTGTCGAGTGCCAGGGCCTTTGCGGCCAGCTCGACACGAGTGAAGAACACCAGCCGGCCGTCGGCAGTGATTGGCCGCTCGTTCTCGCCGCCTACCGCCAGCAGTGTGTAGAACTGCGGGCCATCGTGGTGGCCATCCATACGAAAGCCGACGAGGACAAGCTCTTCGTGCTGCTCACGGGATTGCGGATGAAGAATCGGTAGCTTGGCCATGGGGCAATAGTACATCTCTCCCTTTATCTGGCGACACTTGCTTTTCTCCGCTCGAGACCGCGACTTGCTTTCGCAATCCGCGTTTCTATCTCAAGTCAGTCTGGAGATTTTGGATGAAGAAGGCACTACGAACCGTAGCGTTGGCTCTGCTGTTTGCGGTTGGCGTCATGCAAGCTCAGGTTGTCGTGAGGATTGGCCCACCGCCTCCAGTGCGCCGCGAGGTCATCCCGGTTGCCCCGGGGCCTCGTTATGTGTGGACGGGTGGCTATTACCGGTTCAATGGGCGTGCCTACGTCTGGGTGCCGGGACATTACGTAATACCTCCTGGCCGCTACACCGTGTGGGTTCCGGGACACTGGGTCGCTCGCCAAGGAGGCTACGTCTGGATCGAGGGACACTGGCGCTAATGGAAGCTTCAGGGCGACGGTACCTACGTGTGGCGATAGCGGCTGCCGTCAGCGCATATGGGTCATGTGGTTGACGCAATCTTCCGTGAATGTTTGCAATACAATTCGTCGCAGATGGCGCACCTTTCGATTTCCCGCAACCTGGCCCAGCCGTTATCATCTACTTAGCAAGTATGGGAAACACCTTTAAGACAGTTTTATTACTCACAGCTCTGACGCTTTTCCTGCTGTTCATGGGGCAAGTCTTCGGCGGTGAGCGGGGGATGGTGATGGCTTTTGGACTGGCCATCGTCATGAATTTCGCTTCGTATTTTTTCAGCGACAAGATCGCTTTGGCTATGTACCGCGCGCAACCGGTTACCCGCGAGCAACTGCCGCGCGCTTACCAGGTTGTCGAGCGGCTCACGCAAAAAATGGGCATCCCGATGCCGAAGATTTACGTGATTCCAACCGATTCGCCCAATGCCTTCGCGACCGGACGAAACCCCTCGCACGCCTCCGTCGCGGTGACTCAAGGCATTCTCGATCTGCTGAATGACGAGGAGTTGGAGGGCGTACTGGCCCATGAACTCGGCCATGTGAGGAACCGGGATATCCTGATCAGCTCGGTAGCGGCAACCTTGGCGGGCGCAATCACCTTGCTCGCCAGGATGGGCTATTGGGCTTCGCTTTTCGGCGGGATGGGCGATCGCGACGATCGTGATCGGGGAGGTGGGTTCGTTGGCCTCCTGATGCTGATCCTTGCGCCGATTGCCGCGACCTTGATTCAGCTTGCGGTGTCACGTTCCCGTGAATATCAGGCTGATGCAACGGGAGCGCAACTTACCGGTAACCCATACGCGCTGGCTAGCGCCTTGAAGAAGCTGGATGCCTACTCCAAGCGCATTCCGATGCAGGCGTCGCCCTCTACTGCGCACCTGTTTATCGTGGCGCCTCTGTTGGGCGGCATAACATTTGCCAATCTGTTCTCCACTCATCCCCCGATTGCAAAGCGTATCGAACGGCTAACCGGACGCCCAGCCGAGCTCGATTACTGACGACCCCGACCAATCCGGCACGGAAGGGACTTCATGGGCCGGCGTCGGCAGCGATCCCAATACCCCACCATTTGGTGGCTAGCGTCGTTGTCACCCGGAGTGGTTCGCAAAGATCGCGGACCACGTAACTGCTTTGCGCTGTCGTGGATTCCCAGTCCGTGCCTTACCCTCAAGTTTGGTGGCTGATACTGACTAAACGGGGAGCGAGTTTACTGTCACCAATGTGCCCCTAACGAGGGAATATGTTTCTCCGTTTGCTGCAAACTTCTTCACACTGGATAACCGATCAGGCCAGTTAGCTAATCATGTCTAGCACTTAGGGAGGGCTAGTTTGGTGACTGGCTTGCTCTTTACCTGCTTGGAGAATCGACGCACTCTCCAGGAGGCCACTTCCCTTGATTGCAAGACTGGTTCGCATTTCGCTCGCACTGGCAGTTATTACGTTCGGGACAGCGCTGCTGGCGCAGGTTCAGAACGGCGGCTTTGAAACCGGAGACTTCACCGATTGGACGGTGAGCGGCGATACGTCGTTTGTTGGTGTGTGCAGTGTAAGCACGTGCCCCGGCAGTTTCGCCCCCTACCAAGGCAACTACGCAGCCTACTTTGGTCCGGTAGGTGACACGGCCACAATTTCACAGAACATACCGACGATGGCCGGCGTCCAGTACACCCTGGATTTCTTTCTGGCTAACCCGGCAGGCGGCACGCCGAACTACTTCCAAGTGCAGTTCGGAAATGCTTCGCTGAGCGTTACCAACTTTGGAGCGGCATTTGGCTGGACGGAATTCGATTTGACAAACGTTGCCACCAGCAATGAGACGACATTGTCGTTCACGTTCCGCAACGATCCGGGCTACTGGTTCCTGGACAATGTATCGGTAACATCGTCAGAGGGTGGATCGACCCCTGAGCCGGGAACGTTTGTACTGTTTGGCAGCGGCCTGGTCGGAATCGCCGGTTTGGTTCGTCGCAAACTGCGCCCGTAAGAGTTGTCGGCTGTGCGAACCAAGGCCTGGAGACTTACAGGCCCAGTGGCCATCAGTGCGGCCCGGAATTCTGAAATAGCTCACTCCCGCCATCTTCCGAGGTGGCGGGATTTTTTCGCGGGTGGCGCGTTTCCCGGATTCCGTGTCAGTGCACTGGCTGGCCTGTTTGTGCCATCTGCCTTTGGTTCCTTCGGAGGCCAAACAGAGCTTCCGAAGGAAGTCAATTTCCTGCTAACTGCAATTTCCTGCACATGGCTCTAAGGTTGCGGCGTTCTAAGGTATTCTCTCGCTTGACCTTGCCTTTGGCTCCGTTTGGCTTCCGGATTGCGTATCTATTTCAAGCCCCTTTTAACCGAATCCAAAGGAGGGCTCTCGCTTGATCAAGAAACTGGTTCGCATTTCGCTCGCACTGGCAGTTATTACGTTCGGGACAGCATTGCTGGCGCAGGTTCAGAACGGCGGCTTTGAAACCGGAGACTTCACCGATTGGACGGTGAGCGGCGATACGTCGTTTGTTGGTGTGTGCAGTGTAAGCACGTGCCCCGGCAGTTTCGCCCCCTACCAAGGCAACTACGCAGCCTACTTTGGTCCGGTAGGTGACACGGCCACAATTTCACAGAACATACCGACGATGGCCGGCGTCCAGTACACCCTGGATTTCTTTCTGGCTAACCCGGCAGGCGGCACGCCGAACTACTTCCAAGTGCAGTTCGGAAATGCTTCGCTGAGCGTTACCAACTTTGGAGCGGCATTTGGCTGGACGGAATTCGATTTGACAAACGTTGCCACCAGCAATGAGACGACATTGTCGTTCACGTTCCGCAACGATCCGGGCTACTGGTTCCTGGACAATGTATCGGTAACATCGTCAGAGGGTGGATCGACCCCTGAGCCGGGAACGTTTGTACTGTTTGGCAGCGGCCTGGTCGGAATCGCCGGCCTGGTTCGTCGCAAGCTACGCCCCTAGTATCGTTTTAAAGCGAGGAGCAGGATCACCTCGAGCGAGCCTGAATAGATTTCGAGCCACGATGTCCATGCGCCACCTGGATGTCGTGGCTGTTTTCTGTCTGGCTGCAGTAACGTGGCGCGGTGCCCGAAAGCTGCGATCTCTCCGCCACCGCAACATGTGACTACGGTCAGGCTGTGGCCCTCCTGCCGGAATACCCCGAGCACAATCCTCTGCTGGGCTAACGGAAAGCCCAACCGCATTCGTGTCCTGCTGCGAACTTGGTGGCAACCAAAACGAACCACGCGCTCTGTGGCTGGCGATCTTCGAATGCCCCAGACCGGAATCTGCCGGGTTCCGGGATCTCAGTCAGCCAAGTGCAAAATCGAGTTCAGTGAGTCGGAGACCTTGTCCCAATGCGGGGTGAACCTAAAATCATCACTAGAGGTCTGCCTACACTGCTTGAGCTTATTGTGTGTTGGACGGGTGGCGTTCTGCGCAGTCGCCTTGTTTCCTCTGGCACCAGTTTTTAGCGCCATACTTCGAAGGGAACAACACGGCGTATCCGTCGCCGGCGAAAATCATTTCCAGGGGATGGCCCTGCAGCATTTAAAATTCGGCTGTTTGCTCAGCGGAAACGACGTAAGGCCAGACTCAATCCGCGACCTTTTTTCTGTTGTGATCGGTTAGTGCTGTCTCGACTGCTGAACAGCGGCAACTTCACTGCCGTCCGTAGATTGACGATACGGCCCTGATCTCAGGCCGACCTACGAGAAGGTTTCGTCGTGTTCTCGCGACATGTCGACTGACCCGCTGGTGTATCAGGAGAGCGATCCCTCGCAATGCCATATGAAACGAGGATGGCCGACCGTCTTGTTTCGCCTGGCAAGCTGCTGTCAGCGTAGCGTCCTCATCGAACGTCGAACTAAAATGCGGGCACTTACGCGCGCACGCCAATGAAAACGACTATCCCACATTGTGATACCAAAAACCTGGGGCATCTCTCTGTACGCTCGATTGACAAAAAAGCCGCCCGCCATCGTGGATCTCGCCCATCTCCGATCAAGGGCGCTCACTACATTTCCAGCACGATTTACATTTTCCTCGCAGGGCTCCCCGTAATCTCCTCCCCTAGCACTTTCTTACACTTGCACCGAAGGCGTAAGCAGTTTTGGGAAACGGAAAGGTTTCGCCCGCCAGACTTGTTTACAAGCTACAGGCGCCGGTTCATAATAAGGGGTGGTAAGAAATCTTCAAAGACTGGTCCTTCATACAAGAACAAACTAATCAGTTCCCAGCATGTCTCACATTGTGGGAGGGGTTGCATGGAGTCTATTGCCGACAATACTACGGAAGTCGATCATCGCAAGCGCATCTGGTTTTTTCCTGACAAATTCTGGCAAGCCACCAAGAATATGCCCAAAGACGAGGCCTCAGATCTGATGGCCGAGGTCGAACGATATGCCGCCGCCGGAGATGTTAAGGCCCTGAGTAAGTATCCTTTCGTGTTTGTTGGTGACCCCTACAAGAAAAAAGACAAGAGCAAGAATCCGGCTGCTTAAGCTGCAGGTTATGAAACTCCTGCTCTGAGCGGTCTGCGTGTGGCCGCGCGCGAGGGAGCTGCCGCCTTCGCCGGCAGAGAACGGATCACGATGGGAATCTGGTAGGTCGTTTCCAGAAGATATCGGGCCCGAGCGATGCGTTCCGCGCTGGGGCTTATTTCTTGTAGTCCTTGAGCGCTTAGAATCAACGTACCGTTTTCCCGCCCGACGGTTATGCGAGCGATACTTCGATCGTGATTGAAATCGAACGCATTCGCCAGCCGCAGTATCCCTATAAGCGGAAATAGCTGGGACCGGCGCTTGGCGCTGAGTCCCACAAAGTGGGAGTCGCCGATCTGGGGTAAAGCGCCCTGATGATATCGCGCAATCGCTGCTACGCAATGCAACTCGTCGGCAGTCCAGCCTAGCGGCGGTTTCAGCTTGAGGATCATGCGATAGCTTCGTTTTTGATGTCCGTTCGTGCTCTTGCTTCGTCCCACCTCGTGCAGAATAGCGGCCGCCTCAAGAATGCGCCGATCCTCAGGCCTGAAAGCAGCCTGCTGGTTCTGGGAGAGCTGATCGTAAAGTTGAAGTGCGATCTGGGTGACGAAGGCGGAGTGTGCCGGGTCGGGATCCAGAAAAGACGCCCAGCTCCTGAGCTTCTCCGACGCCGCCTGCTCGAGTTCCGCTCCACTTGGCAGTTCAGAACGCCAAACCTGCCACAGCGAGTTCTTACCCAGCATCTTCTCGCGATAGAAATCGAGACGATTCTGCCGTTCTTCGATGATTCGCCTGATCCAGCGTCCCCGCTCATCGGCAGGAATCTCTGAGTGCGATCGAATCATGCCACGTAAGACATCGAAGTCATGGACCTCACCCAAGGCGTCCTGCAAGTCCCGCAGATCTCTGGTCCACTTCTCGTGCCGCTGGGGCAGGAAGTTCTCCACCGTGTAGCGAAACCGTTTGATTCCGATTCGCAACTGGTGATAGCCCACCTGACTGCGATTTCGCATCGCCTGGCGGTGCAGTTCATACGCTTCTTGCCAGCGTTCCAGTGCGAGATGCTGAAACACCAGACCTTCCAGCGGCACGCTGTCAGTACGCTTTGCCAGATGGGCGTTCAATGCTGTCCAATGTTTGCGGTCGAATTGTGCCAGCGCTTCCTGAGCTGCTACTTTCAGGCCGGTCTCCTTGTGAGCCAGCGAGTCCAACAAGCTCTGGCGAGCCGCGTCGGCTGGCGCCAACAGTTTCTCCACCCATTCCCCCATCACTTGGTTGTCGCGCAGATCGCCTAAGCTGCTGAATAGCGGTTTGCCCAGCCGCTTCATTTGCTTCCACGCGGGATCAGGATCAACAGAGAGGAAGCCGTCTGCCATGGAACGGCAGCGGCGAATAGCCACTCGCAGGTCGTGCACCGGATCGGCGGCGAAACTCTGGCTGGCGTTGTCGCATTCTTCCAGTACGCGGTTCGCCCAGTGAGCGAGCCCCGCCTTCTTTTCTTGGGGGTGGGAGCCTGGCAACATGGAAAGGAGACCTGTTGAATTTATACAGCGATTGGGCAGCGGTGGAACAGTAGAAACAAATCAGCGTAAAGGCGCTCGCTCAGAGCAGGCCAGAGAATTCAGAGATAAACGCGCTCACTCCTTCGGATACCCCGATACCGCTCGAAAACCTTGCGATCACTCTCCAATCCAAGCACTGACTTGATACTACTGCCGCGGAACGTGTGCGACAGCATCTTCCACCAGTTGCGCAGCACGAACCATGGTTCCTGGGCGATGACTGCGGGCATATGCCGGGTCTTCATCCAGCGCTCGGCGCGCCACCTTTCATATTCGATCTCTTCCGGCTGTAGGTGCTGGGTGGCAACCACGGCCGTCGTGCCGTCATATTCTTCCAGGCGGTCGATCATGATCAAATTACGGGCGCGAAAATCCTTCGTCATCGGCGTGCCCGGATAAGGCGTGGGATGCTGGATGTAGGGCCAGTCCACATATTTGCTGGCGAAATCCAGATTGGCTTTGATCGACTCGCGGGTATCGTCAGGATTGCCCACGATCAGGCCGCCCACCACATACATCTTGTTCTGGTGCAGGAAATCGATAGCCCGAAGCGAAGCGTTCCCCGTCGCTAGCCCATTTTCGCGAAACTCGTTCTTGGCGGCGGCCTTCAGGAATTGCAGATCGTCCTGCAGGATATTTTCGATACCGAGGAACACGTAGCGAAAGCCGGCTTCTCGCATCAGCGGCGCCAAGGTGTCGCCATGCATGGCGATAGGAGATGTCATCGCCTGCACCGTGTAAGCAATGTCGTTCAGGCCGGCATCGATAATGGCACGGCAAAGCGCCTCGAAGCGCTTGATGTTGAGGCTGATGTTATCGTCGACGATGAAGATGGCCCGGGCCCCGTGATCGCGGGCATCACGAATATCGGCCAAAACCCTATCAAAGGCGTAGGTGTGAAAGTTGCGGCCGCGCATTTCGATAATCGAGCAAAATCCGCAATCAAAAGTGCAGCCACGCGAAGTTTCCACCACGTCAATCTGGCGACCCATCATGGTGTAGCCGCTCAGCACACGAGCATCACGCTTTGGCAGGCGAATCTCATCGCCGTCAAGGCTGTGGACCGGCCGTGACGGGTTTTCACGCCAGCCGTCGTCAGTCCGATAGGAAAGTCCAAGGATTTTTTCGAAGCCATGGCCACTTTCCATCGCGCGGAGCAATTCGCGAAAGGTGACTTCTCCTTCGCCGCGCACAATGTAGTCGACGCCGCTGCCCTGCGCCATGTAGGCGTCGGCCGCCAGACTCGGATCATAGCCGCCAACCACGATGCGTACGTCAGGGTGCAGCGAGCGCACCAGTTCGATGATCCGCAGCGCGGTCTTGCGCTGGAATGTCATGACCGACAAACCCACGACATCGGGAGCATGTTCGAGCATCAAGCGTTCGACGGTTTCGCGAACGTTTTGCTGGACGAGGATAAGGTCGGCTACGGCGACCTGGTGATGAGAGTCAAGATTTCCCGCCAGCGAACACAAGGCCCCATTCGGCATCCGCACCGCTACGGTCGGCATATGCTCGAACGAGTCGGGCATGGACAGAAGGAGAACATTCATGGCGTCGCTCCTGCGAATCTGGTGATGGTCCCCACGTACCGGAACGCTGTTGGCATACATGCTACACCGAATTAGCGGTAAATGTGGGACGTCTCCGCTAGTCCAGGAAGGAAAGCCCGAACGCGATACAGGCGTCGATGTCAGCCGGGATCGGCCGAACTTAGGAGGGACGATTGACCGATCCAAAACCTATTACTTAGACATACGGCGAGGCTCGGGCGCAACCTTCCGTGCAATCGGGACTGGACCTCGTTATACGGCCCTACAAATCGCAGGCTGGCGGGCAGACGAGGATAGATCTGCCGGAGCCAGCGCAGCGCTCGTTCCGCCGAGTTCTGTTCTCGGTCTCCATAGGGAAGTTGGAACTCGTTGCGCAACCGCGCCGGCAACAGGCAAGTAGTCATTGCGCCATACCAGAAAGGTGGCCGGATCAGCAGGCCCGCGCCTGCCTGTAGCTTGCTGGCCAGTTGGAGGCCAGTCGAACTTACTCCCACGATGTCTGACTGGAGAGTGGCTGCGAAATAGTCTTGGAACGCGTTCCAGTCTTGCGGGAGGCAGTCCCGAGGAATTCCGAATAAAGCCGCGGTCTTTAGGCTTTCCATAAAGTACTGCTCGCGCTCAACCTGAGTGAGCGCGGGCAAGACGAGTTCGTAGGCAAGTAGAGCGCTGTCTACCAGGGTTGCGTAAACCCATCGAAGCGCCGCAATGTTGTTTGCCTGGTAGGAACTACCCTCGACAAAACGGCCAGTCGCCTCAGGCAAATTGCCGCGAATGGAATCGTGTCTACGGTACAAACGCCGAGCCGCCGTTATAGCGGCCTCCGTTGGGGCGAAAACCACGGTGAACATTGTGCGGAAGGTCTGATGAAACCGGCCGATAGGGTCGCGCAAAGTTCGCGAATGTTCTGCAATAGCCGCGGCAACCCAGGGATGGGAGAGTTGCAGCAGCGCGGCCCGGCCGGCAGCAAGGAACAGCGCAGACTCCCGATTGACCTTCCAACTGACGGAATTTGATCCCAAAATGCCTTCGGCGGGGCTGGGAGCGGCGCTCTGCGCTTCGTGCAAGAGGCGCTCCAGATCGGCATACGTCACCACAGAGGAAGTGTCTTCCAGCATCCCCTTCTATCGTATCCCCAAGCGTGGCAACTCGTTCGGAAGGAGGCGTGTTCCAGGAAAGATCCCAGCCAGAATCGCGCGTCCTGGCTGGGACAGAGCACCGACAATTTAGTTAGAAGGAGATCTTCTCGATCACCATTCCCATCGGCCATTACCTGGAAGCCTTTAGAGGAATTCGGAAGCCTCACTCTCGAAGCCAGACTCCCCGGGGGTTCCAGACCGGCCGAGAGCGGCCAAACCCTTATAGCTTGTCCGGTTTACTTCAGAGTTAGCCCCCCGTTTTGTGGGATAGGACTCGCTTGTCCTTAGTGGTATTTTCTCAGTTAAGCGATTTCGAAACTTTCTGGCCGCTGCCCTAATTTTCCTTTGTCCGTAACGCGCCTTACGGTCTGAGGAAGGCTGCCAGCTATTTTGGCTCAACGAGAGCGGCTACGGTTCTCGGGCACTCGGAGGGCAGGCTGATGAAGAAGAGTTCGAATTCTGGCCACGACCGCTACGAGCGGCAAGCGAATCTCTGCAAGGCCTTCGCCAATCCAACCCGTCTGCAGCTGATCGATCTGCTTGCCCGTAAGGAACGGTGGTCCTCAGAGCTACAGGCTGGACTGGGTATTTCCAAGGCGAATCTCTCCCAGCATCTTTCCATCTTGCGAACCGCAGGCATGGTATTGACCCAGCGCGAAGGCAAGCAGCTCCACTGTGGCATCTCCAGGCCCGAAGTGAAGCAAGCCGCCGTTCTCTTTCGAACCTTGACAAAAGCAGCCGCGCGGCCAAAACGCCGAAGCGCCTAATCGGGCGCCTGCGTCGGGCACAAGATATTTTCCTGCGCAACTTCGCCCAACGCTTCAGTCCTGTTCCAAGCCGCGCCGACGGGACGCAGCCGCCGCAACGGTTAAACTGAAACGGATGGCGCGCACCACGATCCTGGACTATCTCGACAACTTCCGTCGCCACGCGCGCGAAGTAGCCTACGTCCATCGTCGCGGCTACCGGAGGCAGCGCTGGACTTACGGTGAGGTTCTTACCAACTCCCACCGGTTCGCTCGCGATGCTCGAAGCCCAAGGCATCGTCAGGGACGACAAGGTCCTGATCTGGGGCGAGAACTGTGCCGAATGGGTTGTCGCTTTCTTCGGATGCTTGTTGCGTGGTGTCGTGGTCGTTCCTATCGATAAGATTGCTGCTCCCGACTTCGCCGAGCGCGTTGCCCAGCAAGTGGATGCCAAGCTCTGCGTCGGCTCGCCGCTGAATCAGATTCCCGGCTTAACTTCTCTTCCTCTGGAGTCACTGCGCGATCACCTCGCTGCCTATGATGATTCGCCCGTCACTCCGCCGCAGCTCACTCGCGACGACATCGTGCAGATCGTTTTCACCTCAGGCACAACCGCCGAGCCGCGCGGAGTGGTCATCTCGCATGGCAACGTTCTAGCTAATCTGGAGCCGCTGGAGCACGAAATCGGGAAGTATCTGCGCTACGAGCACATCTTCCATCCGCTACGGTTCCTGAATCTGCTGCCGCTCAGCCACGTCTTCGGACAGTTCCTTGGCATCTTTCTCCCCCAACTATTGGCTGCGACCGTGATCTTTCAAGACACGCTGAACCCCTCCGAAGTTCTGCAGGTCATCAAGAAGGAGCGCGTCTCGGTGGTCGTCGCCGTTCCGCGTCTGATGGAATCGCTGAAAGACAAGATCGAGCGCGACCATGGAGGCGGCCGGAAGGCAGTCGTGGTTTCAGCGTCAATTCCAATCTGCGAAGGGCGAGCACTTCGTGAAGCGCTGGTGGCGATTCCGCCGCATCCATAATCAGTTCGGCTGGAAGTTCTGGGCTTTCATCTCGGGCGGCGCAGCGCTCGACGCCGAGACCGAAGAGTTCTGGCAGCGCCTGAGCTTCGTGGTAATCCAAGGTTACGGCCTCACCGAGACTACTTCGCTCATCTCGCTGAACCATCCATTCCGCACGGGCAAGCGCTCTATCGGCAAAGTTCTGGAGGGCCGCGAAATCAAGCTCGACGAAAACGGCGAGATCCTGGTGCGCGGCGCTAACGTCGCTGCCGGTTATTGGCAGGCAAAGCAGCTTCAGCCGGTGCTGACGGATGAAGGGTGGTTTCGCACCGGCGACGTGGGCGAGCTCGACGCCGAAGGCAATCTTTATTTCAAGGGGCGCCGGAAGAACGTCATCGTCACTCGCGAAGGGATGAACATTTATCCCGACGACCTGGAAGCTGCTCTGCGGCAGCAGCCCGAAGTCCGCGATTGCGTTGTCGTCGGCCTGGAGCAAGGAGGCAATGCTGAGCCTTGCGCCGTCCTCATCCTGCGCGACTCCACCAACCCCGCGCCTCGAACAGGCCAAACGCCGAACCCGCCAGCTAGTTCGGGTCCGGAGGCGGTCGTGCAACGCGCTAATCGCCATCTCGCCGACTACCAGCAGATGCGGCGCTGGCTGATCTGGCCGGAGCAGGACTTCCCGCGCACGCCTACGCAAAAGCCCAAGACTGCAATCATCCAGCAAGCCGTGCAGCAGCATTTCGCTTCCGGCAATGTCGCGATCCGCAGCTTCGCAAGGTGCGCTTGCCGACATGATTGCTCGTATTACCGGACGCAACTTTAGTTCGGCTGCGCTCGCTCCCGATGCCAAGCTCGAAGGCGATCTGAACCTGAACTCGATGGACCGCGTCGAGCTGATGAGCGCTCTGGAAGACCGTTATCAGGTCGACCTGAACGACGCCGATTTCACCAAAGTCAGCACGGTGGGCGATCTGGAGCGTCTGCTGCATGAGCCGCAGAAATCGCCGCAGAGCGGATACCGCTATCCACGCTGGGCGCAGCGTTGGCCCATCACTTGGATTCGCACTTTCATCTATTACCTGCTGACCTGGCCGGCGACCATGATCATGGCGCATCCCAAACTCATCGGCCGCGAGAACCTGCGCGATGTCGATGGCTCCGCTTCTCATCAGCTGCAATCACGTTACCTATATCGACGTGGGCTTTGCGCTGCTCGCGTTGCCGCCGCGCCTGCGCCGCAAACTGGCGGTCGGCATGTGGGGAGAGTTGCTGTGGGAGATGTGGCGCCCTCCACAGGCGTGGAATCCCTTCCTGCGCCTGTCCTACAAAGTGGGATACTACCTTGTCGTCTCGCTGTTCAACGTATTTCCGCTGCCCCAGCAGTCGGGAGTGCGCGAGAGCTTCGCCTATGCCGGCGAATCGGTCGATCGCGGCTACAGCGTCCTGGTCTATCCTGAAGGCGTGCGGACGCCCGATGGCAAGCCGCAGCCCTTCCGCTCCGGGGTCGGCATGCTGGCAGCGCGGCTGAACATTCCGGTGCTGCCTCTACGAATCGACGGCCTCTACGAGATGAAAATGGCTGGCCACAAGATCGCGCGGCCGGGCCAACTGAAGGTCGTGATCGGCAAGCCTATGCGCTTCCCGCCCGAAACTCCGCCGGAAGAAATCACCAACCAGCTGGAGCACGTCACCTGGACGATGTGAAGCGGAATCTCACGTTTCTAATGCGCATTCGATGGAATGGCGCCAATTCTGGAGTCGGAATCCCCCGTTTGCTGCAAATTCATCGTGGTAACCACCTCCCTCACGCTCTGTGACGCATGTCATAGCTCTGCTGCGACGCAAAATGATACGAATACTTGTTTGGCCCCTCAGCGGAACTTAGCCCTGCTAATCATGGGCATTATGCCGCTCGCCGGCGAAGGAAACCCATGCGCGATGCAGTCCTCAAACTCTGGCCTGAGATCGAGTGGATCAAGTCAGCTGAGCTGCGCGAGCAAGTCACGAAGACCTGGCAGAGAGCGCTTGAGCTGAGCCCGCTTACGCCCGACGACCTGAATCGCATCCCGTTCACGCTTGCTGGTGCCGAACTGTCCCACGACCTTCATGGAGCACAAGCGCTGCGTGGTACACATCGCGCGCAAGGCCGCCGAGAGCATGATCGAGTTCATGGGCCGCGCGCTGCCTATCGACATGGACACCGTCATTGCCGGCGCCATTCTTGCCGACGTGGGCAAGCTACTGGAATACGAAAACGTGGACGGCAAAACTCGGCAGAGCAAGCGCGGCGAATTGCTGCGCCATCCTTTTACGGGCGTGGCCCTGGCCATGGAGTGCGGCGTGCCCGACGCGGTCTGCCACATCATCGCGGCGCACGCCGCCGAAGGCGATCTGGTGAAGCGCACCACTGAGGCTTACATCGTGCATCACGCCGATTTCATGGCGTTCCTGCCGTTCAAGAACCTGGCCAAGTAAGCGACGGAGATGATTTCCATGGCGACCACCACAGTCCAAACCAAGACGCCGAGCAAACCCACAATCACCGCGACTATGTCGCAATGGGCAGCCAGCCTGAAGTTCGAGGAACTCTCATCCGACGCCGTCTATCAGGCCAAGCGCTTCCTGCTCGACAGCATGGGCTGCGCTCTCGGCGGATATCAGCAGCATGATGTCACCATCGCCCTCGAAGTTCTGGACGAAATCGCCGGTCCGGGCAAGGCCACGCTGATCGGCAGCGGCAAGCAGATGGACGCCGTCTCCGCGTCGCTGGCCAACGCGCTGATGATTCGCTGCATGGACTACAACGACATCTACTGGAAGCAGGACCCCTCGCATCCCTCCGACATCTTTCCCGCTGCGATCGCCGCCTGCGAACGCGCCGGCAGCGATGGGCGCGAGCTGATCGTCGGCCTGGTTCTCGGCCACGAATTCGAGATGCGGCTGTGCGAAGCGGCTTTCCCCGGCATTCGCGAGCGCGGCTGGCATCATGCTACGCTGACGGCTTTCGTTTCGCCGATCGTCGCCGGCCGCATGCTGCACCTCACGTCAGAGCAGATTCAGCACGCCATCGGCATCAGCGCCAGCGCGCGCGCCACCCTGGGCGCAGTCACTGCCGGCAAGCTGACCATGATGAAGAACACGGTCGATCCCATGGCCACGCAGAGTGGAATGCTGGCTGCGTTGCTGGCGGCAAAAGGCTACACCGGCCCGGAGCACGTTATCGACGGCAAAGAAGGCCTGGCGCACTGCTTCGGCCCGGAGTGGAAGCTGAACGTTCTTACCGACGGGCTGGGCGATTCCTGGCGTATCACACAATGTGGGATGAAGGCATTTCCTACCGAGGCGCTGACCCACACCCCGATTTCGGCCGTGCTGGCGCTGGTGAAAGATCACGATCTGAAGCCCCACGATATCGCCAAGGTGCACATTCGCACGACGGCGCGCGGGGCCGACATCCTGAGCGATCCCAGCAAGTACGATCCGCATACCAAGGAAACCGCCGACCATTCGCTGCCGTACGTGATCGCTGCTGCCATTGCCGAGCGGCAGGTAACTCCGCTGCAATTCACGCCGGCGAAGATCATGGACCCGATGATCCGGGAGCAACTCAGCAAGATCGTAGTCGTCGGCCGATCCTGAAATCGAGAAGCTTTTTCCCGGCGTTGCAGCGCGTGATTGTCAGGATTCACACCATCGACGGACGCGAATTTACCGCAGCAACTCGACTATCCCAAAGGCGATCCGCGCAATCCCCTGACTGACAAGGAAGTGGAAGAGAAGTTCGAAGCGCTGGCCGGGCCGGTCATGTCGCGCGAGGCGCGTCGCCGCGCCATGGACGCGATCTGGAATCTGGAGAAGCAGGCGAGCGTGAGCGATCTGATGAGGCTGTTCAAAGCAGATCGCGCTGCTGTGGGCGGAGGTCACTGATGGCGCAGACCATAGTTGAAAAGATCGCGCAGTCTCACATGTCCGAGGGGCCGAACCGTCCGCTGCGCGCGGGCGACTTCCTCTCCATCCGTCCCTACCATGTGATGACCCACGACAACACTTCGGCGGTGATGAAGAAGTTCAAGGCCATCGGCGCTGACGCGAGTTCACGATCCCGCGCAGCCGGTCTTCACTGCCGATCACGACATTCAGAACACGGAAGAGTCGAACCTGGCGAAGTACCGCAGCATGGAGGCCTTCGCGCGCGAGCATGGCATCGACTTCTATCCGCCGGGCACGGGCATCGGTCACCAGATCATGGTGGAGAAAGGTTACGTGCTGCCGGGAACGTTTCGTCGTCGCCTCCGATTCGCACTCCAACATGTACGGAGCGCTGGGCGCGATTGGCACGCCTGTGGTTCGCACCGACGCGGCTGCCATCTGGGCAACCGGCGAATTCTGGTGGCAGATTCCGCGTACCGTGCAGGTGGTTCTCGAAGGCAAGCTGGCGCCGGGCGTCACCGGCAAAGACGTCATCGTCACTTTGTGCGGCTTGTACAACCAGGAAGAAGTCTTGAACGCGGCCGTTGAATTCACCGGACCGGGCGTGGCTTCGCTCAGCATGGACGCGCGCCTGAGCATCGCCAACATGTCCACCGAGTGGGGTGCGCTGGTAGGCTGGTTTCCCGTGGACGAGATCACGCTTGGCGTATCTGGAAGCGCGCAATCGCGAGCTGCGAGCGCAGGGTGTCACTCGGATTCCGGAAGAGAAGTTTGGCGCGTGGCGCAAGAATCCTCCCGCCCCCGACCAAGACGCGGTCTATGCCGGGCGCATCGTTCTCGATCTTGGCGAAGTCACGCCGCACGTCTCTGGACCGGATACGGTGCAGGTGATGCAGTCGGTCGCTGAGATCGCCAAAAAGAAAGTTGCGATCCAGAAGGCTTATCTGGTCTCCTGCGTGAATTCGCGGCTGGAAGATCTTGAGGCAGCAGCAAGGTCTTGCGGGGTAAGAATGTCGCCCATGGCGTGAAATTCTATCTCGCCGCGGCCAGTCGCTCGGTACAAGAAGAAGCCGAGAAGCGCGGCATCTGGCAGACTTTCCTCGACGCGGGAGCGCAGCCGTTGCCTTCGGGATGTGGACCGTGCATCGGCCTTGGCACGGGGCTGCTCGAGGCGGGCGAGGTCGGCATCTCCGCCACCAATCGCAATTTCAAAGGCCGCATGGGCTCGCGCGACGCGCAGTGCTATCTCGGCAGTCCAGAAGTCGTGGCGGCGTCGGCCGTCGCAGGCTACATCTGCGGGCCCGGCCAGACGCAATATCGCCGAGCTAACACCGCGCTTCGAGGAATTTCCGGCCGCGACGGCTTCCGCTGAGAAGAGTCGAGATCCTTCCTGGTTTTCCCGCCAGCGTTCGCGGCCGGTTGGTCTTTCTCCCCGCAGGACAATCTCAACACCGACGGCATTTACGGCAAGGACTACACCTATCGCGAAGACATGACGCCGGAGATGATGGCGCGCGTGGTGATGGAAAACTACGATCCGCAATTCGCCGAGCGTACGCAGGAAGGCGACGTTCGTGGTCGGCGGATTCAACTTCGGCACCGGCTCCAGCCGCGAGCAGGCCGTGACGGCGCTGAAGTGCAAAGGCATTCCGCTGGTGATTGCGGGCAGCTTCTCGCAGACCTACCTGCGCAACGCTTTCAATAACGGCTTCCTGTGCATCGAAACGCCGCAGTTGGTGAAACGTCTGCGCGAGAAGTTTGCTGCGGAGGTTGCGAGCAAGGAGAAGACCATCATTCCGGGCGAGCTGATCGAAGTCGACTTTGCGGCCAGCACTATAAGTTATGCAGGCGAGCAGTTCGCCTTTCCGCCGCTGGGCAGCGTGCCGCAGTCACTGGTGATCGCGGGCGGAGTGGAGAATCTGGTCAGCCGAAAGCTGGGGCTCGCCAAGGCTGCGGCCGGGGTTAAATGCGTCCCACGTTGTGGGATAACTCGCGGGCCAACCCGTTTCAAGCTTCCTGGCGGCGTTATGCGGGATGCTGAAAGCGGCTCCCTCCGCTCGGACTGAAGCCCTCGGTCGGGATGACAGCTTAATTGAGTTTGAGCCCTCACCTCAGGTGACGGACGTTAGTCCAGGAGTTGGAATTATGGCAAAACACACCGTCGTAACCATGCCCGGAGACGGCATCGGCAATCAGGTGCTTCCCGAGGCGATTCGCGTGCTCGACGCGGTCGGCTTCGAGGCCGAGTACGTTCACGCCGACATTGGCTGGGAGTGCTGGATCAAGCAAGGCAATCGCTCTACCCGAGCGCACCCTCGAGTTGCTGAAAGAGCACAAGGTCGGCCTCTTCGGCGCCATTACCTCGAAGCCCAAGAAAGAAGCCGAGGCCGAACTGACTCCGGCGTTGAGAGGCAAAGGCCATCAATACTTCAGCCCAATCGTTTCCATGCGGCAAAAGTTCAATCTCGACATCTGCATGCGGCCCTGCCTGTCGTTTCCCGGCAATCCGCTGAACTTCATTCGCAAGAAACCTGCGGGCGGCTTCGAAGAGCCCAAGGTCGATGTCGTGGTCTTCCGCCAGAACACCGAAGGTCTCTACGCCGGGGTGGAATGGACCAACCCACCACAGCCGGTGCGTGATGCGCTGAGCACGAACTCAAAGTTCAAGCCGTTCGCCAATGTTGCCGGCGAAGACCTGGCAATTTCCGTGCGCATCATCACCCGTCCGGCGGCGCGACGCATTTGCGAAGCAGCCTTCCAATATGCGCGTAGGTTCGGTTACAAGTCCGTGACCATCTGCGAGAAGCCGAACGTGCTGCGCGAAACTTCGGGCATGATGGAAGAGGTCGCCAAGGAAGTGCAGAAGCAGTACAGCGACATTCCGCTATGGTCCACTAACATCGATGCGCAAACCATGTGGCTCACGAAGAATCCGGAAGACTACGGCGTGATCGTCGCCAGCAACCTGTTCGGTGACGTGATCAGCGACGCCTTCGCCGGACTGGTCGGTGGGCTTGGCTTCGCGGCGTCGGGCAACATCGGCGAAGAGGTCGCGGTATTCGAACCGACGCACGGCTCGGCTCCGAAATATGCCGAGTTGGATCCCCCAATTGTGAATCCTATCGCCATGATTCTTTCGGCGGCGATGATGCTGGACCACATCGGCGAGAACGAGAAGGCGGAGAAGATTCGGGCTGCCATCGCTGCCGTCGTGGCCGAAGGCAACGTGCGTACATACGACATGATGCGCCTCGCAGGCGGCGCGAAGTCGCTCGCCCAGGGCGCGGCTTCGACCACTGCAGATGACCGACGCCATTCTGGCGAAACTTGGCGCCCGCGTGGAGACGGCCTATGCCGGCAGCGGCAGAAACTAGCGCACTGCGCCGAGGCGAGGCCGGTCGTGCGGGCAGCGATGTACGTTCCGACCTGCATGTCACATTCGAAGCAGCGCACCAGCGGCGGCATCGAGATCAGCCTGCGCTCGCGCGTGGATCTCTATTACGGCGAGGCCATCCGCCAACAGGCACGCGACGTGTTGCAGATTCTCGGTGTCGAACATGCGCGCCTCGACATCGTCGATGAGGGAGCGCTGCCCTTTGTCATTGCAGCCCGCATCGAAGCAGCAGTTCGCCGTGCCGGATTAGGCGAGGGCAAATCCGCACTGCCCGAACCCGTGGTCCTGCCTGCGCCATCGCCGCGCGATCGCTTGCGCCGCTCGCGTCTGTATCTTCCAGGCAATGAGCCGAAATACTTCATCAATGCCGGACTGCACGCGCCCGACGCGATCATTCTCGACTTGGAAGACTCGGTGCACTTCGCGGAAAAGGACACGGCGCGGCTGCTGGTGCGCAACGCCCTGCGGGCTGTGGATTTCGGCGCAGCCGAACGCATGGTTCGCATCAATCAGCTGCCACTGGGCTTAGCCGATCTGGAAGAGATCGTCCCGCAATCTCCCGACCTCATACTTATTCCGAAAGTAGAGACGCCGGAACAGATATCTGACGCTGTCGGAGCCATGGAATCGATCGCGAAGAATGCCGGGATCACTCGCCCGATCTGGCTGATGCCGATTCTGGAATCCGCCCTCGGCATCGAGAATGCTTTCGCCATTGCCAAAGCTTCCGATCGCATTGCCGCCATCACCATTGGGCTGGAGGATTACACCGCCGACCTCGGGGTGGCGAAGACCCCTGAAGGAACCGAATCGCTGTACGCGCGTCAGCGGGTGGCGAATGCCGCTCATGCCGCGCACGTGCAGGCCATCGACTCGGTTTACGGCGACGTGGCAGACAACGACGGCCTGCTGCGCTGGGGCGAGGCTTCCCGCGCCATGGGCTTCGAAGGCATGGGCTGCCTGCATCCCATTCAAATCGAGATCATCCACCGCGCCTTCGCTCCCACTCCGTCGGAGTTGGAAAAAGCGTTAGCGATCGTGGCCGCCTACGACGAAGCGCAGACGCGCGGCCTCGGAGTCGTCAGCCTGGGATCGAAGATGATTGATGCGCCGGTGGTGCAGCGGGCATTGAAACTGGTCGCACGAGCCCGGCAGATGGGGATCGCCGGCAATGATCCGGCGTCAGGAGCGCAATCATGAGCGCGGGGGTAGCGACAGGGCTGGTCACGAACGCCGCCGGCCGCCGCGTGCCGACGACGGTCAACGGCTGCGAGCAGACGCCGTATAAAGGCGTAAACGCGCATCGGCCACCGGTCATAAGGCCGGTCCGCCCATCCGCAGCAACAGCGACTATCCGGCCAACGGCGACAAGCGGGTACCCGATCTTGAAACGGCGCTCCAGCTTTGCGGGCTGCGCGATGGCATGACCATCAGCAGTCATCATCACCTGCGCAATGGCGACCGGGTCGCACTGACCGCACTGCAAACGGCTGCGCGCATGGGCGCGAAAGACCTCGTCTGGTTTCCCAGTGCGTCGTTTCCCTGCCACGAGCCGGTGATCGACCTGATGAAATCGGGCGCAGTGCATCACATCGAAGGCAGCATGAACGGCCCGCTGGGCGACTACTGCTCGCACGGCCACATGCGCGGGCTGGGCGTGTTGCGCTCGCATGGCGGGCGCTGGCAGGCCGTGCAGGATGGCGAGGTTCACATCGACATCGCGGTCATCGCCGCGCCCACCGCCGACTTCTTCGGCAATGCCGATGGCTCGCACGGCAAGTCGGCCTGCGGATCGCTGGGCTTCGCCCTGGCCGACTCGGTTTACGCCGATCGCGTCATCGTGGTCACTGACAATCTCGTGCCGTTCCCTTGCATTCCCTGGCAGATCCAGGGCAACAACGTTGATTATGTGGTCCAGGTCGATTCCATCGGCGATCCTTCGCAGATCGTCAGTGGCACCACGCAGATCACGCGCAGTCCCGACCGCCTGCGGATTTCGGAGCTGGTTGCCCGATTCTTGCGCGACAGCGGCATCATGCGTGACGGATTTTCCTTCCAGGCGGGCGCCGGCGGCATCGCGCTGGCCTTCGTCGACTATCTTGCCCGCATGATGAAAGCGGCGAACGTGAAAGCGAGTTTCGTGCGCGGCGGCTCGACCAAGTACCTGGTCGATCTGCTGAACGAAGGCCTCATCGGATACATTCTCGACGGTCAGACCTTCGACCTTGACGCTGTGCGCTCTATCGCCAGCGACCCGCGGCATGTGCCGACCAGTCCGTTCACGTCGTATAACTTTCACGGCAAGGGTAATTTCGCTTCCATGGTCGACGCAGCGGTGCTGGGCGCGACGGAAGTAGACGTTCATTTCAACGCCAATGTGGTCACCCATTCCGACGGCCGGCTGCTGCACGGCATTGGCGGCTGGCAGAACTGCCTGTTTGCCGGCTGCACTATCCTCGCGGTGCCTTCCTTCCGCGATCGCATTCCCGTGATTGTTGACGAGGTTACGACCGTCACCGGTCCCGGTGAGTTGGTCGACGTCATCGCCACAGAGCGTGGCATTGCCATCAACCCGAAGCGCCAGGACCTGCTGGATGCGGTGAAGGGCAAGGGACTGCCGATCCGCCCCATCGAAGAAATCAAGGCCGAGGTGGAAAAGATCTGCGGAGGCAAGCCGGCCAAACCGCGCCTGCTCGATCATCCGGTGGCCGTAGTGAAGTGGGTGGATGGAACGGTCCTGGATACGGTTTGGCAGGTGGTGGACGACAATCCGTACGCCCCCAAGGTCAGCGGCGGGGAATAGGGTTCGCCTGGGCCTCGGCCGGAATTTTGTCGCACTCTGCCCTTGAACCCGGAAAAACCATATTTCCTGCCAAAAAACTCTCCTGAGCAATCTCCTTCCCGCCGTCGAACCAACACCAGCCACTCCTGTGTCATCACACCTGACAAATCTCACTTTTGGAGGAAGTATGGCTTTGTTCTCGATGAAGCTGGAAAACCTGCAGCAACTGTTCGTGAAGGAATTGCGTGACCTTTACGACGCGGAAAACCAGATTACCGATGCACTTCCTAAGCTGATCGACGCGGCTCAGCACAGCGATCTGAAGAACGCTCTGCAGCAGCACCTTAACGTTACCCAGCAGCAGATCTCGCGGCTCGATCACATCTTCCAGATGCTGAACGAGAAGCCTTCGGGAGAAACCTGCAAAGGTATGAAGGGCGTGATCAAGGAAGGCGACGAAATCGTTTCCCAGGGCGGCGACCCCAGCACGGTGGACGCTGGTATTATCAGCGCGGCACAGCGGGTGGAGCACTACGAAATGGCCGGCTACGGTACGGTTCGCACCTATGCCGAGCTGCTGGGGCAGAACGAGATGGCCCGGTTGCTGGAGCAGACCCTGAAGGAGGAACAGGAAGCGGACAAAACCCTGAGCCAGATAGCAAAAGCAGTCAATGTGGAAGCCAAAGCAGCCTAATTCCCCACCTCAAGAATAACTCAGGGGCCGATAAGCCCCTGAGTTTCACTGTCTTGGCGCGACGGTTCCTGTCGACGTCACAACCGGTCGCTTCCCGAGGCTTTAGCGGCTTCAATCCGCCGGAACCACTCCTGCCTTCGGCCAGACCGCATCTTTCGTGTGCGGTTTGTTCGGTCCGCAGGTGGTGCTTCTCACGAATTCCGGCGGGTGATCGTCATCTTGCTTAAAGATGTAGGCACGGATCTTGTAGCAGACATTGCCGGACGGAGTAACCGCAATATCATCCGCCGGCGTGGCCGGAGAAAGTTGAAATGACTGCGCGGGGATTGCTCCGGCTATCGTTCGCCAGATAGTTGCCCGGTTCGGCTCCCACCGGCTGCACGGCTGGGCGGGCTGGACGAGAGCTACCGGCGCTGACAGAACCATGGAAAACAACAGCAGACTGGCTAGAGGCATGGTAAGCCCTCCTGGCGCGGATCATAGCACCGTTTCCGGCGTCCCCACGCTGTTTTGGGACGAATTGCACAGCGACCCAGCCCTGCAACCAAAGACGCAGGCTGCTACGCCTATCAGGGGATTGCGACCGGGAGCAGGCGGTGGCACTATGCCATCAAGCAATAGCAGAGACCAACCGCCATTAGCAGTCAGTTGTATCGGCGGGCGAAGCAAAGCAGGGTACATCTCCTCATACCCACACCCCTGCGTGCCATGGTTTCCTAGCAGACGGACAAGGCCCAGTGATCTCCTCGCTGGGCCTTTGGTTTATTAAGGAGACCTCCTCCCGCTGTCTCCTTTGTCGCTTCGGCGCATTCGCGATGCGCTTCTGCGCCTCCCTCTTCTTCCGGGGGCTTTGTTATCACATCGGAAGGCCGGAGATTGTGTTCTAATGCTGAGACAGACGGTGCGAACCGGAATGCCGGTTGCCGGAACGGAGGCGGGAATGGAAGAGCGCGACTTCTACGACGAACGGCAAGAGAACAGGAAATCAACTTTGAACTGCCCGCACTGTCACCAAGCCGCCGAGTATGAGCTAGGCTGGTTCGTTCGCACCAAGAAGCGTCAACTTCCCGGCCGGGCCGATGAGCGGGACCGTGCCAAGTTTGCCAAGGCGCGTTCTTACATGGTTCGCCGCGACGACCTGGTGGCCTGCAAGAATATGCGCTGCCGAAAGCGGTTCGAGGTATCGGGCGTCCAGTCCGTGGCTTTCCTGGACGAGCAAGTCCAGCCTGAGCGGCATCAGTAAGGTCTTCTCAAAGGGTTAAACTCCCCAGGTTGTGTTTCGCGCCTGGCGGCCGTGCTTTGCCTGCGCATTCGACTCTATAATCCAGGGTGACCCTCGATGGCTAAGAAGACGCAACCCGTTGCCAAGCCGCCGCGACGGGCGAACCCCCAAGCTGAGCCCTTCATGCATCGCGTGGACCGCTTTTGGCAGCGCGTCACCGATGGAATGCAACTCAACCAGCTCTGGTCTCAGTTCCAGACTGACGCCCGTTCCGGCTATCGCTTGTACTCGCATGAAGTAGATTCCAGCCGGGTTGCCGGCGTGCCTCGCAGAAAGCACTTTTTCAACGTGGTGAGCCAGTTCTTCTGGGCAATCCTGCTGAAACTGACTCCCCCACGGCGCGTCCTGCTGCTAATTGCCCTGATCCTGCTGTGTCTCCCCAGCGGTGAAGCCACCTGGCAAAGCGGCAATGGCCAGGTCAAGATCCTGGGGTTCGATAATCATTTTTGGGGAGGCCTGCTATTACTCGTCTTGCTGATCCTGGAAGTTGCCGATCGCGTGGTGATGAAGCGCGATCTGCAGATCGCCAAGGAGATCCAAGCGTGGCTTTTGCCGGCAGAACCTCCCCAGGTGCCTGGCCTGGAGATCGCATTTGCCACGCGCCCGGCCAACACGGTCGCGGGTGATTACTACGACGTGTTTGCTCGCCCGAATTCCGGTTCGCAAGCTGAGACCTACTTGATGGCGGTTGCCGACGTGGCCGGCAAGAGCATTCCCGCAGCTATGCTGATGGCGACCTTTCAGGCAAGCCTGAAGACGCTCTCCACCACTCCCGGCAGCTTGACGGAACTGGTTGGCCGGATGAATCGCTATGCCTGCAGCAACAGCCAGAATGGGCGCCGTTTCACCACTGCATTTATCGCCGAGTTCGATCCCGTGTCGCGAGGCCTGACTTACGTCAACGCGGGACACAACAATCCAATGTTGCGCCGGCAAAATGGCGTCATTGAACGGCTGGAAGCTGGGGGAATGCCGCTCGGCATCATGGAGAATGTGCCTTACGAATCGGGGAGGGTCACCCTACAAAGCGGCGACTGGCTGGTGATTTTCACCGATGGAGTGGTAGAGGCCGAAAATAATCAGCAGCAGGAATACGGGGAGGAGCGCCTGATCACGATGCTGAATTGGGGAACGGCGCTGACCCCGGCTATGCTGCTGAGCAGCATTCTGGCTGATCTGGATCGCTTCGTGGGTACGGCTCCCCAACATGACGACGTGACCTGCCTGCTGCTTAAGGTGACGTAAGAAGCTACGGTAACAATCTCTTGGAACAGCAGGATCGGGTAGTGCGGCGCTTCAGCGCCGCGTCTAAGCGCCTCTTATCCTTGTCATCCCGAGGCGGAAGGGATCTGCTTTTGACTTGTCCCGCGCAGCCTCTTAAGAACTGTGACTCTTATTCCACAGTCTTGGTGAACAATCCGCTCACGCCGGCGATGTTGGGCAGCAGTTCCGGCGGAACATTGTGCCGGTGCTGCAGGTAGGCCGGATCGTTGTACGTGAGCCAGACTTTCCCATCGGCGTCTTCCCAGAACAGAGCCTTGAGCGGCAGATCAATAGCGATGCTGGGCGCTGCCTGCATCAACGGTGTCCCACCCTTCGGACTGCCGAAGATCAGCAGCTTGGTGGGACGCATCGTCAAGCCCACCTTCGCCGCTTCTCCGCTGTGATCAATGCGCGCGAACACGGTGATGCCGCGTTCCTGTAGCAGAGCCTCAAGCCGCTGCATGGTTTGCTCAACCGAATACTTGCTCGGCAGGTGAATAAGACCACTCTGTGGGCTTGCGCTCACCATTCCTCCTCAGCCACAGAACGACCTGGGGTCGATTCTGTGCCGCACAACAGCATAACGCCGAAGGCCTGACCGTGTGTGAAAATGGAATAAATGGAATCGAAACGCTGGGACGTCGTGATTTTCGATTATGGACGCGTGTTGAGTCAGTCGCCTACGCTTGCCGAAAGGCAGGAGTTCGCCGCGCTCGTCGGAGTCACGGAGCCCCCTTTCTTTCAGCTCTATTCCGACACTCGGGATGAATATGACTGCGGCCGGCACGACTGCCAGCAGCACTGGCAGCGCTTTGCCGATGCGGCCGGTGTATCGATCTCTCCCTCACAGTTGGCTCGCATCGTCGAGCTGGAAAACAAGATGTGGCTGCGCGCGAACCTTGACGCTTTAGACCTGGCGCGTGAGATCAAGGCCAGTGGAGTTCGAACAGCTATCCTGTCGAACATGCCTCCCGACCTGCTGTGCGATATGCGTAAAACCTTTGATTGGCTGGACGAGTTCGAAGTTCAGATCTGGTCTTGCGAACATGGTGTCATCAAGCCGGATCCGGCAATCTACCGCATCTGCCTGGATGCGCTGGGTTGTGAGCCGCATCGGACGCTTTTCTTCGACGATCGTCCCAACAACGTGGAGGGTGCCCGTAAGGCCGGGATGGAGGCACACGTGTTCGAGTCGCCCGGGCAGGCCAGGGCGATCGTGAGAGCTGGCCTGAATTATCAGTAGACATCTTTGCCGCGAAAACTCGTGTTTCCTGATGTTTTGAAGGAGCGCAGCTTTGGTTAGGCCGTAGTTCTCTTATTTGTCATCCCGAACCCGGCGAACCGGGGCCCCCGACGAGCGCCGCTTTTGCGCTTGTTGGGGTGAAGTTCAGCCGGTGAGGGATCTGCTTTTCGAGTTCTGCGGCAAACTGCTTAGCCGGTGCGAGCGGGGATTCCAACGCACTCGAGCTCAAGCTATTTTTCGCGGAAACAATCTTCCTTCAATCCCGTACTATCCTGAATGGGATGTTGTTCGCGGAGAGAAGCGATGGTCTCTACGGCTCCCAACATTAATCAGACTAACGACCGCAAGAGCCCAGTCCCCTGGTATGCCAGCGGATTCGCGGTTGTCGCTTTCATTGCCAGCCTGCGGCTGCTGTTGCATCTGCTGACTGCCAATCGCTACGGCTATTTTCGCGATGAAATGTATTACCTGGACTGCGGCCGCCATCTGGCCTGGGGCTACGTTGACCAGCCGCCCATGATCGGCCTGGTCGCTTGGTTTATTCGCAACGTGCTGGGCACCTCGCTGCTGGCGATTCGATTGTTGCCCGCGCTCGCCGGGGCCGGAATTGTTGCCCTCACCGGGTACATTGCCTACCAGCTCGGCGGCCGGCGTTACGCCATGGGGCTGGGAGCGCTGGCCACGGCTCTATCCGGGGTGTTCGTCATCAACGGGCACCTGCTAACCATGAACGTCTTCGAGCCGCTGATCTGGATGGGCTGCGCCTCGATCGTCATTCGCATTATCCAGACGGGCAATCAGAAGCTGTGGCTGTGGTTTGGCCTGCTGTGCGGTGTCGGCCTGGAGACCAAGTATTCCATGGCCGTGTTCGGCTTCGGGATCGTCGTCGGCGTGCTGGTCACTCCCGAGCGCAAGGCATTGGCGCACAAATGGATTTGGATAGCCGGCGTGCTGGCCTTCCTCATCTTCCTGCCAAACTTGCTTTGGAACATTCATTACCATTGGCCATTCGTGCAACTGATGCACAACATCAAGGCCGAAGGCCGCGACGTGGTGATGAATCCCTTCCAATATGTCCTGGAACAGATTCTGATGGTCAACCCATTCGCGTTGCCCCTGTGGCTCGGCGGACTGGCATGGCTGTTCTTCGGACGCGAAGGCCGCCGCTATCGGGTGCTGGGATGGGCGTATGTCGTGGAGCTGGCGGTTTGGATCATACTTCACGGCAAAGACTATTACGCCGCGCCAGCCTATCCCATGCTGTTCGCGGCGGGAGGTGTGGCCTGCGAACAGTGGATCGAACGCACCGGCCGCGCCTGGCTTAAGCCCGCGTTTGTGATCCTGTTCCTCGCAGCCTCGTTGCCCTTTTTACCGATCATTGCGCCGGTGTTGCCGGTTGACCAGTACGTGCGCTTCCAGCAGGCGATACACTTCGCGCCGCCGGTGAGCGAGCACGGCCATGATCGTTCGCCGCTGCCGCAATACTATTCCGACGAGTTGGGATGGGAGCAGTTGGTGGTCGAGATCGCCCGCGCCTATCACAGCCTGCCTCCCGATGTGCAGGCGAAGACGGCGATCAAGGTCGATAATTTCGGAGAGGCGGGTGCCGTCGATCTGTTTGGCCCGAAATATGGATTGCCCCCGGCGATCGCCGGACATCAGAATTACTGGCTTTGGGGACCGCGCCAATACACCGGCGAAAGCATGATTCTGATCGGCGAAGGCGAACCCGAGTTACTGCCGCAGAAGTTCGCTCATGTCGAAAAACTCGGCTATTTCCACTATCCCATGGCTCTGGAGGAAACGGACATCTATTGGGGACAGGGTCTGAAGTGGAACCTGCAGGAAGTCTGGCCGGAGGTCAAGCGCTGGCGGTGAAAAGGCAGTTGTCGGTGGCTGGTGGTCAGGTGCCAGCTCGAATGGCAAGTTGTCAGGGATTAGGGGCTAGAGGCAGCAGCGGAAGGCGCTGGAAGCCGATCGATACAAGTCCTGAGGCGAAGCGATCTAATCAGATAGCTTCCGCTCACTGACAACTGACAACCGGCAACTGTTTTCTTTTGCCCGCAAGCGTCGGATAGCCCGCTTTTGCGCCGAATAATACGCTGTGAGCATGCAAACCGAACTTCAAAACCGTTGGCAACAAGTGATGGCGCGCGATGCCCGGCAGGACGGCCGCTTCGTTTTCGCAGTGCGGACCACCGGAGTTTACTGCCGGCCTTCGTGCCCCAGTCGGCGGCCTCGCCGCGATTCCGTAGAATTCTTTCCCGATCCAAACGAAGCCGAGCGTGCCGGTTATCGCGCCTGTTTGCGCTGCAAGCCGACGGAGATTTCCGCGCAAGCCCAATATGTAACGCGCGCCCGCCAGCTGCTGGACCACGCCGAGGGAGTCGTCACCCTGGCGCAACTCAGCGAGCGAGTCGGCCTGAGTCCGTTCCATCTGCAGCGGCTGTTTAAGCGGGCGACCGGGCTCAGCCCGCGCGAATACCAGGCTGCCCGCCGCATGCAACACGTCAAAACCAAACTGCGCAAGGGGGACGACGTGACCACAGCCCTTTACGACGCCGGCTTCGGTTCCTCCAGCCGCCTCTACGAGAAGGCTCCGCAACAGCTGGGCATGACGCCGGGCGAGTATCGCCGCGGCGGGACGGGCGCGATCATTACATTCGCCATCGCGCCTACTGCGCTCGGTCGATTGCTGGTCGCCGCGACGGAACGCGGTCTCTGCGCCGTGCGTTTCGGAGAGAATGCGTCGGAGCTGGAACGCAATCTGCGGGATGAGTTTCACGCCGCTGAATTACATCGCGATGATCCCGCCATGCGGAAGTATGTCGAGCCCCTGCTGGCCGCCATTCGCGGAGAAAACACGATCGTCGATCTGCCGCTCGATGTCCGCGCCACCGCTTTTCAGATGAAGGTCTGGGAGACGTTGCGCAAGATCCCGAGCGGCGAAACTCGCAGCTACAGCGAAGTGGCTCGCGAGATCGGCGCGCCCGCAGCAGTTCGTGCCGTCGCCCGGGCTTGCGCGTCGAATCCGGTCGCCTTGGCCGTGCCGTGTCACCGGGTAGTTCGCAGCGACGGCGATCTAGCTGGATATCGCTGGGGAATCGAACGCAAGAAGAAGCTGCTGGAGCGGGAGCGGGCGACCTCCTAGCCGCCCGCGGTCCCGTTTCCTTTATTTGTAGAATGGATGAAGTGCCGATGTACGGCCGGCGACGCCCGTCGTCAGCCAGTTACCGCCGCAATTAATGCCCTCCCCTCCCGTTGGGAGTAATGACAACATAGGACACAAATGCTGTAGTGTCGTAGGGGTTCATTCCCATGAACTCCAGGACATGACTGCCAGCCGTGCTCACCGTGAATGTTGCGGTTTCCAGCGTGAATGGCATGTTTGGCGGCACGGTCCAGGTGCCGATCACATTGCCGTCAATGATTGCCTCAAGCCTCTGAGTACCATAGGCGCATCGGCCGCCGAGGTAGAAGCTGAGGGTGTAACTTCCGGGAGTAAAGCCTCCAACCTGCTGCCAGGCGAAAGAGCCGATGCTCTGCAAGAGGGCTGCTTGCGTGAAAGGCATCCCGTCGAAGGAGGGCGGGCAGAATGCACTGTTCGGACCCGTGACCCCGCTACCATAATTTTCAGGGGAGCCGGATACCGCTGCGACCTGTCCTAACTTCCATCCGAACCCCGGGGTGGCGTTGAAGTTTTGCGTAACGGGATAGTTGCAGGTGAGCACAGCTCCCTGGTACGTGAAGCCCCAGCCGCTGCAACCGACCGGTACGGCCCCGAAGTCGAAGTTGACGATGTTGATCTGACCGAGTGCGATCGCTGGAATTATCAAAATTGCGAGAAGTAAGCTACCGACGCGCAAGGACATGGCGAACCTCCAGTCGACGGTACTGTCTGAGATATAGATTTCAGACAGTACCGAGTCGACGATTAGTGAGTGCCTGGGGTTATCTTGACGTACGACAGAAACGCCGTGTGATCGCCCGGCCTCATTCCCACGAACGCCACGATATGAGTGCCGCCGGTGCTCACCGAGAAGTTGGCGGTTTGCAGCGTAAAAGGCGCACTGTTGGTCAGATTCCAGGTGCCGATTGCGACACCATCAATCAGAGCGGTGACGATTTGTTCGCCGTCCCACCATCCAGCTGGGCATCGCGAGCCCAGATAGAAGCTGAGCGTATAGCCTCCGGGCTCAAAGCCTCCAACCGTTTGCCAGAGGAACGAGCCGACATTCTGCAAAAGGGCTGCTTGCTGGAAGGGCATCCCGTCGAAGGACGGCGGGCAGATGAAGCCGTTCGGAGCAGTGACACCTGCACCAGTGTTGGAGGGCGAGCCGGCTGTTGCGATGGTCGATCCCATCTTCCATCCAAAGCCAGGGCTGCCATCGAAGTTTTGCGTAACCGGGTAGTTGCACGTGAGCTGGCCTCCCTGGTAGGTGAAGCCCCAGCTGCTGCAACCGACCGGTACGGCCCCGAAATCGAAGTTGACGATGGTAATTTGTCCAAAGGCGCTCGCCGCTATGAACAGGATTGCGGAGAGAAGAAGGGCCTTTAAAGGAGTCGACATGACTTACCTCCAAATGTTCCAAATGAGGGGTTAGTGTTCCGTCGGAGTGACGGTCACATACGACAGGAAAGCTGTATGGTCGCCGGGGTTGAGTCCTTCGAACATCAGGCGGTGAGTGCCGCCGGTGCTCACTGTGAACGAAACGGTTTGCGGCGTGAAAGGCGTGTAGCTGGAAAGCGCCCAGGTGCCGATTACATGGCCGTCCAGCAACGCCTCAACGGTCTGATTACCATCGTATGGATACCCGCTGTAACGCGAGCCAAGATAGAAGCTCAGAGTGTAATTGCCAGGGGTAAAGCCTCCGACTGCTTGCCAGACGAATGCGCCCGCACCCTGCAACACGACAGCTTGGTTGAAGGGCATCCCGTCGAAGGGCGGTGGGCTAAAACCGGTGTTCGGGCCGGTGAGGCCAACCCCACCGTAGTAGTAGGCCGCGAATCTACCTAAGATCCATCCGAACCCAGGAGTGCTATCGAAGGTCTGGGTGGGATAAGGATATTGGCAGGTGCCCACAGGCCACTGGAAGGCGTAGTCGCCCCCACAGACGATGCGTACCGCGCCGAAATCGAAATTGACGATGTGAATCTGCCCATATGCGCAGGCCGCTATGAGCAGGATCGCGGAAAGAAGAAGGGCCTTTAAAGGTGTGGGCACGACTCACCTCCAAGTGTTCCGAATGCTGGTTTAGCGCTCCGTCGGAGCGACGGTCACATAGGATAGAAAAGCTGTATGGTCGCCGGGGTTGAGTCCTTCGAACATCAGCCGGTGGGTGCTTCCGGTGCTGACGGTGAACGATGCTGTTTGCAGCGTGAAGGGAGTGTAGCTGGTCAACGCCCAGCTACCGATGACGTGGCCATCGATCAGCGCCACAACCGTCTGGTTTCCGTCGTACAGACTGCTATATCGCGAGCCCAGATAGAAGCTAAGAGTGTAGCTTCCAGGTGTAAAGCCTCCAACCGTTTGCCAGACGAACGAGCCCACTCCTTGCAATATGACTGCTTGATTGAACGGCAGCCCGGTAAACGGCGGTGGATAGAATATAGTGCCCGGGCCGGTGAGACCGGATCCGCCACTAAGAGTGGAGAAGAAGGATCGAGCCAAGGTTGACCCCAAGATCCATCCGAAGCCCGGGCTCTCATCGAAGTTTTGAGTCGGGTCTGCGTATGGACAGGATCCCACCGCCGACTGGTAGCTATAGCCGTTTTCACAGACAATGCGTACCGCCCCGAAATCGAAGTTGACGATGTTAATTTGCCCGAAGGCAGCGGAGGTTGTCATTAAGACGGTAGCAAGCAGAATGCATTTCAATCGGACTGACATGTCTCGCCTCCAAACGGAATGAGGGAGAAGAAAGCTGGAGAAGCTTGTTTCTCGCAGCGCAGATCAATCGAATCAGGTAGGAAGGGGCCGGGAAATCTTCTCCCGATATTCGCAGCAAATCTCGCATGTCAGCTATCGTTTTGTCAGTGACTCCTGCTACATCGCTGCGTGACGCACGAAGCATGGCGGTTCGCAAGCCAAATTCACATCACCCGCGCCGCCGGCGGATCGCACTCTTGCGTTCCACTTTTGGAACTCGCACTCACATCAGTTTCCCATTGCTTCGGCACTCATTTATACTTTCGAGTTTCGCCTGTGTTAGAAAGGCATCAGTAGAAGCTAAGGAGTGCTGGTGAAGATTCTGGTTTGCATGAAGCAGGTCCCGCAGAAGGACGCTCCGCTCAAGCTAAACGAGAGCGGCACGTGGATTCGCGACGACGTTTCCTACGAAGTGAATGAGCCCGACGCCTACGCTCTGGAAGAGGCGTTGCGCCAGAGAGAAAAACATGGTGGCGAGGTGGTAGTCATCACCAGCGGCCCGCCGCGCGCGCAGCAGGTGTTGCGCGAGGCACTGGCTAAGGGTGCTGATCGCGCCATCCATCTGGAGGGCGACGGTTTTGTGACCCTCGACGCCTTCAATACCGCTAAGGCTTTCGCGGCGGCCATCAAGGACGAGAGCTTCGATCTTATTTTTACCGGACTGCAATCGGACGACTACGGTTTCGCTCAGACGGGCGTGATTCTCGCCGAGTTGCTGGGCTGGCCGCACGCCACCATCATCATGCAGCTCGAAAAGAGTGACAGCGGCATTCGCGTGAAGCGCGAGTTGGAGGCCGGATTCTTCCAGTTCGTCGATATGCCTTTGCCGGCGGTGCTCACCATTCAGTCGGGCATCAACAAGTTGCGTTATGCCACGCTGATTGGCATCAAGCAGGCCAAGAACAAGCCGCTCAAGAAAGTGAGTTTCGAAGAGACCAAGGCGGCGCTTGGCGACAATTTGCAGAAGATCGAGAAGCTGTATATCCCGCAGAAGACGAAGAAGACGGAAGTGCTGGAGGGACCTCCTGGGGAAATCGCGAAGAAGCTGGTGGAGAAGCTGCGCAACGAGATGAGGGTGCTGTAGACGAACAGAACGCGGTCGAGAAGGCGGCATTCATACCTTATATCGGGATCGCTGCTGACGGTTGCGAAGTAGTGCAACCGCGTGAGCGATAGGCATCTAACCGGGTGGGCCATATTTTCCGGAAGGAGCTCTGCTCGTTATGCCAGGATTTGATCGCGATCAGGTCGCCATTGACAACACCGTAGAGAATCGCCGCTTGGGTTCCGTCTTGCTGACCGTCGGCTGGATTTTGCTGTGGATGGATGCGATTCTCGGCATCTTTTTCTTCATCAGCCTGCGCAACGGTTCATGGTTTTGGCCAATATGGCTGGGCATCGAGGGTATCGTTGGACTGGTTCTGGTGATCATGGGTACGCATTACCGGAGAGCCGTCGGGGTCACCAGACTGGGTCACCGCGAAATGGAGCGTACGATGGCGCAACAGCGCCAGGACGACGCGGAAGACAATCGCGTAGCCTGATGACTTGGCGGAGAAGCGTAGTTATTTGAAGGGCGCAGCTTTAACTGCGGCGCCGAAAGCCTATTTTTGTGTCCTAAACCGGCTCTAGCCGGCGAGGATCTACTCAGCAGTTAGGAAACGGATTGAAATGGCAGACAGCATCCTGGTCGTAGTCGAGCAACGTGAAGGCAAACTGAATCGGGTCTCCTGGGAAACGCTAACCGGGGCGCAGGCCTTGGCCTCCGAAACCGGATGGACTTTGGAAGCGGCGGTTGCCGGCAACAGTGTCGGCGACATTGCCAACGAAATCGCGACGAAGAAAGTGGCGAAGGTGTATGCCCTCGAATCGCCCAAACTCGAGCCTTATACTCCCGACGGCTTCGTTGCCGCCCTCAAACAATTCATCCAACAGAAGCAGCCCAAGCTGGTACTGATGCCGCACACCTACCAGGTGCGTGACTTCGCTCCCAAACTTGCAGCTGCGTTGGGACGCTCGCTCATTAGCGATTCCGTCGGCTACAAGTACGAAGGCGGGAAGCTGCTGTTCACTCGCCAGATGTTTCAGGGAAAGTTTGCTGCCGACGTGTCATTTGTCGGCGAAGCTCCCTACTTTGCTACCTTCCAGAACGGCGCTTTCCGCGGCGACCAGGTTCAGCCGGGCGATGCTGCCGCTCCCGTGGAAACGGTCAATCTCGAAGTTGCCGACGGCGTCGTGCGCAATAAGCCGGAAGCCCCGTTCAAAGAGGCCAAGCAGGCGGTCGATCTCACCCAGGCCGAAATCATCGTTGCGGTTGGGCGCGGCATCAAGGAGCAGAAGAATATCGAGCTTGCCAAGCAGTTGGCAGAGGCGTTGGGCGGCGAAATCGCAGCGTCTCGTCCTATTTGCGATTCCGGTTGGCTGCCGATGGATCGCCAGGTCGGCTCATCGGGTCAGACCGTCGCGCCCAAGCTGTACCTGGCCTTGGGAATTAGTGGTGCGATTCAGCACGTGGTTGGCATGAAGGGCGCACGGACCATTATTGCGGTCAACAAAGACGCTGAGGCGCCGATTTTTGAGATTGCCGATGTCGCGGTGGTTGGCAATCTGTTCGATATCGTGCCACCATTGATTGAGGAAGTGAAAAAGGCAAAGGGCGCCTCCTGAAAAGCGTCCACGCCAACGAAAGTTCAAGTTACTGCTTTATTGGGCGCATGAACTTGCGCCCTTCGTTCTGCGTAAATCATGCAGTCGTCCTTCGTTTTCATTGTCTGACAATGCGGCATACTGCCGCAAAAAGTGTAAGAATTAGGTAGACATCCGAGTCTCCGTTCGCTGGAACAGGCCAATGATCGTCTTTCGCAAACCGCTCCCAGGCATTGATCGTCCCGTAATGGAGGCGGACGTCGTTATCGTAGGTGGTGGGCCTGCGGGAATGGCGTGCGCCCTGCGGCTTTCGCAGCTCATCGATGAGCACAACGCCAAGAACCCCGAAGCCCCACTCACCAAGGAGAACATCTACCTCCTGGAAAAAGCTCGCGAAGTAGGTGCGCATTGCCTCTCCGGAGCGCTGCTCGATCCGCGTTCCATGCGCGAGCTGTTGCCCGACTTCGAGAAGGAAGCTCCGCTGGACGCCAAGGTGGTCAAGGAAGCCGTTTACTACCTCACGCGCACCGGCAAATTCAAGTTTCCCATCACGCCGCCGCCCATGCGCGATCACGGCAACTATGTCATTTCGATTAACAAGTTCGTAAAGTGGCTGGGCAGCAAAGTGGAAGAGACGGGGATTACCGTCTTCACTGGATTCGCCGGCTCCGAGTTGCTGTTCGATTCCGGACGCGTGGCGGGCGTACGCACCGACGACAAAGGCGTAGACAAGAACGGCCAGCAGAAATCCAATTTCGAGCCCGGCTACGATTTGAAATCCAAGGTCGTGATTCTGGCCGAGGGCACGCGGGGCTCGCTTACCAAGCAACTGATTGGCCGCTTTCAACTCGATCGCGAGCGCAATCCGCAGACCTACGGTGTCGGAGTCAAGGAGTTATGGGAATTGCCGGCGGGACGCGTGGCTCCCGGCGAAGTCATCTACACCATGGGTTATCCGCTGACGTTCAACGAGTATGGTGGAGCGTGGATCTACGGATCGAAGGACAACACAGTTTCGCTCGGCTTCGTGACCGGACTCGACTATCCCGATCCCCGCATCGATCCCCAGCATATTCTGCAGGAGTTCAAGAAGCATCCGTTCATCGCCAAGTTGCTCGAGGGCGGAAAGATGGTGCGTTACGGCGCGAAGTCACTGCCCTATGGTGGATGGTGGTGCGTTCCGCCATTGGCCGGCGACGGATGGATGATTCTCGGCGACTCCGCAGGGTTCCTGAATTCGCAGCGGCTCAAAGGAATTCATCTGGCCATCAAGAGCGGAATGCTGGCGGCTGAAACCGCTTTCGATGCCATGGCCAAACAGGATTTTTCGCTCGGCGTGGTGGAGGGGTTTCAGGATCGGGTCGAAAAGAGTTGGATCAAGTCGGAGTTATGGCCGGTGCGGAATTTCCATCAGGGATTCGACAAGGGATTTCTCTCCGGAATGCTTCATGCCGGCATTCAACAGTTCACTGGCGGCCGCGGCCTGAAGGCGCGTTATGCCAACGAGGCTGGACATCATCGCATGCAGCATCTGGACCGTCTTCCTGCCGACGGCGGCCCTGAGGCGCAGATCATCGGCCCCGCAAAGGGCGACGGCAAACTCACCTTCGACAAACTCACCGACCTGTATCACTCCGGCACGAAGCACGAGGAAGATCAGCCGGCGCATCTCGTCATCCACGACACGACCATCTGCAACGAGCGCTGCGTCACCGAGTTCGGCAATCCTTGCAAGAATTTCTGCCCGGCGAATGTGTACGAAATGGTGGAAGCCCAGGACACACCCAGCGGCCTGGAGATTCATCTGAATCCTTCGAACTGCGTGCATTGCAAGACCTGCGACATCATGGACCCCTACGAGATCATCACCTGGGTGCCTCCCGAGGGCGGCGGCGGTCCGAACTACGAAGGGATGTGAAGAGGGCCGCTATTCGCTGTTCGCTCTTCGCTGACGGCTCGTCGCTCCGACATTTTGGCTCTTAGCTCTTAGCCTTTAGCTCTTAGCACCCGCATCGCTTTTCGCGCTTGGCTCTTTGCTCCGCTCGAAAACTTAGCAGCCCGTCGTCACAGATGTCATCCTGAGCGCAGGCGGCGCTTCGCCGCCGGAGTCGAAGGACCTGCTTGCCAGTGGCTGCCGAAGGGCTGCACCGAGAGCAGGCTGCCGATGCCCGCAAGCCTTCTATCCGTCCTGCTGCTTTCTTCCCGCTTCTGCATCTATAATCGCTAAGAACTGTTTCCGACCTCCGCGGCCTAACGGGATACCGATGGTTGCGGCGGCGGTGTTCCGTGAAATTTGCGGAATCGAGGGTGTGGAGGGAAACGTCCACGCCTCCCGTGCTTGGAAAGGAAACGATCAGCAGCGCTGCATCCGCACGCGTGCGTCTCGTTTTTCATTTCCCGCACAATCGAAACAACGGCGCTTTCGCCACTCGCTTTTCGCTCTTCGCCAGATCGGCGGCCTGAGCAAAGAGGCTCTGGCGAACAGCGAAAGGCGAAGAGCGAACAGCGTGCTTCTCACGGACAAACACGGACGGCGCATCAGCGATCTGCGCATCTCCATCACCGATCGCTGCAACTACCGGTGCGTCTATTGCCGCTCGGGCAGCGACGGCCCGCAGTTTCCGGAGATGCCGATCGCCGACTACCTGCGCATGGCGCGCGTCTTCGTCGGGCTAGGCATAACCAAAGTCCGCCTGACCGGCGGCGAGCCGCTGTTGCGCAAGGGACTGGTCGAGATGGTGCGCGAGCTTGGCCAGATGCAGACCGTCGAAGGCGAGCGGCTCGACATCGCCATCACCACCAATGGACATCTTCTCGCCGAAATGGCGCAACCGCTGGCCGACGCCGGCCTGTCGCGGGTGACGGTTTCGATGGACGCGGTCGACGCCGATCGTTTCGCCCGCATCACGCGCGTGCCGAACGGTTATGAGCAGGTGCTGGCCGGTGTGCGTGCGGCGCAGCAGGCGGGTCTCAGTCCGGTGAAGATCAATTGCGTGCTGATGCGCGGCTTCAACGACGACCAGATCACCGCCTTTGGCAGCTTCGCCCGCGAGCAAGGCGTGGCTGTCCGCTTTATCGAGTTCATGCCGCTGGAAGAAGATCGCGTGTGGTCGCCCGAGATCGTGGTCACCCTCGACGAGATTCTGCGCCGCATGGCCGAATTCATGCCCCTACGCGAGATCGGGCACATGGGCAGCGAAACCGCCCGCCGTTATGTCTTCGAAGACGGCGTCGGAGAGATCGGCATCATCGCGCCGGTATCGCATCCCTTCTGCGGACACTGCAGCCGGGTGCGCGTCACCTCCGACGGCAAAATCCGTACCTGCCTGTTCTCGGTGCGCGAGCATGATTTAGCTGCCCTGATGCGGGGCGGCGGCAGCGACAACGACATGGCCGATTTCATTCGCGATGCGGTCGATCACAAGGAAGAGCGTCACCACATCGGCGAACCCGGCTTCATCCCAGCGTCGAGGACAATGGTGCATATCGGGGGATAGCTGTCAGCCGCCAGCTTTCAGCCCTCAGCCCTTGGCTATTAGCCTTTAGCTCCTAGCAATCATTGCCCTGTCATCTGAGCGGAGGCGGCGCTTCGCCGCCGCAGTCGAAGGATCTGCGGTTCGTCGGCAGCGGAGAAATCGGGTTCTCTGAGCCTACCGGGCCCACGGCTTTCGCCCTTGCCTAATCTTCATCGACGCGTAACAATAGATTGTTCGATGCTCGTCACGACGCCATTTTGAGCAAAAGCGGCCGCGTCGAAAGAAGACGCGGTTTTACTTTTGTAACGAATGTGGCGGGCCGATCATCGAATAATTAAGTTGTAAAGAAGCGTCAACTTGTAGCTTCAACATCCCCGCAGGTCGGGCGCGATACGCGCATGTGGACCTGCTGGAGCCGCAAGCAGCTTTCAACATCCCCGTTCCGGGGCGTGCACCTCCGATCACAACGGAATCTCACGCGGCCGGGACTGAAGGCAGAGACAAGGAAATGGCTACGGCACCGGTTACAGAAGCGGTATCTTGCTCGCTTGAAAACTATCTCGTACTCCCAGATCGCTCCATGGACGCCCGCATTGCGGAGGCCAAAGCAGCCTTAGGCAGCGAGTGCGTCATTCTGGGTCACCATTATCAACGCGATGAAGTCGTACGCTACGCGGATTATCGTGGCGATTCGTATCGGCTTTCGCAAATGGCCGCACAAGCCCGAGGCAGCTACATCGTCTTTTGCGGCGTGCACTTCATGGCCGAGAGCGCCGACATTCTGGCGCGTCCCGGGCAGGCCGTCGTGCTTCCCGACCTCAACGCCGGCTGCTCCATGGCCGACATGGCCGAAATTTCGCAGGTGGAAGATGCCTGGGATCAGTTCGTGAATCTCGGTCTCGCTGACGACGAAGGCGCCGGGATCACGCCCATCACCTACATGAATTCGACAGCGGCCATCAAGGGTTTCTGCGGCGAACGTGGCGGCATGGTCTGCACCTCATCGAACGCCAAGGGCGCATTCGATTGGGCTTTCGGCCGCAATGAGAAAATCCTCTTCCTGCCCGATCAGCACCTGGGCCGCAACACCGGATTCGCCCGCGGCATTCCGCTGGACGAAATGGTGGTGTGGGATCCCTATCAGTTGCAGGGTGGACAGACCGCAGAGCGGCTGCGCAAAGCCAAGGTAATCTTATGGAAGGGGCATTGCTCGGTTCACCAGCGCTTCCTGCCTGAGCACGTCGATAAAGCTCGGGCGAACTATCCCGGCATGCAGATTCTGGTTCATCCCGAATGCCGCTGGGAAGTCTGCCAGAAGGCCGACGGAATCGGCTCGACCGATTACCTCATCAAAGTAGTGAACGAAGCGCCTGCGGGCTCGTCCTTTGCCATCGGCACCGAGATCCATTTGATCAACCGCCTGGCCAAGGAAAATCCGGACAAGCGCGTCATCACGCTCGACGATTCCGGCTGCCTGTGTACGACCATGTTTCGCATCTCGCCGCAGCACCTGTGCTGGGCCCTGGAGAACCTGGTAGACGGCAACGTGGTCAATCAAATTCAAGTAAAAGCCGACGTAAAGAGGTGGGCGCGGGTGGCGCTTGATAGGATGTTAGAGATCCAGTGATTATTCGTAAGCGTCCTCGGGAAAAATATTTGCGGCGGGTTCCCCGGTATTGGTCCGATCTGCGGGAGCACCGCCGTCGTGTCATGAATCGCCGCAAGGCGCAAACTTCGGTTGAGTTGGAAGATATCGATATGTCGCGCACCTTCACCGTTGCTGAAGCCCAGACGTTGTTGCCCGTTCTGGAGTCGTTGCTGCGCTCTGCCATTCAGGCCAAAGCGCTGATCGAAGAAGTGGATGCCGAGCAGCAGACGCTGGCCAATCGCATCTTCGTGAACGGAGGCACGCTGGTCGATGTAGCCGCGGTAGCGCGGCGCAAGGCCGAGCGCGAGAAAGCGCTGCAGCGCGCCAAGGATGCCGTGGCCGAGATCGACGCTACCGGCGTTCAGGTGAAGGATCTGGATGTCGGGCTGCTCGATTTTCCCTGCGTGGTTGGCGACGACGTGATCCTGCTGTGCTGGAAGCTGGGCGAGACGAAAATCACTCACTGGCATGGAACGCAGGAGGGATTCGCCGGGCGCAAGCCTATCGACGACCGCATCCTGCGTGGACAGAAGAAGAGCAACTAGCGACTAGCAGCTAGCTCGCATGACGAAGTGGATTCTGCTTACGGTCGGCTTTCTGTTGCTCGTGCCAGAGGCTTTGTACTATATCCAGGACCCCATTCGCCCGGACGACATCCGCGTTCCGTTTCGCAACTTACTTGAAATCCCGGCTTTGGAACTACGGCAAGAACATGAGGTCAGCGTTAGCATGACCGTGCCAGACGACGCCGCCTGGAAGCGCATTAGGCGCAGCTGGGGTGAGCCAGACTACGAGGTTGCCCTCATCTCATCGCTGAATGAGCTTCAATATTGTTTTGAAGGAATTAACGTTGGGGCGACCGAAGGAAATCGACAGGTGAGTCTGCAGCCGGGTTGGTGGATATACGGATTCAGTGAGGGCAACTCGTACGAGTGCCAATCGACGGGTCGCAGGTTTCGAGCGGCGCCCGGTTCCGCCGTAAACATCAATGTTACGGCGGCCGGCCAATTTGGCTCTGATGAAATGATTGTGGTTCGGCCTATCTGGTACAACACCAAAGACAAATTGGTCGGCGTGGATATCGATAGCGATCTCCGCTCGATCGTCAGATCGGCGTTTGTCGCCGGACTTGTATTGATTTTGCTGGCGGGCCTGTTGATCTTTCGCGAACGGTACACTCGTAACCAACCTGCTCCTCAAAAGAACGTACCCGCATGATCCAGCTCTCCTCTGCCGGCAAACGATTCGGCCCCAAACTTCTCTTCGAAAATCTCGATTGGCTGATCACGCCCAACGAGCGCGTTGGATTGGTGGGCGCGAACGGCACCGGCAAGTCCACCCTGCTGAAAGTACTGGGCGGCCTGGAGTCGCTCGATTACGGCAGCATCATTTCCGCCAAGAACACCACCTTCGGCTACCTGCCTCAGGACGGCCTGCAACTTTCCGGCCGCACCGTCTTCGCCGAATGCATGTCGGTGTTCAGCAGCCTGCGCGCGCTGGAGCAGGAGATGGAGGAGCTCACTCACAAGATCGCCGAACTCGATCACACGTCGAATGAATACGCCCAGGTGGCCGATCGTTATCAGGCGATCCTGAGCGAGTTCCGGGTGAAGGACGGCTACGCGCTCGATTCGCAGGTAGGCACTGTGCTCGACGGTCTCGGTTTCCGCAAGGAAGACTGGACGCGTTACACCGAAGAGTTTTCTGGCGGCTGGCAAATGCGCATCGCGCTGGCCAAGCTGCTGCTGTCGAAGCCGAACCTGCTGTTGCTTGACGAGCCCACGAACCATCTCGATCTGGAAACGCGCAACTGGCTGGAACAGTATCTGCTTCAGTATCCGTTTGCGTATGTGCTCATCTCGCACGATCGCTACTTTCTCGATGTCACCGTGAACCGCACGGCCGAGATCTGGAACAAGCGAGTGCAGTTTTACAGCGGCAACTACGAAAAATACCTGACGGAAAAACAGGAGCGCCGCGACACGCTGGTGGCGGCTTACAAGAACCAGCGCGATCGCATCGAGCAGCTGGAAGCATTCATCAATCGCTTTCGCGCACAGGCGACCAAGGCCAAGCAGGTGCAGAGCCGCATCAAGGAGCTGGAGAAGATTGAGCGTATCGAGATTCCTCCGGATGAGAAGACGATCCACTTCACTTTTCCGCAGCCGAAGCCCAGCGGGCGGACAGTGGTCGAGTGTACCGACGTAGCCAAGAGTTACGGTCCGAAAGAAGTATTCCGCAATGTCAACTTCACCATCCAGCGCGGCGACCGCATTGCGCTGGTGGGCGTTAACGGTGCTGGAAAATCGACCTTGATTAAGTTGCTGGCGGGAAGCGAGCCACTCACCGAAGGCGCCCTGAAGCTGGGACATAATGTTGATCCCGATTATTTTGCGCAGGACCAGTACAAAGAACTCGACCCTGACCGTCGCATGCTCGACGATCTGTCCGATGTAGCCGTCCAGAAATCGATCACCGAATTACGCGGCGTGCTGGGCTGCTTCCTGTTTTCCGAAGACGATGTGTTCAAGCCTATCGGCGTGCTGTCGGGCGGCGAGCGCAATCGCTATGCGCTGGCGCGTATGCTGCTGCATCCTTCGAACTTCCTGCTGCTCGACGAGCCTACCAACCACCTCGACATGCGGGCCAAAGACGTGCTGCTGGAATCGCTGGAGAAATATACCGGCACGGTGGTTTTTGTTTCGCACGACCGCTATTTCATCGACAAGCTGGCTACTCGCATCTTTGAGATTGGCGACGGCCGGGTCGAGGTTTTTCCCGGCAATTACGAAGATTACCTGTGGCGCAAGCAGCGCAACGATTCCGGGGAAGAAGAATCAGCGGTGAGCAATTGGACTCCAACGCTGTCAGACGTGCCCGGCTATGAGCAGAAAGAGCAAGCGCACTCGAAGAAGCGCATCAATCCCATCAAGCTGAAGCAAATACAGGAGCGGCATCAGCAGGTGGAGCAAGGGATCGCGCGACTGGAAGATGGCATTGCCGAGTGCGAGCGGGAGTTGCAGTCCTTCGTCAGCGCCGAGGAAACCGCCAGGTGGACTGACCTGCTGGCCAAGCGGCGAGCAGAGCTGGAAACCCTGATGGCCGAGTGGGAAGAGCTGTCGCAATCCCTTGAAGGAGCCAACGCGTAGGCGGGGCGGATCCGGGCGTCGCGACGGTAAGGAGGAGCGGCTTTAAGCCATGCCACGGTTGGCACTCTCTTTGTTTGTCATCCTGAGCGCAGGCGGCGCGGGTTTCAGCCGCCGGAGTCGAAGGACCTCTATTGACGGCAGGTCCTTCGCGGCGATAGGGGTTCTTCGACTACGCTTGACCGCTTTGCGGTCTTCGCTTCGCTCAGAATGACAACTATTAATAAGCACGGTCATTCCCGCACGCCTGAAAAAACGCGCTCCACACTATAACCTCAAGCCTCGCAAAACCGCTTATACTTTTTACTTTCCCTTCTCTAATCAATCCCGCTATAAAGGCAAAGCCATGCGCCTTTACTTTGCTGCGAGCCTGATCACGGCAACGATTTTTCTGGCTGGCCCGCGTCCGGCCGCGGCCATGCAAGTTCCCCAAAGCGACCTGGAATATCGCGCTCGCGCGAAGCAGGAGTTCGCTCAGTACGATCCTGCATACGAAAGCTCGCGTGCGGAACGCGTCAAGCAGGCGCGCGTCCTGGGCAAGCAAGTCTTCCAGCGCGAAGCAGTTGGACAACCGTCCGAATGCTCTCATCAAATACTGAACGAAATCTCGTGGCTCCTCGGGTATACCGCCAATTTCAACGCGGTCGACCGCCGGCTCAAAGACCTCCAAAATACTCTCGCACATCCCGATCTGGAGGTGGCCGCGAGCGAGCAAGATCCGTCCGATGGTAGTTGGGGAAGGTGTTACACGGAATGGTTTTTCAAGCTTGACGCTTCATTCGACGATCTGCGACAGCTCGCCGAAGACGGCCAGCGCCCGAAGTACCAACTGCGTTTTCTCGACAGGATCAATTCGCCGGGAAAGCTGCAGACATACCTGGCATCCGTCTCCATGTCCGATATCGCACACACCGGCGTCGACCACCGCCGCGAATTCAACGAATCGCTTGCCGATCTTTTGCGCCTGATCCTGCACGGTGGTCCACCGGGCTACAAGCTCGATCCCCAACTTAAGCCGGCCATCATGAAACTCATCCTTGGAGATTTTCGGAATCCCGCTACCGGGTGGTGGGGCGAGCGCTATGCTCGCGATGGAGGTCTGCATTTCGTAGACGACATCAGCATCACGTTTCACGTTATCCGATATCTCGACGGAGATGTCCCTGACCTAAGCAAAGTCGGCGAGACTGCGTTGGCGTTGAAGGATGTCGAATACCACGTCGGCTGGCTGGAGGACGGCCACTACACCAATCACAACAACATGGATGCTGTGGTGCTTTTCAAATACGCTTGGCCGGCGATGAAAGCGGAACAGAAAAGCGCGCTCGCAGCCGAGATTCGCAAGATGCTGGACTGGTGCCTCGCAGATTCTCTGCAAGCAAACGGCTCGTTCAAACTCAATCCCGATGACCAGGAGTCGGCCGAGGAGCAAACTTATTTTGGAGTTGCCTTCCTGAGCCGCATCGGTTTCTTCGACAAGCCGGAACGCTTCTGGACGACGGAAAGTTTCCCGCAGGCAGCGGATGTCAAGCGGCGTATTACAAACTACATCTTGCAGCATCAGGGCAGCGGCGGCTCCGGAGGCGAGTACTATCGCAATGCCTTGGAGTTGCTGGGCGTGTCCGCCGATCGGAAAACTCGAAAGGCAGCTTCAGCGGCGAACCGGCGCTCTCCGTGCTACCATGCAGCGTGTTCAATTTTGGCAAACCGAAAACTGCCGGTGACTGGATCGTTCATGTCGCCGGTGCTGTCGTCGCCATATTCCTCGTATGGTGGATGCTGAAAGCGTATGTCCTGTAATCCCTGGGCTTTCTCGCACAAGTTCGTGAGAACAATTTAAAAACAGCCCCGTAGCTTTCTTCACCTAACACGTCTCGCCTTAGCTCGCCGCCTGTTCCGCACTGTCGGCAAACCCGGCAAACCCCGGCAAACTGCATCTTGTCTTTCAGTTTGTCATCCGCTTAGATACTGAAAGCGTCCACACGTGATTTCAAGAACCAAGGCGTAGCAAGCCGGTCGCATCGACCAAACACCCGGTCCAGCAAAGGCAGCTTGAGTGGGGAAAGGTACGTTGTCAGGAAGACGTTTTCGCGGAAGCAACTAAGGGTGGCGTCGCTCCCACTTCTTGGCTATTGTCGGCCGCGCCATGGCGTGTCCAAATGGCGGACATGGATCGGAACGAAAAACTTGGTGTGGCGATTGTCTGCCTCATAGGCGCAGCATTTGCCTTTTTCGGCCTGATGGCGATGTTCATGGCCTGGCATGGTGTGGCCCGGTCGATGCTGTGGTTTCCACTGCTCTTCGGAACCGTTTTCGGCGGGATCGGTTTCGGCCTGATGTATCTCGCCCTGACCGCCAGCAAGCGCATGGGCCGGCAGAAGCAGGTCCAGTCGGTTCATCCCGGCGAGCCGTGGATGTGGCGCGCTGACTGGGCGCAGGGCCGGGCAAACTCCGCCATACGCGGCAGCCTGGCCAACGTCTGGATCGCGGCCGTTCTCTGGAACCTGTGCATCTTTCCTTGTCTCTGGCTGGGATTTCCGGCTGCGATCCACGGCAACCCTGCGGTGGCCCTTCTTCTTCTGCCGTTCCCCGCCGCGGGCCTGTTCCTGCTTTTTCGGGCGGTCCGCACCACGATCGCGGTCCTCGAATTCGGGACGACGTACTTCTCCATGGACAGCGTGCCGGGCGTGATCGGAGGCAAGCTGAGAGGTTCCATTCAGGCGCGGTTTCCGCATTCGCCCGACCACGGTTTACATGTGCGGCTCTCCTGCGTTAACCGGCTACGAACTGGCAGCGGCAGCTCCCACGACAACCAGGAAACGATCCTGTGGTGCGATGAAGCTGACGTTGGTCCGGGACAGTTCTATGCGGGTCCCTTGGGGACGACGATCGCGGTGGAGTTCCACATTCCGCGCGATGTTCAGCCCACCGATAACAGCAACCTGTCAAACCAGATTATCTGGCGGTTAGAGGGAACGGCTGACATGCCGGGCCTCAACTATCATGATGTGTTTGAGGTTCCCGTTTTCAGGACCGCAGCTTCTTCCGACGAAGGTGACTCCGCGGCCTCCGAACCCCGCGAATTTGCAGATGTTACGGCATGGACGGGGCGTCCTGATCAGCTGACGGTCGTGGTTCGCGAGTCGGACGAGGGAACAGAGTTCTATTTCCCGCCTGCGCGGAATCGTAGCTTGGCGGTGTCGACGACCGTTCTAGCCCTCATCGTCTGCGGAGTCACCTACAGCCTGCCACGCCTCGGCGCGCCATTGATTTTTCCTATTGTCTTTGGCTTGTTTGCGCTGGTGCTTGTTTGCTTCGCTGCCCAGCACTGGATGGGAACCACTCGCCTGGTCATTGGCGCCAAGCTGAGGTTGCAGGCCGGTTTACTCGGCGGAGGCAAGCTGCGAGAGATTGCGCTCGCCGACGTGGACGGTTTCGAAGAGAAGATCCAGTCGCAGACCCTCAATGGAACGACAGTCCCCTACTACGATATCGTGCTCCGCCTGAGGGACGGGCAGAGCCTTACCGTGGGGAAAATGCTATCGAGCAAGCGCGAGACCGAGTGGCTGGTCAGCGAGATGCGGCGCCTGACCGTAAAAGACGCGAGAGTCGTCAGCACCGGAGCAGCAAGCTAGGGGACGCGTCGCCTGTGAGCAAACAATTAATCGAGTTCCAGCATCTGGCGGCGAATCGAATGGAGCGGGAGGAATGGATAGGTTGAAGTAGTCCTTTATATCGGGCGCCGCAAGCTGAGCCCGGTGGTCAACCCACAATTTCCGTCACTACGCTATGAAAGAAGAAGGTTCGCGGAAGCCGGCGAAATACACTCGACTTCCGCGCAGAGGATAAGCTTACGGGAACACGGCAAACACATCCCCATAGCCGTATGCTCCGCCTTGATTGGTAGTGCCGTAGAGCCTGTTTGCAAACATCACCAGGTTGCTGAAGGAGTACAAACCATCCGTTCCACCGGTGAAGCTGTAAAGCAGCGAATAGGTCCAGGTTCCCCCTCCTGGTACAAGCTGATAGACCGTGCCGGCGCTGTCCTGGCCGTCGCAGTGCGTCGTGGCGTATAGGGTGCCCGAGGAAGACAACATCAAATTGCGGAAGGTGCCCGAAATTCCCCAGCCTGCAAGGCTTTGAATCGCGGTGAAATTCCAGCCGCTTCCCGCGGGACTGAGTTCGAAGATAGAACCTCCGCCCTGGACTCCGCCCTCGGTTGCCGCGCCGTAGAAGTTGCCGAGTCCATCGGCAATCAACCCGGCGTAGGGCACTCCGCCGTCGTTCTGGTCCTGGAAGTTGTAGACGATGGTTTCGGCCCAGGAATTCTGCTTGCTCAGCTCAAAGACGGTTCCGTATCCGCCGGTGCCTCCAGCCGAAGTCGTGCCCAGAACATCGCCTGCGGAGTCGAGGGTCACGCCTGCGTAGGGAACGGCGCCGTCGGTGCCCGTGCCGAAGCTATACAGGACCGTTTCCCGCAAGATGGCGCCGCTCTGGCTGAGCATGAAGACCGTGCCATTGCCGTGCGCGCCGCCGGCCGAGGTGGTGCCGTACAGATTACCGGCGCGATCGAACAGCAGTCCGGCTAGAGGCACAGAGCCATCGCTGCCGGAACCGAAGCTGTGGAGAATCGTCTTGGTGTTATTGGTGATGCGGAAGACGGTTCCTCCGCCGAACGCGCCGCCTGCCGACGTGGTGCCGTACAAGCGCCCCTGCGAATCCTCAATCAAAAAGCTCTGCGGACTGGAGCCGTCGGCGCCGCCTTGGAAGGCATAGACGGTCTGGAGAATCCCCATCGGCGAGAGGCGGAAAACCGTTCCGTTGTTATAAGCTCCGCCCGCGCTGGTCGTGCCATACATGTAGCCGCCTGCGCCCATCATCAAACCGTTGAGCGGGTTGGCGCCATCCGTACCGCCGGTGAAATTGTGAATCACATTGAACGTTTGCGCTCGCATGCTCTGCACCAGAAGGAAAGAGCTTGCAAGCACCAGAACAAGAGCGAACGGCTTGGCGAGTAGGATACGTCTGGCTTTCATAGGTTGTTCCTTTCCATGCGAGAAGGGTTCGGGTGAACCTAGCCTGTTCACGAGCCGGACGAGGGTTGGTGCCGCATTGTCAGATAGTGGATCAGGATTGTCAAGTTGAAACTGTAAAGATGGCTGGTGGCGCAACCTTTGCCGCCGGGTACCCCAACGTAGGACAGCGCCATATAAAATTGAGTTTGGATTCATCGGATAACCGGGGGAATATATATTGAGTATGGCCCTATCTATCTCTCCAAGACCATCGAACGATGAAGCAAGATCAAGCTGCGGAGGGATTATGCTTTCACTCCCTGCGGAAAACAAGTTGTTTCCTTTTTAGTTTCATAGACAGTTTCCTCCTACACTTGCATCAGATGGAGTACGGCACGATCCGTACAGGAGAAATCATGCAAAAGCGCATTCTTGGAAAAAGCGGCCTCGAAGTCTCAGCCCTGGGCCTCGGCTGTATGGGCTTGAGCTTCGGCCTCGGCCCCGCCACGGAAAAGTCAGAAGCCATCAAGCTCATCCGCGCCGCCGTGGAGCGCGGCGTCACTTTCTTCGATACCGCCGAAGTCTACGGCCCGTACCTCAACGAAGAAGTCGTCGGCGAAGCTCTGGCGCCGTTCCGCGACCAGGTCGTCATCGCCACCAAGTTCGGCTTTGAAGCCAATCCCGCCGATGGCGGCAAATGGACGGCTCTCAACAGCCGCCCCGAGCACATCCAGCAGGTCGTGGAAGGCTCGCTCAAGCGTCTGCAAACCGACACCATCGACCTGCTCTACCAACATCGCGTCGACCCCAAGACTCCTATCGAAGAAACCGCCGGCGCAGTCAAGGACCTGATTCAGGCGGGCAAGGTAAGACACTTCGGCCTATCGGAAGCAGGCGCAAAGACCATCCGCCGGGCTCACGCGGTGCAGCCGGTCACGGCGTTGCAGAGCGAGTACTCGCTTTTCTGGCGCGAGCCGGAAGAATCCGTTATGCCCACGCTGGAAGAACTCGGCATCGGTTTCGTGCCTTTCAGCCCGCTGGGCAAAGGTTTCCTTACCGGCAAGATCGACGCCTCCACCAAGTTCGAGGGCAACGACTTCCGCAACATCGTCCCCCGCTTCAGCGAAGAAAATCGCAAGGCCAATCAGGCGCTGGTCGAGGTGGTCACTCGCTTCGCGGAAAAGAAGAAAGCCACGCCTGCGCAAATCGCACTGGCCTGGCTGCTGGCAAAAAAGCCTTGGATCGTTCCGATTCCGGGTACGACCAAGCTTTCGCGACTGGAAGAAAATCTGGGCGCCGCAACCCTCGAGCTCACCCCGGAAGATGTGCGCGCTCTGGAAGAAGCCTCCTCCGCAATCAAGGTGGAAGGCGAGCGCTACCCCGCAACGCATCAGAAGCTGATCGACCGCTAACCCGGCGGCTTACGGAGACGAGCAAATGACAGACGCCTTTGAGCAGAACGTCTTTGGGAAGCAGGGTGCCCCACTCATTCGACGCGGTTGCGAATGAGTGGGACAACGTAGGACTGCGAGATCTGCTCCGGGCAAGACAGAGATGGTCGGTTGCACCGACCAAAGGCACCCACTCAAGCAAAGGCGCCCGCCTCAACGACGCGTCCCGAATTGGAACCTCGCCCAGGATGAAAAGATGAAAAACGACTTAGAGGCGGAGGCGATCCAGTTATAGTGTTGGCGTCCAGGGTGCCAAGAACCTAAATCCTGCTAAGACCGAAAGGACATTCCATGAGAAAGTTCTCAGTGTTATTGATCGCCATGGTTGCTCTCGCTCCCGCCGTGGCCCCGTTGATGGCACAAGTGCCCGACGGCAACCACATCTACTTTCATCCTCCAATTCGCATATCGGATCAACCGCAAAACCCGGCTGTCCCCAGCGGTATTCTGCCAGCGCAATTCAAGGCGGCCTATGGATTTAATCGGATCCCCAATCAAGGCCAAGGTCAAACCATTGCCGTGATTGACGCTTACGATGATCCAACTATTGAGTCTGACCTGTCCGTTTACCAGGCGCAGTTCCACGTTGGTCCGTGCAATTTTCAGAAGGTGAAGGTTGGTAATCCGACGCATGGGGGCTGGGACCTGGAGACATCGCTTGACGTTGAGCAGGTCTGCGCCTTAGCGCCGCTGGCCAACATCATCCTGGTGGAAGCCCAGAGCCAGAGCGCGATCGATCTTCTCACCGCGGTGCAGGTTGCGTATTCCTCGCCCAATAATGCCACGGTTGTATCGATGAGTTTCGGATCCGCAGATTTCATCGGAGAGCAGCAGTATGACAGCTACTTCTGTAATATCGTTGCCGGCAACGGGCAGCCGGTGACGTTTGTAGCCTCCTCCGGCGACTCCGCGCACAATCCCGAATATCCTGCCACTTCACCCTGTGTCATTGCCGTGGGAGGTACGATCCTGGTTCTAGGTCAGGCTACCCCGCTTTCCAACCCTCTGCAGTTGAACTATGGCAATGAAACCGGATGGTCAGGCAGCGGAGGCGGACTAAGCATAGGAGAAGGTCAGCCATCCTGGCAAAATCCGGCTTGTGCAACCTGGTCAACCACCAATCGATGTGTTCCTGACATTTCGTCGGTCGCACACAACATACCGGTATACTGCTCCTGCGCCGGAAATGGCTGGACCACAGTAGACGGTACCAGCATCTCCAGTCCCGACTGGGCAGCCTTCTTCACACTCGTAAATTCGCTGCGCGCGGCTCAAGGTAAGGGAACTCTCAGCCAGGCCGCTTACGATGTCTACCAAGTTTATTATTCTGGAGACTACGCCAACCAATTTCACGACATCACCACGGGGAACAACGGCAACTGCGGACCGGCTTGCAACGCCGGACCGGGCTACGACTTAGTCACCGGCATTGGTACTTACAAGGCAAACGTTTTGGTCAATGCTCTAGTCGACGATACAAACTAACTTCATCTCTACTTCTTTTCACAGGCGCGATGGTCACAGCCTTCTGGTTGGACATTTGACGGGTGTCCCAGGCGAGCACTTTGATGAGGAAATAAACCATAGGGTGCTCCATCCAACCTTTTTTGGTTGAATTGGAGTGGACCGGTCGACGAAGAGAGCGAACGGGGATGCCTTGCGGGTGAAGGTACCCGAAGCCATTCACAACCTCACCGCACAGGGGGCGTGGCTTGAAGCCGGGTGCCCCACGCATTCGACGCTATTGCGAATGAGTGGGACAACGCATGACAGCGAGATCTGATCCGGGCAAGAGAGAGATGGTCGGTTGCATCGATCAAAACACCCACTCAAGCAAAGGCGGCTTGAGTGGGGCACCCGCGTAGACGGGACTATTGCAACTCCGAAACAGACATCACACAAGTACCCTCGGCCGAGTTGCGGTATAGGAACGGTTTCGACTTAAGGCGGAGGCATGCCGATCCGGTGCTGAGGTAGAAGTCGGCGTGGAAGGGGAGCGGAGCCGTCCCATCGGGACGCCAGGATTCGAAGCTTTGCGTTCGAGCTTGTACCTCCTGCTCCGGCATTACATGCTGCGAAGCGTAGTCGGCCCAATAAACTTTATTGTGGGTAAACAGCGGCAGCGAATCCATGATGTCGGTTCCGGCAACCACCACCGAGTTAGCCGGAGTGTGAGCGTTCAGCCAGCTCAGGGTGCGCGGCATGACGGCGTCGAGCGCCCAGAACTCAGCACTCTCTCTGCACAATTCTTCCCATTGCAGGTAGGCCATGGCCTGCGCGAAGATGGCTCCCGCCGCCAGAACTGCAATCAGCGTCAGCAAGTAAACGGGACGGAACGATTGCGACCAGCTTTGCAGGAAGGCAACTGCGGCCAGCGACCAGACGGGTATGAGGCACTCGATCCAGTGACTGCCTTGCAGATGCCGGTTGGTGACCACGTTCTGCACCAGCAACAAAGTTCCCACGAACAGAAACGGCGACAGAAAGCGGCCCGGCTGTCCCAAGCGGCGGCGCCATAGCCACACGGCAGCCGACATCGCGGCAGCGAGTACGAAGGTCCGCGCCACTCCCTCGTCAGGGGCCCGGCCGGGAATGAGCAAGTCGAGGCGCGCGAGTGTCTCGCGCACGTCGGGCAGGCGAGCCCGGAGAAACGCATGCCAAAAATGTGGCAGACCAAGGACCAGCGCAGTCGCGACCGCAGTCAGCATGGCGGCTCGCACCTTGCCTGAGTCCTGCACTGCCAGCCAGGCCGTTCCCGCGATGGCGAAACTCCAAAAGTAAATAGGGCTCACGTAGATCAACAGTCCCAGGCTCGCGCCGGCAAGCAAGCCGGTCCACCAGGCAGGCTTTTTCCAGGCGAGCAGGACAAGGCGCAGCGCCAGCAGCATGAGCAAGACATAGAACGCCGGACTGACGGCGCGAAAATAGCGGAGAAACCCAACGGTGCGGCTGTTGATATCTGACATCCAGGAGATGGTGGGAGCCAAGGGAGGCAGCATCGCCGCCAGCGCTGCCAATCGCGGCTCGATGCCCAGCGCGCGAGCCAGGCTCCAGAGGACGACGCAAACCAACACCGCGAATACAACTCGCGAGATGGCGACAATCAGCAGCGGGCCCAATCCGCTCGCGTGGGCGATGAAGGCAACCAGCCGCTCCGCCGCCTCGGGCATGAAGCGCGGCGCGTCCTGGTGTTCGGCAAGATAGGGATTGCCGAGGCTGCCGCCACGATAGGCGTCCATGACGCGAACCAGGTAGATCTTTTCGTCTTCCACGGCGACGTTGAGAAATGGTCCGCGGAGAAAATAGTTCATCAGGAACGGAAGAGAATAGGCGAAGAGGACAACAGTTACGGCAAAAATCAGCCAGGTGCGATTCGATGCCGCGCCAGCGCTGTTATCCGGGATTTCCATTTTGTACAAGGTGACGAATTGTGCGCTCCTTCACCTTGAGAAACAAGCTGTTTCCCTTTTCGTCACGGCGAACCGTTTGCTGAAAGCTCGAAAAGCAGATCCCTCACCGGTTGAACCTCACCCCAACAAGCGCAAAAGCGGCGCTCGTCGGGGGCCCCGGTTCGCCGGATTCGGCATGACAAAAATAAAGGAGTCATTACCGCGTAGCTAAAGCTGCGCTCCTTCAAAATCGCCTGGCGGAGTTTTTCAAACTGTAAAGGACCTGTCGCTAAATCAATTGAGATAGCCGAGTCCGCGGCAAACGAGATTGCAGCTTCTTGGCAGGTAGTCTGCCGATTCAGGCCTGGCTTCCATTTTCACGCAGCCCTGGCAAGATGTGTTTAAGACCGGATTACGCAGCGTGCAAAGCATGCCGAGTCCTCCGGCCTCCCCTTCACAAATGGATTGGCGGACGTTGCAGGGGTTCTGGCAATACTAGCTAGTGGAGTCCTTTTCCTCATGCACCTTGTGCATTCTGGGAAGACCGCAAAGGCCACAGGTACGAAAGCCTTTGTTCGACTTGAACAAATGTGGATTGTCTGACCCACGGCGGGCCAGCGGCGGTTGCATCATTTTTTCTTCGTTGTTGGCCATGTCAGGCATTTACAACCTTTCTTTCTCGACGATAGTGGCGTCAGAACTGAACTACCCGGCTCTTCCTCTTCGCCCGATGGGAAAGTGAAAGATAGCTGTGCAGGATTTGCAGAGTTAAACGATCCGGTAATAAGTAATGACCGGAATCTGTATAGTCTCCTGCGCTTGATTCCGGTCGTAGGAATGAGGCGCGCTGCAAAGCTCCCGGGGTCAACCATGCGTCGTTAGACATTCAGAGGTAACTAACGATCACCTGGCTAAATCGTCAATTCAGGGGTGTGCAGATAGTAAGATGGATCGGCATCGTCGACAAGTACCTAGGAGTGGCGCAGCAGTTAGCACAAATAGCAGGCATAACTACGGGAACTATAGGGGTGCTAACAACGAGCACATTGGTAACTAACCAATGTCTTCGCGCCCGCGATCTCGCCAGTGCCGAACTGCTAAAGCTCAATTCTTGTATAGCGGGATGAGTAACACCTACTGATTACTCATAGTCGCTTTCTGCTGCCTTGCAGACGGTCTTATCGACGAGGTTCGAGCTTCCAGGCATCAATCTCGCATCAAGATGTACAGATTGTCATGTCAGTGCCAGCAAAGTTCGGGCCGTTGGGCGAGCCCCGAAACCGGATCATAACCATTGTTCAAGTTAAAACTTGCGAGCGTAGTAAGAGTTTGTGCCGTCGAAGGAATTGCCGGCACGGCACAAAATATAAAGACGCCCACAACAATCTCGATAAGCCACTTCATACTGCCCCTCTTCCATCCAGGGAGGAAGGAACTCCTCCTGACAGAAAACTGCAATATATCCTGGATAGAGTTTGTCATCCCATCAGCGGCCCGCAATCTCAAATTAGTTAAGTCCAGGCTAGTGGTGACCGATTCGGAATCCTCGCCGAGGACCTCAAAATGAAGATGAACAAGATGTCATGTCACTGGCGATGAAGTTAGGGCTTCTGCCGCCTAGAATGGCATAAGTACCCTTCTCTTTCATGATTTCGTAGCTCAGGTCTGAGGATTCTTGGCGATAGCTTCGTAACCCGACTGCGCGAAGTCCCGGCAGTTCGGCGGGCGACGGAAATCGGCGTGAGAATTGGGACAGCCGTATCTTTGACATTCTGTTAAATCTGTTGCACGAGGTACGCGGTGCGACTACTGGTAGTAGAAGACGACTTGGCAATTCGGGAGTTTCTCAAACGGGGCCTGAGCGAAGCCGGCTATCAGGTCGATACCGCCGTCGATGCCAGCACGGCACTGGCGCTAACCGGCGAGGAAATTTACGATGGCTTTATCATTGATCTGGGCCTGCCCGACATGGATGGGCTGGACCTGATCGGGCGTTGCCGGGCCCAAGGCCACAGCGCTCCGGTGCTGATCTTGTCGGCACGCCGTTCGGTGGATGAACGCGTCCGGGGTCTGGAACAAGGTGGGGACGATTACCTGACTAAGCCGTTCGCGCTGGCAGAACTGCTGGCGCGGGTGCGCAACCTGCTGCGGCGAAGCACGCCAGGACAGCCGGAAGCGGTGCGGTTGCGAGTCGCCGACCTGGAACTCGATCTGGTGAGGCGTGAGGCGCGCAGGGGTGCCGATGTCTTACAACTGACAACCCAGGAGTTTGCGCTTCTGGAATACCTGGTGCGCAATGCCGGACGGGTGGTGACGCGCACCATGATTCTCGACCGGGTGTGGCGGATGCGCATCGATCCGGCAACGAATGTGGTTGACGTGCAGATTTATCGCTTGCGCAACAAGGTGGATGCCGACGACAAGAAGCCGCTGATCCACACCATTCGCGGTGTTGGTTATGTTCTTAAAGAAACCTAGCTCGCCGGGGCATTCCGCGGCATGGCGCATCGCCATCTGGCCTACGGTGGCGTTCGCGCTGGGAAGCGCGGTGGCATTCGCCATCATGTACCTGCTGATCGCGCGCGACATCCGGCAACGCAGCGATGTGTGGTTGAGCGGCGAAGCTGAGGTGCTCGCCGACGTTTCCGCTAACACTCCACAAGACGCTCTTTATGACCGGCTGGTTTCTGAAGTCGCCGAGCTAGCCTCACGAGAAGTTTCCGATGACGAGGATTCCAGCGGCCAGCACCAGTCCGTCTTCTTCCTGCAAACCGTTCCTGGAAGCACTCCGATCTGGGTAGGTCCCAATCCTAAAGAGGCATTTATCCCGGCGATTCAGACGGCGCGGCTGGTGCCAGGTCAGCCGGGAGCGGTGCAGGTACCGGGCTGGAAGAAACCGTTCCGCGTGGTCTACAAAGACCGGGGATCGGCGGGCGGTCTGTATCTGGGCTTTGACGACGTGAGCGGGGCCGAAATGCTGGATCGCCTGACCGAGCGTTGCCTGCTGGTATGGGGAGTAACCGTGGCATTGGGCTTCCTCATCACCTGGCTGGCCGCGTATCGCACACTGGCGCGGGTGCAGCGAATCAGCGACGAGGTTTCGCGCATGGGCAGCGACGACCTGAGCCGCCGGCTGCCGGAGGGTCCGCATCCCGACGAGATAACTCGCCTGTCGTGCACCTTCAATCACATGCTGGAACGCATCCAATCTTCTGTGCACCAAATGCGAATCCTGACCGACTCCGTTGCCCATGACCTGAAGAGCCCGGTGACTTCGATTCGCGGCAGCCTGGAAGTCGCGCTCTCCAACGGAGAACGAGGACAGTGGCATGAACGGGTGGCCGAAGCCATCGAAGGTCTGGATCGGCTGGCCCAGTTGCTGAACACTACGCTGGATGTGGCGGAAGCCGATGCGGGAGCTTTGCAGTTGCGCAAGGAGCACGTTGAGCTTTCAGAGATGGTTAAGCAGTTGGTCGATCTGTATCAGCCGGCAATGGCCGAACACCGGCATGAGGTTGTCTCGGATTTGCAAACAGTCTGGATCGAGGCGGACGCTTCACTGTTGCATCGAACCATCGCCAATCTGCTGGATAACGAAATAGCGCATCTTCCGCCGGGCTGCACGATTCATATAACAGTACAGGTGTGTGGCGCCGAGGCTGAGCTTGTAGTCGCCGATGATGGTCCTGGTTTCCCTCCCAACCTGCGCAGCCGCGTCTTCGAGCGTTTCGTCAAGGGCCAGAATTCCACCGGGCACGGCTTGGGGCTGGCATTTGTCGGAGCCGCGATTCAGGCTCACGGCGGCCATGCCGAGATTGGTGACCGCGAGGGCGGCGGCGCGAAGATCGTGTTGCGGTTGCCGTTGGCTGAAGTTCTTACGGAAAAGGTGTAAAGGTTGAAGTTATTGCGACAGATCGGCAGGACAACGCTGCTGGCTAGTGCGGTGTTGGCGTTGGGATGTGTGAGTTTTGCTTCGGCAGCCAAAGAAACGCCGGCGCAGCCGAACATCGTGCGCGGTTATCAGCAGATGTACAACCTCGATTTCGGCAGCGCGCATACGACCTTCCAAGGCTATCAACAGGCCCATCCCGAAGAACCTATTGGATACGTATCGAACGCGGCGGCCTACCTGTTTTCTGAATTCGATCGCCTGCACATTCTGGAATCGGACTTGTTTACCAACGATCAGAAGTTTGAAAATCGCGGCAACGTGTCTCCCGATCCGGCAGTGAAGACGCAGTTCGAGAGCGAGCTGGCCAAGAGCGACGCGGCCGCGACCAAAATTCTTGCTCAGAAACCGGACGACAAGAACGCGCTGTTTGCGCAGGTGATGGCCAACGGCTTGCGCGGCGACTATACGGCGCTGATCGAGAAGCGCAATCTTGCCAGCCTGAGTTACATGAAGACCTCGCGAACCATTGCGCAGAAGTTGCTGACCATCGATCCCACCTGCTATGACGCATATCTCGCCGTGGGAGTGGAGAATTATCTGCTGGGCATCAATTCCGCGCCGGTGCGCTGGATGCTGCGGATGACTGGCGCGGAAACCGACAAGACGGAAGGCTTGCAGCGGCTTCGCCTGACCGCCGATAAGGGACAGTACCTGGCTCCGTTTGCGCAGTTGCTGCTGGCGGTTGCGGCGCTGCGCGACAAAGACAAGCAAACTGCGCGTAACCTTCTGGCCGGACTGGCCAAGGAATTTCCCAGCAATCAACTCTACGTGGCTGAACTCGCCAGGATTCAGTAGCTCCAACGATATAATTTTGAGCCATGGACTGGACCCCTGGTTCCGTCATTCGCCGGTGGTTCGATCCCCAAGCTGGTGCGTCGGACCGGCTGATTCCGCGCTGGATCTTCTTGCGCGCTCTTGGGCTCATTTACTTCTCCGCATTTTTCTCACTTATCTTCCAGATCAAGGGGCTCATCGGTCCGGAAGGAATTCTTCCTGCCAGCGCTTATCTGGAAGCGGTGGAACAACACTTCGGGCCGGCGCGCTTCTGGTTTGTTCCCACATTGCTGTGGTTGTCGAGCGGCAATCACATGCTGATGGCGATCTGCTGGATCGGCATTCTCGCTTCTGTCTTGCTGGTGATGAACGTGTGGCCGCGGGGCATGCTGTTCGTCTGCTTCGTCTGCTTTCTTTCGTTCGTGGCAGCGGCGCAGGATTTCTCCGGCTATCAGTCTGACGGCATGCTGCTGGAGGCCGGATTCATCTCGCTGTTCTTCGCTCCCGCTGGATTCTGGCCGGGCCTGGGGAGGTCGAGTCCGCCGTCGCGCGCCAGCCTGTTCCTGCTGCAATGGGAGTGGTTTCGCATCTACTTCGAATCGGGCATGGTGAAGCTGGCCAGCGGAGATATTGAGTGGCGAAACTTCACCGCCATGGACGACTACTACCAGAACGGCCCGCTGCCCACCTGGGTCGGCTGGTACGTACAACATCTGCCGCACTGGTTTCATGCCTTTTCGACCGGAGCCACGCTGGTGCTGGAACTCGGCCTGGTGTTCATGCTGTTCTTGCCGCAGGCGCTGGCGCATTGCCTGCTTCTTCATCGTGACCGCGTGGCAGATTCCGGTGATCCTGACGGCAAACTATACCTTCCTGAACTACCTGGTTCTGGTACTGGGATTTCTGCTGCTCGACGATCGCTTCATCGCCAAGTTTCTTCCGGATGACTGGAAGCAGAGATTCTTTCCAGCCGCTGCGATGCCGGCAGTGGCCGATGAGAAGTCTGAGCAGTCTGAGCCGGAATTCGTACGCACTCCAGCGCCGAATCCCTTTGCCGCACTCAAGCTGGCGCTAACCAGCGTGATGCTGATCTGGATCTTCTATACAACGACCGCGCAGCTGGTCTGGATACTGTTGCCGCGATTGCCGTTGCCCACTTCGCCGGTGGCCGCGCTGGAACCGTTTCGCATCGCGAATCGCTACGGGCTGTTCGCGGTGATGACGCGCGGGCGTTACGAGATCGAGTTTCAGGGCTCGAATGACGGGCAGAACTGGACGGCGTATCCGTTTTTATACAAGCCGCAGGCCCTCGACAAGCCGCCGCGGATTTATGCGCCTTATCAGCCGCGCTTCGATTGGAACTTGTGGTTTGCTTCGCTGGGCTCGTGGCGGGAAAACCTGATTGTGCCCAGCACCGAAGAGCGTCTGCTGGCAGCCTCTCCTGATGTGCTCGCGCTGTTTGCCAGAAATCCGTTTCCACAAGCGCCACCCAAGCAAGTGCGCGCGGTGTTGTGGCAGTACTGGTTCACCTCGATGGCAGAGAAACGCGCCACCGGAATGTGGTGGCGGCGCAAACTGCTCGGGGTCTACGCGCCGGTGCTGGAGATGGGCCCGGATGGCAAGGTTGTTGCCGTGGAATTGCCGGAACCGCTGGCGCCGCACGAGTGATTGTATTTCGTTCCGAGTGGTTTTAGGAGATGTGGCTCCGGTAGAGCTGGCCTTCAGGTCGGCGTCCGCACGCCTGGAACAGTTGCTGACAAAACCGGGGAAAGCAGATCCCTCGCTGCGCTCGTGATGACAACAATAAAAGGACTACCTATCACGCCGCGAAGGCCTTGGCCAGGAAGCGCGAAATGTGCCAGGCGTCCATGTACTTGTACGGCGTCTCACCGAGAGAGTAATGTCCGCAGGGCAGCGCCTTGATGGTGGTGTCGAGGCCGCGGCGCAGAAATTCTGCCGCAGTTTGCGCGGAGAACTCAGGCAGGAACGTGAGGTCGTAGCGGCCGTAAATCATCAGCGACTTCTTGGGCCAGCGCTTGAATTTATCGAAATAAACGATCGGGCTGATGGACATCCAGACGCGGCTCAGCTCTTCCTGCGTCAGCACCGGCTCAATTCCCTGGCGGATGTGCTGGGTCGATTGCCCGGTCCAGGCCACGTCGCCGAACGAAGTGGACGCGTGATTGAACACGTTTACCCGGATGCGGGGATCGTGGGCGCTGGCCAGAAACGCATAGCACGAGCCCAGGCTGGTACCAACGATTCCCAGCCGCGAATAGCCGCGCTGCTCCAGCCAATCCATGCAGGAGCGGATGTCGGCGATGCCCTGGCGGGTGGCGTCGATCGTACGTCCCACATTGGCGGACACGGCATAATCGGCGCGAGTGATGCCGGCAGGCCGGCGGATGTCGTGATAGGGCATGCTGAGGCGCAGGGCCGCGATTCCCAGCATATTGAAGATGCGGCACAGCGCGTTCTGGCTGACGCCGTCGGCGTTCCACTGCGGCAGCAACACCACCGCGCGATGACCCTTCGCCGGAAACCAGCGCGCGTTGACGCAATTATTTTCGATATAAGGCGACGGTACCGGCGAGGTGAAGCGCAGAAACTTGCCCCACTGATCTTTCAGTTCTTTCTTGGGAGGCTCGCTGCCGGTGTGAAAAAGTTCGACCTTGCGATGCTCGATGCGAAAGTCCGTGGGCGTGGCGTAACCGAAGAAATCGTCGCTGTTTTCGACCAGTTGATCGTTGACGTCGGACATGTACCGCAGCATCGTGTCCTTGTCGTTCGGGTCATGAGGGACGGCGAAGCGCTCGATTCCCGGCCAGCGGGTGGTCCAGTCCAGGCCCCACTCGAACGGGCGCACCACGCGGTTATTGTCGCGCGAGGTCATGCGCGCTTCCCAATCGTGAATCCAGCGGCGGTAATGGTCCTTCATCTGCTTCGATGGTATAGCAGCCGGGGGATTGGAATGCAGCGGAAGCCGTCGAATCCAGCGCCTTCTGCACTGAACGGGGGTATCAGCGTTGTGAGCGGGACAAGGCCTGGCGCCGGATAATTCCATTTGATAGATCGTTCAGGTGTGTGTCAGGGCACGACTTTAGTCGTGCCGAAAGACGCATCACAAGGAGGCGGGGCTTTAGCCCCTGCAACAAGCGTCCTCAGGGGCTGAAGCCCAAGTCATATTGTGGCTTTGCGGCACGTCTGAAGACGTGCCCTGACACAAAGCAATGACACAAAGCAATCTTTGTGAGGCTTGCCCAAATACAAAACAATCGATCAACTCAGGTCTTAGCTGTATTCGGTTTCTGCCGCCAGGTTCTCGAAGCGCGTGTAGCGCTTGATGAAGGCCATCTTGATGGTGTCGGTAGGGCCGTTGCGTTGTTTGGCGATGATGAGTTCGGCCATGCCGTCGAGGTCGGGATCGTCTTTCTTGTAGACCTCTTCGCGGAAGATGAAGGCCACCACGTCGGCGTCCTGCTCGATGGAGCCCGACTCGCGCAGATCGGAAAGTTGCGGACGATGATCGCCGCCGCGGCTCTCGGGAGCGCGGCTTAACTGCGACAGCGCGACCACGGGCACTTTCAACTCCTTGGCCAGCGCTTTCAATCCGCGCGAGATCGCCGAGACTTCCTGGGTGCGATTTTCGAAGCGTTTGCCGCCGATGGGCACCGCCGACATCAGCTGCAGGTAATCGACGATGAGGAGATCGAGGCCTTCGGTCTGCCGCAGGCGGCGAGCCTTGGCGCGCATTTCGCTGACGGAAATTCCCGGCGTGTCGTCGATGTACAGCTTCGATTGCATTAATTCTTCAACCGCACGCACAAGCTTACGTTTGTCATCCTTGCTAAGAAATCCCTGATTCAGTTCTTTCGAATCGACCTGCGCGTGCGAGGCCAACATGCGCTTGAGCAGCGCCTCGCGCGACATTTCCAGCGAAAAGACGCCAACCACTTTTCCGTCAAGCACGGCCGCATTCTCGGCGATGTTCATGGCAAATGCCGTCTTGCCCATCGATGGACGGGCCGCGATGATCACTAAATCTGACGGCTGCAGTCCGCTGGTCAGCTTGTCGAGCAGCGTGTAGTGCGTAGCCAGCCCGGTGATTTCCTGGCCGCGGTCGATCAACTCTTCCAGCGAGCCAAAGGAATTCTTGATGATGGCAGGGATGTTCATGAATCCCTGCCCAATGCGGTTTTCGGAGAGCTGGAAGATGGCCTGTTCGGCGCGTCCCAGGACTTCTTCGGCTTCGTCGGCGTGCTCGATGGCTTCGGCGATGGCGTTCTGGGCAACGTTGATCAGGCCGCGCAGCAGCGCCTTGTTGCGCACGATGCGGACGTAATGCTCGATGCTGGGCCGCTCGGGAACTCCGTCGATGAGCGACGAGAGATACGCGACGCCGCCGATGGCCTCCACTTCCTTGCGGCGGTCGAGCTCTTCGACCAGCGTGATCATGTCGACCGGGCGTCCGGTTTCCTGCAGGTCGCGCATGCGGGAGTAAATGCGGCGATGGGCGTCGAGCGAGAAATCGTCGGGAGTGAGATTTTCGGCGGCCTGATCGTAGAGCGTGTTGTCGAGCAGGATCGCGGCCAGGATCGAGCGCTCCGCTTCCATGCTGACGGGAAGTCCGCGCTCCAGACTGTAGTCGGTGGTTGCCATCGGGGTTCTTACAATTTAGACATCGAGGACGGAGCGTGGCAATGCCGAATCAGGTTGCTAAAGGTGGATTTCGTTCGAAAAGCTGTGTGAGGCTGTGCAAGACACGGTTTATTCCACAATAGGGGTCCTTCGACTGCGTTCGGCTGCGCCTCACTCCGCTCAGGATGACAACGAGCCAGTTGCAGTAAAAGCAGAAGCAGATCCCTCGCTGCGCTCGTGATGACACAACAAGAAGAAGCAGGTCCTTCGGCTACGGCGGCGAAGCGCCGCCTGCGCTCAGGATGACGACGGGCCAGTTGTCAGTAGCCAGTTGCAGTAAAGCATGAAGCAGATCCCTCGCTGCGCTCGTGATGACAAAAAACAAGAAGACGCAGGTCCTTCGACTACGGCGGCGAAGCGCTGCCTCTCAGGATGACAGAGGTCGTTGTCCGGCTTAATTCGATTAAGAACGACGGCGCTTGCCAGCGCCGAGTAAACTGGAGTCGCAAAGCCATGCCACTTCAAACTGCCACTCGTCGCTTCCGAACGCTTGCCCTCTTCGTACTATGCGTCGTCATCGCCATTCCGGCAGCGGCGCGTGAGTGGCACATTTCGCGCTTTGCCACCACCATGACCGTTTCCCGCGACGGCACGGCGCAGGTGCTGGAGCACCTCGAGGTGGTGTTTGATGGCCAGTACCACGGCATCTATCGCGACATTCCCATCGAGTATCCCGGGCCGAACGGCTCCAACTACACGCTCTTCCTGAAGGTCACCGGAGTCACCGACGGACACGGCCACGACTTGAAATACGACTCCAGCGTGCGCAACGGCAGCCGGCACTTGAAGATTTATATTCCCGACGCGGTCGACGCCACCCGCACGGTCGATATCCGCTACAACCTGACCAACGCGGTGCGCTGGTTCGACGGTTACGACGAGCTCTACTGGAACGTGACCGGCAATGACTGGCCGGTGCCGATCGACAGCGCCATGGCCGCCGTCGTTTTTCCGCCGGGAACGCAGGGCAACTTGCGCGCGCAGGCCTACACCGGCACCTACGGTTCCCGCGATCAGGACGCGACCGTGGTGGTGGGCGGCGATATGGTGCGCGTGACGGCCAACGATACGCTCGCCATGCGCGAGGGCCTGACCGTCGACGTCTACATCAGCAAGGGCGTGCTGACCCAGCCCAGCAAATTCACGCAGGCGATGTGGTTCCTGCGCAGCAATCCGATTGTGCTGCTGCCGCTGTGGGCGTTGATCGTGATGTTCTTCTTCTGGTGGACGAAGGGCCGCGATCCCAAGCCCGACATCTCGGTAGCGCCCATGTATGAGCCGCCGAAGGACATGACGCCGGCCGAGGTCGGCAGCCTGATGGACGACAAGGTTCATCCTCGCGACATCACCTCGACGCTGGTCGACCTGGCGGTGAAGGGCTATATCAAGATTGAGGAGACGGAATCGAAGGTATCTGCTGTTCTCGCATCGCGATTACACCTTCCACCTGCTGAAGCCGTCTGAGACCTGGAGCACGCTGCAACCTCACGAGCGCGTGATGCTGAACCACATGTTCTCCGGCGGAACTGCGGCGATGTCTGCCTTGCAGGACCTTGTCGCCGGAGCCCGGCTGCCGCAGCGAAACGTGACGGGGCTCGCAGCCCAGGCCGCCGGCTTGTTGGAGAGCGTTACTCCCGGCGAAACTTCTCAGCAGATTCGGTTGTCGGACCTGAAGAACCAGTTTTACGTCGCCATCCCGACCATGAAGAGCGACATTCTGGCGGAGTTGAAGAATAAGGGAATGTACTCGGTCGATCCCGACTCGGCGCACGTTTATGTGGTGGCGGGCGTGGTGATCACCGCGCTGCCGTTCGTGATCGCGCAGCTGCTGGGTTGGGGATCGATGGTGGATGCGCCGGGACTGTTGGTCGCAGCGGCACTTATTGCCGTGGTGATTGTGTTCCTCTTCGCGCGCATTATGCCGGCGAAATCGTTGAAGGGTGTGCACACCAAGGTCGAGGTGCTGGGCTTCCAGGAATTCGTTAACCGCGTCGATGCGGACCGGCTGAAGCGCATGCCGCCCGACACCTTCGAGAAGTTCCTGCCCTTTGCCATGGCGCTGGGCATCGAGAACCGTTGGGCCAAGTCGTTTGAAGGCATCGTGCAGAACCAGCCGACCTGGTACGTCGGGCCGACACCGTATGTGGGATTCAATCCCATCTTCTTTGCCAGCTCGATGCACGCCATGGCGATGGATGCGCATCAGGCGTTCGTAGCGGCTCCGCGATCGAGCAGCACGGGTTCGGGATGGAGTGGCGGAGGGGGCGGTGGTGGGTTCAGCGGCGGCGGGTTCGGCGGCGGCGGCGGCGGAGCGTTTTAGAGCGGCAGCGAACGATCCGCGGCTCGGAATTGAAGGTAGAGCTGGCCTTCAGGCCAGCGTCGAAACGGCCCGTTTGGATCCGAGTGCCGTAGGCACGACAGGTTGCCGCTCCTGCTCTGTCGCCCCTGAAGGGGCTCGGAATCCATAGAGGCCTTAACGCGGGCCTGAAGGCCCGCTCTACCCGACAGCTGCAACGATATGCAGTCTGAGACGGTCGACTGCGGCGCGACAACTCCTCGTCCCGTCGGCTACACTGACTTACTACCCCCATGGCATGGTTTAAGCGAGAGCACGGCGAACTCGACACTTCGGGCGAGAAGAAGGTCAAGACTGAGGGCCTCTGGGTCAAGTGCGACCAGTGTCGCCAGATCATCTGGAAGAAGGACCTCGACCAGAATTTCAACGTCTGTCCCAAGTGCGAGCGGCACTTCCGCATCGACGCCCGCACCCGTCTGACGTACCTGCTCGACGACGGCAAGTACGAAGCCGAAGACAACAACCTGGTCTCGACCAATCCGCTGCAATTTACCGACCTGAAGCCCTATGCCGACCGCCTGAAACGGTCGCAGCAAGAGACCGGGCTGAACGACGCGGTCATCAACGCACGCGGCAAGCTGAACGGCAAGCCCGTGATTGTCAGCGCGATGGAGTACTCCTTCATCGGAGGCTCGATGGGCGCGGTGGTGGGCGAGATGATTACCCGCGCCGTGGAAAAGGCGACTGCCGAGAAGTTGCCGCTGATTGTCGTGTCGGCATCGGGCGGAGCGCGCATGATGGAAGGCGTCGTCAGCCTGATGCAGTTGGCGAAAATCTCGGCGGCGCTGGCTCGCATGGACACCGCCAAGGTGCCTTACATTTCGGTGATGACCGATCCTACGACCGGCGGTACGACCGCTTCGTTTGCCATGCTGGGCGACCTCAATATTGCCGAGCCGGGAGCGCTGATCGGATTTGCCGGGCCACGCGTGATCGAGCAGACCATTCGGCAGAAGCTGCCGGAAGGTTTCCAGCGCAGCGAGTTTCTGCTGGAGCACGGCATGCTTGACGCAGTGGTGCATCGCCGTGAGCTGAAGGCGTATATTTCGCGCTCGCTGGACTTCATGAAGACGCCCGCCGCTTCAGCCTGATTGTGATTTTTGCAGGCCCGCGTCAAGCACCTCTACCGAATCGATGGGCCCGCGCAGAACCTGCATAAGAACCTGTGCCGTCCCTAAAGGGACTCGCCTCATTTTTCCTGCCCTACCCGGCCTTACGAGTCTGGGTGAAAGCCTCTGGCGTCCCTACGGGACTCATGTGAGTTTTTCGACCGACCCAGCATTCCGCCTTCCCACCCCAATTCGCGCAAAAGCGGCGCGAACTGCGGACCCCGGTTCGGCTCCATGCTGGGCTAAGCTCTTCCGCGCCTGCGGCGCTCGTTTCTTGTGGTTCACATTCCACTGCCGAATCGCAAAGTTAGTACTCATAGACTGTTACGCCCGGGGCTAACGCAAATGCCGCTCCTGCGGAGCTGGTTGATCGTGGTGAATCGCCTAGCACTTGTCTCACAATGTATCTCATACAACGATACTGCGTTGATTTGTGTCAGGGCCTGGCTTTAGCCGGGCCGACAAGCACACTATTCGTGCGCGGGCTTTAGCCCCTGCAAAACGGCCCTCAGGGGCTAAAGCCGAAGTCATAGAGCCGCTTTTGCGGCACGTCTGAAGACGTGCCCTGACACAAATCGCGACTTGGCACACTCTGCTCGTCCACCTCACATTTCTTGCATTGAGTTATCCCAGATGCCGGCCCGGTTGACATCCTACGCAGGCTCGTCCCACGTCTTGCCCCTTGCGTCGCTCCTGCCGAGTCGTAGAATCGGACTCACTATGAAAGCTGTCGTCATCTCTCGATTTGGTGGCCCTGAAGTTCTGGAAGTCCGCGACGTACCCGAGCCGCAGCCCAAGCATGGGGAAGTGGTGGTGCGGGTGGAAGCGGTCGGAGTCAACTTCGCCGACACCATGACCACCCGCGGCACCTACCACGGCATGCCGGAACCCCCATTCATCATGGGACGGGAATTTGCCGGCGTGGTTGAAAAAACCGGCGAGCGCGTAATGGGTTACATGCAATGGGGCGCGGCAGCAGAAAAGATCGTGATGAAGCCGCATCTGCTGTGGCCGCAGCCCAAGGGCTGGACCTCGGAACAATCGGCGGCCTTCCCGGTCACGTTCCTGACGGCCTACCTGGCTTACTGGAAGGCGGGACTGACGGCCGATGCGATGGAGCCCATCCTCTGGACTGACAATCACACCCGCCGGGTCCTGATCCACGCCGCTGCCGGCGGAGTGGGCACCGCGGCGGTCGAGATTGGCAAGCTGCTGGGCATTGAAACCTACGGCACGTCGTCGTCGGAAGAGAAGCTGCAGCGGGTGGCCAAGCTGGGATTGAACTATGGGATCAACTATCGCGAAGTGGATTACGAGCAGCGCATCAAGGAGCTGACCAACGGCGAGGGCGTGGACGCGGTCTTCGAGATGCTGGGTGGCGAACACACCGCCAAGAGCCTGCGCTGCTGCCGTCCCTTTGGGCGAGTGATTATTTACGGCACGGCCACCGGCGAGCGGCAGCAGTTTGATGCGGGCGTCATGATGGCCAAAAGCTTGAGCGCTCATGGATTATGGCTGAGCGTGCTGGCCAAAGATCGCGACTTAATGACGCGCTGCCTCAGCGCCATGCAGCCCGGGATCGAGCAGGGCAAACTTCATCCCGAGATTGGGCACGTGCTACCGATGGACCAGGCAGGCGAAGCGCATCGCCTGCTGTTGGAGCGGGAAAACTACGGCAAGATCGTGCTGCGGATCGGATAAGTTGGAGGATGGGTAACTCCAGCGGCAATTCCTGGCATCCAATTCCGCGTGACTGGAAAGCGGCTGCTAAAGCGATTTGTCGCGGTGTTCCTGGGAGCGCTGTGCATTCTGGTATTTCTGGGCGCGGTGGAATCGCACGCGGCCACGGTTCGCGATTCCTTCCATAGTTTGTCATCCCGACCGCAGCGAAGCGGAGTGGAGGGATCTGCGGTTCGCCTTCCTCGCGGCAACGCTTATCGTGCCGAGTGAGCCTGAATCGGCGTTCAGCGCTGTCCTCAGCGGCTAAAGCCCCCCGTTAAAATGCCCGTCCGGCACGGCTGAAGCCGTGCCCTGACACAAACCTCACCTTGCCGCGAGCTGAGGGCTGACGGCTGACAGCTGCTTCACCGATACAATGACTCCGTGGATGCGAAAGCGTGGTTAGTGCTGATCATTTTCTTCGCCATCTGCCTGGGTGCGGGTGGCCTGGGATCTTTCTTCACCGCAAACAGCGTTCGCCAGTGGTATCCGCTGCTGCGCAAGCCTGCGGGAACTCCGCCCAGCTGGGTCTTCGGACCGGTGTGGACCACGCTCTACGTTCTGATGGCGATCTCGGCGTGGCTGGTGTGGCGGGAATACGGATGGGGCGCGCAATCGGCGCTACTGATCTTTTTCGCCCAACTGGCGCTGAACGTGGCCTGGTCGGGAATTTTCTTTGGCTCGCGAATGCCGGGCGTCGCGCTGGCCGAAATCGTGATTCTGTGGCTGGCGATTGCTTTCAACATCGTCATCTTCTTAGGGCTGCAGACGACAGCGGCGCTGTTGCTTCTGCCTTATCTTTTATGGGTGACCTACGCGACGTATTTGAACTTCGGGATATGGCGATTGAATCGGCAGTGAAGTGAGCAAACATAATGAGAAGTTTTCGGATCGGCGTTTCCGGTTCTGAGAAGAATTCGCGTGGGGTTACCGAACGAGACCAGATAGTCGCCCCAGCCGCAAAGCGGCGGCTATGAAGTTAGCCCGGCGTGTCAGCGCCGGGTGAAGAGAAAATGGTTCAGAGCCGCGTAGCGGCGACACCCGGATCTTCAGAGGGTAAGCAAGAACCCTGCCGTCCCTGACGGGACTCAACCTCACGTCTCAACTTACCCAGGACTCCGCCTGCGGCTCCGTCCTGGGCTAACGGCAGAGCCGCCCTGGCGGGCTTGATTTTCGGGCGAGGTAGACGACTCGCGAATCCAAGAGGTGAGTCCGCAATTCTTCCAACCCCCTGCGGTCCGGCTAACAGTTAGCTGAAAACTCGAAAAGCAAATCCCTCACCGGCTGAAGCCGGTTCGTGATGACAAAGATAGAGGACTCGATATTCGTGATGACAAAGATAAGAAGATAAAAGGAGTCGCTGCAGCGGAGCTGCCTATCCCACCATCTCTTCAAACTTCAGCGGATCGGGAGGGATCGGAATGGGCGGAGGTTCGATCTCGCGCAGCACCTGATACGTGTGAGTAATGCGATGAATGACGGTAATCGTGCTGAGGATAGCGATCACCCACAGCACCGGTCCCATGCGGTTGAACAGCGCACCGATAATCACCAGCACAATCCGCTCGGGCCGCTCCATGAATCCGACCTTGCAGCTGGGGATGAGCGATTCAGCGCGTGCGCGGGTATAGCTGACCATGACCGAACTGACCATGACCAAGGCGACCATCACCACGTAGAAAAAGCGGTTGGCGCGAGCGTAGTACACCAGCAGTCCGAAAAATAACGCCACATCGCTGTAACGGTCGATGACGGAATCGAAGAAGCCGCCGAATTGCGTGACCTGGTTGGTCGCCCGGGCCACGCGGCCGTCGACCATGTCGAAGATGCCGGCGCCGATAATCACCAGCCCGGCGTAGAGAAACATGCGGCGCTGGTTGTCGGCATGGGCGTAGCCGAACAAAATGCCGGCCACAATGTTGATGAGGAGTCCGATGAAAGTGAGTGCGTTGGGAGAGATGCGGGTGAGAGCCAGGCCATGCACAATTTTGTACAACAGCCACTTGCAGGACCGCCCTACTGCGCTCGTCCAGGTCATTCCGCTACGTTACGCCTCTTCTTGAATGTCGTGAATCGTGGTCAGTTTCAGCACCTCAAGCTCGCGCTTGCCGGTCGGGGTGACCACCTCGCTCACGTCTCCCACTTTCTTGCCCATCAGGGCGCGCCCAATGGGCGAACTGGTGGAAATCAATCCCTTGGTGACATCCGACTCTTCGCTGGTCACCAGCTTGTACTCGATCTTCTCATCCTTGGTGGAATCGTAGACCACCACGGTCGAGCCAATCGCAGCCCGGTCGTGCGGGATATTGGCCATGTTGATCATCGACAGATCGGCCATGCGCTGTTTCAGTTGACCTAAACGTGCGCGCACAAACTCCTGGCGCTGTTTGGCCATGTGGTATTCGGCGTTTTCGCTGAGATCGCCCATGGCTACAGCTTTCTTTAGCTCTTTGGGCAATTCGTGATTCAGCTCGTGCTCGAGGAGCGAAATCTCCTCGGACAGCTTTTTCTTAATGTGTTCAGGCATACTTCGGAGTTGATCTTTTCGGGCCGCCGGAGGTTACCCGAAGGCATCTAAGGAATTATACGCGACTGGCAGGCCCAAGGCGTGCCTTTAGATGGCCGTGGAGGGCTAGCCGTCCGCGGGGGAGCCGCAACGGGGTGCGAAAACCGCATTTCCCCGAGAACCGCGCCAATTGACTCATTTCGCGGAACGGGTGTATAATCGAGACATAAAGCTGTTGTCCTCCTCATATCCAGAGTCAACTCTGGAAGCAACTCCGGCCCTCATGAATACTCAGAGCTTCAGCATCGGAGACAAGGTCGTTTACCCCAATCATGGGGTGGGCGTTATCGAGCAGATCAGCAGTCGCACGATCGGCACACAAGTCGAAAGATTCTACCTCCTGAAAATAAAAGCCAGCAGCCTGAAAGTCATGGTCCCATTTCACAACGTGGACACGGTGGGACTGCGACGAGTCGTTCGCAACGGCGAGGTGCAGCGCATCCTGGATTTCCTCACCGATGGCAAATGCGAGAACCATGCCGACTGGAAATACCGCTTCAAAGAGAATTCAGACAAGATGCGGACTGGATCGCTGCTGGATGTGGCCGAGGTCTTGAAAGGCCTGCTGCTGCTGGCCCAGGGCAAAGCGCTAAGCTTCCGCGAAAAGAAAATGCTGGAGCGCGCCCGCTATCTGCTGGTGAGCGAGTTGGCCATGTCAAGAAACTGCGAGGAGACCGACGTCGAAGATCTGCTGAATAAAGCTTTGGGGAAATGCAAGCTACGCTTTCCAGAAGCATCCAGCATGGAATCCTGAGTTTTTAATCTAGTTGTCATGCCGGGCGGGGAATTCATCCACGCTAATTTTTTGCTCGAAACGGCCTCACCTTGCCTAACCAGCGATCAAAATCATAAAATGCAACGGCCTTGTTATGGGGCATCACATTTTGGTTATAGGGTGGGGCACAGCCTGACCCCGTCGCTGGACAAGGTAAAACTTATGTCAGGAACCTTGCATATCTTCCGCCTCAAAGCTGATCCGCTGCAATATCAAGTCAACTACAACCTCGGGGCAAATTCCTGGGTGCAGGTCTTTGAACCGGCGGGACTCGATGAGTTTTTGCGGCACAGCGCGGTGCTGCCGCCCGACGAGGTGGATGCGATGCTGGACGAGCTTCGCACCAAAGGAAGTACGGCCGAAGCCAACGTCAATATTGGCGAGTCACATCTCGGCGAAATGGGATTTGCCGAGTCGCCCAGCGACGAGTAATTCTTCCGGCCCCGCCTGCCGACGCAAGTTGTTCCGCGGCACATCAGCCGCCGGCAGTCCGGCAAAATTTCCTATTCGCAAAAAACGCGGATGTGCTTGCCCCACACCGTCTGCATGTCAACATTCAACTCATCGATCGATTCGTGAGCCTGCTCGCTGAACAGCCTGGGATCGATCCCTTCTTCCTGCAAACGGGTGAGGACTTTCGGGGGCAACAGGCTGGCCAGCTTCACGCCCGAACGCACAAAGGTCAGCGGCAACCGCACGTTCACATCGTCGCCGCCTGGTTTCTCCACGATGACGCGCAGGTATTTCTTGGTCGCCGCTTCCTGCGTCCCGGCAGTTCGTTTCTCCTCGTCATCGTTGCCAGCGTTGTCCGGCGTGGCCGCCAGCTTTTCCAGCAGCCGCTCCGCATCGGCGGTTGAGATCTTGCCTTCTGCCAGCATTTCCAGCACTTGTCTGGTTTCCGTCGACATAATGACTTTTCTCCTCTTTGAAAAACGGGGAATATCAACCAAGCTTCTCCAGGGCTTCTTCCACCGTGATCTGTCCGCGTGACAGTTGCTCCAGCACATAGGCCCTCGGCGATGGCGCTTGTATGGACTTGTCGAGCGCGGCGGCAATCGCATTCAAACGGTTCTTCACCGTCGGATAGCTGATGCCGAACAAGCTCTCCATTTTCTTGATCGAGCCATGGTGGCGCACAAACGCCATCACGAATGCCTGATCTTCCAGCGACAGTTGGGCCAGGGTCGGCAGTTCGATTTGTCCCTCCAACGAGACCTGGCAGTTGGGACAGGCCAGTCGCGTGACCTTGAAGGGCTGATTGCACTCGGGGCAGACAGTTTTGGAAGCCATAGGTAACGCCACTTGTGGGAGGAATTATGCTTTTCTCAATCACTAAAGTCAATAGTAAAATTGAAATAATTAATTGTAATATTAATTATAATTAGTATGCAATCTTAATGTATAGTTCAAACTCAATGGACTTAATGAGGACGGCCAGACAGATCATTTGGCCGCAAGTGACTGAAGCCTAGAGGGTTGACCGCACAATTCCCAAATTGACACTTAGATGGCATACAGCAACACACTTTATAGCCATTTCGATGCCGCTATAAAGTGCCTCTATTTTCGCATTACGGGCCCTCTGGGCCACGCTGAAGCCAGGAAGGTACTTGGGGGCTGTCCGGATCGTTGGGAGCGCTCTAGCGTCATTTAAACGCAAAATTCTAAAATTTAGACACTACAGGGGGCTCTTAAGTGGCTTGGAAATATTCCGGTTGAGTCCTCAACCCGCCAGCACCGCCCCGCCATTTACGTTGAAGACTTCGCCGGTGATGAAGCCCGCGTGCTTGGTACACAGAAACAGGATAGGCGCGGCAATCTCGTCGGGCGTGCCCACGCGGCCCAGCGGAATGGCGGCGAAGATCTGCTGGCGGCGTTCGGCATCGCTGAGCGCGCCGGAGGTCATGTCGGTGGCGACCCAGCCGGGCGCAACGCAGTTGACATAAATGCCATGCGGGGCCAGTTCGGTCGACAGCCCCTTGGTCATGCTGATGATCGCGCCCTTGGTGGCGGCGTAGTCGCAATGGCCGGCTTCGCCCCGCTGCCCGGCGGTGGAGCTGACCAGCACGATATGTCCGCCGCGCGCCTGGCGCTTCATCTGAGCCACCGCGTGCTTCACCAGGGCAAAGGTGCTGTCCAGATTGGTGGCGATGGTGCGCTGCCACTGCTCGTCGCTCATCTGATCGATGTCGACGTCGGCAGATTCCCAGACGCCGTGATTCACGACCAGTATGTCGAGGGCTCCAAAGCGCGAGATCGCAGCTCGCACCAGCGGCTCGGCTCCGGCGGTGCCAGTGAGGTCGGCTTGAACCGCGTGGCAGGCGTCGGCACCACATTCTGCGATCAGGCGCTCGGCTTCGTTCTGGGCGTGTTGATAGTTGAAGACCACCCGCGCGCCGGCCGCGACGAACAACCGGACCGTGGCCGCGCCGATCCCGCGCGAGCCTCCGGTGATGAGAGCGACTTCTCCGTCGAGCGATAACTTCGGTTCAGGGGACATGATGCTGAAAAGCTAGCACAGCTTCGTCGAGGGTTCAGCTTTGTAATAGATCGAGGATTCGGGTTTGCGTGAGGCCGAGAAGGTTCAGGCTTGTGTGAGATCGAAGGGTTCAGGTTGTGAAGGGTTCCGGTTTGTGTCAGGGCACGACTTCAGTCGTGCCGCAAGCGTTCAAGAATAAGTTCGGCTTCAGCCCCTGCACGCTGATAGCAGGGCCTAAAGGCCATAATCGTCGGGGAGAATGCGGCACGGCTGAAGCCGTGCCCTGACACAAAATCTGACCTCGGCTAATCAAAGGCGACAGCTGCCGGGCCACTTTCACGATCCCCGACCGAATTCGATACGGTATGTACAACTCCCCCGCCTTCGCGCTAAACTGCCAGTCGAGCCGCCTGTGACCATCGCCGTCCGATAACCGAAACTCCTCCTGATCCTGCGCCTCTTGCGCTGCAATCCCCAACTCTGTCTGCATATTTTTTATAGGAGTTTCGCATGTCTGAATTACAAGTTGCGGCCGCTCAGCAGCTGGCCGATTTTGTTGACCTGGAATTTGCCCGTCGTCTGGAAATGGCGGAAACCGTTCTGCCCGATTGCGTCGAGGCGTTGCGCCGCTACAACCCGGCGTCGCCCAGCGAGGCCGAAACCGTGGCTGGAGGCGTGGCCTTCTTCGGCGGCAAGAACTATCCCTCCAACCAGATTGTGGGCATGGGGCTGTACGGAGCAGTGACTGCCGATGACCTGGACCGCGTGGAACACTTCTTCCGCAGCCGGGACGTGCCGTCGACTATCGTGGTTTCGCCGCTGTCTGACATGTCGCTGCCGGCATTGCTCGGCGAGCGCGGCTATCGCATCGCCGAGTTCAACTCGGTGCTGATTAAGCGAATCAGCCCAAACGAGCCCTTCGAGCCGCCGGCGGGAATCGTGATTGAGCGCGTTACGCCACAGACCGCCAGGCCCTGGATGCACTCCATCGCCAAGAGGCTTCTCCCAGGAGATCACGGTCGACGAAGAAGTCTTCGGCGGCTTTGCCGCTCTGCCGGGAGCGCTGGCGTTCCTGGCGCGGATCGACGGCGAGGCCGTGGGTGGCTGCGGCGGCCGCATCATTCCCGAGGCGCGAATCGCGGCCCTGTTCGGCACGGCCACGCTTCCGGAATTTCGCCAGCGCGGCGTGCAGAGCGCGCTGATTGCCCTTCGGCTGCACGAAGCCTCCAAGGCGGGGTGCGAGTACGCGGTGGTCAGCACCAATCCGGGCAGCGGTTCGCAGCGTAACATGGAGCGCCGCGGATTTCGCGTGGCTTACACCAAGGTTGTGATGACGCGCGAGTGGCCGGAAACACTCAGAACGTGAGTGCCGCAGTATCGGGCTAGCGATTTGTCTCAGGGCCCGGCTTACAGTTTGCCGAAGACTCAGCCTCGGGTGATTTGAAGGGGCGTAGCTTTAGCTATGCCAGCACAGATATTTTGTTTTTGTCATCCCGAATCCGCTTTAGCGGTGAGGGACCTGCGGTTCGAGTTTTCCAGTCAAAGCTGTTTAGCTGGGCCGAGATTGCTTACTCGCCAAACTTCGGCCCGGCCGCAGCGGCTAAAGCCGTCATCATAAAATGAATACGGCACGACTGAAATCGTGCCCTGACACGAACCTGGCTACGATTCAGAGAACGGCGATGGATATCGACTCAATTCGGAAGTACTGCTTGCAATTCCCTCACACCACGGAGAACGTCCAGTGGGACTACGTCCTGTGCTTCAAGGTCGACGGCAAACTCTTTGTGGTAACGCGGCTGGAGCCCGCGCCGGTCCGGCTATCACTCAAAGTCTCGTCTGAAAATTTTGCGGAGTTATGCGAACGTCCGGGTGTCGGCCCGGCTCCTTACATGGCGCGAGCGGAGTGGATCGGGCTGGAACATCTGAATACGCTCCCTGACTCCGAGCTGCGGGAGTTGATGGCCGAATCCTATCGGCTGGTGTGGGAACGTTTGCCGAAGAAGCGGCAGGAAGAGCTGCAAAGCGGAGCGAAAGCCGGCGGGCGAAAAGCCGTTCCGCGAAAGACGGCCGCAAAACGAAAGGTCGCAGCAAAACGAAATCCCGCAACAAAAACCAAGCCCCCGGCAGAGGCCCGAACCGCAAAGGCGGTCCGCAAGAAATGAATCGCAAGAATGGTTTTGATTGCGAGTTGTGCTGCGCTTTTCTGCTCCTCGCACTGGCGGGATTTTCGGGATTGGCTGCGGCCCAGTCCAGCACCGAAGGCAAATCCAGTTCATCTGCGTCAACCACTGCGCTGGAAAAGGAATTCTTCGGGGCCATTCGCGAAGGAGACACGAAGAAGTTTCTGTCGTACGTTCCGCAAGACGGTGTGAACTTTGGGCCGCGATCTCAGCACCTGACGCGTGATGATGTAGAGCAGCAACTGCTCTCCCATCACGGTATCTATTGCAAGCTGTTCGATTCTTCCTGCATCGACGCCGCCATTAATCTGGAGAACAGCGGCCGCGCCTGTTCGTATCGGGAGCTGCTGACGCGTTCGGAGAAAGTGAATACCGCGGCCAGCGAGATCACCCGCGGCGGCGTGCGGCAGGCAGTTCTCGTGGCCAGAATCAAGAACGACCAATGTGCGAATCCTGGACTGATTGATTTCATTTTCAATTTCGAAGCGGGCGGATGGAAGCTGTTTTCCGTTCCGTAAAGTGGGGCTCGCCAGCAGCGGCTGTCTCAACTCAGGCAGACCATCTCATAAATCGTTCTGGGGTGTGTCAGGGCACGACTTTTAGTCGTGCCGAACGACACGCCATCAAGATGGGGGCTTTAGCCCCTGCAAGTCCCGCCCTCAGGGGCTAAAGCCCTAGTCACAGGGCGCGGTTTTGCGGCACGTCTGAAGACGTGCCCTGACACAAACCTGACTACGGCGATGTAAGGGATAGGTCAGATGATTTCCAGGCAACAAAAATGGCCTGCCGCAGCGCGCGCGGCAGGCCGAATGCTGCTTCGCAAAATCAACCAGGGTTACTTGCGCTTGTGGCCGCCTCCACAATTGCCGCCCTGCACCGAGGTAATGATTCCCGCGGCAGCGGTGAGAGTCTGGTTCCAGCAGGCCCCATTGGAATTCGAGTACTGATAGGTTTCCGAGTTCGCCTGCCCCACGGTCGTCGCATTGCCCGACCCATCGACAAACAGGGTGTCCGTGGGCGTCACCGCGTCCGAGTAGCTGCTGGAGTAAGTCGGATTGCCGTTCAGTTCCACCAGGTCGCTCAGGGTAAATCCTTGCGAAAGTTTGCTGAACTGCTCAAACCCTCCCGCCGGATTGGCGGTGTATCCGTACGACACGGTCAACGGCCAGGAATACTGCTTCGTGTTGGTGGTGACGTTGCCGCTGTCTTGCGTCGTCGTAACGGAAGAGATCGACGTAGTCTGTCCCACGTACTGATCGTCGACCGAGCCGTCCTCGTGGACCAGATATTTCTGCCAGTTGGTGAAGTCGATGCTCTGCACAACCTTAGTGTCGACCAGGCCATGCGAGGTATTGGCGGTGCCCTCGACCGTGAACCCGCGATTCGAGGTCACCGACAAGGTACCGAAAGCTATGGTGCCGTTAGTCTGAATATTTTCCGTCACTACCGGGTCAGGCGTGCCGATCGTGTTTGTCGTCACCGAGCCTGTCACCTGTGTGGATCCATGGTCTTCATACAACAGCAACGTTGCCGTGGCCGAGAAGTACTGATCCGCGTTATACACGCTGACCGCGACGGTGTGCTGCTGACCGTTGCTCAACACGCCGGCGAAGGGCGTCAGGTCCACGCGATAGGGTTCGAAGTTCAGGGTGTGAACGCCGGGAATCGGCTGCCACAGGAAGGGATCGATGCCGCCGGTAAAGATCCACGGATAGATGGGCGCTACGCCTGCGGGCTGGCCGTCGATGGTGACCTCGCCCTCGCGGAACGAAGTCGAACCGCAGCTGAACAGCTCACCGGCTACATCGTTCGGCGCGCACGTATACCAGAATTCGTCATCCTGCTGGCCTTGCGCGAAGACGTCGAGATAGGCGCGCTCCACGTTGAGCGGCAGAGTGAACGTCCCAGCCAGTTGGTCGGTGGGCGAGTTCAGCGTTACGGTTCCACCAGTCGGGCCGGCCGACATCGGCAACACCACGTCGGCGGTGACCGGCGGCTGCTGACCCTGCGCCAGCGGATAGAACTGAAGATAGGCGCTGCCGTGGTAATGGCTGGTGTATTGATTGTTGACCAGGTTAAACAGAATCGCCGAGCCAGTTTGCGCGGTGGTAAACAGCGGACTGTAGTCGGTCAGATTGCTTTCCGTGTGCCAGGTGCGCGTGAAGGTTCCGGAAGGCTCGGCCGTGGTGCCGAAGAAAATGTTGGTGCCGCCGATCCAGATATTCGTGGTGCGATCATATTGCACCCCGGGATCGACTGACCAATCCGCTTCAAACACCACCGCAGCCCAGGGTCCCGGACAGTTCGCCGGAGGCGTGTAGTTGAAGGGTCGGGGATTGAAATCGTCGAAGTCAAAATTCTGGAACAAGGTCACGGTACAGGGCGTGGTAGTCGGCCGCGGCACCGGCGCATTGGCGGTCACGGTATTCGGCGAACCGACCATGGGACTGCTGGGAGCAACGTAATTCTGTGCCATCGCCGCACCGCTCAGCAGCAATGTCGCAACAACGCAAACCACGATCGGACCTGGCTGGAACGAAGAAAACTTTCGCATGTGAGTACCACTCCTTAGGATTGGCGAGGCTGGGAGCCTGCAACGGACTGCAATAGGATAGTGCCTGGGCGGCGCTTCTCACAACCTGCGAAGGCCAGTTGCTGTGTCGAAAAAACGATCACCGGTTTTGAGAAATATCCGATTGCGGGCGCGGTCCCGTGATACCGTTGGAAACCACTTTTCCAAGGAAAATTCCGCCATGATGCTGGAGTTTGAAATCTTTCAATTCGAGCCCGACATTACCGGTATTTCGTGTTCCGGACGTTTTACCCTGGGCACTCGCATGAGCGAGATCGAAGCCATGATTCTATCGCTGATCCAGCAAGGTGCTCGCAAACTGGTGCTCGACCTGACGCATGTGGAGTTTGTCGACAGCGCAGGCTTGGGCATCATCATGCGCATCTCCGGGGAGATTGGGCAACAGGGCGGTCAGCTCCGCATCGCCGGAGCCCACGAGCAGGTGCAAAGGCTCTTCGATGTCACCCACACGGCTCCCATCCTGGCTATCGATCCCGACCTGGTAACCAGCGTAAAGAAGTTGCAAGAGATGCAGAGTGCCAGCGCCTCTTGAATGTCTAGGGCTAGGTGGGCTCAAGCAGCGATTTTGTAAGGCTCGGTTTGAGCCGGGCCGAAAGAGGATTGCCGGAAGCTATCTCACGAATCGTAATGTTTGGGCATTGGAGTATGAAGCATGAGACACGAGCGCCTTTGGCGCGAAAGAGCTTAGCCCAGCGCTTCCAGCGCTGGGTAGGCTGATAATAAGAATCTGAGTGCCGTAGGCACGGCAGAAGTTGGCATCGTCCTGGTGCCGTCCCTACAGGACCCGGCCTAGTTTCTTACCCCGCTCGGGACACAAGTACCATAGGCGCGAAAAAGCTTATCCCAACCCGGAGGCAAACCGGGGTCCCCGATTCGCACCGTCTTTGCGCGAATTGTGGCTGGATGGCGGACTGCTGGGTAAAACAAGAGTATGTAAGAGCCCCGAAGGGACGAAAGAGGTGCTCACCCAAAGTCTTCAGCGACGACTGTCGTGCCTACGGCACTCGGGTTCTTCCTGCAATCCAACCCAGCGCTGAAGCGCTGGGCTAAGCTCTTCCGCGCCTTTGGCGCTCGTTTTATCGTGTGTTTCGGAAGCGGACTACGATGCGCGCGCTTCATACTTCAGTTCCCACCCGCTTTACACTTCAGATCCAAACCACGTAATCAGCCTCGCCCTACACTTCCAGCTTCCCAACCAAGTCCGTGATCTTGTCTACCCGGTGCTCCAGGCACCACTTCTCCAGCGAGTCGACCAGCGTCTCGCTGGCGCAAGGGTCCCAGAAGTTGACGGTTCCCACTTCAATCGCGCTGGCCCCGGCAAGCAGAAACTCGATCACATCTTCGGCTGTGCTGATGCCGCCTAGTCCGATCACCGGAATCTTGACAGTTTTCGCCGCTTCCCACACCATGCGCAGCGCAATCGGCTTGATCGCCGGACCGGAAAGTCCGGCCGTCACATTCGAAATGCGCGGCTTGTGCGTTTCGGCGTCGATCGCCATCGCGACAAAAGTGTTGACCAGTGAGATCGCATCCGCGCCTGCCTCTTCCGCCGCGCGGGCAACCTCGGGAATGCTGGTGACATTGGGCGACAGCTTCACGATCAGAGGCCGGGTCGAGATCTTCTTCACCGCGCTGACGACATCGAACAGCATCTTCGGATCGCTGCCAAAGCTCATCCCGCCGCACTTGGTGTTGGGGCAGGAGACGTTCAACTCATAGCCCGCGATGCCTTCGCCCTCATTGAGAATCCGCACTACGTCTTCGTACTCTTCCTGCGCGTGCCCGAAGACATTGCACAGGAAAACGATGTTGTCGATCTTGCGCAACAGCGGCAGCTTCTCATCCAGAAAGCCGCGAGCGCCGATGTTTTGCAGGCCGATAGCATTCAGCATTCCCGCCGCGGTCTCAAACAAGCGCGGCGGAGGATTGCCGGCCATGGGCTCACGCGAAAGGCCTTTGGTCACGAAGCCGCCCAGTCGGTTCAAGGTGACAACGTCTTCGAATTCCACGCCGTAACCAAAGCTTCCACTGGCCGCGAGCACGGGGTTCTTGAAGGTGATGCCGGCAACATTCACGCTCATGTCGAGCGCCGGCTTAGGGGCGGGGCTCACGCGCGCACCTCGGTCATTGGGCCTCACGTTCGCGGACAACTACGACCGGTTGGCGGACGTTGGCAGCCCGCTCCAGCTTGTCCCAGGCGAAGCCGCCGCCTTCCATGGCGCGCTTGAGCGTCTTGATGAGCACCAGCGAGAACAGTTGACGATAGGCGAAGCGTTGCAGCCACACGTGACCCAGCAGCAGGAAGTCGCGCTTGCCGCCGGGCTGTTGCCGCTCCAGGGTGAAGGCGATGGTAGAGGCGATGAAGTCGATCACCATGAACAGCGCGAAGTAGACCACCAGTTTGTGGAAGTCAGCCGGATTGGCCGACTCGGGATGCCGGTACTTGTCGACGAAGTAGGTGATCATGCCCACGACGAACATGATATCGATGAAGGGCGACACCAGCGGAAGCAGGATCTGGAAGATCACCATGTTAGGTATCGCGACCCGGCCCAGCGCGCCTTTCTGCTTCACCGCTTCGCGATGTTTCCAGACCGCCTGCATGATGCCGAACGACCAGCGGAAGCGTTGCCGCATTAATCCATTTGCCGTGCTGGGAGCTTCGGTATAAGCCAGGGCACGATCTTCGTAATTCACCCAGTAGCCGGCCTGAAGCAGCGCCATCGTGAGATCGGCATCCTCGGCCACGGTATCGTGATGATAGCCGCCGGCCGCGCGGACCGCGTCGCTGCGCCAGGCTCCAATCGCGCCGGGAACGACGCTGACTGCGTTCAACGTATTCAAAGCACGACGTTCAAAGTTCTGGCTGGTTATGTACTCCAGCGCCTGCCAGCGCGTCCAGAGATTGACCCGATTGCCAACCTTGGCATTGCCGGCCATAGCTGCAACTTTGGGATTGCTGAAGTGCGGTACCAGCTTGGAAATGGCATCCGGCGCGATCAGAGTGTCGGCATCGATGCCAACGAACAACTCTTCCGTCACCTGTTCCAGACCGTAATTCAAGGCATCGGCTTTGCCCGAATTCGCCTTGGTCAGCACGGTGACGCGTCCGGCCGCAATTTCCTTGGCGAAAGCCATGCGAGTGACTTCCAGGGTTGAATCTTTCGAGCCGTCATCAATCACGATAACCCGCAGATTCTTGTAGTCGGAATCGAGCACCGAACGCACCGTCCGCTCGATCACTTTCTCTTCGTTATAGGCCGGGATCAGCACGGCGACCGCCGGGCGGTAGTTGGGATCGAAGCTGGCTTTGCGCCGGTGGAAGCGATCGTAAATGGCCAGCGCGCCGATCAGGATCAGGCGTCCGGTCATCAGTACGTCGCCCACGAAGAAGACGAAGATGATGAGCGACTGCACCAGGCCGAAGAGGGAAAAGTTCAGGCTGTCGATCCAGGCCGCCCAGCGCTCGTTGGTCGTAATCGGAGGCATCACCTCAGCGCGCGTCTTGCCCATCAGGTTAGAGACCGGAACCACCTGGTAGCCGCGTTGATGCAGTCCGTCCAGGATCATGCCCAGCGCTTCCACCGTCTGGCTGCGATTGCCGCCGCCGTCGTGCAGCAGAATGATGTTGCCGCAACGCAGATTCCCGGGAGCACAAGGAGGCAGGTTCGTCAGTACATCGTGGGCAATCTCATCTGCCGAGCGTCGCGGATTATCGCGCCAGTCGTTGGGATCGATTTTTTCGCCCACCGTGATGTAGCCCAAATCCTGCGCCAGCTCTAGGGGACGGACTTGATCGGCGGTGTCGGGAGCCTCGTCGATTGCGTAAGGCGGGCGCATCAGCACGGGCTTGACGCCAAACTTGCTCTCAAAGAGCCGCTCGGTCAGGTTCAGCTCCACTTCAAAGTAGCGCTTCGAAATGTTGCTGATGTCGGGATGGGTGAACGTGTGGTTCCCGATCTCATGTCCTTCGTCGTAGATACGTTTCGCAACGCCGGGAAATTTTTCTACCTGCGCGCCGATCAGGAAAAATGTTGCCTTGGCGTCATGCTGCTTCAGGACATCCAGAATCTTTGGCGTCCACTCCGGGTCGGGACCGTCATCGAAGGTGATCGCAACTTTCTTTTGCTGCGTGCCGCCATACATATCGACCACATAAGGCGAGGGCAACGTCTTAAACACCTCGTCGCTGACCAGATTGGTATCGGAATCGATGCTGATGCGGCGCTCGCCGGCCGACGGCCGCGACTGAATGCGCAGGATTTCTCCCTGTCCTTCGATATCCACATCCTGGCCCGGAGGCACTACATCGAGCTTGTCCGGCGCACCGGCTTCGAAAGGCTTGTCCCACACCGCCCATAGCGAACGATCTTCCGAGCCCAGCCGCCACAAGGCGAACGTGTCGATGCCCAGCGCGTGCGCCGCGCGCATCTGGTTCAGCGCGGTCACGCCGTCCAGAAACCACACATCGTGACGAATATTGTCCTCGTCGGAATAGGCGAAGTGCGGATTCATCATGTCGTCGTCGAAGTTGATGTCGGTTTCGGCATCCGAAGCCTCAAGCCAGGCTTCTTGCGCGGTGACGTTGTGAATCGCCTCGGGCGGCGTTCCTTTCTTCTGGCCTTTCTTCATCGCCCAGTCGTATCCATAGTTGGCGACGGCGCAGATGATCTTGTCCTTGGGAATTACCTTCAACGCGTCTTGCAGGTTCTTGACGAACCAGTCTTGACCGGCCACTGCGCCCGGATCGCCGCCGGGAAAGTGCTGGTCATAATTCATCAGGATCAGGCCGTCGGAGATCTTCGAGATGCCCGCGTAGTCAAAGGTCTTGTCGTTCACCGGAACGGCGATGTAGAGCTTCATCCCCTTGGCATGCAGGTCGTCGTAGAGTTCCTGCACCAGCTGGCCGTAGTCGTCGCGCGAGGTTTCGGGGAAGGCCTCAATGTCGAGCGTGATGCCCTTGTACTGATCGCTCGCCAGAAAAGTCATAAGCTCATTCCGGAAACGCTGCCGCGCCGCCGGATCGGCCATGAACTTGGCGGTGAGATCCGGATTCCACTTGTTGTCGACCGGATCGAAGTTATTAACCAGGGGGAAGACTTCGGTCTGTGCCTTCTCGCCCTCGCCCTTGAGGAAGGCCATCACCTTGTCGTCCACCGGACGCGGCTTGCCCTTTTCGTCGATGACATCGTAGAGGTTGTTAAACTCGGTGACCGACTGCAGCCGCCCATCCGCAGTGAGCACATGCATCCACTCCGGGAACAGCAAATCGATCTGGGGGTAGTACTCCTTCAGCGACGCAAAGCTGGCCGCGTCCCACTGCACGTAAAACGCGCCCCGAATACCTTCGTCGGAGTTCAGCACCACCTGTGAAGCGGGCTGCTTGGTCTTGCGGTGCGTATTCAGACGGCGAGGCGGCTTGCGCTTCTGATTGTCTTTGAGAGCGTGGTAGGGCCGCTTGACCTCCGGCAGGGCGACGCCCGGAACGGTCGATCCCCTCATCACCGACAGGACAAACAGCACCACCAGCAGGGTGACGATAATTACGCTGGAATCGATAATGAACCGTAAACGGCGCCACCGCTTGCGGTCGGGATCAAAGAATATCTGTTTTGATTGCGGCATTTATCAAAAGGTCAACTTATCGTAAACGGGGGCAGCGCGCAGAGCAACCGGGCCGATTTTGATCCTCGGCCGTCAGCCTCCGGCGCCGGATTGGGGAGTTCTTCCTGATTCCAATAACACGAGTTTGACACGATTGACTCGGCGCGCCACCGATTTCCCGAGATTTTGCCGGATCAGATCCAATCAGGTGAGCGACCAGGAAAGCGAATGCGGATTGTGTCCTTCCTTAGAGCGAATGGCCGAGGGGAGTGAAGTAACGATTTGATCTTGTTTGACGTATGATGACCTAAGTTGCGCTAAAGCAGACTGGTTAGGCCTGCATCAGCGGTCAGCCATTCTCTAGGAAGGCTTCCGCTGCAGCTAGCAAGATGGAGCAGTTTCATGTTGTCAGTCAATGAAATCATCGTGAAGGATCCCGACATCCTTGGCGGTACTCCAGTCTTCCGCGGAACCCGCGTTCCTTTCCAGGCTTTGCTCGACTACCTGGAAGGCGGCCAAACCCTGGCTGAGTTTCTGGACGACTTTCCAACAGTTACGCGCGAAGCTGCGGTTTCTTCTCTGGAAGCCGCCAAGTCGCTACTCGTCGGCCAGCTCGGATGAAGATCCTGCTTGACGAGTGCATTCCCCGAAGATTTAAAGAGAGTTTGGTTGGTCATATTTGCCTAACGGTGCCAGAAGTCGGACTTGCGGGCAGGAAGAACGGCGAACTCTTGTCTCTTGCCGAGCAGGACGGTTTTGAAGTCTTTCTAACGCTCGATAAAGGTCTTCAGTATCAGCAAAATCTTGCTCAGCGGAGCATCGCAATCATTATTGTTCGAGCACGCTCAAACCGGACCGAAGATCTCCTACCTCACGCCAAAGCATGTCTGGAGCAAATAGCTTCAATCCGATCAGGACAAATCGTTCTGGTTGGTGATTCAGTTCCATAGGCATCAGCTTATTCAACCGCCCCGAAGAACCTTTCCACCGCCTTCAGCTCCGTCGTCCGGCTGTATTTCGGCAGGCTGTCGAGAAATACCCTGCCGTATTGCTTCTTCAGCATGCGATTATCCAGCAGGCACAGCAGCCCACGGTCGTGCAGCGAGCGTATCAGCCGGCCAAAGCCCTGCTTCAGCGCGATCACCGCGCTGGGAACCTGGTAGTCGTAGAACGCATTGCCGCCGTCTTCGTCAATCGCCTTTACCCGCGCGGCCACCACCGGATCGTTGGGCACGGCAAACGGCAGCTTGTCGATGATGACGCAGCTCAGTTGCTCGCCCTGCACGTCCACTCCCTGCCAGAACGACGCGGTCGCAAACAGCACGGCATTGGGCGTCAGGCGAAACTCTTCCAGCAAGCGCATTCTTGGGAGCGCTGCCCTGCAACAGCATGGGAAACTCCAGCTCGCCCAGCAGCCGCTCGTAGAGCTGGTTCATCAGCGCGTAGCTGGTGAACAGGCAGAACGCTCGCCCGCGCGTGATCTCCAGCAACTGGCGAACCCGTTGCGACGCCCGCTCCACGAATTGCGGATCGCGCGGATCGGGCAGGTCCGGCGGAACGTACAGCAGCGCCTGGCTCTCGTAATCGAAGTGCGACTGCACCACCAACTCGCGAGCATGCTGAATGCCCAGACGGTTGCGGATGTATTCGAAGCCGCCGGCGACAGCCAGCGTCGCCGAGGTCAGCACCGCCGACTCCAGATGCTCGAACAGCGTGTCGCGCAAGATGTCGGCCACCGCAATCGGCGTGGCCTGCAGGAAAACGTTGTGCTGACCGCCGTGGCCGCGCCGGTCGGCCCGGCGCTCGATCCAGAACACCGTGTTGCGCTCCTGCGCTTCCAGGATGAATCCCAGCTGCACGCGCAATTCTTCCACCCGGCGCGACATGGCGTGAACTTCGTCGGGCTTCTTGGGGATGCCCTGCAGCTCGGTGTAGAGATGCACCAACGCATTCTGCAGCCCGAGATACTCATCGCCATTTTCTTCCAGAAAATCCGCGCGATTCTCGAAGGCGAAGCGGCCCTCGCCCGGCGGAATTGTCGAAAAGAAAAATTGCGAATGCTCGCGCACGCTGGCCGATGCCTGCAGCACATCGGCGACCGGGATGTCGGCCTGGCGCAGCGTGTTTTCCACATCGCGCAGCAACTCATCGACGCGCAGATTCGACACGGTTACGCCGAAGTAGTCGGCAGCGACGTCTTCCAGTTCGTGCGCCTCATCGAAGATCACCACGCCAGCATCGGGCAGAACTCCTGCATCGGGCGCGCGATCGGCCGCAGCCTTGATCGCCAGATCGGCGCAGAACAGATGATGGTTGACGATGATGATGTCGCTCTCGGCGGCGCGCCGGCGCATCTCGGTGATGAAGCAGCGATCGAACTGCTGGCACTCGGCGCCGATGCAGCGGTCGGTGCGCGCGTCGAGCTTGGGCCACAGATGGCTGTTCTCCGGCAGCTCGGCCAGCTCGGCGCGGTCGCCCGTTTCGGTCGTCTTCTCCCAGTCGCTGATGATGCGGAACTGGTTGATCTCTTCCAGCCCGTTCAAGATCGGCTGGCTGGTGAGGTCGTAGAGTTTCTTGCGGCAAAGATAGTTGCCGCGTCCTTTCATGTAGCAGACGCGCAGCTCGCCCAGGTGCTGCTGCAGGAACGGCACGTCCTTGAAGAAGAGCTGCTCCTGCAAGGTTTTCGTTCCAGTCGAGATGATGACGCGCTTGCCCGAGCGAATGACCGGCAACAGATACGCCAGCGTCTTGCCGGTACCGGTGCCGGCTTCGACGATCAGGTGGCGCCGTTCCTGCAGCGCCAGCTCGACCGCCTCGGCCATCTGCAGTTGTCCGCGACGAAATTCGTAAGCGGGATGCGTGCGCGCCAGCACGCCATTCGGCCCGAAGAACTGGTAGAGCGACGGCAAACGCGCGGCTAGCGTGGCGGATTGTGGAGTGGAAGACACGGCGCGGGGATCGTGTCCCTATAATAGCTGTTTAGGCCACCGCCGCCGAAAGAGTCTGATTGAGCCGTCGACCGCAATTCGAATCCAGCCGCACCGCCGAACAGGGTGAACCCGTTACCGTCGGCACGCTGGCCATCGTTGGCCGTCCCAACGTTGGCAAGTCCACGCTGTTCAATCGCCTGGTGGGATCGCGCCGCGCCATCGTGGGCGACGAGCCCGGCATCACCCGCGACCGCCTCTATGGCGACGTGGAATGGCTGGGCAAGAAGTTTCGCGTGGTCGATACCGGCGGCATCGTTCCCGACGACCAGGCACTGATTCCCTCGGAAATCTTCCGCCAGGCGCGGGTCGCGCTCGAAGAGGCGGACGTGATCGTGCTGGTGGTCGACGGCCGCACCGAACTGGCGTCGCCCGACATTGATCTGGCGCGCCTGCTGCTGCGCACCGGCAAGCCTCTGCTGCTGGCCGTGAACAAGGCCGACACGCCGCAGCTTGAGCCTTACGCCGAGGAGTTTCGCCGTCTCGGAATCAAAGAGCTGTTTCCCATCTCCGCCGAGAACGGCAATGGCGTCGCCGAATTGCTGGAGCACGTTCTGAGCGTGATGCCAGCGCATGAAACTGAAGCGAAAGAGGCCGGCTTCTTGCCGCGTCCCGTCAGCAAACGCTCGGCCCGTCGACTTCATGCGGCCGCTGTTGCCGAAACCGCTTCTGCCGAGAGTGCAGACGTCGACAGTGCAGACGCGGACACGCCGGAAGAAGATGTCGAGACCGCCCGGGAAACCAAGGTCGCCATCATCGGCCGTCCCAACGTCGGCAAGTCGACGCTGCTGAATGCGCTGACCGGAACCTCGCGCGCCATCGTCTCGCCGGTTGCCGGAACCACGCGCGATGCCGTCGACGAACTGCTCGAACGCGATGGCCAGACCTATCGCTTCATCGACACAGCCGGAATTCGCCGCAAGGGCAAGACCGAGTTGATGGCCGAAAAGCTTTCGGTCGTGATGGCGCGCAAGCATCTGGAAGCCGCCGACGTCGCGCTGATGGTGATCGACGCGGTTGAAGGCGTGACTGCCAGCGATGCGACCATCGCGGGTTATGCCCACGAGAGCGGCCGCTCGGTGATCGTCGTCATCAATAAATGGGATTTGGTCACGACCGCTCGCACCGATGGCAAGCCTCCGGCCGAACGCAGCGTCTACGAGGAGCAAGTGCGGCGGCATCTGAAATTTCTCTCCTATGCGCCGGTGGTGTTCGTCTCGGCGACGACTGGGGAAAAATCTGGACAAACTTTTTTCCACGCTGGAGCTGGTGGCGCGCGAGCGGCGCAAGCGCATCGGCACCGGCGAGATGAACCGCTTCCTTGCCACGTCGATTTCGAACGCGCCTCGGTGCCGGTCGCCAAGCGGGTGAAGATTTTCTACATGACGCAGGCTGGCGTTTCGCCGCCGACCTTCATTCTGTTCACCGACCGCCCGGTGAAGCTGCACTTTTCCTATCAGCGATTTCTGGAGAACCAGATTCGCGCGGCCTTTGGCTTCGTCGGCACGCCTATCTGGATCAAGAACCGGGCGCGCAACGAGCCCAAGGGAAAGAAATAGAACACATTCGCCGGCCCAATTAGCCGATCCTTTCGCTGTGCTAGGCACAACTTCTGAGGCGGCGTGAGAATTAAATTCGTATTCGGCAGTGGAGTGCGGACCGCGAAAAACCAGCGCCATAGGCGCGGAATAGCTTAGCCCAGGACGTAGCCGCAGGCGGAGTCCTGGGTAGCGTGGAAGATAAATCCGAGTCCCGTAGGGACGGCAGAGGTTAGCAACAATGGCCTCCGGAGGGAGCAATGCTTGTAAAACAAATTGCGCTGGTGACTCTATTCACCTCGGCGCTGCTCGCACAGACCTCGGCAACACCACCGGGCGCTGGAAATCAAAACCCACAGTCGTCGGCAACCGCCGCTTCGCAGCTTCCGCCCTCGCCCCAGCCAGGTAACGACGACCTGGCGCAGATGAGAGTCGATCTGGACCGTATGGACAGCCTCAATATGAACATGAGCAGCGAGATCGAGTTTCTCCGCGATCAGAATCTGCAGATCCTGTTGCGCACGAATTCGCAGATGTGGACTATCCTGATCCGCGATCTTCGCCTGCGAATTGAGCGGGACGAGCAGCATCGCGTTGCCCCGCCGCAGCCTCCCGTAACCCGGAATCCAGCGCCACCGCCTGGTCCGCGCTAGCCCGCGCTCTGGACGACACACCAGCGCTGTTGACAGTACGCTGGCTGAGCCGGTGTACACTTGCGCGGAATGGCAAATACCTCTTCCAACTTTCGCGATCCGGATAACGGCGACGATTCGGTGACTCCCGGAACGCTCTATCTGGTGGGTACGCCTATCGGTAACTTGGAAGACATCACGTTGCGCGGCCTGCGAACCCTGAAGGAAGCAGACCTGATTGCCTGCGAAGACACCCGGCAAACCGCCAAGCTGCTGAACCACTACGGAATTGAAAAGCCCACTGTCAGCTATCACGAGCACAACGAGTTGACCCGGGCGGCTGAGCTGATCGTTCATCTGGAAAAAGGCGACAACATCGCCATGGTCAGCGATGCCGGCATGCCTGGCGTCAGCGATCCGGGATACCGGCTGGTAGCGCTGGCCATCCGTCATCACATTCGCATCATTCCCATCCCCGGGGCGTCGGCGTTCCTGTCGGCGCTGGTAGCCAGCGGCCTGCCCACCGATTCCTTCCACTTTGGCGGATTTCTGCCGGCGAAGTCGGGCGCCCGGCGAACTGCGCTGGAGGCCATCCAGCACTCCCCTCGAACCGAGATCTTCTATGAAGCCCCGCATCGCATGATCGAAGCCCTGCACGACATCGTAGAGTTGCTGGGTCCCGAGCGCCATGTGGTGATTGCGCGCGAAGTCACCAAGCTGCACGAAGAATTCCTGCGCGGCCGCGCCGACGAGCTGCTTGCCCTGCTGGAAGCCCGCGGTGAAGTGCGCGGCGAAATTACCTTGCTCATCGGCAAGGCAGAAGAAGCTTCCGTGCATCCTACTACCAAGACCATCGCCCAACGGGTAAGGCACTTGGTGCATGACGAGAAACTCGAAGAAAAAGCTGCGCTTAAACAGGCTGCCAAAGAGTTTGGCTTATCCAAAAGCGAGGCCTATCGCGAGTTTCAACGGGCCAAGTAGTAGCTCCGCCGATTTGACAATCACGACGCGGTGCTCAACAATAGCGGGCAAGCTAGGAAGTGGCTTGGCCACACAATCCTCTCTCGGCTCGGTATGCGGAACTCCGCCGTTCCGAAGCCTCATAAGGCAAAGATCAATGGCCAGAATCCTCTGTGTGGACGACGAACCGAACACTGTGACCCTGAAGTGCGCCATCCTCAAGGCGGCGGGGCACGAGGTGACACCGTCTACCTCCGCCCATGATGCTATCGAGAAGTTGCAACACAATGAGTACGACGCGGTCGTAACTGACTGGCGCCTGGGCGACGCCAACGGGCGCGCTATTGTGCAGGCAGCGAAGACCCATTCCACCATGCCGGTGGTCGTCGTGTCGGGCTACGTGGCGGAAGCTTTTCAAGCGGCCGAGCCGCTGGCCGACCTTTATCTGGAAAAGCCGGTTAATCCTGAAGAGTTGGTCACCATCGTTAACGAGTTGTTGAAGACCGGCGAGCATCCAGCGCACTAGCCGCGGATCAGTCCTTCGTTCTGCCCGGGGCTGTGCCTCGATTCCTTCCAACCTTGTAGCTCCCAACCGCCAGGTCAGCCGTTCAAACAGCAGCCTACGGCTTCACGCAGCGTCGCAGTTGCCAAACCTGCACACTGGCGCCTTCGGGACGAGGCCGCTCCGCGCAGTACGATTTCCCGTGCGAATCCAGGAATGTCTGCACCTGCGTTTGCGTCGCTTCCGGCCCCGAAGACTTGTCGTCGGGATTGACCAGCACCGAAGCGATCACCCAGACGTTTTTCGGAGCCGGCGTGGCCAGCGACGTGGAAAGCGAGCTTGCCATAATTACCGGCACGGCCTTCACCTGGCTGGCATGCCGGTAATAGTCGAAGGTGTAACGGATGTACGGGTCCATCACCAGCTCGTCTCCTGCCTGCACGCGTGGCAGAAGATAGCTGATCGCCGTCCGCCAATCGACGCTGAAGTCGGGATGCCGCAGATAAAAACGACATGCGGAGCCCGAATACAGCAGCACCAGCAGGAGTGCCAGAACGCCGGCTATTCGAGACCATCGCGCCAGCTGCGCTACTCCCGCGGCAGCCAGCAATATGCTGGCGGGAATACAAACCGCGAGAAATCGCGGAACCCATAAGGGTTGCACCAGCCCGGCGACTGCGGTGATCGCCAATGGGATCAGCAGCCACGCCACCACAAACTGATAAGACCAGGCTCGCTGCTGGCGCGGCCGCCGCAAACCACCCCACATCGCAACCGCCCATAACGCCAGATAGATGAGGCAGCGGCCTTTGCTCAGCGTCAGGCTGTAGAGCACTTCCAGCGCCTGCCGCCAGCTCGGCCCCGGAATCCAGGTCACATGCGAGCGCTGCGCATGAAGCAGATACCAGGCTGCCGGAATCAGCAGCACGATCAGCACTGATAGCGAGCGGGCTACGGTCTTCCACGGCGGTTGCCGTTGCCACATCCACAGCGACAGCCATTGGGCAACAATGACCAGCGCGGCAAAAAAGTGACTATAGACCGCGGCCGCCGACACTGCGCCGTAGAGAATGCAATGTGCCCAGGAAGCGTTTTCCACCGTCTGCAGGAAAAAGTAGCTCGACAGCGAAACCAGCAAGATCAGCAGTGTGTAAGAGCGGGCTTGTTGCGACAGCTCGAGATGAAAGGGATGGACCGCCAACAGCAGGCAGGCGATCAGGGAGGTTCCGCGCCCGAACAATCGAGCGCCCAGCAGGTAAATTACCGGCACCGTGGCCACCGCGCACAGGACGGAAAGCGAGCGCACCGCGAATTCGCTGCTGCCAGCCTGCAGCCATACACGCAGCAGACCGTAGTACAACATCATGTTGAACTCGGAATGCCAGATCAACCGGCTGAATGTGGCAGCGTCGGACCGCGCGAGAAAAACACTGAACCCTTCATCGAGCGTAAGGCTGCGTGAAGTGAGCTGAGATAGACGAAGCGCGCCCGCGAGGATGGCGATCAGCCCCACGGCAAGCCCGGCAGACCAGTCGAGCGTCTGCGGTTGCTTGCCGGTCACGCTCTCAGATTCCGGCAGGCGGCTAGCTGTCTTCTCCATGGAAAGAGTTGGTCACCGGCAAGCAGGTAGTTCAACCTACCCCAGATAATTTGTCATCCCGACCGGAGCGAAGCGGAGCGGAGGGATCTGCGGTTCAACGGCCTCTGCCCGTGTTACCGGGTGGGGCACCGCTTTAGCGGTGCATTTGAGACTGGATACAGACCGGCTTTAGCCGCTGAGGTAACAAGAAAACTTACCTCAGTCGCTAAAGCGCTTTCCAAATCTAAGGCTGCTCATGCACGCCTGAAGGCGTGCTCCACCCTAGCCAAAGCAACCCGACCTAGAACCTCTTCGCTGTAATCCGCTCCGCGCCAATATACGGCCGCAAGACTTCCGGCACCAGCACGCTGCCATCAGCCTGCTGATAGTTCTCAACGATCGCAACCCACGTCCGCCCAATCGCCAGCCCGCTGCCGTTCAGCGTGTGAACCAGCTCCGTCTTCTTGGCGCCTTCGGCACGATAACGAATATTGGCCCGCCGCGCCTGGTAATCCAAAAAGTTCGAGCACGACGAGATCTCACGAAACAGTTGCTGCCCCGGAAGCCAGACTTCGATGTCATACGTCTTGGCCGCTGACCATCCCATGTCGCCGGTCGACAGCACCATCACGCGATAGTGCAGGCCCAGCTTTTGCAGTACGGTTTCGGCATTGTGCGTGAGCTTTTCATGCTCTTCCCATGACTGCTCCGGCTTGGTGAACTTCACCAGTTCGACCTTCTGGAACTGGTGCTGCCGAATGATGCCGCGCACATCCTTGCCATAGGAACCAGCCTCGCTGCGAAAACACGGTGTGTAGGCCGTGAGCGAGATCGGCAGCCGCGCTCCGTCCAACGTCTCGTCGCGATAGAGGTTGGTCACCGGAACTTCGGCAGTGGGGATCAGGTAAAGATTCTTCTCGCCGTGGGGCACCTTGAACAGATCGGCCTCAAACTTCGGCAGTTGTCCGGTGCCATACATCGAATCGGCGTTCACCAGGAACGGCGGCAGCACTTCGGTATAACCATGCTCGCGGGTGTGCAGATCGAGCATGAAATTCATCAGCGCGCGCTCCAGCTTGGCTCCCAGGTCCCAATACACGGCAAAGCGCGCGCCGGTCAGCTTCGCGGCGCGTTCCAGGTCGAGCACACCCAACTCTTCTCCCAGCTCCCAATGCGGCTTGGGAGCGAAGTCGAACTGCGGCGGCGTTCCCCAGCGGCGCACTTCGACGTTGTCGGCCTCGCTCTTACCGACCGGCACACTGTCATCCGGCAGGTTGGGAATGCCGGTCAAGATATTGCGCAGCCTCGCATCGGCCTCTTCGGCGACCTTCTCGGCTTCGGCAATCTTCTCGCGCATATCTTTTGTCGCGTCGATGAGCGCGGTGGCGTCCTGCTTGTTTTTCTTGAGCTTGGCGATTTCTTCCGTCGCCTTGTTGCGCTCGGCTTTCAGGGTTTCGGCTTTGGTGATCGCGGCCCGGCGATCGAGATCGATGGCGTGGAAATCGCCGAGGACGGCTTCAGGATTCATCCCGCGTTGGCGCAGTTTTTCTTCAACCAGAGGTAGATGATCGCGTACAAAAGCTAGATCGAGCATAAGAGATCAGAGTACCCGAAGAGGCGGCGCATCACAAAACCGATCAAAGACATTCACCACTGAGGACACGGAGAGCACAGAGAAAGCGGGATCACCACAGAGACACGGAGGCACAGAGAAACCGAATAACGCGAATAGGCTCTTAGCTTGTAGCCGTTAGCTCTTAGCAAACGAGTAGTACATGAAGCTTTCGATTGCTAAGAGCTAAAAGCTAGGAGCCAAGGGCCACGAAATTCTCCATGCTCTCCGTGTCCTCCGTGTTGAAAAATCTCTGTGCCTCTGTGTCTCTGTGGTGAACTAGCTCTTCTGCGTCACCGATTCGAAGTCCTGCTGCTTCTTGGCCAGCTGCTGGTGCCACTCGGCGGCGGCCCGCACGAAGGCGCGGAACATGGCTCGCGACGCCTCATCGCTCTCGTAAGTCCGCTCCGGATGCCATTGCACGCCGAGCACAAACTGATCCGGAGCCGTCCCCTCGACCGCTTCTCTCACGTTATCCTCGGGACACCATGCGACCAGGCGCAGTCCATCGCCCATTACCTGGGGCGCCTGATGATGGCTGGAGTTCACCGGCATTACGAGATCGCCGCCGTCGGGCAGCGCGCCCGGCATCGCGCAGGATCGCCGCCAGCTTCGATTCGGGATCGATCTGCACGCGATGCGCCTGAGCCACTTTCCGCCCGGCCTCGTGGTTCACGCCGCTCGGCAACTGCTGATCCAGCGTTCCGGTTCGCCATACATTGAGCGATTGCAGTCCATAGCAGATTCCGAAAACCGGCTTGCGCATGTTGTAAGCGTCCTGCAGCAGCAGCTCGTCGGTGTTGTCGCGAACGGTATCGGCAGGCGCTGTGTCGGGATGCCGCGTCGCACCGTATTTTTCGGGATCGACATCGGCCGGGCTGCCGGGCAGTAGCACGCCGTCGCACGACTTCACCGCCTGCGCAATCTCTGACGATGTGGCATTTACCTCGATCACCACCGGCACGCCTCCCGCATTGCGCACCGCGCGCTCGTACTGCGGCAGGGCGACGCGCGCGTAGAGCGGCCGTTTTGAATTCGGCACCGGAATGGCGATGCGAGGCTTCCTAAGGGTCACAGGGATCACGACTCCGGCGTCAACATGGGTTTGGTTTTGCGTTCGTTGTTGGCGCTGATCGGAGCCATGCTTTTCACCTGCGAATCGTACAGGTCAGTGATGGCCTGTCGCACCTGTGACGACAATTTTTCCATATCCCGCAAGCGCATGCCCGCCGTTGGAATCGGCTCTCCGATCGCCAGAACGACGTCGCCCGGCATTACGTGGAAGCTATTCATCGGCAACAATTCGTAAGTTCCCACGATCGCCACCGGTACTACCGGCGTCTGCGCCCGGATGGCCACGTAAAACGCTCCGTTCATGAAGTTCTGCAACTGGCCGGTGGTCGACCGCCCGCCTTCGGGAAAGATCACCAGTGGGACACCCTTGCGCAATGCATCGCACGCACGGTTCAGGCTGCGCAGCGACGCATGCGCGTCGCCGTAAACGATGGGGATTTGTCCCGAGCGCTTTAAATACCATCCCAGAAACGGATACCGGAACAACTCCTTCTTGGCCAGGATGCGGAACTGCACCGGAAGATGCGCGTAGAGTACCGGAATGTCGGCAGCCGACAAATGGTTGGCGGCGTACACCGCAGCCTGCGAACGATGAATATTCTCCACTCCTTCGATCCGCACCCGGATGCCAATCGTCTTCAGAATGAGCTGCGACCAGGTGCGCGCGAACCAATGCTGCACCCGTCCGCTGCCGTCGAACAGCGAGGCCAGCAGCGCCATCGTTCCCAGAACGCCGGTGTAAACGTACACGATCGGCACGAAGAAAACGTACGAGCGCAGCCGGCTGAACAGCGAATTCCGCCGCTGTGCGAGGGACGCGACTTGTTGGTCAGCCTTATTCACAACTCGTCACAAGCGGGGCGAGAAGATTTCACCACAGAGACACGGAGGCACGGAGTTTTGGATTTCTAAAATCCTGTTCTCTGTGTCCTCTGTGTCTCTGTGGTGACCCTTCTTTACCATCTACGATTCAATCCCCATCGCCGCCATCGCTTCCCCGACCAGGAAAATCGAACCGGTCACCACGATCAACCCATCGGGCTTGCTGATCTCGCGCGCCCGCGCCAGGGCCGCTGTAACTGTTTCTTCCGAGAACAGCAGCGCTCCGGTCCGCGAAGCAGCTTGCACTAGCTCCACCGTGGTCGCGGCGCGCGGATTTCCTACATGCGTCACCACCACTTGCTCGGCAATGGGAAACAATATTTCCGCGATCTCCTGGATGGCCTTATCCTGTAGCGCCGCGAACACAAACGTCAAACCGCGCCCCGCAAAGTTTTCCGACAGCGCCGAGCGCAGTGCCCACGCTCCGGCAGGATTATGCGCCACATCCAGCACCATTTCGCGCTGATGCGTGGCCGCCGACGGTGGCAGCACCTGGAAGCGTCCCGGCCAATGCGTCTGGCGAATCCCCTGCTCCACCTGCTTCGGCGTTACCGTAAATCCGAAATGATTGAGTTCCACGGCCGTCGCGATCGCTAGCGCGATATTGCGCAGCTGATGCCTGCCCACCAGCGGCGAATCCACTTCAATCTCCTCGCCCATCACCGCCAACGGATACCGGCTTCGGCCCGGCAGGTTAGTTTTCTGTCCGGACAGGTACGCAGCGGCTCCGGGCGAAACTGGCGGCACATACTGCGCTGCGCTAATTCCGCGTGCCGCTTTGTCCTCGATAGCATGCCCGATCACATCATTGGCCTGCGGATGTTGCGGCAGCGTCACTACCACGCCCTTCTGGCGAATGATGCCCGCCTTCTCGCCCGCAATCTCGGCGATGGTATCGCCCAGATATTTCTGATGATCGAGCGAAATATCGGCGATCACTGAGATCATAGGCTCAACCACATTGGTCGCGTCCAGGCGGCCGCCCATGCCGACTTCGAGCACGGCAATCTCAACTCCAATGCTGGCAAAGTATTCGAACGCCATTACCGTCAGCATCTCAAAGAAGCTGGGATGCCAGGGTAGCTTGCCGGCACTCAAAAGCTGTTGCGCGGTACGCTCCACGCGGTCGTAGATCTCACCGAACTCGGGATCAGAAATCGCTTCACCGTTCACGCGAATGCGTTCGTTGATGCGCTCCAGGTGGGGCGACGTATAGAGTCCGGTTTTATATCCGGCAACCCGCAGGATGGACGAGAGCGTAGCCGCAGTCGAACCTTTGCCGTTCGTTCCCGCGATCAGCACGCTGGCAAAACGACGCTCAGGATTATCCAGCGCCCCCAGCATCTCGCGCACGTACGCCAGATCGAACTTGTGCGAGGGCGTGCTGGCCAGCTCGTGCCCGAGCGCATAGAGCTGCTCTACTGTGCGTTGGTACGACATGACGGCTGATTTCAGATTACAACATTCGGAAGCGAGCATTCAGCTGCCAGCAGTCAGCCAGCCAGGCTTGTCATCCCGACCCAGGACTTTAGTCCGAGCGGAGGGATCTGCGGTTCAACGCGCCGATTCACAACTTCCAGACGACGCCCCTACACGTCCTTCAGCTGTTCTTCCGTCATCCCGAAATAGTGTCCCATCTCGTGAATGACCGTCTGCCGGACCTGGTGGCGCACTTCGGCTTCGCTGGAGCAAACTGCTTCAATGTTTTTCTGATAGAGCACGACATAATCAGGCCCGGCAGGCAAGCTAAAGACGCTCTTGTGGGTCATGGGTACGCCGTGGAACAGCCCCAGGCGCAACACCCTGGGCTGGCCGCGCTTCGGCGCCGGCTGGTCAGGAGGCAAATCCTCGACCAGAACGGCGACATTGCGGATCCGGCGTCGAAACTCAGCCGGCAGAGAGTCCAACGCCTCCCCGACAACCTTCGTGAACTCCTCGCGCTTCATTCTCCACAAACTGACGACCTCATGCCGGTGCGCTATGGGCTAGGAATCCGCAATCTCCGCCTTCCCTTGCTCAGGCTTCAGCCCGCGTTTTTCCATCTCTTGACGAAGTGCGTTTTTGGCCGCGTCGACCAGATCGACCGAGTCGCGAGAAATCTCAAGCAGTTCGTCATCCTCCATGGCGGAGTACGTCTCTGCGTAGTTGAAATCTTCAGGAATCATTGGTGCCCCCTTTTTAAAACGGTGGAGCACAAGTCTACTTAATCTCTGGGATAAGCGAAATGACCCGATGAGACAATCGCACAGAATTAATCGCCGCAGAGAAGATTTGTGTCAGGGCACGACTTCAGTCGTGCCGAAGCTGTCCGGTAAAGAGCGGCTTTAGCCGCTGAGAACAAGGGCTAAAGCCCGGCGGAGGAGGATGTCTGTCGGCAGGGCTCAAGCCGTGCCCTGACACAAAGCAATTTATGACCTGGCCGCTGTTTGCTAGTCGCTAGTTGCTCGCCGCCAGCTGCTTCTTCACCGCCTCGCTCAGCAGCTTGCCATCCACCCGCGCGTCACCAAACTTTTCCTTGGCATTCTTCATCACCGCTCCCATGTCCTTCATTGTGGGAGAGCCCATCTCGGCGATGACGGCTCGCACCGTGGCCGTAATTTCCTCTTCCCCGACGGCTTTCGGCATGTAGGCTTCGATGATCGCGATCTCTTCCGCCTCTTTTTTCGCCAGCTCCGGCCGGTTGCCCTTCTCGAACTGCTCGATCGAATCTTTGCGCTGCTTGATCATGGTGGTGAACACTTGCAGCTCTTCTTTTTCATCGAGATCGGCGCGCTTCTCGATCCGCTTGTTTTGCAACGCGGCTTTCATCATGCGAATGGTCGACAGCCGCAACTCTTCCTTCTTGCGCATCGCGTCAACCAGGTCTTTTTGCACACGTTCGGTCAGGCTCATGGCGTCATTATAGGGCAGCGGGTCACATTGATTTGTGATTCAGGGCACCAAAGCAACGCCAACCTGGGGTGGCTTGCCCGGCCCCGGAAGCCTATAGTTAGAGTGCCGGCGCAGGCCTCGCGCCGGCAATCAACCAGCAGAGGTTATTGCTATGCTTCGCAAAACACGGCTCTTTACTCCCGGTCCAACTCCTCTTCTTCCAGCCGCTCAAAATGCAATTGCCGCGGCGGACATGCATCACCGCACGGCCGAATTCCGTGAAATCTTTTCCCGTACTCTTGCCGATCTTAAGACCTTCATTGGAACCAAGAACGACGTTCTTCTGCTTGCCTCGTCGGGCAGCGGCGCCATGGAGGCCGCAATCTCCAACCTCACCTCTCCCGGCGAAAAAGTTGTCATTCTCACCGCCGGAAAATTTGGCGAGCGCTGGCGCGATCTGGCCAAAGCTTTCAACTGCCAGATCGAACTGGTCGAGGTTCCTTACGGGCAGACGTTCGATCTTGCCCAGGTCAAGTCCAAACTCGATGGCGCAGGCGTCCTGTACATGCAGGCCACCGAGACCTCAACCGGCGCGCGTCATGACGTAAAGGCTATCGCCTCTCTGCTGAAAGGCACAGACACGCTGTTGGTGGTCGACGCCATCACCGGCCTCGGCACCACTCATTTCGACGTGGACGATTGGGGCATCGACGTCCTCATCGGCGGCTCGCAGAAGGCCGTCATGATCCCGCCCGGACTCGCCTACCTCAGCGTGAGCGAGCGCGCCTGGCAACGCATGGAAACGGCCAAGCAGCCGCGGTTCTACTTCGATCTGCGCAAAGAGCGCAAGTCGCAGACCAAGGGCGAGTCGGCCTTCACGCCCGCCACAGCGCTGATCGCCGGATTGGCCGCGTCGCTCGACTACATCCGTCGCGCCGGCAACGGCAACCTGGCTGACGGACGCGATGCTCTCATCCACAATGCGGAAACTTCAGCCGCAATGGTTCGCGCCGGAGCTCAGGCTCTCGGTCTGAAGCTGTTCGCGCCTACTTGTCCCTCTGCCGCCGTTACGGCAATTCTGGCGCCCGCGGGCGTCGATTCCAGCGCCATCGTGAAGGAATTTCGCGAGCGTTTTGCCATGGTCGTTGCCAATGGCCAGGGCGAGATGAAGGGCAAACTCTTCCGCATCGCTCATCTGGGCTATTACGACTATCTTGACGCCATCGGCGTGATCGGCGCGCTAGAGCATGTGCTGCTGAAAGTTGCGCCATCTCACAAATTCGAACTGGGCGCTGGCGTGCGCGCCGTGCAAGAAGTCTTTGCCGGACAATTCGTCGAGGCGGCTACCGTATGAAAATCGTTGTGGCTGACAAAATCTCTCCTTCCGCGTCCGCAATTTTCAGCGAACACGGCGATTGGACCGTGGTTTCGCCCGACAAAGAGGCGCTCGCCGGCCAACTGGCCGATGCCGACGCCATACTGGTTCGCTCGGCAACCTTCGTCGATGCGGCGATGATGGACAAGGCTCCCAAGCTGCGCGTCATCGGGCGCGCCGGCGTAGGCGTCGACAATGTCGATCTCGACGCCGCCACCAAGCGCGGCATCGTGGTCATGAACACGCCCGGTGGCAATGCTGTTGCCGTCGCCGAGCACACCTTCGGACTCATGCTGTCACTGGCGCGCCACCTGGTGCGAGCTCACACCACCATGCAAGCCGGCAAGTGGGAGAAGAAGACGCTGCAAGGCACCGAGCTTCGCGGCAAGACGCTCGGCGTCGTCGGACTCGGCCGCGTCGGCATCGAAGTCTCGCGCCGCGCTCTGGCCTTCGGCATGAAGGTCATCGCCCACGATCCTTACGTCGCGCCAAGCCTGGCCCAGCAACTGAACATCACGCTGGCAACGCTCGACGAGGTCTTCGCCCAGTCCGACTACATCACGCTGCATGTGGGCCTGACGCCGCAGACCCAGGGCATGATCAACGCCGAATCGATCCGCAAGATGAAGAAGGGCGTGCGGCTGGTCAACTGCGCTCGTGGCGAGTTGCTGAACGACGCCGCTGTAGTCGAGGCCCTGCAGTCCGGACAACTGGGCGGCGTCGCGCTCGATGTTTACAGCAACGAGCCGGTCAAAGACTCTCCGCTGGCGACCATGCCCAACGTAACCCTGACGCCGCACATCGCAGGCTCAACCCACGAGGCGCAGGAAGCTGTCGGCGATACAGATCGCGCTCCAAGTGCGCGAGTACCTGACGAAGGGCGTTATCCAGAACGCCGTCAATGTGCCCTCGATCAGCGAAGAAGAGTATCAGGACATGTTGCCTTACATCGTGCTGGCCGAGCGTCTGGGAACGTTCCTGGCGCAGTCCTGCGAAGGTGGTGTGGAAGAGATGGGCCTAAGCTACAGCGGCGAGATTGCCGAGTGGAAGACCGCCCTGATTCGCAACGCCGCCGTGGCCGGCGCGCTCAACCAGATCGCTCACGCTCAGGAGCGGGCCAACCTGGTGAATGCGGCGTCCATTGCCGAGGAGCGGGGTATCCGCCTGACCGAGCGCAAGAAAACGCGCGATGCGGGCGGCGCCGCTGCCAACGTGCTTCGTATGACCTTCAAGACCGGTCAGCAGGAAAGCACTGTGGCCGGCTGTGTTCAGCCCGGCGGCCTGCCCAGGCTTCTGGAAATCGACGGCATTCATGTGGAAGCGCCGCTGGAAGGCAACATGATCTACCTGCGCAATCTCGACGTGCCCGGCGTGATCGGCCGCGTAGGGACCGTGCTGGGACAACACAACGTCAACATCGCTAACTTCTCGCTCGGCCGCGGCCGGCAACGGGCAGGAGGCGTCGGCAGTCGCGGTGGTGCAGGTCGACGGGGAAGTCAAAGAGCCCGTGCTGGAAGGCTTGCGCTGCATCGAGACCATCCTGCTGGCCAAAGCAATTCGCTTCGCAGCTCCGCAGCCGAAAACGGTTTCGGCCTGATTGCAAAGCCGCGCTGGATTTAATTCCGGCGCGGCACAATAGAGTATTTCACAATCGCTTTGTATCAGGGCACGGCTTCAGCCGTGCCGCAATGGTAAGCAACAAACTTGGGCTTCAGCCCCTGCGGATTTGCCTTGCAGGGGCTGAAGCCCTGATTTTTGTTCGCTGGATCGGCACGACTAAAGTCGTGCCCTGATACAAACCAAAACGATTTCCAGAAGACGAAACCGAGGTGTTGCAAGCCTCTTAATGTGCGGCAGTGGCCTGTCCAGCGTGGGCCGCGACTTCCAGCCTCACCTCGGCGCGGCGCTGGGCATACTGAACCGCATCATAATCCAGATCGGGACCGGCCTGCCGCAGCGCTTCCTCGGCACGCGCCTTGGCCTGCTGGGCGCGATTGACGTCAATGTCTTCGGGGCGTTCGGCGGTGTCGGCCAGAATGGTCACTTTGTCGGGCAGCACTTCGGCAAAGCCCCACGCTACCGCAAGGTAGTGGGTGGCTCCGCCCTGGGTATAGCTGATCTCGCCAATCATCAGCTCGGTGATCAGCGGCGCGTGACCCGGCAGAACGCCGAGATAGCCGTTCTTCCCCGGTATCTGCACCGAGTCGACGTCCTCGCGGACGAGCAGCTTGTCCGGAGTGATGATTTGTAAATGCAGCGTGTCAGCCATGGCAGATTACGCGGTCGCCTTCATCTTCTCGGCCTCTTCCAGCACCTCGTTGATGTCGCCCTTCATGTAGAACGCCTGCTCCGGAATGTCGTCGTGCTTGCCGTCGACAATCTCCTGGAAGCTGCGCACCGTGTCGTCAATCTTCACGTAGCGACCCTTCAGGCCGGTAAACTGCTCGGCCACGAAGAACGGCTGCGAGAGGAATTTCTGGATCTTGCGGGCGCGCGATACCGTCAGCTTCTGGTCTTCGCTGAGCTCGTCGATACCGAGAATCGCGATGATGTCCTGCAGATCCTTGTAGCTCTGCAGCACGCGCTTCACCGCTTGTGCCGTGTTGTAGTGCTCTTCGCCGACCACGCGCGGATCGAGAATGCGCGAGGTGGAAGCCAGCGGATCGACGGCGGGATAAATTCCCAGCTCGGAGATCTGGCGCGAAAGCACGGTGGTCGCGTCCAAGTGAGCGAACGTCGTTGCCGGAGCCGGATCGGTCAAGTCGTCGGCGGGCACGTAAATCGCCTGCACCGAGGTTACCGAGCCTTTCTTCGTCGAGGTGATGCGCTCCTGCAACTCGCCCATTTCGGTGGCCAGGTTGGGCTGATATCCCACGGCGGAGGGCATGCGGCCCAGCAGCGTGGATACTTCCGAACCCGCCTGCGTGAAACGGAAGATGTTGTCGATGAACAGCAGCGTGTCGGAACCTTCTTCGTCGCGGAAGTACTCGGCGACGGTCAGCGCGGTCAGCGCCACGCGCAGGCGCGCTCCGGGCGGCTCGGTCATCTGGCCGTAGATCAGCGCGGCCTTCGACTTCGAAGGCTCCTTGATGTTGACCACGCCCGACTCCTGCATTTCCAGCCAGAGATCGTTGCCTTCGCGCGTGCGCTCGCCCACGCCGGCGAACACCGAGAAGCCGCCGTGCTTCAGCGCGACGTTGTTGATGAGTTCCATGATGACGACGGTCTTGCCCACGCCGGCGCCGCCGAACAGGCCGATCTTGCCGCCCTTCAAGAACGGCTGGATCAGGTCGATGACCTTCACGCCGGTCTCGAACATCTCCATCTCGGTCGACTGCTCGTCGAATGCCGGCGCCTGGCGATGGATCGGCTTACGCTTGGCGGCATTGATCGGGCCAAGCTTGTCGACTGGATTGCCGATGACGTTCAGCACGCGGCCCAGGGTTTCGCGGCCCACGGGCACGGTGATGGGGCCGCCGAGGTCGATGGCCTTCATGCCGCGCACCATGCCTTCGGTAGGCTCCATGGCGACGCAGCGTACGCGGCCTTCGCCCAGCTGCTGCTCCACTTCCAGGATGACGTCGATGGGGGTGGGAACGTTGAAGCCCTCGCTGGTTACGCGCAGCGCCGAGTAGATGGGCGGCAGCGCCGCCGCGGAAAATTGCACGTCCACCGCGGGACCCGCGATTTGAATGATGTGTCCGATATTCTCTGCCATATGAATTCCGCTCTTCGGTCTTAGCTGTCAGCCGTCAGCAAAAATCTCGTTGTTATCGCTCTTTAACTGAACAGCGCTGCAATATCTCGATGATGTCTGTGCCGATTCGCCTTAGCTGAAAACTGACAGCTGATGGCTGACGGCTTCTTACGACAACGCTGCCGCACCGCTGACGATCTCGATAATCTCTTTCGTGATCGCCGCCTGGCGCGCCCGGTTCATGGTCAGCGTCAGCGAGTCGATCACGTCATTGGCGTTGTTGCTGGCCGAATCCATCGCGGTCATGCGGGCTGCATGTTCGGCTGCCACCGACTCCAGCATGCCTTGAAAGATTTCGAAGGCCACATAACGCGGCAGCATCCCGGCAAATATCTCCGCCGGCGACTGCTCGTAAATGTAATCCACCGGAGCCGTAGCAAACTTGTCGGCTTCTTTCTCAAACTCCGTGGGTTCTGGCTCCTTCAAGCTGATGCCCGCCGTACGGGCCGCTTCCGCCATGCGCTCGCGCTCTTCCAATGTCAAATTCTTCCGTCAAAGCCACTTCCCGACGGCCCAGTTCCTGCACCGGCAGAATTCGCTGCGCAATCAGGCGCTGCGAGATCACCGACTTGAACTCGTTGAAGATCAGGTAAACCGAATCGATCTGCTCGTCCCGATACGCTCGGGCGATGTGGTCGGCAATCTCGGATACCGCTTCGTAATCCACCTTCGCCAGCAGGTTCAAGTGCTCGCCAATGACCTGGACTTGCCCCTTGCGCTCCTCGCCAGCCTTTCCAACCGGATAGCGCCGGCGCAAGAAATCGCGTCCCTTGCGTCCGATGGCCAGCGATGTCGATGTTCTTGTCTTTGAAATAGTCCAGAAACCTTAGTGCCGCCTTCAGGACATTTGAGTTGAACGCGCCGGCCAGTCCTCGATCTCCGGTCACCAGGACCAGCAGAATGTTCTTCTCCGGGCGAACCGCCAACAGCGGATTCCAAGGCTCGCCGGTAGTCGGATTCACCAACTCGGCCCGGCTCACTGTCGAGGCCAGCACGTTGGCCATCATCTGCGCGTAGGCGCGCGAGGCCAGAGCCCGTTCCTGCGCGCGACGCAGCTTGGCCGCCGAGACCATCTTCATGGCTTTGGTGATCTGCCGCGTGTTCTTCACGCTGCGAATACGCCGTCGGATGTCGCGTATGTTCGCCATGGTTCCTAGACGCTCGCCTTCTCAGCGGGCTGCTGCTCCTTGGCTTGGGGAGGTTGCTGCTTCGCTGGGGCCTGTTCCTTCGGCGCGGCCTGTTGTTGCTTCGCCGATTGCTGCACTGCTTGCCGTTCGCTGACGAAGCGGTCCTTGAATTCCTTGATGACCTTGGTCAGCGCGGCGCGCAAGTCGTCGTCCAGGACTTTCTTCTCCTCGATCGCCTTCAGCACGCCCGGGTTGGAAGTCTCCACGTACTCGTTCAAGCCTTTCTCAAAGTCGCGCAGCTGATCTACCGGCATGTCGTCGAGCAAGCCCTGGGTTCCGGCGTAGATGATCAGAATCTGCTTGGAGAACGGCAGCGGCTGATACTGTCCCTGCTTCAGGATTTCGGTCAGGCGTCCGACCGCGGGCCAGCTGGGCCTGCGTCGCTTTGTCGAGATCGCTGCCGAACTGCGAGAACGCCGCCAGTTCGCGATACTGCGCCAGATCGAGGCGCAACGTGCCGGCTACCTGCCGCATGGCCTTGATCTGCGCGCTGCCGCCGACGCGGCTCACCGACAGTCCCACGTTTACTGCCGGACGCACGCCGGAGTTAAACAGGTCGGTCTCGAGATAAATCTGGCCGTCGGTAATCGAGATGACGTTCGTCGGAATGTAGGCCGATACGTCGCCGGCCTGGGTTTCGATGATGGGCAGTGCGGTCAGCGATCCGGCTCGCCAAATCGTTGCTCAACTTCGCCGCGCGCTCCAGCAGCCGCGAGTGAAGATAGAACACGTCGCCCGGGATAAGCTTCGCGTCCCGGTGGACGGCGCAGCAGCAGTGAGATTTCGCGATAGGCGACAGCGTGCTTGGACAGATCGTCGTAAATGCAAAGCGCGTGCCGCTTGGTGTCGCGGAAAAACTCGCCCATGGCGCACGCCGCATAAGGCGCGATGTACTGCATGGGGGCGGGATCGGACGCCGAGGCCGACACGACGATGGTGTAGTCCATCGCGCCGTAGTCTTCCAGCGTCTTCACCACCTGCGCCACCGAGGAACGCTTCTGGCCGATCGCACAATAAATACAGATCAGGTCGCGGCCCTTGCTGTTGATGATGGTATCGAGCGCGACCGCGGTCTTGCCGGTCTGGCGATCGCCAATGATCAGCTCGCGCTGGCCGCGGCCGATCGGAATCATGGAGTCGATGGCCTTCAGACCCGTGGCCATCGGCTCTTGCACCGGCTGGCGGTCGATCACGCCTGGGGCCAGGCGCTCGATCGCGATGAACTGGTCGGTGTTGATCGGTCCCTTGTCGTCGATGGGCTGGCCGAGCGAGTTGACCACGCGCCCGATCATGGCATCGCCGACAGGCACGCTCATGATTCTTCCGGTGCGCTTGACCTCGTCGCCTTCTTCCACCTCGGTGTATTCGCCCATCAGCACCACGCCGACCTGGTCTTCTTCCAGGTTCATGGCGATGCCGGCTACGTTGTGCGGGAACTCGAGCAATTCGCCCGACATGACCTTATCGAGGCCGTAAACGCGGGCGATGCCGTCGCCGATCGACATCACGGTGCCAACTTCGTCGACCGCGATCTTGGATTCGTAATTATCGATCTGCTCGCGGATGAGCTTTGTAATCTCGTCTGCTTTGATCTGTGCCATAAGATTCCGTTCAGTTAGACCTGGCTTTTTAGGACCAGCGTCCACGCCGCTTATTTAACTCGAGCCGGCTATTAGAAAACTAAATTGCTCGGGTAGTGCGGACCTCTAGGTCCGCGTTAAAGCCCGTTTTTCAATTCCGGGCCGGCTTCAGCCGGCGCAACTCCCGCGTTTTCCACTTTTCCAGCAGGCGCCGTCCCTACGGGACTCAAACTCATTGTCTAATCGCATTCCGCGGCGCTGAAGCGCCGCACTACCCTTTTTACGCGGTGCTCAACTCCTGCCGCATCTTTTCCAATTGCCCGCGCACCGATCCGTCATAAATGGTGCTGCCTACGCGAACCATCACTCCACCCAACAGCTCGGGCTGGGAGATGTACTGGGCCCGAACCTTCTTGCCGCTCATGCGCTCCACTCGGCCTTCCAACTCGCGCTTCTCGTCAGCCGACAAAGGTCGCGCGCTGGAAATCTGGGCTTCGGTGAATCCCAACTGCGCGTCGAGTTCCACTTCGAACTGCCGCACCATATCGTCCAGCATCTGGATGCGGCGGTGATCGATCAGCACGGCGATGAAATTCCGGATCGGCTTGACTACGCCGATTTGCTTCGTAATGGCATCCAGCACCGCGCGTTTCTGTTCTGGAGAAATCGCCGGCGACTCCCACACCTTGCGCAGTTCGGCGCTCTCGTGCACTGCTCCCACGATGGCCTTCAGTTGCTGCCGGGCGATGTCTCCATCAATCTTCTGCTCCAGGATGACGTCAACCAGGGCGCGCGCGTAACGGCTGGCGATAGCTGCCATGCTTATTGGCCATCCTTTCCGAGCTGATCCACAAACTCGCGTACCAGGCTGTGATCGGTAGGCTCATCGACACGAATATTGCGTGAGGCCAGATCGACCGCCAGCGACGCTGCATAGCTTTTCAATTCGCGGCGGGCATTGCGGGCGATGGCCGTAATTTCGGTCTCGGCCGCCTGCACCACTTTTTGCTTGTCTTCTTCCGCGGCCTGCCGGATATGCTCTTCCTCGGCGGCAGCTTCGCGCTCGGCAGTAGCCCGAATCGTCTCTACTTCGGTGTCCAGCCTGGCCAGCCTGGCCTCGATGTCACTCAACCGGCGGGTGGCATCGGCGCTGGCCGCCTGCGCTTCCTTGATGCTCTTCTGAATGGCGGCTGTGCGCTCGCGAAACGCCTGCGGCAGCTTTGACTTCATCAGCACGTAGCAGACGAATGCAACTCCGGCGAAATTGAGGAAAAGCGATATTCCGAAGGAGAGATCTGGGCCTATGCCCAGCTTGCGGCCCCATTTCTCCGAAGTGGACGCAGCCTGCTCGCTGGTTTTCGCCAGAATTTCACCCACTCCGGCGTTAGGATTTGTGGGACCCGACTCGGTCGAGACATCGTTGTGCTCGGGTTTCTTGTCGCCTGAATCTTGCGCCCAAACGCTGCCGAGAAGAAGGAATGCGAAAAAGGCAATTACGGCTAAGCGAGCTCGGAGTCTTCGGCTCATTGAGCGCCGCCCACGGTGGGTGCAGCACCGGCCGGTTTCAAAATGGTATGGATGATCTCCGCCGCCAGCCGGTCGATTTCGGCTTGCAGTCCGGTTCGCGCCACAGCCATGTCCTGCTCGAGAGCGGCCTTGGCCTCACGGATCTGCTGCTGGGCGCGGCTGCGCGCTTCGGCCAATGCCTGGGCCCGCAGCTGTTGCGCCTGCTGCCGTCGCGCTTCCTGCGCCTTGAAGATTGCCAGCCGAGCCTCGCGCAGCTTCTGCTCGTACTCCTGAGTCCGGCTTTCGGCCGCTGCGACATCGGCACGCGCCTTCAGAATGGCTCCCTCGGTGCGCTCGCGCCGTTGCTCCAGGATGCGGTTTAGCGGCTTGCGCAGCAGATTCTGGTAAATCGCGTACAGCAGAAGCAGGAGCACCGCTGTCGGGATTGCTCCGAGCAGTAGTTCGCCTACCTGTCTAAGAGTGTTGTCCATCTTTGTGTCGTGAGTGCCTACTACTGAAGATGCACTGAGGGCGCTGGCGATATAACTGGAACTATTCAAACTATCAGAGCTCGTCGGCCGATGTCAACGAGTGGAACTGCATTGCTCGGGTAGAGCGGACCTTCAGGTTCGCGTTAAAGCCTACTCTTCTAATTAATTCTTCAAGCCGGCTTCAGCCGGCGACACATCCGCATTGTCGAGCCTTCCGCAGCCACTTCACGGTGTAACCAGCCGCCTTGTGTCAGGGCACGAGTTTACTCGTGCCAAAAAGGGCGCAGAAAAGATCAGGGCTTTAGCCCCTGCGCTGGTTTTTTCAGCGGCTAAAGCCGTCCTATCACCGCCTAGCGCGGCACGTCTGAAGACGTGCCCTGACACAAATCTGACCTGCGACGGACTTAGGTTCTCGAAACATTCGATTCTAAGCCGGCGGTTTCCCTACGGCGCGCTCTTCACAAACTCCGGCTGCCGGCCTTCGTCCCACGGATCGTAGGTCTGCACGAAGATCACGCGATCGCGAATCGTAGGATGATCCCAGGCCCAGAACTCCATCACTTTGCCGACGTCCGGGTAGTCCAGCGAAGTTTCGCCCAGCACCTGAAACGCGTGCGCGGCAGCTAGGGGTGCGTCCGGTACCAGACCATGAATGACCTCCAGGCCATACTGATCGGCTTGATGTTCGTAATGACGCGACACCGCATTGAAGGCCGGGGTAGCCAGAAACGTCAGCCCGAAAAGTATCAGCGCCAGCAATGGCAGCGACGCCCAGTCATCCAGGCCGCGAATTCCCCAGCGCTCTCCATAGTTTGTCACCGCCCAGTTTGCCAGCCGGTATCCAAGATAAAACAGCACCAATAATTGCAGCAGAATGATCGCCATTTCCTTAGGAATATGCCCCAGGACGTAATGCCCCATCTCGTGCCCGAAGACGAACAGCGTTTCCGGGGTGGTCATGTGCTCCATGGTCGTGTCCCACACCACCACGCGCTTGGTCGAGCCGAAGCCGGTAACGTAGGCGTTCAGCGTCGTTCGCTTTTCGCTGGCCTTCATCTCGAACATGCGCTCGGGCGGAATGTCCATTCCCGCGCGCTGCACCACGCGTTCAATCTGCGCCACCAGGTCGGCGTGATGATCGCTGAGCGGCTCGAACTTGTTGAACATCGGCTCAATCCAGACCGGCTCGACGAACAGAACCACCAGCACGATCGGAATCAAAGCCAGCCAGAAGTAAAACCACCAGCGCCGCGGGCTACGCCGTAACACGACGTAAAGAATCCTGCCCAGCAGGCTGGCCAGCAGGCAGCCCAGAAATACGCTCTTGCCCCAATCGCCGAACCACGATCCCCAAGACTGCACCGACAAGCCATAGCCCAGGCTGACGGAATGCCGATAAATGTCGAATGGAAGCTGCGTCAATTCAAAAACCAGGATGAACAGCGACATGACAATCGCGGCCTGCACCACGCGATAACGCGAGGCTCGCTCCGCCAAGTCGCGCAGCCGGACACCGAACCGCGTCCGCAGCATCAGGTAGAAAGCCAGGAAGGTCCAGGCGGTGAGAATGGGGAGCATCGTCACGTCGAGCCGGTAAAGCGCATGGGCTTGAGCTAGTTTGTCGGGAGGCAAGCTGTAGTGCAGCAGCGCATGCCGGGGCGCCGCATTGGCCGAAGTCGATGCCGGCTGACCACCTGCGTTGGCGGCCGCTCCCAAAGCAATGAAGGCCAGCAGCAGGCCTGCGGAAACGAAACAATGTGACCGCGCAAGCGGCACGAACACCTCCAAACCCAGGTTGGCCGCTGAGAAGTTTAGCACCCGAGAAACGGGCGATTTCCGGGCTGGGGCAGGCCCGTCACAGCGATCGTCGGGCTAGCGTCGTTTCCAACCTGCCGAATCCGCCAAAAGTGCCGGATTGCGACGGCCCTTTATCCCCGGAAAAGGCTGACTGAAGCCTGTCATCTTGTCTGTTATCAGACACTTGAAATACTTTCCCAAAAACTGTGCAACTCTCGAAATTTCAGTAGGTTATCGCGATTTTTGCTTGACATTTCCACAGGCTGCGGTAGCATTAGAACATCACCTCCGATCCATTTCAGGATCGAATGGGCCCGGAGCCAAGGAAATCGTCACCGCTCCTTGGCATCGGGCCTATTTTGTTGTCTGGCTCTTGCTTTAGCGGCCGTGGTTCATGGGAATCGGAGCGCAGTTCTTCTAATCGATGAATTCAAAAGTCCTGTTTGCCTTGGGGCTCTTTTTTTGCCTCACTCCTTGGGCCTCCCCCCCGTCAGCTTTGCTTGCCGGCCTTCTCTTTGGAGCCATCGCCACCCATCCCTACAAGAACGAGTCCAGAAAGCTTTCCAAAATCTTGTTGCAGTCCGCCGTAGTAGGACTGGGCTTTGGGATGAACCTGCAAGAGGTGGTGCACGCCGGTCGCAGCGGATTTCTCTACACCGCGATCAGCATCACCTTCGCCATGGTTCTGGGAACGCTGCTGGGCAGGTGGTTCCACGTCGAACAACGGCCCGCGTTCCTCATCTCGACGGGAACCGCGATTTGCGGGGGTAGCGCCATCGCCGCCGTCGGTCCCATCACCGGCGCGACCGAAGACGAAATGTCGGTTTCGCTGGGAACAGTTTTTGTGTTGAACTCCGTTGCCCTGCTGACCTTTCCCTCGATTGGACTGTGGCTGCACCTTTCGCAAACCCAGTTCGGATTGTGGGCGGCATTAGCCATTCACGACACCAGCTCGGTCGTGGGAGCCGCGGCAAAGTATGGGGCCATAGCACTGGCGGTTGGAACTACGGTGAAACTGGCGCGTGCTCTCTGGATCGTCCCTTTGTCGGTGGGAACCGCAGCCTTCAAAGGCAGCAAGACCCGGATTCAATGGCCGTGGTTCATTCTGTTTTTCTGCCTGGCGGCTGTGGCCAACACTTACCTGTATCCAGGCGCAGCCGCGTATCACTTCCTGAGCAGCGCCGGTAAGCTGATGCTGATCATTACGCTGTACCTGATCGGCGCAAGTCTTTCGCCGGCCGCTTTGCGCAAGGTGGGGCCTCGCCCGCTGCTTCAGGGTGTTGTGCTTTGGATCATAGTCGCCGTAGTAAGCTTGCTGGCCATTCGCGCGGGATGGATCCGAATCTAGCTGGGGAGAAATTTGCCATTGAAGCCTCGTGATTTTTGCCGCCACTTTATTTCGGCCTCACTGTTCTTATCGCTGACGGCTTGCCTCGCCGCCCAAACTAAAAATGCTGCGGCGCCCGCCGTTTGCGCGACTTGTATCCACGACAACCTTGCCTATCTGGCTGGACCCGAACTTCACGGCCGCGGCAGCGGTACCGATGACGAATATCGCGCTGCGCAATTCATCGCCGAAAAGCTTAAAGCGTATGGACTGGCGCCTGCCGCCAAGGATGGCAGCTATATCCAAACTGCCGACGTCAAGTCTCGGACCGTAACGGCTGCCCCCGGGCTTACGTTCGACGCCAGTAAGCAACCCGCCGCCTGGACCTATGGCAAGGAATTTGCCGTCTACCGCCTGGGAGAGCCGAACCTCTCCGCGCCTTTGCAAAAACTGGACTTGAGCGACGCGAACGTTTCGCCCAACTCGGTAAAAGACGGGTCGGCCGTCCTGCTCAAACTCAAACCGGGCACCAGCATGAAAGACATGATGTCCATCGCCGGTCCCTACTCCGTCAGTAAAGCCGCGCTGGTAATCATTGAGCAGCCTTCCGACGGCGAAGCCAGGTTTCAGCGCATGTCTCAGGGCATGCCCCGACTAGGGAAACGAATTGACGACAGTCCTGCCGGCGCGGGCGTCATTCTCGCTACAGCTGCCGCCACGCAGCAACTTTGGGCACAGCCAGACGGCACGCTCGTCAAACTGCACACCGACGTAACGCCCTGGCAGACTACGCATACCTGGAATGTGCTTGGCAAACTCGAAGGTTCCACTCAGAAGAATCAGATCATCCTTCTCAGCGCGCATCTCGATCATCTCGGCGTTAAGGACGGCAAGACCTATCCCGGCGCCGATGACGACGGCTCTGGAACCGTGGCTGTAATGGAACTCGCGCGTGCCCTGGCCAAAGAGCCTCGACCTGCGCGGACATTGGTATTTGCTCTGTGGGGCAGCGAGGAAGCGGGACTGCTGGGCTCGAAATATTTCCTCAAACATCCCACGTTCCAGTTGTCAGAAATCGTAGCGAACCTGGAATTCGAGATGATCGGCCGCGCCGATCCCAAAGTGAAGCCGGACCAACTCTGGCTGACCGGATGGGAGCGCACCGACCTGGGCCCGTCGCTAGCGGCGCATGGCGCGCTGCTGACTGGCGACCCTCACCCCGAAGAGGGATTCTTCATGCGCTCCGATAACTTCGCTCTGGCCAAGGACGGCATCATCGCGCAGACCGTCTCCAGCTACGGCTTGCACAAGGACTATCACCAGCCCACCGACACGCTGGAGAAAGTGGACTGGCAGCATCTCGACGACGCTATCGGATCCATGATCGCTCCCATCAACTGGCTGGCGAACAGTGGCTTCACGCCGAAATGGAATGCCGGACAGAAACCCTGAAGCAGTTGTCAGTGGTCGGTTGCCAGTTGTCGGTTGTCAGTAAGTGATAATTAGAAGCTATCTCATAAAAAGTGATAACTAGAAGCTATTCTCATAAATCTGCTTTGAAAGGGCACGGCTTCAGCCGTGCCGTACCAGTTTGTTTGAATGTCGGGCTTTAGCCCCTGAGACTACTCTGAGTGTAAGCGCTACGGATTTATGAGATGGCTTCTAGAGACCATGTCAGGAGTCTGCCGGAGTGTGTCAGGCCACGACGCTTGCAGGCTGCATGAAAAGCTCATTGGGCGTCAAAGTTCGGGTAGAGCCGGCCTTCAGGCCAGCGTCTAAGTTCTTTCTTTGATTCCGAGCCTGACTTTACAGTTTGCTGAAAAACTCGGTAGCGGTGCCATCTGAAAAAACTCGGTTCGATCCGCTGTTCGGGTAGTGCGGCGCTTCAGCGCCGCGTCCAGTCCTTTATGGTTGTCATCCCGAGCCGGCTTCAGCCGTGAGGGATCCGCAGTTCCGGGTTTTTCAGTAAACTGTTCAGGCGGCGAGGGACCTGATTTTCAGCAGCCTGTTTAGTTGTGCCGAAAGGCGCCTACCAGGATAGGGTTTTAGGGTCTGCGTGAGAATCAGATTTGCATTTCGGCGGTAGAGTATACGTACCGCGAAAGACGAGCTACTAATCCTAAGAAATCTACGAATGTGCAGGCCAGCTTGATAAGTCGCGTTCGAATGGCGCAGAAAAAATTGCAAATTGATAGTTTCTTTTTGGTGCCGGGAGGGGGGGTCGAACCCCCATGACCCGAAGGTCGGCGGATTTTGAGTCCGCTGCGTCTGCCAGTTCCGCCATCCCGGCGATAGGAGAGGCATCAACAGGTTAGCACAGGGTTTGCGACCAGCCCAAGGTCACGAATCCTCAGCCCTGAGGCTCGTCCATGCAACCGCATCCTGTGGCTTCGCTGCCCCCGAGGCCAATTCCCAACGACCAGAATTCGCTCTGCGACATGTTGCCAGAGCTCGTCAAGAGCCCTCAAATCCCGCCAAAGCATGAACATTCGGTGAAGAATCAGCGAAATCTTCTCTCAGGCCAGCCAGTCTCAGTATTCAAGCGAACCCCGCGGCATTACAATAAACGCTGCCTTCGTGGCTAAACATTACTATGAGCACTCCCGCCAAATCTGTCCCTGCCTCCGCCAAATCTTCGGCCGCCAAAGCGAAACGCGCGGGTACGCGTGTGGTCCCAGCTTCCGAGAGGCGCAATCATACTGGCGCTCAGACGCCTCAGCTCGACGATCCCTCTCTGTTTGTGAATCGCGAGTTGAGCCTGCTCGATTTTCAGCGGCGCGTGTTGGAAGAGGCGCAGGACAAGCGCAATCCTCTGCTCGATCGGTTGATGTTCCTGTCGTTCGTGGGTTCCAACCTCGACGAATTCTTCATGGTGCGGGTGGCCGGCCTGAAGCGGCAAATCGAGAAGAACGTTACCGAAACCGGCCCCGACGGCATGACGCCCGTCGAACAGATGCGGGCCATTCGCGCTTCGGTGATACGCCTGTTTCGCAACGCCCACGATTGCTGGACCAAAGAGCTGGTGCCGGCCCTGGAGAGCGAAGGCATTCACATTTTGAACTATGCCGATCTGACGGACGAACAGCGTGCCGTCGCCAACTCCTATTTCCAGGAAGCAGTTTTTCCCACGCTGACGCCGCTGGCGTTCGATCCCGGTCGCCCCTTCCCGCACATCTCGAACCTGAGCCTGAATCTGGCCATCCTGTTGCGCGCCGGAGAAGGCGAGCAGCATTTTGCCCGGGTAAAGATTCCCGATACGCTGCCGCAGCTGGTCCCGTTAAGTGCTCCTTCCAAGGCCCGGAGCCGCAGCAAGACAATTAGCAAAGAGCACTCTTTTGTCTGGCTGGAGCAACTGGTCACCGCCAACCTCGAGGCGCTTTTCCCCGGCATGCAGATCGTGGAAGCGCATCCCTTTCACGTAACCCGCGATGCGGAAAGTGAGATTCAGGACCTGGAGGCCGGCGACTTGCTGGAGTCGGTCGAGGAAGGCGTGTGGCAACGCCGTTTCGCCGATGTGGTGCGCGTCGAAATCGATGAAGCCATGCCGGCGCAGGTGCTGGATATTCTGACGGAAAACCTCGAACTGGATCGCGAAGACATTTACAAGATCAGCGGTGGGCCGCTGTCGCTGGTTCGCGTGCGCAACCTTACTAAGATCGACCGTCCCGACTTGAAGTTTCCCCCGTTTGTTCCGGCCCTGCCTGCGGCGCTGCTAAAGAAGGATGACGAGGAAGATATTTTTGCCGTCATCCGCCGGGGCGATTTCCTGCTGCAACATCCTTTCGACTCTTTTCAACCGGTTGTCGGTCTGTTGCAGAAGGCCGCGCGCGATCCCAACGTCCTGGCCATCAAAATCACGCTCTATCGAGTGGGCCACAACGCCCCGGTAGTCGACGCCTTGCTGGATGCGGTGGAGAACGGCAAGCAAGTCGCGGTGCTGCTGGAACTGAAGGCGCGCTTCGACGAAGAGAGCAACATCGAGTGGGCGCGCAAGCTGGAAGAATACGGCGTCCATGTCGTGTATGGCCTGCTCGGACTCAAAGTGCATTGCAAGGCGCTGCTGATCGTGCGCAAGGAAGGCGATGTGATTCGCCGCTACGCGCATCTTTCCACCGGCAACTACAACAGCGTCACCGCACAGCTCTATACCGACATTGGGATGATGACCTGCGATCCCGACATCGGCGCCGACTGTACCGACCTGTTCAACTTCCTCACCGGATATTCGGCCAAGAGTTCGTACCGCAAGTTGCTGGTCGCCCCGGTCACCATGCGCGACCGTTTCGCCAAGTTGATCGAGCGCGAGATCGAGCACCAGAAGAGCGGGCGCGGCGGCCACCTCATCCTGAAGATGAATGCTCTGGTAGACAAGAAGATGATTCAGTTGCTGTATCAGGCGTCTCAGGCCGGAGTGAAGGTGCAGCTACTGGTGCGTGGCATTTGTTGTCTGCTGCCGGGCGTTCGCGGAGTGAGCGAGAACATCACCGTCACCAGCATTGTCGGACGCTTCCTGGAGCACAGCCGGATTTTCTACTTCCGCAATGGCGGCAATGAAGAGGTCTACCTGGGCAGTGCTGACCTGATGCCGCGCAATCTGAATCGCCGGGTGGAAGTTGATTTCCCGGTGCAGGACAAGAACCTGATTCGTGTGATCCGCGATGAGATTCTGGGCACTTACCTGAAGGAGCAAGCCAAGGCCCGGCACATGACCTCGGATGGAAAGTATGTGCGCGATCCGGACTTCGACAAGAAGAATGCCTTGAACAGCCAGGAAACTTTTCTGGCCCGCGCGGCCAAGCGCCAACTCCCTGCACCGCTGGCGGTCCGCAAATCATAACCTCCGATGTTTCGGTCCAGCGGAGCGCCCGGCATCGAGTCGCATCCAACTACAGGTCGATCTATCAGCAACAGATGACGTGAGGGTGGAATGCCGCTGAATTCCCGCGAACTTGACCAAAGACTGCAGAAGCTGCGCAAGAGTTTGAAGGGATTTCCCAACAATCCGACTGCCGACGAGGTACACGATCTCCGCACGCGCACCCGGCGGGTTGAAGCCATTCTGCAAGCTCTGGAAATGAATTCTGCCGGAAATGAGAAGAAGCTCCTGGCCGGGCTGCAATCCATTCGCAGCCATGCCGGTAAAGTTCGCGACATCGATGTGCTGACCGGTTACGTCGTGGGACTCGGAATGAAGGACGATCCGAACTGCGTCCTTCGGCTGTTGCATCATCTTGGCGGCGCAGCGCCACGGTAAGGCGCGCAAACTCTGCTCAGTGGTGAAAGAAAATGGTTCCGAACTTCGGCGGCGATTGAAGCAGGCGCGGCGGAAAGTAGATTCCGCGGTCGATCGCTTCGCCAAGGCGAAGTTCGATCTGGAGAGCAATGACGAATCCGAGCAGGCGCCGCTGCACGCCATGAGCGTGGCGTTACGGCTCTATAAAGAGTTGGCTGCGGTTTCACACCTCGGACCCGGGAATCTCCACGCTTATCGGCTGGAGGTAAAACGGCTTCGCGATGTGTTGGAAATGGCCGACACCGACAGCGGCAAACAGAAGCCTTTCATCCAGGAATTGAAGCTGGTGCAGGGCGCGATCGGGCAGTGGCATGATTGGGTTGAGCTAACTGAAATTGCACACGACGTATTGCGCCACGCTCGCGGTTGCACGACGCTGCATAAGGTTGAAGAGACGGCACAGAGAAAATATCGTGAAGCCCTGAATGTCACTGAGCAGATGCGACGTCGCTACCTGCTACCTTCCCCTGGAAAGAGACAACAGAAATCGAAGAAATCCAAGCCCGGTGCGACACTGGCTCCCGCACTGGCCGCAGCTTCTGAAATTGCGGCCTGAATCCCCCGGGTCTTGCGCCGAAAAACCTTGCTACACATTAGACGTCTATACCTCTGCCGGGCGCGAGTTACCATAAGTGGATTCGGGTTTGACCAAAGGGATGGTCCGGCTCTTCGGATTCGCATGAACGCTGGGCAACTTATCGTGAATCGAAAGCTGCAGGGTGCGGCGCAACGCTCGGCGCAATCGGCAGTCGGCTCGCTGCGCCGAGCCTGGCGTTGCCAACTATTAGTATTCCTCCTGGCCGATGCTTCTGGCCGGAGCCGCCGACGCCCAGATTCCTCCTTCATCGCCGGCCAAAGGCGGCGAGACCTTCATGGTCAGCGGCACGGTTGTGAACTCCGTAACCGGAGAGCCGATTGGTCGCGCTCTGGTACGCGTCAATCGTTTTCCGCAACGAACCACGTTCAGCGACGGCGAAGGACACTTCGAGATTGACGGGCTAGGCCCCGGCCACGTCAACATGAGTGCGCAGAAACCCGGGTTCGTAAACGAACATGAAGCGTCTATCCAGCCGGCGACTTGGGTGGACATCGGCTCGAACACCGGGGCAGTCGTTCTCAAACTGATCCCGCAAGGCGCCATCTACGGCCGCGCGACGGATGCCTCCGGCCAGCCGGTCGAGCATGTACCAGTGCGATTGTCCAGTCGAAGCGTGCGCGAAGGCCGGAAGCATTGGGAGCAACGAGGGATGACGGAGACGGATGAAGACGGCCGGTTCCGCTTTCCCAATTTGTTGCCGGGCGCCTACTATCTGGCAACTGGGCCAAGCAATGTGGGGACGCAGCTTCTAGCTGCCGACGAGAAGCCGAAGACTGGATTTGCTCTCGTATATTATCCCGGCGTTCCCGATCTCTCTTCCGCGTCTCCCATTCAGCTCAACGCTGGCCAGCAGGCGGAAGCTGACTTCTCGCTGAATGCCGTGCCCGTTTATCAACTCTCCGGCCTGGTCACCGGATACCTTCCTGAGCAGGGAGTCGGTGTCCAGATCTTCAATCCCTCCGGCGACGAGGTCATGTTGTCCACCAGCGTCAACCCGGAGAGCGGCATCATTCATGTAGACAATGTTCCTGCGGGCTCTTACGTCGTGAAAGCCTTCTGTCAGGCCGCGACTCAGACGCTGCGCGCCGAAACCCGGATAACTGTTTCTTCTAACCTTGACAATCTGCGGCTGGCTCTAGGCCCGGCCGTTTCGATTCCTCTCGTGGTTCGTCTGGAGCCACGCAGCTCTAACTCGACTGCAACAGTGAATCAGGACAGGCCGCCGGTATCGGTCGGGCTGGTTTCCAACGAAACCGCTGCTCCGGAAATCTACGCGACATCAGCCCCAGGCTCCGGACGCGGATCTTTGATGTTGCAGAATGTAGATTCGGGGACCTACACCGCCGAAGTAACCCCGCAGTCGCCTTGGTATGTGCAGTCGGCCACCTACGGGCAGACCAACGTTCTCTACGACGACCTTTCGGTCGCGACCGGTGGGCCGAGTTATCCCCTGGAGATCGTTTTGCGCAATGATAGTGCGGGTCTGGCGGGCTCGGTAAAGACTTCCGACGGCAACGCCGCTCCATCTACCGTTATCGTGGTGCCACAGCCTGCTTCGAAAATCACTCCCAAGATGGTGCAAGCCGGTTCGGGCACCTTCAATGTGAGCGGACTGGCTCCAGGGGAATATCTGGTCTTCGCCTTCGATCAGGCTGACGGAATGGAATACAGCAATCCAGACGTGTTGCAGGGCTATGCCTCGCAGGCCTCGCATGTCACGTTGTCGCCAAATCAGAACGCCCAAGTCGTGGTCGATCTCATCCGCACTGGAAAGGGAGACTGATATCGTGTCCGCGCGCCTGGCATGGCTTCTGCTGTTTGCGCTGAGCCTGTCTGCTCAACAACGGCAGGCCGAGCCCGCCGTAACCGGGCCGCAGCACTACCGCATCGCCGGCATGGTGGTCAATTCGTTGAGCGGACAGCCCGTGCCCTCGGCTTCGGTTGCGATCGCTCTCACCACCCAGGGCCTGGATCGAGAAATATCGCAGTCCTTTATTACCGGCCCGGACGGACGCTTCTCATTTTCCGGCCTCACTCGCGGCAAGTACTCGCTGATGGCCACGGCGCGCGGCTTCAGCTTGCAATACTTCGAGCATCACGACCCATACGCCACCGCCATCGCGGTTGGACCTGACCTGGATGGCGAAAATCTGGTCTTCCGTCTGGAGCCCGACGCCTCGATCGAAGGCGAAGTGCACGACGAGAATAATGACCCCATCCAGAATGCGATGGTGCGCCTTTTTCAATCCAGCACCGAAGAGGGGCAGCAGAAAACCGTCCCCATGAACCAGGCGCAGACCGACGACCTGGGGCATTATCGAATCGGACATCTGGCGCCTGGCAAGTATTATCTGGCGGTTTCGGCTCGCCCCTGGTACGCGCAGAACGTGCGCCCCGCCGGCCGTTCGGCGAATGCCGATCTCGACGCTCAGGCCACTCAAGAGGCCGCAGCTCTCGACGTCACCTACCCTCTGACCTTCTATCCTGACTCTCCCGATTCTGCGGGCGCCAGTCCGGTGCTGCTCACTCCCGGCGAGAAGACGACGGCCGACATCGTGATGCGGGCCACGCCATCCTTACATCTGCGAATCCACAGCGGTGGTTCCGACAATCCAGCGCTTGGGCGAATGGTGTTTCCCCGCGTTTCGCAACGTATCTTCGAGGGCTACCTCGACTCCCTCACGAATGCACCGGTCTCCTGGGCTGCGCCCGGAGTGATCGAACTCTCTGGCTTGGCGCCCGGACACTATGTCGTTGAAATGCCGCTTCCCACGGGTCTCGGCGAAAAAGGCGCCGGCCTGGGCTGGTACCGGGAAATTGACTTAGTAGCCGACGCCGAGGTCAACGCCTCCGACGGCCCAAAGTTTGCCGCGGTTGGGGGATCCATCGTCTTCGACAACGTGTCGCGTGCGCCCGCCGAAGCTTCCATCCAGCTTTCCAATCCGGAAACCGGCGAGACCTTCCGAAGCGATCTCTCCAACAAAGGAGAATTTGACTTCAAGTCCGACGATGTGCGGCCCGGCCGCTACCTGGTCACGCTCGACAATGCGAATGGATTCTTCCTGAAGCAATTGTCTGCGACTGGGGCAAAGGTGCAGGGCCGGGTGATTGAAATCAGCGGCAGAAGTACGGTGCGCATTGTCGCGGTCGCCGCGCGCGGGGCTGCTCGGGTGGAAGGCACCGCGATGCACGATGACCAACCCTTCGCGGGAGCTATGATCGTTCTAGTGCCTCAGGACCCGGGCAACAACTTGCCGTTGTTTCGCCGCGACCAAAGCGATAGTGATGGCACCTTCACGCTTTCCAACGTCGTGCCCGGAGCTTACACTGCCATTGCGCTGGCCAATGGCTGGGACCTGGAGTGGGCAAATCCGGCAGTGCTGCAACCCTACCTGAAACGAGGAGAAGCGGTTCAGGTGCCCGCCGAGGGCAAGCTGCAAATCAAAGTGCAAGTCCAATAGAATCAAGGGGTAGCAAATCGAAAAAACGATCTGATCTGCTGGTCGATCCGGGGCATCCTGCCCGCTCCAGCAGGTATCGTAAATGTAGGTCCGGAGTGCGATCCCATTCTCCTCGGTTCGCAAACAGCAACAGCAGCTATATACTCCGGACGTCGGCATGAGTGGTGGCGCGGGTTTTTATCGTTTCCCCGCTTGAGCCCTACCGAAGCGGAACGATGTCAGGTGGGCTACACCACTCATTTTTGTGACCCTCGATTTTTGTGACCCTCATAGTTTGTCATCACGAACCGGCTTCAGCCGGTGAGGGATCTGCTTTGCACAGCCAAGGAAGCGTCTGCTCCACCCTTGGATGTTTAGCTGTCGCGGACCCGCTCTAGCGAACCAGCCCCAATACCAAAGCCGCCAGAAACATCAGAACTAAAGCTGCGCGCCAGCGTCTGCCTTCCGGCAAGGGTCCGCCGCCGGCCACCCTCGGTGGAACCCAGAACAGAGCAACCACCGCCAGAATCAGCGCGGGCACAATCAGAAACGCCATCAGCGCGTAGCGTGAACCGTCCAGCGAGAACAAGGTACGCTCACGCAGCGGCTGGGCCAGCGTGCTCCCCAGAAACCAGCAAAGTATGGCGCTGCCCAGCCCGGCCAGTGCGCCGAGTAGGCGCAGAATTGGAGATGTCATTTTGATCGCTAGCAGTGTAACAGCCACACCGGGAGGCGCGAAACGATGGCCGCAGCGCTCGCCGCCCCTTGACGGCAGGGACTATGATTTACACCAGAGACTGGATCGTGGAGTAACGTAGTATGGCCGCGACCGCGACTTGGTTCACCGTTACCGGGTTTCTTTTGCTGGTGCTTGGGTTCGTGCTGCGCACCGTCGTGATGATGCGAGCGGGCGACGCCAGTCGCTCTCAAGGACGCGTTCTGTACGGAAACGCTTTGCTGTTGCAGCATCGCCGGTTGTTTCCCAAAAGTCCGATGCCTCTGCTGGCCCGCGGCATGATACTCAGCGGCGTGCTGCTGTTGCTGGCCGGAATTGGCATTGAGATTTCGCGGTAAACGGCCGTTAGCGCACCGGGGCAACCGCAGTAGGTCCAAGCCTGTTTAACGTCCACGGCTTCGGCTTGGGCATTCCCGGCGGCATGTTCATCGCCACCATCTTGACCTCAGCTGTATTGGCTGTGGTTAGCCGTACCACGTAATGATCGGGCTGCGGATTGTCAGGATTCTTCACCGTCAACAGAAGACCGTCGCCCGTGAGCTGGCTTTTTTCCACCGTCCATGTCAACTGCTGATCGCCAACGCTCTTCAGATCGCCACTGTCAGCGAATTGCAGTTCCTGTGGACGCTGAATGGTGCCCGAAACCTGATTTCCCTGGAGGGTCAAGCGAATGGCCATCCAGGTCCGACCCTGAAAGGTCCCAATCCAAGCGCCCGCGTATTCGGCCAGCGGAGACTTGCGCGGCGGTGCGTTCTGCATCGCCGGCGTCATCGATGTCTGCGCATATCCCACGAACGACCCCGCGACCACTAACATTGCGATTGTCAGGAACCGTTTCATATGCCTTTTCTCCCCAATTCGTACGCCTAGAATTGTACTCCGGGTAGGCTTCGCCTGTGACTGGAGGCTTTGTGAAAGTTGGGTTGCTGCCTGATGACGACGGAAAGGTCGCGGTTTGCTCGACCAACTCAGCCTGGGGTGATTCTGAGGGGCGCAGCTTCGGCTGCGCCGTACCCACCCTTTATTTGTCATTCCGAGCGGGCTTCAGCCCGCGAGGAATCTGCTTTTTAACGGTATGGAAACTCCGATACAACTCGCGGCTCTTATTCAATGGCGGGGCTCAGTCCGTGACGATCGCCCTTGAACACCCGCGGCGGATCCGCTTGCCGCGCCCGCTCTTCCTGATGGCAATTCCAGCACAGCGGACGCATCTGCTGCAGGCTCTGCTGCAACTCTTCCAGATACATATCGCGCAACTCGAACAGCTTTTGCTCTTCGTTAAGCAGCGCCAGACGACTGCGCCGCCAATCGGAGGGCGACAGAGCGCGGGTGCAGATCGCGCAGCTCTTGCCTTCATACCACTTGGTCAGCAGGCGCTCGATGTTCTCCGGCGAGGGTTCAATCTGCTGCAGGCATTCCTGTCCGCAGTCGCTCTTCTCGGGCCAGCGCGTGCACGATTGCAAACGCGAGTGTTCCTGCCCGCGCAGCGATGTCCAGAAGGCGAACTTGCGGTCGACCTCAACCTCTACGGGCTTACCCGAGTCGGGACAAACCACGGGCTTGGGCCCGCGATTCTTGTAGTAATCCTGCAAGCTCATAGCTACCGGCGGACCGACGATGATAAACGCGCCGGCGAAGAACAGCAGGATGGGGAAGATGGCAAACGTCAACATAGAACACCCGCAACCGCAGGAGCGGCCCTGAAGCGTTTGTACCGCCGAAGTCACACAGAATCAGTGACCCAGCGCACACGCGGATGTGATGAAGAGGAAAATTGCCATCCCGTGTGAGGGACTTTCTTTGCTATAGTCATCTCCATTCCTTCAAGCATGAGGATCAGCGGCAGGTATGCAACGCGTCGAGAAAACTGTTTTTATCAGCTATCGCCGCACCGATTTTCCGTGGGCACTCTCAATTTTCCTGGAGCTTACCCAACATGGCTATGATGTATTTTTTGACTACAGCGGAATTGCCAGCGGTGCGTTCGAACGTGTCATACTCGAAAACATATATTCGCGAGCCCACTTCCTTGTAGTGCTGACTCCTACCGCACTCGAGCGTTGTGCAAACCCGGACGATTGGTTACGCCTTGAGATCGAGGCTGCGCTGGATCGCCAACGAAATGTTGTGCCTCTGATGCTGGAAGGCTTCGACTTCTATGCACCCGCCGTTGCTACTCAACTCACCGGCAAGCTGGCTGTCCTGCGGAAGTATCAAGGTCTAAACATCCCGTGGGACTACTTTTTGGAAGGCATGGGAAAGCTCCGCGACCAGTATCTCAACGTGCCACTGGACGCGGTGCTACACCCTGCATCCCTCGTCGCGCGCCGAGCCGCCACAGACCTACAGAAACTGACCCTTAGAGTCCAAGCTGAGCGTACCGAAGGGGGCATCCTATGAGGCTCATGGTTGATTCAATTTCGTCGTTCCGACTCGGCAGGTAACTTATGGAAGACATCCAGAAAACCGTTTTCATTAGCTATCGCCGCACCAACCTTCCCTGGGCGTTGGCAATTTTCCAGAATCTCACGCAACACGGGTACGATGTTTTTTTCGATTACAGAGGGACCGCCAGTGGTGATTTCGAGCGAGTCGTATTAGAGAATATTCGTGCGCGGACGCATTTTCTGGTCCTGCTGACCCCATCCGCTTTGGAGGGCTGGGCAGATCCCGGAGACTGGATGCGTCGTGAGATCGAGACCGCACTCCAGAGCCACCGCAACATCGTGCCACTGATGCTCGAAGGATTCGATTTTAGTACACCTGCGATTGCCAGTCAGCTTACCGGAACGCTAGCGCCACTGAGGCGCTACAACGCGATAGTCATTCCGTCAGATTACTTCTCGCAAGCGATGGAGCGTCTGCGCGACAGGTACTTGAATGTGGAATTGGATGCGGCGTTACACCCGGCATCATCTATTGCGAGGGATGCCGCAACGGAAGAGAAGGACGCCGCTCAGTTGGCTCCGGCGGTCGCGGAAGAGGAACTAACCGCCCAGCAATGGTTCGAGCGTGGTTTCAACGCCGTTGATCTCGACGAGAAGTTGCGCTTTTACGGCAACGCCATCCGTCTCAAGCCCGACTATTCCGAAGCCTTCAATAACCGGGGCAATGCGCGCGGCGATAAGGGCGATTTCGGCGGCGCGATCGCGGATTACAACGAAGCCATCCGCCTCAAGCCCGACTATGCCGAGGCCTTCAACAACCGGGGCGTTACGCGCCTCGCCAAGGGCGACTCCGAAGGAGCAATCGCGGATTATAGCGAAGCCATTCGCCTCAGGTCCGACTATGCCGACGCATTCAACAACCGGGGCATTGCGCGCTACAATAAGGGCGTTTTCGACGGCGCGATCGCGGATTACAACGAAGCCATCCGCCTCAAGCCCGACTATGCCGAGGCCTTCAATAACCGGGGCAATACGCGCGTCGGGAAGGGAGACCTCGATGGCGCGATCGCTGATTACTACGAGGCCATCCGGATCAAGCCTAACTTCGCCGAAGCCTTCAACGGCCGTGGCTATGCGCGTCAGCTCAAGGGCGATTTGGAGGGTGCACTGCGAGACTATAACGAAGCTCTCCGCCTCAAACCCGACTACGCCATGGCCGTCGCCAACCGCGATGCCCTGCTCAAAGCCATGGCAGACGCATCTAAGAACCCGGCCTCCTGACGACCATCTATAATGACTCTGTTAGCTGCTGGGCCGGACGGTCGCTGTTGGCTTGTGGACACTGGTTTCGATCAGGTTGCGCAGGCGGGCAGAGGAAAGTCCGAACTCCACAGAGCGGTGTGCCGGATAACGTCCGGGCGGCGGCCCTCAAAGGGCCGTTGACGGAAAGTGCCACAGAGAATATACCGCCGGGCTCGCAAGAGTCCGGTAAGGGTGAAAAGGTGCGGTAAGAGCGCACCGCGCCGCCAGCAATGGCGGTGGCAGGGCAAACCCCACACGGAGCAAGACCAAATAGGGGAGGAGCGCGCACTTCGGTGAGCGCACGTGCCGGCTCGGTGCGTCACAACTTCCGGGTAGGTCGCTAGAGCCGCTCAGTAATGCGCGGCCCAGAGGAATGACCGTCGTGCCGCTCTTTGTCCTCGTTGGAGCAGTCCCACACATTCGAACAACGCGAATGTATGGGGCACCCGATGACGAGAAGGAGCGGCACACAGAATTCGGCTTACAGGCCCAGCAGCTAAGAAAACCGCTATTCGCCTTTCGCTCTTCGCTTTTCGCGACGGCGCCCTGCCGCTGCAGGCAAACCGCAGATCCCTCGGCTGCGCTGGGGATGACAAATAATAGCGATGACAAAGGTAGGAAATAAGGAACAAACAAGACTAACGCGCGACCCAAACTGCGGCGTCTTGCGCCGTCCGCCGCGTATTGCGACTTGATTTGATCGCCGGAATCTGATTGCGTGCGTTGACAGAGGACAGGCGGAGATCGATTTCTTTGGAAGTGAGCACGTGGGTTCCGGCAAAGCGAACATCGGCCACAGCCTTGGTTGAAGTTGTCACTCGAATGCCGCTTACATCGCCGTAGTTGATGGTGACCGTCAGGTTCTTGATCCACATCGAAGGATTCTTGGCGGGAGCGCCTTCCATCCGTCGCACCGTGAAATCGTTGGCATCGACCCAGGCTTTGCCGCGAATCAGCTCGGCAACCTGGCGTTTGGGCGTCAACTGCAAGACGTAGCAAGAATGGCCATCGATGCTTTCACGGCCCAACAGCGAAAAGTCATAATTTCGGGGAGTGACTTCGTGCTCCTCAGCGTGGCTGGCCATCTCGGCCTCCTGGTCGAGGACCTTGCGTACGATGCTCTCGCCCCGGCTGCTGCCTTCTGACTTGAGGATGGTATAGTCCTTCGCCGCTGGCGGCACGAAATTCACTTCCGCTACCACGCTCGAACTGGGACTTTGTGTCCCCAGCGCTGTCAGTTCATACTTACGCGTTACCGCGTAAGCGATGTCCTGGTTGTGAGACGCGACCTGCGCTTGCGCCATTCGACTGACAATATCGTTCAAGGGAAGGGTTTGCGTTTGTCCCCACGAGCTCAGCGGAGTCGCCACACAAGAAGCCAGCAAAAGAAGAACGATCCGCGTTGAGTAGTGGGTCCGCATGTTTAGCTGACCGCATCGTTTTCCAAATCCGCGGTCAGTTACTTAGAAGCAAGTCAGTCGCCAATCGATGCCAGCAGAAAAAAGCATAGGTCCGATTTATGAATTCAACAGCTTGCACAGGCGATAGCGACCGTGACAACGATTCAGTCTTTGCAAATTGGGTTAAAGCCAGCGAAATTTTCCCTACCTTAGTTTGAAAGTGGAACGCCGATGCTTAATGTGGGTGCCGATGAGCCGATGAAGGTCATGCAGTCGGAGCTTTGGGTCAGTTAATTTTGCTTTGCCACCTCGCGATAGACCTGCAGCATGCGAAGAACGCTGGCATCCCAGGAAAATTTTCCAGCCTGCTCGAGCCCACGGGCTTTCAACTTCTCACGTAATGGCTGATCGGTAAGCACCCGATGAAGCGCTCGCATGATCTCGAAGACATTTTCCGGATTCACCATGATGGCAGCATTGCCCACAACCTCGGGCACCGACGACGTGTTGCTTGTCACCACCGGTGTCGCATGGGCCATGGCTTCCAGGGGCGGCAAACCAAATCCCTCGTATAACGATGGGAAGACGAAGATCTTCGCCTGATCGTAAAAAATGCGCAGCACGTCGATGGGAACGAAGCCCAGAAAGCGGACATCGTTTTGCACGCCGCCCTTCACCGCCGCGCGCCGCAGGTCGGGATGTTTGGAGACTTCATCGCCAATGATGATGAGCTTCAGGTCTTCGAAGCGGCCTTCCTTGTTGAGTTCGCTCTTCAGTGCCGAGAAGGCTTCGATAATGCGCACCACATTTTTGTGCGGGCTGATGCGGCCCGCATAAAGCAGAAACGGACCCTGCACCTGGTAGCGCTCGGCGATGAACTGGCGTTCGGCAGAGCTGCTGTGGCCCAGACGGAAACTGTCGTCGATGGCGTTGTAGATGACTTCGATTTTTGCGGCGGGCACATGGAAGATGCGCTGCGGTGTCGGTCTTGGAAAAGTTCGACACCGCGAAGATGCGTGCCGCCCGCTGCAGCACGCGCTTGGTGAACTGAAAGTGCAAACTGCGCTTCACGCTGGAATGGCTGTTGATGCGGTACAGATGGTCCAGCAGATCGTGTACCGTGACCACGTAAGGACATGGAATTCCCTGCGGTTTCCAGAATAAATGCGGCACGTGCAGCAGGTCGCATGCGTGGTGTTTCAAGATGCGGTGCAGTTCCATATAACTGGCCACTGACAATTCGTTCGGTTGGGCAGGGACGGTGATGAAGTTTGGCGGCAGCGGCTCAATGTCTCCCAGCTTGCCGGGAATGCCGATGAGGAAATATTCGTTATCGTGATCCAGACGCGCCAGCGTGCGGATGGCGTTGCGGGTGTAGGTCCCGACGCCGAACTCGGTAATGCGGCGGATATCGATGGCAACGCGCACAGATCAGTGTAAATGGCGAGCGGCTGCAAGGTGGGCTCAGAAGGTGCATCTGGTTATAATCGCCGCAGCCATGGAGAGCTGGTACAAAGTTCACTTCATCTTTTCCGAAGCCGGCGTAAGAGCCAAGGCCATCAAGCTGCAAAACGAGTATTCGCGGATTTTTGTTAAGAACCGCGGTCCGAAAGATGCTCTGGTCTTTACCGATCAGGAGCACAATGAGCAGCATTACGACTATTACTTCTCTCCCGGCGCCATGCGCATTGCCGGGTCTCTCGTGCTTGCCTCCGGCGGCATTCCCTGCGCACGGCCGGATCGCAATCAGGTAACTCTCGCCGTGGGCAGTATCCACTCCGCCGATCGCGTTCTGCCCCGCAAATAATAAACACTATGCTGAGAGCTTGTGCCCCAGGTTCGCGTCCTTCTCTTGGACGCTAACCTGGGAGTCGCATCGAGCGGGAAATCACTTTACGCCTTCACCGTCTCCGCATGTTTCGCCCGTCGTGACGCGTACAGCGGAAACGCTTCCGCCAGTTCCAGCACTTCGCGGCGAATGCGTGCCAGCACGTTCTTGTCGGTGCGATTGTGCAGCGCCTCAGAGATCCATTTGCCCACCTGACGCATTTCGTTTTCCTTCATGCCGCGCGTGGTCAGCGCCGGAGTTCCAATGCGAATGCCGCTCGGCTTCATCGGCGGATTGGTGTCAAACGGAATCGCGTTCTTGTTCACCGTGATGCCGGCCTCGTGCAGCGCGTTCTCGGCTTCGCTGCCCAGCATGCCTTTGGCGAAGACATTCACCAGCATCAGGTGCGTGTCGGTGCCGCCGGAAACGATGTGGTAGCCCTCGTCGGCCAGCGTCTGCGCCAGCACTGCCGCGTTGGCCACAATCTGCCGCGCGTAATCTTTGAAGCTGGGCTGCATGGCTTCGTGGAAGCACACTGCCTTGGCCGCGATGATGTGTACCAGCGGCCCGCCCTGCATTCCGGGGAAAACAACTTTGTCGATCGCTGCGGCGTGCTCGGCTTTGGAGAGAATCAGTCCCGCGCGCGGCCCGCGCAGCGTCTTATGCGTGGTGGTGGTGACAATCTGCGCGTGCGGTACCGGCGAAGGATGCGCGCCGCCGGCAACCAGTCCAGCGAAGTGCGCCATATCGACCAGGTAGAGCGCGCCAACTTTGTCGGCGATCTGCCGCATGCGCGCGAAGTCGATAATGCGCGGATAAGCGCTGCCGCCGCCGATGATCAGCTTGGGCCGCTCGCGCTCGGCGATCTGCTCCAGATCGTCGTAGTCGATGGTCTCGGTTTCCTTGGTTACGCCATAAGGAACGATCTTGTAAGTCTTGCCCGAGAAGTTGAGCGGATGTCCGTGAGTCAGGTGTCCGCCATGAGCAAGGTTCAGTCCGAGGACGGTGTCGCCCGGCTGAATCACCGCAGCGTACGCCGCCATGTTGGCGGTCGAACCCGAGTGCGGCTGCACGTTGGCGTGCTCGGCGCCGAAGAGCTGCTTGGCGCGGTCGCGTGCCAGGTTCTCCACCACGTCGGCGAATTCGCATCCGCCGTAATAGCGCTTGCCGGGATAGCCCTCGGCATACTTGTTGGTGAACACCGAGCCTGCCGCTTCCAGCACGGCTTCGCTCACGAAGTTTTCCGAGGCGATCAGTTCCAGGCCTTCATGCTGCCGCCGCTCTTCGTTCTCGATGGCTTGCGCGATCTCCGGATCGTCTTCGGCCAGCGGTCGTTCCATGGGATTGATGGTCATGATTCCGTCCTTCGTAATGAATTTCTAGAAATCGAGTACTGCCGGGGTAGTCCGCTCCATATGACGCTCGGGCTTGCTGATGGGTCGGAATCCCACTTTTTCATACAGCGTGTGCGCGTCGCGCGTAATCAGTTGGCAGCGGCGCAATCCCTGCATTTCGGGATGCTGCATGACGCATTGCATCAACCAGGTTCCCAGCCCTTTGCCCTGATGAGACTCCAGCACGAACACATCACAAATGTAAGCGAACGTCGTGGAGTCGGTCACCGCTCGCGCAAAGCCGATCTGCGTCGCGCCTTCGAAAAGCCCGAAGCACAGCGAGTGCTGCACGGCGCGCTCGACAATTTCGCGCGGGATTCCGTTCGACCAATACGCTCTCGCCAGATAACCGTGGATTACGTCGATATCCATCCGCGCTAGCTCGGTGCTGACGGTGAACTCGCCGCGCTGCTCTTCAAACACCGCGCATTCCGACACTGGCTCCATCGTTTTCATTGTAGCGCGATGCAGTTGGGGGATGAAGATTGCTCCAGTCCTGCAGCCGTCCGGACACGCCGATCGTGGAATTGGGTTAAAGTTGATGACGCCCGCAAAGGCGCAGCTTCCATGCGACTCCTCGTCATCGTTGCCATAGTTCTGCTTCTCATCGTCGCAATATTTTTCTTTCAGACCGGCAGTTATCTGATCGTCAATGATCCCCAAAAATCAGATGCCATCCTGATGCTCAATGGTGACCAGGCAGACAACCGGTATTGGCGGGGGCTGGAGCTGTTGCGCGCCGGCTACGGGCAACACCTTGTCGTCGATGTGGGAGGCGGGCAGGTTTACGGTCACCCCATCGCCGACCTGGCGCAGGATTACATAGCCCATACGGCAGGAGCCAACGCTTCCCAGGTGAGCATCTGCCGGATCCTTGGCGATTCCACTAAAGACGAGGCACCGCAGGCGGGAAAATGCTTGCACCAATTGAACCCTGCACCCCACTCCGTCATCCTGGTGTCCGACGAGTATCACCTGCGGCGCGCGCTCTCGATCTTTCGCGATCGCCAGCCGCAATATCAATGGACAGCGGCCGGTGCCAGAAATGATTTTCTCTTCGGACTGCCCTGGTGGAAAAACCGCGAGTGGGCCAAAACCTATCTCACCGAAGTGCAGAAACTGCTCTGGTGGGAATTGTGGGACCGTTGGCGAAAGTGATTTGTGACATGCAGCTTGTAGGCATCGCGCAGGCATCTAGCAAAGATATTTAGGTCAGGAGACTCAGATGCCCTCCACGAAGAAGAGCAACAAGAAGCCAACCACTGCGAAGAAGAAAACGAATCGTTGGGTCGCGAAGGTCACGACTGACTCGACTCATCCTCCTGAGGGACTCTTCAACCAGAGCGCTGCTACCATCGCCAAAAGCCTGGCGTCCAAAAAGGTTTCGCCCAAGGGGCCGGGTTCGGGAATGCGCATGCTGACCTACTACATCAATCGCGCTGGACACAACCTCAGCGCGAGCCGCCGAGCTGAACTGGAGAAGGCGAAGTCATTGCTGTCGAAGCGAGTGGCGCGCGAGAAGGAATCGAAGAAGGAGAAGAAGGCCACGTAATGGCTGGCTCAGTCCCTTCATTTCAAAGAGGTGAAACCATAAGACTGTTTGCCGGGAATTCTGATCTCAGTCGCGAAAACGCCCCGCTCAACGTTGAGCGGGGCGATTCTGTTTGCTAAGAGCTAAAGGCTAGGAGCCAAAAGCCGCTTTACCCTACAGCAGCTCCTCGTTCCAGTTCTCCAGGAATTTCTTTACCTCGGCCATGAACTGATCGGCCACAGCGCCATCGATCACGCGATGATCGTAGCCAATGCTCAAGTGCATCCTGGAGCGGATAGCGATCGAATCATTGCCGTCCTTGTCGGTTACCACCACCGGCTTCTTGGAGATGCCGCCCACGCCCATGATGGCAAGCTGCGGCTGATTGATGATGGGCAGCCCGAACTCGGCTCCGAAAATGCCAGGATTGGTGATGGTGAAGGTACCACCCTGCACCTCATCCGGCTTCAGCTTCTTGGTACGGGCGCGTTCGCCCAGATCGCTGATCGCCCGCTGCAAGCCGACGAAGCTGCGCTCTTCGGCATTCTTCACTACCGGCACAATCAGTCCCCAATCAAGCGCCACGGCGATCCCGAGGTTGATCGAGGCGTGGTAGTGAATGTTGTCGCCCTCGACCGATGAGTTGATGATGGGCCACTGGCGAATACCATGCACCACAGCGCGGGCGAAGAACGGCGTGAAGGTGAGCTTGTTGCCGGTGGCCTGCTCGAACTTGGCCTTCATCCGCTCACGCAGCTTCACGATGCGGGTCACGTCGACTTCGAAGATGCCATGCACGTGCGCGCTGGTGCGCTTCGACATCACCATGTGCTCGGCAATCTTCTTGCGCATCACCGACATGGGCACGATGTCGCCTGGCGTGACTCCTCCCACCGGTTGCAGGGGAGCGACAACCGCCGGAGCAGCAGGCGCGGGCTGGAGCCTGAACCGGAGCGGGAGCATAAGTCGGAGCCGGCGGAGCTGGTTCCACCCGCGCCATGCTTGGCGACGAACGCCTCAATGTCTTCCTTGGTAATGCGTCCGCCCAGGCCCGTGCCCGGGACCTTGGTCAAATCAACGTTGTTATCCTTCGCGATGCGGCGGACCAGCGGGCTGGAGCGAACGCGTTCCTGCTCGCCGGCTTCGGGATATTCCAGAACTTTGCCTTGCGCCGCTCGTTCCAGACCTTCTTTCTCGTCCTCCGCAAGATCGGCCGGGACCTTGTCTGCGGGCTTGGCCTTCGGCTCTTCTCCGCTGGGAGGCTTGTGCCGCCTCGGTCTGGCGTGGCTTTGCTGCCATCGCCGCCAGCGGCTGGTTTTGCGGGCTGGGCTGGAGCGAGGAGCAGACGGGGCCGCAGCGGCAGCATCGCCTTCGCCGGCAATTGTCCCCACTACGGTGTTCACCTGGACTGTGGCCCCGGCTTGCACCTTAATGTCCTGCAAAGTGCCGGAAGCGGGCGCGGGAATTTCGGCGTCAACCTTGTCGGTCGAGATTTCAAACAGCGGCTCGTCGCGCTGAACTTTCTCGCCCGGCTGCTTCAGCCACTTGGTAATCGTTCCTTCAAAAATCGATTCCCCCATCTGGGGCATGATTACATCTGTCGGCATATTGTCCTTCCGCGGGATTTCTAGCTGGAACTCAACACTGCGGCAAAGTGTTCATTATATCGCGTCAAAAGCTCTGGCGTCGGCTCCTGCTTTGGGTTCGGGCCTGCGGCGCTCTTCCCTTAACGGGGAGCAATCAGGTTGCTCTCGGTGCGCTGCTTCCACGAATTCTGGTCCTCAACTGTGACAGTTTGAAAACGACCATGACGCAACCGAGCCATTCAAAACCATTGGATGAGCCGGTCTTTAGAAACGACACACGGCGCTATTTCTTGAGCCGAGCCCTTACGCTACAAAAGTTCTTGACCGATACATCAGTTAGTGATATATCAGTTGCAGATGCATCGAGGGAGCCACGATGCCGCCGAAAACCAGCAACATTCCCGATGATCTGCAACACTTATTGCCACTCACTCCGGCGGTGTTCTTTATCCTCTTCGCCCTGGCCGAAGGCGAGCGGCATGGCTACGCCATCATGCAGCAAGTTGGAATTCTCTCCGACGGCAAGTTCCGCATGGGTCCGGGCACGCTTTACACCACCATCCAACGGCTACTCGAATTGTCGCTGATCGAAGAAACCGATACCGATGCAAGCGGCCGTCGCCGCTACTACCGCCTGACTCGCACCGGCAAGCTGATTTTGAAAGCGGAGCTTGCCCGCATGGACGCCGTCGTCCGGCGCGCGCTGCGGCACAAACTGCTGCCGCAGGAGGGAGCATAGCTATGGCCACGACCTTCCGCTTCAGTCGCCGAATTTATGCTGCCACACTCCTGCTCTATCCGGCCGCGCTTCGCTATCAGTTTGGAGAAGAGATGATCGAAGTGTTCGCCGACCAACTGCAGGACGCGCAGCAACACGATGGATGGATGGGCCAGGCGCGCGTTTGGGGCTGCGTTGCCCGAGAAACAGTTTGTACCGCAGCCTCCAGCCATCTGCAGATTGTCGGTATCTCGGTCGCAGCCGGTTTGAGCGCGCTGGGCCTGATGTGTACGTTCTTTTGGGCCATTCACTGACATTGCTGTCGGTACCGTGGAGTCTCGAGATGTTGGAAGCCGTGGGTCTGACAAAACGCTACAACGGAATTCCCGCCGTGCTCGACGTCAGCTTCCACGTTCAGCGCGGGCAGGTGCTCGGCTACCTGGGGCCCAATGGCTCGGGAAAGAGTACGACCGTCAAGATGTTGACCGGACTGATCGCGCCTTCCACCGGTCAGATGTTGTTCGACGGGGCACGAATTCACGATGGCAATCCTGCCTTCTCCCGCAAGCTGGGATACGTTCCTGAAGAACCGCATCTCTATTCGCATTTGACCGGCCCGGAATATTTGCGCCTGGTCGGACGGCTGCATTCGATTCCGCGCCGCACTCTGGAACAAAAGATTGACGCCTTCGTCGATTTGTTTTCTCTGGCAGACGCCCGCTATGAGTTGCTTCTGAATTACTCCAAGGGGATGCGGCAAAAGATTCTGCTGTCGGCTGCGTTGCTGCATAACCCCGAGGTGCTGATTCTGGACGAGCCGTTTTCAGGCCTGGACGTTGGCGCTGCTCTGGTGCTGCGCAACCTGCTTAAGGCGCTTGCCCGCGAGGGCAAAGTAATCCTCTATAGTTCGCACGTGTTGGAGGTGGTGGAGAAGGTTTGCTCCGAAGTCGTCATCCTGCACAAAGGAAGGGTTGTCGCGTACGACACCGTAGAGCGGCTGCGGGAGTTGCAGGCGAGTCCCTCGCTGGAATCCGTTTTTGCCCAGCTCGCGGTCCCGGAAGACACAGCCGCCATCGCCGAACGCGTGATCGCCGCGATGAAGGCCGCATGACTCATGATCCGCAAAAGCATTCGGCTATGGCTCACTCAAACCCATGGCCCTCAGTTCGAACTGTTACGCCATTTCCTGTCGGAACAACTGGCCAATGACCTGATGTCATCGGATCAAGTCCGGCGGCTGGTCATCACGGTGCTGGCTGTATTGGGCTGTGTGGGACCGCTCATCATCCGCTTGTACATTGGGAAATACCGCTACCTCCAGGACCTCGACACCGGAGATCTCTATCACGCCGCAGTTCGTGCCGACCGTTTGTTCTTTATTTCGCTGTCGATGATTGTGGCAGGATTGGTGACGGTCGTTCAGTGGCAGAGTCTGTTTCCCACTCGGCGAGATTATCTTGCGCTGAAACCGTTGCCGGTCCGCCTCTACCAGATTTTCACCGCGAGATTTCTGGCTTCTTTGCTGATCACTGCGGTGGTCATCACCGATCTGAATCTTGCGCCCAGCATGATGTTTCCGTTTCTCACGTCGGGGAGGTGGCAATCGTTTGAGCTTCGTTCCGTCGCCGCTCACGCGGTAGCGACGTTCGGCAGCGGGACTGTTCGTGTTCTTCGCCCTCGGCGCCGTTCAGGGAGTGCTGATGAACTTGTTGCCGCCGCGCGCGTTCGATCGCCTGTCGGTTTGGATTCAGGCGTTGTTCGCGACTGCTTTCCTTGCTGCCGCTCCCTATGTGTTCGATATACCAAACTGGCACGAGATGATCGCAGCCAAGCCACGCTGGATGCTGCTATTTCCTCCTGCCTGGTTTCTTGGTCTGTATGAAACCCTGCTCGGATCGCGAGACAGCTATTTCCCGGCGCTACGTGAACGAGCTCTCACCGGCATGGCAGTCGTCCTGTTTCTGGCGTTGGCGACCTACTTCCTCAGCTATCGCCGGCACGCGCATCGGGTGCTGGAACAAGCCTCATCGCAAGCGGGCGGGCGATCGTTAATTGGCCGAACAGCATCGGCGCTTACAGAGATCTGCATAAAGGATTTGCGATCGCGGGCCGTGTTTGTCTTCGGAATTCAAACCTTGCGCCGAAGCCGGGCTCACAAGCTGGTGATGGGCTTCTGCGTCTCCATCGCATTTGTGCTGGCGCTGCAGACGGCTGCTCCCAGCGTGCTGACTCATTTTCGCTCCCCCGAGTCGTGGAGCGACTGGCAACTTGAGTCGATCCTGGCCATACCGCTGCTCATGAGTGCAGTCGTGGTTTCCGCCCTTTGCTATGTTTTCAAGCTGCCGGCCGAGCCTGAAGCTAGCTGGATATTTCGATTGGCGGCCGAGAGTTCGGATCCGCGAGAATTGCTGGATAGCGTCGAATACCTGCTCTTCTGCGGGCTCGGCTCGGTGCTGCTGATCACGTTGCCGATTGAAGTCTTCGCCCTTGGCGGGGAATTGGCGATTGCTCACATAACGATGGTCGCGATGCTGCTGCTCCTGCTGATCGAAGCGCGGTTATACGAGTGGCACAAGATTCCGTTTACCTGTTCGTATGTGCCCGGCCGTCGCAACCTTTGGCAAACCCTGGCAATCTACTTGGGTCTGTTCGCGGTGTTGATTCCGGTCATTACTTCCTTCGAGGTCCGCCTGTTCCGGCCATTTGTTCTGCTCGGAATAGCTGTGAGTCTCAGCCCTTTCTATTTTTCTCTGCGCTCCCGGCGGCGAGCCCAGTGGAGAATGGTTCCTCTGCTGTTCGATGAGTCTGATGAGACGCTGATCGGCACGCTGCAATTAAACCGCGAGTAATCGAGCAAAGAAACCGCCTGGCAAGGGAACCGGCGCGATCTCAAAGCTGTCGATCATCGCGCACCGCATATCGGCAAAACGGCCCCGCTTTCTCGCATACTAAAACGGCAGCTTGTCATCTAAAACACCATCCAGATCGCAAGACCCCGGTTCGCGGTCTTGCCAATTGGTTTTGGATCCCATGAAGAAATTAATGCCGTTTGCTCTATTTACTCTGCTCTGGACGGGTTGCGCGTTCGCCGATGGACCAGCAGCACCTGCGCCCAAAGGTCCGTTCACTGATTACCGTTACGAGAAGCCAGGATCCATTCGCAAGATCACGCCGCAGGACTTGCCCACGCCTTTTGCGAGCAAGTCGGTATTTAACGGACCGAACGTGGTTGACCGTCCCAAGAATGCCTGGCCACAGGCTCCCGCCGGCTTCCAGGTCGAGCTCTATACCACCAGCGTCAAGGAGCCGCGAGCAATACTCACTGCTCCCAACGGCGATTTCTTCGTTGCCGAAAGTCACAGCGGTGACATCAAAATCTTTCGCGGCATCACGCCCGACGGAAAGCCGCAGCAGACCTCCATTTTTGCCACCGGCCTCGAGCAGCCTTATGGCATTGCCTTCTATCCTCCCGGGCCGAACCCGCAGTACGTCTACATTGGCGACACCGACGCGGTGCTGCGCTTTCCATATCACAACGGAGATTTGAAGGCGACGAGCAAGCCGCAGCAACTGGCTTCGTTGCCATCCGGCGGCGGACACTGGACCCGCGATCTGGTCTTCTCGCCCGACGGCAAGCAGCTATTCGTTGGCGTGGGTTCGGATTCCAACGCCGATGATCCGGACACTCATCCCGAGGAGAAGAACCGCGCCGACATCATGGTGATGAATCCCGATGGCTCGGGAATGCGCGTCTACGCCTATGGGATTCGCAACGCCGGCGGCGGCCTGGCCATCAATCCCAAAACCGGTGAGCTTTGGTGTTCCGTCAACGAGCGCGACCAGCTCGGCGACAACCTCGTGCCCGACTACATCACTCACGTGCAGGAGGGCGGGTTCTACGGCTGGCCGTATTACTACATCGGCGGCAATCCCGATCCGCGCCTCAAGGGCAAACATCCCGAGCTGAAAGACAAAGTCATTGTGCCTGACGTTCTGTTGCAGCCGCACAATGCCTCGCTGGAGATGGCGTTCTATCAGGGACAGCAGTTTCCGTCGGAATATCAGGGCGACATCTTCTCCTCGCAACATGGCTCATGGAATAAGGGGGCCCGCGCGGGATATGAAGTGATTCGCGTGCCGCTGCATCAGACGGGCCACGCCAGTGGCGAGTACGAAGACTTCCTCACCGGATTTGTGCTTTCCAACGGCGATGTTTGGGGACGGCCCGTGGGAATCACCGTGGCGTCCGATGGATCGCTGCTGGTCACCGATGACGGATCGAATTCCATCTGGCGCGTCAGCTATACGGGGAAGTAGGAACGCAGTAGAAGGGATCGCTGCGAGCGACTCTCTTCAGCTTTGTCATCCCGACCGTAGCGAAGCGGAGCGGAGGGATCTGCAGTTGTTGCTTTTCGAGGATCTGGTTAGCTCGCAGTGGACGTAGAAAGGACTCGTGGAGTAGCGGGGTGCTTACTCCTTGACAACCTCCGCCTCGCCGCCTTCCGGTCCGTAGAAGAATACCCAGGTAGCGAAGTCGTCGGTGAATTCGGTGAAGCGGTGCTCCTCGCCGGCGGGAACAAACAGCACATCCCCCGCACCGAACGTGGTTTCGTGCGAGCCGTGGCGGAAACGCCCCGTTCCACTGATGATTACGTAAATCTCGTCGCGGCTATGAGGTGTCTGCGGATCGTTGCCGCGAGGGGCATACAACTCCACCGTCAAGGTGCCATGGCGGAACAACTCAATGTATCGTTCGCCGCCCGGGCCGGGAAGTTGGTCCAAGCCGGTGAGCACCTTCAGATAACCGTTAACGATTTTGCCCTCGATCTTCATGGTTTTGCCGCAACGATATGGCCAAGATCGCTTTGTCCTTTTGGCTTCCAGATGCCGACAATGATGCCCATCAAGATACAGCCGAGGAACGGGTAGGCAGCGGAGATCAGGATGAACGAACCGGCGCGCATTTCGAAAACCATTTCGGTGATCATGGCCAGTGCAGCCGCTAGGCCAACCAGGATTCCGATGCTGATCCCGCGGAACAGACCGTGCGTTTCAGAGGTGCTGACCAGCCGGGCAATGACATAGGCGATGAAGACGCTGCAAACCAACGCAATGATATAAGGCCAGAAGTTGGGATGCGACATATAGGCCTGTAGCTCCTCGGGGGCCATGCGCAACCCTGCCCTCCATTGCTTGGCAAACGCGGTAAACCAAGCGGCTCCCAGAATCCAGTCCGCAACTCCCGCCAGCAGGATCGCAGGCCAATTCAATCGCATCGCGCCAACCTCCTCGCCTTCGGCGTGACAATACCTTGTTCCATCGAGTTCCGCAATCGTTTATCGAGAAACGCACATGCCCAGTACATCTTGCGCGGTGTAACCGCTTTCGCGCAAGGTTCGCAGGCTGAGCGAATCGTGGCGCTTGGCCAGCCGCATGCCTGTTTCATCGCGTACCAGATCGCAATGATAGTAGGCCGGGATCGACACCCCAAGCGCACGGATCAGCAGTAGTTGCCGGGCCGTGGATTTCAGCAGATCAGTGCCCCGCACGACTTCGGTGATTTGCATCGTGGCATCATCGGCTACCACGGCCAGCTGGTAGGCAGGCACGTCGTCGCGCCGCCAAACTACGAAGTCGCCGAAGTCCCGGCCGGCGACGAATTGTTGTGGGCCTTGCCGCAGATCTTCGAAGGCAATGGTCTGGCCATCAGGCACGCGGAATCGCCAGTTCACTCCCAGCGGCGATTCATAAAGCACAGCCTCGGCGATTTTATCCCGGCAGCGTCCGGGATAAAGCGGCTCATCGTCGCCTTCGTTCGGGGCCGCCGCTGATGTGGTCAAGTCCTTGCGCGAGCAGGTGCAGGGATAGAGAAATCCGCCATCCCGCAGTTTGCGCCAAGTCGCGAGATAGAGTTCCCGCCGCCGGCTCTGCTCATACGGCGCGAACGACCCGCCCACATCCGGACCCTCTTGCCACCGGATGCCGAGCCACTGCAGGTCGTCCATCATGGCCTGTGCGAATTCAGACTTGCAACGTTGCGGATCGAGGTCTTCGTTGCGAAAAACCAGCGTGCCATCGTGTTGTAGCGCTCGCTGATAGGCTGTCCAGAAAGTGCGGGCGTGGCCTAGGTGCATTAGACCGGTCGGCGATGGCGCGATCCTTCCACGATAAGGCAGGTCTGGTGTCTTGGACGGAACGTCCATACGCAGATTGTAGAAGTAGCAAGGAGGGATTCACCACGGAGATCACGGAGTGCACGGAGGAATCTCGGTAAAGAATCTGGTCTTTTCCGTGCTCTCCGTGCTCTCTGTGGTGAAACACGAACGCTCATCAGTCGAAGGTCGCCGCCCCCACCAATTCAGGCTCGGGCTCGGTTCGGCCTCTTCTTTCACTTGCGAGCTCTGCGATGTCGCTTTCATCGCAGCCGGGCGCGACGGGGTATGCGGGTGCAGGTCGCGCGCGTTGCGCAACAGCAGCAGCAGCGGAGCCATGGCCCAGAAGATCACGCCCATAATCCAGAACGCTTCGACGAACGACAGCATCGCGGCTTGTCGTTGGACCATCAGGTAGATTGCCCCTAATGACTTGTGGCCGGCATCGACGCTGCTCAATGGCCCATGCGCATGAAACCAGCTCTGCAAACCGCGGAACACGTTCTGCGTGCGCAGGTCCATCGGAGTGACATGGCTGATGAGCTGGTTCTGGTGTACCTGCTGCGCGGCGCGCCAGGAACGTGGTCATGGTGGCAATGCCAAAGCTGCCGCCGATATTGCGCATCAGGTTGTAGATGCTGGTGGCGTTGCCCATCTTCTCTTTCGCGATGCCCGACATGCTGGTCGCCATCAAGGGGACAAAGAGAAACGCCATCGCCGCACCTTGGATTATCTGCGGCCAGAAAATATCCCAGTAGCCGGCATTAAGGTTCAGGTGCGAGAGGCTGAACATGGTGAAGCCGCCGGTGACCACCCCGACGAACAGAAGCTTGCGCGGGTCCATGCGATTGGTGAGCTGGCCGCTGATCGGCGTCATCAGCAATGCACCAATCCCGCGCGGCGACAGCGCCAATCCCGATTGCAGCGCGGGATATCCCAGCAGCGTCTGCAGGTAAATCGGCAGCAGCATCAGTGAGGCGTAGAGCACAAAGCCCAGCATCGTCATCACCAACGTTCCCGCGGCGAAGGTGCGGTCCTTCAGCACGCGCAAGTCCACGATGGGATGTTTCGCCGTCAGCTCGCGAATCACCATTCCCACCAGGCCGATGACGCATAGTGCTGCCCAGAGGCGGATCTGGTTGCTGCCGAACCAGTCTTTGCGCTGCCCAGTGTCGAGCACCATCTGCAAGAAGCCGAAGCCCAGCGCGAGAAAGCCCACGCCCCACAGATCGACGCCGCCGCAGCTTCCGTTTGTTCAGGTAGGGCGGATCGACGATGAAGTGGCTGATCATCAGCAGCGACAGAATGCCTACCGGCAAATTGATGTAGAAAATCCAGCGCCAGGTGTAGTTGTCGGTGATCCAGCCGCCCAGCGTCGGCCCCATGATGGGCGCGATGATGATGCCCAGGCCAAACGCCGCCATCGCCGTGCCGTGCTTCTTCGGGGGGAAAGTCTCCAGCAGCACCGACTGCGAAAGAGGTTGAAGGCCGCCTCCGCTGAGCCCCTGCAACACGCGAAAGAAAATCAGCGACTCCAGACTGGTGGCCATGCCACAAAGCAGAGAACTCACCGTAAAGCCGCTAACGCACAACATCAGCATGCGCCGCCGTCCAAAGCGCATGGCCAGCCATCCGGCCATGGGCAGGATGATGGCGTTTGACACCAGGTACGAAGTCACCACCCACGTTCCCTCTTCCACCGTGGCGCCCATGTTGCCGGCCAGGTGAGGGATGGACACGTTCACCACCGTTGTGTCCAGCACTTCCATGAACGTGGCCAGCATGACCGCGATGGTGATGATCCAGGGATTGACGCGAGCTGGGGCCGAGACGGGCATGGATACTCAAAAGCATAGGGAAAACGCAGCGTCGCGGTCGGTGACCTGGCTCACAGGAAGTGCGGGCTGCGGAACCGCCCAGGACGCTTGCCAGGAGTGTGTTTGTGACCCATCTCACACGGGCCGGTGAGGTCGGGTGCTACGATAATTCTTTATGTCTGCCCCCGACTCTCTCTTCCTACGTGCCTGCCGGCGGCTTCCGGTCGAAACCACCCCGGTTTGGTTCATGCGCCAGGCTGGCCGCTACATGCAGCAATATCGCGACGTGCGCAAGCACCATTCCCTGGTCGAAATCTGCAAGAAGCCGGAACTGGCTGCAGAAGTAACCATCACGGCCGCCGAGTTTCTCAAGGTTGACGCTGCCATCATCTTTGCTGACCTGCTGTTGCCGCTCGAAGTCATGGGCTTACCCTTTCATTTTGCGGAGGGTGAGGGCCCGGTCATCGAACAACCGGTTCGCACGGCCGAGGATGTCAATGTGCTGCGCGTTGACCGGGCCGCCGAACTGGGCTACGTCTCCGACGCAGTGAAGTTAGTGGTGAAACACTTTGGCGCCAAGCTGCCCGTGATCGGCTTCTGCGGCGCGCCCTTCACCCTGGCCAGCTATATGGTGGAAGGCGGCGGCTCGCGGCACTATCTCGAAGTCAAGAAGCTGATGTACAACTCGCCCGAGGTTTGGGACGAGCTGGTGGGCAAGCTGGTCGATGTGCTGGCCGAGTATGCGGCTGCGCAAGTGCGCGCCGGCGCCGACGCCTTGCAGATCTTCGATAGCTGGGTGGGCTGCCTGAGCGTGGAAGACTATCGCCGCTACGCGCTGGTGCCCACGACCCAGCTGATTCAGCGCCTGCAAAAGGAAACCCAAGTGCCAATCATTTACTTCGGCACCGACAGTTCGACGTTGCTACCCTCGATGTCGGAGACCGGAGCCGAGGTCATTGGCCTCGACTGGCGCATTCCGCTGGATGAAGGCTGGCGCACCGTGGGACATCAGCATGCGGTGCAAGGCAACCTCGACCCGGTATTGCTGTTTGCTTCGTGGAAGGAGTTGAAACAGCGGGCCGAACACATTCTGCGCCTGGCCGATGCCCGGCCCGGACATATCTTCAATCTCGGACACGGCATCCTGCCCAATACGCCAGTGGACAACGTGAAAAACCTGGCGGCGTTTGTGCATGAGTTCACCGCTGCGGCGACTCCGAAGAGGGCCCAATGAGCAAGCAGGCTGTGCTTCTCATAGCTCACGGCAGTCCGGAGCGCGTCGAGGACATTCCCGAGTTCCTGCAAAACATCTCCCGTGGCCGTCCCATGCCCGAGGCGGTAGTGCGCGAGGTGCAACACCGCTACTCGCAGATCGGCACCTCGCCGTTGACCAAAATCACCCAAGCTCAAGCGGAAGGCGTGGCCCGGGAACTGGGCGTGCCCGCCTATGTCGGCATGCGCAACTGGCATCCCTTCATTGCCGATACGCTGCGGCAGATGGAGTCCGACAGCGTAGGACAAGCAGCGGCAATCTGCCTTGCTCCGCATAATTCGCAAACCAGCGTTGGGCTGTACAAGCAGGTGCTGTTTGGCGCCGAAGCCCCGTTTGCTATCGATTTCGTGGAGGAGTGGCACGATCGCCCCCTGCTGATCGACGCCTTTGCCGACAAGCTGCGTACCGGCTGGGCAAGCGCCCGCCAGCAGCATGGTGCGCCGCTGCCCGTCTTGTTCACCGCCCACAGCGTGCCGCAGCGCACCATTGCCGATGGCGATCCCTATGAAGCCCAGACGCGCGAGACTGCCGCGTTGGTCGCGGCTCGAGTTCCCGAAATCGGGCCGTGGCAGTTTGCCTTTCAAAGCCAGGGCATGTCGGGAGGCGAATGGCTGGGTCCCACAGTGGAGGACACGATCACCAAGCTCCGGGAAGCGGGCCACACCGGCGTGTTTGTGCAGCCGATTGGATTTGTCTGCGACCATGTCGAAATCCTGTTTGATGTTGATATTCTCTTCCGGCAGTTCGCCGAGGAACGCGGAATGAAACTGTATCGTGCAGAATCGTTAAACGATTCGCCTCTGTTCGTGCATGCCCTCGCCGACTTGGCGCGGACCCGCCTCGCTTTGTTGAATCAGTCTTGCCGAAGCAGCGCCGAAACTGAGAAGATTTCCTGACTACAGTATGAAGCGGATTGCAATTATCGGCGGAGGCATTTCCGGGCTTAGCTCCGCCTTCTATCTTGAAAAAGCCCGCGCGGCCGGCATGGAGTTGGAATACACGCTCTTCGAAAGTGGCCAGCGGTTAGGCGGCTGCATGTCGTCCGATCGCATTGAAGGCTGCCTGGTTGAGGCTGGCCCCGATTCTTTTCTCACCGAGAAACCGTGGGCAAGTAATTTATGCCAGGAGCTCGGGATCGCTGATCAGCTCATCGGCTCGAACGATTCTCAGCGCAAGACCTACATTGTGGTAAAGGGCCGCCTCATCGTTATGCCCGACGGGCTGATGTTCATGGTGCCGACGCAACTGGTGCCTACCGCGCTTTCTCCGCTGTTCTCCTGGAGCACCAAAATGCGGATGGCGCGCGAACTGCTTCATCCTCCCCGGCCGATGCACGACGATGAAACGGTTGCCGAAATGGTAGAGCGCCACTTTGGCCCGGAGGTCGTCGATCGCCTGGCCGATCCGCTGTTGTCAGGCGTGTACGGCGGCGATGCGGGAAAACTCAGCGCACGCGCCGTCTTGCCACGCTTCGTTGAAATGGAAGAGAAATATGGCAGCCTGAGCCGGGCCATGCTTGCGGCGCGCAAGAAGATGAACGCAACTGCCGGTAAGCAACCTGCCAAGCCGCTGTTCACGTCGCTGAGGGATGGAATGCAACAGATGGTCGACACCATCGTCGGACGTCTGAATCCCGAATCGATCCGTTTGCGCCGGCATGTCCGGCGGGTGTATCCGGAAAACGGCGGTTGGCGGGTTTCTATCGAGATGAATGGCGATGAGCGCTATGACGCCGTCATCCTGGCTACCCAGGCCAACGTTGCGGGGACATTGCTAGACGGCGTTGATAGCGGGCTGGCCCGGAATCTGTTGGACATCACCTACAGTTCCTCGGTCACGGTCACCCTTGGCTACTATAAAGATCAACTTGCGAAACTGCCGCCGGGCTTCGGTTTTCTGGTGCCGCGCAGCGAAGGCACGCGAATGTTGGCCTGCACCTTCGTACACAACAAGTTCCCGCATCGCGCGCCAGAGGGCAAGGGCATCCTGCGCTGCTTCCTGGGAGGTGCGCGCGACGAGGCTGTCCTTGGCCTTACCGACGATGAAATACTCCAGACTGTTTCCCGGGAGCTTCGCGACATGGTGAAGCTTGAGGGGCGGCCGATTTTTGCCCGGGTCTACCGCTGGCGGGAAGCCATGGCGCAATACGAGCCCGGACACATCGCGCGCGTCGAACAAATTGAGAAGCGTGTAGCAGAAATTCCGGGACTGGCTCTGGCCGGCAACGCTTATCATGGCATCGGAGTGCCCGATTGCATTCGCTCGGGCAAAGAAGCAGCCAACTCAGTGGCCCAGTTTATCCCCGAATCACTGCCCAGCCCGCGATAGATACTCCCCGAAATAAGTACCGTCGCCCTCCGGTCTGGGCAAGGCGATTTTTTGTGCTGGAGATCACTGACGTAATCCGATATCCGGCGTAGGCTAAGACTAGTCACCTGCCTCAACTGACAGGTTTCGGAGGTGACAGATGTACATCATCCCGATCGTCATTTATTGTCTCTCAGTCGCTTTGTTCATCTTCGGCCTGACCTTCCACGATGAGCTTCTGAAGGAGCGGCACAGCAAGAACAAAAAGAAAACACACGGTTCGCTGATCGTTATTGACGGCGGCAAGCATAACGTTGCCAGGCGCCACTCTCGTCTGTAGCGGCTCGCGTATGCTCACTGGATAGCTTGGGTTACGAGCTGCCGGGATATGCCTCAATCTATGGCGCGGGGTCGTCTAGTTCTGCCCTAACATTTACAATCTAAGGCAGTGGCTTTTCTTCTATTAGGTTTACGCGCGAACGTGGGGTCCGTCGTGGTGCGGCCAGACATCGAAGTGCGGATTTGAATCCAGGAAGCTCAATGAGTAAGTTCTTCGACAATCCAGCGGAACGGCACGCCCCCGCTGGCGCGCGTGTGCCCGCGTCTGTGTCGCTGGGCGGCGTCGCAATTCATCCTGCGACCGTCCTGGCGCCCATGGCCGGCATCACCGACACCGTCTTTCGCCGCTTTATCCGCAACCTGGGCGGCTGCGGCCTCATGATGACCGAGTTCACCTCGGCCGACGGCATCATCCGCCACAAAGACAAGAAGGCCAAGCAATACCTCACGTTCTACGGCAACGAGCATCCCATCTCGGCGCAACTGTTCGGCAGCGACCCGGCGGTGCTGGCTGATGCGGCGCGCGTCGTCCAGGATCTCGGTTTCGACCTGGTCGACCTTAACCTCGGATGTCCGGCGAAGAAAGTCGTGAAGTGCAATGGCGGCTCGGGACTGCTGCGCGATCTGCCACTGATCAAGACCATCTTTGAATCTGTACGGGCGGCTGTGACGGTTCCGTTTACGGTGAAGTTTCGCGCTGGCTGGAGCGACAAGGAGATTGTGCACGTCAACCTGGCCAAGATGGCCCAGGATTGCGGGCTGGCAGCAGTCGCACTCCACGCCCGGACCCGCGAACAAGGCTATAGCGGACAGGCGCAATGGGAATGGATCGCCGCCGTGAAGGATGCAGTCACAATTCCCGTTATCGGCAACGGTGATGTGCGCTCGCCGGAAGACGCTGCCGCGATGGTCGCCCAGACCCGATGCGACGCTGTGATGATTGGCCGCAGTGCCGCGTCGAATCCGTGGATCTTCCGCCAGATCGAACAGTACACCCGGACGGGATCATACGACCTGCCCAGTGATGCCGACCGCTACGCCATGATCCGCACCTACTTTGCGATGCTGGTGGACGAGAAGGTTGGCGGCGCCGAAGGCAAGATGAAGCAGTTCGCCTCGTGGTTCACTCACGGCGTGCCGCATGGAGCGCAACTACGCAAGGCGGTGTACGAAGCGAAGAACAGCAGCGAAATTCTCGACGCCGTCGATCGCTTCTTCCAGACGCTCCTCAGCGGGAAAATCGACAGTTCGGCCGTCGCGCTGGCGAATCAATCGACGCCGTCGGAAGCGATTCCGGCCTAAGTCCGCATCCCTGTTTACTGCCGCGAATCCCAAGGATTGTTGGTCGCCACAAAGCTGGTTCCGGCCAGGACAATTTGGTGTAGCATGGCGTGCTGTCCCACAGGAGGGTTCGATGCCTCATTGCACGAAATGCGGAACTGAACTTCCAGCGACTGCGCAGTTTTGTCAAACCTGCGGCCAGCCGCAGCCGGTGACTAGCGGTGCGCCGGCACCGTCCTGGCAACCTGCTCCAGCCACTGCGGGTGCGGGCATGTCAGAGAACACCGCAGCCTGCTTGAGCTACGTATTGGGGTGGATCACCGGCATCATTTTCTTCCTCATCGATAAGCGGCCGTATGTGCGCTTCCATGCCGCACAGTCGATTGTCACGTTTGGCGGGCTGCACCTCATCCGCATTGTGCTCAGCCTGATCTTCGGGTTCGGATTTTTCTTTGGCGGCTACCACCGCTATGGATATGCCGGTTTGGGCAGTCTCGGTATTGGAATAGCGCTGCTTGCCTTGCTGAGTCTGCTGGGGTTCATCCTGTGGATCGTATGCATGATCAAGGCTGGTACAGGATCGCGCTTCGAGCTGCCGATCGCGGGTCCAATTGCACACAACCTCGCCGGAAACTGAAGCGCAGCGAATCAAGGCTCTCGGAGGACCGAACCAATGCACGCTGCGGTATTGCACGCCTTGGGGGAATCCCCTCGCTACGAACAGTTTGCCGAGCCGGTCGCTAGTGAGGGCGAAGCGATTGTGCAGGTCCGCGCGGCCTCGGTGAAGCCCGTCGACCGGCAGATGGCTAGCGGCTCGCACTATGGGAGCTTCCGCGAGTTTCCCGTCGTGTGCGGCCTGGATGGCGTCGGTACTCTCGACGATGGCGCTCGGGTGTATTTCGCCGGACCGCGGCGACCGTTTGGTGCCATGGCTGAGCGCACGGTCACGCGCCGCGCGATATGTTGGCCAGTCCCTGAGAAGGTCGACGATATCACTGCGGCGGCTATCGTCAACCCGGGCATGTCTGCCTGGCTGACCCTGGCGATAAGCGCGCAGATCGCTCCCGGAGAAACCGTTCTTATCCTTGGTGCCACCGGTACGACAGGCAAGCTGGCCGTGCAAATCGCAAACTTGCTTGGCGCCGGCCGAGTTGTGGCCGCCGGGCGTAATCAGGAAGCGCTGAACTCGCTTCTCAAGTTGGGCGCGGACGCTACGATTCTCCTCCAGGGCCCGGGCGAAGTATTGACTGAGAGTTTCGCTCGTGAGGCCAGCGTCGCCGCTTACGATGTGATCGTCGATTATCTGTGGGGCTGGCCTACCGAAGCCCTGCTCGCCGCCCTGACGCGCTCCGATCTAAAAGTTGCGCGGTCGTCTGGGACACGCCTTATCCAGGTGGGTGAGAGTGCAGGGCCTACGATCATGCTTTCCGCTGCCACGCTTCGCAGTTCAGGTCTGAAAATCGTTGGCGCTGGTACTGGCTCTGTACCGCCGATGGAGGTGCTTCAAGACACCTATCATCAGCTCATGGCTCGCGCCGCCAGCGGAGAACTCCGCATTGACACGGACGTCGGCGCCCCTCGCCGAGGTAGAAAACGCCTGGGCGCGGAAGGGGCGGGCGCGACTTGTCATTGTTCCCTAACGCTAATTCAGCAGTGCGCTCGGATTCTTGCGCACGATGTGCAACAGTTTCAGCGTGGCTTGGCGCGGTTCGCGAATGCCTTGCTCCCAGCTTTCCACGGCATTGGAGCTGACGTTCAGCAGGCTTGCGAATAGGGCCTGACTGGCATTCAGGCTCTCGCGCAGAGAGCGGATGTCGCCGGGCTTCATGGGCTTGGGACGGGCTGGTATCTCGACCGAGCGCAGGTCGAACCCGGTTTGGATCTTTTCAGAAGAGCCTGCCGCGGGCGTGCGCAGTTCTTCTTTGCGCTTGTTCTTCTTCTTGTCTTTCTTCTTACCCTTTTTGCTCATCCTCACTCCTTCGTTTGCTGTCCCACAGTGTAGGATTGTATGCAGGCAGAGTAAATGGCGCCGCAGGCATAGTAAATGGCCCGAAAGCGGTGTGATTCAAGCCAACTTTTGCCCGATTGGACGCGCTACCGGCCTCCCCTTTTCTCCCATCTCCAGGTGGGCCCAAGGTAGCTCATGATCGTGGGTAAAAACCACCACCCATTTCTCAGGGATGGCGACGTCATAGAAGCGATGCTTGTTGGCGATGCTTTCCAACGGATACAGGTCGTAGCCCATCACCCAGGTTGGGTCCAGGTGCTTGGCATCACAAATCAGATCGCCGGGGTAGGCCGCCACCTGGCCTCCACTGCGAATGATGACAGCCTGCAAATTGCGAGTGTGTCCGGGATATAGCCTTACCGAAATGCCGGGTGCAATCTCCGCATCCCCCTGCAGTACCTGCATCTGCCCGTTCTTCAATAGAGGATCATAGTTGTCGGTCATATAGCTGACGCGGTCGCGCTCATGCTGCTCGTGAGCATGACGCAACTCGCCTTCCTGGGCGTAGTATTTCGCGCGCGGAAATGTCGCCACCGGCTTGCCTTGCACGTAATGAGTGTTCCAGCCGCAATGATCAAAGTGCAGATGGGTGTTGATCACGATGTCGATCTCGTCGGGAGACACTCCGGCCTCGGCAAAACTCTTCATCAGCAGCGCTTGGTTCTGATGGATGGCCTGGCTCTTTTCGTTTAGCTTGTTGCCGATGCCGGTCTCGATCAGAATGTTCTGGTCACCGGTGCGTACCAGCAGTGAATTCAACCCTAAGGCAATATTGTTGTGTTCGTCAGCCTGGATGCGCTTTTCCCACATAACCTTGGGAACCACGCCAAACATGGCGCCGCCGTCGATCCGGTAGATGCCGTCGGAGAGGATGGTGAGTTCAAAGTCGCCAAGCGTCATTCGATGCAAAGAACGCCTCCTGAAAGGACTGCCTCGATCATACTGAATTCGTGGCGGCGGCAAAGCTGGCTTTTGACCGGCGAAGCTAAGCTGCGCTGAATTCGCGCGCATCGGGATGGGATCGAAGCCGGCGCCCACGCTGGCGTAAAGGAAAGTCTTAATACACCGTTTCTTGCGGAGATATCCTTTGCAAATTCAGCCAGCCTTCCAATTCGCTCAGCGCGCGTTGGCAGACCATGGCGTGACGCTGCTTCTTGTCGCGAATGCGTCGGCGAGTCTCCTCGTCGAGCGGCTGCAGCAGATCAAAAGTAATATTCGCCGGCTGGAAATTCTTGCCGTCGGCGTGGCAGATGTAGTTCACCAGCGCCCCGAATGCAGTCGCCCGAGGAGGCGGAATAGGCTCCGCATCGCAAGCCAGCGCCGCCGCCTGCATTCCCGCCAGCAAGCCGGTGGCAATCGATTCGACATACCCTTCCACTCCGGAAATCTGTCCGGCGAACAGCACATTCGGATGCTGCTTCATCTGCAAAGTCTCGCGCAACAAGCGTTGGCCCGTTGATGTAGGTGTTGCGGTGAATCTGCCCGTAGCGCAGAAATTTCGCGTTCTCCAGTCCGGGAATGAGCCGCAGAATGCGAGCCTGCTCGCCAAACTTCAGGTGATTCTGAAAGCCGACCAGGTTGTAGGAGTCGGCGCGCAGGTTTTCCTGCCGTAGCTGGACCACAGCGTAGGGCATCTGTCCGGTGCGAGGATCGCGCAGGCCAACCGGCTTCATGGGACCGAAGCGCAGGGTGTCGCGGCCGCGGCGGGCGATCTCTTCGATCGGCAGGCAGCTTTCGAAGTAGTTCAGGTTCTCCCAGTCTTTGGCGTCGACCGAATGCGCCTCAATCAGCGCGTCGAGGAAGCGGTCGTACTCGTCCCTGGTCATGGGGCAATTGATGTAGTCGGCGCTGCCCTTGTCGTAGCGCGCGGCCATGTAGACGCGCGACATGTCGATGGAATCGGCCTCGACGATGGGGCTGATGGAATCGTAGAAGTAAAGCTGCTCGCTGCCGCTGAGGCGAAGGATTTCGCGCCAGTGAGCGCGTCCGAAGTGAGCGGACCGGTCGCGACAATGGTGATCGCAGTCGTTCTCATCGATGCGTCGTCACTTCTTCGCGCACGGTTTCGATGAGCGGCTCACGCTCTATCGCAGCGGTCACGGCTTCGGCGAACTTCTCGCGATCGACGGCCAGCGCATGGCCCGCAGGAACGGCGGTCTGCGGCTGCGATCTCCATCAGCAACGAACCGGCGCGGCGCATCTCTTCCTTCAGCAGCCAGGGCGCGGTGTTCTCGGTGTCGGTCTTGAGCGAGTTGGAGCAGACCAGTTCGGCAAAGTTAGCCGTCTGATGAGCAGGAGTGGAGCGCACCGGCCGCATCTCGAACAGTTGCACGGCAACCCCGCGGCGGGCGCATTGCCATGCCGCTTCCGAGCCGGCCAGTCCGGCGCCGATGATGCGAATGGGCTTGTGCATGAGAGAGACGCGGCGAAGGTCTTCGAATTATTATACGTGCGAGTGTAGAAGGAGATTACCGATGGCACGAGTGTCGTATGTCGAAATGGAGCAAGCCTCGCCGGAGGTGCGCGAGGTTTACGAGAAAGTGCTGAAAGGCAAGCCCGGCAGCGTGCACAAGCTGGTTGCGCATCGGCCGGAGGTGCTGAAAACGTTCCTGCCTTTTTACGTCAGCGTCGGGCGCTCGCTGGAGCGACGTTTGTACGAAATGGTCTACATTCGCGTCTCGATGATTAACGCTTGCCATTATTGAATGCAGCACCACCTCGCTTCGTCGAAGCGAGTCGGGCTCACGCCGCAGGATTGGCAGGCGCTGAAGGAGGGCGACTACGGCAGCTTCACTCCCAAGGAGCAAGCGGCGCTGAAGTTTGCCGAGAAGCTCACACGCGATCCCCACGCTATTGGCGACGCCGACATCGCCAACCTGAAGCCGCACTTCTCCGAATCGGAGATTGTGGACCTTGATCTGTTGATCGGCCTGATCAACCTGACCAACCGCTTCACCGATCCTCTGGGTGCGGAGGTGGAATTTCCAGAGGAGAAGATTTAAGGCGTAGACCTGGGAAGCTCAGAGCAACGATGAGCAAGGCGCTAATCGAGAAACGGTAGAAGGGCACGGCTTTACAGGCTGCGGAAAAACTCGAGAAACACAGTTGCTGCCGCCGGCTAAAGCCGGCTCGGGATCAAAAGTAAAGAACTTAGACGCTGGCCTGAAGGCCAGCTCTACCCGAGTTTTGGTCCGATTTCGCCGGGCTAAAGCCCGACGGTTCCACCACGATTACAAGTCTTAAGGTGCAGGCGTCTCAGGCTCGGGCATCCTCCCGTTACGCACGCGGATTAACATGCAGGTGGAATTGTCTTCGCCGCCGCCTTCATTGGCGGCGTCTACCAGGGTGTCGCAAGCCGCCTGCAGCGAAGGTAGTTGCTGTAGGATGCCGCGAATCTCGGCGTCGTCAACATGGCGAAGCACGCCGTCCGTGGTTAGCAGCAAAACGTCTCCATCCTGGGCTGGAAACTCGCCCAAGTCGGGCAAAGTGCTCTCATCGGTGCCCAGGGCGCGGGTGATGATGTTCTGTGCCGAGGAGCGCTTGGCCTGTTCCAGGGTAATCATGCCGCGGCGCACCTGCTCCATTACCAGCGAATGGTCTTCGGTCAACTGCAGCAGTTGGCCTTCACGAAACAGGTAGATGCGGCTGTCGCCAACATTGGCGATGCTGAACATGCCGTCGGCAAAACGGGCGGCCACCAGGGTTGTGCCCATGCCTGAAGTGTTCTTATTTTGCTCGGCATAGGCCAGGATGGCGTCATTCGCTTTCTTGACCGCATCCGCCAGCAAACGCGCCCCGAGGGGGGCGTCGTCGAGGTAGGCGTCGTCCTCTACAGCCGGTTTGCGGTCACGAAAATAAGCGAGCACGGTGTCGACAGCGATTTGGCTGGCAACCTCGCCCGCAGCGTGCCCGCCCATTCCGTCGCACACCACGAAAATGCCGAGCCCTTCGTCGTAGCCGAACTGGTCTTCATTTGACGGACGGACTCGCCCCACGTCGGTGCGGCCGGCCACCTCAAGTCCACGTGACATTCGGCCAACAGTTTACGCTGTTAGTCAAAAGCGTGCGAGTGCCGAAAGTGGGGGTAGCTTCTGCCTCGAGTCCGCCTGGCACAAAAGTAGCGTTGCGGGCAAACATCGGCGGCGCTTTGGCTTCCAATCACCATGCCGCTTATGCAGCAGGTAATATGGCTGTTCGTGCTGGCTTTGCCGATCGCCAGCATTGCCTGGACGGTCACTCACGAAGAAGTTCTGCGCGAGCCGCGGGAATTTTGCGCGCGAAAGAGCGAAGACTCCCGTTCTCTCATCTGCCGCAAATTCTTCTACCTCTTCACCTGTGAATACTGCTTCAGCCATTGGGTGGCGGCTGCTTTCCTCATCATCACTCGTTACAAATTGTTGTACAGCGACTGGCGGGGATACCTGATTGCCCTCTTCGCGTTGGTTTACGTTTCGAACTTCTACATAGGTTTGTTTGGACATGTGAAGCTGGAGGTGAGGAAAGACCGCGCCGAGATCAAGGCCATCGAAGCCAAGGTAGGGACGAAAAAAGCGGCCTGAGTACCGGGCGCCGCGCCAATGGAAGCTGTCACAGCCACGCGCGCTTTGAGACGCGAGGCGGCCCTACTTGGGCATCGACCGGTACAGGCTTTCGAGATTTTGCGGAACGACATGGATAAATCCTCCCCGCGGGCTGTCAATATCGGCGATCAGCAGGAAGGCGATGGAGACAACCACGGGCAGAACAAAAAGTAGGCCAGTCGTTGCTTTAGCGCTGCGCGCCCCATAACCGACCAGCACATTGCAGCAGACCGCGATGGCGATCATCAAGGTCCACGTCGAGTCTGGGATGCGGTTCCACCATGCCGCCTGCGTGTATCCCTGCGAGTTCAAGACGTCGTTCATGCCTGAAACCGCCAGGGCGATCACCGGCGTCGGTTGCGCCAGGGCCGGAGCCTGTACCGCTGACCACATCTTCGTCTGCAATTGAGCAGTATCGGCATCGATCTGCTGAAGCTCGCCATGATTCCGGGTTTGGTAGAACTGGATTCGCAGATTGGTATATTTTCGAAGCTGGGACTGCACCGCCGCAGCATCGGCCGCCGGCAGCAACCCTGCCCGGACATATTCCGTGCCAATTGCGTTAGCTTCCGCTTCCTCGTAAGTCTTGCGCAGATCGTAACGGCTGACCGCCATCGAGAAACTGAATCCGATGATGAGGCCCAACAGCGTGAGAGTGGCAGCCTGCACCACCCCGAAATCCTCACGCTCTTCGTCTCGTAAGGGACGCCATCTGCGGCAGTAAGCGCCGATCTGCGCCGCGGCCCACAGGATGAGAAACGAGAAAAAGAAGAAGACGCGGGGATAATTCAACATGGGTCGTGCTCCTCGGACAGCTCTGGCTCACTCAGCAAAGCAACCTCACTCCGGCCGTCACTGCAGCGACTGACCTTGTTCAACCACAAGTTTATAGGCGATGTAGTACTTGTAAATATTGCTGACGTACTGGACGGTCACCGGCCCCACATTCTGCGCCACCATCAATTCCACGTTCTCAAACCATTTATTCGGATCCAGGCCTTGTGCTGCCGCTCTCTTGCGCAAGTCCGCAATGCGATTCGGGCCCGCGTTGTAAGCGGCGAAGGTAAAAAGCAGACGGTTCACCGGATCGATCTTGGGATCGTTGAAATAGTTATTCGCAATGCTGTTGAGGACCTTGACTCCGGCATGAATATTGTTCTCCGCGGTCAATACGTCGGGAATGCTGATGGGTGGAGCGGCCGCGGTTGACGGCTTGACCTGCATGATCCCAACCGCGCCTCCCGGGCTCCGCGCCGATTGGTTCAGCAATGACTCCTGATAGCCCTGGGCCACGACCATCAGATAGTCAAAACCGTACTGCGACGCATATTTCTTAAAGAAATCAACCGTGGCTTCGAACTTCTTGATTTCCTCCGGAGTGGTTGGATTCTTCACCCATTCATTGCTTTGTAAATATCGTCGCACCAGGGTGTTTCCGAACGAAGTTCCCACGGCGCGCGTCTTAACAAACTCGTCCACCACTTCCTTAAGCTTTGGATTGCTCTTGCGCATCGCGAACGCCAGATCTGCACCGCTGGCAACCACCAGTTTCGGCTGGGGAGTAATGTTGTGAAAAACACTGGCCCAGAGATCGGCGCGCTCGCTCAGCGTAACTGTGGCGGGCAGGATTCCGGCGTTCACCATTTCCAGCAGGTCTTCATCCATCAAGTTGGGGTCGGCTTTCTGGATCAGGATCGTCGGCTTGCCCTGTTTCCTGAGCGAGTCATTCACCTTTTCCAGGTTCGCGTAGTAAGTGGTGAGCGGATTTACGAAGACTTTTTTCCCACCCAGATCTTCCAGCGATGAAACCGGACCAAAATCTTTTCCCGTCACCACAATCTGCTTTACATCCGTTTGTATGGGGATGGAGAAGGCAACCTGCTGCTCACGCGCCGAAGTCTCTACCAGCCCATACGCAATCAGATCGCCCACACCCTCGGTCAGGGCGGCCTCAAGCTTATCGGGGCGCACCGGAATAAACGTAACCTGCACCTGCTGCTTCCGAGGCAGCTTCTGATTCACGAACTGCTGGAAGTATTGCAGGGCCTCGTAATAGATGCCTTCGGGGCGGCCATTCACGTAGAAGAAACCGGAGCGGCTATACAAAACGAGGGCGCGAATCTTACCGCGCTTCACCATATCGTCCAAGTCGCCGGTATGGCGCTCGAAGGCCAGAGGCAAACTGGAATCGGCGGATGGAGCAGGTGTCTGGCCTCCCGAATTGCCGGGCCCAGGCGCAGATTGAGCCTGACCGCAGGCCAACGACGTCAGCATGCCCACCCACAGAACGAGGCTCATCTTGACTGCCTGCATATGACCTGGTTCCAGCCCTCCACTATGGTAGGTGGTCGAGGAACTGTCAAATGATTCCAGGCTGGCTGTACGAGTAGAGCCGGGCGCAGGATTTGATCGCAAGGATGCAGGATCGCACGCCGGTCGAGACTCGGCCTTTGACCGGCCGTCGGGTCGCCCGACATAAGCCTAACTCGCCGGCAATCCTGCCGCCTTGCGTCGAAGTTCCCGCTGCGCTAGCGCGAGCTTGTACGCGACGTAGTACTTGTAGATATTGGAAACGTAGGTGACCGTTTCCTGTCCGATATCTTTGGCTGCCACCAACTCCACGTTGCCGAACCACACGTTGGGATCCAGGCCCGTGTCCGCCGCTTCTTTGCGCAACCTGGCAATGCGGTTCGGCCCGGCATTGTAGCTGGCAAAGACCATCAACGTTTTGTTCATCGGATCGATCTTCGGATCGTTGAAGTAGGTATCAGCGATGTTGCGCAACATCTTGACGCCAGCGTGAATATTGCCATCAGCCGTCGCCACGTTCGGAATGCTGATGGGAGAGGCTGCCGCATTTTTGGGGATTACCTGCATGATGCCCACCGCGCCGCTGGGATTCCTCTTGCTTTGGTCCAGCAGAGATTCCTGATAACCCTGAGCCGCGATCATCAGATAATCGAAGCTGTACTCTCCCGAGTACTTCTGGAACAGCTCAAGATTGGTCTGGAACTTCTTCATCTCCTCTGCCGAAGTTGAATTTGTGACCCACTTGGTGTTCTGTAGGTAGCGGCGAAGCAGGGTGCTGCCGAACGAAGTTCCCACTGCGTGTGATGAGACAAATTCGTCGACCAGCTGCTTGAATTGCGGGTTGTCTTTGCGCATCACCCACGCCAGTTGTTGTCCGCTGGCAATCACCAGGTCAGGGTGCGGCTCGATTTGTTTGAGCACCTGCGACCACAGGGCCGCGCGTTGTTTCGTCGTAACCGTCGCCGGAATCAGTCCCGCGTTCACCATCTGCACCAGGTCGTCGTCAATTAGGTTCTTGTCCGCTGCTTTGATCACGATCGGTGTCTTGCCTGCTTTTTGCAGCTCCTCGTTCACCTTCTGCAGATTTGTGTAGTAGGTTGCCAGGGGGTTGACGTAAACCTCTTTTCCACCCAGGTCCGCCAGCGTGGAAACCGCGCCAAACTTTGGGCCCGTCACGATGATCTGGCTGACGTCGGTCTGGATCGGCGTCGAAAAGGCAACTCGCTTTTCGCGATCGGGAGTGACTACGATCCCGTAAGCGATCAGGTCTCCTATCCCCTCGGTCAGAGCGCGCCTCGATCTGGTCGACTCGCATGGGAAGGAAGGTGACTCTCACTTGCAACTTGCCCGTCTTCAACTTCTGGTTGGCGAACTTCTGGAACTCTTCCAGCGCCTCATACATCACCCCTCTGGGCTGCCCTTTGTCGTAGAAAAAACTGATAGGGTTGAGTATGACCAGGGCGCGAATGTTGCGGCTCTTCACCATCTCATCCAGGTCGCCGGTGCGGCGCCCGAAACCAACAGGCAACGCGACGTCACTCGACGCGGCAGGCGGTTCATCGGGCGAAGATACGGGTGCAGCCGAAGCAGCCTGTTGCTTGGGCTGCTCACTAGCGGCCGGAGGCGCAGCCGGCTTGCTACAGCCAATCAGAGACATCAGGCCCAGGAACAGTAGAACCAACATGACATGTCGGCGAAACGAAGTCGGGATGGTGGGCATTGATCTTCTCCATGCCTATCTTAGTCAGGGTGTGCGATGGATTGCACACCCTTTTCGTTTCTCCCGGATTTAGTCGGCCGAAGGCATCGCCGTCGGCATGTGTTTCAGGTCCATCCGTGGCAAGGGGTTCTTGGGATGCTGCAGGTCCGGTATATTGTCGTTCGAGGCGCCACCCGGAGAGCGTTGGATGCCCGGGTAGTCCACGATCGACTTGTCAAAGTGCAGCAGCACGACCCCCAAAAAAAGGGCGATCCTTTCGGACCACCCCCCGTGTGAAGGTCGTTCCTGCTAATTGCTGGGGCCTTTGGCAGCCGCCTCTGCCTCGGCCATCCGTTTCGCCATCTCCGCTTTGACGGCGTCGAGATTGAAGCTCGCGCCCCGCTGCATTGGCGGGTAATCGAGGAAGGTCTGGATTTCCTTCGCCATCATCTGCTGAACGAACACGAAGCGCCAGAATTCATAGACGAACCAAGTACTGAAGTAATACTCCGACCCCTCTTTCGTCCCGTTGTTAGGCAAGCCCGTGCGCTCGAACGGATCGAGACGCAGGTTGGTGATGTAGGGCACGTCAGGATGGGTTTTTTGGCCCAGCCAGCCTTCAGGTTGGTCGATGAAGCGGAACTTGTAATCGTCAATTCGCACTGCGCCCACCGTGCTTTCCCCGAGATAGAAGATCTCATGGCGCGCGGACTTGCCTTGGCCGGTGATAGCGGCCATCTGGTTGTAGCCATCCAGATGGTTCTTGTAGGTGCGGTCACCGATGGTTTTGCCCTTCAGCAACTCTTGGGTGATATTCGGATTACCGGCCGCGGCAACAAATGTCGGCAGCCAATCCAAACCGGAGAAGATTCCGTTCTGCACCGAGTCCGCCGGCACATGACCGGGCCAGCGAAGAATCGCGGGCACGCGGAAGCCGCCCTCGAGAACAGTACCCTTGGATTGGGCGAACGGAGTCTGACCGCCGTCGGGCCAGGTGAAGACTTCGGTGCCGTTGTCCGTGGTGAACACGACGATCGTGTTGTCGTCCACACCCATGTCCTTCAGCTTTTGCATAACGGAACCGACGATGTCGTCGAGTTGCACCATGCCCGCTTCTTCTATCGACCAGCCATTTTCGGAGTTGCGCAGCGCCTCATACTTAGGGGAGAGGTGCGTGACGATGTGCATGCGGGTCGGGTTCAGCCACACGAAGAAGGGCTTGTTGTCGGCCTTCGACTTGTCCATGAACTTGAGCGTAAGGTCGAGAATTTCATCGTCCACCGTCTCCATCCGCTTGGGATAGAGGGTGCCCGCATCCTCAATTCTCTGTTTGCCCACCGGCCCCCAGCGGGGCATGTCCGTCGTGTCGTTCTTGTCGGTGGCCCAGCAATGAACCATGTTGCGCGGCCCAACCTCGTTCAGCAGATTCTGGGGATAGTTCGGATGCGCCGGGTCTTCCATCGCGTCCAAGTGATACAAGTAGCCGAAGAATTCATCAAAACCGTGAACGCAGGGGAGATACTCGTTCCTGTCGCCAAGATGATTCTTGCCGAACTGTCCGGTGGCATAGCCCATCGACTTCAGGATCGTGGCCGTAGTCACCGCTTCAGCGGGAATCCCGATCTTGGCGCCAGCCTGCCCAACCGTGGTCATGCCGGTGCGGATCGGCAGTTCCCCGGTGATGAAGTTCGCGCGACCTGCCGTGCAGCTCGCCTCGGCGTAGTAGTCGGTGAAGATCATGCCTTCCTTCGCCATCTTGTCGAGGTTGGGCGTAGTGCCCGCCATCATGCCGCGATGGTAAGCGCCGATGTTCCACATGCCGATGTCGTCGCCCATGATTACAACGATGTTAGGTTGCTTCGCACCTGCCGCTTGCGCGTGTAAAGTCGCACTTCCGCCTGCCAGAACACTGGCGACGGCGAGCGCTCCCATGGCAAATCTTCGAATGCCTGCACCAAAATCCATATAACTTTTCTCCTTGCTGGTAGATCACCGGTTAGTCTCCGCAAGCGGAGGGTAGGAAAATAAGAAGAAGGGTTTCTGGGCTAAACCCGCTAGACAGAGCCAGCCCCGTGCAACTCGCAGCCGGCCAGGAGATCTTGTGATAGGTGCTAAATCGTAAACATTTGTCGGAGCCCAAGCTACTGGCAAAACTGCTAACTATTGCCAGTCTTCTTGCGAGCCACAGCTGACCTTCAATAACGACGGTTCACGTTCCCAATCCACTATTTGTCTTAGTAACTCGTAACTTGCAGACAGCCTTTACTGCTTCTGCGGCGGGGGCCGCGCCCAACGAAGGTGTGGATCAGGGTTCTAGACGTCCTGCTCGACGTTCTGCCGGAACTGCAACACGTTGGCTGCGCCCTCACATTCGTGCTGGTCTTCCCGCGCTGCCAGTTCTTCTTCCGACCGGCAGATGCCCGCGGTAAGCAGGCACTCCATGCAGATGGATTCGAGTGTTTCCCCGGGACCTTTTACATGTTTGAACTTGCTTTCCACTTCATTCACCTTTCACAGATTCAGCACAGCTACGCAAGCCTGAGGAAGCGGACTCCGAGATCCGGGCCGTTGCGGGCGCCTTTGCCGGCGTTCATCTAGGACGGGCGCAAAGGCTCTCCGCTGGCTATGCGGCGGCAGATGTCTTTGACGTCGCCATCGATGTGGTGCCAGTACTTCTGTAGTCCGCTGCACAGGTAATTCAGGCCGGGCTCGCCGTCGCGGGTGCGGATCACCCGATGTTTCGGGCACTCGCCGTTGCAGGCGAAGAGGAAGCTGCACTCGCGGCACTGGCGCGGCAGAGAATTGAACTTGTTGAATCCGAACTGGCGCTGCTGCTCGGAGAAAACCATGCGCGAGCTTGACTGTCTCCAGTATGTTGCCGAGTTTGTATTCGGGATAGACATAGTGGTCGCAGGAGTAGAGATTGCCATCGTGCTCCAGCGCCACGCCTTTGCCGCAAAACTCGTGGTAGATGCACAGTTGCGATTCTTTTCCCATCCACTGGGCCACGGCAGTTTCAAAATGGTTGATGAAAACCTTGCCGATATCGCGCCGGTACCAGTCATCCCAAACCTTGCACAGGAAGTAACCCCAATCGTCAGGATCGACTGACCAGTCGGTAACAATCGAGTTCGGCGTTCCCGGATGGGCAGCAGGAGAATCCTTAATGGGCAACGACTGCGCATCCCACTTTTGAGGCGCAACACTGGTGAAATCTTTCGGCTCGACGCAGGGAATAAACTGCATTTCTCGCGGCCGGACTTCGTTCTTCAGAAAGCGGTACACGTCCAGCGGGCGCCGGGCATTCACTCGATTGACGACGCATAGCACATTGAAGGGCACGCGGTGGCGATGCAACATCTGCGAGGCGGCAAAAACTTTGTCGAACGTCGGCTTGCCGTCTTTGGCCACGCGATAGTGATCGTGCAGTTCCTTGGGCCCATCGATGCTGAGGCCGACCAGAAAGCCATGCTGCTTAAGGAACACGCCCCACTCGTCAGTGAGCAGGGTGCCATTGGTTTGCAGATCGTTCTCGATTCGCTGACTGGGCTTCTTGTACTTCTGCTCGAGTTCAACCACCTTATGGAAAAATTCCAAGCCCAGCAAAGTGGGCTCGCCGCCTTGCCAGGAGAAAACCACTACGTCGCGATCCTGTCCCTCGATGTATTGCTTGATGTGGGTTTCCAGAACTTCGTCGGTGATGCGGAACTTACTTGAGCTGCCGAGGAGATCTTCTTTGTGCAGGTAATAGCAATACGTGCAATCCAGATTGCAGATCGCGCCGACGGGCTTGATCATCGCGTGATAAGCACGCGTAGCTCCCGATTGTCTTGGAAACGGAGACAGGGCCGAAATCTGGACCAGGTCACTCACAACTAGCCGACCCTTTCCGACGTTCGCTGGGAAAACAGCTAACGATCGAGACTTTCCACGTGGAACAGACGGACGGGTGGCCAGCACATGCCGAAGGGCGCGAAATCATAGGCAGTGCAATGGTCGCAGTCGCGGTCGATGACAGGCTGTGATGCAGATCACACGGCGCTAGTACTTTAGTAGCACTGTTGCCGAGTTGCAAAAGTCTTGGGAGGGAACCGGCTTCTTTACGGCCGCGTCTTGGCTATATCCGGCTCTTTGTCGCGTGTCGACATGGGCTGCAGGTGATGTTTCGTTAGGTCCGAGCGGACGCACTCAAACGCTTCTTCGGGCGTGTTGGCCCAGTGGAACAGGTTGAGGTCTTTTGGCGAGATGGTGCCCGCATCTACCAAGGCCTGAAAGTTGATGACCTTGTCCCAGTAGTCCCGGCCATAAATTACGACGCAAATGCGTTTTGCCAGCTTCTCGGTTTGCGCCAGGGTTAGCAACTCGAACATTTCATCCATGGTGCCGAAGCCGCCGGGAAAAACGATGAGCGCCTTGGCCAGGTAGGCGAACCACAGCTTGCGCATGAAGAAGTAATGAAACTCAAAGTTCAGCTCGGGCGTGATGTAGGGGTTAGGCATCTGCTCGAACGGCAGATTGATGTTCATGCCGATGCTCTTGCCGCCCGCCTCTGACGCGCCCAGGTTCGCGGCTTCCATGATGCCCGGTCCACCGCCGGTGCAGATCACAAAGCGATGCCGCGGCTGATTGATGGTCTTGGTCCACGAGGTGATGAGAAACGCCAACTGGCGTGCGTCCTCGTAATACCGCGCCATCTCGACATCGGCCTTGGCTAGCCGAATCCGCTCCTGCTCTTCGGGAGGAGCGGGCGCCGCCGAACCGGGCTTGTCGAGCAAATGCAATCCTTCTTCCGCTTCCGAGCGGCTATGGAAGCGCGCCGAGCCGAAGAACACGATGGTGTCCTGGATGCGTTCCCGCCGGATGCGCGCCAGCGGCTCCTGATATTCGGCCAGTATGCGGAGAATGCGGCCGTCAGGGCCGTTAAGGAATTTCTTGTTCTCGTAGGCCAGTGGTGCCCGATTGTGACGCAACAGTTCGTCGTTCTTGTCTGTCATGGGACCTTAATGAGCTTGCAAATCGTGATGAGTTCAAGGAAGGCAACCAGCTTCAGGCAGGTTGCTCGATCAGTCCACCGACTCGCGATAGCGGACCGCTTCGGCGACTCCCATCCAGATGTCGACCAAGCCCAGGCCGCTGATCAGGCCGCGAACAAAGTCATACCTCACGAAATCCTGTAGCTGGGGGAAAGCCGCCAGTACTGAGTTTCCCGTCCAAATCCGTGTCCAGGGAAGAACTGTCAGGACAATGCCGATCTCTAGACAAAACAGTACGAATATAACCAGGAAAATCCGGTTCTTCCAGATCAGCCACTTGCTCGGCTGTCGCGGCGGAGGCGGCATCACCAGAATGGGGCCACCGTGTCCCGGCCCGACGCCATCCTGCGGCCCCTGTTCAAAAGCACTCATAGCGTGTCTGCGTTCCGGCGCTTGGCCCGACGATGGGTTTGGCAGTGGCAAATTTGCTCCCGTGGTGAAAACCCGATCGCTTCGTGTCCGCCGTCCCAACCATATAGCAGGATACTACGACAGGCGTGCCCGGAAACGGATCGCGGAATTCGTCAGAGGGGAAATCTCTGGCTTAAGAACCTTCGACTCTGCTCCAGTGTCATTGGTTCGCCGCAGAACCCCCTTGACTTGTCATCACGAACCGGCTTCAGCCGGTGAGGGATCTGCTCTTGAGATTTCCAGCAGCCGCCAAGGCGAAAGTCATACTCACACTTCGGTCCCAGTCGGCACCTTCGATTCTGGCGAATCGGCCGGTTGAGCAGCCGGCTCCGCAATGGCCGACCGGTACGATGCTTCTTTCCACAGGCTGGTGGGCTGCACGAAATACACGCGCACCGCAGCCAGCGAAGCCGCCATCAGCACAACGAAGGTGCGGATCGGCGAGGTCACTTTCTTCAGGGAAACTCCATCGGGAATCGCCGCGTCCAGCAGCGCCAGCCCGTAGAACAGCACCTGTCCCCAGGCCGCCGCGGCCCGCCAATACGGGCGGCAATCCGATGGTCGCCAGCGCGACCGCGATCAGGCAATACGGTATGACGATGCGTCCGTATTTGGCTGACAGGAAATGCAGCCGCATCCGGTTCCTCGAGCTCAACAGCTCGGGCATAATCTTGAGCATCTGATACAAACCCGCCTGCAGCCTAACCTTCCGCCGGAATTCCGAATGCAGCACAGTGGGGTAGTCATACATTGTGGCAGTCGGTTCCATCAGGATGCGATAGCCCTTGAAGAACGCCACCAGCGGCTCGTAAACATCGTCGAGCAGTGTGCCCGGCGGCAGCGGCGTCCACAGTGAGCGGCGGATGGCGGCGAAGGCGCCACTGTAGCCGAAAGTTGAATCCAGGCGCGTCAGGCGCAGCCGGATCCAATGCTCGTATCGCCAGTAAAGGCTGGTGGTCGTCTCCTCATGAGTCTCGCCTTGCACGATGATGGTCTGCGGGCTGACCGCGCCGACTTTGGGATCGCCGAAGCAGGCGATGATGTTGCGCAGGCAGTCAGGATCGAGCGTCTGGCGAACGTCGTTGAGCGCCACGATTTCCCCCGAAACCAGCGGCACGCCGGCATTTAGCGCTGCTGCCTTGCCGCCGTGTGCGACCCGCAGGAAGCGTACACCTTGATTGGCAAAGCTGCGCGCTATGTCGTCGGTGCGATCGGTCGAGCCGTCGGAAACCACCAGCACATCCATCAACTCGCGAGGATAGTTCTGCGCGAAAATCGCCTTCAGCTTACGCTCGAGAAACTTTTCCCCGTTGTAGACCGCGATGACGAACGAAACCGTGCGCAGCTTGTCATCTTTCTGCACTGGATTATGGGAGCGGGCGGCCATCCAGTCCAGCAGCAGGGGATAGCCGAACAGCGCATAGAACATGACCACGCAAGCCAGCGTGAACACGGCGATACAGATGATTTGCAGGGGAGCCAGCATGGTCGCAGCTAACAAGAATCCTGATCCTATTCGATCATAAGTGGTAGCGCCCATGGTTCCCGATCGGACGTTGGCGGGAGGATCCGGCGAGTTCCTTCAATGCGCGCCGGGCAAAAGGGCTCGCGTTCTGGGGTTGAGAGTAGCTTAGAGCCGCAGACGAGTCAATCGCCTGGCCGGGCTTATAGCCGTCATCTCCGCTTGCAGAAATTTCGCGGCGGGTCTAGCCTGTGGGCAAGAAATGGGGTGTGCTGTGTTCAGCCTCAGTTATGTGCTCATCATGGCGGGCTTGGCCTTTGGCGGATCGATGACCCTCATCGGATTTGGCGGACTGCTGGTGACATCGTTTCACCGTTCGCTGGGCTCTCCTCTGCCGCTGCCGACTTTGCACAATGCATCGGAACGCCGGTTGTACTTGCTGGTGGGTGCGGCAGGATTCGTCGTCTGGGGCAGCGCGTTTATCTGCAGCTTGAACGTCACGCCGTGGTAGCCGTTCAGGGCCGCTATAATCGAGCATTATGGCCGCCAGCCCCGAAGCTCCCGTAGCCGCGCTCTCCAAGTACGAACCCGTCATCGGTTTAGAAGTCCATGTCCAGCTCCTGACCAAGACCAAGATCTTCTGCGGCTGCTCGACCCACTTCGGAGATCCGCCCAACACCAATGTTTGCCCGGTATGTCTCGGGCTGCCCGGACCGCTGCCGGTGCTGAACAAGCGCGCGGTCGAGTTTGCCGTGCTGGCGGCGACTGCCCTCAACTGCCGGATCAACGAAACCTCAATCTTCGCCCGCAAGAACTACTTTTATCCTGACTTGCCCAAGGGCTATCAGATCTCGCAGTATGACAAGCCGCTGGCCGAGTTTGGCTACATCGAGATCAAAACCGCGAACGGTCCGAAGCGCATCGGCATCACCCGCGTGCATCTGGAAGAAGATGCCGGCAAGAGCCTGCACGACGGCCTGCCCGACAGCCACGAGTGGACCTCGATCGACTTGAACCGCTCGGGGGTGCCGCTGATCGAGATTGTCAGCGAGCCCGATATCAGCTCGCCCGATGAAGCCCACGAATACCTGACGCGCCTGAAGGAAATCATCCTTTACACCGGCGTGAGCGATTGCAACATGGAAGAAGGCTCGCTGCGCTGCGACGCCAACATCAGCATCCGGCCGCGCGGTCAGAAGGAACTCGGCACCAAGACGGAAGTGAAGAACGTCAACTCGTTCCGCTTCATCCGCCAGGCGCTGGAGTACGAGATCGAGCGCCACGAAGAGGTGATCGAGTCGGGCGGCAAGATCGTAGCAGGAGACGCGCCTTTACAACTCCGGCGAGGGTAAGACGTACGGCATGCGCAGCAAGGAACAGGCGCACGATTACCGCTATTTCCCCGAGCCGGATCTGCTGCCGCTGGTGGTCGATGAGAAGTGGCGTCAGCAGATCATCTCCGAGCTTCCGGAATTGCCCGAGGCGCGGCGAGCCCGCCTGGTAACGCAGTACGGCATCACCGAATATGACGCGGCCACGCTGACCAGCAGCCGCACGCTGGCCGATCAGTTTGAAGAGGCAGCCGGCGCGGCGAAAAATCCCAAAAGAGTTGCCAATCTGGTGCAGGGTGAACTGATGGGGCGGCTGAAGGCCAAAGGTTTGGAGATCGAGCAGTCGCCCATCTCGATGAAAGGTGTTGCTCTATCGGCGGACCTGGTCGAGAGCGGCGCCATCAGCGGCAAGATGCTCAAGGATCTTTATGACCTGGCCTTCGAGCGCGGCGAAGACTTTCCCGCCATCTACGAGAAAGAGAAGCCGCAGCAGATCACCGATACAGCGGCCATCGAGAAGATCATCGACGAGGTGATGGCCGGCAATCCCAAACAGTTGGAACAGTATCGCGGCGGTAAGAAGACGGTCATCGCGTTCTTTGTCGGCCAGGTGATGAAGGCGTCGAAAGGGCAGGCCAATCCCACGCTGGTGAACGAACTGCTGGCGAAGAAGCTGGACGGATGAAGCGCAGGGCTCTGTTACGGGTCGACCCGCTTGCAAGTGACAACGCCACGCAGTGATCGGGAGAGCCGACCTTCAGGTCGGCGTTCAGCCGCACTACCACTCTTATGCCTGACGCAATTCTTGATTCGTTGTGAACGCGGCGCTAAGCGCCGCACTACCCTTCACTGCCGGACCAACCAACTCTCGGTTGCATCAGGCGCTCGCCAGAAAGACCTACTGTTGCGGCGGCTCGGCCGGGACCGAGACGTGTTCGTGCTGAATCAGCCAGCGGCCATCCTGCTCCCGCTCCAGAATCGCCGTCCAGCGCAGCGTTAAGGTTTGCTTCTCGCCCTGCGGCGACGCCCCTTCCATGTTCAACGTTCCATCCACCCAGGCAATTTTCCCTTCGGGATGAATTTGTACGTCGTCGTTCAAGGTGAACGTCACCTTGGGGGCGTCTTTCAGCGACGGAGCCACCCCCGCCTTGTACTCGTCCCAACTGGTGTATTTGAGCGGCGCTACGTCAAAGAACAGGTGGCCCGAACCCTGTACATAAAATCGGCCCTGCTTTTCAACATCATTTGAGGCCCAGCCGTCCCAGATGCTTTGCAAGTACGCCTTGTCCACCTGCGCTGAAGCCGCCGTCGAGGCTGGACTCTTGCCGGGCTGTGCCGGCGCGTTCTGCGCAGCACTATTAACGGCGAATGCAACCAGAATCATTGCGGACATAACCAGCCTGGAAGGCATCATGACTTCTCCTGCTGAATAGAATACGTGGGAACTGTGGGCTTGCGGCAACGACCTCGACGCGTTCAACCCGGCGCCGATGTCGAGGTTGCACCCGAGCTGTGTTTTTCGCGATTTGTTACCCTGTTAGTTTCATGCGACTTCGGCTCGGCGGTCTGATAGGAAGTCTGATGCTCTTGGCAGCGTTACCCGGTTGCGGTACTCCCGGCGCACCGGCCTTGCCATCGCTGAATTTATCGTTGCCGGTCGACGATCTAACCGCTTCACGCCGGGGCAATCGGGTGGACCTGGAGTGGACTCTGCCGCGCAAGAACACCGATCACACGCTGGTCAAGCATAATCCGGTTTCCCGCGTCTGCCGCCGCCCCGGAATCACTCTCATGGCTACATGCACTGTGGTGGCTGAAGTTGCGCCGCCCACCCCGCGTCCGCAACAGAAAGAAAAAGGCGAAGCGCCACCGGGAGCGGTTCGAATCCATTATGTCGACAAGCTTCCTCCTCAGCTGGGCATGGAGGATCCAGCAGGATTCGTGACCTATGCGGTCGAAGAGGTGAACTCGCACGGCCGCAGTTCCGGACTGTCCAACCAGGTGGCGATTCCGGTTGTGCCCACCATTCCGGCTCCCGAGGAGCTGTCAGCTTCCCTCAGCGAAACCGCCGTACGCATCTCCTGGGTCGGCCCAACTCCGCCGGTGCCTCCGTCGGGAGTTACGTATCGCTACCGCATCATGAGAAGGCCGGTCGGCGCGCCGGCATACGTCGTTCTCGAAGACGTAACGCCCTCGGCCACGGGATCGTATCTCGACAAGACTTTTGGCTGGGAGCAGAAGTATGAATATCGCGTCACCACGCTCAGCGAGGTCCATTCCAGCGGGATGAATGCCTCCGTGGAAGGCGATGATTCCAAACCGGTCGAGATCTTCACCCGCGACATTTATCCGCCCGCCCAGCCTGCCGGGCTGCAGGCCGTTTTTTCCGGTGTAGGACAAAAGGCGTTCATCGACCTGACCTGGGCGCCAAATATCGAAGGCGACCTGGCCGGATACAACGTCTTTCGCTGGATCGAGGGCGGTCAGCCGCAGAAGCTGAACACCCAACTGGTCCAGGTTCCTTCGTATCGTGACGAAGCCATCGAGCGAGGAAAGAAATATTATTACGCCGTCTCCGCTGTCGACCTGCGTGCCAACGAAAGTCCGCGTTCGACGCCGGCGAGCGAGACCGTGCCGGGTAAGTGATTCATAGAATATTCACGAAAGGATGTCATGCCTTACTGCCGCTACCAATATCAAGATGCCACCCGCTACGGCCTCATCGAAAGTGTCGGGGGCAAGCCGACGATTAGTCGCACCCTGACTAAGCATCCCCAGTCGTTTGCCGAATTCGACGCGGGCGAACGCAGCGAACTGCCCTTGAACTCGGTTCGTTTGCTGGCTCCGGTAGAGCCGTCCAAGATTGTCTGCATCGGCCGCAACTACCGCGAGCACGCCAAAGAACTGAACCATCCTATTCCCACCGAACCACTGATCTTCTTGAAACCGCCGTCGTCGCTCATCGGTCCGGGTGATGAGATTCGCCGTCCCGTGGCGCTCTCGCAGCGGGTGGATTACGAAGGCGAGTTGGGAGTGGTGATTGCCCGGCGCTGCTACCGTTTGCGTGATAATGACGACGTCCGGCCTTACATACTGGGCTACACCTGCGTCAACGATGTGACGGCTCGCGACCTGCAGGAAAAAGACGGCCAGTGGACCCGCGCCAAGAGCTTTGACACTTTCTGCCCGGTCGGGCCGGGAGTGGTTGAAAACCTGGATCCCTGGAAAGGGCTCCGCGTGCAAACCCGCGTCAATGGCGAGCTTCGGCAGAATGGCACGACCACCGACTTTCTATTCCCGCTCGACCTGGTAATTCGCTTCATCAGTCAGGTGATGACCCTGCTGCCCGGTGACCTGATCGCGACTGGAACGCCAGTGGGTGTCGGCCCCTTGCAGGCGGGTGACAATGTCGAAGTAACCGTGGAAGGCGTGGGCGCTCTGGCGAACCCGGTGGTGGATTTCGCAGATTGAACGCGGGATCCCCCAACCAGGTGGGCGTTCACACCTATGAATTTAATTGTCATCCAGACCGGAGCGGAGGGATCTGCGGTTCCGCTCATTGCCCCTGCCGCTCGGAGATTGGGCCTCCGCCTCATATCCCCAACAAATCGTCGATCCAGGAAATCGTCGCGATCAGAATTTTCCTGTTCCCTTGCGCATCCTATCCCGCTAATCTTGATATCAAGGTTTACGACCCTCGCAGCGACCTCACATGAACTCGTACCGGCTCTATCCCATTCTCGCCTTTGGCGCCACGGCGGCCATCATTGGCTATGCCCTGCTTTCGCGCAAGAATAAGAAATCGGCCAAGCAGTTGGAATGGGAGCGCCGCACCGATATCAGCCGAGGCGGCCGCATCATTGACGGCAATGTCATCGACGTTCTGGAATTGGAGGAAGACAATTCCGGGCAACAGATGCTGCTGTTGGTTTACACCTACGACGTGGCCGGGGTCACCTACGAAGCCTCGCAAGACGTTACCTATCTGCGCCAGTTTATCGATCTTTACTCCTGCCGGCTGGGACTGCCAGCTTCGGTAAAGTATGACCCGCATAATCCCGGGGATTCTATCGTTATCTCAGAAACCTGGTCGGGCCTGCGCAAGCCGGCTATTGTGATGCCCCAACCGCCGGTCGCGAAATCCGGTACCTTTGTGTAACTTTTACCCCGATCGCACGTCTGTCAGGGCAGAGGAACCGGCGGTCGAAGAATCGCCTTCATGTCAAGCCACGTTGTTACAATGAGCTATGCATAACCTGCCCCTACCGCTGGCGGCCTTTCTGGCGGGCATTTTGTCGTTTTTGTCCCCCTGCGTGCTTCCGCTGGTGCCAGGGTATGTGTCTTTGATTTCAGGGGCTAGCGTAGAGGACCTGCAATCGCCCGAGCGCCGAATGCTGCGCACGGTGATGTTGCACTCGGTGACCTTCGTCCTCGGGTTCAGCGTGGTGTTCATTGCCTTGGGGGCGGTTGCCACCGGCATAGGCCAGGTGGTGAACGAATATCACTCGCTGCTGTCGAAGATAGCCGGCGTTATTGTCATCATCTTCGGTTTACATTTGACCGGCATTTGGAAGATCAAAGCGCTTTATGCCGACAAGCGGCTGCACGACGTGAAGGGCGGATCCAGTGCAGTCGGTTCCTTCGCCGTCGGCTTTGCTTTCGCTTTCGGCTGGACACCGTGTATCGGTCCTATCCTGGCGACGATTCTGGTATTGGCTGGCGCCCAACAAACCGTTTTGAAGGGAATTGTTCTGCTGGCGGTGTACTCCCTTGGTCTGGCGGTTCCTTTCCTGCTGACTTCACTGGGAGTGGATCGATTTCTGTCATTCTATGGGCGCTTCCGGCGCCATTTGCACACCGTCGAAGTCATCAGCGGCATACTCCTGATCGCCGTGGGAGTGCTAATCTTCCTAAACAATTTAAAATTGCTTTCAGGCTATTTGTCGTTCCTGAACCGGTTCTCGCTGTAGAGGTGCTTGCTGTGAAACGTAATGCGTTGGTCTTTGTAGCGCTCTTTGTGGCTGTCCTGGCGATGCTGGCAAGCGGCAAGTATCTGGAACGCACCCACAAACACGGCCCTCTGCGACTGGTCGGGGATGTTCAGGGAGTTCCGGCTCCCGATTTCCAACTTCCGGCTCTGGATGGAAGTAAGGTGAGGCTATCTGAATTCCGTGGCAAGGCAGTCCTGTTGAACTTCTGGGCTACCTGGTGCCCGCCGTGCAAAGTCGAGATGCCGTGGTTCGCCGATTTGCAAAAGCAATATGGCAAGGATGGTTTGGTAATTCTGGGCGTGGCCATGGACGATTCCGCCCCCGACAAAATCGCGCAGTTTGCCAGCGAGATGGGTGTGAACTATCCCATTCTGTTGGGGACCGACCAGATCTCTGACGATTATGGCAACGTGGAATATCTGCCGACCAGCTTCTTCATCGGCCGCGACGGAACCATTGTTACCAAGCTGACCGGTTTACTCGATCGCAAAGACATAGAAGAGGCGGTTAGAAAGACGTTGAACACCACCGCTCGTCCCATCCCCGCCCCCCAACAGAGCCAGGCCGCTGCCCAGGTCAAGACACCCGTGAAAGACACCGCGCAATGAGGAACACTCGCGCTTTCCTTCTGCTTGCCTTACTGTGTGCCGGTTTTGCCGTGGCACAAGGACCCGGCGAAAGAGTGCCATCGGTGGTGATGGCTCCCGTTGGCAATGTTCAAGTCCGCGCCGGCGCCAGCACAGAAGTCAATCTGGATTTCAGAATCGGCCCCGACTTTCACATCAACTCGCACACGCCGAAGTCGGAATTGTTGATCCCCACCGTCTTAAAGCTGACCACGCCCGACCAGGTGACGATCGCCGATGTGAAATATCCTCCCGGCCAGGACGTGACCTTCCCGTTTTCGCCAGACGAAAAGCTCAGCGTTTATAGCGGAGACTTCAGCATAGACACGATAGTGAAGGCTCCTGCCAACGCCGCCGCGGGCACCTATCCCGTGACCGGCACACTGCGGTTCCAGGCCTGCGATCACAGCGCCTGCTATCCGCCGAAAACCATTCCGGTGCAGTTTCAGGTGACAGTGGTTAAGAAATAGCTAGCGCGGGCTTTCGCTGTATGCCGATATTCTGGCACTGGCTGGGGGCAGGCTTTCTCGGCGCAGAACCAAGCTTCCTTCCCCTGTTGTCATCCCGAGCGAGCGCAGCGAGCCGAGGGATCTGCGGTCCTTCGACGCCGCTACAACGTGGTACAACGCTTCAGCCTTGTCACGGTGCGTTCCTGCCCCAGATTTGCCATCACCGCAAATAAACTCGGAGCGACGCCCTGTCCCGTTAGCGCGACGCGTGCGCCATTGATCAGCGCGCCCGCTTTCACGCCCTTCTCTTCGGCAAACTCGCGCAGGACTTGCTCCGTACTCGCCTCGGAAAACTCGGGCGCCTGCTCGTAACGCGACGCCAAGTTCCACCAGCATCGCGCGCACCGCGTCGTCCTTCAAAAACTTCTGCGCCGCCGCGGGATCGATTTCGAACTCGTCGCTGAAATAACCGCGAAACAGAGTCGCAAAGTCCTTGAGGTTGCGCGCCCGCGGCTTCACCAGGTCGACCGTGGACTCCATGGCCTCACGGCTGGTCTGGAATGGAATGAGATCAACCTTCTTCCACTCGTCTTCGATCAGCGGCAACAACAGCGCGGCCGACGTCGCGCGCAGGTACTCGGAATTGAACCAGTCGAGCTTGCCGCGATCGAAAATCGCGTTCGATTTCTGAATGCCGCTCAGGTCGAAGAGATCGATCAACTCGCGGTCGTGCAGAATCTCCTGCGATGAATTCGGCGGAGTCCAGCCCAGCAGCGACAGAAAATTGCGGAAGGCCTCAGGAACAATGCCTTCGTCCTTGTAGGCGATGACGCTGGTCGCGCCGTGTCGTTTGCTGAGCCGCGTCTTGTCTGGGCCGAGGATCAATGGCACATGCGCAAACACCGGCAGTGGCCGGCCGAGCGCCTCGTACAGCATGACCTGCTTGGGCGTGTTGGAAAGATGGTCGGCGCCGCGCAGGACGTGCGTCATGCGCATGTCAATGTCGTCGACCACTACGCTGAGGTGATACGTCGGCACGCCATCGGAGCGCAGCAGGACGAAGTCCTCGATTTCGGAATTAGCGAACTCCACGTGACCGAATACTGCATCATCGAAAGCCGTATTGCCACCTTCGGGAACGGCAAAACGAATGGCAGCGCCCTCACCAGCGCCACGACGGCGATGAGCTTCTTCTGGCGCTAGACCGCGGCAAGCGATGTCGCGGGGAACGCGGCCTTCGGCGACCGCCTGCGCGCGCTGCTGCTCCAGTTCTTCTTTGCTGCAGAAGCAGTAATAAGCGTGGCCGCTGTTGATCAGGTGTCCCGCGGCGGCGCGGTAGAGTTCCATGCGATTGGTCTGGAAGAACGGCCCTTCGTCCCAGTCGATTCCCAGCCAGCGCAACCCAACCAGAATGCCTTCCACCATCTCGGGCGTGGAGCGCTCGAGGTCGGTGTCTTCGATGCGGAGAATGAGCGTGCCGCCGTTATGCCGCGCGAACAGCCAGTTGAATAAGGCGGTGCGCGCTCCACCGACATGCAGGTAGCCGGTGGGCGAAGGCGCAAAACGAAGACGGGGAGAAATAGGCGTTCGTGGATTAGAAGTCATTATGGGTATTCAATCAATCGCGAAGCAACCTTGTAGTGGTGTCATGCCGAGCGAGCGAAGCGAGCCTCCGCTCGGACTGAAGTCCTCGGTCGGGATGACACTTTCTTACTTGCTGCTCTTTTCCCGCTTCTCAATCTTCGCCCAGGTATCTCGCAACGGCACGGTGCGGTTGAACACCAGCGCCCCGGGCTTCGAATCGAGATCGGCGCAGAAATATCCCAGCCGCTCAAACTGATAGCGATCGCCCGGCTTCGCACCGGCCAGCGACGGCTCCAGCTTGGCGCCAGTCAAGATTTCCAGCGAGTTCGGATTCAGATTCACCGTGAAGTCCTGGCCTTCGGGCACGTCGCCGGGATTTTCCGTCGTGAACAGGTTCTCGTACAACCGGACCTCCGCATCGATAGCATGTTGCGCCGACACCCAGTGAATCGTCGCCTTCACCTTGCGGCCGTCAGGTGCGTTGCCGCTGCGCGTCGCCGGATCGTAGGTGCAATGCACCTCGACCACTTCGCCGGTCTTCTCGTCCTTCACCACGCCAGTGCAGGTGATGAAATACCCGCCGCGCAGCCGCACTTCCTGTCCCGGAAACAGCCGGAAGAACTTCTTCGGCGGAACCTCGCGGAAGTCGTCCTGCTCGATGTAGAGCACGCGCGAGAACGGCACCTTCCGGGTGCCGGCGCGCGGCATCTTCGGGATTGTTGACCGCCTCCAACTCTTCGACCTTGCCCTCGGGATAGTTGTCGATGACGACCCGCAGCGGACGCAGCACAGCCATCACTCGCGGGGCGCGCGTGTTCAGGTCGTCGCGCACAAAGTGCTCCAGCATGGCGAGATCGATGATGCCGTTGGTCTTCGACACGCCGATGGCGGCGCAGAAGTTGCGAATCGCCTCGGGCGTGTAGCCGCGGCGGCGAATGCCAGAGAGCGTCGGCATGCGAGGATCGTCCCAGCCGCGCACCCGGCCCTCCTGCACCAGTTGCAGCAGTTTGCGCTTGCTTAGCAGGGTGTAGGTCAGGTTCAGGCGATCGAACTCGATTTGCTGCGACGGAAAAATGCCCAGCTGCTGGATAAACCAGTTGTACAGCGGGCGATGGTCCTCAAATTCCAGGGTGCAGACCGAATGCGTGATCTGCTCGAGCGAATCCGACTGGCCATGCGCGAAGTCGTACATGGGGTAGATGCACCACTTGTCGCCGGTGCGGTGATGCTCGGCGTGAAGGATGCGATACATCACCGGATCGCGCATGTTCAGATTCGGCGATGCCATGTCGATCTTGGCGCGCAAGGTGCGCGAGCCGTCGGGAAATTCGCCTAGCCGCATGCGCTCAAACAGATCGAGATTCTCTTCGATCGAGCGATTACGATAGGGACTTTCTTTACCCGGCTCAGTCAACGATCCGCGATACTTTCTGACTTCCTCGGCGCCCAGATCGTCTACGTAAGCCTTACCCGCTTTGATCAGCTGCACCGCCCAGGCATGCAGCTGGTCGAAGTAGTCGGAGGCATAGAACATGCGGTCGCCCCAATCGGCGCCCAGCCAACGGGCGTCGGTGATGATGGAGTCGACGTATTCCTGCTCTTCCTTCTCGGGATTGGTGTCGTCGAAGCGCAGATTAGTCTAGCCCGCCGAACTCGGCTGCCAGCCCAAAGTTCAGGCAGATGGACTTGGCGTGGCCGATGTGAAGATAACCATTAGGCTCGGGAGGAAAGCGGGTGTGGACTTGCCCGCCGAACTTGTTGGTCTTCAGATCTTCGAGGACGATGTCGCGAACAAAATTTGACGGCCGAACAGTTGAGCCGGTTGTTGTGGCAGCTTCCTCGTCGTGGGTGGATGTCGACATAATTGCGGTGCCTCAATTCAGCTCGGCGAAGTGGCGTGGTAGCGCGCAATTCGCCAAAACTTTATTTTACGCGGTGAGACACGAACTTGCGGCCATTGCGGGACAGGTTTCGTTCTGGCACAGGCACTCCGTGTTTCGAGCAGTCTTGGATTGACGGCCGGAATGAGCGCGGCTAATGTCGGCTTATAGCCGCAACGCTCGTAGGCGAGCAGGTTTCTAAAAGCCCTCGAAAGTCTGAGGGCTTTTTGTCTATGGCGAAGAGAATTGTCGTTCTGATCGATGGTGCTTTCCTGCGAGGCAAGGCCGCCAAAGCCGGCAAGAAATACGATCCCACTTTTATCGAGGCATTCGCGCTCGGCTGTAAAACGGGCGATGAGGAAATCCTTCGCGTACTGTACTACGACTGTGCGCCCTATTCAGGGACAGTCCGGCTGCCAGTTTCCGGCGAGCCGTACACCTTCGCCGGGTCCGACAAATGGCTGGAAGAACTGGCGTGCAAAGATCTGTTTGCGGTGCGCCTGGGAGTGCTGAAGTTTCGCGGTTATAAACCGAAACGAATCCCGGTCGACCAATCGATCCCGCTCACCGATGACGACTTCGATCTCGACTTTGAGCAAAAGGGCGTCGACCTGAAGATTGGCCTGGATATCGCCAGCTACTGCGAGCATCGGCACGCCGACCGCATCGTTCTGGTGTCCAACGACACCGACTGTATACCCGCGATCAAGTACGGGCGAAAATCTGGGATGCAGGTGGTCGTAGCGGAGCTTCCCAACTGCGAACTCGCCCGGGAGTTGCTGATGCACTCCGATTTCAAGCGCAGTGTTTCCTGGCCCTCGCATCTCACTTAGAGATTGCCCGACATTATGGCTACGGCCAGCTGATCTCGGCCAGCAGTACGGCAACGTGGGCGATGGCGGCATTGTCGGTGCCCATGCCTTCGGGAGTCTTGGCCTTGATACCGACGCGTGACGGCTCGATGCCCAGCAGGTCTGCGACTTTCTGCTGGATGGCCGTCGCGTGTTGGCTGATCTTGGGCGCGGCGAGAATGAGCGTGCTGTCGACATTGCCGACCGCGTAGCCGGCCTCGTCCACCAATCGCAAAGCTTCGCGAACAAACATCGCAGAGTCGGCGCCTTTCCATTTCGGATCGGTGGGCGGGAAGTAGGTCCCAATATCGCCGGAAGCAATGGCTCCCAAGAGCGCGTCGGTGAGGGCGTGCAGCAGAACATCGCCATCGGAATGTCCGGCCAAGCCGCTGTGGTGCGGCAATAACACACCGCCGATTCTCAGCGGAATGCCAGACTTGAACTCGTGTGAGTCCCAGCCGAAACCAATGCGCGGAATGCGGGATACCTGTGAGTTTGACAAGTTTTTATGAGGCCGGGGCTAAAGCCCCTGATCTTCTATCGCGCAGGACGCTGGCCTGAAGGCCAGCTCCACCATGGGGCCTGCAGGAAAACTCCCGCCCGTATTACCGCCTTACCCGCTCAGGCTGGCCTCGCGGTTTTCCTGCGCCAGAAAGAATTCCGCCAGTTCCAGATCGGCGGGCGTAGTGATCTTCATGTTACGGGGCGAACCCATGACGACGTGGACCGTCCCGCCGCTTCGCTCGATCAACGATGCCTCGTCGGTTCCCATAAATCCATCCGCGGTGGCTTCGTCGAACGCCTTTTTCAGCAGGCTGAAGCGGAAGCCCTGGGGCGTCTGCGCCAAGACCATTCGCTCGCGCGGAACCGTCGCAATGACCACCGCGCCATCCGAAGTTCGGTCGACCTGCTTGACCGTATCGATCGCCGGCACCCCAGCAATCGCGGCTTCGTACTTTTTCACCGCCTCGATGACGCCGACAATCGTGTCCTGATCGACAAATGGACGAACCGCATCATGCACCAGGACAATGTCGTCGTCGGCTGCGTCAATTGCCCTCAGGGCGTTGGCGACTGAATTTTGCCGATGCTCACCGCCTTCTACAACCCGCAGCGGCTTCTTGAAGTTCTCCTTCGCAATCTGCTTCTGGAAGGTCGCAGCTTCGTTCTTGCGCAAAGCCACAATGATTTCGCTGACGGCGTCGCACTCTGCGAACTTGCGCAGGGTATGAATGAGGATCGGCGTCCCCTGCAGTTCAAAGAATTGTTTGCTGGTACTCTTGGGACCGCCGGAAGCCGACGACATTCGCGTCCCCAGTCCAGCGGCAGGAATGATAACGATGACCTTCATGATGGGGAGCAGAGTATAAACGCCCGCATACCCTCAATACAAATTGAACACTCCGCCCCGCGTCGGCCTGGGCTCACACCTGTTCGGGCTTGATGGTCTCCGGCACGACCGCAGTCGGTACTGGCTTACGGATTTCCGGCCGCGTTTCAACCGGACGTGGCGCCATGTTTCCACGCTCGTCGAACTTGCCAAAGATCATCTTGCCGGCAGTAGTTTGCAATACCGACGTAACCGAAATGTCGATGTTCTTGCCAATCATCTTGCGAGCGTTGTCGACCACCACCATGGTTCCGTCGTCCAGGTAGGCCACCCCCTGGTTGTATTCTTTACCCTCTTTCAGGATGAAGACCTTCATGATCTCGCCGGGCAGCACGATCGGCTTCAGCGAATTGGCCAGCTCGTTGATGTTGAGCACTTCGACGCCCTGCAGCTGGGCCACTTTATTCAGGTTGAAATCGTTGGTAACAATTTTGCCTTCATACACCTTGGCCAATTCGATCAGCTTGAGGTCGACTTCGCGCACGGCCGGAAAATCATCTTCCACGATCTGAATGGTCAAGGTGGCAATCTTCTGAATACGCTGCAGGATGTCTAGTCCGCGACGGCCGCGGTTGCGCTTCATCGAGTCGGCAGAGTCGGCGACAAGTTGCAGTTCCCGCAGCACGAATTGCGGGATCACGATCACACCGTCGAGGAAGCCGGTCTCGGCAATATCGGCGATGCGCCCGTCGATAATGACGCTGGTATCCAGAATCTTGTAGCTGCGCTTGGACTGTTTCTCCCCGCCGAAAATGCCGCCCAGTGCGGCCAGATTCAGCAGTTCGCCCTTGCCGGCTCCCACCACCAGGCCGACGTAGGCCATCAGCAGCATGACAAAGATTTGCAGGAAGCTCTGGGTAGCGCCCGGAGCAATGCTGTTACGAATTACGAGGCTGAAGAGGTAGGCTCCGATGATGCCGAGAATGCTGCCAATCACCGCGCCAATCAGCCGTTTCAGGCTAACCTGACGTAAGCGGTGCTCGAACAGGATGACGGCAGCGCCAATCAGCGCTCCCAAACCGGCAGCCGCCCAGCGGCTTAACCCCAGTGGCTGCAATTCGTAAGATGCCAGAGCCGTAATCAGAACAAATAAGACGCGTATAAGTACCAGATCCACGCGACACCTCCCATGGCCAGTCCTGGGGGTCTGCGGTCAGATTAATGTGCGCCGGGAATTATGAGAGCGAAGATCAATGCCGGCGACTCACTCCTGTTCCTAGACACGACAAGCGGCCTCGACTCGATCACTTCCAATGCTATTAAGTTTCGGGGGGTATGGAAAAGTGTCTCCCCGATCCGCTTCAAGATCGCGGAAAATCTTAATAAAATAGAACAAACGCAGTATATATCAGTTTGCTGCTCCCGCTGTTGCCATGACTTCCCTGCTTTGTTGGCGTTCCCGATTAGGGCGAAGCGCCGACATTTGAGCACAACTTTGCTGACTATTTACAGATGCAGATTTCCGGCTCGACGGCTACCTTAGGAGAACGCGGCTCCGATTGCCGCTCCTGCCAGGACGACAACCGCCCACCATCCGAAGACGACCCCCATACAGGTGCCGCGCTTTACCTTGGTCAAGCAGGAGAAGCCAATTCCGGTCAGCACAAGCGTCCAGATGGTGATGACGTCGAGAGAAGTCGCAATCGCATAGAGAAAATGGGAGCTGGGATCGACCAGCGCGCCCAGGTTGCTGGCCACCGGATTCTGGAAGGTGAACGCTTCACCGCCGCCCATTCCGACAACCAGCATCGCAATCAGCGCTTTCAATATGCCGGGCAATGAGGCGTACATGGTGACAGCCATGCATTGATTGAAGGTAAGTTCCGCGCCAAAGCCAAAATTGAACGTCGCCATCAGAACCGCCGCGATGATGGCAAGAATGATCAACAGGAGTACCGGGTAAGCATAGGAGATGATGCGATTGAACTTCACTACGGTTTGGATCTGGGCGGCGCGCTGCTCCGGAGCCAACTGATCCAGCCGGGCCGCCGCTTTGGGCTGCAACGCCATTTGATTCTCGACCACCTTTTCCATGCCGAGCTTCTTGTCGACCACGACAACCAGGGCGATGCTGGCGATTGAAAGCAGCAGAAACGGTACCAGCCAGTTAGCGCTGCGGCGGAGGTCGGTGAAGGTCTTGCTGGGCGCGACAAAAGTGTCAACTACCCGTTCGACTTCGGAAAGCGGCTTTTGCTCGTTCGGGGCGCCAGAGATGGCGGGCATGGTAGAACTCATGGGGTTCTCCTTCGCACCTGCAACTCGCCCTTGAAGCAGCACGGTGGATGAACCTGTCGTGCCGGGGCGGCAGACGCGGCCAGATTGTAACACCGGCGCGGTGAGGGGCGGGTTGAGATTTCGTTACAGAAAATAACGAATCAGATGCCGACCATGAGGTCTGCATGCGGCAACCAGAACTCTCTTTCCCGACAGGCCAGACTAATTCTTCGGCGGATTGCTGTTGGAATTGTTCGTGCCAGGATTCATGGCCGGATTCGGCGCGTTACCCGTACCGCCGTTGTTCATCGCCGAATGGTCGGGAGCCATATCTGAGTGACCATGTCCGGTCACGACCAGGCTGTCATTCAGTTTTCGATTTCCGTCGAATGACTCGGCAATCCGTTCCGCCGTCTGCTTGTCCTTGGTCGAACCGACGGTGCCGGACAAGTCGATGCCATTGTCAGTCACGCTGACCGCGATATGACTGTTCCCAAGCGCAGGTTCGTTACGGATCGCATCTTCGATTCGCGACTGAAGCGCACCGTTGCTCTGCGGTGCTGCCATGGCGTTGCTACCGGAATTCCCGGCATTGGCTGAATTGTCGGGTACCGCCTGAGGATCGGGCGCAGTCGCCGATTGACCGGCCGAACTTCCACTCGGGGTCTGGGCCATCGCGACCGCAGAAGTCAAAGCCAACATCAGCGCTAACAGCATTGTCTTAGTCTTCATGGTGGTCTCCAGGCTGCTTAGATGTAAGTTTGCCTGCTGTGGGGTTTCCTGATCGCCGAGACAAAGCGAGTTGATGGGACAGCGACCCGGCTTTTACACTGAAGGTATGCACGTACACGCCGCCGACATGCGCAATGCGAAAACCTCGCGCGTGCTGCGGCTCTCTCTGGGAGTCACGGCGGTTTACATCGTGCTGCTGGTGGTCGCGGGATTTCGATCACACAGTCTGGCTTTGCTCTCCGAGGCGGGACATAACCTTACCGACTTTCTGGCTTTGCTGATGTCTTGGGGCGCGGTGTACCTCCAAGGCCGCCCACCGAGCGCGCGCAAGACTTTTGGCTACAACCGCGCCGGCGTGCTGGCGGCATTCGTGAATGGCCTCACTCTGGTCCTGATTTCGTTCTACATCTGGTACGAGGCTTTCCGGCGATTGCAGACTCCGGTCAACGTGAATGCCGGTATCATGATTTGGGTCGCGGCTGCCGGCGTGGTGATGAATGGCGGGATCGCGCTGTTGCTGATGCGTGGTCATCGCGACATCAATTTGCGCAGCGCGTTGCTGCACGAGATTGGCGACACCTTGTCGACCGCGGCCGTGATTGCGGGCGGCGTGGTGATCGCGCTTACCGGGCAGCACTGGATCGATCCCGCGCTTTCGGTAGGGATCGGCGTGATGATTCTGTGGTCGTCGATCGGCATCATCCGCGAGAGCCTGAACATCCTGCTGGAGGGCACGCCCAGCGGCATGGAACTGGATCGCATCCGGGGAGCGATCTCCGAGATCCCGGGAGTCGACGCCGTGCACGACCTGCATGTCTGGAGCATTGGCAGCGATACGCATTCGCTCTCCTGCCATGTCAGCGTCGGCGATATGCCTGCCTCGGAGAGCGCCAGCATTCTGCGCGCAATCCGCGAGCAACTGGAACAGCGCTTCCACATCCATCACACGACCATCCAGTTTGAGCTGACGGTTTGCGAAACAGCCGACGGTTGCGTCATACCGGTCAGCCCGGGCCACAGCCACGAACACCGTGGCCATTCGCATTGAGCAGGAGTCAATCGTTTGGATACTCATCGCCGAATCCTGCTGGGTAGCCTTGTGGCCGCCGGTCTGGCACTTACGCTGGGCTGCAGCAGGAAAGCCAGCGAACAACCGGTGGCGCAATCACAGGCTGCGACGTCCGCGGATTCTGCCAGTCCCTGGCGCATGGAGCTGAAAATCTCTCCCGACCATCCCAGCATGACCAAGCCCATAACGTTCACGATCCATATTGCGGACGAGCGCGGCCAACCGGTGAGCGACGCGCAAGTAAGTGGCGCACTGACCATGAAAGTGATGGATATGGGCACGACGGCGCTGAAGTTCTCGCCCAAAGGTCATGGGGATTATGAGGCTTCGATGAAGAGCGTGGATATGTCAGGTCCGTGGAACCTGGCAGTCGACGTGACGCAAAGTAACCTTCACGCGAAAAAGAATTTTGATGTGACGGTGTTCGACTAGCGGTCGGCCATCAGCTATTCAGCCAATGCTCCCGGCCTTGAGTCCTCAACCAATCTCCTTGGCTCGTCGAATCACTCCGCACGCCGCCTCGAAATTGTCATCCCGACCGAGGACTTTAGTCCAAGCGGAGGGACCTGCTTCTCGTGCGGGACAGCAGGTTCCTCCACTCGGGCTAAAGCCGCTCGGTCGGAATGACACCTGTGAATGGATTGAAGAAGTGCCTGCCCTGCCTCGACAGGAATCTGACTTGGCTGATAGCCGACGGCTGAGTGCCGATGGCCGAGGGCTCATCTTCCATGCTGCCGCTTATAAATCCGCTCGACTTCTTCCACCGTGTCAATTTCTTTGGGCAGCTTGTCTCGCCGCACCCGGACAATCCGCGGGAAGCGCAGCGCATAGCCACTGTCATGGCGATCGGAGCGCATGATGGCATTGAAGGCGACTTCCAGCACCATCGTTGGTTCCACTTCGCGCAGATGTCCGTGATCAGCAACGGTGTGCGCCAGAAACCACTCGGTCAGCTCGGCAATTTCCTTGTCGGTCAGCCCGGAATACGCCTTGCCGATGTTGACCAGTTCCTCGCCTTTGCGCACCGCGAAGGTGTAATCGCTGAGCACGTGGATACGCTTGCCGTGTCCGAACTCCGCCGCGGTCACCACCACGTCGAGTGTTGCCAGTTCGCGCTTCAACTTCAGCCACCAGCGGCCGCGGCGTCCCGGCATATAAGGTGATTCGAGGTCCTTGATCATCAGGCCTTCGTTGCCGCGCGCCATGGCTTGCTCGAAGTACTGTTCCAGCTGCTCGGCGGAGTCGGCACGCATCGCTGGAGCCCGCAGCACCCAGCCCGACGCGGCAGCTTCTTCCTCGATTTCCGGCTCGAACAGCAGGTTTCCCTGAGCATTGACTATCGGACGCGGCGCCACGCGATTTGCTCCGGCGAAGACGCGGTCGAGGATCTGTGCGCGTTGCGAGAGCGGCTGGTCGAGGGTGAGCTCGCCGCCGGCATAGATCACGTCGAAGACAACATAGGCGACCGGCACTTCGGAAATCAGCTGCTGGCTGACTTGCTTGCGGCCCAGCCGCTTCTGGATTTCGGAAAACGGCATCGCGCGACTCGTCCGCCGTCTTCGTTATGGCGCCAGGCGACAATCTCGCCGTCGAGGATCACGTCGTCGGTGAACTCGCCTAGAGGCGCGATCAGCTCGGGAAACGATGGCGTCACTTCGTCGAGCGTGCGCGAGAACAGCCGCACCTGCCCGCCGCCGCAATGGGCCTGTGCGCGAATGCCGTCGTACTTATCCTCAACCAGGGCGTGCTCGAAATATTGAAATGCTTCCTCCGCATCCGTCGCTGGACTGGCCAGCATGAAGCCGATGGGGTGAAACAGCCGCATGCGCGCGTCATCGAGGCGATGCTCTGCCGCGAGTTGCAGCGTGCCGCCGATATCGCCCAGCAGCATGTTGGCGCGTTGCACTTGGCCTAACGGATCGTCGTAGGCTTTGGCGATTGCCTCCTCGACCAGGCTTTCTTTCAGCCCGATGCGCAGCTCACCGGTAATGATCTTCAGGATGTACTTGGTTTCGAGGGCGGTCGCCCGCTCCAGCAGGCTTTTCAACACAGCCGCCTTAGCCCCAGCGGTGCGAGTTTCAGCGATCTGGTCGAACGAGCCGCGAACATCCTGGAGTGTGATGGTCGAAGACGCCGGAGCTTTCGCCAGCAGGACATCGTAAGCGGCCGCGCCCAGATCGCCACGCTGGCGATAGGCCGCGCTCAAGGCTGCCTCGCGCGCGCCGCTTAGCTCTGCGGCCACCTTCCACAACAGCGCCCCGCCAATTTGCAGCGTGCGCTCGTCGAACGCTGGGAACGCCCGCCCTGACAGAAATACTGCCGAGATCGCGGCGTCAGTCAGATCGCACGAGCGGAAATAGTCCGCGACCATCGCGATCTTCTCGGTCTTTTTGGTGGTGGCGGCGATGCGCTCGCACAACTCGGCAAGACGTTGCATAAGGATGGCAGGGAAGTTGGATGCGGGCAGTCAGGAACAGGGCTCAGACTTGATATGCGCTAAGCTCAGGCGCATATCAAGCCATTGAACCACTCATGATGTTTCGCAAGTCACCCAAGCTCTGAGCCGGGGGCTGTACCCGATCCTCAGCTGCCGGCTATCTGAGCTTGAACCAACATCTGCGTGCCGCTATCGAGTTTTACGGTCTTTTGACTGGACGTCAGCACGCCATCCGTTCCCAGCTGCAAGTTCTTGATCCCCAAAACTCCGACTGACTGATCATTCAAGCGCGGTACCGACGCGGTAAAGGACTGGGGTGCGGCCGATTTCTCGGTCATTTCGTTCATTCCTCCGTAGTCGATTCCTCCCCCCGTGTTGACTCCCGCATTCGGGCTCGGCCCCACTGCCTGAACCACCGACGTAATGGCCAGGTCCTTACCGCCCGGCATGTCGACATGGTCAAACACAATTCCCAGCGCAGATTCGGCATCGCCATTGGAGCGCGCTTTCGCCTCCGTCACATGGCCGACAACCTTTGCCCCGCGCGAAATCACCGTTCCATCTTTAAGCTGCACGTTTGTCGCGACCTTGCCATCGATCTCTTCACCTGACTTGAGCTTTTTGGAGTCGACGGACTTGTCCAGAGAAACCGGAATTTCGGCGGTCATCGCTTTCCGCCCCGACGATGGCAGTGAAGATTGCTGGGCCGCAGCATTCCTGTGTAGGCACAACGAAGTTGCCAGCAGCATGCATGCCAAGGTTATGGCGGTTTGCCCGGCAAAGTGAGGTGCGATGACTGCACAATCATGGTTGTTGTTCGCGCTCGAGAATGCGGTTGCCAATACTTGGTGATCGATAGTTTGCGTTTTCATGATGACCTCCTTATGGTCATGGGTGCTTACAGCGTTAACCTTGGAGGAGCAAGCTTCACCGCAAGCCGCTCCTCGCTTCGTTGGCGAGTTCACTGGCCGACTGTGCCGGCCGAGGGGGCGTTGAACTTTCGCCGGGAACAAACGCCTGGATTCCGCCCGAACGAAACACGGTCATAAAGCCGTTCAGGCTCGCCGTACCGCTCTTGCCGGTCGCAATCGTTAAGGGACTAACCACGCGAACTGCGCGCAGTGGAGTTTTCAACTCACCACTGTCCAGCGCTTTCTTGGGGTAGGTGGAGTCCAACTTCACCTCGAGCTTGAGCTGCGGCATCCCGCAACGATCCGCATCGCCCGCAACCGGACAGAGCTCGGCGAACACCTTCGCTTCTCCCGTGCCCGTGACCTGGCCATACTGCATTTCCAGCGTGGCTCCGCTGATGGGCTTGGCCTTGGGCTGAGCTTCAACGGTGTACGAGACGAACGAGCCCTGATTCGACGGTGCGACCCAGGAAGCTTCAATCAGCAGCGCCGGATCGTCATTGCCGGGCACGGTTCCGGGCGTGAGCGAGATAGCATCGCTGGGCAGCCCGTCCGAAGCTTGGTGATAGCGGAAGTTGGCAAACTTCTTGTCGCCGATCAGACAGCCCTGCGGGCCCAGCTTCTCGTAGTCAGAGAGCTTGCCGGGGGCGCAATCCGGAACCTGTGCGGCTGCACAGGAGAGCGTGGCCAGGACCAGCAGTGCGCTGGCCGCAAACCGTTTTGCTGTGCGCGCGGCCCGCGAAACTTTCGTCGCCGGAGTGTCTGCAGTCGCTACTGTTTTTACGCTGTGGCTTGTCATGGTGAACTCCTTATCTCTGTTTCGGTCGCGGTGCTATCGAGTCCGTCTGCGGCCATTTGATCTGGTGGTTTCCAGGAGGCGGGCTACCTGTGCCGATCCCACCTCGGCGGCAGCAGGGCTCGTCGAAAGCAACATGACCTGGACGGCGACGAGCAGCGCGCTCGCCGCAAGTAAATTCTGGATGTCGAACAGTTTCCCTAGCATCTTCGTTCTCCTTTCGTTAGCACCGCAGCTTCCAGGAGGTGGGCTGTTTATCCGGCCTCCCGGAAGCGTTTCCTTACGAAGGCGGCCGGGCCAGTTGTGCTCGCATTCCCGCTTTCGTGAATGCACAATGCGCCCGTTCGTTTCCGTGATCAATGTTCGGGAGGTAATTTGGGAGTAGTTTGTAGGTCAGCGGCTAAGCGAATGAAAAAGTTAGGTTTACCGGAAGAGGTGACCAAACTTGTCGGGCTCGCATCGAGCCGAAAGATCAGGCTGGCTGGCGGACGAGTACTTAACTGCCGTCGGGAAGAAGGTTAGAGCGCCCGGCGAGATAGCCGAGGCCGTTCAAACAAGCTGCACGAGCAGGGAAGCCGCTGTTCGCGCATTGACATATAAGTGCTGGCTGCTTACCCTAAGCTAGCGCTATTGTGCGTCGAACCCCTTCGAGGAACATCCAATCAGCATGCGTTCATTGCTTCGTCATCTGCGATTTTTAGCGGCCGTCCAACTTCTGCCGGCTTTGGAGAGTGGGGAAGAAACCACCCTGGTCGGTGGCCAGGCCGTGCTGGAAGGCGTAATGATGCGCTCGCCGCACGCCTGGGGCATCTGCGTCCGCAAGCCCGACGGCACCCTGGCGACGCATTCCGAGCCGCTGGAGCGGATGTCTGAAAAGCACAAATGGATGGGCTGGCCGCTGCTCCGCGGCGTCATGACGCTGGGACAGGCGATGACCCTGGGCTTCCGCGCGCTGCGCTACTCGGCCAACGTAGCCATCGATCAGTTGCCGGTCGAAGAAGAGAAGAAGACCGAGATCAGCGGCTGGGTGATTGGCGTGAACCTCGTTCTCTCGCTGGGCTTCTTCATCTTCATGTACAAGTTTTTGCCGCTGCTGGCGGCCACCAAGCTGAAGAACCACTATCCCGCGTTCGGCAACCAGATCCTGTTCAACGTGGTCGACGGCGGAATCCGCATCGGGCTGTTCCTGCTGTTCATCTGGGGCATCTCGCTGATGCCCGACATCAAGCGCGTGTACCAATATCACGGCGCCGAGCATAAGACGGTATTTGCCTTCGAGAACAGCGATCCGCTGACCGTGAAGAACGCTCAGGCTTATACGACTTTTCATCCGCGCTGCGGCACCAGCTTCCTGATGACGGTGATGCTGATCGCGATGTTCACTTATATGCTGATCCCGGCGACCACCTTCTGGGCGCGTTTCGGCTTCCGCATCGCGCTGTTGCCGGTGATTGCCGGCGTTTCGTATGAACTGATTCGCTTTGCCGCCAAGCATGGGTCGTCGATGTTTGCCGTCCTGACCAAGCCGGGACTGTGGCTGCAACGAATTACTACCCAGCCCCCGGCAGACGACCAGGTTGAAACCGCTATCGCCGCCCTGAACGAAGCCATGGAGCTGGAAAAACAGCGCGGCGGCGAGCTGGTGATTGCCTAGCGGCTCCCGCCGCTAATAGTCGTTGTGCCAGCACTTTCAGCGAATCTATAGGACCTATAAGGATTGCCATCACGAGCGGACCCGCCTTTGAGGAGCGAGGGATCTGCTTTCCATCACGCGGCGCAAGAGCAGGTCCCTCGTCGGCCTGAAGGCCTCCTCGTGATGACAATCAAAGGCGAGGACTCGTTGGCTAACTCAGTGTAGGACCTGAAGGTTCCGCTTAACTGGACAATGTTTCCGTACAATAAAGGTTTGGTATCCCATGTTTGAACGCTTAGAGCAAATCGAATCAAAATACGAAGAGCTGAATCAGGCGCTGGCCTCACCCGACATTGTCTCTGACTCGCAGCGTTACCAGAAGACTGCCAAGGCGCACAGCGATTTGCAGCCGATGGTCGAGAGGTATCGCGAGTACAAAGACCTGACTCGCGGTATCGCGGAGAGCAAGGCGCTGGCCGAGGACGAGACCGATCCTGAGATGCTGGCCTATGCCAAAGACGAGATGCAGAGGCTGGAGCAGCGCGTGGCCGAGGTCGAGGAAGAGCTGAAAGTCCTGCTGTTGCCCAAGGATCCCAACGACGAGAAGAACGTGATTTTGGAAATCCGAGCCGGCACAGGCGGTGACGAGGCAACGTTGTTCGCGGCCGAGATCTTCCGGATGTACACACGCTACGCCGAGACTCAGCGCTGGAAGGTGGAAGTGCTGTCGACCTCGGAGTCGAGCGTGGGCGGGCTGAAGGAAGTGATTGCCATCATCGAAGGCCAGCGCGTGTTCTCGCGGATGAAGTACGAGAGCGGCGTGCATCGCGTGCAGCGCGTGCCGCAAACCGAGACCCAGGGCCGCGTGCACACCTCAGCCGTGACCGTCGCAGTGCTGCCGGAAGCCGAAGACGTCGACATCAAGATTGAGGCCAAAGACATTCGTATCGACACCTTCTGTTCATCCGGACCCGGCGGCCAGTCGGTGAACACGACGTATTCGGCTGTGCGCATCACTCACCTGCCGACCAACACGGTGGTCAGCTGCCAGGACGAGAAATCGCAAATCAAGAACCGCGAAAAGGGAATGCGAGTGCTCCGGGCCCGCCTCTACGAGATGGAGCAGCAGAAGCAGGCCGATGCGCTGGCCAAGGAGCGCAAAGCCATGGTGGGCAGCGGCGATCGCAGCGAGAAGATCCGCACGTATAACTTCCCGCAGAATCGGGTTACCGATCATCGCATCGGCTTTACCGCACACCAGTTGCCCGAGTTCATGGACGGCCGCATTCAGCCCATGATCGACGCTCTAATCACGCACTTCCAGTCGGAGAAGCTGAAGGGTGAAGCAGCGGTTAGCGCCTGATGGTGGTCACGGCCTCGCGAAGCGCGCAGTTGACGCGGTAGCGAGGAAGTCCGGGTAAGAGACCGGGCTTTAGGCCGGCGTCCAGTACATCCTCAATTATGGAGGGGCTTCAGTCCCCGATCGTGCTGCAACCATGCAATTGAAGCAAGTGCTCGCATCGGCGATCGATCGTCTGGAAGCGGCTGACGTGGGTTCGCCGCGCATGAATGCCGAGGTGCTGTTGATGTTCGTCCTCGGCGTTAATCGCGCCTATCTCTACGCTCATCCCGAGCGCGAACTTACCGCCGACGAACAAACTCGCTATGACAACGTGCTGGCTCAGCGCTGCGACCGGCATGCCATCGCAATACATCACCGGACATCAGGAATTCTGGGGCTTGGATTTCGTGGTGTCGCCGGCGGTGCTGATCCCGCGACCCGAGACCGAGCACCTGGTCGAAACGGTGCTGGAGCTGGCGCGTGGAGTGGCGCATCCGAAGCTGGTTGACGTGGGAACGGGCTCGGGATGCATCGCGCTGGCTCTGGCGCATGAACTGAAGGACGCAGAGGTCTTCGCGGTAGACATTTCGGCCGAAGCGCTAGAGATTGCCCAAGCCAACGCCGTCCGGCTGCAACTCGATGGGCGAGTGCGGTTCTTGCAGAGCAATGTCCTTGAGGCGCTGGCCGCTTTCCGCGACTTCGATTTCGTGGTCAGCAATCCGCCCTACGTTGGTTTTGGCGAAGCCGACAAAGTCCAGAGGTCGGTGCGCGACTTCGAGCCGCAGGTAGCAGTCTTTGCGGGCGAACAAGGGCTGAACGTGATCGAGCCGCTGGTGGAGCAGGCACACGGCGCTCTGAAACCTGGGGCTGGCTGGCGATGGAAATTGGCTACTCGATGCGCGATGCGGTGGTGAATCTGCTACGTCCCACAATGTGGGATGAAGTTCGCGTTGTGCCTGACCTGCAGGGGATTCCGCGGGTGATAGCGGCAAAGAAATCCCCAACCTCTTCTTAGCTGCCATCAGGCAATCGCCCCAATCAGCCCCGCCAGAAGCGCCGCCCTGCGCGGCAATTCAGAAGCGATGACATGCTCGTGCGCAGCGTGGGCTCCGTCGCCGACCGCGCCCAATCCATCGAGCGTGGGAATGCCGATGCCGGCGGTGAAGTTGCCGTCGGAACCACCGCCAACCGCAATCTCGTGCAGTTTCAGGCCAAGCTCTCGCCCAACCTCGCGGGCCTGCTCAAATAAGGCCGCGACCTCCTTCGTTCGCTCCAGCGGAGGGCGATTCATTCCGCCTTCGATATGCAGCGCACACTTTGGATTGACCGCGCGAAGCTGTCGCACCCTGCGCTCCATCACCGCACCATCGCTCTTGCGGGCCACGCGAAGATCGACTTCGGCCACGGCCTCACCGGCAACGACATTGGTGCGAGTGCCGCCGCGAATGACGCCGACATTCAGGGTGATGCCACGTTTCAGATCAGTCAGGCGAGACAAGGCGTGGACCTGATGGGCCAGCTCAAGTATGGCGCTCTGGCCCTTCTCAAAGTCGAGCCCGGAATGTGCGGCGTGTCCGGCCACCCTGAGTGTGAAGCCGCCCACACCCTTGCGCGCGGTCTTCAACGCGCCGCCTGGGCCGGAAGGCTCACACACCAACACTGCCGCACAACGCCTGGCGAGCCTTTCGGTGATTCGGCGCGAGCTGTTGCTGCCTTCCTCTTCGTCTGAAACCAGAAATACGGTGACGGGCCGCGGCAGACCTCCAGCATTCTCGCGTAGCGCCCACAGGGCAAACATCATCTGCACGATACCGGCCTTCATGTCGAAAACCCCTGGCCCGTACAACTGTCCTTTCTGCTGCCGCCACGGCATGGCTCGCAGGGTGCCCAGGTCATGCACGGTATCAAAATGGCCCAGCAGTAGCACTGGCTTGCGGCTGGACGCGGCGGCAAAGTCCACTTGAAGATGATTTCCCGCTGTGGGTTGCTGGTGGATCTGGACTTTGCCGCCCAGGCATGCAAACTCGCCGGCCAGATGCAAACACATCTTGTCGCAGGCTTCCTTATCGTGAGTTGGCGATTCCCGGACCACCATCTCGCGCACGCTGGCGATCATTTCGTTTTCGCGATCGGTCAGCCACTGCAGAACCGGTCGGAGGCTTGGAGCTATCCGCCGTCGCTCAGCTTGAGGCATAAGGTCCACCTGATCCAAGCCGTTGAGACCTGACTGTTAAATTCGTTATGAACCCAGAATCGGCTGCTGCGGAATGTATAATCGGGGTTTTCACGTTACTCCTGTCTTCACTACGCACATGAGCGATCCAGTTAATCCCGCGCCCGAAGGCGGCGAGAGTTCCCAGCTGAATATTGACGGGATTCTCAAACTTCTGCCGCATCGCTATCCGATGCTGCTGCTCGACCGCATAACTCATATCACGCGTGCCAAACGAATTGTCGCGCTTAAGAACGTTACGATCAACGAGCCATTTTTTAACGGCCATTTTCCCGGCTATCCCATTATGCCGGGAGTGCTGATCATCGAGGCGATGGCGCAAGCCGGCGCGGTCCTGCTATTCAACGAAGTTGCCGAGCGCGACGACAAACTGCTGGTTTTCACCGGCATTGAGCGCGCCCGCTTCCGCCGCCCGGTCACACCCGGAGACCAGTTGCGAATCGAAGTGGATGTGCTGGCCTTTCGCGGCACCGCCGGCCGACTGCAAGGCAAAGCTTTCGTCGAGGGTAAACTTGCCTGTGAGGCTGTGGTTACGTGTAGATTGCTGAATCGCAGCCCCAAACAAAACTCCGATGTGCCCCAGCCTGAGCCTGCGGCCGAGCCCGCCTAAGACTGAGAATGAGCATTCACCCGACGGCTGTCGTCGATCCATCCGCAAAAATTCCGGCGTCATGCAACATAGGACCCTATTGCGTCATACATGCCGGAGTAGAGCTGGGCGAGAACTGCGAGCTGATATCCCACGTTGTGATAGGCGGCCCCAGCCGCCTGGGCAGCGACAACAAAATCTATCCGTTCACGGCGTTGGGTATGGGGCCGCAAGACATAACGTACGCGGGCGAGCCGACACGGCTGGAAGTCGGCGACCACAACGTAATTCGCGAATACGTCACCATAACCCGAGGCACGATGAAGGGTGGTGGGGTGACGCGAGTTGGCAGCCATACTCTCATCATGGCCTATGCGCACATCGGACACGACTGCTCCCTTGGCGATCATGCCATGCTGGTGAACGCGGCGACGCTCGCGGGACATGTGACGGTGGAAGAATGGGCTGTGGTGGGCGCGCTTTGCCCGGTGCATCAGTTTGTGCGCATTGGAGCGCACTCCTACATCGGCGGAGGCACGACCATTACCCAAGACGTGCTGCCTTACTCGATGACCAGCGCCGAACGCGATACCCACGCTTACATGCTGAACAAAGTTGGTTTGCAGCGGCGCGGATTTTCCCAGGACCGGATCGCCCGGCTGCATCACGCATTCAAAGTCTTGCTGGCGTCGAAGCTGAATACTTCGCAAGCGGTGGAGAAACTGCGTGCGGAAGGCGCGCAAGGCGACGATGTGGAGTTGCTGGTGAAGTTTATCGAGTCGTCGCATCGGGGAATCATTAAGTAGCAGTTGTCAGTGGCTGTTAGAGCCTATCTAATAAAGTCGGCGGGCATAAGTTTTGTGTCAGGGCACGTCTTCAGACGTGCCGCAAAGCGGCCCATGATGACTTGGGCTTTAGCCCTTGAGGATGGTTCTTGCGGGGGCTGAAGCCCGAATCCCGGTGGTGTATCGTTCGGCACGACTAAAGTCGTGCCCTGACACAAACCGAGATCATTTATGGGATCGCCTCCAGTAAAATCCCGGATTCGGCACCTGAAACCCATTAAGAGGCAATGCAAACGGCGATCACTGGCAACTGTTCCACCATGTCGACCCCAACGCAAGGACGCATCGGCCTGATCGCGGGCAACGGCAAATTCCCGTTGCTGTTGCTGGATGCTGCGCGCTCGAAGGGCATGCAGGTCGTGGTTGCCGCGATCAAGGAAGAGACCTCGCCCGAGATTGAGCATCACGGCGCGGCTGCCGTGTACTGGCTCTCGCTCGGTGAGTTGTCCAAGCTGATCGACACCTTCAAGAGCGAAGGGATCAGCCGTGCAATCATGGCCGGCCAGGTAAAGCACAAGCAGATTTTCAGCAGCATCAAGCCCGACTGGCGGCTGGCCAAGTTGTTGCTTTCGCTCGCCACCCGCAACACCGATTCGCTGATCGGCGCAGTGGGCAAGGTGCTTAGCGACGAAGGCATCACGCTCATCAGCTCCACGACCTTGCTCGAGCCGATGCTCGCCACCGAGGGCGTGCTGACCGAGCGCAGCCCGAGTGACTCCGAACAGACGAACATCACCTATGGACGGGCCGTTGCGAACCACCTGTCGCGCTTCGATATCGGACAGACCGTGGTGATCGCCGAGGCAGCATGCGTCGCCGTGGAGGCCATGGAAGGCACCGATGCCACCATCCTGCGTGCCGGAGAAATTATGAAATCGCCGTCGCTGGGCGAGCAGCCTTCGACCTTGAGCCGCGCGCTCACCGTGGTGAAAGTTGCCAAGCCGAATCAGGATATGCGGTTCGATGTGCCGGTGGTGGGCGTGCACACCATCGAGACCATGAAGCAGGCAGGCGCCAGTTGTCTTGCGCTGGATGCCGGACGATGCCTGGTGCTGGACAAAGAGTCTGTGCTGGCGGCAGCGAATGAGGCCGGCATTTGTGTTGTCGCTGAGACGCCGGTCAGCCACATTCCGCATCACAACCCTTAGAATGGTTCGCCGGTGGCGCTATGCGAATTCTTCTCTCCGAGCCGACACCGGATTGCGAGCAGGAGTTCCTGGCCTCTGTTCAGCGCAGCGAAGACCTGCATCGGCCGTGGGTTTTTCCGCCACGTACGCACGGGGAATACGCAGCATATCTGGGGCGCATCCGCGCCAGTAACACCATCGGCTTTTTCGTCCGGCGCCAATCGGACCGGCAGCTTGCCGGTGTCATCAACGTGAGTGAGCCGGTGATGAGAATGTTTCAGAGCGCCTATCTCGGCTTCTACGCTTTCGCTGGGATGGAACGGCAAGGACTGATGACCGAAGGACTGGCGCTCGTGCTGGACGCAGCCTTCGGCAATCTCGGCTTTCATCGCCTGGAAGCCAATATTCAGCCCGCCAACCTGGCATCCAGTGCCCTGGTCTCGCGGCTGGGCTTCCGCAAAGAGGGTTTTTCGCCGCGCTACCTGATGATCGACGGCGTCTGGTGCGATCACGATCGCTGGGCCATTCTCAGCGATGAGTGGCCGGCGCATCGCCAACGCCTCTTTGCCTCCTGACGCGACCATGGGCGACAATCACAACATGCCTAATCGCAGCGATGCTCTGCGGGTCGGAGTTGCCGGCGCGGGAGCTTTTGGCCGCAATCATGCGCGCGTGTATCGCGACTTGCAAGCCGATCCGGCGCAAAATATCCAGTTCCTCGGGATTGCCGATCTCGACTATGCCCAGGCTCAGGCGGTTGCCGGGGAGTTTGGCACCCAGGCCTTCCGTTCGCTCGACGAGATGATTTCGGCTGGGGTGCAGGCAGCATCGGTCGCAGTGCCGACGGTCGCTCACCTCGAAGTCGCCGGTAAGCTGATGCGAGCTGGAGTTGACGTTTTGATTGAGAAGCCGCTGGCGACGAGCGTCGCCGAGGCCGATGAGCTGATCGCTCTGGCGCAGCAACACGGCCGCATCGCTCAGGCCGGTCATCTGGAACGCTTTAATCCTGCAGTGCGGGCGACGCTGCCTCTGCTGACCCAGCCGATGTTCTTCGAGGTGCACCGGCTCAGCGTCTTTACACCGCGTTCGCTCGACGTCGACGTGATTCTCGACCTGATGATCCACGATTTGGATGTAGTGCTGACCTTCGCCAAGTCACCGGTAAGGGAGATACGCGCGGTCGGTTTGCCGATCTTGTCGAGAAAAGTGGATATCGCGAATGTTCGGCTGGAGTTTGAATCGGGCTGCGTGGCCAACTTCACCGCCAGCCGGGTCAGCACTGAGCGGATCCGGAAGCTCCGCTTCTTTCAGCCGCATCAATATGTTTCGCTCGACTATTCGCGCCAGGATGTCCTGGTGCTGACGGTGGAGGATTCGGGTCCGCAGTCTGCAGAGTTTGATCCGTTCAACCCGGCCAGTGTGGCGGCCAGCGCGTTTCCCGGCATCACACCATTCAAGCCGAAGGTCGAGCCGCAGGAGCCCTTGCGGACAGAGTTGACTAGCTTTCTGCACGCGGTTCGCGAGCGCTCGACGCCTGAGGTCACGCTGGAAGATGGGCGGCGGGCTTTAAGCCTCGCCATGCAGATCGTGGAAGCCATTGCCGAACACAGCAAGCAGGCGCGTTTAATGGAATTGACTCGGGCCGAAAGCTAGCCTACGCTTCTCAAAATAGCCATGCTGGAAGAACTGGTCACGATCACAAAGTTCCTTAGCCTGGGCGAAGCCAAGCTGGCCCAGGGCAAGCTGGTCTCTGCCGGCATTGCGGCCTTTGTGTGTGATGAGAACATGCATGCCATGAACTGGCACATGGGTATGGCGTTGGGTGGCATCCGGCTGCAAGTGCCTGACAGCCAAGTGGTGCGGGCGCTGGAAGTGCTCGACGACTTTGAGCCGGAAGTGCTGGATGAAGACGCGCTTGACGACGATGAGGACTTCGAAGAAGTAGCCTGCTGCCCGGAATGCGAATCCCTTGAAATTCGCGAAATAGCCAGCCCGAAGCCGCGCCAGATCACCCTGTGGTCGGCGGCGATTCCTTTTCCCGAGCCGCCCACGCAAGTTACCCATCACTGGAAGTGCCTGGCTTGCGGATATCAATGGCGGGAAGCCGACGAATAACGGGCTCAACCGGTCGCAACCCCAAATCCTGAGCGGTCAATAAGAGACAGTCAATCCTCGCCCCGACGACTAGTCTGTAAATTGAGGCTCTCAGAACCAAGAAACGAAATCAGAAGCAGCCTCCCTGAAAACAGAAAGGTAAAAGAATATGCCGTTAGTTCAAGTCGTCCTGGTCCTGATTGTCGTTGGCGTACTTTTGTGGCTGGTGGATCGTTTCATCCCCATGGCGGGTTCCATTAAATCCATTCTGAATGCTGTAGTGGTGATAGCTGTGGTGTTGTGGCTGCTGAATGTTTTTGGGCTCCTGCATTCTCTCTCCGCCATCACTATCGGTAAGCCGTAGCAGAAACGGATGAGGTCGATATTGCTCACGTGGCTCCAGGTGCGGAGCTATGCCCGTTGCGCGAATGCAAGAAAGCTGAAGCGCACCATCCGGACAAGGCTTAACAACTTCTACGAGGCTGGACTGTTCGGGAGAGTTTCCGGATGGACGGCCTGAGGTGGGGCCGGCTGCGCGGAGACTTCAATTTGCGGAGGGGGCGGAGCGGCGGCCTTTGCCTTCTCTTCTAATTCGATATTGAGCAGCTCGCTTTCCAGTTGACGCTTCAGGTCGTCGCGCATTATCCGGAATTGAGCCATATACTTGGCCACCTGCCTGGCAATTTCCGGCAGCCTCTTGGGCCCGAAAATAATAAGGGCCAATAACAGAATGAAGAGAATGTCAGGCATGGTGAGCGGCAACAACGCGACCAATGCGCGGTCGAGGACCTAAGCTCGCGATCAGGGCTTCTTCTGTTCCTCAGGTTTGGGCGTGGTGTCGTCCTTGGCGTTCATGGAATCTTTGAAGCTGCGAATTCCCTCGCCTAAGCCCTTGCCCAGTTCCGGCAACTTCTTGGGTCCGAACACCAGCAGGGCGATGAACAGGATCACCAGCAAGTGCATGGGTTGAAATAGATTATCCAGCATGGAAACTCCTGCTATCAGGATAGCGCATCCCAAGGGTTTCGTCTGCTACCAAGACGGGATCCTGGCCGAATTTGGATGCCAACCAGGGACTCAGACCAACGTTATCGGCTATGATTTTGCCTTGCTCGCGAGGAGGACACCGTGAAACTCATCCCATTGACAGTCACCCTGGGCATGATTCTACTGGCGCTGCCGGCGCTCGCTCAGCAGGATGAGATCCCAAAAAGTATTGCCCAAAGTGTCGGCGACGTCATGCAGTTTGCCCAAGGGCAGTTTTTGTCAATTGCGGAAGCCATGCCCGCCGACAAGTATTCGTTTATCCCGGCAGCCGGTAACTTCAAGGATGCGCGTTCGTTTGCCGAGCAGGTAAAACACGTGGCCTGCGCTAATTACGCCTTCTTCAACGAGATTGAAGGCAAGACTCCGCCGGAGCTGTGCGAGAAGGGCGGACCGTCGAAGGCCAAGACGAAAGCCGAACTGCTGCAGTACCTGCGCGATTCGTTCGATTACGGCAACAAGGTTCTGCTGACCGTCACACCGCAAAATGCTCTGGAGCGGGTGAACGGCCGCTACGCTGCGCCGAATACCAAGCTGGGAGTCGCCGTGGCGGCGGTGTGGCACATCTCCGATCACTATGGCCAGATTGTTGAATATCTGCGTATGAATGGAACTGTTCCGCCTACCACCCAGAAATACGGTTTAATGGTGAGGTGAAGGGCGTGAGGGCCTCCAGGAATAGGTGGCAATCGGCTGACTCAATTTCCCGCTGCCTACCTCGACCCGGATCTCTTAGGCCGAATGTGGCGTGCAAAATGGCCAAAAGGCGCCGCGTGAACACAACCTTTGGACAATAGCATTACGTCTATATCGTGCAGTATGGTAGCTGTGGTACTTGGAAGGATGTTCAGTTTTCCGGCATGATGCGACCGAAACGTTGTGCGGTCTGCGAGTCGGAGGAAATCACGGCCAGTCCGGTAGAGATGCCGGATGAGCTCGGAAGATGGAAGTTCCTACTCGCGGACAAAGTGGTGTACTGCTGCAGTAACGGGCACAGATTCTTGATGCTCCCCGATGAGAGCAAGCGAAGCGAAACGCTTCTGTAAGATACTCTCACGCAAGAATCTATAGCTGGAACAATCATAAAGCCGGCAGTTATTGCTGTGTGGACCGCCTTTCGGGGCGGTTATTTTTTTGCCACGCGGCGTAGATCATTCGATACGCAACGCCTTTACTGGCTCGATAGAGGCGGCGCGGCGCGCCGGGACCAACCCCGCGATAAGCGCGCAGAACCCCAAAGCGAGAATCGCTGCACCAAAGACCAGCGGATTGAAGGCACCCACGCCGTAGAGTTTGCTGGCCATCAGGCGGCCGGCGATGACTACCAGCGGCACGCCGATGATGAGTCCGAACCCGACTTGCCAAAAGGCTCCGCGCAATACCATCTTCACCACATCGCCGCGATCGGCGCCCAGGGCCATGCGGATGCCGATCTCGCTGGTTCGGCGAGCGATGTTGTAGGCGGTCACGCCGTAGAGTCCAATGGAAGCCAAGGCCAGCGCCAGCAGGCTAAACAACTCGGTCAGCCGGGCGATCAGGCGCTCCTGATTAAACACCCGAATCACTTGCTCGCCGAAGCTGTGCATCCCCAGGATGCTTAGATTGGGGTCGATATCGGCAAGCACCCGCCGCACCTGCGGACCAATCTCTGTCTGCGATCCCGCGAATTGGATCTCGATCATGTTGACGTAATTGGAGTGCGACTGCATGGCTTGAAAACGTGGCTCTTTGTAGTTGACCGCCTGGAAATAGGGCAGGAAGAACATGGGATTCTGCTTTTCCCGGTCGGTCGCCTCACGATATTGCGTGTCGCGTACAACTCCTACGATCTCGAAATCGCCGCTATGACCCGGCTGGTTGAACCCGAAGTGGCGCCCGATGGCATCTTCCCCAGGAAAGAACTTCTTCGCAAACGTCTCGTCGACTACTGCCACTCGTTGCGAGGTCGCGGTGTCTTGTTCGCCAATGACGCGGCCGCGCAGCAGTGAAGTGCCAATGGTCTTGAAGTAGTCGGGGCTGACGCGCAACCACCCTGCACTGATGTCTTGGGTCGATTCGGGCGGGCGGCCCTGGATGGCGATGTCACTGTTCCAAGTGTCTCCGTCCTGAGGGCTGTACATGGAATAGCTGAGGCTGCGAACACCGGGAATCTGCCGCAGTCGATCGCGCAACTGTTGATTGAGAACGGGCAGTCGGTCCTCTGTGTAACCGGCGGTCAGAGGATCGATCTGCACCATCAGGCGACCACCGGTGTCGAAGCCGAGGTCCAGATGCTCCAGATAGCGAAGACTCTCCGTCACCAAGCCCGCCATGAACAGCAGCACCAGCGACAAGGCGGCTTGCGCGATGACCAGGGACTTCTGCGGCATCGCCGAATGGTCTCGGGTGGAGCGGTTGGCGCCGCGTAGCGCTTCGGCGGGATCAGAATGCGACGAGATCCACGCCGGAGCCACGCCGAAGATGATTCCGGTGAACAGCGAAAGCACGAAGGCAAAAGCCAGAACGGGCAGCGAGGGCGAAGTACTGATGGGTACAAAGGTTGCGCCGCGGAAGGCGACCAGCAAGATGGCCCGGGTCCCGAGGTAAGCGAGAACTACTCCTGCGGTGCCGCCAATGCAGGCCAACAGCACGCTCTCCATGAGTGAGGCGCGGATCAGGCGGCCTCGCGTAGCTCCCAAGGCAAGCTGAACGGCGGTTTGCTGGCGGCGAGCGGTACCGCGCGCCAGCAGCAGATTGGCCAGGTTGGCGCACGCGATCAGCAACACCAGCACGGAGGCGGCGATCAGCATATACAGACCGGACTGGTAGCGGTTCTTCAGGCTGGTTATGCCAGAGCCGCCCGGGCCCAGCTTGATGAACTGTTGCGAGATCTTGTCGCGATCGGATTGAGGCAAGCTGGCGGCGATGGTGGGCAGCCATTGTTGCAGCTCTACCGTCAGTTGAGGCCGCACTTGCGAAGGCTGCGCTCCCGGCTTCATGCGGCCGATCAGGTAGAGCCAATGTTGCGTGTCGAAGTGCAGGATCGAGCTGTTCTGGTTGAGTAGCGGCTCAAAAGCGATAGGAATGAAGAAGTCCGGCGGGTCGTCGCGCAGCCGATCTCCGAAAAATCCCGGCGGCGCGACTCCAGCAATCGTAAATGGTTTTCCATCTACCATGAAAGCCGCGCCTACCACTGAGGGATCGAGCCCATAATGCTGCTGCCATGCGCGGTAGCTCATCACCGCTACCGGCGCCGAGCCGGGGGTATCGTCCTGGGGCGTCAGCATGCGTCCCGCAAAAGGCGTAATGCCGAAGGTGGAGAAGTAATTCCCGGAGACAAATTCACTGTGAAAGGTTTCGGCTGCGTTGGAGGAACCGGCACGGCGCACGCTGACTTCGGGCTGATTTGCCTGGAACGCGGCGATTTCCTCGAATTGCGGCGTGTTGGCACGGATATGTTGGTAGAGCCCGTAAGAGAACAGGCCCCAGCCTTTTTCCTGAAGTCCGCCCCAGACGCAGCAATTGTCGGTGTCGCCAATACGATAAAGCTGCGCGGGATTCGTCACCGGCAACGACTTCAGCATCACCGCATGAACCAAGGTGAAAATGGCGGTGTTGGCGCCTATTCCCAGAGCCAGAGTCAGAACAGCGGTAATCGTAAAACCGGGCGACTTCATTAACTGGCGGAAGGCGTAGCGAACGTCATACAGCAAGTTGTTCATAGTGACCCATGAAGACAAATATTAGGCAGCCCAAGTACGACGGGTTCCTCTCGGCCAGCCCACGTGAATTGCTGGAGTTGGCCTACACCATTGCGCATATTAGATGCACGCTGCTCGCCACTTTTTCACGCCTAAAGCCTTGGCGGACACCAGTTTCCAAGCGGCCTAGGTTGGCGGTGAAGGAGCTGGTGTCCGGGTTCGGGAGGCACTGTCCGGAATCGAACGGGCGTTGGAGTGGAGCACTGCTTCAGCGGTACGGAAACATTTCGGAAATCAATTGGCTTTACAGCTTTGGAAAATTCGGAAAGCGGATCCCTCACCGGCTGAACAGGCCACTGAAAAAGTCGCAAAAGCAAATACGTTGTGGGCGATTGACGACGTTGAAGGCAGCGTCCGCAACAACAAGCTGGAAGGGCATGGCTTTAGCAGTGCCGAAAGTGTGCTGCCTGGGAAAGGGCTCTAGCCCCAGCAAACCGCGGCTGAAGCCGTTTCTGATGGAGTTCGATTTCGCCGGGCTAAAGCCCGGCGCTTCCACCGGCTCATACGGCGCACGTGAACGTGCGCCCCTTCAAAACCGCGTCGAACCCCGACTTTTTCAGGCCGCGCGTGAAGCCGGCTCGTGATGACAATAATGAAAGACTTAGACATGTTCGCTGGGCGCGAATGTCAGCCGGATGTTCATTCGCATGACTACTATCGCGCTTCGTTGATTAACCGATTAATTACACGGATCGTATTTACAAATCAGCGGAATAGCGGGACAATCTTCACTGAAGTTAGGCAGTTCTGGGGGAGGGCTGCCTTCTGGGCGCTCTGCGGTTTTCCGTAGAGCGCTCTTGAATTTTAGGCGCCGTATTTTCCTGCGAAATCGCCCAAGCAAAATTCCCCGACCGCCTCGCTTGTCCCCAGCGATGCCGCTCTTCTGCAGGCTTCTGCGTCCCGCAGCACCGTATTGCATCTAATCGACATCGGGATGGTACGATAAAAGGTTGGTGTGCCGCCGTGGTGCGGCGCGAACCGAGGCGACCCCGCAGGAGGAAGAATGGCGAGTAATGCGATTGTAGAAGTGACGGATGCGAATTTCGATCAACTGGTGCTGAAGTCGGACCAACCGGTAATGGTGGATTTTTGGGCCACGTGGTGTGGACCGTGCCGCGCCTTGGCGCCGATCGTGGACGAAATTGCGCAGGGCTACAGCGGCCGGGTAACGGTTGGCAAGATGGACGTGGACAAGAATGCCGCCACTCCGCAGCGCTATGCGGTCCGTGGTATTCCAACCTTGCTCGTCTTCAAGGACGGACAGGTGAAAGAGCAGATCGTGGGCTACGTCTCGCGCGAAGTGATTGAGAAAGCGCTCGATAAATGTCTCGGCAGCACTGCCGAAGTCAAGAAGAACCAGGAAGCTCAAGTCTAGAGCGCGATCGCGAGAATTCTACCTGGACCAACCTGAAAGAAAAGAGTTGACGCCGAAGAGGGCTGACCTCTAGTCAGCCCGTCTCGCGGCGATCTCGCGGCTTCCCCCGGCCGCTCGATATCTGATCTATCGGCAGAATATCGTTTATCGTTCGGGCCCAACCCCTGTCACTGGGCTCATGGTTCCAGTGTCCGCCGGGATCACGCGGTCGGGGACAGTTTTCGGGTTTGTCCCTGCGCTACTGGGAACTTTGCTGGTGGTCGCGTTAGGGCTCACTGTCTTGGACGCGCTGCCTGCGGGAACCGAGTTAGGCGCAATGCCGTCATGGCCTGTGCCTATGGCGTTGGGGTGAATTCCCACATTCGAAGGCATTGAGCCGACACTGGGCATATGTGCGGTGGGGCCCATTCCTCCTACCGCCCTCCCGCGCTGGGCAAAAGCCAGGCTGGGCAACAACCCCAGCAGCATTCCACAAATAAGCACTTTCTTCATAAATGAACCTCCGCTATCTTTCAGGTAGTTACTCTGCGGTGTTCAGGTGGCCGGCGACGGGGGCTCGTTACCACCTTAGCCCGCCCTTAGCGCACGAGGGTTAAGGCTGCAAAGGGCGTGCCACGAGCTTCTGGAAGAAAACATGGGACTTAGCGTGTTTCAACCAGGGCCGCGGCAGGGAACTTTTACGGGAAGGTGGTAAACACTGCCGATCCGCAATTCTCGCATCAATCAGCACGCCAGGCGGAAATCAGTATGGCGGTTTGGTTCCGGCAAACAACGCAGGCGCAAGTTTGCTAGCCGCTCTGGGTGGCGCGCCATAAACGCAGCGGTGTTTGCTGCTTGTCGTGATAGCTACTCCGAACGATCTTGAGCGTCGTGCTACCCTGATCGTTGGCTCTGCGTCTAGATAACGTACCCGCAAATCGTACCTACTTTCGTCCTCTCGGAGTTCCACATGCCATTCCTACTGAAATTACTGAACCTCGCCATGAAACCTGCGGTCGCCGGAGCTTGCGCTTTCGGTCTCGGCATTGGCCTGCTTGCCGCCCATGCACAGGACACGCCCCAGCCAACCACGCACGGGATTGTCGTCGCCAACATGGACAAGTCGGTCAAGCCCGGCGATAACTTTTATGAATACGCCAACGGCGACTGGATCAAGCGCACCGAACTTCCTCCCGACCGCAGCCGCATCGGCGTCTTTTCCACTCTGGCGGATCAGAGCGACAAGCGCACCGCTGCCCTGATTGAAGAGAGCGCCAAAGGCGGAGGCCAGCCAGGATCAGGTCCACGCAAGATCGGCGACCTCTACAACTCCTACATGGATGAGGCTGGTATCGAAGCCAAAGGCCTCGCGCCTGTGGAGCCGCAGCTGAAAGCCATCGCCGGCATCAGCGACAAGCAGCAGTTGGCCGCCGCGCTGGGAGAAACTTTGCGTGCCGATGTCGACGCGCTGAACAATACCAACTTCCACACCTCACATCTTTTCGGACTGTGGGTGGCTCCGGGCTTTAACGACTCCGACCACTATGCTGCGTACGTGTTGCAGGGCGGTCTGGAGCTGCCTGACCGCGAGTATTACATCGCCGATAACCAGCACATGCAAGATATCCGGACCAAGTATCAGGCGCATGTCTCTGCCATGCTCAAGCTGGCCGGATACAACGATACCGACGCCCGGGCCGCGCGCATCATGGAGCTGGAGACTGCCATCGCGAAAGTGCATCTCAGCCTGGCCGACAACGAAGACATCCACAAGGCCAACAACACCTGGAAGCAGGCGGACTTTGCCGCTAAAGCGCCGGGCTTGGACTGGACGGCATATTTCAAGGCTGCCGGACTCGAGCGGCAAGCCACCTTTATCGTGTGGCAGCCGACCGCTTTTGCCGGCGAGTCCGCGCTGGTAGCTTCTACTCCGCTGGATACCTGGAAGGACTGGCTGGCCTATCACTTGATCGAAGATTATGCCGGCGTGCTGCCGAAGGCCTTAGCCGACGAACACTATGCTTTCTTCGGCGCGGAGCTGCAAGGTACGCCTCAGCAGAGGCCTCGCTGGCAGCGGGCGGTGTTCCTCGTCAATCGCTATCTGGGCGACGATGTGGGACAGATCTACGCCCAGCGCTATTTCTCTCCCCAGGCCAAGGCCGAAGCGCAGGCCATGGTGGCGAACATCATCGCTGCCTTCCGCAAGCGCATTGACGCGCTCACCTGGATGGCGGCCTCCACTAAGGCCGAAGCTCAGAAGAAGCTGGACACGCTGTATGTGGGGGTCGGCTATCCCGAAACCTGGATCGACTATTCCGCTTATACCGTGAAGCCGGACGAGGCCTTCGGCAACATCTGGCGCGGAAACCTGTTTAACTATCACCGCAACGTCGGGCGCCTGGGCATGCCTGTCGATCGCAAGGAATGGTCGATGGATCCGCAGACGGTGAATGCGGTCAATCTGCCGTTGCAGAACGCGCTTAACTTCCCCGCCGCGGTCTTGCAGCCGCCGTTCTTCGATCCGCAAGCGCCGGCAGCGTCGAACTACGGTGGTATCGGTTCCGTCATTGGCCACGAAATCAGCCACACCTTCGACTCGGAAGGTTCAGCTTTCGACTCCAAGGGAGCGGTGCGCAACTGGTGGACGCCTTCCGACTTCGAGCACTTCGAGGCAGCTACCGCCAAACTCGCCGCTCAATACGATACCTACAAGCCGTTCCCTGATGTTTCGGTCAACGGCAAGCAGACGCTGTCGGAGAACATCGCCGATCTGGCCGGAGTGGCTGCCGCCTACGATGGCTACCGCGCTTCGCTCGCGGGGAAGACTGCTCCCATGCAGGATGGATTCAACGGCGATCAGCAGTTCTTCATCGCCTTCGGGCAGAACTGGGCGTCGAAGGGGCGGGAAGCCGTATTGCGTCAGCAGGTGCTGGTCGATCCCCACGCTCCGCCGGAGTACCGTGCCGACACGGTTCGCAATGTCGACGCCTGGTATAGCTCGTTCGACGTGAAACCGGGCGAGACGCTGTATCTCACGCCGGAAGAACGGGTGAAGATCTGGTAGGAGCGAAGGAACGCGAAAACGAACGGTATTGTTCGGCTGATGCAGGCCTTGAGGGGCCTGCATTTTTTTAGACTTCCCTATCCTCGATCAGGGCTGCTATCTTGCAGTGCGAACCAGTCACATCGGGCTACGGCATGAGTCACTGACCAAGCATTAGAGGTGCTGTGCAATCTGGGCGGTGTGTCGAATAAGCAAAAGGAGAAGTTCACACTATGCTCGCACGCAACCAGCAGTGGTGGATTATCTCGACGATGATCGCCCTGGCATTCTCACCTCCGGCGCTGGCGCAGGTCGCAGCGCAGGACGTTCGGACCGTTGACTTTCAGAATTTCGATTATCCGGCGGATTGTGGTGCGGATGACTTTCCGAAAGTCATTCACGTGTCGAACGGCGGCTGGCAGAAGACCCTTCAAAATGGATCGATTATTGGCTTCAGTCTGGCCAAGCCAGTCTTCGGTTTTCTCACCGGCGGAGCACAGGAAGATGCCGTTGTGCTGGGAGATTGTGAGCTTGGGGAGGGCGAGGTTAGCCAGATTTTCGTCTACCGGGTGATCGGCGGAAAACTTCAACTCATTAAGGTGCCGGAATCAGCGTGGGAAGAGCACCCTAACGAATTTGATTGGGGCGTCAGTAAGGCTGACATCAAGAACAAGCAACTGCTGGTGACTTACATAGCTGGTGGATCCCATGCTCAGCCAGCATGGGACGCGACTTCGACCCTGCAATGGAACGGCAGCAAATTTACCCGCATTAAGACGGTACGTGTTCCGCACAAATAGTGCGCTGGTGTCCTTCACAAGTAACAACGTCGCGGGACAATCCTGCCCGGTTGCTGCGCTCTTTTTCACGATCCACTAACCACCATCCACGATCCACCGTTTTTCAGTACTTCCGCAATACTCCAATCACTCGGCCCTGCACCTGCACCGTGGCGGCGGGAACGATGATGGGCTGCATGGCAGCGTTCGAAGGTTGCAGCCGGATCTTGTCGCCCTCCACGTAGATGCGTTTCAGCGTAGCGTCGCTGCCGTTCACCAGAGCGACCACAATCTCGCCATCGCGCGCTACATTGGCCTTCTCTACCAGCACATAGTCGCCATTCACGATGTGCTCGTCCTGCATGCTCTCGCCCGTGACCTGCAGCACGTAGACATCTTTGGAGCGCGTGAAGTCGGCGAGCGAGATGGACTCAGGATTCTCCATCGCCTCCAGCGGCTGGCCGGCGGCAATGCGTCCCATCAGGGGCAAACTCATGCCGCTTCCGGCTGCGGCCGCGGCTGCCACGGCCAGTGATTGCTTCATCAGGCCGCGCGGCTTCAGCAAATCGATAGAGCGGCTGCGATTGTAGTCGCGGCGCAACAGCTCTTTCTGCTCCAGGTTGGTGATGTGTTTGTGCACGGTAGCCAGCGAACTGAGTCCCAGCCCTTCGGCAATCTCTTCGAAGGAAGGCGAGTACCCGTGCTTGTCCACAAAACCGGAGATGAAGTCGTACACCTGTTTTTGACGGCGAGTGAGAGCCATAACCGTGCCCTGGACCTCCGCTGATATTGTCAGCGAATAAAAGGCGAAATGTCAACGAAAGTCTTGCAGAAGTCTGGTTGTGCCGTTCCTTTCTTGGTTCGGGCCAGTCAGCTTGTGCTCGGCGGCGCGCCGCGTCATACTTGCCGACTCGAAAATTCTTCCTCGGCGGTTGTCGATTTCGCCGATGTCGAGCGTCGTACCGGTGCCTGACAAAATGGGCAATTCAAACTTAGGAGACTGACCATGCGTTACATGCTGCTGATCTACTCAACTGAGCGGGCCGAAGCCCAAATGCCTCCCGAAGAAATGCAGGCCATCATGGAGGGACATCGTGCCGTGATGGAAGGCACCACCAAGGCCGGCATCCTGCGCGGCGCCGAGCCGTTGCATCCCACCAGCACCGCCACAACAGTGCGCATTGAGAATGGCAAGCCGGTTACCACCGATGGTCCCTTTGCCGAAACCAAGGAGCAGCTGGGCGGCTACTACATTCTGGACTGCAAAGACTTGGACGAAGCCATCTCCTGGGCGGCCAAGATTCCTACAGGCTGCAAGGGCGGTACGGGATGCGTCGAAATTCGGCCCATCATGGATATTCCGCAACAGCAGGATGCCGTGCGGCAGGTCGTGGCCCAGGCGGTGTAAGTGGAAAACGATCTTTTGCTGGCTGGAAGGTCAGGCGGTATCAGGGCTTGATTTCTGCAGGTTGCTGAACAAGTCGTCGGACGCCAAAGCGCGGGTAGAGCTGGCCTTCAGGCCAGCGTCTAAGCTGTTTGTTTTTGATCCGGAGCCGGCTTTAGCCGGCGGCAGCTGTGTTTGTCGACTTTTTCCGCGACCTGTCCCGCTCGTGCCGTACCAGCGGTCCACCAGGGCCCGCCGTAGACAGAAACTTTTCGGCGCGGTTGAAGCTGCGCCCTCATACAAATCGAGCTCATACGCTGCGGAGGATTACAAAATGCGATCCAGAATTCTGGTGTTGTTGCTCCTATGCGCTCTGCCCGTGTCGCTACCGGCGGACGTGTCGGACTCGGCTGCCAACGGCTTCACCGTAAAAATCGTGGAGAACATTCATGCCGCTCCGGCCGACGTGTACAACCGGCTGATACACAATGTGGGCGACTGGTGGAGTTCCGATCACACCTTCTCCGGCGACGCCCACAACTTGTCGATCGACGAGAAGCCCATGGGCTGCTTCTGCGAGAAGCTTCCCAACGGCGGCGGCGTGCGTCATGCAGAAGTGATATTTTATGCACCCGCGAAGGCGCTGGTGTTGTCAGGCGTGTTCGGGCCGCTACAAAAGTCTGGCGCTGCCGGAACCCTGAGCTTTGCGATCACTCCTGCCGGAGATGGTTCTAAGCTCGAAGTCACCTTCGCCATCGGCGGTTATGCTCCCGGCGGGCTGAACCCGTGGGCTGCGCCGGTCGATTCGGTGTTGACCGATCAGATGACTCGGCTGAAGAGCTATGTCGAGACAGGCAGTCCTGCAGCCGCAGACGCTGCAAAGAAGTAGCCTTAATGCAGCTTGAGAAATTTTCGCGAGAAGATAGCTTGGGCAAAGAGACTTTGATTTCCGCCGATTTGATGGACGAATCCCATTGCGACGCTCCGCGTACGGTCGAGGCCGTCTTCCGGGAAGAGTCGGGGCGCATCATGGCGGCGCTCATCCGCATCTCCGGCTCCTTCGATCTGGCTGAAGAGGCCATGCAAGAGGCCTTCGCCATTGCGCTCGACGATTGGCCGCGCAACGGCGTCCCCCGAAATCCCGGCGCCTGGATCACCGCCGTCGCTCACCGCAAGCTGATCGATCAGGCGCGGCGGCAGCGCATCCGCAGCGACAAAGAGCCCGAACTGCTCTATGAAGCGAAGCTGTCCTCGAGCGAGACCGACGCAGCTCTGGACGAGAATGCGATGGAATATCCCGACGACCGCTTGCGCCTGATTTTTACCTGCTGCCATCCGGCGCTCAACCAGGAGGCGCAAGTAGCGCTCACGCTGCGCACGCTGGGAGGTCTGACAACGTCAGAGATCGCACGCGCCTTTCTGCTTCCCGAGCCGACCTTGGCGCAGCGGCTGGTCCGGGCGAAGAGCAAGATTCGCCATGCCCGCATTCCGTACGAAGTGCCGCCGCTGGAAGAACTGCCGGGGCGGCTGGCATCGGTGCAGGCGGTTATCTACCTGGTCTTCAACGAAGGATATTCGGCGTACGGCGGGCGAGAGTCTGATTCGCCGGGAGCTGTGTGCGGAGGCGATTCGGCTTGGACGCACGCTCTGCGAGCTATCGCCTGACGATCCCGAGAACCTTGGCCTGCTGGCGTTAATGCTGTTGCAGGATTCGCGGCGCGATGCCCGCACTAATGCGGCCGGAGAGTTGGTACCGCTGGAAGAGCAGGATCGTTCGCGATGGATTACGACCCAGATCGATGAAGGCGTGCGCTTGGTGGAGCGCGCCCTCGGTCTGCATCACGTAGGTCCTTATCAACTGCAGGCTGCGATTGCCGCGGTTCTCGCCGAGGCCAAGGCCGCCGAGTACACGGATTGGACGCAGATTGCCGCGCTCTATGCCGAGCTAGAGCGTTTCAACCCTTCGTCAGTGATTTCACTGAATCATGCTGTCGCTGTCGCCATGAGTGAGGGACTGGAGCAAGGCTTGGCGCTGATGAATCAGCTGGGCGCTTCCGGAGAACTGGAGCACTATCACCTCTACCACGCCGCGCGCGCCGACATTCTGCGCCGCCTCAACCGTCGCCAGGAAGCCATCGATGCTTATCGCAAAGCGATCGCGCTGGTAGGCAATCGCGTGGAGGAAGCCTACCTGCGGCGAAGGCTCGCGGCGCTGGAGGATGCGGCAAGAATCTCCTGACGCCTACGCCCCGACTTTCATTTCGCTCAGGATCTCTTCCACCGCTGCGATGGCGCTGGTGATTTCTTTATCGCTGTTGTAGAAGTGCGGCGAGAAGCGGACGCCGGCCTTGGGACGGTAATCGACCAGGATGTCGCGCCGCAGCAATTCATTGCAGACTTGCTGCGCGTTGGGCATGTCGATGGAGACCGTGCCGCCGCGGCGTTCGGGATCGCGCGGCGTATTGACGCGCCAGCCGCGTTGCGTGGCCAGGTCCATCAGCAGGGCTGTCTGGCATTTCGATTTCCTGCGAATATTCTCGACGCCGACTTCGCGGATGATCTTCAGCCCCGGCTGCGCCACCTTGAGAGCGGGAATATTCGGCGTGCCCTGGGTGAAGCGGTAGATGGTCGGCGTGTAGCGCGTAGGCCCAATCTCAAAGCCGAAGGGATTTTCGTGGCCGTTCCAGCCTGTGAAAGTGGGCTCGAGCTTAGTCGCTAGATCGGGACGCACGTATAGATACGCAGTGCCCGGGCCTCCGCACAGCCACTTCAGCACGCCTCCAGTGCAGAAATCCACGTTCAGCTTTTGCACGTCGAAGGGCAGCGTGCCGGTCGCCTGGAAGGAATCGAGCAGGACGTAAGCGCCGACGCGATGAGCTTTCTCGACGATGGCTGCGACATCCTGAATGAAAGCGCTGCGGAAGATCACGTGCGAAATGGGCACCAGAAGCGTCTCTTCATCGATGGCGTCGAGCAGACGCTGGGTGTTGACGTGGATGGTGTCGTCGTTGGGCACCATTTCAACCCGCGCGCCGTGCTTGCGTTGCGCCTCCCAGAAGTACATGACCGAAGGAAAATTCAAATCGGTATAAACGACTTTATTGCGACGGCCACTGAAGTCGAGACACGAGGCCACCGTCGCCTGACAGGTGGTGACGTTCTGCAGGCACGCGACCGAACCCGGCGGCGCGTTGAACAGGCTACCGATCTCGTCGCCGACCTGGACGGCCAGCATCCACCACTCTTCTTCCCAGGCGCGAACGCCGCGCGTGTTCCACACTTCGGTGTATTGATGCAGCGAGTCTTCCACGCCACGCGGCATGGCTCCCAGCGAGTTGCTGATGAGGTAGTTGGTGCGGTCGAGGATGGGAAACTGGGATCGATAGCGCAGGAGTTCGTCAGGCATGAAGGATATTGTAGCGGGAAGCAGGCGGAGAGGTCCTATGACAGAGTCGCCCGATTTGGATAAATCGGGTTTGCTGCAGAACTACGCCTGACGTACAGGGTTTTAGTGCTTGCTCAGGTCCGTATGCGGTTTACAATTGTGCGACCCCAACTTATGCGAACTTTATCCTGCTTACTTACTCTTCTTCTGGTCGTGACCCTGGCTGGTTGCGGCGGCAGCAATACCACCCCAACGAACATCGGCCTGTTCGGTAACTGGAATGTCGTGATGTACGCACAGGGCAGCGGGACGGCTACGTATGTATTTGGCCTGGCGTTGTCGCAGGAAGGCACCAACTACAGCGGTGGCTCGATTGTGTACAACGGCAGTGTCGCTGCTCCCAGCAACATGTGCATTAATCCGAACACGCTGCGGGCGACGGCGACAACCAGCGGCAGCAACTTCAATATGACCATCACGGATTCCACCACGAACACCGTGATCTCGGTTACCGGTACGTTGGCCAGCCAGACCGGACAGCTTTCCGGCACGTATACCAATCAAGCCAGCACGGGTTGCACTGCAAGTCAGGGAACCGTAGTGATGTCGCCCCAATAGGGCAATCGCAGCCGAGGCAGTCTCAACAATTCATGCCCTGGTCTTAACGGCCCGGCGACGGCGAGTCCATCGCTGCCGCATCCTCATCTACAATATTCACAACGGGGTTGAGGAGTCCCACACCCATGCACAAAGCTTTTTTTGCTGCGGCTCTGCTGCTGTTTGCTGCAACCTTGCTGCAGGCGCAACAGATTCGCGGTGACTATATCGAGTCGCGTTCCACCGACGTTTATGTGGCGCAGTGTTTTGCTAATGGCGAGGTCGGGCTCACCGGCAATCAGGCGCTGCTGGCCTGGCATGTGCAAGACGGTGCGTGGAACGGCGTCAAGCTTGACGGCTTGACCGTGGCTGCCGCGGTGCGGGCGCGAGCCACATTGGGCGATCCTTATGGCGATCCCTATCCTGCGCAAACGGTGTTGATGGTCGACGACGCAGCCAATACTGAGCAGCGGCAGGCACTCATCGCGCTGGCCCAACATGAAGGGGGGAAGTTGCTGGAAAACGTTGTCCGCGTGGAATACGTTCCCGTGATCCTAGACGTGCCGGCGGACCTGCACGATGGCCACGCCGTGCTGCGTGCCGGACACTTGGCGACCATCGTGACCCGGCCGCTTAATCATCACGATCACATCTGCGGCAACGAGAGTAACTACTATCCTCCCCTGACAAATGTGGAGCATGCGACCTCGGCGGTAGCACTGACTGACGAGTTTCATGGCGATGGTTTGGACTCGCAATGGAGCGCGCATGGACGGCGTAGCGCTTATATCGCCAGCTTCAGCGAAGGCGGATCGACGGTGGCAGCAGCGCAGGAAGAGCAGCCGGTGCATCATGGCGGCGAGTAGATAGTGGATAGTGATTAGTGGATAGAGTTTCAGATAGCTATGAACACCAGCGACATTCAAACTTTGTATGCCTACAACCGCTGGGCGAATGAGCGGATGTTTTCAGCGCTGGAAAAGCTGAGCCAAGCGCAGTTCACGGCGACGGTAGCAAGCAGCTTTCCGTCGATTCGGGAGACCGTGTTCCACATTCTTGGCGCAGAATGGATTTGGCTGCAGCGCTGGAAGGGCCTTTCGCCCCGAGCCACAACGTCCGATGCCAACGTGACTACCAGAACGCTGAGCCATCTGACTCCGGTGAATGTTGCCCATGCCGAGGAACTGACGACGGTAGCAGCGCTGCGATCGTTTGCCGACGCCCTCGAGCGGGAGCGGCAGGAATTTCTCAGCACGCTGACAGACGACAGCCTGCAGGCTCCACTTCAGTTCAGCGATATGGCGGGCAACACTTATTCCGAGCCGCTGGTGCAGTTGTTGCAGCACCTGGTGAATCATGGCACCTATCATCGTGGGCAGGTGACCACCCTGCTGCGGCATGGCGGTAGCGAAACCATATCGCTCGATATGCTGTTCTTCTTTCGGGAGCGGCAGGCGAAAACCGCGCCCTGACCTAAGCCGCGGACGTACTCACCTCCGAAGCGGTTTCCGGTTCTCCGGCTGCAATCGGAGTCAGTAATGGCCAGCCTTTACGCATGACGTAGTCCAGCCACGCTCCCGCTATCTGCGAAGTCAGTACAGCCGCCAGCACCAGCGTGGTATAGAACGCGGCGCTGATGATTCCGGCATCGAACGCAACACTGGCCAACACGATGCCGGGGCCTCCGCGAGCATTAGTGGTGACTGCCAGATTGATCAAGTCGAGCCCGCGGAAGCCCGCGAATCGCCCGGCCAAGGACACCGAAAGAATCTTGACCGCACAACTGCCAATCAGAAATGCCGCCAACATCCACAAAGAGAGGCCGCGAACCAGGTCGAGTTTCAATCCCACGATCGCGAAGTAGACCGGAATGAAGAATGCGAAGGATACCTTGCCGATGGCGTCCAGCGCTTCGGCGAACAATTGCCGCTTCTTATGCACGACCGCGAAGCCAGCCAGGAAGGCAGCAAATACCAGGCTGACGTCGAGCGCTCCGGCTACAGCGCAATATCCCAGTAGGACTGCGATGGCATAGCCTACGGGCGAGTGTCTGGCGAAGATGTTGAAGTGCGATTTGTTGATTCGCTTGACGAGCCTCGGCAGAACCGTCAGTCCGAGCGCGAAAAATCCTATCGTGGCAGCCAAGTGCGTGGAGAGTTGCCGGGGGTGGAAGTGAGTTTTTCCGGCCAACGCCGTGGCCACGGCCAAGGCCAGCCACAGCACAATGTCTTCCAGAACGGCGACGCCCAGAACCAGTCGCGCGAAACGGGTGTGAAGGATCTTCAGATCGGCAAAAATCTTGGAGACGACCGGAACCGATGTCACCGCAACACTGACGGCGAGAACGATGATCAGAGAAATACGATTGCCGTTCGGACCGGCCAGCGAGGGGCGAATCAGCCTGGGGCCGAAGGCCAGCCCGAGCAGAAACGGTATTCCGCTGCCCACAATCGCCAGCCAGCCTACCTCGCGACGCTCTTCGCGAGTGAATAACTGCCGGGTCTCGGCCCCAGAAAGGAACATCAGCAGCAGCAGGCCGAGCCAGTAAACGAAATTCAGGATGTTTGCTTGATGATTGGCAGCGTCGAGTAGTTTGGCAGCGATCGGCAGGCGGCCGATCAACGCGGGACCCAGTACGATGCCGGCCAGAATTTCGCCGACGACCTTGGGCTGCCGGAGCTTGACGAAGAGATAGCCCAGCAATTGTGCCAGGCCGACAAGAAGTAAGAGGATGAAGAGAACGGAAGTCAGATCGGAGTTCGACACCTGGGCTATCCCCCCAGGATTAGAAAGCTTTTTGTGACAGAAGGTTTGCCGTAAGTTCCCGGCTTTGGCGCAGCCGCCCTAACTGACCCCTTACGCTTGCGGCTGGATTTGCTGACGGCCGGTCGAACAATTCACCACATTATTGCTTGACAATCTTTGCGGCTGTGATAGTTTGTCGGCACTCGCGAACTCGCGCTGCGTGGTGACTGGGCCCTCAGTTATCCCACGGCGATCGGCCGTCAGCAGAGTTTCTTCGTAGTGTCAGACTTACCCAGATAGAAAACTGCCGCTTGCGTCAGTTTTTATGCGGCCCCGCAACAGCCAAAACTTCAGTGCGCCAATGGAGGATTGCATGTCGAACATAGATACCTTGACGAAAGCCGGTCTGATCGCCGCTGGTTCGGTGTTTAGCGGGGCAGATCAAACTACGATCAACAACCTGTCGGCTGACGAAGTCAATGCATTGATCAGCGTCAGCCAGGCAGTCACCACCGACTTTCTGGTCCGGAATTGCGGCTCGTCATCGCCGGGGGCGTCGCCCACGACTCATCCGATCGGGATTGTGTTTTAGGATCGCGGGCTGCCGAGGCCGGCCTCGCTGGCTATCGCTCACATCATGGAGACCCTAAGTCACAGTCGAAGATTGCGGGACAAGATACGCGTGATCCGCGGGGAAATGGACGCGGCAGCCAAAGCTTTGTGGACCCATCCGCGGCTGCGCGAAGTCTATCCCGAGTTTCTTTTTCGCAACCATGCCGTCATCCGCAGCAGTGTGCCACTGATGCAGGCAGCTGCGGCGGCATGCGAGAAGAGACTCGACTCCGATCCGGTGGCGGAAGGCATGCTCGCTTACTTCAAGAAGCACATTCCGGAAGAAACCGGTCATGATGATTGGGTGCTCGACGATCTCGAGGCGCTGGGCTTCAAGCGTCAGGACGTGCTGAAGCGGATTCCTCCGCCCTCGGCGGCAGCTTTGGCAGGCGCGCAATATTATTGGATCCGGCACGTGCACCCAGTAGCACTACTAGGTTTCATTGCGGTACTGGAAGGAACTCCGCCCGACGTGGAGTTTTTCGAGAACCTCGCTGACCGCATTGGCCTTCCGCGACGCGCGTTTAGCAATCTCCTGCTGCACGGCAAGCTCGACCCCCAGCACCGCGACGATCTTGATCGCGCACTCGACGCGTTGCCGCTCACCGAGAATCATCATTCCATTATGGGCGTGAGCGCATTCCAAACTGTTAACTTGCTGACTCGCGTGGTCGACGAAGCTGTACAATAGGCAGCCACACTAGCTAGGCTGTCTGTACAGTCTCCGAGGCCATTCGGATGATCGGCAGAGTTATTTCTCACTATCGCGTGCTGGCGCGACTGGGCAAGGGATCCATGGGCGCTGTGTACCGGGCCCAGGATTTGAAGCTGGACCGCCCGGTAGCGATCAAGTTCACCTCGCACGACGTCGCTTCCAATCCAGATCGGAGATCGCGATTCGTTCGCGAAGCCCGCACTGCCTCGTTGCTCGACCATCCCAACATCTGCACCATTCACGAATTCGGCGAGACCGAAGAAGGCGAATTATTTATCGCTATGGCTTATTGCCCGGGCGAGAATCTGCGATCGCGCCTGGAGCGCGGACCCTTTCCGCTAAAGGAAGGAGTCAACGTTGCCGAGCAGGTAGCGCTGGGCCTGGCCAAGGCGCACAGCATGGGCATTGTGCATCGCGACATCAAGCCCGCGAACATCATGCTGACGCCCGACGGCGTGGTGAAGATTGTGGACTTCGGCTTGGCGAAGTTTCCCCGCGACATTTCTCTTACCAACCCCGGCGGCGTGGTGGGCACGGTGCCGTACATGTCTCCGGAACAATTGCACGGCGATCCGCTGGATGGACGTACCGACCTGTGGTCGTGGGCCGTGATGCTGTATGAGATGCTGGCCGGCGAGCGTCCGTTTGAGGCGCGCAGCGAAGCGCTCATCATCCGCGCGATTATGGAAGCAGAGCCGCCATCGCTTGCATCCCGACGTCCCGACGTTCCTCAAGAGCTGGAGCAAATCATCAATCAGGCGCTGCAGAAGAACCGGGAGCAGCGGCAGCAAAATGCCGCCCAAATCATTCAAGGGTTGCGTGGCCTGTCATTGCTAAGCGGCACGGTGCCGAGGTTTACGGTAGCGCCCCGCCCGCATGCTTCGGTTGCTGTTTTGCCATTCCTCAATCTCAGTCCAGAACCCGACAGCGACTACTTCAGCGATGGGCTGACGGAAGAGTTGATCCATGCGCTCTCGCGTTTGCCCGGATTGCAGGTGGTGTCGCGTACGTCGGCCTTCGAGTTCAAGGGCAGGGCTCAGAGCGTGCGCAAGATTGGCGAGCAGCTCAAGGTATCGTCGGTGGTTGAGGGCAGCGTGCGCAGGGTGGGCGACCGGGTGCGCGTCAGCACGCAACTGGTGAACGTGGGCGATGGTTATTGTCTGTGGTCGGAGCGTTTCGATTGTAAGATGACCGACATTTTCGCGGTGCAGGAAGAGATGGCAAAGTCCATCGCCGATCTGCTGCGAGTGGAGCTTGGCTCCAAAGCCGGCACCGGACTGGTGAAACGCTATACCGATAACTTCGAAGCCTACGATCAGTATTTGCGGGGCCGTTTCCAGTGGAACAAACGCGGCGGCGAAGGATTTGAGAAAGCACTGGAATACTTCGAGCGCGCCCTCACCCACGATCCCAACTATGCGCCGGCGTATTCCGGCATTGCCGACTATCACGTTGCGATGGCGTCGTGGGGACTGGCGCGTCCTACCGAAGCGTGGCCCAAGGCCAAGGAAGCGGTGGCGAAAGCGCTGGCTGCCGATGACACGCTGGCCGAAGCCCATGCTTCCATGGGCATGATCCGCATGTGGTACGAATGGGACTGGCGAGAGGCGGAGTGCGAATACCTGCGGGCGATCGAACTGAAGCCCGGCCAACCGCTTCCTCATGTGCTCTATAACCTGCTGCTGGTGCAGAGGGGCAGATTCGAAGAAGCGGAAGAGCAGATTCGCACCGCCCTGGCTGTCGATCCACTTTCCGTTACCAGCAACATGTACCTGGCGGGAGTGTTTCATTATCGTCGCGACTACGATCGCTCGCTGGAGATTTGCCGACGCGTGCTCGACCTGGACAGCAACGACATCGAGGCCAACATAGTGGTTGGTCTGAATTATGAACAGAAGCGCATGTATCCTGAGGCCATCGCCGCGATGGAAAAAGCGCGCGACTTGTCGGGAAACAATCCTTTGATCATGGGACCGCTGGGTTCGTGCTATGGAGCTTCGGGCGATACTGCGCGAGCCCTGCAGGTGCTGGACGAGGTGAACGCGGCCGCGCAGCAGGCTTACGTTGCGCCCATCACCTGGGTCATGCTCTACCTGGGAATGGGAGAGATTGATCTGGCCTTCGAATGGCTGAACAAGGCTGCCGAAGCGCACGATCCTCTGCTCGGCTACTTGAAGGTTGGGCCGATTTACGATCCCATCCGAAACGATCCGCGGTACCCCGCGCTGCTGCACCGCATTGGCCTGACGCAAGAGGATCTTGACTCCAGTCTGCCCACGATGACCCAGCACCAGAGCAGTTCGGTGCGGATAGCGCCGTAGCCGTCAGTGATTTTCATCACAAATACTGGAAGTCTCTTACCCGCGATTTTCGCGGCTTCTCGTCACTCTCGCGGTGCTAGAATTTTACTGTTATGGCATTCCCAACTGATCGTCCCCGCCGCCTGCGTCGCACCGAAGCGATGCGCTCGTTTGTTCGCGAAACCCGCCTGAGCCCGGAAGGATTTGTTTATCCGCTGTTCGTCTGCCCCGGTGAAGGCATTCGCAAAGAAGTGCGCTCCATGCCCGGCGTTTATAACCTGTCGATCGACGAGGCGGTGAAGGAGTGCGCCGAGGTGAAGTCGCTGGGCATTCCCAGCGTTATTCTCTTTGGCCTGCCGGAGTCGAAGGACGAAGTTGCCACCGGCGCGTGGTCCGATGACGGCATCGTGCAGAAGGCGACCCGCGCGATCAAGCGCGAAGTGCCTGGCCTGCTGCTGATGGGCGACGTTTGTCTGTGCGAGTACATGTCGCATGGCCACTGCGGGCTGGTTGATACCTCAGATCCCAATGCCAAAGCGCGGCGCGAGTTGCTGGAGTACACCCGCGAATTGGAGTCACAGGGCAAAGCCGTCATCGTGCCGGGTGCACAATCGCTGGGCGCGGCCATCGCCGCCGCAACCGGGATCGCCGCAGTTTCAGCCGAGGAGTACGAGATTCTTAACGATCCCACGCTGGAGTTGCTGGCTCGTACCGCCGTGGCGCAAGCCAAGGCAGGCATGGACATCATCGCGCCTTCGGACATGATGGACGGCCGCGTGGCCGCCATCCGCAGCTGCGCTGGACGAAGCCGGCTATCAGAACATTCCCATCCTGTCTTACGCGGCGAAGTTTGCCAGCGGATTCTACGGGCCGTTCCGCGAGGCCGCCGATTCGGCGCCGCACTTCGGCGATCGCCGCTCGTATCAGATGGATCCGGCAAACCTGCGCGAAGCCATGCGCGAGATCGAGCTCGATCTGGAAGAAGGCGCCGACATGATCATGGTCAAGCCGGCGATGCCGTATCTCGACGTGCTGCACGAGGCGCGTCTGCGCTACGATGTTCCGCTTTCCGCTTACCAGGTGAGCGGCGAGTACGCCATGATCAAGGCCGCAGCGCTCAATGGCTGGATTGACTACGAACGCGTGATGCTGGAGTCGCTGTTGTGCATTCAGCGCGCGGGCGCTTCCGTGACGTTGACTTACTTTGCCAAAGAAGCGGCAAGACTGCTGGCATAGATTGGATAGGACCATGAAGTTGTCTGACGAAACCAAACAACTCCTCGACGGCGCCAACTTTGCTCACCTGGCTACCTTGATGCCTGATGGCTCGCCACAAAGCGTTCCGGTATGGGTTGGGCGCGAAGGAGATCGCATCGTCATCTGCACTGGGGAGAAGTCGTTGAAGGCGCGCAACACGGCGCGCGATCCGCGCGTGGCGCTCTCGATCGTGGATTTCCATAATCCCTATTCCGAGGTCCAGATCCGCGGACGAGTCGTCGAGCGACGTCCCGATCCCGACCTCAAGGTGATGGATCCGATCTCGCACAAGTACACCGGCAAGCCGTTTCCCATGCGGCAGCCGGAAGGACGTATCGTCCTCATGATAGAGGTCGACAAAGAGCGCTATACCAAGCTGCCGTTTGAGCACACGCCTCCAGCCGGCTCCTGAACCGATTGAACTCCCAGCCGGTTCCTCCGCTTGCCAGGGAACGCCTGCATGGTTGGCATCGATCTGCCCGCCTATCTGTGCGATTGTTCGCTCCACTCTCCCTTACAAAACAAGCGGATAGCTGCTTTATGAATTCCGCATGACTGCTTGAGGCAACGCCGGCAAGGTTTTCGCACTCAGATGTAATCCGGGAGAGACAAATGAAAACTTTCGGTACTGCCGTCGCGGCCCTGTTGTTCTTAGTTGCTGGATCAAGTTTCGCGGCCTTCGCCCAGGAGCAGCACGAAGACGAAGCCAAACCGCCGGCTCATCAAGAGGAAGCCCGGCCTGCCGAGCATCCGGAGACGGAAGCCCCGCCACCACGGCAGGAGGCGCCGAGACCGGAAGCGCAGCCGCACCCGGAAGCTCGACCCGGTCAGCAGCCTGAGGCCCACCCGGCGGTTCAACCTCCCCGGCAGGGCGAAGCGCGCCCGCAAGAGAACGCGCATGCGCAAGCGACCCCCGAGCAAAGACGAATGGCGCAGACGGCCTGGCAATCGCATCGCGCCCAGAATTGGCAGACGCAGCATCGCACCTGGCAGCAGCGCGGAGGCTATCACGGCTATCGTATTCCTGATGCGAGGTACAGCGCTTACTTTGGACCAGCGCATGTTTTCCCCATCTACAGCGTTCCAGTAACCGTAGTTGGTGGCTACCCGCGATTCCAGTATCAGGGCTTCTGGTTTACGGTGATGGATCCCTGGCCGGCGACGTGGGGTGACAATTGGTACTACCAGGATAACGTCTACATTATCTATACCAACGGCGGATATTATCTGGTTAATCCGAGCTATCCCGGCGTGGAACTGGCAGTGAACGTAAGCTTGTAGCAGGCTACAGGCCGCGTGAGGTCCGTCGGAACCCGATTCAAATAACGCTTAGAGCAGCGATATCACTTGTCTGCTCTAAGCGTTAATTTTTGGTAAATGCTGCCGCCAGGCCGTTGACCGTCCATGGTGGGTGCTCTAGTATCCGACACCTATGGACAAGCCGAACCTCGATCAACTACAGCAAGCCTATAAGCAGGCCGTGGACCAGTGGGTAGCCGCTATCCGCGCTGAAGAAGCCCTGGCCACCCCCGACCACTCCGAGACCGCAATGGAGCGCTGGGACAGCGCCGATTTCACCGTGCAGGATGCCTGGAAAAAAGCCAAAGAAGCGCGCGATAACTATAAAGAAGGTTTGCGATATCTGCACTACGGAATATGACCTCTACATTGTCAGAGGTTGGCTTGGATACTTCCTTTCATGCTCGTGTCTGCTAAACAGTGGAAAGTTTCTCAGAGAAGCTGAGTTGCGATCTTCTGCAACTCAGCTTGCGGGGTTAACTTAGCGGGTCAAGGGTTGACGTCGGGGATGAGTTGGATCTGGGCGTCGCCGACAATGACGTCTAGTCCAATTGGCAGACCGTAGATATTAGTTACGTTGACTACAAGCTCCAGACTGCGCACTTCTACGCTGTGCGGGTTGGGATAGTTGTTGATGACGCGCTTGAGGTACAGCGTTCCCAGCCCGGCGAGCGGGACACTGGTATTGATAGGTACGTTGTCTGTGATCGCCGGATAGCCTGCCACCGAAATGCCGGTGAACTGATCGGTGCCATACAGAATGTAATTCTGCGTGTCGTTCACCAGCGCATTTACCTGGGCCTTCATCACGGTTGCAGTTACCAAGCCATTCAAGAGATTCAGCCCCTGAACGGTCGCGGTGTTCTGTCCGCTGGACAGCGGTATGGTGAGGTTTGACTCTACGGTATTAGTTACGGTCCCGGTGCTAAGAACGCCGGCCAGGTTGACTCCGGCGAGGGTGTTCGTTTCTACTGCGCCGCCCGTGCCAAGACAGGGAAGAACTTCGGGTGCGGTCGGAGTCGATGACAGCAGGGTCCCGATGATCTGGGTTCCGTACGAGTCACCGGTGACGATGCCAGGCGCGAACACATTGATCATGCCGCTGGTGGCACTCGAGACGGTAACGTCAGTACCGATCTGCAGACCAAGCAGATTCAATCCAGTGACGTGTATGTGAATCATATTTACAGTCAGGTTGGCCTGCGCAGTGCTGATGTTGGAAACCTGTTCGTTGAGCACCACGTATCCCAGCAAAGGAAGAGTGACGCGGGTGTTAGCTGGGATGGAACCGTTGTAGACATGCCCCAGAATTACCAGGTTGTTGACACTGGAACCCGACGAACTAACATGCAGTACGCCGTTGCTGTCGATGGTGGTTGTGCTGACCGCCTTGATTTCTGTTGCCGTAATCAGCCCCGCGAGCAGGCTGATGCTTGCCGTATCGGCCACTGCCTGCGATGTCTGCGGAGAACTGGAGACATCGGTATTGGTAGCGCCCCCAGTTATGATTGGAGGCAGGTTGACGCCCGCAGAACTTCCCGGCACGTTCAGAGGCTGCTGCGAGGTACCGCAGGTGCCTCCCAGAGTAACCGGCGCAGTCTGCGCAACTAGAATAGTGTTCCCGACAAAGGCGTAGGTGCCATAGGCGGTGCCCAGATAGCTTTGCGTGTCAGGGTTGGTGGCGAAGCTGCTGACTGGCGTGAATGCGATCATCGCCAGCGTCAGGCTTAACGCCAAGCCTGTCCGCAAAACCGGCGAATACTTTAACGACGAATTTCTTGTGCCGTACGACATAGATTTTCTCCTTTTTGTTCTGCTACAAAAAAGGGGCCCCTTAATCTGCGACGCACAAAAGGGCGGAACGCAAGTGGAAACCAGATAGACCACCGTGCCTGCGCCGACTCTGCCGTCCAATAACAACCGACGTTGAACGCCAACTGCTTTCTGCTGTCTCTGCGCGTGCAGGGGAGCCGGCAGTAACAGCGGATGGTATGGGGTAACTCAACAGTTTGAGCTGTGTCTTTCCATGTGAATAAGCAGCTGAGCTGATACCCCAATTAGCATTGCAAGCTGCAATCCGACTGCCATGCTTAGAATGTTGATACGCTTGAGAAGCTAGTCTTCTGTATGTGCAGAGATATGCTATTTATTACCTTCTCTATAGTCTTACTACGTGGGATATATGTGTTTGCGGACTGCAAGAAAAGGCTCACGGAAGGTATTTTCCCTGATATTGCTATCGGGGAATTAGGACATAGTAGTTACTAGCAAGGGTGTAATGGTACCTAGCGGTAAGCAATCTATGTCTGGTTACCTTTCGTATTTTTCCTAGGGAGTCAGACAGGGAATCCCTGCACCACGTCGGGGGAGTAGCAGGAAGCCTTAAAGCGGCACCATAAGGAGGGCGAAAGGGGCTAGGTCGCCTGTGACGACTTGAGGGACCGGCTCATGCGCTTGGAGTCGTACATTGCCTTATCGGCAGCCGAGCACAGCGCTAGCGGATCCGCGCCGTCTTCGGGATACAAGGCGTAGCCGATGCTCACGCCGGTCCGCACCAGGCGTCCTTCGACTTTGAAGGGGAGAATGAGTGCCGACTCCAGGGCCGCGACCAGGGTTTCGGCGCCGTGCGGCGTGGTCAGTTCGCTGACGATGGTGAACTCGTCTCCCCCGGTGCGGGCCAGAGTATCGGAGGCGCGCATGCGGCTGGCCAGCCGGGTGACCACCTGCTGCAGAGCCGCATCTCCTACGCGGTGCCCGAACGTATCGTTCACTTCCTTGAAATCGTCGAGATCGAGGAGCAACACGGCCACCTTGTGGCCGGCGCGATCGGCATGGGCCAAGGCCTGTACCAGCCGGTCTTGCAGCAGGCGGCGGTTGGGTAGTCCGGTGAGTGCGTCATGATAAGCCAGATGGACGCTCTGCTGAATCTGCTCTTCCAGCAAAGTAACGATCATCCCGACGGCGATCAGATACTTGGGGATGTTCCACACCTCGGATTGGACGTGGGCGGAGGGAGCGAACCGCTGGAGCAAGAGCCCTGCTGGAAAAGTAAGACCCCAGGCGACAAAGCCAAAGACGCTGACCATCACTCCGGCAGAGCGGCGCCGGAAACGATACCAGAACAGGCCCGCGGTAAAGAAGTTTAATGCGGCAAGAATGATATGTAAGCCGTAGTCATCTTTGCCGTGGGCAAGACCCCAGGCCAGAAAGCCCAAAAGGAGGACGCTGCCCGATGCGATACAAATCACGTAGGGCGTGATCGCCCGATACCACGTCCAGAGCATCAGGAATTCCGCAGCCAAGGTAAGTATCAGCAAGGTGTAATAAAAACTGTGGACGGTGACGTCCCAGATCATCGCGTTGGTATAAGCCAGGGCAGGAATACCCAGTACCGCGGCGAGGACCAGCTGGCGGCGCAAGGTTGTGGCCTTCGGCGCTACAGAAACCAGGAAAGCGATGCTGGCCAGTACCAGGCTGTTAAGAGAAATCGCAAGGTTGACGTCGTTCCAACGGGGAGAAGCGATGTGAGCGAACTGCACCAGCGAGCGCAGCAACACCAACGCCCAACCCACCAGCCAAAACTGGATGCGCTCGCGGATGTGCTGGCGGGAAATAGCGGCAAACACTGCCACCAGAATTGCAATCGCGATGAGGTTGGGTAACGCGTTGAAATTCAGATGCATGAAGAGAAGCCCGAAGAACATCGCTGACGAGCCGCCTGTAGGCGTTAGCGTAATGGAGTTCTCCAGCTATGGCAACGGAGAAATTGCCCGGCAGTCGCAGGCAAGCCAGCTGGACGCGCCTGGCGCGGACATTCGACCGCAGGAAAGGTTTTCTGCAGGATGGCCGATAGACAGAGCGGAGGGCCTGTCTTCAATCGTCCCGGCGGAAGGAGGTTTGGGGAAGAGAACGGTTCTTAGCGTCTGGGAGCCGCGAGCCAAGGCATCCACGGCCGACGCAGTCTTGATCCAACCAAGATCACAGAAAGCAAAGAGAGAATGTTCGCGATCGTTGGAATATTGGTGGTGCTGGGGGCGGTGATTGGCGGGTTCCTGATGGAACACGGTCCCATCCGGGTGCTCATCCAGCCGTCGGAAGTGGTCATCATTTTGGGGGCAGCCGTAGGTACGCTGCTGGCGGCTAATCCGCTGCATACCTTGAAAGGCGTGATCGGCGGAGTGCTGCAAGTGCTGAAGGGATCGAAGTTCAACAAGAAGCGTTATCTGGATGCGCTGAAGATGATGTACGACCTGTTCAACAAGATCCGCCGTGAGGGGCCGAACTCGGTGGAGAACGACATCGAGTCGCCGGACAAGAGCAAGTTCTTCGGCAGCTATCCCGGCTTCGTCAAAGACCATGCCAGCCGCGATTTTGTTTGCGACACCATGCGCATGGTGCTGATGGGAGGAGTGGAGGCGTTCGACGTCGATCAGATGATGGAAGTTGACATGGACGTACACACCAACGAGATGGACCAGTCGGTGGGCGCGCTGAACGCGGTGGCCGATTCGCTGCCGGGACTGGGCATTGTCGCCGCTGTTCTGGGAGTGGTGATGACCATGAGTGCGCTGGGCGGACCGCCGGAAGAAATCGGGAAAAAAGTAGCAGCCGCGTTGGTGGGAACGTTTCTCGGCATTCTGATGTGTTACGGATTCGTGGGGCCTATCGCCGCGAACCTGGCAAAGCTTTCGCATGAGGAGCACGAATATCTGCACGTGCTGCGCGTGACCATGATCGCCTACATGAAAGGCATCTCGCCCCTGCTGGCGGTAGAGATGGGACGCCGCGCGGTACCCGCCCACCTGCGCCCCAGCTTCGCCGAATTCGAAACCTGCTGCAAACAAGCCGCGGGAGCAGCTGCAGCCTCTTCGGAGGCGGCTGCCGGAGCCGAAGGCGCGCCGGAGGCAGAGGCTGCCACGGCGTCTTCGTAGGCAAGGATCACCGTGGCTACACCTTTGCAACCGATCATCGTTATCAAGCGCAAGAGCGGCCACGCCGGCCATCACGGAGGCGCGTGGAAGGTGGCCTACGCCGATTTTGTCACGGCTATGATGGCGTTGTTTATCGTGCTGTGGCTGATGAATTCCAGCAAGCAGATTCAGGAGGCGGTGGGCGGATACTTCAAGGACCCGACGGGAACCTCGAAGATGGTGGGCACCAATGAACGCGGCTCCGGAGACAACTTCACCGTGACCAAAGAAAATATGGCGATACTGAAAGAAGAACTGCAAAAGGCGGTTCGTCAGGTCACGGACTTCGAAAAGCTGAAGAGCCACATCGAGATGACGGTGACTGCCGAAGGATTGCGGATCGAATTGCTGGAGTCGCAAAAAGGGACGTTTTTCGAGAGTGGACAACCTGGGCTTAATGCCGACGGCAGCGAGATGCTGATCACCCTGGCAGGGGAGTTAGGCAAGCTGCCTAACAAGATTTCGATCGAGGGACACACGGACTCGCAGCCTTATTCCGGCGGCGCGAACTACACCAACTGGGAGCTCTCGACCGACCGGGCAAACGCCAGCCGGCGGCTGATGCAGCAACACGGCCTGCGCGGAGATCAGGTAGCGCAGGTGCGCGGCTTCGCCGACCAGCAGCCGCGGACTGCGAAAGATCCCGCCGATCCATCCAACCGAAGAATTTCGCTGATCGTGCAGTATCTGGAGAAGAAGCCGGCGACCGAAGGAGTTCCTAATGCTGCGAACCGCACGCAAGGCCCCGCTCTCGATGAGAAGAGTCTCCAAAGAACAGGCGAAAAGAAGCCGTGAGCGTCGGGTGGGCTGCTGAAAAACTCGACAAGCACAGTTGCTGCCGCCGGCTAAAGCCGGCTCGGAATCAAGAACAAAGAACTTGGACGCTGGCCTGAAGGCCAGCTCTACCCGAGCTTTGACATCCCAAGAGTTTTCAGCAGCCGGCCGAAGCCGGAGCTTGACACGAATCGCAGATTGATATGATTCATTCGATGGCTCTAGTTTGCGGAATGCCGATAGGGAAGCATTACCGTCACTAGGCAGCCGCGGGCGCCTTGCCGGTTCGCCAATTCGATGGAGCCGCCGTGAGCCTCGGCGATCTGCTGCGACAAGACCAGTCCGATGCCTGAGCCTCCCGGCTTGGTGGTGTAAAACGGCACGAAAGCATTGCTGGGGTTGAGCAGGCCAATGCCGTTGTCCTCGACCATGAGCGCGACCTTGCGATCGTACTGTTCCCAGCGCATGCTGACTTGAGGCGGAGCTGGTTCGGTTCCAGCCTGCGAAGATTGCGCCTGCTCCAGCGACGCATCGACCGCGTTGCGCACCAGGTTGATCAGCATCTGCTCGATCAGGTCGGGATCGAGGGTCAAGATCAGGTCGGGGCCGGGCGTGATGTCTACATGCAGTCGAGTCTCCAGCCCGGCAACGCGCTCGATGCAGCGGACGCAGCTCAACCGGCTTCAGGCTGGGCGACGGCATCTGCGCCAGCCGGCGGTACGACTGCAAGAAGCGGTGCAGTGAAGCGGTGCGCGATTCGATGATATTCAGGCCGCGCTGGAAGTCGGCGTTTTGCGCGTCAGGTAACTCAGGCAACGGCAGGCGCGATGACAGGCTTCCGGAAATAGAGATGATCGGCGCCAGCGAATTATTCAACTCGTGGCCCAACACGCGGATCAGGCGCTGCCAGGCGCTGCGTTCTTCTTCGCGCAGGGCGCGGCTCACATCAGACAGCACGATCAGCGTGTGAGGCACGCCGTTCTGGCGGAAGGAGCGTTTGCGCACCATCCAGCGCGCATTGGGAGCCGAGTAAGGAAGCGCGACCAGCGTTTCGTTTCTGGCTTCGAAGCAGGCATTGAGTTCAAGCTCGGTCGCGGTCTTGCCCAGCAGCCGCGCGGCGGGCTGCTGCAGCAGGCGCTCGCCGGCCGCATTCATCAGGCGCAAGACGTGATCCGGATCGAAGGTGAACAGCGGCGTGTCAATCTCTTCCACCACGCGGCGCAACAGTGCAGTGGCTTCGATGGTCTGGATGCGCTGCTCGGTGAGAATGTCGGCGAGGGCATTGATTTCCAGTGCCAGCTCGCCCAGAGCGTCGTTCGGAGCAGCTCCGCGGGCGCGAAAAGAATAGTCTTCCTCGCGTAGTGCGCCGACCACATTGGTCGAGCGTCTGCAGCGGGCGGACAATTTGATCGAGCAGGGCCAGCGTCAGCACCAGCCACAGAAAGAATTCCAGCACGGTCAGCGAAATCTTGACGTCGCGAGTCCAGTCCTGAGTCCAGATAAGAGTGGTGCCAAAGGCGACGCCGGGAGAGCGGCCAGAATGGCGAACAGCGCGATGCGTTTTTCGTAGAGCAGCCTGAAGTGCCGGGTTCGGGTGGGCGCGATGCGGGCTGCGGGCCTGAGTTTCCCATCGAGCGCCGAGCTTGTGCTCGATGGGTTAATAGGATTGGAGTCGCCCGAACTAGAGTCCATAGCGTTCCATCCGGCGATAGAGCGCGCCGCGGCTAAGACCGAGCGCCTCGGCCGCCTGGCTTACGTTGCCGTGAAAGCGTTGCAGCGCCTTGCGAACCAGAATGCCTTCGACCTCTTCGATGCTGAGCTCTTCCAGGTTTTGACCTTGCGCGCGTTGCTGCACATTCAAGCCGAGGTCCGACACCTGAATCTCGCCACTTTGGCACATGAGCACGGCGCGCTCCAGCGTGTGCTCCAGCTCGCGAACATTTCCCGGCCACGCATATTGCATCATGGCCTGCAATGCGGTCGCGGCAAATCCGGTGACCGGAGCGCGATAGCGAGTAGCATAGCGCGAGAGGAAGTGCGCCGCCAGCGCGGGAATATCTTCGCGACGCTCGCGCAAGGCGGGCACATGGATCTCGACGGTATTCAGGCGGAACAGCAGATCTTCGCGAAAATTACCGGCGGCAATGGCGTCCTGCAAATTGGTGTTGGTAGCGGAGATGACGCGAACGTTGATGCGCTTGGTGCGCGAGGAGCCGACCCGCTCGATCTCGCCGGTCTCGAGCACGCGCAGAAGCTTGGCCTGCTGCCGAATGGGAACATTGCCGATTTCGTCGAGGAAGATTGTGCCGTTGTCGGCCAGTTCGAAGCGGCCGATGCGATCGGTACGGGCGTCGGTGAAGGCGCCTTTCACGTGGCCGAACAGTTCGCTCTCGAAAGTACCTTCGGGCAACGCTCCGGTATTGACCGCGACCAGCGGCATGGAAGCGCGAGCCGACAGAGCATGCAGCGTTTGCGCGACGACTTCCTTGCCGGTGCCATGTTCGCCGGTGACTAGCACGTTAGCATCGGACGGCCCAATGCGGGCGATGGTCTGCAACACCGGCTGCATGGAAGGCGCGGCGGCGATGAAGTCGGGACGCCCTTCGGCACGCAGCAGGCGAGCCTCGGCTTCCAGTTGCTGGGTTCGCTGCAAGGCGCGATGCAGCTCGACCTGGGTGCGCAGGATCGCCAGCAGGCGCTCGTTCTCCCACGGCTTCTGGATGAAGTCGCGAGCGCCGCGGCGCATGGCCTCGACGGCGAGGCCAACATTGCCCCAGGCGGTCATGACGATCACCGGGATGCTGCTGTCGAGGGCCACGATTTCGGAGAGCAGGTCGAGACCTTCCTGGCCGGACGTGGTGTCGCGGGTGTAGTTCAGATCGATGAGAACGGCGTCGTAGAACTCGGTGGCCAGAGCTTCGCGAACGGCGGCCGGAGATTTCGCGGTATCGACCACGAATCCCGCGGGACGAAGCAGCAGTTCGATGGCTTCGAGGATGTGCGGTTGATCGTCAGCGGCGAGAATGCGGCCGGTGCGCTGGCGATCATGGCTCTCGCTGACCGAATCGCGGACTGCTCCCGGATTGGATTGACCTTGCGTTCGCGACAAATTGCTCTCCCTCAATGCGCGACGCCGTCCACTGCGCTCTGGATTTGAATACGATTTTCTTCCAGGGTGGTGCCAGTCGCCCGCTGCAATTCCAGCTTCGATTTCTGATACGCCGTGCTGGCGTTGACCAAATCCAACTGCGCCAGCGCCAGGTCACGCTGCGCGGTCAGGGTCTGGAAGTTCGATCCGGCACCCAGAGTCTGCTCCTTCTGCATGATGGCAAATGTCTTCTGGGCCAGATCGCGACCCTTACGGGCCGCACCCACGCGGGCTCGCCCTTGCTCCAGCGCGTACTCGGCGTTGCGCACTTCGATGCGAATCTGCTTCTTCAGTTGCTGCTCGCGCAACTCCGCCTGCCGGTATTCCAGCTCGGAGCGGTACTGATCGGCCTTGGCCACGCGATTACGAACGGGGACATTCAAGTTGAGTCCGACCAGGTAGTCGGGCGAAGAACTGTTCCACGCGTCCTGAAAAGCGCCAAACCAATTGGTGGGAACCAGCGGCGGATTGGGTCCGGAGAAGAGCGGATTCAGGGCGCCGGCCAAACCGGTGCCGCCATAGAAGCCGACCAGGGTAAGTGTGGGCAGCAGTGCGTTGCTGGCGGCTTTGCGAGTGATCTCGCGGTTTTGCAGATCGATGTCCGACTCCGACAGTTCCGGCCGGGCCAGCAGCGCCTGCGTCAATCAGGTCCTGCGTGGGCTTTTCCGGAATTACCTGCAGGGTGTCGAGGGTATCGGTAGGAATCACCGGCATCGATTCCAGCGAGGGATCGTCGAGATTCTTGGTGAGCGCGTTCTTGATCAACGATTCCTGCAACTGAAGGTTCGTTTTTGCGACCGTCAGGTCCTGATCGCGGCGCGAAACCTCGGCCTCGGCGCGCATAACGTCCATCGCCGGGATGGCTTCCAGCTGCAATTGCTTCTTGGCGTTGTCCAGGCTCTGCTGCGCGAAGTCGAAGGACTGCTCGGTCACCTTCTCAGCCTCGTAGGCGCTCACCAGGTCCCAGTAGATATTGGCGATCTGGGTCACGGTCGCAATCACCTGCGACTTGAAGGCGATGTCGGAGATCTTCTTGTTGTTCTTGGCGATTCGCAGATAACGCAGATTGGGGCCGGTTCCGAAGCCCGCCAGCAACTGCTGCTGAATCGTGATGCGATAGAACGAATTCAGGTTGGGATCCAGGCTATTGAAAATGCTGTTGCTGGTCTGCCGGTTGTTGTCGACTTCCACGCTGACGCTGGTTCCGGTGGGGAAGGCCTGGCTGTAGTTGATGTTCACCAGTCCGGTATTGGTCTGCAACTCCGGGACGCCATAAATTTGAATATTCGACAGCGGCAGCGTTTGATGCTCGATGCTCATGATGCTGGTGATAATCGGATCGTAGGACGATACATTGGTGCCGATGCCGAGGGTCGACTGCACCAGGCCCGATGCTCCGGCTCCAGCGCCACCGGCGCCGCCAGTCGTGCCGCCGGCGCCCGCGCCCGGAGCGCCCGCTCCGAAGCCACCAACGCCTCCCCCGGCGGTTCCTTGGACTACACCCGTATTGACGCCGCGAAAGAAGCCGCCGGCCTTGGTGCGCTGAATGTCGGTGTCGGCGATGGGCAGGTTGTAGCGGGCAATGGCCAGGTCGAGGTTGTTCTCCAGCGCCAGATCGATCGCATCTTGCAGCGAGATGTATAGCTTGCCGTCGCGCATCAGTTGCTGAAGGCGAGCCGAGTTCGCCAGATCAGGTTTGGGGACCAGACTGGGGGCATAGGCCTTGAAGGGATTATCCGAATGCGGAATCGCCAGGTCCCTCGGAGTATGGATCGACAGCGGCGCCGGCGGAGTTGGCGAGGAAGGCGGAGGAGGCTGCGGAGTAGGCGCATTCGGCGTTGCCTGCTGAGCCTGAGCGCTGACCAGTTGGGCACACAGCAGTAAAGCCAACAGCGGAGACCGATGCAAACGCGCCATCATGACCGGACCGCCTCCCCGCCCGCCGCGATGGCGGGATTCGCGGTGTCGCCAACCAGCCAGCCGTCGCGCATTTGAATGGTGCGCGATCCGTAGGAGGCGTTGACGTCGGAATGCGTGACCTGCACGATGGTCGTGCCTTCGCGGTTGAGCGCGGTGAACAGCTCCATGATTTCTTTGGCCTGGCTGGAATGCAGGTTGCCGGTGGGCTCGTCGGCCAACAGCAGTGCCGGCTTGTGAATGACCGCGCGGGCAATGCCGACGAGTTGCTGCTGTCCGCCGGAAAGCTGGTTAGGATAAAGGTCTTTCTTGGCGACGATCTGGAAATGGTCGAGAGTTTCGGCCACCATGCCCTGCCTCTGACTGCGTGGTATGTCTTTGTAGGATAGCGGCAGATCGATATTCTCCTGCACGGTGAGGTCGTCAAGCAGGTGATAGCTCTGGAAAACCATGCCGATTTTGCGCTTGGCCAGCTCGGCGCGGTCCTTGCGCTTCATGAGATGGACTGGCTGCTCGCCAAACCAATATTCGCCGGCCCACTGATCGTCGAGCAGGGCGAGGGCATTCAACAGCGAGGATTTGCCTGCGCCTGACGGGCCCATGATGGTGATGAACTCGCCCTCTTGAATGGTGAGGTCGATACGGCGCAAGACCCAAGTCTGCCCGGCTCCGGTTTTGTAACTGCGTTCGAGGTTCTTCAGTTGGATCATAAAAAGTAGCTAGCAGCTAGCGACTAGCAATTAGCCTTTGGCACTTGGCCAAGGCAGCTGCTTTGTATCAGGGCACGACTTCAGTCGTGCTGTAGGCAGCCGCCTATGTCGCAGGCTTTAGCCCCTGAAAAATCCGCAGGGGCTAAAGCCCTGAACTTCGGGACGCTTCGTGCGGCACGACTAAAGTCGAGCCCTGATACAAATCGCAGCTCATGCAATCGAGCAGGAACCCAAGTGGACCGCGGCGTCTCACATTTCGCACTTTGGCATCCGCTAATTAGCACTTGGCACTTAGCATTTGGCACTTGGTCAAGACATTGTGTACGACTTTGCCAACTGCTAAGGGCTAACTGCCAAATGCCGCCTTTCTCACTCCCAGCGCAGCGCCTTCATGGGCTCGATGCGCGAGGCGCGGCGGGCGGGAATGTAGCTCGCCAACAATCCGCAGGCCAACAACAGCAGCGAGACCGCAACAATGGTCGAAGCGTCGTAAGGCACAACTCCATACAGAAAGCCGCGCAGCACACTTCCCATCGCAACCGCCGCTACCACTCCGACAGCCACGCCAATCCCCAGCAGAAGCATGGCCTGCCGCAAAATCATGCGGAGAACATTGAAGCGGGTGGCGCCCAGGGCCATGCGGAGTCCGATATCGCGCGTGCGCTGGCTCACGTTGTAGGCCAGCAGGCCGTAGATTCCGGCAATCGAAATCAGCAGGGCCGAGCCGGCAAAAATCCACAGTAAGCGCACAGCCAGCGTCTGGCTTCCCATTGAGGTGTCGACTACATCTTGCAGCGTTTGAACGTCGAGCACGGCAAGATCAGGATCGAAGTCGCGTAAGGCGCTACGCAGGCCCGGAATGACTGTCGCGGGCGCTACGTGCGTACGCAGAGCAAGATTGGTGAACGATGCCAAAATGTACGGCGTCAGCTCGTCGCTCGGGGTCAGTTGCAGGTACGACACATTGATCTCCGGCACCACGTCGTTTGACATCGCCGTCTGGTGGGTGTCCTCAACTACCCCGACGATGGTGACGGTCCCGTGCGGCCCGGTGTCGCCGATCTTCAACTGCTGGCCCAGCGGATTCTGGCCACGAAAATACTTCTCGACGAAGGCGTGATTGACGACTGCGGCGGCTGCTGCCGACGGCCCATCGCTATCGCTGAACAAGCGCCCTTGCAGGAGACGAATGCCTAATGTCGGGTAGAGACTCGGGCTGACGGCGCGAATCGCCGCGTGGAGTTTGTTCGCCGGATCTTTAGGCCGGCCGACAACCTCAAACGAGCCGCTGGCCTGGAAGTTCGGCGATAGCGGAAGGGTGGTCGTCAAGGCCGCAGAGTCAACCCCGGGGAGATGCGCGAGGCGGTCGAGCAACGGCGCATAAAACACCTGCGCGATGTCCTTGCCCGCATACTTGCCCGACTGGCCAACGATTCCGCCGCCAGCCTGAGGCAGGATGATTGCCGTGGTTACCACATTGTGGGGGATGAATCCCAGCGGAAGATTCCGCAAAGCCAGCAAGCTGCGCAGCAGCAGTCCGGCCGAGATCAGCAACAGCAATGACAGGGCGATCTCGGCAACCACGAGCGCGTCGCGAAAATGTTTCTGACGGCGAGTGGCGCCGGCTGCCGGCGTGCTTTCGCGCAGAGCTTCCTGCGCCGGCGCTCGCGCGGCTTGCAACGCGGGAACCAGCCCAAACAGCACCGCCGAAATGATGGAGAAACCGACCAGAGCGCCAGCTACGCGTGCGTCGATGTGAATGTGGTGAGAGAGCGGTAGATACAGGTCAAGATAAAACCGCAACAGGCGAACGCAGCCAAGCGCCAGCGCCAGTCCCAGAGCCGCGCCGGTAAAAGCCAGCACTAGGCTCTCGGTCAGAAACTGACGAACCAGGCGAGTACGCGCCGCGCCGATAGCACTGCGAATCGCGATCTCGCGGCGGCGTCCCGTGGTGCGTGACAATAGCAGGCTGGCAACGTTGGCGCAGGCGATCAGCCAGACCGCCAGCACGGCAAACTGCAATGCCAGCAACGCAGACTTCACATTGCCGGTCAGGATTTCGCGGTAGCGCTTGACGATGACGCGCTTTTCCAATTCGAGAGTCGGATAAGCTTTTGCAATATTGGTTTGAATTCCGGTGAGTTCAGCCTGGGCCGCGGCAGGGGTGACGCCGTTCTTCAGCCTTCCAACCGCAGTCAGGTCCTGCGAGCCGCGGTCCTCATATTCCTTGGCTGGCACCAGCGGCACCCACCCGACCGGGCCGTCTCCGACGTTGGGAAATTCGAAGCCAGCCGGCATCACTCCGATGACGGTATAAAGTTTGTTCGCCAACTTGAGCGAGCTGCCAACCGCCTGTGGGCTCCTGCCAAAAAACTTCTCCCAGGCGATCGAGTTGATGAGCACAACATCGCCGTGACCGGCCTGATCGTCCTGTGGCGAAAAATTCCGCCCCAGAGCCGGCTCAACCTGCAACGTAGATAGGAGATTGGCGCTGCTGGCAATCACAGGGATGAAGTCGGAAAAGCCGGGAACGTCGACGCTGCGAATGCCGACGGTGTACCAGCCGATGTCTTGAAAGGAGTGGGCCTGCGCCCGCCAATCGCGTATGTCGGGCAGGGCGGAAGCACTGGCGGCAGCCGATTCCGGCCGCGACTCGGTCATCTGCACAATCTGGTCGGGCTTGGGGAACGGCAACGGACGCAGCAAGACGGCGTCGATCACGGCAAACATAGCAGCGTTGACGCCGATGCCGAGAGCCAGCGTCAGCACGGTCACGGCGGTGAAGCCGGGATTCTTACGCAGCTGACGGAAGGCGTATCGCAGGTCCTGGAAAAGTCCGTTCATTTGTTTCGCTCTCGCGTTTCGCTTTGCTCGGCTTTTAGCCGTTAGCTATTAGCTCTTAGCAAGTACGGCCCGTTTATGATTTATGAAAAGCCGTGGCTCTATGGAGATCTCGTGTGGCGCCCCTGAAGGGGCTCAATCATAAAATTTCAGCCTACCCAGCGCTGAAGCGCTGGGCTATCCTGTCGCCGTCCCGCAGGGCGGGACTCAAGTGCTGTCCCTACTTTCGCTAGCCGAATTCGGCCTTTCGGTAAGGATGTCAACCAAACCTCTTATCGCCGACATCGATCCCGAGGTGCTAATGGCCAAGTGCTCAGTGCCAAATGCTGCCTTACTGCGCTTCCTGCATCAGCCGGCGGAGCTCTTCTTCGGCGACCACTTTGCCGTCGAACAGGTGAACTTCGCGCTCGGCGTGGGCGGCAAAACGAGGATCGTGAGTCACCATGCAAATCGTCGCGCCTTCGCGATGCAGTTTTTGCAGCAACTCCATCACGGCTTCGCCATTTCGCGAATCCAGGTTTCCCGTGGGCTCGTCGGCCAGCAGGATAGAGGGCGATCCAGCCAGCGCCCGCGCTACCGCGACACGTTGCTGCTGACCGCCGGACAGTTGCGATGGATAATGACGCAGACGGTGCGCCATGCCCACACGCTCCAGCGAATCCAACACGCGGCGCTTGCGCTCGGCGCTGGGCATGCCGTCGCGATAGGTCAGCGGCAGCTCGACATTCTCATACACCGTCAGATCGCCGATCAGATTGAAACTCTGGAAGATGAAGCCGATCTCACGGTTGCGAATGCGCGAGCGGTCGCTGAAATCCAGATTGGCCACCGGCTGCCCGTTAAGGTTGTAGTTGCCGCCGGTCGGCGTGTCCAGCAGTCCAATGATAGAGAGCAGGGTGGACTTGCCGCAGCCCGAGGGCCCGGACATGGCAACGTACTCGCCCTTGCGGACAGTGAGGTGAACGCCGGCGAGCGCGTGAGTTTCGACCTCGTCGGTGTAGAACACCTTGGTCATGTTTTCAATTTCAATCAGCGGGATTGCTTCGGTCATGTTGTTGTCGTCCTTCTCGCGATCGCTTTCGCTTCTCGCTTTTCGCCAGAGGCTGTTAGCTCTTAGCCTTTAGCTTTTAGCAATCACTTACGTAATTTCTGTTCCACTCGTTCCGTATCGACTAGATCCAGCTCTGTCGACATCCGGTGTCGCCCCTGAAGGGGCTCAGATGTTAAAGCAGCTTACCCCGCGGTGAAGCTGGCTTAGAACCCTCTGCCGTCCCTACGGGACTCGGATCAATTTCTCCCTGACCCAGCATTCCGCCTTCGGCTCCATGCTGGGCTAAGCTCTTTCGCGCCTGCGGCGCTCGTTCTCTGTGGCGCGCAGTTCACTGCCGAATCGCAAAGCTAGTTCTTGTACAGACTCTGAGTGCTGGGCTGAGCTCTTCCGCACCTGCGGTGCTCGTTTCTTGCGGTTCGCATTCCACTGCCGAATCGCAAAGTTAGTACTCGCGCAGACTCTGAGCGCTGTGTGCAAATCTCTGCCGTCCCTAACGGGACTCGGATTTATTTCCCGCTTTACCCAGCATTCCGCCTGCGGCTCCATGCTGGGCTAAGCTCTTTCGCGCCTGTGGCGCTCGTTCTCTGCGCCTCGCAATCTACTGCCGAATCGCAAAGCTAGTTCTTGTACAGACTCTGAGTGCTGGGCTAAGCTCTTCCGCGCCTCTGGCGCTCGTTTCTTGCGGTTCGCATTGCGCTCCCGAATCGCATAGTTAGTACTCATGCGCACTCGACTTAAAGAGCTCGGCTATCATCTTTCGTCCCGCAAGCGGGACTCGATCGTCGTCAGTCCAAAGCGAAAAGCGAACAGCGAATAGCGAACAGCGTCTTTCTCCCTACTCCAGCCGCACGCGGTCGGTGTTGTCCCAACGCGACATGTCGGAAAGAATGACGGTGTCACCTTCCTTCAATCCTGAATCGATCTGGATCTGATTTACCGAAGCGCGGCCCGTTTTGACCTGCACGCGAACCGCACCATTGCCCGTGGGATCAAGCCTGAACATGGAGATGGTGCTGCTCTCCTGCCCGAATGCCGGACGGCCCACGTAAAGTACGTTCTCCAGCCGTTCCAGATCGATGGTTCCATCAACGCTCAAGTCGGGACGCGCGCCCTTGGGCAGCTCGCCGGTCAGCTTCACATCCACCGTGACCGTACCGTTCTGCACTGCCGGATCGACGCGGCTGACTTCTCCGGCGATCACGCCGTTGTGGGTGTCGATGGAAGCGGGCTCGCCGATCTGCACGTCACGCGCCTGCGTTTCGGGAATCTTCAACTCGGCCATCAGGTGATTGGGCTGAACAATTTTGGCCAACTCAGTTCCGGGCAGAACGTGCTGCCCAACCTGCAGCGGCAGTTCGACCAGAACGCCATCGACGCCGGCCTGGACCTTCAGTCGCTGCAGCTGCGTCTGCTTCAACTGAGCCAGCGCCTTCAGTTCTTCAACCTTGGCTTGCTGCACCGCGAGTTGTGAGGCAATCGCCTTCTCATTAATCTTTAGGCGATCACCTTCGATGTTGTCGCGTGTGGTCATCTCCTGCGCCTTGCCGGCCGAGGCTTTCGCCGCTAACCCCGAGATGACGCCGAGATCGTATAGCGACTTGTCGGTCTGGGCCTGGCGCTGCGCCTCGTTGAAGTCGGCGTTCACGGTGGCAGCGCCCGCCTTCTGGGTCATCAGATCGCTGTCGAGTTTGACCTTCAGGCTTTGGTATTCAGCCTGGGCGGCTTTCACCTGCAGTTGCGCGTCGAGCGCTTCCTGCTCCAGTTGGGGATTGACCATTTCGACCAGGACGGTGTTGGCGTCGACTTGCGAGCCAGGAAGTTTATCAATGCGAATGACGGTAGCTTCGGTCTCGGCTGGAATCTGGCGAACATCTTCATGGCTGGGGATCAGCGATCCCAGGCCGCGAACCTGACGCAGCATGGAGCCGCGCTTCACCGTGTCAGTCCAAACCGTGCTGCGATCGACGGTGGGCGCAGCCGGCTTGAGGCGCGAAATTCCTAAGCTGATTCCACCCAGCACCACCAGGCCGACGATCGTCCAGATGATCTGGCGGCGGCGCTTCTGACGTTTAATTTCGGGGCGGGCGATATCCATTGCAGTATTCCTTGGTGCAAGCGGGGCACCATTCCAGGACAAGCTTAACTATTGCGCATCGAAGCAGTTAGGCAGGTCGCGGGATTTGCGGGATGAGCGGCTGGTGTCCCGTCACGGATTGAAGTGTCCGATATTGGACACGGTTTGTCCAGTGCATAAGTTCGCGGAATGGGCCACGAATTTTCATGGGTCTGTAAAATCAGGACGGCCCGAGCATGAGTACTTCCGTCTCCGAGATCGCGATATCCGAAGTGCCGTCAAGCCAAGCGCCAGGCCGGCTGGTTTCGCTCGATCTTTTTCGCGGGGCCACGATCGCGTTCATGATCGTGGTCAACAGCCAGACGAACGAAGAAGCCTATTGGCCGCTGCGCCATGCTAACTGGAATGGCTGGACGCCGACCGACCTGGTGTTTCCCTTCTTCCTCTTTATTGTGGGCGTGTCGCTGGTGCTGTCGTTTGAGGCGCGACTGGCGCAGGGCTGCTCCAAGAGCACGCTGATGTTGCGCGCTGTGCGGCGCAGCGCGATCTTGTTTGCGATTGGGCTGGCGCTGAATGGGCTGGGCTCGCTTTCGCTGGAGCATTGGCGGATTCCTGGCGTGCTGCAACGGATTGCCGTCGCTTATTGCGCGGCGGCGGTGATCACGCTGTACTCTGGGACACGCGCTCGCGTGGCGTGGATCGCGGCGCTGCTGGTGGGCTACTGGATCGTGATGCGCTTTGTGCCGGTGCCCGGGTTCGGCCTGCCGGGACGCGATATTCCGCTGCTGCATCCGGACGCGAATCTGGCCGCGTATCTGGATCGCAAATTGATGCTGGGACATTTGTGGGAACGCACGCGCGATCCGGAGGGCGTACTCAGCACGTTTCCGGCGATCGCGACGGCGCTGTGTGGAGTTCTGACCGGCGAGTGGTTGCGATCGGAACGAGCGCCACGACAAAAGGCCTCGGGGATGTTACTGGTTGGCATGGCCGCGATCGTCGCCGGAGAGCTGTGGGGAATCTGGTTTCCGATCAACAAGAAGTTGTGGACCAGCTCGTACGTTGTGTTTACGGCGGGATGCGCGCTGGTTTGCCTGGCGATGTGCTACTGGCTGATCGATATCAAGCTGCATCGCGGCTGGTGGACCAGGCCTTTCCTGATCTTCGGCAGCAACGCGATTACCGCGTATGTGATTTCGGAGCTGCTCGGGCGGATTCCTGAGTTGGAAGGGATACGTTTTCTTTCGCCCCCTCGGGCCACCGGCCGTGGAGTCGCTGCTGCACTCGTTGATTGTGCTTGGCATCTGCTTCCTGCCGGTGTGGTGGATGTACCGGAAGAAGATTCTGGTGAGGATTTGAAGCGCTGGGCGACCGTTTGTTGAAAGCGTGAAAAGCAGATCCCTCACCGGCTAAAGCCGGCTTCGGGATGACAAGCTAATAATGAGACTTGCAACAGCGTAGCTAAAGCTACGCCCCTTCAAAGTCACCCCAAGCGGAGTTTTCAGCGAACTGTAGGCCGCAGGTCGGCTAGCGCTCGATGTGGATGCCGGTGCCGTAAGTGCCAAATCCGCTACCGTAGTGCTTGATGCAGGATTGGCCGTTGTATTGGATGTCGTAGCTGAAGTAGCACTGGCTGGCATCGGCGCCGGCCTTGCAGGCGTCGATCCCGGAAGAGCCGATGGCGAACGGTCCCTTACTGGTTCCGCTTTGCGTTCCTGATTTGTCGACCACGATGGGCGTAGTGACGGGATTGCCAGCACTGTCGACCAGCGGATATGGAGTTTGAGGGAACACGACCTGGTAGGTGTTAGTATCGGCGTCGCCTGCCGTCCAATCCACCGAGCCGTTGCTGGCAACCGCGACCCAGCCAATATTGGCGAAACAGCTGGTGATGAGATTGTTGGCATCGGTTCCGATTCGTACGGTGGGATGCTGCAGGAAGGTCTTCGAACTCTTCTCTGAGGAGTTCTTACAGCCCAGAGCCAGGGACAAAACCGCGAGCGGCAGAATGAAAGCAGCTTTCCGACGACGAACCATGAATGCGCGTTCCTCTGAGAGAGAACGTTATCACGACGCGAGAGGCTGTCAAGCCAGTCGCCCGGGAAACGGCTGGTGGAATGTTTCGTTGACGCCGCTCTCACCTAGGTCCTAATATCCGGGTCAATGGCAGTGCCGGCTCCCAGTGATGGCGAACTCATCGGGCACTACCGGCTGATCGAACAGATCGGCGCGGGCGGCATGGGCGTGGTCTTTCGCGCTCATGACGAGCAATTGCAGCGCGACGTTGCGCTGAAGCTCCTGCCCCACGGCCTGTTCAGCGACGAAAGCAGCCGCCGCCAATTCCGCAAGGAAGCCCTGGCCGTCGCCAAGCTGAACCATCCCAACATCGCCATGGCCTTCGATTTCGGCCAGCAGGATGGCATCGATTACCTGGTCACGGAATACATTCCCGGACTCAATCTGGACGAAAAGATCGGACACCAGCCACTGCCCCAGAGAACGGTTCTGGAGCTGGGCATACAGCTGGCGAGTGGATTGGAAGCGGCGCACCGCGAGAACGTGATCCATCGCGACCTGAAGCCAGGAAATCTTCGGATCAACCCAGACAGTCAGCTGAAGATTCTTGATTTTGGTCTGGCACAGACCATCGAGCCGCTGGACGAGCTGGCCGAAACCGCCAATGTCGAGGAAGGGCTGGCCATGAGCGGGACTTTGCCCTACATGGCTCCGGAGTTGTTGCGCACCGAGGAAGCCGATGCGCGCAGCGATATCTGGGCCGTGGGGGCGGTGCTCTACGAGATGGCGACCGGCAAGCGGGCGTTTCCAGACAAGCAGCCCTCGCTGCTCATTGACGCGATCCTGCACTACGATCCGGTGCGGCCGTGTCTGATTAACCCTAAGATCACAGCGCCGCTGGAGGCAGTCATCTTGAAGGCGCTGGACCGCGATCCGGAACGGCGCTATCAGTCGGCACGCGAGTTGCGCGTGGACCTGACGCGGCTGCTGACCGGCGGCGAGATTGCCACCGACATCCTGCGGCGCTCTGGCGTGGTGGAAGTCACGGCGAGAAACCGCAACCGCAAAATCGTGCTGGGCTTGTGTGCGGTATTGCTGGTGGGTATTGCGGCCGGATATTTCGTCAAGCGCTGGTGGCCGCGCACGGTGTCGGCGCAGCAGAGAATTCTGGCAGTGCTGCCGATCGAGACGGTGGGACAAGACCCCGCAACCAGCGCGCTGGGGCTGGGATTGACGGAAACGCTGACCGCGAAACTGGTGCAGGCCAGCGATACGGATTCAATCCAGGTGGTTTCGCCGCGCGACCTGCGCGATCAGAACGTGAAGACGGCGGAAGACGCGCGCCGCGAGTTCGGCACCGACTTTGTGCTGGAGAGCAGCCTGCAGCGGTCGGGGTCAGACGATACGGATTAATTGTTATCTGGTGGATTCCAAGACGCACCGGCAGCTGGCCTCAAGAACCATCGAAGTCGACGGGACGGATACATTCGGTCTTCAGGACCAGGTGGTGAATGCCGCGCTGGACATGCTGCCGGCGCGAATCCTATCGACGCAACGCCAGGCCCTGGCGGTTCGGCAGGATACGCAACCCGCAGCCTATGAAGCTTATATACGAGGGCGTGGCTATCTGCAGGAGTACGAGAAGCCGGAGAACATCGACAATGCGATTGCGGAATTCAACCAGGCGATAAAGATCGATCCAAAGTATGCGCCGGCGTATGCGGGGTTGGGCGAGGCTTATCTTGACCGGGTTTCAGCAGTTCGACTAAGGGTAAACGAGTGGGTAACGGATGCTTCCGCTAATTGCGAGAAGGCACTGTCCTTGAATCCTGAACTATCTGGAAGGACATGTTTGCCTTGGAATGTTCTTCAACCGAACTGGCAAGTACGACAAGGCGGTGGAAGAATTTCAGGGAGCACTACGATCGGAGGCTCGGCAACGAAGACGCCTTGCGCGGATTGGCCGACGCCTACACCAACCTGGGAAATCTCGCCGCAGCAGAAGCGACCTACAAGAAGGCTATCGCACTCAGACCCAACTATTGGGGCGTCTATAGTTGGCTGGGAATGTTCTATTACAGTCAGGCCGGTACTGCGGACGCCGCAGAGATGTTCCTTAAAACCAGTCAACTAGCGCCTGACAACTATCACATTTACTACACATCTCGGTGGCACCTATGTTGCCGTTGGACGCTATCACGCAGGCATCGACGCTTTCCAGCGTTCCATTGACTTCGACCAAGTGCTGATGCCTACAATAATCTGGGCTACGCCTATACCTTGATGCATCGCTTCCCAGAGGCCATTACGGCACTGCAGGAGGGGCTTGAAGTTCAACGAGCATGACTGGATGAATTGGGGCAATCTCGGAGACGCGCTTTACTGGTCTCCCGGTCGCCGAGCGCAAGCGGCCGCCAACTATCAGCGAGGCGATTGCGATCGGCCAGATCAAATTACAGGTAAACCCGCAGGACGCGTAGGTTCTGGCCTATCTTGCCAACTATTCGGCGATGCTGAATGACCGGGAAGCGGCTTTCAGCTATTTGCAGAAAGCCCTTGAGGTCGCGCCCGGCGATGGTGAGAAGTATTGTTTCGGGCCGCCATTGTTTACCACCACTTCGGTCAGAAGGCCGAGACGTTCGATATCTTCGTAAGAGCCTTGAATACCGGCTACTCCCGATGCATCATACGCGACACGCCGGACTTCCAAGCCCTGCAGGTGACCCGCATTTCGTGCCTTGGTAGGCTAGAAAATCGTGTCTTACGGCTTCATAATCAGTCCCAGCGAACCTACACTTCCGCACGCTCACCATTGATGCTGATGGACTGATAGGGATAGGCCATGCCGCCAGTACTGGCAGCGGTCACAGCGTTGGTGGCAAAATTCTGCCTGACATGCGCCACGTTGGAAGGGCAAGCAAACTGGCGGTGGCGGGAGGCGGAAACATTAAGTAGTAAGGGTGCGGGTTTCCTTGGTTGTCTTTAGCACGAAAGTGACGCTGTCGCCCCAAGGCACTTGAACGAAACCCAATCGGTGCGGCCCCGTTCTAGCGATTGCAAACAATTCGTGGTTCCATCATTAGCGGGTTGAATGTTATTGTATGCGCAGCGGCCACGGACGAGGACCTCGGGCCACTCCTCCACCTCCCGCCGCTCCTTTCTCCCTTACCGCAACCCGCCAAAACGATAGAGGAACCAACAGTTGCTACCAGTGCAAACCGTATATGGCGCGGAGTCATGGAAGCTCCTTTGAAGCTTTTCTGCAAAACGATAACACGATGGTGGCTCCTGTCAAGCAAAACCCCTGCGAATGCGTTGCCAGAGCTACGCCGTAGTCGCGGGAATCCAACCATCGAACGATGAAAGGCGAAGATACCGCTATTAGCACAATGTTAAGAGAAGGAGGTAAAGAGTAAAGGCGGGAACTTTAACGACTAGAGCAAGAGCTGTCAGGAGCCGACCGTGCCAAACAGAGTCTTACTCTTCACTCGTCCCGCTTCAACTCGCCCTTGATATTCAGGTTCCGGATCAGCCTATGGAGGTAGTTAGGATGGACGCCTAGCGACTTGGCGGCTTCGGTGTAGTTGCCTTTCGATTGCTTCACGGCGTCGGCGATCATCTGCTTCTTCAGCTGATTGAGCTGGTCGTGGTAGCGGGCGCTACTGTGTTCGACCGGCTGTACCTCCAGCAAAGCCTCCGGCAAGTCGTCGGGAATGATCTCGTCGCCCAGCCCCAGCACGATGGCGTGTTCGATGGCGTTCTCTAATTCGCGGACATTGCCGGGCCAGCTATAGTCCATCAGCAACTCTCGCGCTTCGGCAGAAATGCCCTTGAGCGCGCGCTTGCACTTCTCGGCATACTTGGCGGCAAAGTAAATCGCCAGCAGCGAAATGTCGTCACGTCGCTCGCGCAGCGGAGGCACCACCACCGACACCACGTTCAAGCGGTAATAAAGGTCCTGGCGGAATTCGCCGTCCTTTATGGCCTCTTCCAGATTCTTATTGGTAGCTGCCAGAACGCGGGCGTTCAGCTTGAGCGGACGAGTGCCTCCCACCCGGTCGAACTCGTGTTCCTGCAGGGCGCGCAGCAGCTTGGCCTGCAGCATGGGCGCCATCTCTCCCACCTCATCCAGGAAAACCGTGCCACCTTCGGCGACTTCCAGCTTGCCTTTCTTGGTGGCGATGGCTCCGGTAAACGAGCCGCGCTCGTGGCCGAACAATTCGCTTTCCAGCAACGCCTCGGGAATGGCCGCGCAGTTAATGGCTACGAAAGGCTTGTCGGCGCGGGGGCTGTTGCGATGAATGGCGCGCGCCACCAACTCTTTGCCGGTACCGCTTTCGCCCCGGATCAGCACCGTGGAATCGCTCTTGGCGACCCTGGCGATAAAGTTCTGCACCTGGCGCATGCCTTTGCTTTCGCCAATCAGAACGTCGCCCATGTCGAGTTCGGCCTGCAGACGGCGATTCTCGTTGCGCAAGTTTTCCAGGGCGAGCGCATTTTCCAGGGTGACCGCCGCAATCCCGGCGACCGAGCTGAGGAAGTGGACATGGTCTTCTTCGAACTTGGTCCGGGAGCCGGCGGCCAGAAGGTAGAGAACGCCGATAGTTCGTTCGACCGCAACCAGCGGTACGCAGAGCACGCTCTCGGTTTCGGTGGAGTTTGGCGTGGGGCGGCTTAGGATGGCCGAGCGTTCCCACAGAGCGCGCTGCACCAGGTCGCGGCGAAGCCGTAACGCGGTGGTGTCGGTCGCTTGCCGGTGCCAGGTGCAACTGGAGCTGGGCTCATCATCGGCGTGGCGCAGAATCACGATGGCGCCGTAGTCGGCGGGAATGACTTCGCCGATCAGTTGCAGCAGGCGCTGCTGCAACGGTTCCAGCTCGCGAATGGAATTGATGGTGTTGGCGATTTTGAAGAGCGCGTTTAAATCGCGGGCCATGCGGCCGATGTCGGTGCCGGGGCCGCCGGGCGCGGGATAGGCCTGAAGTTTGGTTGTCGAAAGCAGGTCGATGGGCTCATCCTGCTGCTCGCTGAACTGCACAATGTGCGAGACCAGTTCTTCATCTTCAGTGATGAGGAAGACGAGCTCGCAGTGGCCGGCGCGGATGGTGTCGCCGTGACCCAGCAGCTTGCGGCGCACGGGAATGCCGTTTACGAAAGTACCGTTGTGACTTTCCAGGTCGACCAGGTGAAAGGCGGCGTCGGTTTCGCTGATGGAGAAGTGGCGGCGCGAGACGGCGCGATCGTGCAAGCACAGCCCGTTGGCAGAGTCACGGCCAACGCACAGCTGCGCCCCGGCCAACCGGACGACGGTTCCTTTCGAAGGGCCCGAAACCACGACAACGCGTGAGTCCACGACCGTTTCTCCCAGCCTGCTAGTGTAGTCGGACTAGCCTCAAATTCAAACCCTCACCTCCTGGCAAACCGGAAGGATAGTCGGCCCTATCCTTTTGGATAGCCTGGATACGGCCATTGTGAATATTGGATGAACGCCACAGGGGGCTGAGCTTTCTATCTCATTGCAAATTCATCATGACGGCACGTTGGGTTGCCGGACGACGATTGGCAGGGCAGTTGCTCTATAGAAAGACAATCGCGGCTTTGATTTGCCGCACGGGATTGGACAGCAAGCTGATATCCAGTCTCCTGGAGCGAGTGAAGCAAGAAGTTCAGTAACTAAGTTCTCCGATGGCCCGGAGATCGTGATCAAAGCAACTCAGGTTGCTTCGTCACGCAGGTAAAGACTTGGAGTGGGAGCGCTCCAGGTCTTTACCTTATTTATTGGGCAATTGCTAGTTCCGTCCTGCGCGATCCCCCCTGTTATCAGCGCGTTGAGCAGCCCAGTTCGCATGTGACCCATCTCACAGACGCCCGCCCGTGCGCCCACCTATCGTTATTAGTTCCCCAAGGTTTGCGACTCTGTGTCGGAAAGGTTCTGCGATGTCTTCCTCGCCTGTTACGGCTACCTCTCGCGTATTGAACTCGAGCCTGATGAATCGAATCATGAGCGCTGAAGAAGCGGCTGCGCTGATCCACTCCGGCCACCAGGTCGGCATGAGCGGATTCACCGGCTCCGGCTATCCCAAGGCCGTGCCGCTGGCGCTGGCGCGCCGCATCTCCGACGCCAACCTGCGCGGACAGAAGTTCCAGGTCAGCATTTTCACCGGCGCTTCCACCGGGCCGGAGCTGGACGGCGCACTCGCCATGGCGGGTGGCATTCATCTGCGGCTGCCGTATCAGTCGGACCCCGAGACCCGCAAGCGTATCAACGCTGGCGAAATGGAGTACATGGACATCCACCTGAGCCATGTGGCTCAGTTCGTGGAGTACGGATTTCTGGGCAAGCTCGACCTCGCGCTGATCGAAGTGACTGCCGTGCTGGAAGACGGCCGGGTGATCCCGAGTTCTTCGATTGGCAATAACAAGACGTGGATTGATCAGGCCGAAGGCGTGATCCTGGAAGTCAACTCCTGGCAGCCGTCCGCGCTGGAAGGCATGCACGACATTTATTACGGGCTGCAGCCGCCTCCGAATCGCGGACCGATTCCCCTGACTCATACCGGCCAACGCATCGGCACTCCGTACCTCCAAGTGCCGCCGGAAAAAGTTGTCGCCGTGGTGCTCACCGATTCGCCCGATCGCAACAGCGCATTCAAAGCGCCGGACGCAGCCTCGAAGCGCATCGCCGGGCACATCCTGGAATTTCTGGAATGGGAGGTGCAGAAGGGCCGCATCCCGGCCAACCTGCTGCCGCTGCAGTCGGGCGTGGGCAACATCGCCAACGCCGTGCTGTTCGGCCTGGAGGAAGGCAAGTTTGAAGGACTGACTTCTTACACGGAAGTAATTCAAGACGGCATGATCCGGCTGCTGAAGTCGGGCAAGCTGAGTTCGGCATCGGCCACCGCGTTTTCGCTGAGCCCGGCAATGCTGGACGAGGTCAACGCCGACATGGCCAGCTATCGCAAGCAGATTGTGCTGCGCCCGCAGGAAATTTCCAACCATCCGGAAATCATCCGGCGGCTGGGCGTGATCGCCATGAACGGCATGATCGAAGCCGACATCTACGGCAACGTCAATTCAACGCATGTGATGGGATCGCGCATTCAGAACGGTATTGGCGGTTCGGGTGACTTCGCGCGCAATGGCTATCTGTCGATCTTCATGGCGCCGTCGCTGGCGCAGAAGGGAAGCATCTCGACGATTGTGCCGATGGTGTCGCACGTGGACCACACCGAGCACGATGTTTCGGTGATCGTGACCGAACAAGGGCTGGCAGATCTGCGGGGATTGTCGCCGCGGCAGCGGGCAAATCTGATCATCGAGAAATGCGCTGCGCCGGATTACAAGCCGCTGCTGCAGGATTATCTGAACCGCGCCGAGCGGTTGTCGTATGGACGGCATACGCCGCACCTGCTGAGCGAATCGCTGGGCTGGCACAATCGGTATCTGCGCAGCGGGCAGATGAAGCCGCATAGCGAGGATTGAGGAGATTCTGCCGTCCCTACGGGACTCAGTTTGATTTCCGCGGTACCCAGCATTCCGCCTTCGGCTCCATGCTGGGCTAAGCTCTTCCGCGCCTGCGGCGCTCGATCCTCGGCTGGTGTAGCCCGCTCGCGAACGTGAGATTTGGTTCGTGTACGAATTCTGATGAGTTGTGCGGAGACTTGTCGTCTCTAGCCGTATCGCCGCTTCGCGGCTCGTTTTGATTTTCGTTTCGACCCGGGGCTTGCGCCCGGGGCTAACTTCGCGGCCGCCGCTGCGCGGCTTGTTCGCACCAACGGTGAAGACCTGGCAACTTGTATTTGTCATCCCGACCGGAGCGAAGCGAAGCGGAGGGATCTGCGGTTCGTCCGCGTCGGATCGGGCGCGCATCTTGATTCCGATTCCGCATTCTCAATTCTGATACTGCGGCGGCTCGGGGATGCGGAAGCGCTGCACCATATTCTTCTGCCACTCGGTTTTGAATTCTGCCGGAGTCATGCGCTTCAGGATTTTTCCGCTGGGCACTTCCACCTCGTAGCCCATCGACTGGCACATGATGCCGCCGAAGTTCGAGGTGCAGGGCACTTCAACCATCAGCACAAGCGTCGATGAGTCCTTCACCCAGTCAATGGCCGTGATGTTGTATTCGGGATCGCGCTCCATCTTGCGGCAGGTTGCGAGGTCAAGATAAACCGCCTTGCACGGCGGATAAGTCTTCACCATGTCCTGCTCGGCTGGTTGAGTTACATCCAGCGCGCGCACCTGCGCTTCGTCGAGCAGGTACACCTGCACGAAGCCGGGCGAACTCATGCCTTCTCCGCCGTCAACGAAAAACGCCTTCGAGTCGGGAGCCCACAGCAGGTCGTTCGACGGACTGCTGCTGACGTCGCGAACCTCGCGCACCGGCTGGCCGGGAGCGGTGATGCGCAGGTAGGCGTTGCCGTCCTGGTAGAGCACTTCCACCGCGCTCTTCTTGTCGGGAGCAACGATTCGCAGCGGGCGGCAATTTCCCGAGGTGCAGACTCCGGCAAATCCGGTGGCCTTTCTGGCCCACGTCGGCTTGTCGGCTGAAGCCAGCGCGGGCAAAAGCACCAGCAGCAGAATCAGGCAGCAGTTTCGCGATCGGCGCTTCACGCCAGAGCCTCCTGGTCGTCGCGAAGCGAATCATAAGCCGGGGGCTAGTGCCGCGCAAGCTGGCGGAAATGGGGGTAGTGGCTGAACTTGAAATCCAGTCACTATCGAAATGCGTAGTTGGCTCCGTACCCGACGTCCCGGGTCAGCGGTTCGGCGGACGATGATCGCTTGTCCGCCGCAGCGTCTGCGTGAGAACCTCTGTCGTCCCTACAACCACCCCAACAAGCGCAACAGCGGCGCTCGTTGGGGACCCCGGTACAGGACTCAGTTTCATTTTCCACTTTACCCAGCACCCCGCCGTTCCACCCCAATCCGGGCAAAGGCGGCGGGAATCGGGGGCCCCGGTTCGGCTGCGTGCTGGGCCAAGTTCTTCCGCGCCTACTGCGCTTGTTTTTCGGGCTGCGTATTCCACCGCCGAACCCGGAGTTGTTTCACACAAACTCCGTGGCCCTGACTAAGCGCACCGGCGTCCGAAGCTATTGCTTGCCTTGCACCATGCCGGCGCGGGTGGCAAAAGCAGGCGGCTTCGGGACCCTGGGTTGAGCAACTTTGCCGGGCGCGGGCCTGGGTTCATTAGCGATCCTGTCGAATTGTTTCGTTTTGTCGGCGAGGCGAATTGTTTCGTAGTTCTTGCGGCGGGCCATGATGCGGTAGTCGAAGCTGACAGTCGCCGTGCCGCCGCCTAGCTCACGCACCTCGAAACTGTCGGCTGTCTTGTTTGTGACGTAGAGACCTTTGCAGTCTCCGTTCGGCGTAAGGAAGACGTGATACTCGACTTCGCTATTGACGGTCTGGGCAAAGGTTGATTCCAACCGAACGATGGCTACTCCGTTCGAGAGCTGGCCCGAGCCAGCATCTTCAAACCAGTTCTCCGGAGCTTCGATGGCGTAGAGAGCCACTTTGCGCATGCCGCCATCGACCGGTACCACTGCGGACTTCGAGCCGTTGCAGGCCAGGTCGCCGCCGACATCGATCTCACAGATGCCGCCGAAGTGCGGGCTGTGCGTCGCCAGGATGTTTCCGGTGATGTCGGTGGTTTCGTCGTTCTCAAGTTTTGCGGTCGAAATATTCTCGGCATCGTTGTAGCCGGCGAAGGCGATGCCGAAGTCGGCCGTAGCCAACACGCCGACACCGCTGTCGACGTTGGTGTCTCCCCAAACTCCAATGGGACGAAGTGTCACGGTTGCGCCTTCGGCACTCCGCGTCACTCCAATTCCAAGCATGGCGATGCCGCCGTCCTCGCTGCTGGTCGCGGCTTCGATGCCAAGGCTGGCTCCCGTCGTGGCGTCGTTGGTCCCGTAAATACCAGTACCGGTGGGACTCTTGACCGAACTCGCGACCCCGGTCGTATCCCCGGTGGTAGCGGAGCTATCGGCGAAAACGGCGTAGCCTCCTGTGCTTGTACTGCTGGCAAAGACTCCGGCGGAGGCTCCGGTGGTGCTGTCGGCGAGCCCGTAAACCCCTACTCCCGTTGAGCTGTCACTGGTACCTGAAACGCCGTAGGTTTCGCCGGTCGCGCTGGAGGCCCGGCCGTGAACGCCCGTGCCCTCTGGGCTCAAACTTCTTCCCACCACGCCATAGGTGCCTCCGGTTGACGCCTCAGCAGCCCCCAACACGCCAAAGCCGTTTGTATTGTAGGTAACACCCTCAACGCCGATGCCCGAGCCGGTGGGGCCGCTTGCCCTGCCCTCAACGCCAATGCCCGCGGAGGAGCTACCGTAAATACCTATGGCGGCGCTGTTGCCTTGCACTACATAAACGGCGGCAACGGAATTGGTGGCCGAGATTTCGAGCGGATAGCTGGGACTGGTTGTTCCAATGCCTATGTTGCCGTTGGAGCCTTCAAAGATGTCGGAACTTGACAGGTTGGAACTGGTGTCCCAAATGGCGAGGAAGTCCGCCGTGCCGCCACCGGTAATTGGGGGAGCTACTGACTGTTTCCCGTTTGCACCCGCGGTCGTCCCGCTGCCACTGGCAGCCGTTGCCGAAGTGGAGGGTGCCGACACGAAAGCCGACGGTGGCTTGCCGCCAAAGGTCTCGGCATCAGCTGCCTTCAGCGCGTAAGGCACGCTCAGCAGCATGATGCGCGGCTGCTCGGCCTGGCCCTCCTGCCGCACTCCCAACCACTGCGCCTGAGCCGAGCTGAACAGCTCCACCGGCAATCCCTCGGCTTGAGTGGAACCGAGTTGCACCGTGTAGTGGCCCGTCTTGTCGACCTGCACATTTTGCACCTCCGACCACAGCGGAGCGCCGCCTGTCTGCTCCGAGTACAGCGAGAAGGTCATCCCGACCACACTGGCAGGAACGCTGGCGCTATCGCGAGCGGCGACGCTGCCTGCGGCTTCATCCGGGTTGACGTTCTGTGCCGTGCCGCTGAACCTTACCAGCCGCGGCACCTGAGAAGCGGCTGCGGCGCTTTGAACTGCGCTCTGGGTTGCCGCAGTGGTTGCCGCAACACTGCCACTCGCAGTCTGGGCGGATATCGACGGAACCATCGACAAGTAGGCGAGCGCTAGACAGCCAAGCTGTAGCTTCATAAATTCTCCAGTGATCGAAGTATTTGCAGAACAGGGCCGGGCCGGAAATTTCTGAAGGGCTTTCTGTGTCTCACCGCAAGCATCAACCGGCCAGTTGAGTTCACGAATGGACTTCTATAGTTCTACGCCCCGCTTTGAGCCGCAAGGGACATTACAGGGCATCAAGGGACAACAAAGTATTAAGTACGGCAGCCAGAAGAGCAAGGGGAAAAGGTGCCGGTCGATCGCCACAACCGTGTGCTCCAAAACGCCAGACCGCATACGCCAAATTGTCATAGAAGGTTCTGACCTACTCACTCGAAAATCTCGAATAAGACGGACTCCCGCCGAGGCGCGGATGCATTACTTGTGAAGAAGCTTGGAGGCAATCGCCTGGAAAGCCGCATCCAGTTCGGCTGTACAGGTCGGCGAAGGACAGTCTGGGATATAGAAAAACTCTCCGGCCGGCTGGCTTGAATTGTAAGTGGGATACCGTGGGTCATTTGCCAGTTGTGCCAGGAAAGCTTGCGTTGGCGGAGGCACGCTGGTCCCCAACCCAATCGTATAGATATATGTGGGGACAGGGCTCTCGGTCCGCATGGCGTTGGCCGTATAAATGGCGCGATACTGGCTTTCAGCGGTGACATTGGCCCGAAGGAACGGTGTCTGTTCTCCCGTTTTCTGAGAAAGAAACGTCGTTACGGCCTTCCCCTGAGCATTCTTGCAAACATCGCCGTGGGCGTCGTAGGGGAATCCCCTCGTGCGACCAGGGCCGTAGTTGTTGTAGCTGCGCTGACTCACCTGGCCTGCCTCAATGGTGCAACCGTTGCCTGATGTATTCGGGCTGCAGGCGGGATCGAAGAAGCCGACAAAGTTGCCTGAGTCATACCCTCCGTAATTGATCAGCACGCTGGGGGCCGTGGGCCCGCAATAAAAATTATCCTGCACGGTGTTCGTCAAGCCGTCGGTGAAGTACACCAGAACCTTCGATACGTTCTGCAGTTGCTTTCTCTTGGTACTGAAGAGGCGCTTCCACCAGACGGGCATGATGACAACGCCGTTGTTTTGCAAATCAGCCAGCGACATGGGAGCGCCTACGGTGGGGCTCAGAATCGACTGGTTACCTGCCCCAGTTCCGAATGTGCCGCCGCCGAATTGCATGCCTGCGACAGAATTGATAATCGGCGCTACGAAGTTGTGACCGATGGGAAAGTCGATTCGCGCGTTGGAAGAGAAACTGATCAGCGCAACTTCATCAAACGAATTATTGAATAGATTAATGAAGGCTGGCAGGGCCGACTGTATTGCCTTGGCTCCGCCATCCGGCGTCATGGACCCTGAACGGTCTAACACCACGGACATGATCACCCTGCGACGTGCCTCGCCGGAAATGTGGGTGGGAGTGCTGCTGGACTGCTGTCCTCCGGGTACGGAGCCCACTGCCGGCTCCGGCTTGCCATCGCTGCCGATGTCGTCGATGCCCACCGATTCAGGAGCCGTAGCTGCAGTAAGAACGTGGTTGTTCGGGAAGGCGCCGTCAACCTGCGCAACTGCTGCATTGGTTGCAAGAGCAATCAACACAAGTAAGATTGGGAAGACAGCCGAGCTTCTGCCGGTAGCGCGAAACATAGCTGGCCGCATGATATCTGGCGGGCAGTATCAGATCAATGCGTCATGGTACTCTGCGGCACACGAGGATTTTCTTTCTGCTTTTAGGTCTGCTCTCAGACCCGGAGACGTTTGGAGGGAACTGGGCGCAGCAGGGGAAGATTCCGTGCTGTGCTGTTCAGAACGAAAGCTGTCATTCTTGCAGTCAATGGAACCCAAGTTGAATCTTCCGCAGCTGAGATCGCCTTACCTTGCCAAAGCGGTCGCCATACTCTGCTATGCGATTTTGCTCATTGGAGCAGGTACAGTTTTCTCTGCTGCGTACTTGACTAAGGCTGCTTATTCGACCGTTCCCATGTGGGATGATTGGAAGCTACTCGATGGCTATATTCAGCAGCCCCACCTGACCTGGATATGGGCGCAGCTTAACGAACATCGAATAATCTTCTACAAATTGTTGATGATTGCGGACCTGAGATTTTTTGAAGGAAAAGATTGGCCCGCATTCGCTGCCATCTATGGCTGCCAGATCTTGATTTGCATTCTTTTTGCTTACATGCTTCAAAAGTTCGGCGGCTTCGAGAGATCACTATGGGCGGTGTGCTTTGGTCTGGCCCTGTACACCTATTTTTGCCCTTGCCAATGGGAAAACTTTGCTTACGGCCTTCAGTTTTCATTTCTGCTGACTAACCTGTGGATGATGATTGCCCTGGTCGGCGTTCTGCTTCAGGGTCAGCGCATCGCTTCCGGCCAGCCTGGAGGAAGCGGACTTCTTGCCGTCTCGCTCCTGGGATGTGTGGGAGCGACCTTCTGCGGAGCGAACGGAATCGTTGTATGGATCGTGGCCTTAATGGCCGCGTTCTTCGCCCGACTTCCCTGGCGACTGGTCGCCTGGTATGCGGCTGGCATGATTATCATCTCGCCGCTGTACTTTATTGGATATCATTCTGTCCCCACCCACCCTCCGCCGCTTGCTACTCTTCGTCAGCCATTAGGAGTGCTGGAGTACATTGAGAATCTTCTTGGGGGCGTGGTTCTGCCGAACTCCCAACTGGATTGGGCGTTACAAATCGGACAGGTGGCACTGTTGTTTTCAGTCTTCCTTCTGGTCCGCTTTGTTATTCGCCGCAGTAAGAACAGCCTGCTCGAAATCGGCTTGGCTGGCATAACTGTCTATAGTCTGGCAACGGGATTCTTGACCGCATTGGGCCGCCTTATTCTAGGCACCAACTCAGCATTCACTGCTCGCTATCAAACATTTTCTTTGCAGTTTTGGCTCGCAATTACTGTCTGGTCGATTTTCATTCTGGCGCAACAGAAGGCTGCCAAGTCTCTCGCGTTGCTCTTTCTGGCGATCATGGCGCTGTTGACCTCTTCCGTCAGACTGTACAAGCCTGTACTTGATGGAGTCAGGACATGGGTCTTTGTTCACCGGGAATCTGCCGGCTCACTCCTGGCCGCCGATATTCATGACGATGACTTCGTTAGAACAACAGTATTCCGGATTCCCGAGATGGTGTGGTCCGACGTCGCTTACTTGCGCGGCCGACATCTCTCTTTGTTCTCCACAGCGATCAGTGGACAAATTGGAGCGAACCTGACGCCAACTTACGACATCGTCCCGGCTGACAAGTGCGAGGGAAGTGTCGATAAGGTTTCGAGGGTAGGCGCGAAAGGTGAGGGAATCAAGGTCGATGGCTGGACGGTTGATCGCTCAGACAGGCGTCCAACAGAGCGGGTTCTCTTTGCGGCTGGAACGCGAATTATAGGTTTTGGCGTTTCCGGAGCCCCGCGTCCCGATGTAGCCACTGGCTCTCCACTCCAACCGTGCTCTTCGCAGTGGTTGGGTAGGTTATGCGAAGGTTCCCGCGGAAACGAAAACAGTGGATGTTTACGGTGTCCTGGACTCGTCCCCAGGAAAGGACGTATGTCTGGTTGCGACAGAACAGATTGTTCCCTAGCTGGAGCAACTGTCGCAAATTATCGAATTTCTATATCGCCAATCATTGTCCGTCAGCGCGCGGAGGTAAGTTCTCCCGCCCAATTCTCGGCGCCCATTTCTTCGTATGCGAACCCTTCTCGAAAGCCACAACGCTATCGTAGAAGTGCATCGACAGGGTAGATCTTGTGAAATATGTTGGCGACAGCGCACCCCGGGTGTGATCTGCATTTAGTTCGTCAATCAGGTTCTTGCAGAGCTCCATAAAAGTTGAGGGCTTGCGCAGGCCGCCCTCGTAGTTGTCCCAATATGCCGTGTGCAGGTCTTCGACCATGTAGACGCCGTTCTTGGCGACCTGAGGATAGAGGATGCTGAAGCTCTCCACGACATGGCTCATCATGTGGCTGCCATCATCGAGCACGATGTCAGGCGTGCCGAACTCGTCAATTATGCTTTGCAGGAAAGTTGCATCCTGTTGCGGGCCTATGCGCACCTCGATCTGATCTTCTTCGTACTCCTTGCATCTGGGCAAGATGTCGATGCCGACGATGGTAGCGTGCGGGCCGAAGTAACGTTTCCACATCTGCAGTGATCCACCGTAGCCGCAGCCGATCTCGAGGAACGTCAGCGGCTTATACACCCAATCATGAAAATGGCGCTCATAGATGGGGAAATAGTGTTTCCATTTGTGAATCAAGCGCGCGTCGTTTGTCAGGAAGTCTGACCACAGATTCATTTCGTATTCTGTCCTTGTAGGCGTGCCCACAATGTGGGACGCAGATCGTGCTGCCATCCGAACGAAGCTCACACCAGTTTCGTCGGTATTGCTTGTGATTGGAGCAAAGCTAAGGATACACGGTGAAGGTCAGCAAGATAGGCAGCGCCCGGTGAATCGTTGTTGATAGCGGTCCATGCCACAACAACCCTGAGCGTCCCATTTTCTTGACGCGTGCTTCTTCGGGCACCTTTGAGTGGTACTGCTATTTGGACGCGGCTGTATCGGGCTTCAACGGCTGCACCCCGCCGACTGGTTGCCCGGTGCGGCTGGCATCGAACAGAGACTTAGCCCTCCACACCGACTCATTCCAATCATTGCCGATGCGGGCAAACATCTGCTGAGCCGTTTCCTTGTCGCCGGCGCGAAGCGCCAGCCAGGCCATCACATTGCGCTGCTGGTTGGTGGTGCCGAATTGCCGATCCAGAGCAGCAAAGCCTTGTTTGACGCGAGTCCAGGAAAAGCCGGGAGCCTGCGTCCTGCGGCAGCAATTGATGAACGCGGCAATCATGAAGTACTCAATATTGCCTTCGTCGCCGCCGGTGCGATCAGAGATCTGTTCAGCGTACTGCTCGGTTTCTCCGGGCTTGCCGCCCCACTTGGGCAGCAGATAGTTGGCGTGCTCGGTGGCAAAGTAGTAGTAGCCGGGCTCGTGATTGAACGCCTGTTCCACCAGCGCATCGACCTGTTTTTGCGGCCAGGACTGGGCGCGCGCCACCAGTTGCATCCCCTGATACCACTCCGGACAATTGACGCTCATCTTGGCGGAGTCATCGAGTATCTGACGGGCCCTCTGTATTCGCTGATTGAATAAATCCCATCCGTCAGACGTTACCGTTTTCGCGACCCCATTGCCGCGAGCTTTCCAGGCGAAACGACCATACAACTGTCCCAGCGCGATGCGGGGAACCGGCGAATCAGGATAGTCCTTCGACCACTTTTCCAGGCTGGCGATGTTGGCCTGCCATTCGGCATCGGTCGCGGTGAGCGAACCGGGATTGCTGATCATGACGTAGAAAATGTGAATCTGCCAGAATCCGCCACGGAAGCGAAGCCGCTCATTCTGCACGCGGGCGGCAATGTTATCCAGTTCAGAGTACGAGCCCTGATTGAATAATTCGCGAACATGCACCCGGAAGGAATGCAGATCGGCGTCGGCGCCCTCAGTGTCTTCCGAGCCTTCGCTGGGCGGGGCTTGCACTCCGGAAGGCTGCGTAGCCTGGCCGATGAGTGGGACTTGCGCCGAGAAAAACCCTATCGCGAAAAAGGTAAGCAGTGCGCAGGTTGTGCGATAGCGAGTGGCCAGCATCGATCACCTTCTGGAAGAGGAAGATGCTATGAGATACGGCGAAAATTATAACTCCGGACGGCAAGCCGGTCGTGAGAACGGATTACTTGCGATATGGGGATATCTACGCATCACGCTAATTCGGTCACTCTCAAGTAAATAGCCGGTATAATCTTCGTCTTCGATAACTGAGTCACCACTGGCTATCCAACTGCCTCAGATCGGACGTCACATCCATAAGCAAATTCGGTCGTCCGCTGATGCGTGTTGCCAACTCAGCGCAAGTCCCCTTCAGGCTCTTCGAGCACCGCGTATTGGCATTCGGCGCAATTCTCTCGAGGTCACAGCGAGGTCTAGCGTTGCATATCCAGCATTGCCGGACTATAAATCGCTGGAAAGACACGATGCCTTGCTGCCGATTTCGTCCAGACGCGATTAACGTCGATCACAGTGCTCACCCACAATGCGGGCCGACGGACTCGCTGTAAGCTTCAGCAATGAAGCTGTCATCGCACTGCCGATACGCTTCGCATGAACTACACAGAACGTTCCGAAGTGCGAAGCATTACCGATTCAGCCCCTAGCGCGTTGCTCCTGACGTTGGCGCATGTGACTGCTTTGTTGGGAAGCGATTGCGCGCGAACGGAAAGCAAACGAATCTCATCAGCGCGACTGTTGCAATCATCCTGTCTCACCCGAGCAACATATACGCCAGGAAGCGCCGATAAATTTCCAGATAACTGTTGAAGACAGGCCATAGCACTCACAATCGGTCGATGTGTGCCGAGGATGTTACGGTAGTGACAGTTGCGCGGAAGAGCCAACCGCCGCTCATTCATTGACTCGCCCTATCAGTCGTCCTAAGATTCAGCCCTATGCTGGGCCGGACTATCTCCCATTACCGCATCGTCGACAAGTTGGGCGGCGGCGGAATGGGTGTGGTTTACAAAGCCGAGGATATCCGGCTTCAGCGTTTCGTCGCACTCAAGTTCCTGCCTGATGGCGTAGCTCGCGATGCGCAAGCCCTGATGCGTTTTCAGCGGGAGGCACAGGCTGCTTCGGCCCTGAACCATCCCAATATCTGCACCATCCATGACATCGGCGAAGAAGACGGACGCGCCTTTATGGTCATGGAGTTTCTCGATGGCATGACGCTGAAGCACCTGATCGCGGGCCGTCCGCTCGACTCGGAGCAACTTCTGCCGCTGGCCCTGGAGATCGCCGACGCTTTGAATGCGGCGCACGGCGAAGGCATCGTGCACCGCGACATCAAGCCGGCGAACATTTTTGTCACCAAGCGCGGCCACGCCAAAATTCTAGACTTCGGACTAGCCAAGGTGACGCTCAAGGCCGCGGCCAATCCTGACGCGGTCACGGCCATGCCCGACCCGGAGGCACAGCACCTGACCAGCCCGGGAGCCATGCTCGGCACGGTGGCTTACATGTCGCCCGAGCAGGTGAAAGCCAAGGAACTGGACGCCCGCACCGACCTGTTCTCCTTCGGGGCTGTGCTCTATGAGATGGCCACGGGCAAGATGCCGTTCGACGGCGGGAGCTCCGGAGAGATTTGCAGCGCGATACTGCGCGATGAGCCGGTGCCGCCCTCGCAGTTAAACTCGCAGACTTCGCTGGGGCTGGAAGCGGTAATCGGCAAAGCGCTGGAGAAAGATCGCAACCTGCGCTACCAGAGCGCTGCCGACCTGTGCACTGACCTGCAACGCCTGAAGCGGGATGCGGACGCCGCCACAATGCTGACTTCCCCGCGAGGAAGCGGCGTGGTCCGGCCAGAGACAGCCTCCTCAGCAGAGATTTTCCGGACTGGCGAGGCCGGCTCTCATGAAGTGCGGAAGAAGATGCGCCGCCGATGGCTCGTAGCGGGGAGCGTGATAGTCGTCATCTTAGGGCTGGCGATTGGCGCCGGCCTCTGGCTTCAAAAGACGGAGTACTTCTGGCGAAGTCCCATCGCTGAGGCGCGATTTCAGACCGTCACAGATTTCGAAGGACTGGAGCAGGCCGCCGCGGTGTCACGCGACGGGAAGTTCGTGGCGTTTCTGTCAGACCATGACGGGCAGATGGATGTCTGGGTTACCCAGGCCGGCTCGGGACAATTCCATAACCTGACCCACGGAAGCGCGCCGGAACTTGTAAATCCATCGGTACGCACCCTGGGATTTTCGCCCGACGGCTCATTCGTTACCTATTGGGTTCGCAGGCAAAAAGCCTCGGGCGGCGATGACATCAGCGTTTGGGAGGTGCCAACGCTGGGCGGACAGTCGCGACCCTACCTGGAAGGGGTAGCCGAGTTCGACTGGTCGCGCGACGGGTCGCGACTGGCGTACCACACGCCCGGGCCCGGCGACCCGTTGTATGTGTCGGACGGCAGCCTGCGCCCAGGAGGTCGGCCCATCTTTATTGCTCCTGCCGGGATGCACTGCCACTTTCCGCTGTGGTCGCCCGACGGGTCCTTCATCTATTTTGTTCTGGGCTACCTTCCAGACAAATTAGACATCTCGCGGATGAGTCCAAGCGGCGGGACCCCGGAACGCATCACGTCGCACAATGCGCGCGTGATTTATCCGGCCCTCCTAGATCGGCGCACACTGATGTACCTGGCTATCGATCCCGATGGTTCGGGACCTTGGCTTTACAGCATGGACGTGGAGCGCCGCATTCCTCACCGGTTGACCTTTGGCCCTGAACGGTACACGTCGCTGGCGGCCAGCGGCGACGGTCGCCGTCTGGTTGCCACGGTCGCAAGACCGCAGAGCACACTCTGGCGCTTGCCAATCGCCGACTCGTCCTCCGACGTATCGGAGGCTGCGCGAATCTCGCTGACGACCAGCACCGGGTTCTCGCCTCGACTGGGTCCAGATTTTCTTCTTTACGTTTCTGCGACCAGCACGGGCGAAAGTATCTGGAAGCTGGCCAACGGAACCAGTACGGAGTTGTGGAGTGGTCAGGGCGCCGATGTCTTTGGCGGTCCGGCAATCTCCCCCGATGGAAAGTACATCGCGTTCTCGGTCCGGCAACACGGGCAGACATTGTTGTACGTGATGCAGGCCGACGGCACGAATGCGCGGATTGTGGCCGATTCGCTCAACCTGCAAGGTTCTCCATCATGGTCGCCCGACGGCCAATCGATTACCTCGGCGGCGGCCGATCACGGCGTCCCGCACCTCTTCCGCATACCGGTCGATGGCCGCGCTCCCTCGCCCTTTGTTCAGGAGTACTCGGTCGATCCCGTGTGGGCGCCCGACGGAGGCTTCGTTGTCTATTCGGGCCCCGACATTGGCACCACGTTTTCGGTGAAAGCCGCCACTGCCGAGGCAGCAACCCATCCCCTGCCTGCACTGACTCTGACTCGGGGAGCTCGACGACTCCTGGCCTTCCTACCTGGAGGACAGGCGCTGGTGATACTTCGGGGAGAGATTCAACATAAGGATCTTTGGCTCATCGACCTGGAGACGGGCACCGAGCGGCAATTGACCCACTTCGCTCCCGACTTCGACGTTCGAGACTTCGACATTTCCCCTGACGGCCGTGAAGTTGTCCTGGAACGAGTGCAAGAGCGGTCGGATGTGGTGCTGCTGGATCTCCCCCGACCATAATTCAGCTTAAACCCGACGGGCGCCATGGAAAGACGCCGACCCCGGCATCCCCATTTACAAAGACGCCAAAGCGGCGGGCGCGAAGCTGCAGTAAGCACATGGCTGTCAGGCAGGAACCGTCCCACCAGATCTTCCAGGTCAGGTGCACCGTGCTTTCGATCTGGCGTTCACGCGGCGCTAGCCTTCTTGAGTGGTAGCCATGCGTCAATTCTCGTCCCTTCCATGGGCCAGGATCGAATTTCCAGCTTCCCCCCTAGAAGTCGCAAGCGCTCCTCCATGCTGTGAATACCGATTCCGCGCTCTGCCGGCGGCGTGTTCGAATTGAATCCCCTTCCACGGTCAAAAACTGACAAGTGGAGTCTCCCGTCCAGATTTTCCAGGCGAACCTCGGCACGGTTGGCACCGCTGTGCCTCTTTACGTTCCGCAGCGCCTCCTGCGTAACGCGGAACATGCACAACGCTGCGTCTGCCGGGACGCCACGAGGAACATTCTCATGCACAAAATCGACCTGTAATCCCTGTTGATCGGCGAACTCCTTACAGTACGCTTGCAGACCAACCAGCAGCCCTAGACTCTCCAAAGTAGAAGAATGCAAACGGTGTGATAAGGAGTGCAGGTCTGCACCGAGCTCGGTGACGCGCTCAAAAAGTTCATGGACCGTCTGGCTGGTTTCGCCTGAAGAGTCCCCGGCGTTATCAGCCAACTGTTCCAGGTCAATGGCCAGCATCGCGAGCCGTTGGTTGTAGTCGTCGTGAATCTCACGGGCGATTCGCTTGCGCTCTTCGTCTTGTGCCTCGATCAAGCGACCGCTCAAACTGGCAAGGGCCTCCTCTGCCCGCTTGCGCTCGGTGACGTCAGCGATCACGGAAAGAGCGCACGGCTTCCCATTGACCTCAACCAGTTCTGCGGAACCGAGAGTTGTCCGAATCTGACCGTCTTTTGTGCGAATCCTAACTTCCATGTCTCGCACGTTGCCAACGGCGACAAGCTGTTTAAGGAAAGCCGATCTTTGATGGGGATCTACCCAAAGATTGATATCCGACAGGCTCCGGCCGATGACTTCGTCGCGGCGCCAGCCAGTTAGCTGCTCGAAAGTCTCATTGACGTCGATGTAGCAATCATCCTTCGTGCTAGCTATGCTGATGGCAAGAGGACTCTGGCGAAAGGATTTGGAGAATTTTTCCTCTGACCTTATAAGTTCTGCCTCGGTTTTTCTTCGCCGGGCCCGTTGCCGGAGGAGTCCAAAAATGGCCGCGGACTGCACCAATATAAGGAAAATGGCGGCGAAGGCGTACTGCTTATATAACTCCCAGAAGCTCGGTTGACGATGGAGCACGATGCTGCCCGGGGGAAGGTTCTTTTCGTTCATCCCCCAGCGCTTGAGCGCCCGCCAGTCGAACATGTAGGCGTGGTTACTCGAGACCACGGGGATATCCTGGGTCTTCTCGCCGTTCAGCACCCGCGCAGCCATCTCTCCCGCGATGCGACCGTCGTCGGCCCAGTTCACCAGATCGCCGCCTACTGTTCCTGCCCTCAGATCCACGTCGTCCATTACAAAGACAGGAGCATTCGCTGCACTGGCCACCATCGGTATCGATTGCGCTGAATCGATGAAGTGGTCTCCCGCTGCATCTTGCGTGATTGCCGTGTGATAAACAATCGTATCGCGGGGTAGATGCTTGAGCCTCTCTAGCAATGCGGGCATGGTCAGGTCAGTCAGGTATTCGAATTCGAGCTTCGATTCGTAGTTGTGGAAGCTCCGCTTAGCGATGGCTTCGAATCCTTCGTCAAACTTGCCCACTCCACCGACGACGACCACATGCTTGGTGCCGGGCAGCAAGTGCAACGCCGCATTCAGGGTTCCCTCGGGGTGTAACTGGGCCAAAACACCAGTAAAAGGCATGCCGTGCTTTAGCTGGTCCGGAATTCCGCTCCAAATTGCGCAGAAGATAACCGGGATGCCCTGAAACTTGTCGTACAGCTGGGCGATGAACTTTAGGGACGCTGGCCCGGCGGCAATGATCACGTCGGGCTTGCGGGCTGAGTACTTTTGAATAATCTCTGCTCGAAACCTGTCTTGAGAAACTTGGTCCGGGAACAGAGTGAGTTGCAGGCTCTCCTGATAGAGTTCGATCTGGTACGGAGATTTTTGTAGACCCGTGAGGACTGCCTGATCGACTTCAGCGAAGCCGGGTGACGAGATAACCCCAAGGTCGTTAATAATGAGCACGCGCCGGACTTCTGTTATTGGCGACCCTGCGGTTGACCGCGACACCAGCAAGGCCACCGCAACAACAGAGAGCATGAGCGCGCGTCTCGCCGCTCTCACGGATTCCCAGAAGTGGGAACGACCGGAATTGCGCCGACCTGCACCCCAAGGCGGGCCGGCGATCTGCTCCTCCAGATAACGCGGCACCACCAACCTCCAGCCTTTGTTCCTTGATCCGGACCACTACGAGATCAACTAAGACCGAGCCCGGAGAGGGCGCCCGCAGCCCCCAGAATGTCCACGGATAAACCAGTATAGTACTTACCTTTTCGCTGCCATAAGCTTACTTTCGTTCCACAAGAGCCGGCTGTGATGGAGTTGCTTGTGTGCTCTCACTCTTGGACGATTGGCATCGCTGTTGTCCGAAACGCGCGCTGGTGGAACGCCGCAGACATCATCGCTTCAGCAGTAGTTCGCAGTGGAGCACCACGGTTGCCATCTGGAAACTGCAGGAGTTATTAGCGTAAACTTTCTCCGATGCCCGACGACTCTCCACGCGTTCTGTACTTAGTCACCACGTCCAAGGGAGTAACCATGTACACCTGTGGACGGTGCGCCTGGACGCTTCATGTCGGCGGCGACGGCATGACTGCCGGACAGGCCGCTTTCGACGCTCACCGTTGCGAGGATTTTCTACGAGACGAAGGCGAGTAGTAACCAATTTCTACCGACGCCCCCTCGGCTCCGGGGTTGATTGCATTACAAAAAAATCAGTATGCGTTCGATACCAGACGGACAACCAGCGAATTCGCGGAGTAAAACTGATGGGAAAGCAATGGCAAGTCTTACTGCCTGACTTTTTATGAGAGTCAGCGATGTCCGAGCAACCTGAACGCTTTCTGTGCTCTGTGCGCCTAAAATCCAGGGGTATTACACTGTTCAGCTGCGGACGTTGCATCTGGACTCTCGTTTGCGCAGAGGATGAGGGTATAAACTCTGCTCAAGCTGCGTTCGATGCACACCGTTGTGAGGACTTCCCGCCACCACCATCAGAAATCTTCTCAGCAACGCAACTTTAGGACACTACCCGAAACTTGGCTTCAATTGTCGCTGCAGACCCCGGAATTCCCGCTCTGGGAAAATCCTTGTCAAGACCACTAAGGTGATACAAATCTCCACAAGCTGCACATTCCAAGCAAAATATAAAGTTGGCAAAGTACCAGCGAAAACCACCTCAAATGTGCTATAGTTGAAACATAGGATCAAGACAGGCGAGAGCATCTATGCTCCCGCCTTTTCTTTTGCTGCGGAGTTGGGGCGGTGGCCTGACCTGCGCCCGGCCAAAAGGAATGTGCCAAATGCGTGAGCCGGATTTCAGGCGGCCCAACTGTTGGCGGTGGCGGCATCGGATCCGTGCTGCTTCACCATCTTGTTGTAGCTGCCCATAATCAGAAAGGCGGCCGGCCACTGGCCGACGAACAAGGCCCAGTTGTCTTTGCCCATGATCTTCAAGACAGCCGAGGTCGCGATAGCGCCGATGGCCAATCCCAGGAACAAAGACGAAGGGGCTTTCGAGGTTTGACTTTCGATAGCGCCGGTAAAGCGGTCTTCCCGCTCTCCGGAAGTTCTGGTTTCCATTCGATTCTCCAATTGTAACGATATGAGGTTGGGTGCTCGGACGAGCGCCACGGTTGCCCCATGACCGGGTCCAACCATACTGAGCCTCCGATGTCCTGCTGTCTGTTGGCCTAGGTGGCGATTTCCCGGCTCGCCTGATCAAGACAATCGTCTCGCCGGCAGAATCATTTTCCCGATAGTCCTGCGAATCACCCTGCAACTTACTTAATCACCCGACAACTCAGGAGCAATCATCATGGCAGTTTGCGTCAGCGAACCAGTCGAGGGCACGCGTGTGCCTTCCGTCGTCAACCTCACACAGTTCTACAGCCAGAATTCAGAGCTGCAACAATCTAGCGCGGCAGCCATTCCGCCACTGACGGTTGACCCCGCGTGGTCGGCCAGCCAGCGCGCCATCGCCGCGACTTTCAACCGCTTGGGCGATTTGTTTCGCCGGCTTGCCGCTGTGGTCAATGTGCCGATCGCAGCTGCTCTGGGCGTGTGGTTTGTAGAGAGCAGCGGGCTGCCGCTGACTCCCTGCCGCGCGATTCTGCGTTTCGAAGTAGGCAAGTTTCTCGCCGCCTGGGGCCGAGCCAATCCCGCCGCCTTCGACACGCACTTCCGTTGCGGCGGTCACAACGGAATGGCCGGCGAGTCCTGGCAGAATCACGCCTTCCGCCTCACCGACGCGCAACCCTTCATTCCGGTGCATGCCGATTGCGCCAGCGAGTACGCGGCATTGCGATTGGCGCAGCAGCTCTCGTCGCCAGAAGTGGCGCTGCGCTGCGCCAGCATCGGCGGCTGCCAGATCCTGTTGTCGAACTTTGCCATGCTCGGCTACGCCTCGGCGAGCGACATGTTCGAGGCGTTCCAGCGCAGCGAGAACGCTCATGTGCTGGGCTTCTTCGATTTCTGCGCGCGGCAGGCGGGAGGGTTGATCGGATATCTGCGGCAGCGGGACTTCACCTCGTTCGCGCTGCACTATAACGGTCCCGGTCAGGTGCAGCTTTACGCTGCCCGGCTGCGCAGCGCGGCAGCCGACGCCGAAACCGTGCTGGCGGCGCGCTAGTCGCGGCTACCAGATGCGGCGCACGCCATAAGTATCAAAAACCGGATCGCCGCTAATGATCGGCCAGCCGGTAGCCTGGGCTTGAGCGGCCAGCATGCGATCGAACGGGTCTCTGTGATGCAGTGGCAGTAAGCCCGCCCGGATCGCGTGGCCAGAATCGATCGGCAACTCGGAGAAGCACTGCACCTCGAGCATTTCCTCCCATCGGTCCAGAACCGGCCGCACATCCAACTTTCCGGCGTTGCACTTAATCGCCAGTTCCCATGGGACTACGGTTGAGATTACGAGGGAGTTCGACTTGTCGGTGAGAAAGGTCCTTGCCGCTGGCGAAAGTTTGTCCGGATCGTCCAGCCACCAACGCAACGCATGAGTGTCCGCCAGCGCAATCATTCAAAACCCAATTCACGCAATTCCTCATCGGTGAGTGGATCAAACGCATCAGGCGCCGACCATAGTTGCCCTTTGAACATTCCCGGCACGCGATTCTTCGCCGTCTTGGCGATCGGAATGATCTTCGCGACCGGCTCCTTCCCCCGCGTGATGATGACTTCCTTGCCGCTCTCGGCTTCCTTAATCAGGCGCGAGAGGTTTGTTTTGGCTTCATGGACTGTGTAACTCATCGGTGACTCCAAGTCGGCAATGCCGCTATATTCCCCAGTCACGTAACTCTTCGTCCGTGAGTGGAGCGAACGCATCCGGCTTCCAGGAGATCAGATCTTTCAATCGATCGGGAACCCGTTTTGTTTTCCGCTCCAGCTACGGGCACCAGCTTCGCGACGGGCTCTTTCCCCCGAGTGATGATGACTTCTTTGCCGCTCTCCGCTTCCTTGATCAGCCGCGACAAATTAGTCTTCGCCTGGTGAACCGTGTAGCTCATTAGCTAATTTTACTTAGCTAACCGCTAACTTGTCCAGAAACCGCCATTCTTCAGGCTTTGAGCCATGCTGGGGCATCGCCGACCGAACCGCGGCATCTGTTTCCACGTACCTACAGGCAGAGCGGCTATAATGCCGCTCACGGTTTCTATCAGCGCTCGTCTATGTAATTGCAGGCACAAGAATTGGCTTGTAATTGCTAACTAGGTAGAAACCAGCATGCCGGCCGAAGCGGTTGCAGTTCCCCTCACGGTTGGCCCGGGGTCTTCACGACGCGCGGGTTGTGCGCGCGTTGCGGCGGCTGTCCCGGGACTCCGTCCTCCTGAGACGTGGCGGGAGACGGATAAAGCATCGATTCCCTCGAATCGGGGGATTTTGGTGGGGCAGTCCCAGAGCCGCATGAACGACACGGAGCTGATCCGCGAGGCACAGCGTGGCAATCATGCCGCGTTCGAAGAACTCGTGCGCCAATACGATGGCGCCGTGCTTCGCCTCGCTTATCACCTGACCCGCTCTGAGCAGGATGCCCAGGACATTTATCAGGAAGCCTTCCTCAAGGCCTACCGGAACATCGGCAATTTCCGCTTCGAGTGCTCGTTCTACACCTGGATCTATCGCATCGTCACCAATCTCTGCCTCGACCTGCTGCGCAAGCGCCAGGTGCGCAAGGAAGATTCGGCAATAGCGACCGATTCCGACGGAGGGACCTACGACCTGCTCGATCAGGTGGCCGATGTGCGATCAGGCGCTAGTCCCGAACGCGATCTGATGCGGCGCGAGTTGGGCGCGCGCATCGCCAAGGCCCTGACCAAGCTGACGCCGCGCGAGCGCATGGTGTTTGAGATGAAGCATTATCAGGGACTGAAGCTGCGCACCATCGGCGAGATTTTGAATACGACCGAAGAGACGGCCAAGAACACGCTGTTCCGCGGCACTCAGAAGCTGCGCGCCGCGTTGAAGGATGTGAAGAGCTAGTTGCTAGTTACTAGCCGCTAGTTGCTAAAGAGGTTTTCTTATGAATTGCGATTGGGTTCAACAAAACGTCAGCCTGTATCTGTACAACGAATTGGCCGACGACGCGCGCCACGAGTTCGAGCAGCACATTCAGCGCTGCAAGAACTGCGCCGCCGAGCTCGCCGACCAGCAGGAATTTCAGGCACAGATGAACGTTTTTCCGGTGGAAGAGCCCTCCGCCAGTTTCTTGGCCGGTGCGCGCATGCGGCTGCAGGAAGCGCTCGAACACACCGAGCAGCATCGCGCCTGGTATCACCGTTTTGTCTTCGACCCAACCGCATGGCTGCGGCAAATGCGCTTCTCTCCCGCACTGGCCGGGCTTCTGCTGATCGTCGGTTTCGGCGGAGGCATGGGCACCATGTACAAAACGCTTGGCGGTTTTCACCCACCCCAGCAGCCGCCTACCATTCAAACCGCTTCCATCGCCGGAATTACCTCCATCGATCGCCAGCCCAATTCCAACACCGTCAAGATTTCCTATGATCGCCTGCTTCCCGAGTCGACGGAAGGTCCCATCAACGACAAAAACATCCAGGAGCTGTTGCAATATGCTGCCAAGAGCAATTACAACCCTGGGGTGCGTTTGACTTCCATAGATGCACTGGCTACCAAGGCCGATGATCCGGCCGCGCGCGAGGCGTTGATTTACGCGTTGCGCTACGACAGCAATCCGGGCGTGCGTTTGAAGGCGCTCGGCGGCGTCGGCTCTTATGTGAAGCAAGACATCCGGGTTCGCAATGCCGTGCTGAGCGCTCTGCTCGACGACAGCAATCTGGGCGTACGCAGCGACGCACTGCATGCTTTGGAGCCGGTGCGCGCCGATAGCAGTGTGCGCATGGCCTTGCAGCAGTTGGCCAAGGAAGATCCCAGCGATTACATTCGCAATGAGGCCAGCCGCGAACTGGACTCGATGCCCACAATCGATTAACCGCAGAGACACCAACGCAATGGCAGATCGCACAAGCTCGGAAGCAGAACAGAATCACCACACAGACACAAAGCCGCGGAGAGAACACATTTATCAGTACTCTCTGTGTCTTTGTGTCTCTGTGGTGATGATGTCGATCGCCATTCCTCTCTGGGCCCAGCAGTCTCGTATTTATCGCGACGGCAGTTCCTGGGTGGAAGAAATCACCGGCACTTTACCCCCAGCCCGCGAAATTCACATTTCTACCGACCTCGGTTCCGTACAGGTGCAGGGCAATGCGCCGCACATTTCCTACGTCATCCGCAAACGTTCTTACGCTCCCAACCCGGAAGCCGCTCATCGTCAGTTCGAGCAGATGCGCATCTCTGCGGGCAAGAATGGTGATGCCGATTCCATCGAAGGCCGCACCAAAAGGAATAACTTGCAGCACTTCGGCGTCGAGTTCGTTGTGCAGATACCACGCGACATGAGCCTGGTGAAGGTGGAAACGCACGCGGGTTCTCTCACGTTCGGCTCGATTGCGGCTGCCATCCTGGCTACAACCGGCGGCGGCTCGATCCGGCTCGACGATCTTGCCGGGCCGGTGAAAATCAGCAGCGGGGGCGGCAACGTGGAGGCCGGCAATCTGGGCGGAAATTTGTCGCTAACCAGCGGCGCGGCTGACGTGCATGTCAATAATGTTGGCGGCGAGATGCTGGTCAACTTGGGCGGCGGCCGCGTAAACGTCGGATCGACCCGCGCTTCTTTTATTCAAACCGGAGCCGGCAGCATCCAGGTGCAAAAGTGTTTTGGCGATCTGCACGTTACCAGCGGCGGCGGCAATCTCAATCTGGGCGACATTGATGGCGCGGTGCAGGCCGAAACCGACGGCGGCAGCGTTCGCCTGGCCAGCGCGCGCGGTCCGGTGACGGTGAAAACCGGGGGTGGCAGCGTCGAGCTCTACCACCTGGGCCGAGGCGCTCAGGTGGAAACCGGCGCCGGGCCGATCACGGTAGAATTTGTTGGTACCCACGGATTCGCTGATTCGTTTCTGCACACGGCGGCCGGGGACGTGACGGTTTGTTTCTCCAGCAGCATGCCGGTGACGGTTCATGCCACGTCAGACATGGCCAACGGACGCGGCATCTGGTCAGACTTCCCCGGCTTGAACATCACTCAGCAAGGTGGCAACATGGTTCCCAAGTCGATGTCGGCGGAAGGAGCGCTCAACGGCGGTGGCCCCGCGTTGCGCATTCGTACCACAATCGGGCAAATCGCTTTTCGCAGATGTCAATAGCGGAATATAAATTCAGGGTTGAACGTTATGTGTAAACGCAATATTTCGTTGGCGCCATATTTCTGACAGCCACAATTCTGCCGGTCGCTGCCTTGCCGCAATCCAGCTGGCCGGCAGCTCATAGCGGCGGATACCTGGGTGTACAAATCACCGGCGTCTCACCGGAACGCGCCGCCGCATTGAAGTTGCCCGACGCCTCGGGGGCAGTCATCACCTATGTCGATCAGGACGGTCCCGCCTGCCGCGCAGGCTTGATGGAAAACGATGTCGTCGTCGCCTTCAACGGTTCCAAGATCGACGGCCCTGAGCAATTCCAGGGACTGATTCACGCCAGCCCTCCGCAAAAGCCGGTGATGCTGACCGTCATTCGCAACGCTCAGCGCAAAGATCTGAAAGTAACCTTGGGAACCTGGACGGTCGCCTCGCACGTGCGCGGCGCACAACCCTTTGCCATGTCGCCGCCTTTGCCACCTCGAGTGGCCACTCCCGATGTCGAGCTGCCTTCCTTCGCCATCCTTTCCGCTCGCCATGGCTTGGTGGTCGAAAGCCTTACCCCGCAGTTGGCTGACTTCTTCGGTGTTCCCCCCGGACACGGCGTGCTGATTCGCTCAGTCGATGGAGGCAGTCCCGCCGCCATCGCTGGCCTGAAGGCAGGCGACGTCGTTCTGAAAATCAACAACGAGGCTGTGCACGATATCGTGGACTGGCAACGCAGTATGCAGACCAACGCCACCAAAGTTTCCATCGGGATCTTGCGCGAAAAGCACGAGCAGACGCTGGTGATCAATCTCCCCGGCTCGGGCGACAGGTCCAGCTTGAATGAACACGACTGGCTGGACTTCGGCAGCCAAGCTCAGGCTCTGCGCGAGCAGGCCGAACAGATGCATCCGCAACTCGACATCGAACCGCAAATGCTGGCGCAACTCGGACCCAGCGACGAGCAGTTGCAGCAGATGCGCCGCGAGCTGGAGAAGTCGATGAAGCAGCAGCAGAAAGACATCGACAAGCTGGCGCGTGAGATGGCCAAGTCGACCAAGCCGGCACAAAAAGAAATGGAGCAGATGCAGCGCGAGCTGCAGAAATCACTGCCCAGCCAGCACGACCTCGACGAGATGAAACGCGAGATTGAGGCGTCTGTCCCCAGCCAGAAAGATCTGGACGAGATGACGCGTCAGGTCCGTGAGTCGATGCCCAGCCAAAAAGAAATGGACGACATGCGCCGCCAGATCGAAGATTCCATGAAGAACTGGACTCCGCAAATGCGCCAGCAGATGGAAGACCTCCAAAAAGAAATGCAGCAACACAAGTTGGATTTGCAGCAGATGATGCAAGAGTTCAACAACGACCATCAGCTGTAAAGAGAGTGTTGCTTTTTCGACTCGGAGATTTCTCGACTGGAACCGTAGTCTCCAATAAACCAGCTCCCCATTTGAGGTGTCATCCCGACTGGAGCGAAACTTGGTGTCTCTGCTGATCTGTCGTCTCGTTCCCCATTGAGGTGTCATCCCGACCGGAGCGACCGGGGTCCCCGCCGAGCGCCGAAGTTGCGCTTGGTGGGGTGTGGGAGCGAAGTGGAGGGACCTGCTGTCCTGGACACCCGCGACGACCCTGCTGAGTAATCTCCAACTCGACTTGTCATCACGAGTCGGCTTCAGCCGGCGAGGGATCTGCTTTTGTTCCATCTGGCTATTTCCTCCCACGTTGTGGGATGCCAATTTACTCCAGCGAAATCTGCAGCAGTCCCGCAATCCTTAGGGGCGTGTATCACCGCACAACAGCTTTGTATCAGGGCACGGCTTCAGCCGTGCCGAACTGACTCATAAGTGATTTGGGCTTTAGCCCCTGCGCCTTTGTCCGGAGCTTTACAGTTTGCTGAAGACCCCGTTCGATCCGTCGCTTGGGTAGTGCGGCGCTTAAGCGCCGCGTCCAAGTCATTTATTCTTGTCATCACGAGCCGCTTCAGCCGGCGAGGGATCTGCTTTCCCGGGGTTCAGCAAACTGTTCAGCGGTGGCTCAACCGGTGCCTTTCCCAAAACTTCTCTGTGCCTCTGTGGTGCTCATGCCTTTCGCCACTTGCGATCCACCAGCTCAATCACTCCGTACAACGCCACGCAGAACCAGAAATCGACGATCAATCCCAAATCCAAATGATCAGGACGATGCTGTCCCGCCGGCGGCAGGTGTGGCATCAGCACAAAGTAATAGAGGAGATTGCCCACGACCACCGCAATCGTCTGTTTAAGAAGTCGTCGAAGCACGCATTACCTTAGACACGGTTCAAGGCCGCTTTGATGCCAGAAAAGACGCTCTTAGCTCTCAGCCTTTAGCTCTTAGCAAACAAGCTCGAGCGAAGTGTGACCTATCGAGCAGTCGCTTGCTAAAAGCTAACAGCTAAGAGCTAACAGCGCCGTCTTCGCCTGCTACCATCTTTACCGTGCTCGACCTCTCAACCAACGTGCAATACGTCAAAGGCATCGGCCCCAAGTTCGCCCAGATCCTGCTGGAGAAGGGCATCAGCACGGTCGAAGACCTGCTCTACTATCTGCCCTTTCGCTACGAAGATCGCCTCAATCCGCGCGGCATTGGCGAGTTGCGCCCCGGCGAAATGGCCAGCGTCATCGCCGAGGTCCGTACCTTCGGACTCTTTCGCACCCGTCGCATGCCACTGTTCGAAATGACCGTCGGCCAGGGCCGCGACACGCTCAAATGCATCTGGTTCAACGCCACTTATCTGCAAGACAAATTTCGCGCCGGCATGCTGGTCGCTTTGTACGGCAAAGTCGAAGCCGGCGATCGCGGCGGCCATCGCTTCCAGATCATGCAGCCGCAATTCGAGATCCTGCACGATCCTTCATCGACCGACACCGCTGCCGACGATCAGAAGTGGCAGTCGCTCGAAGTCGGCCGCATCGTTCCCATCTATGAAGCCGCCGGCAATGGCCGTCTCACCGCGCGCTGGTTTCGCCGCGTCATTCACGCCATGCTGGAGAACCTCGACCAGGATATTCCCGACGCCATCCCTGCCAGCGGTTCGCGGCCGCATGGAACTGATCGATCGCCGCCGCGCCTTCTGGCAGGCGCACTGGCCGGAGGTCGGCGAGAGCCTGACCAAGTTACAGGCCGCGCGAACTCCCGCGCTCATCCGGCTGATCTTCGAGGAACTTTTCTTCCTCGAGCTCGGACTCGAACTCAAGCGCCGCAAAATGCGCGCTCAAACCGGCGTCGCGTTTGAGATCAACGACCGCGTGCGCGCCGCCGTCAAGCGCATCCTGCCGTTTCATCCCACCGCCGCGCAGAAGCGCGTGTTGAAAGAGATCGTCGCCGACATGGCCGAGCCCGCTCCCATGCGCCGCCTGCTGCAAGGCGATGTCGGCTCCGGCAAAACCATCGTCGCCCTCGAAGCCGCGGTCATTGCCATCGAGAACGGTTACCAGGTCGCGCTGATGGCGCCCACTGAAATTCTTGCGACCCAGCATTACCTGTCGGCCCGCCGCATTCTCGAAGCCGCCGGCTATCGCATCGTTCTGCTCACCGGCTCGCAGGAATCCAGCCGCAAGAAGCAGGCGCGCCATCACATCGCGCAAGGCCACGCGCAGCTGGTGATCGGCACGCACGCGCTCATCCAGGAGTCGGTCGCGTTCGACAAACTCGGCCTGGTCATCGTCGACGAGCAGCATCGCTTCGGCGTGCTGCAACGCTTCCGCCTGATGAAGAAATCCGATTCCAATGATGGTGCCGATGCCGAGCCCGACGTACTGGTCATGACTGCGACGCCCATTCCGCGCACCTTGGCGCTCACGCTTTACGGCGACCTCGACACCAGCGTTCTCGACGAGCTACCGCCCGGCCGCACGCCCATCACCACGCGCCTGGTCAGCGACGAGCGCTCCGGCGAAGTGTGGGACTTCGTGCGCAAGCAGGTCGCTGCCGGCCGTCAAGCCTACGTCGTCTATCCCGTCATCGAAGAGGGTGCGATCCAGCCCCAACGCGCCAAAAGCGGGCGTGCTGGGGGCTCCGGGGAAGGCGAGCTGAAAGCAGCGATCAAGATGCACGACCGCCTGCGCAGCCACGAGTTCGCCAGCCTGCACGTCGGGCTGCTGCACGGCCGCATGAGCGCCGACGACAAAGACGCAACCATGGCCAGCTTCCAGCGCGGCGAGATCGATGTGCTGGTCTCGACCACGGTCATCGAAGTCGGCGTCGACGTCGCCAATGCCAACATCATGGTCATCGAGCACGCCGAGCGATTCGGTCTCTCGCAGCTTCATCAGTTGCGCGGGCGCATCGGCCGCGGCTCCGCCAAGTCGTATTGCGTGCTGATGACCGGCGGCAAGGTTTCCATCGAAGCCCAGCAGCGCCTCGATGCCATGGTTCGCACACAGAACGGATTCGAGATTGCCGAGTTGGATTTGCAACAGCGTGGTCCGGGAGAATTTTTCGGCACGCGCCAGGCAGGCATGCCAAACTTTCGCGTGGCCAACTTGCTGCGCGATCGCGATCTGCTGGAGGCCGCGCGTAAGGAGGCACGTTACCTTCTTGCCGGCCCGAATGCTGATCTCACCTCGGACGAGATCAACCGCGCCGTACAGCATTTGCGCAGCCACTGGAACCGGCGCTATGGCTTAGTCGAAGTAGGATGAAATCGCATCAGATGCAAGAAGGAGTGTTCCATGATCAATCCCAAAGAAATGCTGGAGACGCTGGTCGATCACCTGGCGGTTACCGCGCAAGTACAGAATGTTTTCGGCGAACCGATTGAGGCCCATGGCAAAACGGTTGTTCCCATCGCACGCGTCAGCTATTGCTTGGGCGCAGGCGGGGGCGGAGGTGCGGAAGCCGAATCTGAGAAGACAGAACGGCGGAGGCGGCGGTGGCGGGATGGTGAGAGCCCGACCGGTAGGCGCGCTGGAAATTACCGAGGCTGGCGCGCGCTTTGTCGGCGTCTTCGATCGACGCCGGGCTGCCGGATTCGTCGCCGGCGGGATCGCGATAGGCCTGCTGCTGCGCCGCGCCTTGCGGTGGAAGCGTTGAGGCAGCAAGAACCGAACGAGTTGCTGCTCTCCTTTCGCCGCTTGCATCGTTCTCGCATAACCAGCAAACTAGTCCAACCGTGAAGGCCGCCGCCAATCCCGACCTCTTTCGCTTGCTCCCGTCGATTGACGAACTGCTGCGTAGCGAAGCGCTGTTGGCATTGGTGCAGCAGTTCGGGCATGCTGCCACGGTCGAGGCGTCACGCTCCTTTATCGAAGACCTGCGTGCCGAAATCGCGGCGGGCTCTCTCGATCAAGCCCGGCTGATGACTGCCATCGATCAACTGCCCCCTGCGATCGGAGAACGGCTACAGGCCGGACTTTCTTATTCGCTGCGCCCCGTCATCAACGCCACAGGCGTCATCCTGCACACCAATCTCGGACGTGCGCCTTTAAGCGAAAACGCATTGCAGCATGTCGCCGAGATTTCTCGCGGCTACTCGAATCTGGAATTCGATCTTGACACCGGAGAGCGTGGCAAGCGCGACGTCCATGTCAGTCGCTTATTTGCGCAACTGTTGAACTCTGCCGGCCGCGAAGTCTCGACCATCGTGGTCAACAACAATGCTGCCGCCGTGCTGCTGGCCTTGAATGCGCTGGCCGAGGGCGGCGAAGTCATTGTATCGCGTGGAGAACTGGTTGAAATTGGCGGCTCATTCCGTATTCCCGATGTCATGGCGAAGTCCGGCGCGCTGCTTTCGCGAAGTCGGTACCACCAATCGCACTCGCATCGCCGACTACGAAGCCGCCATCACCGATCGCACGAAATTGCTGCTCCGCGTGCATCGCTCCAACTTCCAGATTGTCGGATTCACCGAACAGCCGTCTCTCGAAGAGCTTGCCGAGCTGGGCCGCAAGCACAACATCCCGGTCATGGAAGATCTGGGCAGCGGCGAGGTCTTCGATCTTCGCGAAGTCGGCGTACGCGGCGAGCCTATGATCGTCGACAGCCTGCGTGCCGGCATCGATGTGGTGACTTATAGCGGCGACAAGCTGCTGGGCGGTCCGCAAGCCGGACTCATCAGCGGCGGTCCTGAACTGGTGGCGAAGATCCGTTCCAACCCGCTGTTCCGCGCCCTGCGTGTCGACAAGATGTTTTACGCCGCACTCGAAGCGACGCTGCTGGCCTACCTTCGCGAAGATTACGATTCGATTCCGGTGTTGCGCATGATGCGCGTATCCGTTGACGAACTGGCGCATCGTGCCGAGCACATCGTCCAGCAACTGCGAACCACGTCGCCACAGCTTAAATTCGAGATTGTCGAGTCGCGTTCGGTGCTGGGCGGCGGCTCGGCGCCGGGATCAACTCTGCCGACACGAGCGTTAGCCGTGAGGAGCGAGAGCATGAATGCCGACGAACTCTTGCGCCATCTGCGCCAGTGGGAGACGCCGATCATTGCGCGCGTGGAAGACGGTCGGGTGCTGCTGGATCTGCGCACGGTTGAACCCGCGCAGGATGAGACCATCGTGGCCGCGCTGCAGAGAATCACCGGGGCTGAAGCCCTGTTGTAATGTGAACCACCAACGCGGACCTGAAGGTCTGCTCTTCCACCGGAATCTGTTCTTGGCGACCATCTACACTATCGGACATTCCACCCGCTCCCTCGACGAGCTCGTCGCCGCGCTGCAGGCGCATGGCATTCGCACGCTGGTCGATATCCGCGCGTTTCCCATGTCACGCCGGCTGCCGCATTTCAATCGCGAATCGCTGGAACTCGATCTGCCGAAGCACAACATCGACTATGTCTGGATGAAAGAGCTCGGCGGCCGCCGCAAGAAGATTCGCGACGACTCGCCCAACACCGGACTGCGCAACGACTCGTTCCGCAATTACGCCGACTACATGCTTACGCCGGAATTCGCGCAGGGCATCGAGCGGCTGCTGCAACTTGCCGAAGAAACCGCAGATCCCTCGGCTGCGATGGCTAAACCCGGGCCACCTGCGCTCGGGATGACAAATGATAAAGGTGGCCCACGGAATATTGCCATCATGTGCGCCGAGCGCGTGTACTTTCAGTGTCATCGCATGCTGGTCAGCGACTACCTCACTGCGCACGGCCACACTGTCCTGCACATCGACGACGACAAGCGGCCGCTTCGACAGCACAAGCTGATGGCGGAAGCGCACCTGGTCGATGGGAAGTTGCTCTATAACGCGGGGGAGCTGTTTTGAGGTCGCGATCGCTCCGAGCTCTTAGCTCTTAGCCTTTAGCTCTTAGCAACCAAATGACGTGGGCTTTAACGTTCGGACGGCAGCAAAACCTTGTCTTAAGACTTCGTGCGATGTTTTACTCTTCCGCTGCCTCCTTCACCTTCAATATTCGCGGGCCGATGCCTAGCGATTGCTAAGAGCTAACAGCTAAGAGCGAAAAGCGAAAAGCGAATAGCGAATAGCGAATAGCGAATAGCGAACAGCGGCCCTCCTGCGCTACCATCGATTACTCATGAAACAGGCCGTCTTCCGCGAACGCAACAAGCGCTACTATCGCGTTCTGCACACTCCCATCTGGATCTGGGTCTTCTGGGTCTTACCCGGCTGGCCGCTCACCTACGACCTTTACACTCGCGGGCCCGACCGCCGTCACTGGACCTGGCTGGCCATCGTGGTCGCCGGCGTGGTGTGGCGAGGCTTGGCCGGCCGCCTTCCCGGATGCGAGCCGCGTCCTTACATCACGCATTATGGAGTGCATCAGCCGAACTTGTGGTATCGCGTGGTCTGCTACACCGCCGCCTGGGTCGACATCTTCGTCCCATACGCGCTCAATCTCATCGGGCTGATCCTCGCCTCCGTGACCGGCCGCTGGATGCTGAGAGATCTCTACATGTATCTTTACTATCCACTGGCGCTGGTGGTGGTGCTGGCGACGGTGCTGGACTGGACGCCGCGCGCTCGCCGCGACACCTTCGGCGAAGGCGCCGAGCGAGCCTGGTTCTACGTCGCCATCTGGACGGTCGTGCCCACGCAAGTCATCAATTGGGCTGCATGGCGCTTCGGCAAATTCATGGATCTGTCGCCGCTTCCACTGGCCCGAGTGCGACTGCTGGTTTGCCTGCTCTCAACGGTGTTTTTCTTCCTGCTTGGCTATTCGCAAAAGCTTCCGCGCACGCAACGGCATTACGAGGGAATTGCCGCGGCGGGAGTGTAAAAACATAAGGACAGTGGATAGTGGTTATTGGATCGTGAACGGTTTTGAGGGTCCGCACTTTTTCGAGTGAGCGATGAAGAGCCGTCAACTTGTGTTTCTCATCATGATGCTGCTCGCAGTCTCCTTCTCCGCAGCGGCGGAGTCGGCTCCGGTGACTCGCGCCTACGGCGATCAGTACGGTGCGGTCCACATCATCCGGAGCGACGGCAAAGAAACGATCATTCCAAAGCAGCGGGGCACGGATGGAGTCGAACAGGTCAAGCTTGCTAAGGATGGGCAAACCGTCGGCTGGATCGTCGATTGGCCGTACTTTAAAGGAGATGAGAAATTGGGATCTCTGCCTGATGCGCTCGTCATCTGGCGCGGCGGAAAGGTTGTTCGCCGGTTAGGGACCGAGCAGGTTTTCTACTTTTGGATGTTTTGGAAAGACGGCGAACAGGTTGCTTTCCACGACGGGCCGCTCCATGGTCTCGATCCCAACTACGAACTACATGATGTCGCGACCGGCCGGCTCATTCAGCAATTTCTCGCTTACGATAACAATGGGGATCCTGCAAAGGTCCCTGACCCCGACTGGGTTGAAGCATTGAACCAAGTAGGGTATGAGAAGTGATCGCCCGGTGCCCTACTTGTTACGGGCTTTGGGATGATTGGAACTGATTCGTATCGGCGCTACCATGCTCGATCGCGATCGACTGTTCTCTCCCAGATTTGAAAGTCACGAATGTGCAGGGCACGCCGGCATGTTGACATCGAACCTCCGCCCCCAGTGGCAAACTCGAGCTGTAGGAATAATCAATGTCCCTCACCCAGCTGAAGATTTCGAGAATCATTAATCCATACGCATATCTGAAGCGTTATCGATGGATGCGCTTGCAGATCTTGATCGTGGCACTGGGCATTGCCTCGATGCCGCTGGCGCACGCAACCCAGCAGGATTCTCCGCAGAGCGAGACATCCGGAGTCGAAGCGTTGATGGCTCGCGTAGGGCCGCCATCGCCGGAGGCTGTCGACGAGTTCAAGAAGGCGGGGATGGAAGATGTAAGACCACACATGCTGACGGCTCCCGAGCGAGCGAAGGTGCAGGCCGCACTGGCTTCGCTTCCGGCCCTGAACAGGCATGTGCTCGAGAAGAAGCTGCATTACCTCGCATTCGTCGACGGCATTCCGGGCGAAGGCACCGGGCTTACTTCTCCGGCGGCAAAGACGGGGCTTTATGACATCACGCTGCGCGCCAGCATTTTGGACGAGCCGCTCTCGACGTTCCTGACCACCAAAGAGCACAGGGTGTTTCCCGATGATGGTTCCGGAATCACCGTCACGATCAAAGGGACAGGCACCGACGCTCTAACCTACGTGCTGCTGCATGAATCCACGCATGTAGTGGACAACAGTTGCGGCATCACGGCGGAGCCGCACAGCCCGTTTACTGCCGGCATCTGGGCGAGTCAAAAGGAGATGGTGCCGGCGCTGGCGTCATCGGTCGCGGCGACGACGTACTTTCGCGGAGGGCACCCGATTGGGTTGGCAAAGGCGGCAACCGTGTACGACGCGCTGGCTCAGACTCCCTTTGTGAGTTTGTATGCAACCGCGACCTCGCAGGAGGATTTTGCGGAGCTCGTTGCATGGTACGAGATACTGAAACAACATCATGGGGATCTGGTCATCGAAGTGAACGATGCTCACGGAAAGGCTTTGGGGCGATGGGAGCCGTTGACCTTTCCTGAAGTGCAGAAGCGCTTTGCGGATGTGGAAAAACTGCTTGCGTCGCAAGGGCCTCCGTCATCGTCCGCTGGATGCTGAAAGTCTCTACGTCTATCCGCTGGCGCTGGCAAGGGTCCTGAACTGGACGCCGCGCGCGCGCCGCCAGCTTCACTGTGAAGAAGTGGCAGCGGGACTGTACCCCGCTATTCGCACCGTCTCTCTACAGTGTCTCGTGCGCAGCCGCCGCCCTATCATTGAACGTCTTGAAGAAATCGTTGTAGTTGCCATTCGCCTCGGCGCGTCTCAATGGCTTCACCCGCTCCACACAGATCTCCGTCACCTCGGGAGAGTGCTTCAGGATGTGCATCGTTTCAGAAATGAAATCCTTCAGCGGCACCGCGTTCGGATCCGTGAGCTGTCCCGGTCCCAGCAGTTCCGTTTGCACGTACGGCGGGATCAGTTCCAGGACCTCAACCGAAGTCTGCCGCAGTTGATACCGGAGCGATTGCGAGTAGGAATGAATCGCGGCCTTGGTAGCGCAGTAGGTGGGAGTGGCTGCCAGCGGCACGAATGCCAGCCCGGAAGAAACCGTCATGATCGCCGCCCGCGGCTTCGACACCAGCATAGGCAGTAGCGCAGTCGCCAGCCGGATCGGGCCCAGCAGATTCGTCGCCACGATTTCCTCCGCATCAGCCAGGCCACCGCGTTGCACCAACTCCGTTCGCATAATGCCGGCGTTAAGAATGATTGCGTTCAGGGCCGGATAATCAAGCTTCATTCGCTCGGCGAAGCGAACGATCGCATCGGCGTCGGTGATATCGAGCACGGCGGCCTTCATGCCCGGGTTGGCCGACACGGTTTCTTCCAGCGCCTTCGTTCCCCGTCCGGCAATAACCACCTGGTTGCCCTCGGCGTGAAAAGCCTCGGCAAGGCCGCGGCCAATCCCTCTTCCGCCTCCGGTAATCAGGATGGTGTTGTCTCGTACTTGCATCACACACTTCCTCTCTGCGACGCCACCGCGTCATAATATCAAGCCGGGCAGCTCAACCTCCGTGTGACGCGAACGTTGGTTGCGGACCCTTCATATACAAGTGATCCGGTCCACACGTCTCGCTCCGCTGCAACCGGAGGCTGGGGGTTCGGTCACTTCCAAGACGGCAAACCTGCCGACGCGGCTTTCATGAAACCCTGCTTCCCCTGCCATGAGAAGGCCAAGGCGACTGACTTTGTCTTCACCCGTTACGCGCCTTGACGCTGAAACCAGAGCAGAAAGGAACGAGAAGATGGCCAGGGCGCGATAACTTATGAAATGTCCTGTTTACCCTAATAACGACGATACTGCAGGGGTCTTGGACGATAAGGAGCGATTCAGAAGGAATAGTGGGTAAGGTCGAAGGCGTACCGGCTCCTACGACAATAAGGTCTGGCGCTGATCGTTATAATCCAGATAGATTCCCCCTCAATTCACATTCAAGGAGCTGCCGATGCCAGACGCTAAAGCAAACATCCTCATTGTGTTTTACTCTCGTGATGGTTCCGTAGAAGCGCTTGCTAGAGCGATCGGTGAAGGAGCCCGTGAAGCTGGAGCCGAAGTCCGGCTCCGCCGCGTCCCCGATCTAGTTTCTTCGGATGTAATGGCCAAAGTTCCCGGCTGGGAGGAGCGCAGCAAGAGGATGCTCGCCGAATACGGAGCCCCAACGCCAGCCGACGCAGAGTGGGCCGACGGAATCATATTTGGAACCCCAACGCGTTTTGGTAATACCTCTGCGGAGTTGAAAGCATTCATCGACAGCCTTGGTGGTCTGTGGTTTCAAGGTAAGCTGAACGGAAAAGCGGCTGGTGCTTTCACTTCCACGGCAGGACCGCATGGTGGAAACGAGACGACGGTGGTGTCGCTGTTCATCCCGATGGCGCACCTGGGATTCATCATCGTACCGAACGGCTACACTCACGAGAAGCTTGTTCAGGGACATGGGACGCCATACGGTTCGTCGTCGACTTCCGGACAGAACGGCGCCAAGCCAACCGCCGACGAGCTTGTAGTCGCGAAGCATCAGGGGGCACGCGTGACGCAGGTGGCCGCAGCTCTGAAAGCGTTTGCGAACCGAACTTAGCGGGGTTGCGAGAGATATGGCCTACGTCCAGGACGGCCGCAAGCCCAGCCTCATCATCCCGCCGGAATGGCGACGCGCCATTTTCGTATTGGGCCTGGTAGTTGCCGTTCTCGTTGTCTATGCGCCCGTTAAGAGATATCCGTTCATCGTTCTCGACGATCTTGTCTATATCGTATGGAATTCCCATCTACATCAGTTGAACTGGGACACCATCCGGTGGTCGTTCACAGCCTTCCATGCGTCCAACTGGCAGCCGCTGAGCTGGCTTTCTCACGCCTTGGACTACCACTTCTTTTTGCTCGATGCGGGACGCCATCACGAAACGAACATGCTCCTCCACGCAGTGAATGCCGTGCTGCTATTTTGGGTACTCTCGCGGGCGACTGGCTATCTGGGCCGTAGCTGCGTAGTGGCAGCCCTGTTTGCACTGCATCCCATCAATGTCGAATCTGTGGCATGGGTTGCGGAACGCAAGAACCTCCTAAGTCTGTTTTTCTTCCTTTTGGCACTCGGGGCTTACCGCTGGTATGCCCTACGGCCGCGTGCCGAGCGTTATCTGGTAGTCGCTGCACTGTTTGCGCTGGGACTGATGTCCAAGCCACAGGTCATTACGTTGCCCTTCGTGCTGCTGCTGTGGGACTACTGGCCGTTAGGCCGAATGTTCCCTGCTGCCGAGCCGCATTCATCATCGGCCACGGTAGCTGAAACTCCTTCTGGCAAACGCTTCTCCTGGCTTGTTGCCGAAAAACTGCCACTGTTGGCGCTTTCCACTGCTAGTGCAATCATCACGGTGAAAGCACAGACCCAGGATCAGGCTAACGCTATGATCGGGGCCGTGAATTCGTTTTCGTTTGCGTCACGTGTCAGCAACGCCCTAATCGCGTACGCCCGATACTTGGGGAAGGCGATCTGGCCAGCACATCTGGCATTCTTTTATCCCCATGCTCGGGGTTCTCCGCCCGCTTGGCAGGTCGTCGGGGCATCGCTGTTGCTGGCGATCATCACTGTGATGGTCGTGGCCAACCGCAATCACCGCTATCTTGCCGTGGGATGGCTTTGGTTCCTGGGAACGTTGATCCCCATGATTGGCGTGGTTCAGGTTGGCAGCCAAGCGATGGCCGATCGCTACGCCTATTTATCGTTCATAGGATTGTTTATTGCTGGTACTTGGGGTATGGCGGAATGGGCTGAGCATTGGCCCATTTCGAAAATCTTGCTACCGGTCGGTAGTGTGGCAGTTTTGGTTTTGTTGAGTTTTGCCACACGCCGTCAGGTCAGCTTTTGGGCGGATGATCTGACCCTATGGACGCACAGCAGCGAAGTCGTCAAGGACAATTGGATGGCGGAAAACCATATTGGTGAAGACCTCCTGCGGAGCAGTGGCAGGGAAGCCGCCATACCGCATTTTCGAGCTGCGGCAGCCATGGAACCGCTTGCTCTTTATCCTCATTATCACATTGGCATTTACGAAGAGGAGCGCGAGCATCCACGCGAAGCTCTTCAACAACTTCAGGAAGTCATTAACCTGACGCAGCCATATGTCGCTCAGACAGCGCCCATGAGAAGCCACGTGTACGCGTATATGAGCTACGCGTACGACGAGCTTGGTGATTATGCCAACCAGCAGAAGTGCATGGCCATGGCAGCACAGGAATTGCAGCGCTGACGGCCACCTCGCGCGGCAGGGCGCGGGCACCCGCCACCCCTTCAACGGCCAAAAATTACGATAAATCCCCTTAGCGCAAGTTGCCGCCAGACAGCACAGGGCTGCCAAACTTACTTACGCTATGGCCTTCCGTGAGAAGCCGATTGAAGTCAAGGTAGGATGGCCCGTTTCTGTTCCGCAATGCCACTGCGCTCTGCCAGCCGAGCGGCCCAGATCGCTAGCGAATTCGGCGATGCCCCGAAAGGCATCGCCGATACTCACTCAACTCTGCTGTCTAACAGCGAGCCAGCTAAAGCCGGGCAGATAGTCACTTCGCAGGCGTAGTACAGGTATCCGCTATATGTTTCATGCTCGATACCTTGAATACCGGTATCTGGTGCGTGGTAGAGGCCGAGCCCTCAACCGTACTGCTCTCACTGTGCATCGCTTCGGTTCCGGTGACCGAGATCTCGTGGCCGACATGGGCTTTCAGCTTGTTAGCGTAGCCTGAGAGCTGATGTTCCTTACCGCTGCTGTCGGTGAGCACGTAATGGTGCTTGGTGTATTGCAGGCAACCTTGGACCGTTGTCATACCGGCGTCTTGCGCGAACGAGCCAACCGCAAAACTGATGACCACCAGAGTCAACACGAAAAATTTGGACACCGAATCTCCTTTCAGGCTTTCAAGTGACGAGCGGGTCAGGATCGCCTGGATGGAGAGGGACTACGAGGCCTCTCGTCCTGACTCTCCGCAAATATAACCAAACAAATAGAAACTTCATAGCGAATAACCACTCCACGAGTTGGATACGCCTCTCCATCCTGCGCAGCAAGAAATGTAGTGAAGGCTCGGCCTATGCTGGACGTCTCCAAACAACGGGTGTAAAGTGCCGAAGTCAAGAACGGCTGATCAGCCCAGGAGCCTCCCATGACGAACCTCGGCCAACTCCCATTAATTTTGCGTAACCGTCTGCCGCAATCCTCAATATTGGCGCCAGGGCTGGCGCTTGCGCTCACAATTCTCACCTTGCAATTGGCGCACGCGCAAACGTTGACCGTACTGCACACCTTCTCCGGGCCTGACGGACTTTATCCCTATAGCGGCGTGATCCTGGATCGTGCGGGAAATCTTTACGGCACGACTTACGGCGGCGGCGCCGATCAGCAGGGAACGGTGTATCAGCTCAAGCGCGCCGGCTCCAGCTACATTCACAACCAGCTGCACGCGTTTACCGGCGGCAGCGATGGTGAGCAACCGTGGGGCGGCCTCATCTTCGGTCCCGATGGCGCGCTTTACGGCACCACCAACGGCGGCCCATTCCAAGGCGGAGGCACAGTGTTCAGCTTGCGGCCGCCGGTCACCATTTGCCGCAGCGTACTCTGTCCCTGGACGGAGACTGTGCTCTATGGTGTGGGTCAATTCGGCGGAGTCGAGCCGGCCTATGGCCAAATCGCGTTCGATCCGGCTGGCAATATCTACGGGACGACGGCCTTCGGCGGCGCAGAGGGATATGGTGACGTTTACGAGTTGAGCCGGGCGGGGAGCGGTTGGACTGGCACACAGCTTTATAGTTTTGGAGACCCGGACGCGCAATTCCCCGGTCATAACGTAGTGCTCGACAGTGCGGGAAATTTGTATGGCACGACGGATTACGGAGGGTCGAACGGTGAAGGCACTGTGTTTGAACTGGCGCGCTCCGGATCAGGATGGACGGAGAACATTCTCTTCAGTTTTGGAGCACTAGAAGGCGCGGGCGGTTACCCAGTGGCGGGGCTGATCATGGATCGGGTGGGCAATTTCTATGGAGGTACGGTAGGGGATAGCGTTTCCGCATGTGTCTTCGAGGTGTCACCATCGGGCAATGGTTGGCAGCTTGCCGTGCTGCACTCATTCGCGATCTCGGGAGACGCCGAAGGCCCTTTCGGCAACCTCGTGCTGGACAACAATGGAAACCTGTACGGTACGACCAAGACATTAGGCACATTCGGACTGGGCAACATTTTCAAGCTGAGTCCTTCGGGAGACGGTTGGACTTACACGGACCTGTACGACTTCAGCAATAGCGGCGACGGCGAATACCCAATCGGCGATCTGACCATCGATGGTAGCGGCAACATCTACGGCACAAACCTTGGCGAGAATGGGCATGGCGTGGTTTGGGAACTGACGCCCTAGCGGCAGCCTGGGTTAATGTCCAAAAGGAAGGACGCGAATTTGTGTACAAACCGAATTCCGTTTCGAGCAATACTGGTTCCGCAGATGTAAAGTAGCCGCCGCCGAAACGGGAACATCGAGTCCCTGCACAAGGAGAGGAGCTAATGACTAAGCCAGCCCAACCCTCCACTCGCATTTCTCACGAAAGCTTCCGATCCACCAGGCTTGCTCTAGTGCTGAGTTGTGCGTTCATGATGTTGATCGCGCAATTGGCACAGGCGCAAACGCTGACCGTGCTGCACACTTTCTCCGGGCCTGACGGGCTGTATCCCTACAGCGGGGTGATCCTGGATCGTGCGGGCAATCTTTATGGCACGACTTACGGCGGCGGCGCGAGTCAGGACGGAACGGTGTATCAGCTCAAGCGCGCCGGGTCCAGCTACATTCACAACCAGTTGCACGCGTTTACCGGCGGCAGCGATGGCGTGCAACCATGGGGCGGAGTCATCTTTGGTCCCGATGGCGCTCTCTACGGCACCACCATCGGCGGCGGATTCGAAGACGCAGGCACCGTTTTCAGCTTGCGACCGCCGGTCACCATTTGCCGCAGCGTACTCTGCCCCTGGACGGAAACTGTGTTGTACAACGTGGCTAATTTTGACGGGGCCGAGCCAGCCTATGGCCAAATCGCGTTCGATTCGGCTGGCAATATTTATGGGACGACCGCCTTCGGGGGTGAGGAATATGGCGACGTTTACGAGTTGAGCCGGTCGGGCAACAGCTGGACGGGCACGCAGATTTACAGTTTTGGCGACCCGGACGCGCAGTACCCCGCCCACAACGTGATGCTGGACAGCGCGGGGAATCTGTACGGCACGACGGATGGAGGTGGCTTGGATAGTGCGGGCGCGGTGTTCCAACTGGTGCACTCCGGGTCAGGATGGTCAGAGAACATCCTCGCCAACTTCGCGGCGGAGGGTTCGGGCGTAGGCGGCTACGGCGCGACCGGGCTCATTATGGATGGGGCGGGCAATTTATACGGCGGCACTTTAGGCGCAGATAATACAGCCGCGTCCGTGTTTGAGTTGTCGCGTTCCGGCAATAGTTGGCAGTTTACCGTGCTGCACTCGTTCACGACCGGCCTCGCTTGCTGGGGCAACCTGGTCCTGGACAGCAGCGGAAACTTGTACGGAACCACCTACTCCTTAGGAGCACATGGGATGGGCAATATTTTCAAGCTCAGTCCGTCGGGCGGTGGTTGGACTTATACCGACCTGTACGATTTCAGCAACAACGGTGATGGCGAAAACCCGACCGGCGATCTCACGATGGATGCCAGCGGCAATATCTATGGCACCAACCTGGGCGAGAATGGGCACGGCGTGGTGTGGAAGCTGACGCCGTAGCGGAAGGCACGCGTTTGCGTTCAAAGAAGGATGCGAACCTGAGCACAATCACAGTAGCCGGGCTCCCGCTTACTTCCACGACGGACCACTCCATGGTCTCGATCCCAACTACGAACTACATGACGTCGCGATCGGCCGGCTCATTCAACAATTTCTCCCTTACGATGACAATGGGGATGCTGCAATCGTCCCCGATCCCGATTGGGTTAAAGCATTAAACCAGTTACGGCATGAGAAGTAATCGCGTACCGACAGCCAGATCCAATGAGATGAAAGCAGTGCTGATGCGACAAATTGTAATTTTCTGCCTTGCTACTGCCATAACAACTTCTGCCTTTGCACCTGACGGTCCAGCACAAAAAGTCGACCAACTGTTTGTTGGTTACGACAAGCCCACTTCTCCGGGCTGTTCCGTTGGCGTGGTTCGCGATGGAAAATTTGTTTATCGCAAGTCGTATGGTTCAGCAAGCCTGGAACTTGCGGTACCGCTCACGCCGCAATCGGTGTTCTACATGGCGTCGGTGTCGAAGCAGTTCACTGCGGCGAGCATTGTGCTGGCTGCAGAACAGGGCTATCTGTCACTCGACGACGATGTGCGGAAGTACATTCCAGAGCTCCCCAACTACGGCCACACGATCACCCTGCGGCAGATGTTACACCACACTAGCGGGCTGCGTGATTTCCTTGCTCTGACCTATCTGGCAGGTCGCGACATCTCTGCGCTTGCCTCTGCCACTGACGTCCTGAACCTGATCGCAAGACAACAGGGACTGAACAATGTTCCCGGCGACGAGTTCACATACAGCAATTCCAACTATTTCCTGCTTGGCGTCGTGGTGAAGCGCGCAACCAAGAGGTCGCTGGCCGAATTTGCCGCCCAGAATATATTTCAGCCGCTCGGGATGGGGCGCACGCGCTTCTACGATGACGATACGGTAGTCGTTTCCGGCCGCGTGGCTGCCTATGATTCCGGACCTGAGGGAAGTTTTCTTGTCGATTGGTCGACTCTGTTCGACATCGTGGGTAGCGGTGGACTCTTGAGCACCGTCGATGACCTGCTCCTCTGGAACAACAATTTCTACGAGAACAAGCTTGGGAAAACAAACCTGACCAGGGAACTCGAGAGCCACGGCGTACTAAACGATGGCAATCCTATCAACTACGGAATGGGCCTTTGGCTCGATCAATATCGCGGTTTGCCAATCGTGGAACACAGCGGTGGAACGTTCGGTTACCGGGCCGAACTGCTGCGCTTCCCCGAGCAGCGCTTTAGCGTGATTGCTCTCTGTAACCTGGCGAGCGTTGATGTGGAAGGACTCTCGCGCAAGGTTGCGGATATTTATCTGGACGGCCAATTTAAGGTCGAATCCACCGTCCGCGCGCTCTCCGATCGCCTCCCAGATCCAACGCCGTTCGCCGGAACCTACCTCGATCCGCGCACCCACCTGATCTACACGTTCACGGTCGCGAACGGCGAACTCATGGCGTGGGGTGCGGTACTGCGCCGCAGCGCTGCGAACAAGTTCTACGATCTAGTGGGTAATCCGATCACCTTCGGAGAATCGAACGGCGTGATGAAGGCCCGGCTCGATCTACAAGGCGAAACCTATTTCGATGGCAGCAAAGTTCAGAATATCCATCTGAGCGAGGCTGCCCTAAGCGTCTTCGCCGGTCAATATCGCAGTGACGAACTTGATGCAACCTATAGTCTATCGATCGAGCAGGCAAGCTTGACCCTGAAGATTCGTGACCGCCCTGCCGTAAAGTTGGAACCTATCGCGCCCAACGAGTTCCGCGCCGGTGATCTCGGATCCTTGGTCTTTCACGCTGGCGCCAATCAGCATCCTTCGGAACTTACTCTTTACTCACAGGCGGCCCGAGGTATCGATTTCAAGAGAATGGATTGAGTGGGTTTGCGCTGAGGCTGCCGGGTGCCCTCATTCGTGAGTTTCGAATGAGTGGGAACTGATTCGTATCAGCGTTACCATGCTTGACGCGATCGAGTCTTATCGCCCACACATTAGAAAGTCACGAACGTGTGAGGGCAACCGGCAGCGGATGCTGCGAGATCGATATAACTAAGATCGTCCGGAACCGGGCCAACTGACTGGGTTATGGCGTAACTTCCCAGGCAACGCCTACTCGGAATTCGCCTCCGCTAAAGGTCGTCCCGTAAAGGTTCCCGTTGGTATCCAGCACCGGATTGCCGATCGGATCGTCTCCGTCGTATCCAAAGTAGCTGAACACGTGCAATGTTTTCTCTGTCCAACCGCCGCCGCCGGATGGCGACAGTTCGAAGATCTCTCCGTTGCGATATCCGTTACCGGTGGTCGCGCCGTAGAGATTGCCTGCGCGATCCATTACCAGGTTGTTCCACGGCCCGGCTCCGTCGCCGGTTTGGCGGATGCTGTAAAGCAGGGAATACTGCCACCCGCCATTGAACGGACTCAGTTCGTAGACCGTGCCGACGTCTTGTGTCCCTCCGTTTGAGGTAGCGGCGAACAGATTTCCCGAGGCGTCGAAAATGAGGCCGCCATAGGCTACCGAACCGTCGCTGGGTGCTCCCCTAAATACGTGCAGCAGGTTCTCGGTCCAGGTGTTACCACTTTTCACCAACTGATAAACGACTCCGTGATTCTGGTATCCACCGTAAATAGTCGTTCCGTAAAGACTGCCCGCAGCGTCGATGGCGACTCCGCTATATGGCCACTGACCTCCAGAATTTTCGAAGCGATAGAGAACAGTATGCGGCCAGGAACCGTTGCCGGGCGTTAACTCATACACCGTGCCGCAGCCTAAGCTACACGTCTGCGGCAGTCCGCCATTCACCGTCGTTCCATAAAGATTGCCGGCTTGATCGAAGCTGACATCGCCATAACCGGGACATGTGCCGTCGCTTCCGCCTTGAAACCGATACAGCACCGTCTCCGTCCAGTTGGCGGGCGCCAGCTGAGGGTCCCCTGTCTGCAATTTCAACTGGAAGACCGTACCGCAGCCGTTGTTGCATATCGAGCTGCCCAGGTAGCCTCCGTACTCCGTGGTGCCGTAGAGATTACCGTCCGGGCCGAAAACCACTCTTCCGGTCGGACAAGAGCCGTCTGTGCCTCCGCGAAAGTCGTAAAGCGTTTGCTTCGACCATCCATCATCGTTCCGGACGAGTTCGAACACCGTCCCGAAGTTTTGGCTTCCGCCATCGCAAGTCGCTCCGTAGAGATTTCCGGCTGAATCGATGCTGAGTCCGGCCGGAAGGTAGGAGCCGTCAACAAGTCCCGCGAAGTTATGCAGCACCGTGAAGTTATATTCCTGCGCGAACGCCGGTGAAGAACACACGGCCATCAACAAAACCGTAATCGCAACGCGGATAACAGAGGGACGGAACAAGGCTAGCGTGAGTAAGAGTCGTCATGATTGTCTCCGAAAACTGAAATGAGACGCTAGACGAGTATCAGCCCGATACTCTACACCCGAATCCGGTTACAGGAGTAAAAAATACGTTGCTGCAGAGAGCGAGGCGACGCGTCAAGCCGCCAACAAAAAAGGCGGCCCGATGGGCCGCCCTCTCTGATCCTTCGAGCTCGAGACCTACAGAACCTGTACGTTTTCTGCCTGCCAGCCTTTAGGCCCTTTGACCACGTTGAACGAGACTGCCTGGCCTTCCTGCAAGCTGCGGAAGCCATTGGTCTGAATCGCAGAATAGTGCACAAATACGTCCTCGCCATTCTGCCGGCTGATGAAGCCGTAGCCCTTCGCGTCATTGAACCACTTAACTGTTCCTTGTTCCATGATGATGCATGTTCCTTAAGTTGATGTAGCTGCAATTCGATCGGGATGTGATGCAGGCAGGGAGTGCTGTAATGCAGGAACTGCTGCGTACAACGTCGATCAATCGAGCGCGCTTATCATAGCAAACCGGATTGCAATATCCCAAGCAGTTTTGCCGCTATGTCCGCTGCCGGACATAGCAACACCTGTGTTCTCAATGTGTTACCTTGTGGAGGAGCCGCTCTTCGCCTTTCGCTCCTCGCTTTTCGCTCTTCGCCAAATGGACAATTCCGGCAAGAGGCGACATGGATTGTGGTTCTTTCAGGCGCAGCTCGGAACCGGTCTGCGGCTACCAGAGACTTCTGCCACGTAGTAGGGTACTAAGCGAAAAGCGAACAGCGAAGGGCGAGGCCGCGATTTTATGATTGTCGGTACCGGCATTGATATCGCAGAAGTTCCCCGCATCGCGGCTTCCATCGAGCGCTTTGGACGGCGCTTTCTGGAGCGCGTCTTCACCCCCGACGAAATTCGTTATTGCGAGTCAAAGGCGAACAAGGCAGAGCGCTACGCCGGACGCTTCGCCGCCAAAGAAGCTGCCATGAAAGCCATCGGCACCGGCTGGAATCGCGGCGTTACCTGGCAGGATGTCGAGGTGAAGCGAGTTCCGGGAAGCCGGCCAACGATTGCCTTCCATGGCAAAGCCGCCGAGTTCTACCACCAACTAGGAGCCGCTCGCGCTCACTTATCCATCACGCACACGAAGGACTCAGCCATGGCGCAGGTGATACTGGAGTCGGAGTGAATAGACGACGGCGCGTCTTTGTTTCAGCGCGGCTGGGCTCTACTATTGTGGCGTCATCTTCCAGATGGTGCCTTGCGTTAACAATTGACCGTTGTACGAACAGTTCCTTCCGCCATAAAGATTGCCTTGCGCGTCTTCAACCATGCCAGTCACGTAGGCGTTCGCGCCTAAAGCAACTGCGTCGTTCAGGAATCCGACACCGTACCAAAGAAGCTGCTGCGGGTAGCAGCTCCAGCAGTAGGCGAAACTTACAAAGGCTGGATTTCCCGGTTGATTGGCTACCAGCCCATATACCTCGAACTCGGCATCCCAGGTGTAAGGTGAGTAGCGTGCGATCTGGCGATGTTCCCATTGGCCGGCAGGAGACAGCCATCCTTCGTCTATCCCAGCATCCGTCTCTGGTCCGTACAGATTGTAGGCTTGTATCGAGTAGGAGACATAGAAGTTGCCGGAAGTATCCTGGGCTATTGAAGAAGGATTCTGTTCCCCCCAAACACCTCCCGCAAAGGCGTACAGGACATTTTCCGTCCAGCCGTTTTGCGAAGGCACCAACTGAAAGATGGTGCCCAGACCGCTTGCTCCTCCGGCGCTGGTAGTTCCATACAGGTTCCCGTCTATACCGACTACCAGCCCATTGGGCCCGGAGCCATCGGTCCCTCCCGTGAAAGTGTAGATAGTGTTCTCGGTCCAGCCGCCAAGCGCAGGGGTGAATTGAAGGATAGTGCCCGCCCCATACGCTCCGCCGTTATCCACAAAGCCGTATAGGTTACCAGCTCGATCAAGCCCGGAGAGGGCCGTGTTACCGGGATCAGCCGGAAAACTGTAGAGGAGGTTCTCTCTCCAGGAGCACATGACGTTGCCGCAAACTGTTGGCGTCGGCGTCAGGTTGTAAATCAATCCGGACCCCGGGACGCTCCAGGCGAGGCCGTAGAGAGTTTGGTTGGGGCCAAGGAGCGGGGCGCCAGGGTTGCCGCCGTTATTGCCGCCCACGAAATTGTACAAGCTGGTAAATACCCAACTCGAGCCCTCGGGAGTCAGCCTGAAGGCTGTTCCGGCTCCGTTGTTGCCGCCCTGAGAAGTCGTGCCTTCCAGATTGCCGGCGCGGTCTACTACCACACCGCTTGGGTTCTCGCCATCGGCTGCTCCATTGAATCGGTAGATGTCCTGCATTTGAGAGCCGTAACTGCAGTCAGCTCCGCCGGCGCCGGCGATGGTGAAGGCTTCTGAAGGAATGGTGCCAATAGTATTTTCCTGAGCCAGCGAGGGACAGCCGGGAGACTGGCAGCCGACTCCGCTGTTCTCATCCCAGTAAACCGGATTGCCTTCCGCGGTGTTGGCGTTGGCCAGCGTTACCCAATCATTGCCGCCCAGATTTGGGCCTGTGAAGTTTCCCGACACGAGGCAAACGTCGAACCCGAAATTGTTGGTGAAGCAATTTGACTGGGTCAGCGTGACGACTCCATCAAACAGGTCGTTGGAAAAGTAGCCGTTGCTGCCGATCTGCACTTCGACGTTGGTGATGGTGTCGCCCGGCTCCAGCCACGCCCAGAACTGGATACCGGAAATCGTGGCGATGCCTTGGATGGTATCGCTAGCGGCAAAGCCGAAGTTGATGGTCCAGGCATCGACCTCTCCATTGACCGGGCCGTTATCGTAAAGGATGTTGTTATCCAGCGGGCGGCCTGGCGAAAAGCGAAAGCGAGAGCGCGCCGGCGGCCTCGCCGGCATGTGCGACATTGTGGGATGTGCCAGGCGCGAGTTGAAGGCCGGCATCATCGCCGCCTGCCGCGCCGTGGGAGGCACCGCGTTCTGCGCCGCTGTCGTCACCGCCAGCGCCGTCATCAATGCAAAAGAAACAGCAACGGAAATCAGGTTGTGGAAGGGAGCTTTGCCGGACATTGCATTTTCCTCCTGACGCGGCTGGACTTTGACGGACCTATGGGGCGGCCATCCGGATGCCGGGGAGAAGATAGCGCGAGGCGCTTATTTCGCCGTAGCGATGGGAAGGTTGGAAAAGGCCGGGGAATCTTCTCCCGAGACACCCACCAGAATCTCACGCCTGCAGCGGGCAGTCTGTCAGTGACCGTTGCCGCTGTGTCAGGTGATAACCGCGGGCGAAGTCAAGAATCGCACAATTGATCCAGGAGTCGAAGCTACCAGCCGCAATCAATTCAAGAGTTTCCTCTACGGCGTGATTTCCCAGACGACACCTTGACGGTTTGCCCCGTCCAGTGATGCGGTGCCGTAGAGATTGCCCTGCCCGTCGAAGATCACGTCGCTGACGGGACGGCTTCCGTCATTCCCGCCGGTGAAATCGTGCAGTGAAGTATAGGTCCAGCCGCCATTCGAAGGTGTCAGTTTGAAAACGGAACCCCATCCATACGCGCCGTCGTAGTAGGTCGTACCGTAAAGGCTGCCTGCGGCATCCATGGTCAGGCTGGCTTGCGGTCCACCGGAGCCGGTGAAGCTATAGAGTAAGGTGTAAATCCAGCTACCTTGGGAGGGCTGCAACTCGAAAACCGTGCCGCCACCGTTGGCCCCTCCGGTCGATGTGGTGCCAAACAGGTTACCTGAGGGACTCAACAGCAAGCCGCCGATAGGCCATACTCCGTCGTTTCCGTTTTGGAAGCTATACAGAAGCTGCTCCGTCCAGCCGGATCCGGAGGGTGTCAGTTCGTAAACTGTGCCCCAATCGGCCCCGCCCCAGTAGGTCGTTCCATAAAGATTGCCTGACCGGTCAAAAATCACTCCGCTCTGCGGCATATATCCGTCGTTCTGGACGACCACGAAGCTGTAAATCACGCTTTCTGTCCAGCCTCCGTTGGAGGGCGCCATTGTATAAACGTCACCACCACCGTGAGCTCCGCCATACGCAGTCGTGCCGTAGAGATTGCCTGCCTGATCGAAAACCAGTTTGCCGTAGTGAGGATTCGTCCCTTCATCACCTTGTTCATAGAATGCATGAATCACAGTCTCAGTCCAGGGATAAAGCACCGACGCGGGCGCGTTGGGAGGTGGTTGCAGGTTGAAAACGGTGCCGTAGTCGGGATATCCACCTTGCATGGTCGTGCCGTACAGGGTCCCGTTGGGACCGAAAGTCACCCCGGCCCACGGGTATTGGCCATCGCCATTGCCGCTGCCAGTAAAGTCGTGAAGTGGAGTCAAGACCCATCCCGAGCCTTTGTGAGCGAGCTTGAACACCGAGCCATAGCCGTGCAGGCCTCCTCCGCCCAAGGTCGTACCGTAGAGATTTCCTGCTGCATCCATGGTGAGCCCGGCTATGGGATCTCCTCCATCGGGTCCGCCGGTAAAGTTGTGAATCACCTGGTAGGTTTGCGCCTGCGCGGGTTGCGCCGTGAGAGTTATGAACAGGAACAGAAATATGAGGAAAAGAAGCAGGAGCATGATCGCGACCACCGCACTCTCTGGTCGTAGTCTCACACCGAACATCGCATTTGGGAATCGCCCCTTGTTATGCATTGGCTTACCTCCTGCCATAGGTTGCAAACGAAAGCGGACCAAAGGGACTGGCGCAAATGGTGTCTAGGAGAAGGTAGCTCGAGGCTTACATTTTCGCCGTGGCGAAGGAAGTGGTTGGAAAGGCCGGGGAATCTTCTCCCGAGACACCCACCAGAATCTCACTCCTGCAGCGGGCAGTCTGTCAGTGACCGTTGCCGCAGGAAAATGTGATAAAGGAAAAGTCAATCACGAAATCGCAAAAGACACCGAGAGAAGGAATAACCAAAGCAGCGTTGCCAGTTCCTAGCGCCTCAATCGGATTCAGGATGATTCAGTTATTGGCTTTACCCGGTACAAGGAGACGCCAAACACTCAATCTTAAAGATGCCGGCTCGCAAGCAATCCGCAGAATCTTAGGTTACGGCGTGATCTCCCACACAACTCCACAGCCGCCGTTGCAGGCCGATCCGGTGCCGCCGGAGGAAGTGGTGCCGTAGAGATTGCCGCGCGCGTCCAGGCTCACGCTGCCGACGGGATAGGCTCCATCACTGCCGCCGCTGAAGTCATGCAGCGATGTGTAGGTCCAACCCGAGCCCGAGGGGCTGAGTTTGAAGACGTTGCCTTTTCCCGAAAACCCGTCAGCATAAGTGGTGCCATAGAGATTGCCCAACGCATCCATGGTCAGGCTGGCCAGAGACCCGCCGTTCCCCGAGAGGTTCCACAGCACGGTAGGCGTCCAGTTGCCGTTGGACGACGATAATTCGAACACGGTGCCACCATTTTGCGAACCACCCACCTGTGTAGAACCGTAGAGATTGCCCTGGCGATCAAAAATCAGACCGCCAAAAACAATATTTCCGTCCGGACCTTCCACGGGGAATGCATACAGCGTAGTTTCCAGCCAACCCGATCCTGAAGGCGTCAGCTCGTAGGCCGTTCCGTCCCATTGAATCGTGTTGCCGTGGGCAGCGGTACCGTAGAGGTTGCCGGCATTATCGAAAATCACTCCCGCCTCGGGATATTCGCCATCGCCCGCCCCAAAAAATTTATGCAGAACAGTCTCGCTCCAGCTACCTCCGGACCGCGTCAGCTCAAAATCCACGCCGCATCCGCGATTCGAGGCAGGGCAGGAGTCGCCAGTATAGCCTCCGTTCACGGTCGTGCCATAGACATCGCCCGATTGATCGAAATTCAGGTCGCCGGTGCCAGGCTCACCTCCGTCACTAAGCCCGGTGAACTCATAAAGGACGCTTGCGGTCCAGGGACAGAGAGCGGTTTTGCAAACCGTTGCTGAAGGTTTCAGGTCGAAGACGAGGCCGCAACCGCTGCCGAAAAAGGCGCAATTCCCGTGTCCCCCTATCTGGGTTGTTCCGTAGAGAGTGCCGTTGACGCCAAACATCACCCTGGCCGCGGGATTGGCTCCGTCGTTACCGTGAAACGAATAGAGCGGGGTCAAAATCCAGTCGGCTCCGGAACGCTTCATCTGATAGACAGTGCCGCATCCGCCCGAGTAGCACATCGGGCTGGTGAGCCCGCCATATTCAGCAGTGCCATAGAGATTGCCTTCCGCGTCCAAGGTCACGCCCGCCAGCGGCGTAGCTCCATCTGCTCCGGCAGCAAAGCTGTGAATGACGTGGAAGGTTTGTGCCTCTACCAGCGGCTGCCCAAGACTCGATATCACAAAAAGAATTGCCATCGCCAAAGCGGCATTTGCCGCGCTCCAGCCGGCTGCAGAAATTAAAAGGCAATTGTGCTGTCGGGTCCACATGGCTGCTACTCCTTAAGCCTTGGGTCAAGTGAAGCGGGCCAACCGTCCAAAACTTTAGTCAGCCCCGAACCTGGGGATTTGTGAGTCCGGAGAAGGAAAGCCGGCAGTCTTGTTTCTCGCCGCCAGGCACGATCGCAGTAGGAGGGAAAAAGGCCGGAAACTCTTCTCGCTGGTGGCTCTAATTTTCCTGCCACGCGTTGCCGCCTGTCAAATGATACTCGCGGAGCGTGATCATCGCGAGGACCAAGGCGAACACCTTAGTCCTCTGCCTTAAGACAATTCTCGCTTGTTCTTACTTGCATTTTGCAAGTAATATTTGTTAGAGTGCCGGAAATGCGTGGGGTACCGGAAACAAAGCGCCGATCTGGCTGCCCGGTGAGTGTATCGCTGGAGCGCTTTGGCGATCGCTGGTCGCTGCTGATCATCCGCGACCTGATGATTCGCGGCGCCCACACCTTCAAAGACTTTCAGCAATCGGGAGAAGGTATTGCCAGCAACATCCTCGCCGATCGCCTGCGGAATCTGGAGGCGGCCGGCATCATTACTGCCGGTGCGGAAAAGTCAGATGGGCGAAAAATTAACTACCGGTTGACGAAGAAAGGAATTGACCTGGCGCCGCTGGTGTTCGAATTGCTGGTGTGGGCGGCGCGCCACGAAGAGACAGGAGCCTCGTGCGCGGTGATGGACAAGATGGAGAAGAATCGCGACGCCGTGCTGGCTGAGGTACGGCGACGCTGGCGGGAGCGCGATTCGACGCCTTTACAACTGAAGTCGGGAGAATGGCGCTGGGCCTGATTGTTCCTGAGTCCATAGAGAAAACGAATGAGAAACATCATAGTTTCGAACCCGGTGTTGGGTACAAGATTGTTCTCCTCGGGAATAATTATCCTTACTTACCGGAAAGCCTAACTAAATACTAATGACCCGATAGCCAGCAATTAAATAACTAACTTAGCTTAGGAGTTTCAATGCAACTTATCACTCACCTTCATTTCAATGGAAACTGCGAGACGGCGTTCAAGTTCTATGAGCAGACGCTGGGCGGCAAGATTGTAACCATGATGCCGCACGAAGGTACGCCGGCAGCCGAGCATGTGCCGCCGGAATGGCGTAAGAAGATCCTTCATGCCAGCCTGACGGTGGGCGATCAGTGGTTGATGGGCGCCGACGCTCCGCCAGAGCACTACCAGCCGCCGCGCGGCTTCTCGGTGGCGATCCAGATCAAAGACCAGGCGGAGGCCGAGCGCATCTTCAAGGCTTTGTCAGACAACGGCAAGGTGACGATGCCGATCCAGCAGACTTTCTGGGCCAAGCGTTTTGGCATGCTGGTCGACCAATTTGGCATACCGTGGCTGGTGAACTGCGGCGACGCTAGCTGACGGTGATTACGTCGGGGCGATCTTGAAGTCAAATAATTTTGAGAGGGAATGATTGATGCATTCTATGACGCAAAGTACGACTTCGAAGAAGATGCTCTGGACCGGACGGATCGTCAGCGGGCTGGTCGTTGTCGCGATGCTTTTCGATGCCAGCATCAAAATTCTGCGAGTGCCGGCTGCCGTGGAAGGAACGACCAGGTCGGTTATCCCGCGAACGTCGATTCTGCCCATCGGGCTTGTGCTTCTGGTATGTGTCATCCTTTATGCGATTCCGCGCACGTCGATTCTGGGCGCCATCTTGCTGACCGGGTATCTGGGTGGCGCGGTCGCAACCAATGTGCGGATCAGCAGTCCGCTCCTAAGCTACGGCTTGGTGCCGGCCTATATCGGAGTGTTGGCCTGGGGAGGACTGTTCCTGCGCGATGAGCTGCTGCGCCAGCTGATCCCGCTGCGAAGTTCGAACGGCGGGTAAACGGCGGAATCAACATCGCAGAGCCATCAATATAAAAATTCAAAAAGGAGTGAGGATGAGCAAGGTACGAGTACTGGTTGGCACAAAAAAAGGGGCGTTCGTACTGACGTCGGATGGAAAGCGCGACAAGTGGGAAGTCAGCGGCCCGCATTTTGCCGGCTGGGAGATCTATCACATGAAGGGATCGCCGGCCGATCCGGACCGGCTGTATGCCTCGCAGACCAGCGGCTGGTTTGGGCAGATCATCCAGCGCTCCGACGATGGCGGCAAGACCTGGCAAACGCCGGGCGGCGAGCCGGAGAAAACGCCGGAAGGCTTTCCCAAGGGGCAGAGCAACAAGTTCGTCTACGACAGTTCGGCGGAAACCGGCAAGCCTCTCACCACGCATCAGTGGTACGACGGCACGCAGCATCCGTGGGAGTTTAAGCGAGTGTGGCATCTGGAGCCGTCGCTCACCGAACCCAACACCGTTTATGCGGGAGTGGAAGACGCGGCGCTGTTTCGCTCGACCGACGGTGGAACCAGCTGGCACGAACTTTCCGGGATTGCGCGGACACGGCACCGGTCCGCACTGGCAGCCGGGCGCTGGCGGAATGTGCCTGCACACCATCATTCTCGATCCCAGCGATCCGGGGCGGATCTACATCGCCATCTCGGCCGCGGGCGCTTTCCGCACCGACGATGGCGGCCAGACCTGGAAGCCGATCAATCGCGGCCTGCGCTCGCAATTCATTCCCGACCCGGATGCCGAGATCGGCCACTGCGTGCACCACATTGCGATGCATCCCTCGCGCCCGGGCGTGCTGTTCATGCAGAAGCATTGGGACGTGATGCGCAGCGACAATGCCGGCGACTCGTGGCAGGAAGTGAGCGGCAATCTGCCGACCGACTTCGGTTTCGTGATCGACGTTCACGCCCACGAGCCGGAGACCATCTACGTCGTCCCCATCAAGAGCGACGGCGAACACTTTCCGCCTGATGGCAAGTTGCGCGTTTACCGCAGCCGCAGCGGCGGAAATGAGTGGGAGCCGTTGACCAAAGGTCTGCCGCAGAGCAACTGCTACGTCAACGTGCTGCGCGATGCCATGGCGATCGATTCGCTCGACTCCTGCGGCGTGTATTTCGGCACCACCGGCGGGCAGGTGTATTTATCGGCCGACGCCGGAGATAATTGGGCGCCGATCGTGCGCGATCTTCCCGCGGTGCTTTCGGTCGAGGTGCAGACGCTGCCATGATTCGCGTCGAGTTGCCGCAACATCTGCGGACGCTGGCCCAGGTCAGCGGCGAGGTGAAGCTTGAAGTCGAGGGCCGGGTTACGCAACGCTCGGTCCTCGACGCACTGGAAGCCGCTTATCCCATGCTGTGCGGGACGATTCGCGACCACGTCACCCAGCAGCGCCGTCCGTTCCTGCGCTTCTTTGCCTGCCAGGAAGATTTGTCGCACGAGCCGCCCGATGCGCCTTTGCCGGATGCCGTCGCGTCCGGAGCCGAGCCGTTGCTTATTATTGGGGCGATCGCCGGGGGATAGAACGTTGGAAACGGCGGTCCAGAGGTTGCGGAGAAAGTTGACGTTCGGGCAGTGCGGGCCTTCAGGCCCGCGTTCTAGCCGATGATATAAGAATGGGCTTCAGCCCTGGTGTGCCGGCCGACAAGCCAACGTGTCGCCGCCTGAAGCCGGCTTGGAGACTGAAAGTAGCAGCTTAAACGCGAACCTGAAGGTTCGCTCTACCCAATCATCGCAAATTCTCCGCTCTACCCGATCACGGCAAATTGTCCGCTCTATCGGATCATGGCGAAAGGTCCGCTCTACCGATCATCGCAAATTCTGCGCTCTATCCGATCACGGCAAGTTCTCTGCTCGTACCCGAGCATGGCGAATTCCAGATCAGGATTTTCGGCTAATCACCACCATCTCTTTCCCACGAATTCCATCCCCTTTCGTGTAATCTGAAATTCTTCATGATTGATACGACGGAGACACCTATCTCCGCTTCGCGCGCGATTGAAACTTCGGCGGGGAGCGTCACGCTGGCGGTCGCTCTGATGAGCTTTGCCGCCCTGCTTCTGGAACTCAGCCTCACCCGGCTATTTTCGGTGGTGCTCTTTTATCATTTCGCCTTCCTGGCTATTTCGATCGCTCTACTCGGCCTGGGCGCAGGCGCCGTTTTCGCCTACTTGCGTCGCCGCTGGCTGGCGCAATGGTCCGTCAGCCAGCTGGGAGCGACGCTTTGTGTCATCAACGCGCTGGTGATCTTTGCGGTGCTTGAAGTCGTGGTGCACACGGCTGTCTCGCTGCATCTCGACTGGCCCAACTTCTGGCGACTGACTTTGCTCTACCTGGTTTCAGCGGTGCCATTCTTCATCACCGGACTTCTGTTCTCCGTCATCTTCGCGCGGCATCCCGAACGCATTACCCAGCTTTATGGAGCCGATCTGCTGGGCGGATCGCTGGCCTGCCTGGCACTGATACCGCTGTTGAACATTTTCGGAGGCCCCAACACCATCGTCTTCGCTGCGGTTGCGGTCGCGCTGGCCGCAGTCGTGTGGGCTGCTCCCGGCAAGCGTCTGGCACCGCTATGTCTTACTGCGGCTTTGCTGCTGCTGATCGCCATCAACTTCCGCAACAAGCTGGTTGACATTGTTTATGCCAAGGGCATGAAGCGCATTATCCCGCTTTACCAGCGCTGGAATGCGATCTCGCGTATCGAGGTAGACGAGCAGGGTTGGGCCAAGGCGATCGTCATCGACGCCGATGCCAGCACCTACTTGATGAATACCGACCCGCATCACTGGAGCGACGACTACCGGCACAATCTGATGTCGGCCGGAGCGTCGCTGGCCAATGTGCTGCGCCCGCACGGCGATTTCGCCATCATCGGACCGGGCGGCGGCGTGGATGTTTTGCGCGCCGTGGCTAACGGCAGCCCCAACGTTACCGGCATCGAAATCAATCCCATCATCGCTAACGACATCATGCGCGATCGCTTCGCCGACTACACCTATCACCTCTACCAGATTCCCGAGGTGCATATGCACGTCAGCGATGGCCGCTCGTTTGTGCGCGACAGCCACGATCGCTACGACGTGGTGCAGATGACGCTGGTCGATACCTGGGCGTCAACCGCAGCCGGCGCGTTCGCGCTCAGCGAAAACAATCTCTACACGGTCGAGGCCTTCCGCGAATATTTTGATCACCTCAAGCCCGATGGCATGATCGCTATCACGCGTTGGGAATTTGCCAAGCCGCGCGAGGCCTTGCGCGTGGTATCGCAGGCGATGGAAGCGCTGCATGAAATGGGCGTGCAGGACACGACCCAGAATTTCATCGTGGTCAGCGACGGCCCGCTCGACAAAGATGGGCGGCCGGTGGTGGTGCTGGCCAAGAAGTCGCCATTCACGCTGGAAGAGCAGCAGGCGGTGCTGAATCACATTCAAGGGAAGAATGAAGATCGCGCGAACCTGAACCTGACCGTGCTTTATCTGCCGACTACGGCAGACCAGCCGGGAATGTCGCATCCGGCGTTTGCGCAACTGATTCGCGGCCAGGACGCGCAAGCGTTTTCTGCAAGCTATCCTTACAACGTTTCTCCGGTCACCGACAACGCGCCATTTTTCTTTTTCACCTTGAAGCCGGGCCAGGTATTTCACGGCGCTGAGTTGGGTGGCATCGACTGGAAGGTCAATCTCGGCATCGCAATTCTGGGAGTAGTGCTGCTAGTTTCGATTTTCGCGGTGCTCGCGTTTCTGGTGGTGCCGCTGGCGCTGTCGCCCGAAACCCGCTCGGGGCCCAGCCTTCGCGTGCTGTACTTCATAGCCATCGGTCTCGGCTACATCATGGTAGAGATCGCTTTCATCCAGCGCTTCGTATTGTTCCTGGGATATCCGACGTATGCGCTGACCGTGGTCGTCTTCCTTATGCTGCTTTCCAGCGGAGCCGGCAGTCTGCTCTCGCGGCGCTGGTTCAGCGAGCCCACGCGAGTTCTTATCGCGCTGATATTCATCGTTATCGCTTTGTCGATCTACGTTCTCGTTTTACCGCACTTGCTGGAAACCCTGATTGGGCAAGCTTTCACGACGAAGCTGCTGATCAGTGGATTGCTGCTGATCCCGCTGGGACTTGCTATGGGCATGCCATTTCCCAGCGGACTGCGCGCTATCTCATCCGCGAAAGGCAGCGACGATCATGCCGGTCACGGCGCGGTGGAATGGGCCTGGGCGATGAACGCCGCGTCGAGCGTGCTGGGTTCGGTGCTGGCGATTGTGATCGCGATTCAGTTCGGGTTGACGGTCACGTTGGGGTGTGGCGTGGTGGCGTATTTGCTGGCGATGTTGTTGCTGCCGACGTTTGGGAAGAGGGCAGTCGGTAATTAGCGACTAGCAATCGAAAAGCAGATCCCTCACCGGCTGAACTTCACCCCAACAAGCGCAAAAGCGGCGCTCGTCGGGGGCCCCGGTTCGCCGGTTCGTGATGACAAAAAATAAAACGGCTTGAACGCGACGCTGAAGCGTCGCTCTACCTGAACAAAAATCCCGGCCGCCCGCTGCCGCTGGGTTCTGTCTGCATTTTTCGCGGGCTCAAGCAGCCTCTGTCTGGTTCGCGACATTCCAATTTCAGCTTGGGAAAAAGTTTCTTCGGCAAATGCTCTCGCCCACTTGCATCAACACCAACCTGAGTTGTTATAATCACTCGCTTGGGTGATGAGCGTCACACAAGGCTGAGGCATCCGTCGCCGCAACCGCACGAACCTGGGTCCCGATGGGGTATTCGGAGCCCGAACCCGCAGAGTGGAAAGCTTCACATAAATGGCCCAGATCTTCCATCGTAGTGCGAATACAATTGCGCGCGCCTCGATCATCGGAGTGGTGGTGATCGTGTCGGTGTTGCTGTGGGCAGCGTTGGAAATGCAGCGCTCGCCCTATGCCACTTATCAGGACGTTGCCCAGGCTCAGCCGGTGCCTTTCAGTCACCAGCACCACGCGGCGGGCGACGGTATCGATTGCCGCTACTGTCATACTTCGGTCGAGAGTTCCAGCTTCGCCGGCATTCCTCCCACCAAGACCTGCATGAATTGCCATTCGCAGATCTGGACGAACGCACCCATGCTGGAGCCGGTGCGGGAGAGCTATCGTACCGGCCAATCGCTGATCTGGACCCGGGTCAACGATCTGCCCGACTTCGTTTATTTCGATCACAGCATTCACGTCAACAAAGGCGTCGGCTGCTTCAGCTGCCATGGGCAAGTGGACAAGATGCCGCTGATGTATGCGGCCAATTCGCTGCAGATGGAATGGTGTTTGAACTGCCATCGCGCGCCGGAGAAATTCCTGCGGCCGCGCGAGGAGGTCTTCAACATGCAATATCAGCAGCCCAGCTCCGACCACCAAATCCCGTTTGAGGGTGTCGAGTACATCGACCAGATTGCGCTGGGCAATGCCATCAAGCGCAGCTACAACATTCGCAGTGTGCAAGCCATTACCAGTTGTTCCACCTGCCACCGCTAATTGCAGTGGAGTGCAGTTTGTTTCGAGTTGGGGTTCCGGAACCTACGAGAAGATGGAAAAAGAGAGTTCGAATAAACCCGAGGCAGTCTGTCCTTCGAAGATGGAACTGGCCGAAGTGCAGCAGAAGCTCTCGCGCGCCAAGGGCGGCCGGCAATATTGGCGCAGCCTGGAAGAGCTGGCGCAGAGCGACGGCTTTTACGAAATGCTGCACCGCGAGTTTCCGCGCCAGGCCTCGGTCTGGCCCGAGGGCACTTCGCGCCGCGACTTCCTCAAACTGATGAGCGCCTCGATGGCGCTGGCCGGACTGTCGGCTTGCGTCAAGCAGCCGCTGGAGCCCATCGTCCCCTACGTCCGGCAGCCGAATGAAATTGTTCTGGGCAAGCCGCTGTTTTTTGCCAGCGCCATGCCGTTCGGCGCTTACGCAACTCCGGTGATTGTCGAGAGCCACGAAGGCCGGCCCACCAAGATTGAAGGCAATCCCGACCATCCTTCGGGTCTGGGAGGAAGCGATGTGTTCGCGCAAGCTTCCATCCTCGACATGTACGACCCTGATCGCGCGCAGATCATCACCCACCTGGGAAATCTGGACACCTGGAGCGGCTACAATTCCGCGCTGAAAGGCGCGTTGAATGGGCAACGAGCGCTGAAGGGCAGCGGGCTGCGGATTCTGAGTCACCCCACCAGCTCGCCCACGATGGCTTCGCTGATGGAGCAAGTGCAGACAGCGTTTCCGGAGTCGAAGTGGGTGCAGTGGGAGCCGGTGAATCGCGACAACGTGCGCGCCGGATCGCAATTGGCGTTCGGGCAATACGTCGAAACGCGCTACAACCTGGAAAAGGCTGACATCATTCTTTCGCTCGATGGCGATTTTCTTTCCAGCGGATTTCCGGGATTTCTTGTATTACGCGCGAGGATTTGCGGCGCAAGCGCAATCCCGATCTGAAGGAAAAGATGTCGCGCTTCTATTCCATTCAGAGCACGCCGACGAACACCAGCGGCAAGGCCGATCATCGGCTGCCGGTGCGGGCTTCGGAAGTGGAGCAACTGGCGCGAGCCATTGCCGCCGGATTAGGCGCGGGCGGCGGAACCGGAGCAGGGAATCCGCAGCACCAGGCTTTCGTAGCGGCGGTCGTGAAAGATCTGCAAGCGCACAAGGGCGCTGCGGTTGTCATTCCCGGCGACAATCAGCCGGCGGCGGTTCATGCCCTGGCACACGCCATGAATCAGGCGCTGGGCGCCAGCGGCAACACCGTGATCTATACGGATCCGGTTGAGGTGAAGCCGCAAGACCAGACGGCTGCGATGAAAGAACTGGTCGGCGACATGTATGCCGGCAAAGTTGATCTGCTGCTGATCATGGGCAGCAATCCGGTTTACGATGCGCCCGCCGATCTCAACTTTGCCGACGCCATGGACAAGGTTCAGCTGCGCGTGCAGCACAGTCTTTATCAGGACGAAACTTACGATCACGTGCACTGGCACATCAACGCCACGCATTATCTGGAGCAGTGGGGCGATGCGCGCACGTTCGATGGCACGGCGTCTCTTACCCAGCCGCTGATCGCTCCGCTGTATGACGGCAAGAGCGAGTACGAATTCATCTCGGCGGTAATCGACTCGCCGGATGCGACCAGCTACGAAATCGTTCGCACCTATTGGCAGGGCCAGCAGAAGAGCGGCGACTTCGAAACCGCGTGGCGCAAAGCGCTCTACGACGGCTTCTTCGCCAACACCGCGGCTGCCGCGAAGACGGTTGCAGCGAAGGGCGGCAACATTCCGGCGGCGAACGCGCAAAGTTCGGATCAGATGGAAGTGATCTTCCGCCGCGATCCGCTGATTTATGACGGCAGCAAGGCCAATAATTCCTGGTTGCAGGAAACGCCCAAGCCCATCACCAATCTGTGTTGGGACAATGCTGTACTCATGAGTCCGAACCAGGCGAAGAAATCGAGTCTGGTGACCGGCGATATTGTCGAGATCGACGTGAACGGGCGCAAGGTGAATGGCCCAGTCTGGCCGCAGCCCGGACATCCTGATAATTGCATCACAGTTTTTCTCGGCTACGGACGCACCAAGGCGGGACGAGTCGGCACCGATGTCGGCTTCAGCGGTTACAAGATTCGCACCAGCGATGCGCCCTGGGTTGCCGCCGCGCAGATCAAGAAGGTGGGCTCAGGATTTGGATTTGCCCATCCGCAAGGCTTCCAGTACATCGATCATTCCGATCTGCCCGGCTTCACCGAGCCGCTCAGCAACCGGCACATCATCCGGGCGGCGACGCTGGAAGACTTCATCAAGAACCCCAACTTCGCGCACGAGGGCATCGAGTCGCCGGGGCCGGAGATGACGCTCTACACCAACTATCAGTACACCGAGTTGAAGTGGGGCATGACCATCGACATGAACGCTTGCATCGGCTGCAAGACCTGCATCGTGGCCTGCCAGGCGGAGAACAACATTCCGGTGGTTGGCAAGGAGCAGACCATGCGGGGCCGCCAGATGCAGTGGTTGCGCGTCGATGTGTATTACGAGGGCGGTACTGAGAATCCCACAATGTATTACCAGCCGGTGCCGTGCCAGCAGTGCGAGAACGCGCCCTGCGAAGTGGTTTGTCCGGTGGGCGCGACGGTGCACAGTACCGAAGGCCTGAACGACATGGTCTACAACCGTTGCGTGGGCACGCGTTACTGCTCGAACAACTGTCCGTACAAGGTGCGCCGCTTCAACTTCCTGCTGTGGCAGGACTGGACCACGCCGCAGTTCAAGATGATGCGCAATCCCGAAGTCAGCGTTCGCAGCCGCGGCGTCATGGAGAAATGTACGTACTGCGTGCAGCGCATCACCCATGGGCGACTGGCGGCGGAGAAAGAAAATCGCAAGGTCAAAGACGGCGAAGTGATTACGGCTTGCCAGCAGGCTTGTCCGGCAGGCGCTATCGTCTTTGGCGATCTGAACGATCCCGACAGCCGGGTGTCGAAGATCAAGGCGCAGCAGCGCAATTACAACCTGTTGGAAGATTTGAATACGCGTCCTCGCACCTCGTATCTGGCGGTGGTGCGAAATCCGAATCCTGAACTTGAACAGTCGGAGCCCAGTTAGCGATGCAGCAGGGACCAGAAGAAAAAACGATTCTGCAGGACGTGCCCTGGCCGGACGAACCACCGGTACTGGCGCCGGGGCAATCGTTCGGCAGCGTGACCGACACCATCGCCGATGCCGTTTTGCAGCGGCCTATCGGACTGGGCTGGTTGCTGGGCTTGTTTATCGGCATGAGCCTGGTTGGCCTGCTGATGATGGCGGTCACCTACCTGTTCCTGGTGGGCGTCGGCATCTGGGGCATCGAGGTCCCGGTAGCGTGGGGCTTTGCCATTATCAATTTCGTGTGGTGGATCGGTATCGGTCACGCCGGCACGCTGATCTCGGCCATCCTGCTGCTGTTGAAGCAGAGCTGGCGCAACTCGATTAACCGTTTCGCCGAAGCCATGACGTTGTTTGCCGTGGCCTGCGCCGGCATGTTCCCGCTGTTGCACATGGGCCGTCCCTGGCTGGCGTACTGGATGTTTCCTTATCCCAGCAGCATGGGTGTGTGGCCGCAATTCCGTAGTCCGCTGGTGTGGGACGTGTTCGCGGTTTCGACGTACGCGACCATCTCCGCCGTGTTCTGGTATGTGGGACTGGTACCTGACCTGGCCACCATGCGCGAGAAGGCGACTCATCCCATAGGCAAGATGGCGTACGGGTTGCTGGCAATGGGCTGGCGCGGTTCGGCGCGCCACTGGAAAAATTACGAGGCGCTCTACATTCTGTTGGCAGGCATTGCGACGCCGCTGGTGCTGTCGGTACACACCGTGGTCAGCTTCGATTTCGCGGTCGCCATTATGCCCGGCTGGCATACCACGATTTTCCCGCCCTACTTTGTGGCGGGCGCAATTTACTCGGGCTTTGCCATGGTGCTGGTGCTGGCGATTCCGATTCGCCACTTCTATCACCTGGAAGGCATGATCACCATGCGCCATCTGCAGAACTCGGCGAAGATCATGCTGGCGACCGGGTTGATCGTGGCCTACGGTTACGCCTTCGAGGCGTTCATCGCGTTCTACAGCGGCTCGACCTACGAGCGCTTCATGATGCAGAACCGGTGGTTCGGCCAGTACTCTTTCTTCTACTGGTGCCTGATCCTGTTTAACATTCTGCTTCCGCAAATTCTGTGGTTCCCCAAGATTCGCGCCAATATCAAGGCGCTGTTCTGCATCTCGCTGGTGATTCTGGTGGGCATGTGGCTGGAGCGCTTTGTGATTATCGTGACCAGCCTGTCGCGCGATTACCTGCCATCGTCGTGGGGACATTACGCCGCCACGCGCTGGGACTACGCGGTACTGGCCGGTACGCTCGGCTTCTTCGCCACCGCGATGTTTATCTTCATTCGCATCATGCCGTCGATTTCGATCTTTGAAATGCGGGCGCTGCTGCCGGAAGCGGAGGTGAAAGCCGAATGAGTCACGCACAGCTATCACCTGCAATTTACGGCTTGATCGCGGAATTCGATACGCCGACCGAACTGGTGCATGCGGCCGAAGCAGCCTATGCGGCAGGCTATCGCAAGTTCGATGCCTACAGCCCGTTTCCGATCGAAGAAGCCAGCGAGGCCGTGGGCTTTCACAAGAGCCACGTGCCGCTGATCGTGTTGCTGGGCGGCATTCTGGGCGGGTCATCCGGATACGGCTTGCAGTACTGGATCAACTGCATCTCCTACCCGCTGAACATTGGCGGCAAGCCTTATCAATCCTGGCCGGCATTCATTGTTCCGACGTTTGAATTGACCATCCTGTTTGCCGGACTGTGCGGTGTCTTCGGAATGTTTGCCTTGAACGGCCTGCCCATGCCGCATCATCCGCTGTTCAATGTCGATCGTTTCTCGCTGGTGACTCGCGACAAGTTTTTCCTGTGTGTGGAGGCTGCCGATCCCAAGTTCGATCTGGACGGCACGCAGCGGTTTATGGAGAGTCTGCGGCCCACTTCGATTGCGGAGGTGCCGCATTAATCGGCTAAGGCAAAGCAAGCATCAGGCTCGCGCGGTAAGAGTGGGTTCCGGCAAGCGCGGCAGCTCGCTCGGCAAGTTAACCGCGTATGCGTTGCTGGTCTCGGCGTTGCTGCTGCTGGCGGGCTGCCGCGAAGACATGCAGAACCAGCCGTACTACCGTCCGCTGCGCGAAAACAATTTCTACGCCGACAAACGTTCGGCGCGGCCCATCATCGCGGGCACGGTAGCTCGCGGACACCTGGACGCCGACACCTACTTCTACACCGGTAAGGTCGGCAGCAACGACGGCGACTATCTGCCATTTCCGGTGACCGCCGAAGTGATGGCTCGCGGACAGCAGCGCTACAACATTTACTGTGCGCCCTGTCATTCCATGGTTGGCGACGGCAACGGAATGATTGTGCAGCGCGGCTACAAGCATCCGCCGTCGTATCACATCGACCGCTTGCGCAGCGCTCCCATCGGCTATTTCTTCGACGTCATCACCAACGGCTACGGCGCCATGCCCGATTATGCCGAGCAGGTTTCGGCAGCCGATCGCTGGGCCATCGCGGCTTACATTCGCGCGTTGCAATTGAGCCAGCACGCTACCGAGGCCGATGTTCCGCAAGGACAACAACTCGCCAGCGCGCCGCCGCCCGGCGTAACCGTCTCGCCGGCTTACGACACGCAGGTACCGGCAACCGCGATGAAGGCAGCGGCGCCACCGGCAGCGCCTCCAGCTAAAGGAGGCGAGCAGAAACAATGAGTAACGAAACTTTGAACCTCCGGCAGTCCGACTACGCGGTGCCCGCCACGGCGGAGCAATGGCAGAAGCGCGCGATGATCGCAGGCGTCGTCGGAGTCATCATCTGCATTGCCGGCGCGGTGCTTTCGCTCGACCAGTTTCTGCGCGGCTACCTGATCGCCTACATGTTCTGGACCGGCCTCAGCCTGGGCTGTCTGGCGCTGCTGATGGTGCAGTACCTTTCCGGAGGCTTCTGGGGCTTGTCGATCCGGCGCGTGCTGGAGGCGTCGAGCAAGGGCCTGCCGCTGATGTTCGTGCTGTTCCTGCCCATCCTGTTTGGACGGCATCATCTTTACGAGTGGATGAACGATCCGTCGCTCACCGATCACAACAGTTGGTATCTGCATACCGGCGGCCTCGGCGGATGGTACGCCCGCTGGATCATTTACTTCGTCATCTGGATTGGGTTGGCCACCGTGCTGAACAAGCGTGGCGACCTGCAAGACAGTCCTCTGACGGTGCAGCCGCGCTTCCAGGGATTGAGCGGATTAGGGCTGGTGCTGTATTCCTTGTCGATTTCGTTCGCGGCGGTCGATTGGGTCATGTCGCTCGATCCGCACTGGGGTTCGACCATCTACGGCCTCATCTTCATTGCGGGACAAGGCCTGTCGGCACTGGCGTTTTGCGTGATCATGCTGACGGTGCTGACGCACTACAGCCCGTATCGCGAAATTATCAAGCCGACGCAGTTTCACGACATCGGCAAGCTGATGCTGGCCTTCGTGATGCTGTTCGCTTATTTCTCGTTCTCGCAGTGGCTTATTATCTGGGCCGGCAATTTGCCGGAAGAAATCAGCTGGTACCTGAACCGCATACGCGGCGGATGGGGCGTGGTGGCTCTGATTATCATCCTCTTCCACTTCGCGCTGCCTTTCGCGCTGCTGCTGTCACGCGAGCGCAAACGGGCCGGCCGCCGTCTGATCGGCATCGCCGTATTCCTGATGTTCATGCGGATCGTCGATATCTACTGGTACGTAGTGCCCAACTTCGCTCACGAGCGTGGACATTTTTATCTGAGCATCTGGTACATCCTGGTGCCGCTCAGCGTGGGCGGGGTGTGGCTGACCTTGTTCTTCTATAACTTCCGGCAACGGCCGCTGTTGCCGCTGTACGAGCCGCAGATACCAAATTTCCTGCAGCAAGGATCGGGACATGGCCACTGATCACAGCAGCAATTTCGATCCTTTGCGCAATCCGCAGGTCGACTACGAGCGCGCCGATCTCAGCCCGGCCGGCATTCTCTGGTTTCTGATTGGCCTGTTCATTGCAGCCGTCTTTATCGAGCTGGTGATTTGGGGAATGTTCCACTTCATGGCGCGGACTGAAGCTCTGTTTCCGCAAGGCAAGCAGAATCCCATGGTGAACGCGCAAAAGGCAGCTCCGGCGCAGACGCCGCATTCGGTTTTGCAGAATACTCCGCCCGTGAATCTGTCGGTTTTTCCTGAGCCGCGCCTGCAAGTGAACGATGCCGGTGAGATGGGCGAGTTCGTGGAGTCGGAACAGAAATTGTTGAACACGCCGCAACCGTTTACGGATGCGAGCGGAAATGTGCATCTGCCGATATCGCTGGCGATGCAGTTGATTGAAGAGCGCGGGTTGCCGGTGCGTGGGAGTGCGCCGCGAGATGCGGGCGAGCAGGACGCGACGTCAAGCGAAGCGCCGGTGCCCTCCGATCCCGCTGCGTCGAACGGCGCGGGTGCGCAGCCGCAGCAGCCGTAAGACGGCATTTGCTGTGGGGAACAGAAGCAGCCGCGGAGCGGCGTCATTTGAGGCTCGGGTAGAGCGGGCCTTCAGGCCCGCGTTAAGGCTGCTCATAAATGATCGGGGCTTTAGCCCCAGAGAGAACTGGATTTTGTGCTGAAACGTTTTCAAATCACGATGGCTTTAACAATCCTGGCGGCGACGACTATGCTCGCCCAGGCGCCTTCGTCATTTCAGGATAAGGAAACGCAACCCGCGTCGCAGGTCAATCCCGCGGACTTGTCGAACGTGGGAATTGATCAGCGCCTCAATCAACAGGTGCCGCTCGATCTGCAGTTCAAGGACGAGACCGGAAAGACGGTCAAGCTGGGCGATTATTTTCGGTCAGGCCGTCCGGTCATCCTGAACCTGGTGTATTACACCTGCCCCATGTTGTGCGGCGAGGAATTGGCCGGCGAAGCCAGCGCGCTCAGCATGCTGAAGTTCACTCCCGGCAACGAATACGAAGTGGTTTCGGTGAGCTTCAATCCGGACGAAACTCCGAAAGACGCCGCCGAGAAGAAGCAGATGTACATCGCCCGCATGAACGAGCATCTGGACCACAAGACCAACGGCGATGGCTGGCACTTCCTCACCGGCGAGCAGCCGCAGATCAAGCAACTGGCGGATGCGGTTGGTTTTCGTTATCACCGCGACCCGCGCACCGGGCAATTCATTCACGCCGCCGGCATCATGGTGGTGACGCCGACCGGCAAGCTTGCGCAGTATTACTACGGAGTTGAATTTTCGCCGAACGATCTTCGTCTCGGCTTGATCGAGGCGTCGCGCGACAAGATTGGCACCCTGGTGGACCAGGTGGTGCTGTACTGCTATCACTATGACCCGAGCACCGGGCGATACAGCGCGGTAGTCGCCAACATTATGCGTTTGGCCGGAGCTGCCACCATGTTGATTCTCGGCGGATTTCTGATTGTGATGTTGCGCCGCGATTCGCATAGCAGCGACAAGGGAACAGGACGGGCCTGATCGATATGTGGAAGAACCTCCCACTTTTTCCGGAGCGTGCCTCGGCACTGGCATGGCAGGTGGACGGACTTTATTTCTTGCTGATCGCGGTGTCGGCGTTTTTCACGCTGCTCATCTTCGTGCTGATCTTCGTCTTCGCGGTCAAGTATCGCCGCTCGGTCCATCCTCATCCGGTGCAGATTGAAGGTTCTCTGCCGCTGGAGCTGACCTGGACGCTGATCCCGCTAGGCATTTGCATGATCTTTTTCGCCTGGGGCTCGCTCATTTATTTTCAAGAGGCCCGGCCGCCCAAGGGGGCGATGGAAGTTTATGTTGTCGGCAAGCAGTGGATGTGGAAGTTCGAGCATGAGAGTGGGCAGCGCGAGATCAACCAGCTGCACGTGCCGATAGGCGCCGACGTCAAATTGGTGATGAGTTCGCAGGACGTGATTCACAGTTTCTTTGTGCCGGCTTTTCGGGTCAAGGCCGACGTGCTGCCCGGACGCTACACCTCGCTCTGGTTTCATACGACGAAGGTCGGCACCTATCACTTGTTCTGCTCGCAATATTGCGGCACCGATCACTCGGGCATGATCGGGCAAGTGATTGTGATGGAGCCTTATGCCTATCAGGCTTGGCTGACTAGTGGCGGCGGGACGACCGGTACGCTGGCGGAAAGCGGCCAGCAGTTGTTCGCGCAGCTAGGATGCGCCACCTGCCATCGCTCGGATACGCAGGGACGCGGTCCGATTCTGAACGGCGTCTTTGGCAAGCAGGTTTCGCTGGAAGATGGCCGCACTGTAGTGGCCGACGAGAATTACATTCGCGAGTCGATTCTGAATCCCGGCGCGAAAATTGTTTCCGGCTTCAAGCCCATCATGCCGACGTACCAGGGGCAAGTATCGGAAGAAAGCTTGATGTCGCTGGTGGCCTACATCAAGTCGCTATCGGAACCGGCGGGTGGAACGGCGACCACCCAGGCATCGGCTTCCAATTCGTCGAACGGGCAATAAGGTTTTAGAACCCTGAAGGTGTGACACATGGCAACTGCTGTACAAAGCGTCGAGCGCGAGAATTATCTGAATTCCAACTACGGCATCAAGTCGTGGCTGCTGACCTCAGACCACAAGCGTATCGCGATGCTCTACCTCATCTCGATCACCGCCATGTTCTGGATCGGCGGCTTCTTCGCCATGATGATCCGCCTGGAATTGCTGACCCCGGCCGGTGACCTGGTCTCGTCCGACACCTACAACAAGCTGTTCACGATGCACGGGATCATCATGGTGTTTTTCTTCCTGATCCCATCCGTGCCCGCTGTAATCGGCAACTTCGTGATTCCGCTGATGGTCGGCGCGAAGGACCTGGCATTTCCGAAAATTAACCTGTTGAGCTGGTACATCTACATGGCGGGAGCCATCACCGCTCTGATCGCCATGGTGAGCGGCGGCGTCGATACCGGCTGGACTTTCTACACCCCATTCAGCACCACCTACTCCAACACGCACGTGATTGGCGCGGCCGTCGGCGTTTTCATCGCCGGCTTCTCCTCCATCTTTACCGGACTGAATTTCATCGTCACCATTCACCGCATGCGAGCCCCGGGCATGACCTGGCGCCGCCTGCCGCTGTTCTGCTGGTCCAACTATGCGGCCGCGCTCATCATGGTGCTGGGTACGCCGGTGATCGCCATCACTTTGCTGCTGGTTGCGCTGGAGCGCGCTTTCAACATCGGCGTCTTTAATCCGCAACTGGGCGGCGATCCGCTGCTGTTCCAGCACTCTGTTCTGGTTCTACTCCCACCCTGCGGTATACATCATGATTCTGCCGGGCATGGGCGTGATCAGCGAGGTGGTCACCTGCTTCTCGCGCAAGCGCGCCTTCGGCTACGAGTTCGTAGCCCTGGCCTCGATCGCTATCGCCGTGCTGGGATTTCTCGTCTGGGCGCATCATATGTTTGTCGCCGGCATCTCGGTTTATGCCGCGCTGGTGTTTTCGCTGCTCAGCTACCTGGTGGCGATTCCGTCGGCGGTTAAGGTCTTTAACTGGACCGCGACCATGTATAAGGGCTCGATACGTTACGAAACGCCGATGCTCTACGCTTTTGGGTTCATCGGATTGTTTACCGTTGGCGGCCTGACCGGAATTTTCCTGGCGTCGCTGGGCCTCGACGTACATGTGCACGACACCTACTTTGTGGTAGCTCACTTTCACTATGTGATGGTGGGTGGCATGGTGATGGCCTACATGGCAGGACTGCATTTCTGGTGGCCGAAGATTAGTGGTCGAATGTATCCCGAGGCCTGGGCCAAGCTGTCGGCGCTGCTGGTTTTTGTGGGATTCAACACCACGTTCTTCCCGCAATTCATTATGGGTTACATCGGGTTGCCGCGCCGCTATCACGCTTACCCGCCAGAGTTCCAGGTGCTGAATGTGTTGTCGACGGCTGGCGCGTCGATTCTCGCTGTGGGATATGTGCTGCCCATGATCTACTTCCTCTGGTCGCTGCGTTATGGCGAGTTGGCGCCGCCGAATCCGTGGAACGCCGTTGGTCTGGAATGGATGACTCCGTCGCCGCCGCCGACGCACAACTTCGATGAGACGCCGATCGTGACTTGGGAAGCGTACGACTACGAGCACCAGCCGCAGGAGGAGGTCAGCGTTGGCCAGCACTAGCGATATCCAGGTCGCCGAACACGCGCTGCAGCACCACTTCGCCGACATGGAGCAGCAACAGGAAACCTCCACTTTCGGCATGTGGATGTTCCTGCTGACCGAAATCATGTTCTTCGGCGGACTCTTCTGCGCGTATCTGGTGTACCGCGCCTCGTATTATCAGGCGTTCGTTGAAGGCAGCCAGAAGATGAACATCTGGCTGGGCGCAACCAACACCGCGGTGCTGATTTGCAGCTCGCTCAGCATGGCACTGGGCGTGCGCGCTGCCCAGATGGGCAAGCCCAAGCTGATGGCCGGCCTGCTGGTGATCACCATGATTTTCGGTTGCGGCTTTCTTGGCATCAAGGCGATCGAGTATCACGAGCACTGGGTGAATCACGAATTTCCCGGGCCTAACTACCACTTCGAAACCGGCGATCCGGCGCATCCGGCCAGCGATGCCAAGCACACCGAGATCTACTTCTCGCTCTATTGGGCAATGACCGGACTGCACGCGACCCACATGATCATCGGCGTGGGATTGGTGCTTTGGATCATGATTGCCGGCCTGCGGGGAGCGTACAGTCCCGCGTATTACACTCCGGTGGAAAACGTCGGCTTGTATTGGCACTTTGTTGACCTGGTGTGGATTTATCTATTTCCATTGCTCTATTTGATCAGCAAGAAACACGGCGGGGGCTAGCGAGGAACGGTCATGGAAGAAAAACACCTTCAATTCGGATCCGTGCAGGAACATTTCGATGCCATGTCTCACGTTGTGCCCATGAGCATGTACGTTTCGATCTGGGCGGCACTGATGGTTTTTACCGGCCTCACGGTTTTCGCCGCGACCGTCGAGCTGGGCATCTTCAACATCGTCGTGGCCCTGGTGATTGCGACTATCAAAGGCACGCTGGTGGTCCTGTTCTTCATGCACTTGCGCTACAGCACCAAGCTGACCATGGTGACCGTCCTGGCCGCGATTTTCTTCCTGTTCATCTTGTTTGGCCTCAGCATGACCGATTACCTCACGCGGGCCTGGCTGACCCGTCCGTAAAATATCCTGGGTGGAGCACGCCTTCAGGCGTGCGTCACCAAGTCTTAGTGGAAGGGCACGGCTTGAGCCGTGCCGAAAGCAAGCAGTCTGAAAGGTGGCTTTAGCCCGGCCAACCGTGGCTACAGCCATTTCTGATTACGTCCGATTCCGCCGGGCTGAAAGCCGGGCGCTTCCACCAGGATAGTTCTCTGGCTTCATCGATCGCCCAAGCCAGGTTTGTATCAGGGCACGACTTTAAGTCGTGCCGAACGACGCGCTGCAAAGGTCAGGGCTTCAGCCCCTGCGAGAACGGTCCTCAGGGGCTAAAGCCCAAATGTCATAGGAGGCGGTTTTCGGCACGGCTGAAGCCGTGCCCTGATACAAATCTGTGTCGATTATCAACGCCGTCCAAATCGATAATTCGCACATCCCACATTGTAGTACACACCAAAGCTCGTCATGGGTATTATCCTACTTTGTCAGACAAAGCACCTTTCGACTTCGGATACCCGGCCTCAATTACTTTTGCCGACTTTCATCATCCTTTAACAATGCTGCATGTACCCTTGTAGACGTGATCCCTGCATACGATAGTTCCTTGCCTTCGGTCGGCTACAATACAGCCGTGAAACAAAACATCTTTACCGTGGAAGACGACGCCGACATTTCGCGTCTGGTGCGTCACCATCTGGAATCGGCCGGATATGGCGTGCGTACCTTTGCGGCTACCGCCGGAGTCATCGCCGAGGCCGAGAAACAGGCTCCCGCACTTTTCCTGCTCGACATCATGGTTCCGGGAGGCGATGGGCTGGAGCTTTGCCGGCGTATTCGCCAGAGCCCTTCGCTCGCCATGATTCCGGTCATCTTCCTGACGGCCAAGGTCAGCGAGTCGGACCGCGTGATCGGTCTGGAACTCGGCGCCGACGATTACATCCCCAAGCCCTTCAGTCCCCGCGAACTGGTAGCCCGGGTCCGCGCCGTGCTTCGCCGCTTCGAGCGGCCGCTGGCGCCCGCCATCGTCAAGGCCGGCGACATCGAGATCGACAGCGGCGGCATGACCTTGACCGTCCGCGGCCAGCTCACTCAAACCACGGCTACCGAGTTCCGCCTGCTGGAGTATCTGGCCCGTCATCCCGGCCGCGTGTTTACCCGCGATCAGCTGCTCGATGCCGTCTGGCGCGATACTCATTACGTCACCCCGCGCTCGGTTGACGTCTATGTGCGCCGCATTCGTGAGAAAATTGAGGAGAACCCGGACGAGCCTCGTTATCTGAAAACGGTTCGCGGAGCGGGCTACCGCTTCGAAATTCCTAAACCTTGAAGAGCTGCAAACCGTGAAGAGTCGCATCTTCGTAAAGTTGTTTCTCGCGGCCCTGGTGGTGATCGCGGCTTGCACCGTTTCTCTCGACTTGCTCATTGGCCGTGCCTGGGAAAGCATGCTGCGCAGCGAAATTGAAACGTCGCTGCGCCAGAAGACCCTGATGTTCGCCTCCCGCGTTGCGGAGGGTCCTGCGGCATCGCTGAATCAAATCACCAGCCAGGCGGCTGCCGCTGCCGGCACTCGCATTACCGTTATCGACAACAGCGGGAAGGTCCTCGCCGACTCCGAGGCCGCACCGGGCGCGATGGAGAACCATGCTACCCGGCCGGAATTCGTTTCCGCTCTGCATGGTCAAGTGGGGACGTCGACCCGGCTCAGCAAAACCATCGGAGTTGAACTGCTCTACGTCGCCGTGCCGATTCCCGGGGGCGCGGTGCGCATGGCGTATCCGCTCAATTCCATTCAGCAAGCCAACCGGCAAATTCGCCGCGACCTGCTGGAAGGTTCTTCGCTGGCCGCACTGTTAGCACTTTTGCTGGCGTTCGTAGCAACCCAGTCGATTGGCCGGCGGCTGGTGCGTATTACCGATTTCGCCGAAAGGGTGGCAGCCGGCGATTTGTCGGCGCGAATTCAGGAAGAAGCGACTGACGAGATTGCCCACGTCGCTTCGGCCCTCGACAAGACGGCGCGCAAGCTGGAAGAAGGTTTTAACGCCCTGGAAACCAGCCGCCAGACTTTGGAGACGCTGCTGAACTCGATGCAGGAAGCGGTGATCGCGGTCTCGCAGGATGAACGCGTGCTGTGGGCAAACGAGCGCATGGAGCGCCTGTTGCCCAGTGGTATCCGGCTGGGAGCGCCGTTGGTACAGTCGGTGCGCGATCCCGAAATCCTGGCCTCGGTACAGAAAGCTCTGGTCAGCCGGGACGTGACCATGGCGCGCGCAGCCAAGATTTTCTCCGGACGCATCTTCGATGTGACTGCCGCGCCGATGCCCGGAGGCGGCGCGGTCGCGGTGCTGCATGATCAGACCGACATTGAGCGCGTGGAAAAGACGCGGCGCGATTTCATCGCCAACGTCTCGCACGAGCTGCGCACTCCCCTGACCTCGGTCCAGGGATACTCGGAAACCCTGCTCGACAGCCACAGCCTGCCGGAAAATCTGCGGGAATTTGTCGAGGTCATTCGAAAAAACGCTACCCGCATGGCGCGCCTCACCGAGGACCTGCTGGTGTTGGCCCGGGTGGAATCGGGCGAGCAGAAGCTGAACTTGCAGTTGACTCTGCCGCAGGAATTGCTCGACGATGCCGTGCAGACGTTCCACGACATCGAGGCCAGGCGCGGCACCGAGCTCTCGCTGATGAACACGGCAACCTCGGCGGTGTTGGTCGATCGCGATGCTATCCATCAGGTGTTCACCAACCTGATCGACAATGCCCTGAAGTACGGCGATCAGGGTAAGAAGATTCTGGTGGGCGCATGCGAGACCGAGGATGGCGTGCAGTTCTACGTTCGCGACTTTGGCACCGGCATTCCCAGCGAACACCTGCCACGACTGTTCGAACGCTTCTACCGGGTCGACAAAGCGCGCTCGCGCGAGTCGGGAGGCACCGGCCTGGGCCTGGCCATCGCCAAACATGTGGTGCGCGCGCATTCCGGCAAAATTCATGCTGAGAGCGAATTGAATCACGGCTCCACGTTCTATTTCACCTTGCCCCGGCAGCCCGTGGCCGTGCCGGCATAGAGGCGGCCGGTAGACCGACTGAAGGTCGCGATTTGTATCAGGGCACGACCTTTAGTCGTGCCGAACACGCGGCAAAATTGAGGGCTTCAGCCCCTGGCCAAATGTTTGCAGGGCTAGACGGTTGCTGAAAAACTCGAAAAGCAGATCCCTCACCGGCTGAAGCCGGGTTCGGGATGACAAAAACAAAGCACACGGCCTGGCTGAAGCCGGGCCCTGATACAAACCTAACCTCCAACAATTCTCGGGATGGTTCTTCCCGGGCTGTCCCCCAGCAATTCCAATGCACCACGCCTGTGAATTAAACCTAACTTCACGCAGATTTCATCGGCCATTTACAAACCTCCCCTATCCTCCGAGTAGTAACCCGCCCACCCACCTGCAATGCTGGCTCACGAACGCCCGGGCCCAGACAAGTGTGCTCGTGCGTGCGGCGACCCTGAGAACCGAATGACGACCGCCGAAACTACTCTACCCACTCCCGACGCCATTTGTGCCCAGCTCTATGAGCAGACTCTCCAGGCGTGCCGGGTGGCGCGCATCGCGGCCGGAATCGTTGCCGAAGGAATTGCCACCGGTGTGCCTTCTCTTTTGGATGGAGTTCGTGAGCGCGAGAAGGAACTCGACACTCTCGATCGCGTCATCGATCAGGGAGTGACTGCAATCATCACGCAGGTCAGCGAAAGTCAGGCGCGCGAATTGCTGGCGTGTTTGAAGTTCATTATCGATCTGGAGCGCGTCGGCGATCTGCTGCTCAACTGCAGTAACCGAGCGGCCGCGGTAGGCAGTCGCATCGAGCTGCAGGATATTCGCGACCTCACTCTGATGGCCTCGCGCCTGGAGAAGATGCTGGGCGATGTGCACGATGCCTTCAGTCAGCGTGACCTCAATCGCGCGCTGTCAGTGCTGCGCTCCGACTCCGAGCTGGACCGCCTGCGCAACTTGATTTTCCTGCGCCATCTGGAGAACCATGAAAACGCGCCGCGGCAGGAAAGTTTCCACGTTCTGTTCATGACCCAGTCGCTGGAGCGCGCCGGCGATCACGCCAAGAATCTGGCGGAAGAAGTCTGTCACCTGGTCAGCGGACACAGCGTGCGCCACGTGTTGCGCGCCTACGATAAACCGGTCGAGCAGATGTTTATCGAGGACCTGAAGCGCCGGCAGAAAATGTGAGGTCGAGACAAGCCGACGACTGTTTCCGGTCATCCCGAGCGGAGCTCGACAGGATCTGCGGTTCAACCCTTTGATTGTCATCCCGAGCGAAGCCGAGGGATCTGCGGTTCCCCTCGATCCTCTACTCACACGTTAGCCCCCTCTTCACCCTAAATTCACTCGCATGTAACAAACTTGTAACAAATCAGGCGTAGAACCACGATTGGACTCATCTGGGCAAAAATACAGGAGGATACTACGTGATTCGCTCTCTCAGGGTGCTCCTTTGCATCGCTGTGCTGGCTACCTGCGCGCTGGCGCAGACGACGTTGAACGGTGCGGGCGCCACTTTCCCCTACCCGATCTACTCCAAGTGGTTTAACGAATACCACAATCTGCATTCAAACATTCAGATCAACTATCAGTCGATCGGCAGCGGCGGCGGTATTCGGCAAGTGCAGGCGGGCACTGTGGACTTCGGCGCCACCGACGGTCCCATGACGGACGAGCAGATATCCCAATCCAAGGTGAAGGTGATCCACCTTCCCACCGTTCTGGGAGCGGTGGTGCCGGCCTATAACATCCCCGGCGTCAATGCCGAGTTGAAGTTTACTCCCGACGTGCTGGCCGATATCTATCTGGGCAAGATCACCAAGTGGAACGACGGCAGAATTAGTAAAGTTAATCCCGGCGTAAATTTTCCTGACCAGAACATCACCGTAGTCCACCGCTCCGATGGTAGTGGCACCACCTACATCTTCACCGACTATCTCTCCAAGGTAAGCAACGACTGGAAGAACGGCGCGGGCAAAGGCACCTCGGTGAAGTGGCCGGTAGGCATCGGCGGCAAGGGCAACGAAGGCGTGGCCGGATCCATTCGGCAGTTGCCGGGCTCGATTGGATACATCGAACTGATCTACGCGCTGCAAAACAAAATTCCCTTCGGCACCGTGCAGAATTCTTCGCACAACTTCATCAAGGCCAGTCTGGAGAGCACCACCGCCGCGGCTGAAGGCGTGAAGATGCCCGCCGACTTCCGCGTGTCGATCACCAATCCTTCCGGCAAGAATGCCTATCCCATCGCCAGCTTCACCTGGCTGCTGATTCCCACCAACCCCGGCGACGCCAATAAAGGAAAGATCTTGAAAGACTTTCTAGGCTGGATGCTCGACCAGGGACAAACCATGGTGCAGGCGCTTTCCTACGCTCCGTTACCGAAAGCGGTAGTGGCCCAGGAGAAGGCGGCCATTGCCTCGCAGATTCATTGAGAAGCAGTGACGAGCGACTAGCGATTAGCAACTAGCTATCAGCTGTTAGCTATTGCCACTGCAACCGGAAAGCGAGCGCCGCAGGCGCGGAAGAGTTTAGCCCAGGACCTAGCCGCAGGCGCAGTCCTGGGTAGAGCGGGGAAACAAACCCGAGTCCCGCAGGGACGGCAGAGACTATCCCGCAAACTCTTCTGCCAGGGAGGCTTGCAAATTGATCGTCGAGCCACTCGAGGGAGTACGAACTTTGCGATCCGGTCACGATGCAGCTTGCACTGGTGCAAACGCTAGGTTTTGCTAGCCACTTGCCTTTAACGCCTCTGTAACAAATGTCTGATAGCGTCAAACCGATGAACTCGCGCGAGCCTGATGCACAGCTTCCCAAGCCGGTGACGTCCATGCCTTCGCTCGCCAACGTCGACGCTGGGCATCGCGCGCACGCTCCTTCCACCGTTTTGCAGAAAATCCGGACTTCGCAACCGGCCAGCAGTCGCATACCTGACCAGATGTTTGGCCTAATCATCCTGCTCAGTGCGATCTCGGTTTTCGGCATCGTGGTGCTGGTCGTTTGGGAACTCGTCAGCAAGTCGCAACTTTCCCTCCACCAGTTCGGGCTCTCGTTCTTCTACGGACACGATTGGGACCCGGTGAATGGCAACTTCGGAGCGCTGCCCTTTATTTTCGGCACGCTGGTCTCATCGCTACTCGCACTCATTCTGGCTGTCCCGCTCTCCGTCGGCGTCGCGGTATTTATCACCGAGATGTGCCCTCAGTCCCTGCGCGCCATTATCTCGTTTCTGGTGGAACTGCTGGCGGCCATACCCAGCGTGGTTTACGGACTGTGGGCCATCTTCGTTCTGGCTCCGCTGCTGCGCGTCTATGTCGAGCCCTTCCTGGCAAAAACTTTGGGCTGGACCGGACTGTTCACCGGTGCGCCTTACGGCATCGGCATGCTGGCCGCGGGAATCATCCTGGCCATCATGGTTGTGCCGATCATCGCTTCCATCACGCGTGAAGTATTGACAGCGGTTCCGCAGAACCAGCGCGAAGCCGTGTTGGCCCTGGGCGCAACCCGCTGGGAGATGATCCGCGTCGGCGTTTTGCGTAACGCGCGCATCGGCATTGTCGGCGGCATCATCCTCGGACTAGGCCGCGCCCTGGGAGAAACCATGGCCGTGACCATGGTCATCGGCAACACGCCGCAGATCGCGAAATCGCTGTTTGCTCCCGGCTACACCATGGCCAGCGTCATCGCGAACGAATTCTCCGAGGCTACCGGCGATCTCTATCTCAGCGCGCTGGTAGAAATCGGGCTGGCCTTGTTCCTGGTAACCCTGGTCGTCAACGCGCTGGCTCGCTTGCTGGTGTGGAGCATCACCGGCGGAACTGCGAGGGTCCGTGCTTAATCCATCTTCCGGCGCAACGCAATCGGTCAGCTTATACCGGCGCTTAGTCAATCAGGGCGCCACCGCCTTCGCGATTCTTGCCGCCATTCTGGTTCTCATCCCGCTGCTGGCCATCTTCGCTTATCTGGTCATCAAGGGCATCGGCTCGGTGAACCTCGCCTTCCTCACCCAGACTCCCAAGCCGCCGGGCGAGGCCGGCGGAGGCATGGCCAACGCCATCGTCGGCACCGGACTCATCCTGGCAGTGGCCAGCGTCATCGGTCTCCCACTCGGCATCGGCTCCGGCATCTATCTCGCCGAATATGGACAGAACCGCTTTGGCGACATGATCCGTTTCACCGCCGACGTGTTGAATGGCGTGCCCTCGATCGTAATCGGCATCGCCGTCTACTCGCTGATCGTGGTTCGGCAAAAACATTTCTCCGCATTTTCCGGCGGAGTGGCCCTCGGCATCATGATGATTCCCACCATCGCTCGCGCCACCGAAGAGATGTTGCTGATGGTGCCCAACGTAATTCGCGAGGCGGCTTATGGACTCGGCATTCCCAAATGGCGGACGACGCTTTCCATTTCGCTGCGTACGGCCTCGGCCGGAGTCATTACCGGTTGCATGCTGGCTTTCGCGCGCGTAGCCGGAGAAACCGCGCCTCTGCTGTTCACCGCGTTCGGCAATCAGTTCTGGAACTTGAAGCTCAATCAGCCAACCGCAGCTCTGTCCCTTCAGGTTTACACCTACGCCATCTCCCCTTATGACGATTGGCACAAGCAGGCTTGGGCGGGATCGCTGATTCTCATCATCCTGATCGTCGGGGCAGTCGCGGCGGTGCGCATCACCACCAGCCGTGGAATGATGAAGGGAGCGTAAGAGGCTCTTATGGGTGTCGGAATTGAAGTGCGTGGACTGAACGCCTGGTATGGCAAGAACCAGGCACTCCAGTCCATCGACATGACGGTGCCTGCCAACCACGTGACCGCGGTCATTGGTCCCTCGGGCTGCGGCAAGAGTACCTTCGTGCGTTGCCTCAATCGCATGCACGAGACCATTCCCGAAGCTCATGCCGACGGCTCCGTCAAGGTCGGCGAGATGGACGTTTACGGTGATGGCTCCGATCCGGTCGAAGTTCGCCGCCGCATCGGCATGGTCTTCCAGAAACCCAATCCGTTTCCCACCATGTCGATTTATGGCAACGTGGCAGCCGGTCTAAAACTCAATGGCTTTCGTCATCGCAAGCAGATGGACGAACTGGTTGAGCGCTCGCTCAAACTCGCTGCTCTGTGGGACGAAGTGAAAGACAATCTGCACAAGAAGTCCGGCGCCAGCCTTTCCGGCGGACAGCAGCAGCGCCTCTGCATCGCTCGCGCCCTCGCCGTTGAGCCCGAAGTGCTGTTGATGGATGAGCCCGCCTCGGCGCTCGATCCCATCTCCACCAGCAAAATCGAAGAACTCATTTTTCAATTGAAGCAACATTACACCGTGGTTATCGTTACTCATAACATGCAGCAGGCGGCGCGCGTCGCCGAGCTCACCGGCTTTTTTCTTATGGGCAGCCTCATCGAATACGATAAGACCGAGAAGATTTTTACCACCCCCTCCGACAAGCGGACGGAAGACTACGTAACAGGCAGGTTTGGATAATGCGCAGCCGTTTTCAGCAGGGACTCGATGAGCTGAAGGAAAAGCTCTTGCGGATGGGCGGCCTCGCCGAGCAGGCCATCGATCGCGCCACCGAAGCCTATCGCACCCGCGACGCCAAGTTTTGTCAGATGGTTCTCTCCGGCGAACCCGCCATCAACGATGCCGAGCGCGATATCGACGAGCTCTCGCTCGACCTGCTCGCCATGCAGCAACCCATGGCCGTCGATCTCCGCTTCATCCTCGCGGTCCTCAAGATCAATGCTGACCTGGAACGCGTCGGCGACCAGGCCGTCAACATCGCGCAACGCGTGCTCGATCTCATCAGCGAACCTGAAGTCGAGTTGCCCGTTGACATTCCTCGCATGGCCGACGGCGTCAGCACCATGGTCCAGCGCGCTCTCGAATCCTTCCTCGATGGCAAGGCCGAAGTGGCCGAAGCCGTTCTCCAGATGGACGGCATCGTCGATCGTCTGAAGGATGAAGCTTTCGTCATGCTCGTCCAGAAAATGCACGACGATCCCTCCTGCACCCGCCAGGCGATCGACGTTCTCCTCATCGCGCGCAACCTCGAGCGCATAGCCGACCACGCTACCAACATCGCCGAGGACGTGATCTTCTGGGTGCGCGGCGCCGACGTCCGCCACGGAGGCGCTCACTTCCGCGAATAAAGTCGCGAAGGGCGGCTCGGAGCTTGCTAAGAAATGCAACTGATCGGCCGCTCGAGTAGTCGCGAATAGCGTCGCTGGCAAAGCGGTTCGCCAGCCTGCTAAAAAACTGCCGCCCGGGTAGTGCGGCGCTTCAGCGCCGCGTCCACGACGTTAATTTATTGTCATCCCGAGCCGGCTTTAGCCGGCGAGGGATCTGCTTTTACTGATCACTGACCACCGACAACCGACCACTGGTTTTTGTCATCCTGAGCGAGCGCAGCGAGTCGAAGGCCCCTATACCCTACAACGCAGCTCCCATCTGCGTTTCTCACCGCTCGCGCGATTTGTCATCACGAGCGCAGCGAGGGATCTGCTTTTGCTGACAACTGACAAGCGACAACTGTTTCCTGTCATCCTGAGCGCAGGCGGCGCTTCGCCGCCGCAGTCGAAGGGCCTGCTTTTCCCGACGAGTGCCTACCTGCCTTCCTAACGACTGACTACCAGCCGACCAGCCACCGCGACTTGTCATCACGAGCGCAGCGAGGGATCTGCTTTTACTGACAACCACAACCGACAACTGACAACTCTTGCCCGCCCGCCTGGAGCACGCCTTCCAGGCGTGCGTCGCCAGCTGCGACGACTGAACCGCGCTTCAGCGCCTGAGGTAAGGTTCCTTGTCCATTGCTAGGCCATTCCCTAATCGGGCCAGTTTGTGAAAGTCGTACAACTACTTTTACATGTCTAAGCGTAAATTTTGCATGTCAATACTGAAAAACGCAACAGTTAGCCATAAAGTGATGAAAACGCTATGAATAAAAAGTGCCATAATACTGACCAAAACCCCTCCCAATATGCTATAGTGGAATTAGAGTTGAAGAAACGGGAAGGCAGCTAGTACAGCCACTCCCGAAATCACCCAGCCTAGGCGCTGGGTTTTGTTTTTAGCGGTGGCGCACACGCGCCGCCTCGATCAAGCTTCCATCCCCCCAGCCTCGGCTGGGTTTTCCTGTTCTGGGGCAAAGTTGAGCGTAGGCCCCGAGGTTGACCGGTGGAAGTCACAGCCTGCGGTGCATCCTTGACGCAGCTCGATCAACCAAATGGTTCGACTCGCAAGCCCATGCTCCGCAGGTCTTATTTCAGCACGACTGCTTGATTTCATTCATCTCTCCTTTCGAGGAATATGCAAATGCCATTTATCAAGAGCGTCAAGCCTTCCGGCAAGAAGCAGGCGCCGATGCCGGGACCTAATAGCGCCGCCTACAAGAAAATCGTCGCCGCCAAAAAAAATGCTGCCTCCGGCAAGACGGTCACTTCAAGAAGCGTCCGCAAGGCCCCCAAGACCGCGCTGTTTTCCACTCTCAAATCGCGGCAGCTCGTAATCGATCGCGTCAAACGCGAGATCTGGGCCTCGGTCCACGCCATCAATCAAGCCATCATCAGCCTCGCGCTGGCTGGCAACTACAATGCCGCCAAGGCCCTGTTCGATTTTGCCGGGGTTTACACCTTGCCCTCGCCGGAAGAGGCAGCAACTCCGGCTCCTGTTCCCGCGTCCTCTGCCGGATCGCCGGTAAGCGCTTCCGCTCCGCCCCATCCGGTCGACGCTTTCTTCAAGAGCATTGGCATCGACCCTGTAGGCGATGAGCCCGAGCCGGGCTTGGCCAGCTGCGCTTGCTGAGCATAGCCGTCTGGGCTTGCACCCTCGATCCCGTTCCGTGTGGGCTTTATAGTTTGCTGAAACTCATTGAACATCAAGGTTCGGGTAGAGCAGACCTGGCTCTGTGGACATCCTGCGGAACGGCCGAGGTTCGCAAGGAAATGTTGATGACGAGGATCCAAGTCCCGCCCTGCGGGACGGAAGAGCATAGCCCAGCGCTTCCCGGGGTCCCCAATTCGCGCCGTCTTTGCGCGGATTGGGGTGGTTGAGCGCTGGGTTCGCTGCGATTTTATGATTGCGCCCCTTCAGGGGCGGCACACGTCAAGATGTCAACAGCGAGCCAGCCGGCCCTTTAGAGTCTGTGTGAGAGCTAACTTCGCGTTTCGGCAGTGGATTGCGAAGCGCAGAAAACAAGCCCCGCCGCAAGTCCTTTATATTTGTCATCCCGAACCGGGCCCAGTCGGTGGGAATCTGCTTTTCCGGGCTTTTCGCCGAAACGTTTTCGCAGCAAAGGCCAGAGCTTTTAGCCCCAGCGCACCTTGTAGAATGGCAATGGGCTCGGCCGCTCACGCTGCCGGGCAAGCACGCTGTTCCGGGCTGGGGGAAGGAGCAAATTCCGCATGGACATTACCTGGGTGACCGACCGCATTGCGGTGGGCGGCGGTATCTGGAACGACGACAAGATGATCGAAGTAGTTCGCGCCGGTATCACCCACATCATCGATATGCAGGTTGAGTTCGACGATACCCGGCTCGCCGAACCCTACGGAGTCCGCGTCCTGTGGAACCCGACCGACGATGACTTTTTGCCCAAGCCGCCGCACTTGTTTCGCCGTGGCGTCGACTTCGCCCTCGCAGCCCTGGATGATGCCGAATCCAGAGTCTTCATTCATTGTGCCGCCGGCGTCCATCGCGCTCCCATGATGGCCCTGGCGCTTCTGCGGACCATGGGGTTCGACCTCGAAGACGCCATGGACATGATCCAGACGCGGCGCGGCGTCGTCGATTTCGCCGACGTCTACGTTAGTAGCGTGGAAGACTTCATCCGCAGTTATCAGCCGGCCGCCGAGCCTCGCAGCCTGACCTAGCCCGGCGGGGTTCGACACATATGACGTGTCATCCCGGACCGAGGACTTAGAAATATCACGATGTGTCATCCCGGCCGAGGACGTCGACATATCATGATGTGTCATCCCGACCGAGGACTTTAGTCCGAGTGGAGGGACCTGCTTTTGCGTCCTGGGCGTAGCATTCACGCTCACATAATGTGTCATCCGGACCGAGGACTTTACAGGCTGCAGAAAAAAACGCGGGACGCGAAAGCTCGGGTAGAGCTGGCCTTCAGGCCAGCGTCTAAGTTCCTTGTTTTAATCCCGAGCCGGCTTTAGCCGGCGGCAGCAACTGTGTTCCTCGAGCTTTTCCCCAGCCCGTGAGTGGAGGAGGGACCTGCTTTCGCATCCTGGGCACTCACGCTCACAGAACGCATCATCCTGGCCGAAGACTTTTCCGGTAGTTGGAAAGTCGCAGGACGCCAATGATCGGGTAGAGCTGGCCTTCAGGCCAGCGTCTAATTTCTTGTTTTTGATTCCGAGCCGGCTTTAGCCGGCGGCACCAACATGGGACATCAACCCAATTCCTATTGCAGAGAGGCATACACCATGCCGAACACCAGCCGCCTTGCAGGGCGGTTCTTTTCTGTCTTCATCTCTCTTGTCTTCGCCATTGCACTGCCGCGCACAGCCGTTGCGGGCGAAGCGGTTCCTTCTCCGGCCGCTTCGCCCTTCGGGGCCATTGCCTTACTGCCGTCCGCGCATTTCGCCGGCTGGCCCCTCGATCGCCAATACACTCTCGCGGCACTCGCTCCAATACCGCGCCTGCATGCCTTCGACGGCTCAGGTCCCACATTGTGTCAGATCGTCGACACCGTATACCGCGCCGATGGAACGCCCGCGCAAGGCAACGTTGTCATCGTCTGGCCGGCCTTCACCACCGCTGCCGGACAGCCCATCGCCCCCGGCATCGTCACCGTCCAGTTGGGTTCGCAGGGCCAGTTCAACGCCAGCCTCGCGCCCAACAGCGGAGCCACGCCCGCCGGCACGTACTACCGCGTCACCTATAAGCTCGATGATGGCTCGACTAGCTCGGAATATTGGGTCGTCCCCGCCACCCAGACCACGACCATCGGGGCCATTCGCAGCACGCTGGTTCCGGCTACGCAAGCCGCGCAGTTCCTCACTCGCGAATACGCTGACGCTAACTACATGAACCTCACCGCCGGCCAGACGGCTGGCGGCGTCAAGATCTTCACCAGTTCTCCGTCCGTTCCCACGCCGCAGAATCCCAACGACGCCGCCAACAAGTCTTATGTTGATGCCAACGGCGGTAGCGGCAACCTCGGAGCGCCGCCTCCCATCGGTAACGTCACGCCTAACTCCGTAAACGCCACGCTGAGCACCGCGCAGGATCTGCGCACCGCCAATTTCCCGGTCATGGATCTCCGCGACTACGGCCTGAAGGGCGATGGTCAACTGCAAGCCGGCTGCAACATCACCTCTGGACAGACCGTCGTCACCTGCTCAGCTTCGTCCTTTACCGCCGGCGATGTCGGCAAAGCGGCCTTCTTCCCCGGCGCGGGATCTTCCGGCGCGTTCCTGAATACGGTCGTCGCCAGCTATCAGTCAGCCACCCAGGTCACCTTGCGCGATGCCGCTTCCACTACTATTTCCAACGGTCCCTTCTGGTATGGCACCGACAATACTGCCGCCTGGTGCGCCGCCATGAATTGCAACAGCGCCTCTCCGCCCAACACTTTGTTCTCTCCTCAACCCGGACGCACTGTACTGTTGCCTCGCGGAACTTACTTTATTAGCGGCACCATCTACACCCGCAACAACGACAACTTGATCGGCGCCGGACAGGCCGCTACCCAGGTACTCTTGTTCAATCCCACCAATAATCTGAATGCCCTATGCATGGGCTCCAATGCCAGCGGCGGCACCAATACCTGCACTCTCGATTCCGGCACACAGAACATCGATGTCGAGGGAATCCTTTGGGGCACGCCCGAAAATGGCAGCCAGGTATGCGTCAACCCGCTCAGCTACTCCGGCTTCGAAGTCAAGAACAACTGGTTTGAGTGCGGCATCGGCGTTTCCGTTCAGGGCAACATCGGCAGCGTCATCGGGAACACCTTCGATTCCAGCACCTTCATCGGAGTGGTGGTGAAGGGCGATGGTGAGGATTACGGCAATAACCCTTCCCACTCCGTGCTCATCTCCGACAATCAGTTCTTTGCCAACAAATGGGCGGCCATCCAAGTCGACGGCGCCAGTGGCGTGCAAATCCATCACAACAACATTCTCTACGCCAAGCAATTCAGTATTTATGTCGCCAGTCCCGAGTCCTACATCACCTACCGCTTGAACATTAACGGTAACAACTTCGCCGCGTCGACTGGCTTTTGGAATCCCACCCAGAACCACATCTATGTCACTACCCCGCTGGTGCGCTCCAACATTTCGGGTAACACCTTCGGTATCGCGCGCGATTCCGACATTCTGCTCAACAGCAGCGGCATCGTTGGACTGAATATCAGCAACAACAAATTCGCCGGTGGCCAGCTTACCTGCGGCGGTACTTGCACCGCGTCTCTACAGGTAACCAATGCCGGCGCGGGGCTCACCGTCAATGGCAATCAGTGGGATTCTCCCGGCTCCTACGCCGCCGATTTCCAGACTCCCGCCTACCTCAGCAACAACTACTGCACCCACCCCTTTGCGGTGACCGGGCTGCCGGTCAATGACTATGACAAGGCTTGCTTCCGTTTCGCCGCACCCACCGCGGCCAACTCCACGGCGAAAGATAACGTGACCGACTCCACCAGCGTGGCCGCTATCGCTATTCGCGGCGGCGCGATTCCCGCCTACACCAGCGGTAACCGCTCTGCCTGGTCCACGGCTGATGCCTACGTCTTTTCCGGAACCGGCCCCATCGCCTCCGCTAACGAACGCGTTTACAACGGTACCGGCATCTACACGGTCTTTACCACAATGTCAGACCCTTCGACCGGCAATGCCAGTTTCGCCGGCGATCTGACAGCGCGAGACATCCCCGGCCACGAATACTTCGTCAGCAAATACGCCAGCATGCAGGCCGCCATCAACGCCGCCTATAACAACGGCACGGTCTTGGGCGAAGTGATTGACGATCGCACTTCGCCCTACACCGGGCCCGGCTTCATCCTTTACGATTCGGTCACGCTGAAGCTTGCTCCCACCACCTACACCATCAATGCCACCGTCACTTATAACAACGGCAACAATAACGTTACCGCCGGGATCGTCTCGCTTCCCGGCGCGCGTCTCATAGGCTCCAGCACCTCCACCAATCACGGAACAATCATCACCGCCGCCAACGGCCTGAACGCTGATCTGATCGCGACTTCCACTGTCGGCACCGGTATCGGTTCTACAGCCCAATGGTGGCATTGGGGAGGCTTTGAGAACCTCCGCGTCATCGGTAATGGCGCCAATCAAACCGCCGGCAACTGCTTCAACATCGAGAACATGGGAGAAACCGCTTTCCTGCGCACCATCGAAGTCAGCAACTGCTATCTCGACAACATATTGTTCACTGGAGCGAGTGCCACACCGTCAGACATCGCCAATGTCACTACCAACAGCGCCGGCCGCTACGGCTTCAACTTCAACAACCTTAGCGGCGTCGCCGTCGTGCACGGCCTAAGCGGCGACTCCAACACCACCTCGATCGTCCGTCTCAACGGCGGCCAGTCCGGCACCCTCACCATCCTGGGCTTCAAGACGGAAGAAGAAATCAGCGGCCAAGACCCGCTTATCACCATCGATCAGACCGGCCAGAGTGGCGCTCAGCCCGGACTCTTCATCGTCGGCGGATACACCTTCGGCCGCACCGGCGTCAACGACGTCATCAAGTACGTAAATGGCACCTCGGGTACGACGCCTTTCATCAGCGTCAGCAACTTCTATGTGCAGAATTACGTCAACGCGGTAAACGACACCGTGAACAACCGCACGACCGCGGCCGCCAACATGAATAAGGTTCCGTTCTACTACGGCCCTACAGGCGCGTTCTTCTCTGGACAGGCCTTCACTCTCGATCTGAACACCTTCGCACAGTCGCCCCACAGCGGCAACGGCATCCTCACCGAAATTTTCGGCACCACCAGCTCCAACGAAACTCTGCTTGCCGCCAGCGGCACCTCCAGTAGCATCGGCACCGGTGGAATTGGCTTTCGCATGCCGAATCGCACCACCTACGGTCAATCGCCGGAGCTGTTTGCCAAGATGACGTATGCCTTCCCCGGTGGCGTCTCGAATAACCAGCAATGGGAGTTCATCCCCACCAAGGCAACGGGCGACACCAGCACTCGCTGGATCGGCGACCCCAGCTATCGCTGGGACGAGGTTTACTCCGCCGACGTGAATACTACGACTGCGACTGTAGGCACCCTGAACGTGACCAATTGCATCGGCTGTGGGACCGGCACTCGCCTGGTGAGCGGCACCATGCAGGGCGCGACTGCGACTTTGACTGGCAACAGCGGCGATCAAACCATCTATACGGCAACGCTGCCCGCCGGAACCTTCACTGTCGGCTCAGGCGCACATTGCTACGCTAAGTGGACGCATCCCACAGCGTCAGGGGCAATTACCTACAAATGGATGCTGGGTACCACAACGTGGGCCTACGGCAGCTACACCTCGGCGAGTCAGAATATTGCTTCGGACATTGAGATTCTCGCCATCTCCTCGCTCACCTCGCAATCGGTGAACCTCAGTCCAGTAATCGCCGGCACGGCTATCGGGATTGGTGGTAGCTACGGCAACGCCGGCGCTGAGAATCTCGCCAACGCCGACACCATCAAGCTCACCTTCAACGGCGGTTCTTCCGACCAGATCAAGGGCGCTACCTTCTACTGCCAAACCGTCCAGTGACCGGCATTCATCTTCTTGGGTGTCATCCTGAGCGAAGGCGGCACCTCGCCGCCGTAGTCGAAGGACCTCTATAACAACTACGCAGCTTCCCGATTCGATTTGTCATCACGAGCGCAGCTTCCCAACGCGATTTGTCATCACGAGCGCAGCGAGGGATCTGCTTTGACTGACCACTGACAACTGACAACTGACAACTGGCCACTAACAGCTGTTCACTGACAATTTCTTTGTTGTCATCCTGAGCGAAGGCGGCGCTTCGCCGCCGTAGGCGAAGGACCTGCTGTTCGGCGATAAGGCCGCTTCACTCGGATCGGCTTCTAGCTCGCCTCTGGCTGCACAAACCCCGATCCACTTTCTTCCAGGAGCATCCGGTGGGTACGAAACGCACAACTAAATCGAAGACCCCAACGAAACCAAGAGCGAAAGCTAAGCCGGCATCAGAGCCCGAACCCGTACTCGACCCGGTTCCGGCTGAGCCTGTCGCGACGCCGCCACAACCGCCGCAGCCCGTCACGCCAGATTCTGCGCCCGACGCGCCGATGAGCGCGGAAGGCTTGAAGTGGTGCGGCAGCCATCTCGACGAGAAACCCCCGCTCAATCGCCGGATCGGCCCCGAGCAATCCTCGCCCGAAGCCTCCACCTGGCGTGAGTACTTGATGTGGGGCTTGTTGAAAGTCCGCGCCAAGAATGGACGCCTCCAGAAACTCATCCTCAACCGCGCCCAGCAAGATCTGGAGGCCACCAGCACCCAACGCAACATCGTTCTCAAGGCGCGCCAGTTGGGCGTCACCACCTATGTTGCTGCGCGCTTCTTCATCAACTGCATCACTCGCGAAGGAACGCTCAGCGTGCAGGTCGCGCACGATCAGCGCTCCGCTGAAGAAATCTTTCGCATCGTGCACCGCCTCCTGGATAACCTGCCGAAGGCGTTGCGCCAGGGCGCGCTGGTCACTTCGCGCGCCAACGTCCGCCAGATCGTGTTTCCCGTGCTCGACAGCGAGTACCGCGTGGAAACTGCGGCGGACCCTAACGCCGGCCGCGGGCTGACCATCCACAACTTGCATTGTTCAGAGGTCGCCCGCTGGCCGCGCGATGTCTCGGAAACGCTGGCTTCCTTGCGGGCTGCTGTTCCGCCCGACGGCGAAATCTTTCTCGAGTCCACCCCTTCCGGTGCCGGCGGCAAGTTCTACGACGAGTGGCAGCGCGCTTCGCAAACCGGCTACACTCGCCACTTCTATCCCTGGTGGTGGGACCCGGCCTATCGCCGCGAGCTTGAGATTGTGAACTTCAGCGAAGAGGAAATCGAGCTCATGCGCGAGCACAAACTCGATGCCGGCCAAGTCGCGTTTCGCCGCGAGATGCGCGAGAACTTTCGCAACCGCGCGAAAGAAGAGTTTGCCGAGGATCCCGAAAACTGCTTCCTCGCCTCCGGCGATTGCGTTTTCGATTCCGACCTCATCGAGCAGCGGCTCCATCAGCCTGCTCCCATTGTTGACCAAAGCGATGCGGGCCGGCTGATCGTCTTCTTTCCGCCTATCCCCAGCGGCGACGGCGGCGCGCCCAAGCAATACATCGTCGGCGTCGATCCCGCCGGAGGCGGTAGTGAAGGTGACTACTCCTGTGCTCAAGTCATCGACCAGTCCAATGGAATCCAGTGTGCCGAGCTTCATGGACATTTTCCCCCGCAGGAGTTGGCTGCCCGGGTCGCCATCCTCGCCCACAAGTACAACGACGCGCTGGTCGCCGTCGAGCGCAACAATCACGGACACGCGGTCCTCGCTCATCTCATGATGGGTCAGGGCTACACCAACGTCTACAAATCCGGCGGCCAGCCCGGTTGGCTCACCACCGCAGCCTCGCGCCCGCGCATGTTGGAGAACTTCGCAACCATTCTGTCTGCTGCTTCCTTCATGTTTCTCAGTCCGCGGCTGCTGGAGGAGTGTCGCACCTTCGTCCGTCACATCGACGGAGGCTGTTCAGCGGCAGCCGGCGCTCACGACGACACCGTCATGGCCATGGCCATCGCCCAGGCAGTCCGCGTCGAACTGCGCGTCAAGCCACCACAGTCAATGCACGAGCTGCAATTCACCATGCTCCAGGCAGCCTGATTGTTCGTTTGTCATCCCGACCGGAGCGAAGCGGAGCGGAGGGATCTGCGGTTTGTTCGCAGCGGTATAGCGCCACTTTTTTCGTTTGTCATCCTGAGCGAAGCGACCGTAAGGGAGCGCAGTAGAAGGACCTGTTCTTCTTTGCTTGCCATCCTGAGCGCAGGCGGCGCTTCGCCGCCGGAGTCGAAGGACCTGCTGTCGCTCGCAGCCCGATCAACTTGTTTCGCGCGAGTCTCATTCACCACTCGATACTCCAGTCCCTCATTGTGGGACAGTTCAAGCTCGCTGCGGCGTTGAGGACCCACCAACACTGTGTTCCACCAATCCCAACCACCGAGGAGGCCTTTACTATGGCATTCAACCTACAAACATTTCAGAAGATGATGGCCGTCGTACAGGCGGCTACCACCGAAGCCGCCACCGTCGCCGGCCAATGGGGATCCGGCGATCACCTGGGCGCAGTCACCGCCGCCGTACAAACGGCCGGAGCGATCGCCCAGTCCGCCACCGCCAATCCCCAGCAACAGCAGGAGGCCACCGCGGCCACGCAACTGGCAACCAGTCTGATGCCGGTGATCTTCGGCTTCGCCAGCCTGTTCGCCAAGAAACTCTGAGGAAACTCTGATTCTAAGGAAGCTCTGATTAAGTCCCGTTTTGAAGGGACGGCCTTCAGGCCGTCTATCAAATCTCGAAATCATGCGGCTTTAGCCGCTGCGGGACCTCGCTTTCATTTGATCAGAGTTGTCCTAACCGCAACCAATAGCGAAGAGTGGCTACCTCATCATTTCGCCCTTGACCAAAGGGTGGCATGTGAGGTGGACCACGCTCTTCTCACACTGCTCTGTGACCTATGCCGACGAAATTGCGGCAGCTTCCGCGTTAGCATCGACTCAGGAAGCTGCCGCATCAGGCGACGCGGACGTGATGGCCGTGATGTACGGCCGCGATGGCCGTTGCGGGCGGTTGCCAAACCTAAGTTGTGATACCGCCCTGTCGCTTCGCGTCGGGTTCCCAACAAGTCCCGATTTTGGACTTGCTGGGGTAGTGCACCCTCCGCTCACAGGGACAATCGTGTAGTGAGTCGCCAATCGGGAGTCGCCGATTCCCTACACTCGTTTGTCATCCCGAGCGCAGCCGAGGGATCTGCGGTTTCTGCCCTCGACGCAGCTCTCGGTTTAGCAATGCTCTGGAACTCGTGACGCGAGGTTGCCGTTCGCTGATAGCTAGTCGCTAATTGTTAGTTGCTGATTTTGCTCATAAAGGCCCTACAACACGTACGCAGGATGCGGGGCGGCGCGCAGAGTCATCTCATGCGTTGCGCCGACGGCTTTTATTACGTCGTCAAGTTCCAGAACAACCCGCAGCACACACGCGTTCTGGTCAACGATTGGCTTGGCACGCGTTTGGCCGAGCTGATCGGCCTGCCCGTTCCGGTGGCCGCCATCGTCGACGTTCATCCCTGGTTGCTCGAGCACACGCCCGAGCTGCGCATCGAGCTCTGTGGCATGCGTACAATGTTCACTCCGGGCCTGTCGTTCGGCTCGCGTTATGTGGTTTCGCCGCTCGAAGGTCAGGTTTACGATTACCTGCCCGAGACCATGATCTCGCGCGTGCGCAACCTGCGCGATTTCGCCGGAATTCTTGCCCTCGACAAATGGACCTGCAACGCCAACGGGCGCCAGGCAGCCTTCTGGAAGCTGGCCGCGCGAACGCAAGCTTACGGCCTGCTTTCATCGATCAGGGATACTGCTTCAACGCCGGCGAATGGAATTTTCCCGACTCGCCCTTGCGCGGCGTCTTCGGCCGTAACGACGTTTATGAATGTGTCACATCGTGGGACAGCTTCGAGCCTTGGCTCAGCCGCATCGAAAGCTTCCCGGAAAGTTCGCTGTGGCCGCTGGCCGAAGAAATCCCGCCCGAATGGTATGGCGGGGCCAGTGATGAGTTGGAACGTTTACTCCAGCGCTTGTTGACGCGCCGTTCCCGCGTCCGCGAATTGATTCTGGATTTTCGTAACTCGTCTCGGAACCCCTTCCCCAACTGGCGCGAGGCGGTGAATTGACAGTGCGAGGCGAAGACAAGAAGACGCCGGGGAGGCAGACAATGAACGCCGTACGCAGCAGTGGCGTTCGGGTAGTGTGGACCTTCGAGGTCCACGTCAAAGCACCTTTACCCTTTCGTTCATTCCGAGCCTGCGCTCAGGGGATCCAAGTGGAAGAGCCAGCCTTCAGACTGGCGTTGGAGGCCACCTGGAAGAGCCGGCCTTCAGGCTCTCTTGATTTGTCATCCTGAGCGCAGGCGGCGCTTCGCCACCGGAGTCGAAGGATCTGCGGTCCGTCCGCGCCGCGAACCAGTTGTCCTCACGGGCGAGTGCGGCTTGCAGTACGATAATCCAGTCCCGCCTTGCGGGACGAAACAGCACAGCCCAGCGCTTCAGGGGCTGTACGGAAACGAACTTTGCGATTTGGCGGCGGAATGCAAATCGCAAGAAACGAGCGCCGCAGGCGCGGAAGAGATTAGCCCTGCATGGAGCCGCAGTCCAGGTGGGCAGGCGGAATGCTGGGTCAAGTGGAAAATTGATCCGTAGTCCCATAGGCTGCTTCAGAGTCTGCGTGAGAAGAAAATGTTGTTTGATGTTGCCGTACAGGGCCGCAAGAAACGAGCGCCGCAGGCGCGGAAGAGCTTAGCCCAGCGCTTCAGCGCTGGGTAGGCTGCATTAAGACTGAGCCCCTTCAGGGCGATACACTTCGAGCAACACCAGGCTTGGCCAAGTGCCAAGTGCCAACTGCCAATGGCCGACTCTAAACAATGCGAGTTCTTCCTCGTCCGCTACCTTCCGGACGTAATCAAGGGGGAATTGGTCAACATTGGCGTGGTGCTATTGGAAAGCGGCGGCGACGGCTTCACCGGTGTCCGCTTCACTCGCGACTGGCGCCGGGCTCGCTGCGCCGATCCCGACCTCGACATCGAACTGCTGGAATCCTACGAAGAGGGGTTGCGGCTTCATCTGGAATCGCTCGTGCCGCAGGTCATCAACTATCGCGGTCCCATGTCGCGGCGCGATTGGCTGTTGGACCAGCTGCAGCAATCGTTGTCGGGCGCGCTGCAACTGTCCCCCATGACCGCCGTGTTCACCGAGTCTCCCCCGCTTGAGTTGGGCAAACTCGCGCAAACCTATCTGGAATCGACGGCGCGCGGGCATCGCGTTCAGGCTGGCCGTCGGGTCATCTATAACGCCATACGCGACGCCTTCGAGAAAGCTGGCGTCTGGCAATCACCGGCCATGCGCAAAGACATCGTGGTCGCGCAATACACTCGCAAGGGCGATCCGCTTAAGATCGATTGCGGCTATCGCCCCAATGGACTGGTTCATCTCTTTCACGCTGTCTCATTGGCGACCGACGTAAATTCAGCCAAGGTGCTGGCCTTCACATATTCCGATCTGCGCGAGGGAATGCTCCAGGCCGAGCACGCCAGCTGCGACCTGACCGCGATTACGGAAGACGCGCTCGACTCCCACGACGAAGGCGTGGCCTTCGCCTTGGCAACTCTACGGGACAGTGAGATCGAAGTCGCCAGGGTCAGTCAACTGCCGCAAATCGCCGAACGCGCCCGTCTGGAACTCAAGCTCTAGCAGGCTGCCAAAGAGCTCTTGGCGGCGCTTTGTTCGGGTTGAGCGATGCTTTAGCGTCGCGTCTAAGTCTCTTACTTTAGATATCCGGAGCCGGCTTCAGCCGGTGGCAGTCGGCAATTGCCAAGTCTTTCAGCAGTTCTGCTTTTACTGACAACTGACAACTGGCTACTGACAACTTTCTTATCCACCATCCACTTTCTTCAGGGGTTAACCCATGAACATGCAAGCCACTTTGAGCGGCGCTCTGCGCCGCATCGCTGGATCGTCGTTTCTCAAGCTGATTCATCGCCCTCCCGCCGCGCTGCAAGCCACCAGCGCCGAACCTGCCCGCAGAACGGTGCCGCTACCCACCATATTCGCTCCGGGGGCACCCACGCTCGTGCGTGCCGGAGTCATGCCTAAACCCACACCCGCCAATCTGCGCCGCTTCGCCGAAATGCCCATCGCGCGCAAGGCCATCAACACCATCAAAGACCGCATCGCCGGCATGCAGTGGCGCATTCAGCCGCGACACGGCCGCTCCCTCGACGATCTGCCTGACGCCGCCGAGCGCATCGCCACGCTTGTCCTCAACTTCGAGCAGCCCAATCCCGCTGACTCTTTCCGCTCATTCATCGAGCAGATTCTCGAAGACGTTTTGGTCGGCGGCTTCGGCGCCATCGAACTCGATCTCACCAGCGATCCCGGCCGCCCACTCGTCCTCTGGCCGGTAGACGGCGCCAGCATTCGCATTCGCTCCGACTGGGACGGCAATCCTACCTCGCCGCACTACGTCCAGGCCACAGCCGCATTCGTGCCCGATCAAGACATCTCGCTCACCGACGAAGAGCTCTCCTACATTCGCCTCAACCCACGTACTCACACGCCGTTCGGGCTGGGCAAACTCGAAGTCGCCTTCGAAACCATTCACGAATTCCTCTGCGCCCATCGCTTCGCCTCGCGCCTGGCCAGCAACAGCGTCGTGCAATACGCTCTCTGGCTGCAGGGTCTCAGCCCGCAGCATCACGAGCGTCTCATCCGCTGGTGGCAGGACGAAATCGAAGGCACCGGCAAAGTTCCCATCCTCTCGGTCGAGACCAAACCCGAAGTGCTGCGCTTCAGCGGCGGCACCGATGCCGACCTGCGCCTGCAATGGCAGGAATTCCTCATTCGCATCATCGCCGATGCTTTCGACCTGCCGCCCATGCTTCTCGGCCTCGAGCGCGACGTCAATCGCAACACAGCTACCACACAGTATGACGACGCCTTCCGAACTGCCGTCGTGCCCGTCGCCCGGCTCATCGCCGAACACCTCACGCGCGATGCCATCACTAAGCGCCTGGGCTGGGACGATCTGGAATTCGTCTTTACCGACGTCGATGCGCCGAACGAATTGGAACAGGCGCAGATCCAGCAAACGCTCATCGGCTGCGGCGTCCTCACCATCAACGAAGTTCGCCGCATGCGAGGCTTGCCGCCCCTGCCCGAGCAGCACGCCGGCCTCGCCGACGCTCCCCCCATGCAGTAGGCGGTCGGTCGCTGCACCTGCAGTTGCTCGCTCTCTCTGAGCTGTCCCGAGCGAAGCGACCGCAGGGAGCGCAGTCGAAGGACCGTAAATTGCGGACAACGCAGCTTCCCCAACTCAGTTTTGTCATCACGAGCGCAGCGAGGGATCTGCTTCTGCTTTTACCGACAACTGACAACTAGCTACCGACAACTGCCTTGTTGTCATCCTGAGCGGAGGTGGCGTTTCGCCACCGTAGTCGAAGGACCTGCTTCTCGTCTTGTCATCCTGAGCGGCGACCAAGGAGCTGCCTTGTCTTGGTCGTCATCACGAGCGCAGCGAGGGATCTGCTTCTTTCTTTTTTCTCAACCTGCACTTCGCGATTCGCAACCCTCTTTCGATTTGTCATCCCGACCGGAGCGAAGCGCAGCGGAGGGCCTGCTGTCGCTCGCAGCGGAGTGATCGCAACTCTCTCTTGATTTGTCATCCCTAACGAGGAACCTCCATGAATCTCGAAGCTATGGCGTTATCCCTGCCTGATGTCGCCGGACATCCCAACCGCCTCCCCTTTCGCGGCGTTCTCACCTTAGTCGGCGTCGCCTCGCAACGCTCACCTGGCGGTGCCCGTGGTCATCGAGTGATGTTGACCCGCGCGGCCACCGAAGCTGCCCTGCCGTCGTTGTTAGGCATGGCACTCGATTACGCTCCGTCGCTCGACACCCACGACGCGCGTCGCAAGATCGGCATCATCACCGAAGCCAACATCGTCCCCATGCCTGCGGGCAAACCTGCCAGCTCCACCGGACAGGTGGCCATCACCGGCTACTTGTTTGCGCACGACTTTCCTGACGTGGTCAACGACATCCGCGCCCAGCACGGCGGCACGCTCGGCATGTCTTACGAAATAGCCAACGCCAGCGTGCCCAACCAGCAGGCTTCCATCTGGACGGTCACTAACTTCACCTTTACCGGAGCCGCCATTCTCCGCCGCGTCAAGGCCGCCTATCCGCAAACCTGGATCGCATTGGCAAGTGAGCAGCTAGCAACTAGCAACTACACGTTATCGCTGTTCGTAAATCGGTTTTGAAAGGGCACGGCTTCGGCCGTGCCGTAAGGGTCGTTTGAATGTCGGGCTTTGGCCCCTGAGGCTGCTCGGGGCAGAAGCGTTTCGGATTAATGGGACAGCTTAGATGGCTTCTAGCTTCAGACCCTACCCAATCCAGGCAATGCAGCTTCGATGGTGTACTTGAACTCCACATTTGCTGCATCACCAGCCAGACTTCACAATTTGTCTGTAGAACTCGGCTGCGGCGATGTGAATGGGCGCGCTTCAGCTACGCCGTAGAGCCTCCTTTATCTGTTGTCATCACGAGCCGGCTTCAGCCGGTGAGGGATCTGCTTTTCGACCCTTTCGCCTGCCACTTCACCGGCGCGGGCATCGCCATCCACCAAACGCGCTTTTACTAATCGCTAATTGCTAGTCGCTAGTTGCTAGCCACTAGCCCCATCCCACAATGTAAGAGGACACCTATGGATCAGGAAAACAACTCGAACCCTACTCCCGATATGCCGGCGCTGGCCGGTCAAATGGCGCAGGCCACCCAGTCTCTGGCCGACGCGCTCTCTAACCTGGATGGCCAGTTCGCCTCCCTGCACGCAAAAATCGATCGCATCGTTGCCGCAGTCGATGAAGGCGACTTACAGGCTGCCTCGCCAAACGACACCTCGCTTCGCATCAAGCTGGCTGAGTTGGAAAAGGCCAACCACGACCTAAAAGCTCAAAGCGACACCGCCCGCCGCAAGACCCTGTCTCCCATGGTGAGCGCTCTGATCGCCAAGGAAGGCGTCGAAGGCGACGCACTCATCGAGGCTCCTATCGTCGAGAAAGCTCTCGCCGGCCTCAGCATTGAGCAGCGCATCGCCGTCAAGGCCGAACTCGCTCGCGCCGGAATCCTCGCCTAGCCAATCCGCTGCGAACCATCCGGGCTAGCGCTAAACGCCCGCGGTTTTCTAGCCCCTAACCCCTATCCCCTCGTCACTGCTTTTCGAAAGGACATCATGAAAGCACAATTCGTTAACCTGCAAGCCGCCGCCGATTACATGGGCCCGGGTGCGATCGAAGTCGATCTCTACCAGTCCGAAATCACCGACATCGTTCGCCGTCGTGGCCCGTTCGGTCAACGCATCAAGCAAATTCCCGCAACCGGCCACCCCTCGCGCTTCTTCGAGGAGACTGCCATCCCCTCGCCCACCGCCGCCAACGCCTTCGTTGACCCGCGTAACATCGTTCCCACTCTGGTGACGCCTACTCGCGTGGAGCGCAGCGTTCCCCTCAAGTGTTTGGTCTCGCAGATCAACTACAACGTCTTCGATATTGAAGTCGGTTCCCAGCAAAGCCAGTTCGCCTATCTCCAGGCCAAAGACCTCGCCGACTCGGTCGAGGGCCTGTTGCGTACCCACGACGTCGCCTTGTGGAATGGCAACGACACATCATTGTCCAATCCCACCACGCCTCAGTATTTCGGTGTCTGCGGACAGATCGTCGCCGGTGGCAACACCGCCAGCATTTCCACCACCAGCAGCATCGTTGACGGCCTGAAGTCTACCGTCGCGCAAATGGTCGCCAACAGCAACTACGAGGTGCGACCCACCGCCATCTACTCCAATCCGGTGCTGCTCGACTTGATCGATCGCGAGATGAAGACCGAGTTCAACGTTGTGCTCTCGACCACGCAGGTGGCCGGCGGCCTTACCGTGAAAACGCTCTCTACCCAGGCTGGCGATCTGCCGTTGATCCCCGACTGGTCGCTGCCTTACACCGGCACGCCCGGTAGCGGCAGTGCGCAATTGCCGGTCTACATCGTTACCGAAGACATGATCGAGTATCACTGGCTCACCAATCCCACTCCTCGCATCTTCCGCCTCGGCACTCCCAGTTCGCTGGCCTCGCAGATGGTGGTAGTGAAATTTGGGGCCGTCGTAGTCAAGGGCGCCAATTACGCCCACTACCAGGTGATTGTCGACCGCTAATCGGCACTGCTCCGTTTGACACGCGTCCATGACGGGTGCCTTACCCAAATGCGGGTGCCCCACCCAAGCCGTCTTTGCTTGGGTGGGTCTTTTTCTCTCCCTGCTCAACCAACCGTCCCTCGCGGCGGTGACTGGAATCCTGATGAATTACTTGGCTGACTCTGAATATCAAACCTATGGGCTTGAGCCCGACACGCCTGAATCCTGGGTGTCGGCTGCCTCCTCGCTCATCGACGCTCACTGCAACCGGCCCACCCTGTGGATCTCGCAGTTCACCGAGCGTGTCCGCCTCGTTCCCGGTCGCAACAACCTCCGGCTCACTTATTTACCGCTAGCCATTGTCACTGGCTCGCAATCTCCCCTGATTTCCGGACGGGCACGCTACGGCACTCCGCGCCGGGGCGACGATCCCACATTGTGGGAGATTAGTTCTGAATTTGCCATCACGTTCGGTCTTCCCGGCGTCTGGATCGATTTGGATCTCACCACCTTCGATTACTTCGCCGACACCGGCGAGGTTTCCTGGCTGCCGAATCCTCTGGGCCTGTTCTTCGACGAGATGGAACTCACCTACACCGCCGGCTTCAGTACAGTCCCCGACCAGGTGAAGTTTGCCTGCGTGCAGCTGGTTCGTAACGCTCAGGCAATGCCGGCGCTCAACGTCAAGGAAGGCTCCCTCAACGCGATGCACTTCACCTACTTCGCCGACACGCTCCTCGATTCCACAGTGCAAGCCATGCTGGCGCCTTATGTTGCGCAGAAGGTAGGCTGACCATGTCCGGACTTCAACAAACCACTCCCGGCCGCGGCTGCGCGGCCCGGCGTCTCGCTAACGCCTTGTTGCAATCGTACAGCGCTACTCAAGTCACCATAAGGGTGGCCGATCCATCGACCGGCGATACCGGCAGTCAACTCGGCCTCGAGCCGCCGCCTTCCGAGGATCTGCAAATCGCTCCTTGCGTTGTGACCTCCCTGCCGCCCAGCGAAGATGGCAGCCCACGCTTTGAGTTCATGCTCAGCGCCACCGCGCTCGCCCCGATTGCAAAAGATCACGGCGTAACCGACGTTGCAACCTGGCTTCTGACCGCAGAAGGCGTTCTCCATCACGATCAGTTGATGCATATCGACCACGTGATCGTCGACCGCTTCTTCGGATCCGATTGCTTTTACCGCATCCAGGCCACGGAGTAACCGAACCATGCAACCCACCAAAGACAGTTTTTACATCGCCCTGCGCGACCGGCTTGTCGCGGTCGATCCCAATCGCACCGTGACCCTCGACGGCGCTACTCGGCCGGCAATCGCGGTGCTTGAGAACGAACCGCCCAGCGGCGCGCCGCTCTTATGTGACACTTTCTATCTGCATTGGGGAAACGCTCGCCCAGCGCCTCTTCAGGCCGGTACGCTGATGGCCCTGGATTGCACCATCGCGTACTGCACCAAAGGGTCCGTTCCAAATGCCAGTCTCGATCGCGGCCGCGATCTGGCCAGCCTCGACTGCGATCTGCTGGCCATCTGCTCGCCTCCACAAACTCCAAAATACGATTACAGCTCTGGCCCGCCTGTGGCATTGGCTTCCACCATCTTCTGGACGCAGCCGGTTCTCACTGCTGCCAAGAGCGTGTCCCCGTATGTAGGACGTGACGTCACCATCACTGTGTTTTTCTATCCCGAGGTGAATCAGACATGAGCTCCAGTCCTTACGCTAAGCGCTCCCAGATGGCGCCGGCGGCGCGCGCCGTGCGAGCCTATGCCGCTCCCGTGAACCGAGCCACCGGCCTGATCGCAGCTTTCGATCCCGCCGGCCAGGGACAGTTCGATCTCGATGCGCCCCCGGCTCCCTTCATCGATCTCGGCTGGGTTGAGAACTTTCAGCGCACCGCGCTCACCAAGTACGAAGCCCTGCGCACCGGTCCCGGCGCCAACATTACCGTGCAATATCGCACCCAACCTGAAGCCCGTCTGGAATTCGATCTCCCGTCCTGGGGCAAGCTGCAATTGGCGCTCTCCGGAGGTACGCAGCAGATGAACGTGCTGGCCGAGATACCGACAACCCTGCCCGAACCCTCAGGAGGCACGCCGCTTCCGGCCTCGCCGGTGCAACCCGGCTCAACCCAGACTCAGCTTGTTCTCACCTCCGACCAGCTCAGCAACTTCAACGTCGGCGACATCGTTGCCGTCGATCTCGATTACACCGGAACCACCGGCTACCTCGGTTCAGGAGCGCCCGGCACCTATCTTCTATCGCCTGTCACCATGGGATCGATGATTGACTTTGTTCGCCGTATCACCTTCAACGTTTCGCGCGTCAGCGCCGTCACACCATCTGCGTTGTTACTGGCCGAGCCGCTCATTGCGCCGCCTACCACCGGCATGGGCGTGCAAAAAGTTGTTGCCTTCGTCGATCGTGAAGGCAGCAGCTTCTTTCAGGAATGGTCAGGACTTTTCGTGGTCGCGCCCGACAGTGGCGGACGCTCCTGTTTCTTCTATCCCCGGCTCCAGCCAGCGGCCAGCGCGGCCGAGACTCGCCAGGAATTTGCTGCCCCGCTCTTCAGTCACATGTTGCACGTCAGCCTGCACGCTTTGCCGACAGCTGACAGCAATGACGGCGAGACGGTGCTCTGTTACCGCAGCTATTTCCCCGCCGCCAACGCCGCCGTGTAAGGCCTCAGTCCTCTTAGGCTGTCATCCTGAGCGAAGCGACCGCAGCGAGCGCAGTCGAAGGACCAGCTTTCTCTTTGTCATCCTGAGCGGAGCGACCTAGGGGAGCGCAGTCGAAGACCCCTACATCGCAACTACGCAGTTTCCCCGCTCGACTTGTCATCACGAGCGCAGCGAGGGATCTGCTTCTGCTTTGGCTGACAACCGACAACCGGCCTGACAACTGCTTTCCGCTGTCATCCTGAGCGAAGCGACCTCTATGCGCGCGCAGTCGAAGGATCTCTATACCCGTCTACACAATGTCAGACTCCCACTAAGTCGAGATAAACATCGGAGATCTTAATGAATCTCTTAATCGATAACAACGCCGGCCTCGGCCAACAGGACTACACCTCCTACGTCGATGCCGATCACCTGCCCCAGATCGTTCGCCGCTTGAATTGCGCCGCCACCATGACAGCCTCATTGGTCGCCAGCGACGGCAACTTTGATCCACCCGTGAGCGGCGCCCGCATCATTCTCCAGCGCAGTGACGGATTCGCCCTCTTCACCGGATATCTCGCCACCGCTCCTGAGCAGCAATATCTGGGCTACGGACAGCTTCCCGCCTGGCGTTACCTTCTGCAGGCGATCGACGATTCCTGCCTGCTCGATCAGAACGCCCTGCCGGCCCGTACGCCTTTCGCCTGGCGCACCGCCGGTAATGCGCTTGCAAACCCTCACTAACGACGTGCTGCCCGGCGGTCTCGACGAATCCGGAGTGCAAGACGTCAGCCCGGTCAACCAGTTCCTCATCGTCCCGCAGAAGACCTGGACCGACCACGCTCAGGAATTGACCACCATGACGCGCGCCACCTATCGGGCGCACGATGGCAAGCTCTTGTTCCAGCCCGTCGGGCAGCAGAGTTTCACCATCAGCGAGAGCGATCCCAACTTCACTCCCAATGCGCTCACACTGCTCCAGCCCGACGAGCTGCGCAACGACATCACCATCATTGGTGAACTCGAGCCGGTCGACTACGTTCGCGACTACTTCCTCGGAGACGGCACCACACTGGGCTTCTATCTCTCCGAGACGCCATTCAGCAAAACCACCACCACCGTCTTTGAAGAGGACTACCTCACCTCGCCTCTTGAGCCCGCGCTTTGGAGTGTGACCGATCCCAACGGCGTCGTCTCCGTCAGCGCAGGCCAGCTTCAGATCAACGGTGGTCCGGCGACGGTTAGCTTTGTCGAGCAGTTAGAACTCGCCGGCGGGCTGATGATGCAGCATGGTCAGTTTATTTTCAGCGCCGCGTCCAGCGGCACCATCGGCGGCATCTATAACGGCTCGCCCTCCGATCCCAACTGCATCGCCGGTTTCAAGGTCTCACCGGATGGAAGCAACTCCTACATTCAAGGCCTGATCAATGGCGCTGCCACCGGTCCTGTACTTACCACCACGCCGGGACACTATTACGCTTTCGCTACGCAGCTGTTCTGTAACGAAGGCCACCGCGTCCACCAGACGTATCTATCCTCCACTCATCCCGCTGGCGACGGGCGCGGCGGAGACTCCATCGCAGCCACTCTCCGAGTTGTGCTCACCGTACACGACGTCGATCCCGGCAATCCTGCCACCCTGGCAGCGCCCGCAACCGTGCTCTACGACGATGTGTTGCCCGCGCCGCCAGGTTTCGCAACCTATGCCCTGATCAACGAAACCAGCCTGTTCGCCAGCGTTTCCTTCACTCGTCTGCAGCACATCGTCGACGCCGAGATTCGCAGCATGATTCCCGGCGATCAATTTCGTACCCGGCTGGCGGGCGCACTGGCCGATGGCGGCGAGTGCTACATCAGCTCGACGGGCGAACTGCATTTCTATCCGCCTTATCCACCGCAGCAAAACGAGCAGATTGTGGTTGCCTATCGCACCAGCGCTCGCGCCATTGCCCGCGTGCAGGACCTGAACAGCATCGCGCAACACGCCCATGGCAGCGACAACGGACGCCGCAGCTATGTTCGCCGCCTCAAGCTTCCGCTCGCACCTACTTCCATCGATTGCGAGAATGCCTCGCTGGCTCTGCTCGATGACACTGTCCAGCCTGCCTGGGCCGGCGAGTACCTCACCTTCAGCGACTATCTGCCGGTCGAGGATGTGGTCCCAAGCGACGCGGTACAGGTCTCGGCTCCGTCACGCGGAGCCGCCTTCACTGCCATCGTTCGCGAAGTTGAGCTGCAGGTCGTTTCGCTCGCCGCAGATCGCTCGCAGTACGTCATCAAGTTCGCCAACGATGCTGCTGCGCTTCTGGCCTTCAAGTTCACAAACATGACGCTGCCCGATCCGCTGACCATCATCTACACCACGGGCGCTCCGTCGTCTTCGCTTTATATTGCGTCCTTAACCGCCGCACAGGTCACCAACGTCATCGCCACCGAGATCACGGTCGATGCCGGCTGTGCTCCGCCGCCCGGAGGCGGCATCGAGGTGCGCCGCTCCGATGCGGGCTGGGGTCCCGGCAACTGCGGTAACCTGGCCGGACGCTTCGCTACCGAAACCTTCAACCTGCCGCGCCTGTCGCGCGTGCAAGGCTATTATTTGCGGCAGTACGACGCTTCGTCGCCGGCGAAATACTCGCGCTATTCTGCACTGCTGCACGTGGACTATCCATTATGAGCAAATCATCCGTCATCACCATTTGCGGCATGACCGAGTTCGAGCAAAAGGTCTTGTCCGATCTGTCCGAACTCAAGGCCCACATGCGCTGGGTCGTGGGCAACGGCAACGAAGGCAAAATTCAGGAAATTGAAGAACGCGTTGACCGTCACGAAGCCTATCTCCAACGTTTCACCGGCATCGCCGCCGCGCTGGCCAGCGTCCTCACTCTCTTTCACATCGCCATCGACTACCTGCGCTACAAACGCTGAAACGCCGTCCGGACTCTCTTCCGTTTGTCATCCTGACCGGCAGCTCACGCGATTTTGCGAACGAGTTTTTCTTCTTGTCATCCTTGAGCGGAGGTGGCGCTTCGCCATCGCGGTCGAAGGACCTGCTTTTTCTTGCTGTCATCCTGAGCGGAGTCGAAGGACCCTAATAGAGATTTGTCATCACGAGCGCAGCGAGGGATCTGCTTCTGCTTTTACTGACAACCGACAACTGCCCACTGACAACTGTTCTTCATAGGAGCCAATCATGAACTTTCTACCCACGCTCTTACAGGGCATCTCCCTGATCCCTGCCCTCGTTCAAGCGCTGGAAGGTGTGTTCGGCGCCAAATCCGGCGTCAGTAAGAAGGCCGCCGCTCTGTCGTTCATTCAGAATGCTGTTTCCGCGACCGGCCCGGCGGCCGCCAACTACATTGTCGACAACACCAGGTTTCAAGACGGCCTCAGCAAAGTGATCGACGGCGTGGTCGAGTGTCTGAACGCTTCTGTCTGGGCCGAGAAGGGGATAAGCTCCATAAGTTCGGCGTCGCAACCTGCCCCGAGCGCAGCCGAAGGCCGCCAAAGCTGACAACTTCTGCCCGCTGCTCAGCGTCGTATTCTCAGATATCCTTATCGGTACTGAGGACAGCTCATGAGGCTAACTTATATTTTGATTTTGGCGGCCGGCTTCGGCGGAGCAGCTTTAGCTCAGCAGCCTGCCACCGCGCCACCAAATCCGCCCTCGGACAATCCCGCAGCCCAGCAGCAAAGCAACGCCGCCAGCGCGACTCAGGACAACAGCGGCGCCAGCGGCGATCAGATCACCAAGCCGGCCGGAGCCAAGGAGGCCACGGTAATTGGCTGCCTGACGGGCCCCGACAAGAACGGCCGCTATAGCCTCCACAGCATGTCTCATCGCTTCGGACTTCAGGTTTTAGGTTCTGACGAACTCAAGAAGGATTCCGGCAGCAAGGTGAAGTTGACCGGTCAATGGCAGCCGCTTCCTCCTTCAGATCTCGACAAAAAATCGCCTGAGACCAAGCGCTTCCAGGCGACAGATGTGGAGGTCCTGGCGTCAAAATGTAAGCCGCCCGGAGAGACGCCTCCTGTCAGCACCAGCAAACCGCAAAAACCCACCACCTACAATGCTCCCGGCAGCGACGACTCCAGCCCGAAATAACGTCCCGCGCCGAAACTGTTTTGAGGGGCCAAACTTCGGCTGTTTTGAAAGGGCACAGCTTTAGCTGTGCCGTAGGAAGTCCTCTGTTTTGTCATCACGAACCGGCTTTGGCCGGTCAGGGATCTGCTTTTCCGCCCTTCCGGTGGGCTCTTCAGAAAGCCAAAGTCTCTAATCGGCCGATTCAGAACGCCTTCTTCGAATCCATCAAAATCGTCACCGGCCCGATATTCACCAGCTCGACCTCCATCATCTCCTGGAAGCGTCCGGTCTCGCAGCGCAATCCCAAGCCTCGCACCCGCTCGACGAAATACTCATACAGCTCCCGCGCCCGCTCCGGCCGGGCCGCCGCATCGAACGACGGCCGCTTCCCGCGCCGAACATCCCCGAACAGCGTGAACTGCGACACCGCCAGCACCGCGCCGCCCGCATCTGCCACGCTCAGATTCATCTTCCCGCCGTCATCCTCAAAAATCCGCAAGCCCGCCACTTTCTGCGCCAGATAATCGGCGTCAGCCTCGCTGTCTTCCTGTCCAACTCCCAGCAATACCAGTAGTCCTATCCCGATTTCTCCCGCCAGTCTCGCCCTTCACCTTCACCGACGCCCGGCTCACACGCTGCACCACGGCTCGCATGGAAGCGTTGTATCACGAGGGCGGAGCTCGCAGCTATTAACTCCTGGCTTTTAGCCGGCGCTTTTCGCCTCCTCTTCTGCTCTTAAGAGCTCGCACCGGCGAGCATCAAACTGATCCGAGGCCTCCATCCCGCGTTGACCATTGCAAACCCCACCAGTTAGGATGAAACGGGACTCATGCACCGTAGCGGGCTCCGGGCTCATCCTATGCAGTGGTTGTCCGGAACGCGTTTTGGCATTCTTTACAGAGTTTCCTGCTGCAATTAGACTTACGGGTTTGCTCCACCCCGGGCCAAACGGCGTGTGCTGGGGAACCTCACAGCGTTGCGCCACTGCACGCGACAGGAGAAAGAATCGATGGCTTCGGTTGAAGAACGGGTAAAGCAGATCATCGTGGAGCAGTTGGGCGTGGATGAAGCGGAAGTGACGCCCACGGCTTCGTTTGTGGACGACCTGGGCGCCGACTCGCTCGACACGGTCGAACTGGTCATGGCTTTCGAAGAAGCCTTCGAAATCGAAATCCCTGACGAAGATGCGGAAAAAATCCGCACCGTGCAGGACGCCGTCACGTACATCGACCAGCACGCCAAGGCGAAGAAATAGCAGCCGGTCCGCCAGGCACTTCCACCCGCGTCCCAGGCGCGGCCTGCGGAACTCGCTCAAATGGCTAAATCCGAGTGGTTTCGCCCGCCTCCGCAGGTGGGTCGAAAGGAGATTGCCGACCTCATGGCATCCGTAGAAGAACGGGTAAAGCAGATTATCGTGGAGCAATTGGGCGTGGATGAGGGCGAGGTCACGCCCAACGCCTCGTTCGTGGACGACCTGGGCGCCGACTCGCTCGACACCGTCGAGCTGGTCATGGCTTTCGAAGAGGCTTTCGAAATCGAGATTCCCGACGAGGACGCGGAGAAGATCCGCACCGTCAAGGACGCCGTCGACTACATCAACTCGCACGCGAAAGGATCGAAGTAGTTTGCAGCGTCGCGTCGTTGTAACCGGTATCGGACTCATCTGCGGTGTCGGCAACAATGTCGAAGAAGTGTGGCCGGCACTGTTGGCCGGCAAGAGCGGCGTGGAACGCATCACCAGTTTCGATGCCTCCGCTTTCGCCTGCCAGATTGCCGCCGAAGTGAAGAACTTCGACCCGCTTACAGTTCATCGAGAAAAAAGAAGCGCGCAAGATGGCGCGCTTCATTCACCTGGCCATCGCCGCCAGCGATGAAGCCCTGCGCATGGCCAATTACAAGGTCGAAGACGAAGAGATGGCCGAGCGCACCGGGGTCAACATCGGCTCCGGCATCGGCGGATTCGATGTCATCGAGCGCGAGCACAGCAACCTGCTCAACGGCGGCCCGCGCAAGATCTCCCCATTCTTCATTCCCGCGGCCATCGTCAACCTTGCCGCCGGCCAGGTCAGCATCCGCCATAACGCCAAAGGACCGAACGAAGCCACCTGCACCGCCTGCACCACCAGCGCGCACTCCATCGGCGACGCCGCCCGGGTCATCAAGTACGGCGATGCCGACGTGATGATTGCCGGCGGCACCGAAGCCGCCATCACGCCCATGGGAGTCGGCGGATTCGCCGCCATGCGCGCGCTGTCCACCCGCAACGACGATCCTCATCGCGCCAGCCGTCCCTGGGACAAGGATCGCGACGGCTTCGTCATCGGCGAAGGCGCAGGGATTCTGATTCTCGAAGAGCTCGAGTTCGCCAAGAAGCGTGGCGCAAAGATCATTGCTGAGGTTGTCGGCTACGGCATGAGCGCCGACGCCAACCACATCACTCAACCCGCGCCGGCGGGCGAAGGCGGCTACCGCGTCATGCGCAACGCCATTCGCGATGCCGGGATTTCGCCCGAGCTAGTCGGCTACGTGAACGCCCACGGCACTTCCACGCCGCTGGGCGATGAACTGGAAGCGACGGCGATCAAGCGCGCTTTCGGCGAACATGCCTACAAGATGCTGGTCAGCTCCACCAAGTCGATGACCGGGCACTTGCTGGGCGGCGCCGGCGGACTGGAAGCCGCCATCACGGTGCTGGCGCTGCGCGATCAGATCGTGCCTCCCACCGTCAATCTCGACCATCCCGACGAAGGCTGCGACCTCGACTTCGTTCCCCACACCGCCCGCAAGGTGACCATGGACTACGCCATGTCCAATTCCTTCGGCTTCGGCGGAACGAATGGCTGTCTGGTGTTCAAGCGCTGGACGGAGTAGCTAATCGCCCGCTAACGTGAAGTTGACGTTTATCGTGGTTTCCACTTCCACGGGATTGCCGAATAAAAAATAGGGTTTGTACCGCCATTGCTGAACGGCTTCCAGCGCGGCATTGGTCAGCATTGGGTGCCCGCTGACCACGTTTAACGTCTGTATCGTTCCGTCCTCTCCTATAACCGCATGAAGCACAACCGTCCCTGAAATTCGCGCCTGACGCGCAAGCGGAGGATAAACTGGTGGCACCTTGTGAATCAGCAGACCTTGAGACACACCTTGCGATACTCGAACTCGCGTCGGGGTAGCTGCTTTGGGTTCTGGCGCAGACGCGGAATCGCCCACACTCTTGGCCACGTTGGCAGGTGCGTTTTCGATTTCTCTACCTGCTTGACGCTTTTTCGGAGTGGCCGGCGATCCCTCCACCCTCTTCTCGGGAGCATCCTGCGGCTTGCTTACCGGTTCTTTGGCTGAAGTTTCAGTCGAGGGCGCAGAACTGGACGCTGCGGCCGGGACGTCTGTGAGACCACCGCCTTGGGGTTTGGGTCGCACCGCCAGGTAAATCAGTAAAGCAATGACGAGAACTCCGGCAGCTATCGCAACCTTCACGACGGTCGGAGAAAATTTGCTATAGACGAAGGAGCCCTCAGGCGAGCTTCCGATTTCCACGCGGCTGTAGTCGCCCCGGGCCCGCGCCGCCGCAGCCTGCATCGCACGTTCCTTCTCCTCCGACCGAGATCTCTCGGCAGCCTGCCGCTCGCGCTCCTTTAGTTCCAGGAGGGCTTTCTCCGCTGCGCTCCTCTCCTCCTGCTCTAACCGCGCCTCGTCGGCAGCTTGCTTCTGCACCTCTTCCGGCGTCCCTTTGGCGATGCGCTCTGCAGCCGTAGGAAGTTCAGGCTGACCCCCCACCGGTACTGGAGCTTTCAGCTCGCTCCGCTCCGCTGGCTGTTCCACCCCGATGCTAGCAAGTAACTCCTCAAATGCCGCAGCGTAATCACTCCTGAAATCGACGCGCTGGACTGGACGCAGCCGGTACGGAATCTTGCAATCACGATAGAGAACCGGGATGACTTCTTTCTGTTCATCCAGAGCGAAAGCAACTTCAGCCATCACTTGAGGCGAGTTGACGGAAGAGGGAGTCAGAATCACCAGCAGGCGCGGGCAATTGGTTAGAGCTTCTTCAACTTTACGTTCCCAAAGTTGGCCGGCACGGATATCTAGCTTGTCCATCCACACACTTGCTCCAGCCTTTTTCAGGTCCTTCGCCAGCCGAAGAGCGAACTCCAAGTCCTCGCGGCTATAGCTGAAAAAGGCGGTTGGTGCGTCTGAGGGCAAAGCCAGTCTCCGGGGCGCAAATCCTCACAGGCAGTTGGGAGCGAGAACTTCCTTGAGAGTGCCGACATTGTGCCACATTGTCGCTTTGAACTGGAGGGAAAATCAGTTATCGCTACTTAAACCGAGTTCCGTAACCTCTAGACTAAGACTTTCCTGAACGGCTGCTTCTTCCAATACGTCAGCGATCTCCACACCCACTCCAGCGGGCCAAACTGAAAATACTTGAGCCAGATCGGCGAGATCGTCAGCTGCACAATCCAGATCGCGAAAACGATTTCGATCTGCTGCACTCGGCTCACCTTGCCGAACAAGCCCAGCCCGAATCCGTAAAAGATCGATGTGCAGAGAACCGTATCCAGGATGTAATTGCTGAACGCCATCCTGCCCACCGCGGCCAACGGCCCGGTCAAGCGCTTCAGCGGCGACTGGCACACCAGCATAGTCGCGCCCACCCATCCCAGCGCCACCAGAATGCTCGCCCAGTAGTTGTACTGACTGTCCAGGAAGAAGGAAGCTCGCATGTCCCAGCCCGACGCCACCTCGCGATACACTCCGTAGAGAATCGCCGGCACGCCGATCAAGCCCGCCGCCGCAACCAAGCTCCAGTACGCTCTTGCCGACGCGCGGGCGCTGAAAACTCCCAGCTTGAACAGCGCCATTCCAATCAGCATCATGCCTTCCACTCGCCAGAATGCCAGAACCAGAAAGCCCTGGAATTCAATGACCCATGCATCGCTGGCGCGCTGCCGCATTTCACCCAACCAGCCGCTGCGATAGGCTGCCACTTCGTTGGTCGTCATAGCCGGAGTCGGCCGCCAGAGCTGTTGGCTGAAGGCCTCCCGCTGTTGCGCCGGCCAATGAGGCATCGACCATGCCGTGTAGAGGAAGAGCAGGCTGGCCACTGCGGTAAAAGCAATGCCGTAAACGATCAGTCTTCGCGGCGTGCTCTTGCGGAAGCGGTACGCGAGCAATCCGCAGAGCCCGTAATTCACCAGGATGTCGCCGTACCAAAGCAGATAGGCGTGCAGCACGCCAAACAGAATCAGCCAGCCCATGCGGCGATAATGCAGCGCCGCGGATTTTCTTCCCGCGGCCTCGATGTGGCTGGTCATCAGGAAAATTCCTGCGCCAAACAGCATCGAGAAGATGGTCATGAACTTTTCGTCAGCCAGTAGATGGCATAGGAGCCACACCCAGTAGTTCGCGCCATGAAAGTCGCCGTACACCGTAGGGTTGATGTAAGCGGCGCTGATCATGGAGAACGCCTGGATGTTCATCGGCAGGATGCCGAGCAGGGCGACACCGCGCAGCACATCGAGCGACGCGATGCGCTCCCTGGCCGCGACCGGACCGGCGGACTCATCAGGGGTCTGATTAAACCCGGCGGCACTGGCTGGTGCCGTCGAAGCGGGAGTATTCATGGGCCTTGCTCCTCGGTGTCGTTTACTCCTCGACGGCCCGGATTCGCCTCGATTCGCTTCACAGTTATTTCTTCTTACTACCCACTACCCACCATCCACTATCCACCGCTTTTCGGCAGCTCCCACAACTCCACCCGATTGCCCTCCGGGTCCATGATCCAGCCGAAGTTGCCATACTCGTGGCGCTCGACTTTCTCATCCACCTGCACGCCTTCCTCGCGTAGCGCCTTCAGCAGTCCGTCCAGATCATCTACCCGGAAGTTGAACATGATTGAAGAACGGCTGGGATCAAAATATTTTGTGTCTTGCGGAAAGGCAGACCACACGTTGAAGACAGGTATCTCAGGGTCATCGGCGGCGTTCCACATTGCGCCCGTACCGGGCGAACCTTCGATCCCCAAATGCTTGCGGTACCACTCGTACAGCGCCTTCGGGTCTTTCGCTTTGAAGAAGACCCCGCCCAGCCCGATCACACGTTTCATGCTTTATTCTCCCGAACGGTGCAGTAGAAAACGATGGTAAGACTACGCGAAGTTCGGGCGGCTGTCATCAACCGCTTTCGGCAAACTCTTCCTTGCTTGTCATCCTGAGCCGAACGTAAGTAGGAATCCCGGTCCAAGGCTCCGGTTTCCATGTCTGTCATCCTGAGCGCAGATGGCGCTTCGCCGCCGGAGTCGAAGGACCTGCTTTTCCGCGCTTGTCATCCTGAGCGGAGCATTCGTGTCATTTGCGAATGCGGAGTCGAAAGGACCGCTATATCAGCCAAGAGTCCGACCCCCAAAACAAAAAGCACAGAGAATTCGCATCCTCTGTGCCTTCGTTTCTCAATAAATCGAATCTACGCCTTGGTAGCCTGCGTCTTCAGTACCTCGATCGCCTTGTTCAGTTGATCGTCTGGCTGGTTGACCTTTTCTTTCTCTTGCTGGCCCTGGTCCTCGGCATTTTCGTCCTCGTCAGGCGCGATGAAGTCGTCGTTATTGTCGGCGACCAGAATATTCGGCGTGATGGCCGTGTCCTGAAGAACCTTGCCAGAAGGCGAGTAGTACTTGGCCACCGACAGGATCAGGGCGGAGCCATCAGGCATGTCGATAACCTTCTGAATCGATCCGGAACCGAACGTCTTGTCGCCCACAACATCGCCGCGCGCATTCTCCATTACCGCGGCCGCAACAATCTCTGCCGGGCCGGCCGTGCCGCGATTCACCAGCACCACCAGCGGCAGATTAGGCGCCACCGCTTTCTGGGGATCGGCATTGAAAGTCTGCTTGGGATATTTCTGGCCCTGCAGATACGTGATCGTGCCGTGATTCAGGAATAGGTTCGCGGTCGCGATGCCTTCGTCTTCCTCGCCGTCGCCCGAGTTGCGCAGGTCGAGGATGACCTTCTTGGCGCCATCTTTCTGCAGCGCCTTCAGCTTGTTGGCAATCTCCTGCGAGCGTCCTTTGGGAAAATCGTCAATCTTGATGTAACCAATGCCGTCCTGCATCATCTTGTCGGTGATCGGAGGATCGGCAACAATCGCCAGCGTAACCGCCGACTTCACTGGCAGCGCCCGTCGCGGACGCACCACCGAGACATTGACCACCGATCCCGGCGGCCCGGTCAGCCTGCCATCGATTTCCGCCAGCGACATGTCGCGCGTGGACTTGCCTTCGATAGCTTCGATGATGTCGCCACTCTCGATCTCTGCCTTGTCAGCCGGCCCTCCCGGAATCACCGAGATCACCGCGGCATAGCCGTAGCGCTTCGAAACCGCAGCGCCAATGCCGGCCTTGCCTTCCTTGCGCTGCTTGTATTCCTTCAACTCAGTGGGATCGAGATAGCTGGAATTGGCGTCCAGCGACTCCAGCAACCCGTGCAGTGCGCCGTTGGTCACAGAAGAGATGTTCGGCTCTTCGACATACTCGGTGCGGATGCGCGACAGCACTTCGCTGTAAACACCCAGCTGGCGATACGAACCATCGTCATTGGTGTCAGCCTTGACACCCAGTCCGCCCACTACAACGAACGACGCAATCAGAAAAGAAAGGCCGAGAACGATAAGCTTGGTAGTCTTTGACATGTGTAATTCACTGATGGGAGAGAAACTTCCCGCAGGGTAACTCCTATTCTATCCCAGTTTCGATGCCTGGCCGCCGGGAAGGTTCCGGGAAAATCGACTGAATTTGGACGCCGGGAATGCCCAATTGCGGCCAGGGGTTTGACGCACCGCAAAAGCATCCGTAAGCCGCAGCCCGTGAGCTGGTCTGGGCTCCTATCTGTGATCTTTCTCACCCCACCCGGTTTGGCCACCCTGATAAACTCCTCTGTTTCAAGCTAAAGCGAATAGCGAACCGCGAAAGGCGAATAGCAACACCAATGGCCCGCAACCTCGATCAATCCCGCAGCTTGCAGAAACGTGCTGAGCAGCTCATTCCCGGCGGAGTCAACTCCCCGGTTCGCGCCTTTGGTTCGGTCGGCGGCGATCCGCCCTTTCTGGTCCGCGGCCTGGGCTCGCACGTTTGGGACGCCGACGGCAACCGCTACATCGACTACGTCGGCTCGTGGGGACCGCTCATCCTCGGCCACTCTGCCCCCGAAGTTATCGAGGCCATCATCCAGGCCGCGCGCAACGGCACCAGCTTCGGCGCTTCCACTCCCACCGAGGCGGAGTTAGCCGCGCTGGTCATCGAAGCCTTTCCGGCCATCGAGAAGGTGCGCTTCGTCAGTTCCGGAACCGAAGCCACCATGTCGGCCATCCGTCTGGCGCGCGCCGCCACCAAGCGCAAGATCATCGTGAAGTTCGAAGGCTGCTACCACGGCCACAGCGACGCGCTGCTGGTCAAAGCCGGCTCGGGCGTAGCTACGCTTGGCATTCCCGGCTCGGCGGGCGTACCTGAAGAGTTCGTCGAGTTCACCCTGGCCCTGCCCTACAACGATGTGCCCGCGGTTGCCGCCGCCTTCGAGAAGTTCAAAGACCAGATCGCCTGCGTCATCGTCGAGCCCGTCGTCGGCAACATGGGCTGCGTGCTGCCCACGCCCGGCTTTCTGGCAGCTTTGCGAATGATCACGTCTGAAGCCGGTACGCTGCTGATCTTCGACGAAGTGATGACCGGATTTCGCGTCGCCTTCGGCGGAGCTTCCGAGCTTTACAACATCAAGCCTGATCTCACCACGCTGGGCAAGATCATCGGCGGCGGCCTGCCTGTCGGCGCTTACGGCGGCCCCGCGAAGCTCATGGACATGATCGCCCCCGTGGGTCCGGTGTACCAGGCCGGCACGCTGAGCGGCAATCCTCTGGCGATGGCGGCCGGGATCGCGACACTGTGCCAGCTGAAAGCCAACCGCGAGCAGTTCTACCAGCAGCTCGACCAGATGGCAGGGAAGCTGGTCGCCGGCATCACTGCCGCGGCGAAAGAGGCGGGCGTCGCCATGACTGCCAATCGCGTCGGTTCCATGTTCACGTTCTTCTTCACCGCCCGGCAGGTCACCGATTGGCAAAGCGCTTCCACCTGCGACACGGCAAAGTTCGGCCGCTTCCACGGTGCTCTGCTCGACGCCGGAGTCTGGCTGCCGCCCTCTCAGTTCGAGGCGGCCTTCCTCAGCATCGCCCACACCCAAGGCGATATAGATGACACGATCGCTGCCGCCCGGGAGGCGCTGGCGCTGCTCTGAGCGCGACCCGCCGAAAGTGCGTGAGACGAAGATCGAAAGCCGAAATTGATTCGTGTCAGGGCCTGGCTTTAGCCGGGCCGACAAGCCGCCTGTTCGTCCGGGCTTCAGCCCCTGCAAAAGATCCCGCCAGGGCTAAAGCCCGAATTATTTTTTGACTTCTACGGCACGGCCGAAAGCCGTGCCCTGACACAAATCTGAATACGACGAATTTCACGGATTGAATGCTAAGAGCTAGTTGCTAGTTGCTAACCGCTGCCTCTCGATCATCGCTGGAATCGTCACGAACTCGTATCCCTCGCCTTTGTAACGCGTCAGAATGCGATCGCTGGCCTCGACGCTGCGGCTGCGATCGACTCCAATCCGATGGTATTCGCCGTCGTGCAGCAGAATGACATTGCCGCCGCGGATCTGCCGCTCCGCATGCTTCACGATTTCCTCTGCCGACTTGGCCTTCCAGTCATAGCAGGTAACATTCCACATCACGGTTTGCAGTCCGCAGGCGCGTGCCACCCGCAGCGACGCCGGACGCCTCCCGCCAAACGGCGGTCGGAAGAGCTTCGTATCGACCCCGGTCGCGTCGAATATCGCCTGTTGCGTCTCCAGCAGTTGACGTCGCACTTCGGCGGTCGAGGCGAAAATCAAGTTCGGATGGTCCCAGGTGTGGATACCAACGGCATGGCCGGCTTCGACTAATGCTCGCGCGATCTCCGGCCGCTGCTGAACGAACTTCCCGATCAGGAAGAACGTTGCCTTCACGCCGTGACGATCAAGCACTTCCATCATCTGCGCGGTGTAAGGATCGTTGGGGCCGTCGTCGAACGTCAGCGCCAGCAAGCGGGAGCCCGGCTTCAGCCCGACAAACGTGTCTCCGTAGACCTGCGACGTCGGCCACATGGTCTGGAATCCGGCCCAAGTGGCCGCTCCAGCCAAACCGACCGCGCCGATGACTTCAGAAAGCACGGATTGATTGTAGCCGGAAGGCCGCTGCTCGTTGTTCGCTGTTCGCTCATCGCTGAGTCGGAGTGGTTTTGCCTTTTCTAACATTCTCAGAATTGTCATCCCGAGCGCAGCCGAGGGATTTGCGGTCCGCCTTTCGCAAGGCAGCCCGCGAAAGCGAATGGCGGATCGCCAATCGTGAATAGCGCAAAGCGCCCCATTGCCACGGAAGCGCGAGCAAGATATTCTGCGAGTCGTAGCCTTTCTCCGACCATGGCGAACCTTTTCGAACCACCCCGGTATATTGCAGTCGAAGGTCCTATCCGAGTCGGCAAGAGCACGCTCTGCCGGGTAATTGCCGAAACCCTGCACGCCCAGCGCATCAGCGAGCCGGAAAATAATCCCTTCCTGCGAGGCTTCTATGAGGGCGAACCCGGAGCGGCGTTCCAGGCGCAGTTCGCGTTTCTCATCGCCCGCTATGAGCAGCTGGGCGGGCTCGACGTGAAGCGCAATCCCAACAAGACCTATGTCGCCGATTACATCTTTGAGAAAGACAAGCTCTTCGCCTGCCTCAACCTCGGCGACGCCGAGCTCGACGTCTACAACCGCTACTACGACCTGTTCCGGCAGAACGTGCCCGCACCTGACCTCGTCATTTACCTGCAGGCCACGCCCGAAGTGCTGAAGAAGCGGCTGAAAAAAAAGGGCGCTCCCGGCGAAAAGGCCATCAGCGATGACTATTTGGAAGAAGTGATCAAGGCTTACGAACACTTTTTCTTCCACTACACTTCGTCGGATTTGCTGATCGTGAACACCTCAGAAATCGACTTCGTGGAGCGCAGCGAAGACCTGCAGGCGCTGCTGCGTCGGGTCAGCGAGCCCATCCGCGGTACCCAGTACTTCCTGCCGCTGGGTCCGGACGAGCAAGCCGCCAGGGCGTAACAGGGTTTCGAAGTGCCCTGGTACAGGTAGAGCCGCGCTTCAGCACCGCGTCTAGCCAGAATGTCCGCAACCGAGGCGGCGTCAGCCGCCAACACCGTTCCTTCGTTCCCCAACTTTTCATCGTCAAATCACTTCTGTCCGCCCTTAACTGCGCTAAGCTTCCTTGCTAGGAAGCGGACGCTTTTCGCTCTTCGCCGTTCGCGCTCAGGCTGCCTGGTCTCAGTAGGTGGGCTTGCGTCTACCTTTGTCCCAAGCGTTCAAGCATCCCGTCCATTACTTGAGTGTCGTACCGCCAGGATGAGCTGCCCTTGTCCAACGCTCGTACGTCGATCCCCTCCGTCATTTCCCGCACAGTGCCTGGCAGAATCCGCTCCCGCTCTTGAAGCCAGGCCTTCATCCACTGCACTAGCGCGAGGTACATTTCGTGCCGCTTGCGGCGGCGCGTGGGATCGGTTCGGGCGCGGCGGCGAAGCTCTTCGACCGGCGCCTCCAGCCACAAAACGTGGTCGACAAACCCGACCTGCTTCTCTTCGAACGCGGTTCGATAAAGCCCCGACTCAATTTCAAACAGGGTTTCGGCGAGCGCTCCCGACTTCCACAGCGCCCAGGAGTAGTAGAGATGAAAGGGATCTCCATCGCAGACGGCGATGCCGTGCTCTCTTTCAATCGCCAACGCCAGTTGCCAATTCTGCACGGCGTAGCCGACCCAGAACTGGGCAACTTCCGTTGGATCGCCGAACAGATCGGGCGCGGCAATGTCTGCCGGCGCCTCCTGCACGCAGTTGTAGGGAAAGTGCGATCGGCACCAAGTCGTTTTTCCGGCGGCACTTGGTCCTTCGATCGCCACGATCATGGGACGGATTCTAGTTACTGCGTCGGCGGAACGTATTCCTTGGGCTTCTCCGCGCCTTCGCCAAAGAAATAAGCTTCCATCTGCTGCACGATGAATTCCTGATGATCTTTTTTCCAGGGTTGCAGGCGGTATTCGTTGAGCAGCATTTTCATGTGCTCCTGCCACTGCTCCCACGCCAGCTTGGAGACATTGTTGTAAATCTTCTGACCCAGTTCGCCGTCGAAAGGCGGATCGTCCAGCCCTTCCATTTCGCGGCCCATCTTTATGCATTTGACCATGTGTGCCATTAAGAGCTCCAATTTCCCGTCAGGGAGAATGATTGCCAACTCCCGATTCTAACGGAAACGGCTATCGGCGTTTAGCCTTTAGCTCTTAGCAGACTATCGAGATGACATGGTCCGCTACCAGCCAGCTCTGTCATTGCTGTAGATTTTGTTTGCTAAGGGCTAAAAGCTAAGAGCTAAAGGCTAAGGACGAAACCGCGACTTTACTCGCCCAACCACGCCCCATACGGACGCAGCCGCTCGATATGATCGCAGATGATCTTGCAGGCCCCGGTGATCGGCACAGCCAGGATCAGGCCCATCGCGCCCCACAGCCATCCCCAGAACAGCAGCGCCAACGTTACCGCCAGCGGATTCAACTGCAGGCGCTTGCCCAGGATCTTGGGATAAAGCACGTTCATGGCGATCAGGTGCAAGCCCATCACCAGTCCGACCACCAGCAGGAATACTCCGGTAGTGAGATGTCCGAGATCGGCGATCACGGGCGGAATCACTGCGAGAATGACTCCCAGGTAGGGGATCAGGCTGAGAAATCCGCTGAACACGCCGAGGAAATAGAAGTAGGGAAGACCCATCAATCCAAACAACGCGATGCTGCAGGCGCTAAGAAATACCCCGATGATGAAATTTCCCACAATGAACGATCGGATCATTCGGGCAATCAATCCCAGCATCACATAGGCCGTATTGCGATGCTCCATGCTGAACAGCATGACCGACGAAGATCGCACGTGGTCCTGCCAGCTCAGCATGAAGAAAACCAGAAACGGGATAAAAGTGATCGCCAGCACCAATTCCGACACTGAGCTGGCATTTTTGCTCACCATGTCCGTCCAGCTGCTCGACTCCTTCACCGTAACGGTGTTCCGGTCCTGCGGCGAAGGCGGCAGCACAGTATCGGTGGTTCGCTGGATTTGCTCGGCTTGCTCGCGGAATTTCGCTCCCATTCCCTGAATTCTGGCCTTATATTTGGGAACCTCGTGCATGAACTCCAGAGCACGGTTGTAGGAGAGATAACTCGCCGCCACAAGTGCGAAGACCATGCAGCGAAACCGACACCAGAGCTCCAACGGCGCGCGGTATGTTGAGTCGCGTCAGCAGGTCGACCAGGGGCGCCAGAACAAACGAAAACAGGATCGACAGCAGGACGACGACCAGCAGCAATTTAGCGACGTAGACAAGCGTCAGAACGGTACCGGTCGCCAGAATCAGCAGCGCAGTGGCCTGCAACTGATGAACACGGCGCCGCTCTTGCTCCGCCAGAGTGGACCGGTTGATGGTGACCTCAGGAACTGAGACTGGGCCGCCTGCCGCGTTCACTGCTATGTCAGGATCTTGTGCGGACTCATGCGTCGGCATCGGATTGTCGACCAACTGATCTGGCATTTTGCCTATGGTACTCGCAACCATAAGATTCCGAACATGATAGTTTTGCTGTATCCAGAATGGAAAATGATTCTACGACAGCTTCGCCGCCACGCCACCGAATTCTTGCCCTGGACTTCGGCGCCCGGAATATCGGCCTGGCCGTCAGCGATGAACTCGGCGTAACCGCGCAGGGCTTGCCGACCTATCGGCGCAGCAACAAGCGGAACGACTTTGACCATATGCGCCGCCTCATCAAGCAGTACGGCATTGGCGAACTGGTCATGGGACTTCCCCTGCGCATGAGCGGTGATGAAGGCATCCAATCAGAGAAAGTACATGTCTTTGCCGAGGAACTGCGGCGCAGGTTCAAGCTCCCAGTCCATCTGTTCGACGAGCGGCTCACCTCGGTCGAGGCCAATCGTCTTTTGCGCGAAACCGAGATGAGCATTCGCCGGCGAGCTGAAGTCGTGGACCAGTTGGCTGCAGTGCTGATTCTGCAATCGTTCCTTCAGTTCCGGAAATCTTCAGCAGAGCCGGACAGCTCAACTTGAAGCCCTCAGCCGGAGCATGCAGCGCCAGCCCTGGGCACTTCATCTAAACTCCTATATTCGTGCGAATTTTCTTCACTCTCGTGATTGTCGCCGTACTCGTGTCGGCCTTGTGGTTTGCCTGGGCGGCGCTGTTGCCGGTGCAACCAGCCCAGACCTTCGTCTTGCTTCGCCCAGGCTGGAGCACCCGGCACATCGCTCGCGAGTTGCAGCGGGAAGGCGTGATTCGCAGTTCCTACGCGTTCCTGGCGCTGCATTACATCAAGGGCCCCAGTACGCTCAAAGCCGGGGAGTACAAGTTTGATCAGCCGGCCAGTGCCTTGGAAGTACGGGACCGCCTGATTCGCGGAGATGTTTATGCCCGCACCGTGGTCGTACCCGAGGGCTTCAACATCTACGACATTGCCGCCGCTGTGGAGCAGGCGGGGCTTGGTCCCGCAGCCGACTTTATTACGGCAGCCCAAGGCGACCTCTTCCTGCTTCGCGATATCGATCCCAGCGCGAAATCGCTGGAAGGCTATCTTTTCCCCGATACCTACGAGTTCACCCGCATCGACAGCGCCCACGACATGGCGGCAGCCATGGTGCGACGTTTTCATCAGGAGGCGCAGAAGATCGGCCTGCTTGGCAATTCCGACATGCATCGCATCGTGACCATGGCCTCCATTGTGGAGAAGGAAACCGCCGATCCCAGCGAGCGCCCTCGGGTGGCCAGTGTTTATTACAACCGCCTGGGAAGGAACATGGTTTTGGCGGCCGATCCCAGCGTGATCTATGCCGCTCTGCTGGCGGGACGCTATCGCGGGACGATTTACGCGTCAGACCTGCAATTTGATTCTCCTTACAATACGTATAAGTACCCAGGTCTGCCTCCCGGCCCTATCGCGAATCCCGGGGTAGCCTCACTGCAAGCCGCCATGCATCCGGCGCATACCGATTTCCTGTTTTTCGTCAGCGATAACAACGGCCATCACCGGTTCGCTCGCGATTCTGAAGAGCATGCCCGTAACGTGGCCGCCTATCGTAAAGCGGTAGCGGCCAGTCAGTAGATCGCAGGAGGGAAATGGGAGTCGTAGCGGGGGCTTCGCGCATCTGCCGTATACTACGTGATTCAGCTTCACCACTATGAGTGGATCCCGACTACTTGCCGCCGTTCCCCTGATCGCCATGCTTTTGGGTGGAACCGGGTGCCTGTTTCGCACCCGTGTCGTGGAAGTGCGCACCAGTACGGCCAAGCTGCAAACTGCCACCAAGCAGGAGTTGCTGGATCGCATCAACACCGAAGCTGCCAAGATCAAGACCCTGAATCTGACTGTCGATATTGCAACGTCCGTGGGCGGCGAGAAAAAAGGAAAGGTCACCGACTACGAGGAAATTCGCGGCTACATCCTGGTGCGCAAACCGGACATGCTACGCATGATCGGTCTATTTCCCATCGTGCGCAACAAAGCCTTCGACATGGTAAGCGATGGCAACCGGTTCAAGTTGTCGATACCAGCCAAGAACAAGTTTTACGTCGGCAGTAACGACGTGACCAATCCTGCCGCCAATCCTCTGGAAAACCTGCGGCCCCAGGTCATCTACAACGCTCTGCTGCTTCCCGAGATCGATCCCGCCAACGACATCGCCGTGTTGGAAAAAAGTACCGAAGTGATCTATGACTCCAAGAAGAAAAAAGAGCTGGAGCAGCCGGACTACGTCATTGACGTGATTCATCGCTCGGGCAACGACTGGTATTTGTTGCGTAAAATCGTGTTCGACCGCACTACACTGGTGCCGCACCATCAGATTATCTATGACCAGCAGGGCAATATCGCCACCGACGCCACCTATCAAGTCTATAAGGACTTTAACGGCGTCAGCTTTCCTAATGTGATCGAGATCAGTCGCCCGCAAGAGGAATACTCCATCCGGCTGACTGTGGTGAAACTGGTCGTCAACGAACCTCTTCACGATGACCAGTTCGCCTTGCAGCAACCTCTTGGAACGGAGTTAGTCAACCTCGATGAGTCACACCTGAACGGGTCGTCGAATACGCCACCGGGACCGGCTGATTCCAATAAACCAGTTCCAAAGAAATAAGCTCCAGCCCGCCGTAGCAGACTGGAGCCTGTGTCTTGCGAGTGGCAGCCGCGCGCTAACGCTTCGACGTGCCCCGGGCCAGCTTCTTCACCTTACGTTTCTCGGCGCCGCGGGCGTAGGTGCGAGGCGCCTTAGGGGCGGCCTTCTTGCGCGCCGTGCGTTTTACTTTCTTGCGTTCTGCCTTATCGGCAATGCTCTTGGTATTTGCCATGAAATCTGTGTTCCCTCATTAACGGAATTACGCTTTTTCCAGTTGAGCGTATTTTTCGACCAGCTTTTTCAAACCGTATCTTGGAAATTGTACCGTAATCTTCGCATCTTCCCCATCACCTTCCCGCTTGTACACCGTGCCTTCGCCATATTTAGGGTGACGCACGCGCTGTCCCGGATGAAATCCCATCCGTCCCGAGGTCGCGGGTACTTCGACTTTCGGACGTGAAAACTTCTTTCCGCGCGAGGCAAAAAATTCGGCGATGTTGTCGATCGAGTTGTAGGCCGGCCCGCTGTACGAGGTTTTTTGCGGCGTATCGCGGCGCCGGGATTGCGGCCGCTGGTCTTCGTCCTCGTAGGCATAATGCCTGCTGCTTTCGTAATCGCTGCTTCCCGCAGCGGCCGGCCGCCGGGGTGAGCCCAGGTCCTGCAGCAACTCCTGCGGAACCTCTTCCAGAAAACGCGAGGGTACGCTGGCCTCCGGCATGTCTGTTCCATAACGCCGACGGTAGCGCGCGCGCGACAGGATGAGCGTGTCCATCGCCCGCGTCATTCCCACATAACACAAACGCCGCTCTTCCTCGATGTCGTCGGGCGCCAGCAGCGTCCGGGAATGCGGGAACAATCCCTCCTCCAGCCCGATCAGGAACACCAGCGGAAACTCCAGCCCTTTCGCCGAGTGCAGCGTCATTAACGTAATGCGCGAATTCTCGTCGTACTGATCGGCATCGCTCACCAGCGCCGCATGGTCCAGAAACTCGCTGAGCGTCTCGCCCCGGTCGCGCGAGTCCATGGCGGCATTCACCAACTCCCGCAGGTTCTCGATGCGGGCCAGCGACTCCGGCGTATCCTCCTCTTCCAGTTGTTTGATATAGCCGGTGCGATCGATCAGGAACTTCAGCAGCTCGCCGGTGGAAGCTGGATCACCCGGTGCCCGGAAGCCTTCGACCCGCTCTTCGCTCGCCGCGGCGCCTGTGGCCTCGCCAGTACTGTCGTCTGCGAACGCCTCCGGGGCGAATCCCGTTGCATCGTCGCCTTCAAATTCGGCGGGCGAGAAGTCGATGTTGTGCTGCAAATCCTCTTCGTCCAATGCAGACGAGGCTTCTTCTGCGTTGAGCGCCGCCGTTTCCGCCACTCGCTCGCGAAAGGTTCCCAAGTGCATGGCCCGGGCGTCGTCGATCAAATCTTTGAAGCTCTTCAGCGACGACAGCGTGCGCAGCGGAAGCAGCCTGCGTTTCAGCACCTCGCCGATCGCGCCCCACATCGAAGCCCCGGTCTCCAGCGCGATGTTCTCGATGATCTCCATCGTGGTCTTGCCGATGCCGCGCGCCGGAGTATTGATCACCCGCTGCACCGCAATCGAGTCATCGGGATTAGCGATGACTTTCAGGTACGAGATCATGTCCTTGATCTCGGCGCGCTCGTAGAAGCTGAAACCTCCCACCACGTGGTAGTTCAGCTGATACCGGCGCATGGCCTCTTCCACCAGCCGGGACTGCGAATTCGTGCGGTATAAGACGGCCGCGCGCGGCGTTTCGCCGTTCTCTGCTTGGGCCTGGCGCAGGTATTTGGCGATATAGTCGGCCGCGAAGAGGGCTTCGTTCTCGCCGTCAGGCGCTTCGTAATAGCCGAGTTGGGCTCCGCCGCTGCGCTCGGTCCAAAGGTTCTTGCCTTTGCGCTTGATGTTCTTCGCCACCACCGCCGATGCCGCCTGCAGAATGTTCTGCGTCGAGCGGTAATTCTGCTCCAGACGGATGATGCGGGCCTCGGGAAAGTCCTGCTCGAACTCGAGGATGTTGCGAATGTCGGCGCCGCGCCACGAATAAATGCTCTGGTCTTCGTCGCCAACCGCGCAAACATTGTGTTCGCTGCCTGCGAGCATGCGCATCAGTTCGTATTGCGGCCGGTTCGTGTCCTGGTATTCGTCCACCTGGATGTAACGATAGCGCCGGTTATAGCGCTCCGCGCGTCTCGCCGGACGCCTTCAGCACGCGCACTGCGTACAGCAGCAGGTCGTCGAAATCGAGCGCATTCGACTTCGCCAGTTCCTGCTTATAGACCTCGTAGATGTGGGCGACGCGTTCGGTCTTGGGATCAGCCGATCGCAGGTAAGCCTCCTGCGGATCGAGCATGTGATTTTTCGCCCAGGAGATTTGTCCCAGCACGTTGCGCGGGGTCAGTTGCTTGTCGTCGATGCCCAGTCGCCGCATCGCAGCCTTGACCACGTTTTGCTGGTCGGCCTCGTCGTAAATCACGAAATCTTTGCGGTAGCCCTTTCCGCCAATCTGCAAGGTCTCAATGTCGCGGCGCAATAGGCGAACACAGAAAGAGTGGAAGGTGGAGATCAGCGGTTTCGATACCGAGCGCGATCCTACCAGCGATTCCACCCGGCTGGCCATCTCCGACGCCGCTTTGTTGGTGAAGGTCACGGCCAGAATCGAGTCCGGCTGCACGCCGATGCCGTCGATGAGATGGGCAATGCGATAGGTGATGACACGTGTCTTGCCGCTCCCGGCCCCTGCCAGGATGAGCACCGGACCGTCCACTGCCTCGACGGCCTCGCGCTGCTGCGGATTCAGTTTGGTCAAATACGACGACAAAGTTGAGGGCACTCGCGATTAATTGGGTCTGCTGCTGACGGACGGGGCGTCCATGGCGCGATGCGCCTTGCATTCGGCGCAAGGACAGTTGTCGCGCAGGTACTGCCAGGAATAGATGCCGTGCTGGTGGCCGTCGTTCCACGAGAAGCGAATAGCGTACTTGCCCACGGGCTCAACTTCGGTCGGGCGGGCTGCCGCCTTGAACATCGGCAACGAGCCCGCGATCGGCTTCAGCGGATCACCCGGTTGACGGCCGTCCTTCTCCCGCTCCTCGTTACACAGGGCGCAGGGGCAGGCATCACGCAGGAAAGGAAAGCTGAACGCGCTGCGATGGCCGTCCTTCCACTCGATATCCATGCCGGTACCGGTGGTGACATTTACTTTAACGGATTTGGGATCTGCGATTGGGTCCATGAGATGCGGCGCTCGCTGGTGCGAGCCTACTCTCTAGTATCGCAGAAATCCGGCACGCAAGAAGGCCCGGGTTGCCCCGGGCTTCTCGCATCACTTCCGCAGCCGCTCTCAGGAGATGAGCGACCCTTGCTGTCCCTTTGTCTCTACGGATGGTTGGACGTGCCGGGCAAAAATTTGTCACTAGCCAGCAAAACAAAAAGGCACGGCTGCTCTCCGTGCCTTCTTGCCGATCGTGACCATCACATCACGATCTCTTTCGCTCGCTGTGTAATCGGATGTTGCATCTCTTCCAGATCGCCCTTGACCAGGTTCAGCCCGTAAACGCATGACTCGAACTCCTTTGCCAGTTTGGCGAAAAGCGGCGCCAGGCGGGCGTACTCGAACTGGTCGAACTTGGAGACGATGTAGTAGCTCTCCTTGCCGGCTTTGATGAAATCAACCAGATTTTCCAGGCGCTGCCGCCGCAGGCGATAGTGGTTGATGCTCTCGGGAAACATGCCGGAGAAAAACAGGGTGTAATCGCCGATGTGCTTGCGCACCTGGCGTTCGCGGTCGAAGCACGGCGCCGGACCGTAGATGGGGTCGCTCTCCAGCAACATCTCGCCAACGTCTTTCAGCGGACGGCCGGTAGCGTCGCATACCTTGAACAGTTGTTCGCACTCGCAGAATTCGGCCAGCATGTTGACGATATAGTCCTGCACTTCAGAATCGCGCAGTCCAATGTCGCGGTCAAAATGCTGGTGGATCAGGTCGGTGAACAGCTCTTGCAGGGCATGGGATTCGGGAATCATGGAGTGTCTACTTGTCTCCTTCGCTCGCAAACCTGCACAGTCAACACATGTGATGCGAGTACTTATCGCACTTTCTTCTTCGAGTGCAAGCGTTTCTTGCGCGTCCAGTTACTGAACGGGTTCTCTCTATGTAAACCCCGGTTCAGGCAAAATGCTTCGCGATCCTTTTCACGACGATCGAAGCATGTTAGTTTGATGCGCTGTTTATGCGGGTTTGGTTGGCTGAAGATACCAGTGTCTGTGCGGTTTTCGAGGCGTTATCAGCACACGCCGAGGTTGACTGCCAAAATTTGCAGGCAACCAAAAGAAAGCACGCTCAGGATGTGGCACAATTTTCGTTTCGCGGAGGCAGCATGGAACGCAAGAACATCTCAGGCAATTCTCCTTACGAGCCCGTCGTCGGATTCTCACGCGCCGTGAAAGTAGGGCCGTTTGTTTCGGTGGCCGGGACAGTCGCGACCGGTCCCGACGGCAAGATCGTCGGGCAGGGCGACGCCTACGCCCAGGCGGTACAAACGCTGAAGAACATCGGCCGTGCACTCGAGGAGGCAGGAGCCAGCTTCCGCGATGTAGTACGGACGCGTACCTTCGTCACCGACATCAGTCAGTGGCAAAAAGTCGGCAAGGCGCACGGAGAGGTCTTCGGCGACATCCGCCCCGTCGCGAGCATGATCGGTGTTACCGCTCTAGTCGCGCCCGAGATGCTGGTCGAGATCGAAGCGGACGCAATCATCGCGTCAGAGATGAAGTGATGCCGCTGTTTGCTTTTGGCTTTCAACCCTAGCCGCCGGTTTTGCTTTAGCTTTGCGTGGAGCACGTTTCACGGTGCAGTTAGATTCAGGCTATGCGATGGGCCCGGCTTAGCCGCTGAGGTGACAACAATCCTTACCTCGAGCGCTAAAGCTCGATCCTAGGTGCAGTCCCAGACGCACGCCTGAAGGCGTGCTCCACCCAATACCTTTGAGGCTAAGAGCTAAAGGCTAAGAGCGAACAGCCAAGAGCGAACAGCGGCACTTTACTGCGTTACCTGCAGCCCGATGCCCTGGCCGTCGTACACTCTCTGGCCCGCTGCCGGTGAGGTTCTAACGACCGTCCGCGTCCCCGACGGTGGTGTGTCGGCGGCATTCGCCGGAGCAGGGGCTGCGGCCTGGCTGGAGATTCCCGCCACGTGCAGCCCAGCGCCAACTATCTCGTTGACCGCGTCGTCTTCGCTGCGCCCAACCAAGTCAGGCATGACGAACGAGTTGCGGTCCTCGGGCGCGGCCATTAGAACGCTGATCTTCGGCGCTGAGACGTTCACCGCATTGGGCGGCGGACTCTGCGCCACAATCTGATCGCCGGGAGCCCCGGGAATCGTCGCCGTCGCCATGCTCCCAAATTCAAGTCCCCGCCGGCGGATGTTGATCTCCGCCGCCCGCTCGCTGCCGCCTAGAAGATCGGGGATAACGACCCGTTGCGGTCCCATGCTTTCCGCTACCCGGACGTGCCAGCCTCGCCGCACCTGCACTCCCGGCGCCGGAGCCTGCGACATCACCCGGCCCGGCGGCACATCGGAGCTGAAGAAGCGGTCGTTTTCCTCCAGCACCAGTCCATGGTCTGCCAGCGCCCGCTCGGCCTGCCCTGAGGTCATGCCCACAATTTTGGGAATGGTGGTTTGACGGCCGTGTATCGCGAATCGCATCGCGGTCAACAGCGACGCCATGAACACCACGATCAGCACTAGCACCCGCACCAGATAGCGAAAGAAGCGTCGCATCAGTGCGCCTCGCTATCGCCCGCGCTGCCCTCGGGCGTATCCACTTTCTCGGCGACCGCTCTTGGCGTAGTCGGAGGAGGCGCAGCGAAATCTTCCGACTCGCGGCCCTGCAACGCTACCCGCATAAAGTCCATCCAGATGGGCAGCGCAGCAACCGCACCGGTTTCTTTGTTACCCAGCGTCTTCTTCTCGTCGAACCCTACCCAGACGCCGCAGGTGATCGACGGCGAGAAGCCCACAAACCATGCGTCCGTGAAATCGTTGGTGGTTCCGGTCTTGCCGCCCAGAGGATGATTCAGCTTGCTGGCGGCGTATCCGGTACCGTGCAGCACCACCTCGCGCAACATGTAAGTCATGATCCGGGCCGTGCGCGCGCTGACCACGTCCTTTACCTCAGGATAATTTTCTTCCAGCACGCGGCCTTCGTAATCGGTCACTTTACGGATGTAGCGCGGCATTACGCGCACGCCGTCATTAGGAAACGTGGTGAACGCCGCAGTCTGTTCCGCCAGCGTGATGTCGGCCGCGCCCAGCGCCACCGGCAAGTACGGCAGCAGAGGTGAGGTAATGCCGAACTTGCGCGCGTATTCAATGACCGTCTTGATGCCGCCGATACGTTCCGTGACCTTGAGCGCCGGAATGTTACGCGATTCGGCCAGCGCATGGCGGAAGGTGATCACACCTTCGAACTTGCCATCGTAGTTGTGGGGAGTATAAGGGCCGGAAGAAGTGTTGAAAGTGATGGGCGCATCCAGCACGGTGTCGTCCGGAGTCAGTCCCTGATCGATGGCCGCGGTATAGATATACGGCTTGAACGAAGAGCCCACCTGGCGCAACGCCTGGGTGGAGCGGTTAAACTTCGACTGCTCAAAGTCGCGGCCGCCGACCATGGCCTTCACGTCGCCGGTAGAGTTATCGAGAGCCATCAGCGCCCCTTGCACTCCCGACTCTTGCTCCAGCGAAACGCGGCTGAACGTGCCATTCAGTTCGTCGACTTTGACATAGACAATGTCGCCAACGGTCAGAAACTCCCGAGCCGAGGGATGGTGTGTCCACTTGATTTCTTCGGGGCCAAGTCGCGCCTCATAGTTGCCGAACTTAATGGTCGCCACCAGCGGCTCAACGTCGGTCACCAGCGCATGCACGTAGTTGCCGGGAACAATGTTGGCATCCCAATCGACGTGGCGATAGGTCGCCGGCGAATCCCCATTAGCGACGATGTTCAGCAGGTTACCCTTCCAGCCGTGACGACGCTCGTAGGCAGCCAGGCCGTCGCGTACTGCCTGTTGAGCGGCCCGCTGCATTTCCAGATTCAGCGAGGTATAGACTCGCAGCCCAGCCTCGTGCACTTCCTCGGCGCCATATTTCTTCTCGAGATATTGCCGGATTTCCTCCACAAAGTTGGGGGCAATATCGTTAGGCTCGGCCTGCAGGTTGAGCTTTAATGGCGCATCCTTGGCTCGCAGCGCCTCCGCAGCCGTGATCTTGCCGTCCTCCAGCATGTTGTTGATGACCAGATTGCGGCGGCGCAGAGCGCGTTCCGGATTGTTGATTGGCGAGTAGTAGTTTGGCGCCTTGGGCAGCCCGGCCAGGACCGCGGCTTCTTCCAGCGTGAGGTCTTTGGCCTTCTTGCTGAAGTAGAAATTCGCGCCGGCCTCGAATCCATAAACCCCGTGTCCCAGGTAGATCTGATTGGCGTACAGAGTGAAAATCTGCGGCTTGGTGAAACGTCGCTCGATCTGGATAGACAGCATCACCTCCTGCATCTTGCGCCTGAAGTTGCGGTCGGGTGACAGGAACAGATTGCGCGCTAACTGCATGGTGAGCGTCGAAGCGCCCTGCGCTCGGCTATCGAGTACCACGTCGCGCCAGGCGGCGCCGAACACGCGCCACACGTCCACCCCCCAATGCTTTTCAAACTCCTTGTCTTCAGTGGAGATCAGCGCGTCGCGCAGCACTTTAGGAAAATCGTTGTAGCTGTCAATGACGCGCCGTTGTAACGCGAACTGGCCGATGACCCTGTCCTGATCGTCATACAGCTGAGTGATGGTGCTGGGACGATAGTGTTCGAGCTCGGTAACCTGCGGGAGGTCGGTGGAATAGACCAGTACCAGACCGCAAATTGCGCCTGCGGCGGCGACAATCACGATCAGCAGAATGAAAAGAGCGTTGCCGACAAGCTTCAGCCTGCCCGGGGTTGGCTCCCCTGCGGTATCGGCGGTAACGGCAGGTTCTTCGACAACGCGTTTCATGTCGTGACTATGCCAGCATAGCATTGACGGCCAGTCCTTAGCGGGGCACATAAGCGGCGCGGGATCAAGCACCTAGCGCGTCGGGCTGGCGCTTTGCTTCTTCCCGTGATTTACAATCATCTATTTGATTGTTGCCATTATTCCCAACTGAAGGCCTATCCGGAGTTCCAGGCGTCGTCGCTTCGCGCCTCCGGACGGCAGAAACTCGAAATTTTCACTATAGAACTGGAGCACGAACTTGCCAGAGACAATCTACGATGTAGCCATTATCGGCAGCGGACCTGCCGGTTATACCGCCGCCATTCGCGCCGGACAATTAGGACTGAAAACCGCTCTCATCGAGAAGCATGAAAAGCTGGGCGGAACCTGCCTGCACGTGGGATGCATTCCTACCAAGGCTCTGCTTTTTAACGCCGAGGTTTACGACCACGTGAAGGAAGGCACCGAACTCGGGCTGGAGAACACCGCCGGCGTCTCGCTGAACTGGGGCGCGATCCAGAAGCGTAAGCAGGGCATCGTCGATAAGCACGCCAAAGGCCTTCAGTTCCTGATGAAGAAGAACAAAGTCGACGTCATCCGCGGATGCGGCAAACTGACCGGACCGGCGAAAGATGGAATTCATACCGTCGCCCTCGAAGGCAGCGAGCAGAAATCTGTCAAGGCAAAGAACGTGATTCTCTCGACTGGCTCGGTTGCGCGAATGCTGCCGGGGATGGAACCGGACTCGCGAATCCTGACCAACATTGAAGTGTTGAGCCTGAACGATATTCCCAAGTCGCTGATCGTGATCGGTTCAGGAGCGGTGGGCGTGGAATTCGCCAGTATTTATAAGTCATTTGGCGCGGACGTGACCATCCTGGAGATGCTGCCGCGTTACGTTCCGGTGGAAGATGAAGAAGTTTCGAAGGAGTTGATGCGGGTTTACCGCAAGCGCGGCATTAACGGATTCGTGAACGCCAAGGTGGAAAAAGTTGAGAAGACGAAGGATGGCGTAGCAGTAACCTTCACGGTCGATGGCAAGCAGCAGAAGATCGAGGCTGAGAAAGTACTGGTGGCCGTCGGGCGCGCGCCACGCACCGACAACGTTGGCATCGAGAAGACCAAGATTCAGTTGGAGCGCGGCTTCGTCAAGGTCGATCCTTATATGCGCACAGACGAGCCCGGAATTTACGCGGTCGGCGATATCGTGGTCGGCTATCCGCAGCTAGCGCACTCGGGCGCGATGGAAGGCATTGTCGCGGTGACTCACATCGCCGGCAAGCCAGCCAAGACGATCAAGCCGGAGCGCATTCCCAATGCCACATACTGCCATCCGGAAATCGGCAGCGTTGGACTAACTGAAGCCAAAGCCCGCGAACAGGGCTACGACGTCAAGATCGGCAAATTCCCATTTACTGCAAATTCCCGTGCCAGCATTGTGGGTCAGCATGAGGGCTTCATCAAAATCGTGACCGACGCGAAGTACGGCGAGATCCTGGGCGTGCACATCATCGGGCCGAACGCCACCGAGTTGATTGCCGAGTCGGTGCTGGCCTTGGAGATGGAATGCACGGCGGAAGAGCTGGCGAATATCATCCACGCGCATCCCACGCTCTCGGAGGCAATGCTGGACGCGTCGAATGCGGTGTTTGGCATGGCGATCAACGCGTAGGGTGGGCCCGGATACTCACGTACGCTGGTAGAAGCGCCGGGCTTTAGGCCGGTGAAAAGAAACGCAATGACAGTTAGGCTTTAGCCTTGGCGGCCATGGCTAAAGCCACTTTCCAGGTGTCGGTTGCGGCACGGCTGAACCCGTGCCCTTCCACGGGACGACGTCGCCTTCCAGCCAAGCTTTACAATCGCAGGGTGTATTCGCTCTACAGTCTGCTGCTGTTTCTGGCGCTGATTCTCAGCGCGCCGTGGTGGCTGCTGCAGATGCTGCGTCACGGCAAGTACCGCACCGGATGGAGCGAGCGATTAGGCAAGGTCCCCGACCGGCTCTTCCATGAAGTCTCGCCTGACACGATCTGGATTCATGCTGTTTCCGTGGGTGAGGTGCTAGCCAGTTCTCGGGTCGCCGAAGAGCTCAAAGCGCAGCTGCCCGGCTGGCGCATTGTCGTTTCGACCACAACCGACACGGGACAGAAATTGGCGCGTGAACGCTTCGGCGTGGATAACGTTTTCTACTTTCCCCTCGATCTTCCCTTCGCTGTGCGCGCGTACTTGCAGGCCCTTCGTCCCAAGCTGCTTGTCCTGGCGGAAAGCGAGTTCTGGCCCAACCTCCTGCGCTGGGCCAAGTCCTCGGGAACCGCTGTCGCCGTTGTGAATGCTCGGGTTTCTGATCGCTCGCTGCCTGGCTATCTGCGCCTTCACGGACTGTTGGCAAGGGTGATGACGAATGTCGATTTGTTTCTGGCTCAAAGCGACGAAGACGCTCGCCGGTTGGTTCGGATTGGAGCGCCCGCAGACCGCGTTCATGTCAGCGGAAACCTGAAGTTTGAGGTAAAGCCGCCAGCGGAGCCTGCCATCGTCTCCTTATTTGGCGCTGCCTTGGAACGAGAAGAGATTGGTCCACTGATCGTCGCTGGAAGCACGCTCGAAGGCGAAGAGACGATGTTGCTGGAGATGTTCCGGCCGGTAGTATCGCGATATCCGGGCGCATTGCTGGTACTGGCGCCGCGTCATCCCGAGCGCTTCGGTGTGGTGGCGTCTCTTCTGGCTTCATCAGGACTCAGGTCTCAGCGGCGTTCGCAGTGGGATGGAGCGAAACCGATTGCTGGCGGCGTGTTTCTGCTCGACACCATTGGCGAGTTGGCCAGCTTGTACCAATTTGCCGACATCGCCTTCATAGGGGGCAGCCTGGTACCGCATGGCGGACATAACGTGCTGGAAGCCGCGCAGTTCGGTGCGGCCATTCTGGTCGGCCCGCACACGGAGAACTTCCGCGACATTGTGGAAGTTTTTCGTAAAGCCAACGCGCTGCGGGTGGTCACTCCGGAATCCCTCACTCCCTCTGTCTTGCAGTTGCTCGAAAGCGACGATGAGCGGGAAGGTCTTGGCCACAACGCCCTTGAAGTCGTGCGCTCGCAGCGGGGAGCCACGGAAAGAACGGTGAGCGCATTGCTCCGCCTATTGCCCGCACGATCGCCGGCGAACAAGGCTGAGGTGTCGACGGAGCAGCCGGCGTGAATCCACTTTCTGCGCTATACGCCGCGGTAATGCAGGCGCGAAATCGACTCTACGATCGCCGCTCAATCACCATTCACAGGTTACGGGGCCCGGTGGTGAGCATCGGGAATATAGCCGCCGGCGGGTCGGGCAAAACGCCATTTCTAATCATGCTGGGCGAGTTGCTGAACGAGCGCGGAATCCCGTTCGATGTGCTTTCGCGCGGCTATGGACGCGCTACGAGAGGCGTCGTGCTGGTTGATCCCGCTGGGTCGCCGCAAGACTACGGCGACGAGCCGTTGCTGATCGCGCGCAAGTTACAGGTGCCGGTCGTAGTCGGAGAAGACCGTTATGCCGCCGGGCAGTTTGCCGAACAGAAGTTCGGCCCACAGTTGCACCTGCTGGACGACGGCTTCCAGCATCGCCGCCTGGCTCGCGACTTCGACATCGTGATGGTTACGCCAACGGATGCGAAGGACTCGTTGCTGCCGGTGGGAAGGCTGCGCGAGCCGCTGTCGTCACTGGCCCGGGCTGATGCGGTTGTGCTGACCAATGACACATCCAATGAAGAGCTTCCACTCCCAACACAGCGCGTGTGGAGAGTTCGGCGAAGTATTGTTCCTCCCGACACGAAAGGATCGTGCTTTGCCTTCTGCGGAATCGCACGTCCGCGGATTTTCTTCGATCAGCTGCAAGCGGCGGGGGTCGGGCTGGCGGGTACGCGCAGTTTTCGCGATCATCATTTTTACAGCGAAATCGATGTGCGAGGATTGTTGGAACTCCGCAAGCAATCTAGCGCCACGGCTTTCGTCACCACCGAGAAAGACGCCATCAATCTTGGCTCGCATCTGGGTGCCCTGCAGCCTATGTACATCGTGCCGGTCGCGATGCGGCTGGAAAATTCCGGTGCCGCTGTCGACGCGCTCGTCACCACGATTCGAGAGCGCAATCCCCAGCCTGCATGAGACAATCAAAGGTTGTGCAGCGCCCGGTGGTCCCGTCCATACACCGGGCATTCATTTGAGTTCATGAATAAGCACCCTAAAGACGCGGAACGCTGGAAGAGGATTGTCCACTCGTTCTCCGAGGTCTCGATTACGGTTCTGGCGGACCTGGTCGCCGACGAATTCGTCTTTGGCGAAATCGCCCGGGTCTCGCGCGAGGCGCCGGTGCTGATCCTGAAGCACCGCGAGCGCACCATACTCCCCGGAGGCGGCGCGAATGCGGTGATGAACCTGGCATCGCTGGGCGTCAATGTATTGCCGGTTGGGGTGGTAGGCGACGATGAAGTCGGCACCCTGTTACTGGAGCGACTGCGAGAAAAGAAGGTTTCCACTAGCGGCATTCAGAGACTGAAGGGATACACAACGACGACGAAGACCCGTATTCTGGCTGGCATGTCGCACACCAGTCGGCAGCAGGTGGTACGCGTGGATCGCGAATCCGAACCGCTGGACGAGATGCATCCCTCGCTGCTCAACCTGGTAAATGCGGCGCGCGAGTATGCCACAGCGTCCGATGCCTTCCTGATTTCCGACTATGGATACGGCGCCGCCACGCCGCGATTGCTGACCTTTGTAAAATCGAACGGATGCCTGGAAAATAAGCCCATCACGGTCGATTCACGTTATCGCATTCTGGAATATGAGGGAGCGACGGCGGCAACTCCTAATGAGCCCGAAGTAGAAGAAGCGCTGGGAGTCAGGATCGGCCACGACGATGAGAAGCTGTTTTCCGCAGCAGAGCGAATGATGACAGACATGGGGCTGGAGTCGTTGGTCATTACCCGTGGCCGCGATGGCATGGTGGCGTTCGAGAAGGACGCGGCGCCCCTGATGATCCCGATTTACGGCTCTGACCAGGTTGTAGATGTGACCGGCGCCGGCGATACGGTCATCGCAACCTTCACTGCCGCTTTGGCGGCGGGCGCGGATACGCCTTCCGCGGCCAGACTGGCAAATTTCGCCGGTGGCATCGTGGTGATGAAACGCGGTACCGCAACCGTTTCAAGCAAGGAGTTGTTGGCCGCCATCGATCAATATTCTGCGGCGATATCTGCGTGAACGAAAGAGAATCCAAAGTTGTCTCGCGTGCCAGGTTGCGCGACCGCGTAACGGAATGGCGCAATACCGGCCAGCAGATCGTGCTGGCGAACGGTTGCTTCGACCTGCTGCATGTCGGACATATCCGCTATCTGCAGGGAGCGAAAGCACTGGGCGGGAAACTGGTGGTGGCCATGAATTCCGATCAAAGCGTCAGGCAAATCAAGGGAGAAGGGCGTCCGTTCATGCCTGCCAGCGAGCGTGCCGAGATCGTCGCAGCATTGTCTGGCGTCGACGCGGTGGTGATTTTCGAGGAACCGGATGTACGCGCGCTGATCCGAGAAATTCGTCCCGACATTCAGGCCAAGGGAACCGACTACACCCGTGAAAACGTTCCCGAACGCGACGAAGTGCTGGCTTACGGTGGCCGTATCGAGATCGTGGGCGATCCCAAAGACCATTCCACAACCACCCTGCTGTCGCAATTGCGGGCTGGAAGCGGAGGGCACACCGTACGGTGAGTGCTCCTGTATCCTCGCCTGGCCAGAGCCGGCCTTCCGGAGCGGCAAGTAGCGGCTCTGCAGGCCGTCTCCCTGAGCGCATCCTCGTGGTCCGCTTAAGCGCCATGGGCGACATCATCCATGCGATGCCGGCGATCGCGGCGTTGCGTCGAGCTAAGCCCGAGGTCAAAATCGGATGGCTGATTGAAGAGCGCTGGGCCGAATTGCTTTGTTCGCGCGCAACCGAATACGCGATGCCAAGGTCGCCCTTCAAGCCTTTGGCCGACTGGGTTCACATCGCCAACTTCAAGACTTGGCGCAGAGCCTTGTTCGCGAAGGAAAGCTGGCGGGAAATAGGGTCTCTCCGGCGCGAGGTTCGGCAGATGCGGTACGATCTTGCGCTCGATCTTCAGGGTGCGGTCCGCTCGGCACTTGCGGCGCGGGCCTCAGGCGCGAAAACCCGCGTTGGCTCTTCTCATCCGCGCGAAGGCCCGGCCAGCATGTTTTACACACGGCAGGTTGATCCTCGCGGCGCTCACGTTGTGGACCACGGGCTGACAATTGCTTCAACCATCACCGGCGAGGAACTGCAACACGTGGAGCCCCCCTTCCCGCTGGAGCCGACAGCAGAAGACTGGGCAGACGGTCTCTATGGGACGGTCGGTGGCAAGCCCCTGGCAATATTGAATCCTGGTGCTGGATGGGGAGCGAAGTGCTGGCCGCCGGAATCGTTTGGCGTAGTGGCGCAAGCGTTAGCAGCGCGTGGAATGACAGTCGTGATCAATCATGGCCCGGGAGAAGAAGCTCTCGCCGAAGAGGTTCGAACGGCTAGCGGCAATCTTGCCAGTCCTCTGAAATGCAGCATTACAGAGTTAATTTCGCTCACTCGGCGTGCCAGTCTTTTCGTGGGCGGCGATACCGGCCCTATGCATCTGGCAGCCGCTCTGCGCGTTCCGGTAGTGGCTTTGTTTGGACCTACCCGGCCAGAGCGCAATGGTCCTTACGGCACGCGAAGCGTGGTTCTGCGTAATGCGGAAAGCATCGATAACACGAGCCATACAGATCGTCCCGACGAGGGATTAATTTCGATCGATCCGCGAACTGTGATCGCCGCCGCTGAGCAATTGCTCGGAGAACGGCGTGGCTGATCTTACGTCGGACAAGCCGGCTGTGACCTGGAGCAGGATCGCGCGCCGCATCCGCGTGCCGCTAGGATTTCTGTTCGCGGTGTTCTATCTGTGGCGCGCAAAACCAACCTGGCGATCTTTGGTGATTGGCCTGGTGCTGGCCGCTCTCGGTTTAGTAATCCGTGCGCTGGCTTCTGGACAAGTGAAGAAGGACCGCGAGCTCACTACAACGGGCCCGTATGCCTACGTGCGCAACCCCCTCTATCTCGGATCCATCCTGCTTGGCATTGGATTTGCCGTCGCAGCTCACGATCCCTGGATCGGCCTGGTTTTGGTCGTCTACTTTGTTCTCATCTATGTTCCCGTCATTCGCGCCGAGCAAGTTTATCTGCTTAGCCAATTTCCGGCGTACGCAGAATACATACGAAGTGTGCCGAGCCTGTTGCCGCATACGATCTGGTTCAGAGGAGTGACATCTGGTTTCTCGCGTGAGTTATACTTTCGTCATCGCGAGTACAATGCCCTGCTGGGAGCCGCCGCGATGCTGGCGGTTCTCATTGCGAAAATCCTCTGGCTCACCGGGTGAAGGTGACTTCTATCACGCGTTTTTTGCCTGTACTCGCTGTCCTGCTGATGGCTATCGTTGTGCCTGCCAACAGCGCGCCGGCGGACATGCTTCAAGCAGCGCATCCTTCTTCGCAAGCGCAAACAGAAACCAAAATCGGGTCGGCTTCGCATATCCAGCCCTTGCGCCCTGGCTTTCAGTTCCCCTACGGTCAGACCTTGCATTACGAAGGGGAGTGGCGCTTTTGGACTGCGGGAGTGGCGACGCTTCGAATCGAACGATCCGGATCGCAAGAGCATGTAATCGCTACCGCCGACTCCAGCGGTGCAGTTGCGCTGCTGTATCGAGTGCAAGATCGCTTCAACGCCTATCTGGACAGCAAAAGCCTTTGCTCCACCAAGCTGACGAAGCACACCGAAGAGGGCTCACATCGCCGTGATACCGTCATCACCTTCGACTACAGCCGTGGAAAATCGGTGTTGGAAGAACACAATCTGCAAACCAATCAGCAGAAGAAAACAGAAAACGATATTCCCGGATGTGTGACCGATGTTGTGTCGGGTATTCTCTACGTCGCCAGCCTGCCCTTACAGCAGGGCGCAACTTACACATTTCCTCTCAACGATGGCAGTAAGACGGTGACTGTACAGGCGCACGTGGAAGGCAAGGAGCAGGTCAAAACTCCGGCGGGAACTTTTCAGACGATCCGGGTGGGTCCTGAGGGTGATTCCGGAACTCTTCTAAAAAACAAGGGTCGCATTTGGATCTGGTATACAGATGATGCCCAGCATCTGCCGGTTCAGATTCGGGCCAAGCTCTTCTGGGGTACGTTGACGGTTTACCTAACCAACATCGCCAAGTAAAGCGCCTTATTGGATATGAAAGCGTTCGGCCATGAGCCGCTGCAAGCGCGGCTTGTAAAGAATGTCATAGGCGAATTCCTTGTCGGGAAACATGGCCAAGGCTGCCCGCTTGGCATTCGCCGCCAGTTCAGCCGCTTCCTCCACGGTGAGGTCCTGGTCCTGGCCAATAACCGACATCACCATGTTCATCATAATTTGCAGCCGGCGTAGCTTGCGTCGTTCCTCTTCCTGCTCCAGTTGCTCGCGACTGGCGGTCTGCGGTCCAATAGCTTCCTTGCGCTCCGATAGCCCCATGCATACCCTCCGGCGAAAACCAGCCGCTTTTGAGCGGCCAAGTCGAGTCGTGCCGGTTACTTTTCGCTACAATTTGATGTGCGCGGTCGCCCTACCGTTGCGTAGATGGTGATGGGCGAACCGGGGTCCCCGAGAAATCCCGTTGTTGGACTTGCCGGGTTGGGCGGCATCATACACCGAAACGGCAAGATTTCAGCCGCAAACGAGGAATATTGCAAACGGCTACGGAACCTGCCCTTTGCATCGAATCCGATGGAGGAGAAATGACCGAGAAAGCAGAAGGGCACGAGGAACTGGTAAAGGTTTTTGATAGCGACGAAGAGTCCGAGGCAATGGTGGTTCGCGGTTTGCTGGAATCGGCAGGCATCGAAGCCATGACTGTAAACCGCGAAGCTCCTCAGGACATACTGCCGGGCGTGGGCGGTGTCGTGGTGATGGTGCGGCCAGACCAGGCCGAGGAAGCACTACAGACCATCGAGGAGTATCGCAATCACCCCGCAACCGATGAGGACGAGGCGGTCAGCGAGGAACCGGTCTAGCGGTTACGTTCTGGCCATCCAGATAAAACGAAACAGCCCCGGCGAGGTCGGTGCGGTAGGTCGGAACATGGGCTTCCGCGAAGCGCTGCATCACCTCGGTCCGGGGATGTCCAAACGAATTGTAGAATCCCACCGAAACCACCGAGTAGCGGGGCTTGACCGCGGCGAGAAATTCCGGTGAGCTGGAAGTCGCGCTGCCGTGATGTCCCACCTTGAGCAGATCGGCTTGGGGAGATTCTTCTAGCAGGATTTTCTCGATTCGTTTGTGCGCGTCTCCGACCAGCAACGCCGAGGTCGAGCCGTATTGCATGTGCAGAACAAGAGATTGGTCGTCTGGATTGCTGGACTGCCAATCCGCTTGCGGATTCAACACCCGCACGTGAACCCCTCCAAAGTCGAACGATTCCCCAGCTACCCAGGATTTCAGCAGCACCCGATGAGATCGCGCCGCATCCTCCACATCAACGAATCCTGGAGCCGCAGACTCCACGCCGTACCAAAGTTCTTGCGGTTGAAAATTTGCGATGATGCTTCGCATCCCACCCATGTGGTCGCTGTGCGCGTGCGAAATTGCCACTGCATCCAGACGGCGAATTCCGCGTGACCAAAGGTAAGGCGACACGACCTCCTCGCCAACATCGAAGTCCGAGCGCAGATTGCCGGTCAGGCCGCCCGAATCCAGCAGCAGGGTTTTGCCTTCAGGCGTGATCAGTAACAGCGAGTCTCCCTGTCCGACATCGATGGCTGTCACCTCGAACACGCCGGGGTGCCATTGCGGCTTGGGTGGCAAGAGCACGATCCAAACGGCGGAAGCCAGCAATCCCACGATTCCGATTGCCGCCCAGACTCGCCGCCTGGCGAAAAGAAGAGCCAGTCCAAACGTTAGTGCGGCGCCAGCTGAGACGGCCAGTGTCGGAGTAGGCACTCGCACATCCGAAATTCGCATGTGTCCGATGATGCGTATCGTGCCGGTAAGAGCATCCAGCGCGTATCCGGCAATCGCGGCAGGGAGCAACGCGAACCACTGCGACACATACGAAAGACCAACGGCCACAACTGCACTGGGCAAAAGTACGCCGGCGATAGGAATCACAAGAGCGTTGGCCGGCAGAGCCATCGTGGTAGCACGATGGAAATACCACGCCATCGGCAATGCCAGTGCAATCTGGATTACTGTCGACAGAAACAGCAATTCCGCGGCAGCCAATACAAGAGTGGTAACGCGAACGGTCAGAAAGTTTGCTACTCGATGGCCGACCAAGTCTTGCAGTGCCCTACGGACCAGGCGCAACTCAACGCGAAATTCCGCAGCCCGGGTTGGGCCTGAAAAGTCATAGTCGGGCGAGTCGATGTTCCTCAGACCGTTCTGCATGGGGTAAATCGTGCGCCGCAATATCGGCACGGCGATACCGGCGACCGCGATCACGGAAAGAAACGTCAGCTGAAAGCTGGCTTCGAACAAGGTTCTGGGATTCACCAGCAGAATACCCAAAGCAGCAATCCCCAAGGCATTCAGTCCGGCTCGCTCGCGAAAGAGCAATCGCGTAACCAGGTAAATGTTCAACGTGATGGTGGCTCGCACGATGGGGGAGCCCAGATCGGCGATGAAGGCGTATCCCCAGGAAAGCAGAATGGTGAGTATGGTGGCCCAGGTCGGACCGAATGGCAGCTTGCGCAACGCCCAGAACACCGCGAACGCCAGGATGCCGACATTGATACCGGAGACAACGAGGATGTGATACGTGCCGGTGCGTTGAAAATCTGTTTTGATATCGCGACCGAAGAATGCCCGGCCTCCGATCAAGGCTGCCTGCATCAATGCACCACGGTCACCCGGCCAGAGCTGAAGGATGCGCGCCAGGACACTGCGTCGCGCGGTATTGCGCAAGAGACCGATGCGGGTGCCAACGAAACCGGGCAGTACCTCTACGCTGCTGGCGCGAGCCGAACCGGTCAGGCGAATTCCCTGCGAGGCGAAATAGCCCATCATGTCCATGGCGCCAGGGTCGCGGTAATTACGCGGCGAACGCAGCTTGGCGACCAGGTGCAGGCGCTGCCCGTAGGTGTAAACACGAAGCGGCGACTCACCTCCCTCATCGCGAGCTTCGTCTTCCTCTGCCTGCTTGCTGTAGATGGTCAGACGTATTCCGAGCGGAGTATTAAGCGCCTGCTGGCCGAGCCTAAGCTGCTCGGTTTCCACGTCAACCGATTCCTGCTTGCCGCCATAAGGGCTGTCGCGCAGTAACCCTTCGCGGATGACATAGGCAGTTACGTCGATAGGGTTATCGCCGGTGGCAAAGGGCTGGAGATTTGCGGCGACCGTCGGCTGCGCTGCGTCGCGGCCCTGAAGATAGAAGCTGCCGAGGGGGACGATCGACAGGATGCCGAAGGCGAAGGCAACGTGAGGAGATCGCCGCAGGAAGAATATGGTTCCCGCGACGGCTGCCAGGAATGCGGCCAGCCAATCGTGAGGAGAACGCCAGAAATAGCTGGCGGCCAGTATCCCGGCGGAAAAGGCCAGAGCGGCCAGGAAGATTGGCTCCTGCCCTCCGCAATACACTCTGCACACTGAGGGTGCGGGATTCGAGACGTTGTTCGTCGAAGGCACAGCTGTCGACACGGCCGCCACCGAGGCTCTCGATGCCTGCTCCGTGTTCGCGTACCTTGGGGCGGGATCGAGCGGTTATAAGCGGTCCAGGTCCTCTGCGCCGAAAGCAGGAGCCCAGGGCCACATTTCGTATTGCGCGAGTCCGAACCGGGTGTAGGGATCGTTGTCGCGAATACTATCGAGCGTCGCCTGAGCTTCATCATCGGGAATCCGCAGCAGCAGTGCACCACCGTGGCGCGGCACCAGCGGCCCGCCAGCAAGGAGCAGTCCCTCCTGCTTCAGGCCCTGGAGATAGGCGCGATGCGAGTCGACGTGCTTCAGGACGTCTTCCAGCGGTTTCCGATAGCGAATAATGGCGATCGCGTACATAAAGCCTCCGGGCGAGGGTTATCGAGCTAGCGCGCCAGATGCAGGACGGTTTCCATGTGGTAGGTCTGGGGAAACATGTCCACCAGGTGCACTTGCTCGACCCGATAGCCGAATTCTAACAGCACTCGCAGGTCGCGCGAGAGGGTTGCCGGATCACATGAGACGTAGGTCACATGCGAGGCGGACATACGGCCCAGGGCTTTCGCAGCTTTCTCGCCCAACCCGGAGCGCGGCGGATCGACGACGATCCTGTCGGGTGCAAGTTTGGAAGCGCGCTCGGCCAGGAACACTTCTGTCGTGCTGCGAATGCACTTAACATTGGGCGGAACGTTGCGCCGCAAGTCAGCAAAAGAATGCGGAGACGGTTCGATTGCCAGCACCTGATCGAAGTTGCGGGCCAGGTGATAAGTGAAAAGGCCGGCGCCGGCATAGAGATCGAGTGCCGCCCGTCCGGTCCGTGGGCCGACGACCACCTGCACAAGTTTGTCGATCAGGAAGCGGTTGGTTTGAAAGAAAGAGCCTCCACTGACACGATACTCATGTCCCGCAACGTGGTATAGGAGCGAGTCGGCACCGATCGCCTGCGAAGGTTCGGCATGGGTTGACGCTAACGGGGCTCGCTGCCGGGTCTCGTCTTCCACTGTCGAGATAACGAAGACCACAACACCGGCCAGCGTTGGCAGAGACTCATGCAGCGCGGCGGCAAATGGCTGGCACTCTTTGGCATCGGTACCCGGACGAACGTAGGCTTCCAGCAGAATCCTCGAGTCGTCATGGTTGGAGAAAAACTGTAGTCCGTGCAGGGGTTCAGGCAAGGCACCGGCGCGGCCGAGTTTCCAGATTTCAGCGATCCCCTGGTTGATCAGCGGAGAGCTGATGGGACACGATTCCACCGGCAGCAGATCGTGCGAGTTGTGGCGAAAGTAGCCCAGCGCGAACTGCGGCTGATGACGTAGATGCATGCGGGTGCGATTACGATAGCCCCACGGCTCGGCGGAATGCAGCTCGATTTCATGCTGTAGCTCGAACTTCGCAGTTCGGCGCAAGAGTCTCGCGCAGAATCTCCGCCTTGTAGCGAAGTTGAGCCGCGTAGTTGATATGCTGGTAATGACAGCCACCGCAATCGCCGAAGTACGAGCATCCAGGATCGACCCGTTCGGGCGAAGCCGTTATCACCTTGTCCAGCTTGGCTCGAACAAAGCCGGGACGACTCTCGACCACGGAGGCCTCGATCTGTTCCCCCGGCAACACAAACGGCAGGAAGACAGTCTTACCGCGGCCGTGATCGTCAGCAGGAAGCCGGGCAAGACCGTCACCACCATAAACCAGCTTTTCAATTTCAAATTGCAAGTGCTCTCCAATTTATCTGCGGAAACGGCAGCTACATGTAAAACAGGCTCAAGCGCGGCAGGTGATACTGCTCCAGCAAGCGCTTATGAATGTATTGCTTCTGCAACTGTTCAATTTGCGGAGCGGTCATCTTCCGACGGTAGGGCGCCAGATCGCGATCGGCTTCCGAACGTACCTGGAAGAGCGCTTCGTCGGGCGTGGCCGCCAGAAGCGCAGCAAAAAGTTTCTCTTCGGCAATCGTCAGCCGCCGCTCCAGATCTTCCATTTGCATTGGCGCCGCTTCTGACAGCGACTCAGCCAAGCTGCGCAGATTTGAAGCCGTTTCGCGCGCCAGCATCTGCGCCGTAGCCGGCAACGCAACCTGATCGAGTTGCTCAGCGTTGCGCTTGAGGAATCCGGATACTGAAGACTGCTCTAACCCTGCATCCCGCGTCTGCAGCGGAGTTGCGCCCACCGCAGTCTCCTTCAATTCCTCGGCCGAGGCCAATACCTCTTGCGCGCAAAATGCGAGCCCGTTGACTTTGCGTGTCTTGCGCGGACGCCGCTCCCATTTATCGAATGTCGCATCAATACCACGCAGCACGGCCTCCAGCGGGATACCTGCATCCTTCCAGGTTTCCATTAGCGCCCAGTCCAACGGCGACATAAGCAACAAGGTGCCGCGCCGGCGCTGAAAATGCTCTTCGATTTCGGTGAAGTAATTGAAATAGGTTTCCACAGTGTTGAGCGCGACGCGGGCGTTGCGCGTCTGAAGTCGAACCGCAGATCCCTCCGCTCCGCTTCGCTACGGTCGGGATGACAAAAAATAAAAGCTCTATGGCGCAGCCAAGACTACGCTCCTAAAACACCAGCCTGGTAAGAGGGCCCTGTTTCAGTGTAGCGTCAATCGCGCTTCGGAGTACTGCTGACTGTGTTACGAGGGGCGGCAGGCTCGGAATTCTCGGGAGCGGAGTCGGCCCGGCGGCGAGCGTGCGGCAGGTTTCGTTCAAAGATGATGCGCAGACCCTCGAGAGTGAGCAAATCGTCAATCTCGCGAATGTACTTGGAGCCGCCACCCATCAAAGACGCCAGCCCGCCGGTCGCAACCACGGTGACGTCATCGCCCAACTCCGCGATCAGCCTTTCCAGAATTCCATCGATCAACCCGAGGTATCCGTAATAGAGGCCGGATTGAACGCTGTTGACGGTGTTGGTGGCGAGCACGCGAGGAGGCTTGCGAATGTCGACTCGCGGCAAGCGTGCGGTGCGTTCGAAGAGCGCATCCGCTGAAACTCCGATGCCGGGCGTAATCACGCCGCCCATGTATTCGCCTTTACGCGAGACGACATCGAAGGTGGTCGCCGTGCCGAAGTCGACGACAATGCACGGTCCACCAAACTTCTCGAACGCGGCTACGCTGTTGACGATGCGGTCGGCGCCGACTTCTGCCGGATTGTCATAGTGCACCGGCATGCCGGTTTTCACTCCCGGCTCAATAAACAGTGGGCGTGAGTGGAAATAACGTTCGCACACTTCGCGCAGGGTGGAATCGAGCGGAGGCACGACCGAAGAGACGACCGCTCCCTGCACCGACGCCGACGTCGAGACCGCTCATCGCAAACAGATTGCGAAACAGAACGCCATACTCATCGACAGTTTGAGTTTTGGTCGTAGAGACGCGCCAGTTAGCGATCAGGCGGCCGTAATGCACAGCGCCATGCTCGGCGGGCGTGGGCTCGAACACTCCGAGCACGGTATTGGTATTGCCGACGTCGAGAACTAATAGCATGTTCTATTTCCCATCCAGCGCACGAACCATTCCTGAAAGCACGGTGCGAAGGCCCGTCGTGGTTCGCACCAGCAAAAAACCGCGATCGTCGAGCCCCTCGGTAATGCCCTCATAGCCACCGCTCTCGTCGACATGCACGTGGCGCGAGCGCGCGAAGGAAGAGCGCTCCTGGAATTTTTGCAGGATGCCGGGCCGAGCGGTTGCGCCGCCTTCTGTAAGCTTGCGGTATTCGTTGCCGAGCGATTTTAGCAGAGCGGCAGTCAGGGCGACCCGCGACCACTCGCGTCCGCTCTCCATACGCAACGAAGTTGCAATAGGTTCAAGTTCGGCAGGGAATGACGTGTGGTTGACGTTGATCCCAATGCCGACGACGACGTAGCGAACACGGGTGGCTTCGGCGTTCATCTCAGTCAAAATGCCGCAGAACTTGCGGCCGCCCAACAGAACATCGTTGGGCCAGCGCAGGTCGGGATGCAAGCCGGTGATCTGCTCGACCGCCTCAGCAACCGCGATCCCGGCGATCAGCGAGAGCGGTAGGGCATCGCCCGGAGAACAGGCTGGCCGCAGCACGACAGAGCAGTAGATGCCGACGGATTGCGCCGACTCCCACGAATTGGCGCCCCGCCCGCGTCCGGCAGTTTGCTGCTCGGCCAGGAAGACGGCGCCTTCCGGCTCGCCGTTCGCGGCCGATTGCATGGCAGTCGCGTTCGTCGATCCGATGCGAAAGTAGTGATGAATGTGGGTGGCAAAGATGGTCCCATTCAACATGGGGCCCAGGATCTCGGGAAGCAGAAGATCGGGAACGGACTCCAGCTGATATCCGGTAGAGGGATGTCCGGTGATTTGCACGCCCAAGTCGCGCAACTGTTGCACGGCCCGCCAGACTTCAGAGCGCGTGGTACCAAGCTCTTCGGCAATGCGAGTACCGCTAATGACGACGGTTGCGTTGTCGCTCAAAAGACGCACGATGCGGCCGAGTCGCTGATCGGTTGGACTCTCTGGCGGGACATCGGCACGATTTGGAGGAGTAAGAGCGATAAGAAGATTATGCGGGAGAGGACCGAGAAATAGCTAGATGCGATGCGGAGAGCAAAGATTGAGGGTATAGAGGTCCTTCGACTGCGCTCCCGGCGGTCGCTCCGCTCAGGATGACGATAACCAGTTGTCAGTGACCAGTTGTCAGCTGCCAGTAAGTGCAAAAGCAGATCCCTCGCTGTGCTCGTGATGACAATCGTTGGGAAAAAGCGTAATGGCGGCAAACCGTCTCCGCTGGGGATGAAACGGAGATAGCGGATGGTGAGTGAATGCTGATAGCTGACGGCCGATAGCTCTTACGCGGGGCCGATGCGCATGCTGAGATCGACTGCGGGCGCGGAATGGGTGAGCGCTCCCACCGAAATGAAGTTCACGCCGGTTTCGGCGTAAGCGCGTATGTTTTCCAGCGTGATTCCTCCGGACGCCTCAAGTGGGACGGGAAACTCGAGTTTGCTGACCCGTTCGACTGCCTGACGAACCTGATCGGGCGACATATTATCGAGCAGCACCGCTTCAGCGCCATGCTCCAGCACGGCATCGAGCTCGTCCAGCGAGCGGACCTCGATTTCCACCTGCTGCGAGCCTCGCCGATTGTGCAGCGCCCGCTCCAGCGCTTCCACCGCGCCCCCCGCCAGCGCGATGTGGTTATTCTTAATCAGCACGCCGTCGCTCAGGTCGAGACGATGATTATGGCCGCCGCCGCAGGTCACGGCGTACTTGTCGAGCATGCGCAGCCCGGGAACCGTCTTACGGGTATCCAGGATGATCGCCTTGGTTCCTTCAACGGCGTCGACATAGCGCCGGGTGAGGGTGGCAATCCCGCTCATGCGCTGCATGATGTTCAGGATCACGCGCTCGCAGGACAGGATGACGCGTGCATTATGAACAATGACGGCAATCGACTGCCCCTTGCGCAAGCGCACGCCATCGAAGATCTCGGTGTGGCTGGTGACTTCGGGATGAGAGGTCACGGTGCCGTCGAGCATGGCAAAGACATCAAGAATGCGGTGAATACAACCCACTCCGGAGAGCACGCAGTCTTGCTTGGCAAGAATCGTCGCCGAAGCGCGCTGGTTCACATCGATGCAGGCGTAGGAGGTGGCGTCGCGAGTGGCGCGGTCCTCCTGCAACGCATTTTCCAAAATTGCCGTAATTCTGCGGCTTGTCCAGTCCACGATTCAATGCCCCGTTAGGTCGTCGTTATCAAGTAGAGCCTATCCCATATTCGGCACGACTCAAGGTCGCACCCCGACACAAAGCGAAATAATTCGTAAGCCTGTTTAGTGCAACTCGGTCAAGGCATCGTTCGCCTTCTGCACCAGCATCTCGACTTCAGATTTACGTTTCTTCAGCCCCTCCACGACTTGGGCCGGGGCCTTGGAAAGAAATGCTTCGTTGTTCAACTGTCCGGTGGCACGCGCCAGTTCCTGCGTAAGCTTAGTCAATTCCTTATTGAGCCGATCGCGTTCGGCAGCCGCATCGATCTTGCGTTCATAAATCACGCGGATGTCGAAACGCGCCGTGCTGCGTGCGCCTGCGGCCTTCGCTAGCGACGACTCGACAAAAGTTATGCCCTCCACGCTGGCCAGCCTCTCGACCGCTCCGCGATTCTGCTCAATCAAGGAGCGCACTTCCGGATCGGCAAAGACTTCGATCGCCAACTTCTCCCTAGGCGACTCAACTTTGAGTTCTGCGCGTAGATTGCGGACGGCGGCGATGAGATCCTGCACGATGGCCATGCCAGCTTCGGCGGCCACGTCCACCTGGGCCTGATCGCATCGCGGATAGGCGGTCAGCGCGATCGACTTCGCCGGCGGCTTGCCATCGTATACCGCGTGCCAAAGCTCTTCCGTGATGAACGGCATGAAAGGCGACAACATTCGCAACGCGCCTTCGAAGACGCTGATCAGATTTCCGTAGGCAGTGCGGGTAAGCTCGCGATCTTCGGCCATCAACCGCGGCTTGATCAGTTCCAGATACCAGGCACAATACTCGCCCCAGAAGAAGTGATAGACCACGTGGGCCGCTTCATGGAAGCGAAAGCTCTCCAGGGCTTCGTGAATCTCCTGCGCCACTCGATTGAAGCGGGAAAGGATCCATCGGTCTTCTAGGGTCTCGGCCTTGAACCCGGCGACGCCCTTGGCGCTAAAGTCCGTTGGCGAAGACGTGAACTCCGCCAGCGACCACAGCCCCGTCTCCGTCGCCTTATCAACATTCATGAACAGGAAGCGCGCGGCGTTCCAGATCTTGTTGGCGAAGTCGCGATAGCTTTCGGTGCGGCTTTCGGAGAAAGCAATGTCGCTGCCTGGCGCAGCCATCGCGGCAACGGTGAACCGTACGGCATCGGTGCCGTATTTCTCGATGATCTCGATCGGGTCCATCACGTTGCCCTTGGTCTTCGACATCTTCTGTCGCTCGGCGTCGCGCACCAGTCCATGGATGTGAACCGTGTGAAAGGGCACGTCGCCGTGTTGGTGGCCGCGCATGAAGTGGCAATTCATCATGATCATGCGCGCGACCCAGAAGAAGAGAATGTCGAAGCCAGTGATGAGCAGCGTAGTCGGGTAGAACGCATCCAGGTCGGGCGTAGGATCAGGCCAACCCAGAGCGGACGACGGCAACAGTCCCGACGAGAACCAGGTGTCAAGTACGTCGCTGTCCTGCTCGACCGGACCTCCGCACTTCGTACACGCCGACGGAGCCTCGCGCGCCACGATGATTTCACCGCAAGCTTTGCAATGCCAAGCCGGAATGCGATGTCCCCACCACAGCTGGCGCGAAATGCACCAGTCGTGGATGTTGCGCATCCACTCGAAGTAAGTCTTGGAGTAGTTCTCGGGAACGAACTTGATGTCGCCGTTCTCGACTACTTCGATGGCGCGGTCGGCCAGCGGCTGAATTTTGACGAACCACTGCGTGGAAAGCCGGGGCTCGACAATGGTCTTGCAGCGATCGCACTTGCCGAGCGGAACCACGTAGTCTTTCGCGCCGACAAGAAAGCCGCCAGCCTCAAGATCCTCCAGCACTTTCTGCCGCGCTTCGAAACGGTCCAGGCCGCGGTAGCGGCCGGCGTTCTCGTTCATCTGCGCGACTTCGTTCATCACTTCGATCTGCGGCAGCTGGTTGCGCAGTCCAGCCTCGAAATCGTTGGGATCGTGCGAAGGCGTGACCTTAACCGCTCCGGTGCCGAACTCGGGATTGGCGAGGATGTCGTCGGTGATGATCGGAATCTCGCGATTCATCAACGGCAGCAAGACGTTCTTTCCGTGCAGATGGCGATAACGCTCATCGCCGGAGTTCACGGCCACCGCCGTATCACCCAGCATGGTTTCGGGGCGAGTGGTCGCGACGATGATGTATTCGTCTTTCGCGCCCACAATCGGGTAACGAATCTCGTAGATCTTGCCCGGCGTCTCCTCGTGAACCACTTCGAGATCGGAAACTGCGGTGGCGCAGCGCGGACACCAGTTCACGATGTATTTGCCGCGATAGATCAGCCCTTCTTCATACAGGCGAACGAAGGCCTCGCGCACCGCTCGCGACATGCGCTCGTCCATGGTGAAGTATTCGCGCGACCAGTCGACGGACGCGCCCAGGCGCTTCATCTGTTTCAGAATCACGCCGCCGTAGTGCTGCTTCCAGTCCCACACGCGGGCGACGAACGCTTCGCGACCGATATCGCGGCGATTCTTGCCCTCGGCGGCAAGCTGGCGCTCCACCATCAACTGAGTGGCGATGCCGGCGTGATCGGTGCCGGGCAGCCAGAGAGTCCGCAGCCCGAGCATGCGCTTCCAGCGGACGATGATGTCGATCTCGGTATGCTCCAGCATGTGTCCCATGTGGAGGTTGCCGGTGACATTCGGCGGCGGCAGGGTGATGGTAAAGCTATCTTCCGGCGAGCCGTGGGCAGGCGTTTCCACGTGGAACAATTTTTCGCTGACCCAGTACTCGGCCCAGCGCGGTTCGATGGCGCCCGGCTCATAAGCTTTAGGGAGATCGTGAGGCATTCTAATCCGTTCAGCACACGAAGGTTAAGCTCGATAGTACAGGCGCGGGAAAAAGCAGGTCAAACCGGAGTAATCATTTAGCGCAAGGGTTGCGCGTATCGGGCCGGTGCCGGCCCTTCGCCTCTACACGAAGAAGTCACGCAGGCCCGGGAAGCTAGTCGGCCGCCTTCCTGCTCCCTCGCCGGGGCTTTGGCCTGCTCTTGGCCGCCCGGGGTTCCCGGCTAGTCCCGCCCTTAGGTTCGTTGCGGCCTTTGAGATTGAGCGCCACGGCAGCGCGGATGAGATTCTTCAGGGCCGCCTCGTTGATCTTGTCGCCTTCGTGGATGTCAATGGCGCGCCTGACATTCCCCTCGAGGCTGGAGTTGAATAGACCAGCGGGGTCCGGCAACGCCGCTCCCTTGGCAAAGGTCATCTTGACGACGGCCTTGTAGGTCTCTCCCGTGCACACGATGCCGCCGTGAGAGAAGACAGGCGTCCCCGGCTTCGTCGCGCTGACCCACTTACGTTCTTCGACGATCTCAGGGTCCGCCGCGTGGATGATCGTACGCACTCTCGCGAGCACCTTCCCGCGCCAGTCGCCAAGGTGCTTGATCTTCTCGTCGATGAATGCAGAGGCAGATGTTACCGGGGGCCCTGCGAAGCCCGATGTTGGCTTTGTGGGGTGGTTGCTCGGGACAGGCTTTTTCATGTGGAGCTCCGACCTCGCACCTAATTTAGATGCGCTCCGCGTAACCTGCAACCTCGACCTCCTTACCCCCCTCCCCCTCCTGCGTGCAAATTCCTGATGGCTGGGAATTTACGCGCGAGTAATGGCCCAAAATATTCATGGCATATGACTTAAGACCTAAAATCCTGTCATCATAGCGCTTAGCTTTGGTCATCAGCTGCCGTTCTCTCGCCATGCACGCCAGGCGCCGGCGCCGGGCAACCACTTCCAGATGGAAGTAGCAATAGCTCTTCCTCGCATCGCGGGAGAGCCGCAAAGCTCGCCGTTGTCCTTCGTGTGCTGACAAAATCTGAAGCGGCGCATAGTTCTAACCCTTCCCAGCAACCGCCCCTCGACTTCGCTCGGGGCAGGCTCCAGCGGCGGTCGTTGGGACCCGGATAGCCGCAGACGATGAGCAGCCATCTCCCAAGCTATCGAAGTGTCGAGTAGAAATCTGTGACAACGACCACGACGAGGGATTACGAAGGTACATGTCCGAAAGAGCTATGGGCTTCGGAACGACGAGGGTGCCCCACTCATTCGCGGTTTTCGAATGAGTGGGATCGTGAGGCGGGATACGTTATCCTCAGCGGCCACTCCTGACAGTTGACCTTTACCAAGCCCTCTCCGCCGCAGGCATACGTCCGGAAGTTGCTCCATTTCCACTCTTCAGGTGCCGCCGCCAGACCGCGCTTTACAGGGTTGCGATGGATGTAACGTAGCTTCTCGATGCGCTTTTCCGTACTGCACACATTGAAGTCATAGAAACGCTTCTGCCAGATCGGGCCCGTGACCTTGCCGCCGTGGTGAAGCAGCTTGGTGAACCGCTCCTTGATGACTTTCATTACGACAGAAGGATCGCCCACATCCGGTTCGGTGACCAAGAGGTGGAAATGCTCGGGCATGACGACGTAGCCGATCACCACAAATCGATATTTCTGCCGTGCACGTTCCAAAACGCGCAGGAAGAGATCGCGGCGCTCGGTGGTTCCCAACTCGGGCCGCCGCTTGTGACAGCTACAGGTTATGAAATGCAGATCGTGCCCACCATACCAGCGCTCGAGACCTTCCGTCACGCTCTGAGCTTAGGTGCAGGTTACATTTGCGGTCGGTGATGAAACACACGGATCCACGTGATCTCCGAATCCCACACATTCGAACCTCGCGAATGTGTGGGGCACCCGTCAGGAACGCCGTCAGACTTGGGCCACCCCTAGAGCAGAAGCAGGCAAATGGTTCGTGCTGTGATTAAGGGCACAGGGGAGAATTTATCGGGAGGAAGGCCCAGGTCTCGAACCCCGCGAGGCCCGGGCACTGGGGAGAGCAAAAAGCTAGTAGACGGTCCAGACACGGTGTATATTCGTGCACGCCCGAATCAGCTACGACCAATTCAGGCCCATCACTCATCAGCACCGGAGGTAATAAAAGATGATGGTTCTGTCCGCCACTCCAGCGAGGAATTATCGTTTCACGGCTCCTGTACTCTTTTTGTTGCTGCAATTCGCCGCCATTTCTGTGTACGGCCAAAGCCAAATTACCCGCTGCGGGACCTTCATTAAGACACCCGGTGAGTATGTGCTTGCCAACGATCTAACGGATTGCGGCTACGGTGTCATCATTACCGGCACTCATGATGTCGTATTGAACCTCGCTGGTCACCGAATCACCGGGTCGTCTACCACGGCTGGGGCAGGCATCAAGGTACAGTCAGGAGCAACACGCATCCGCATTCAGGGACCGGGAGTTATCAGTAACTTCTCAAGCCAGACCTCGGGCGGTGTCTTGCTCTATTCCTCAGGGGCCGAGGAAGTTACTGCGGTTACGTGCACCAACAATAACTGGGGGTTTGTGTATTCCCAGGGAAACGCGCGGATACACGGCAACTTTGCGACAAATAACGTGGATGGGGTCTTCGCGTTGGGCGCCGGCGGCGGCGCAGTCGAGATTAGCGATAACCTGGCTAGTGGGAATACAGAGGACGGCATTGTTACCGTGAGCAGCGGCGGAGAGGTTCGAATCATGCACAATACCGTCGCCTACAATGGGCGATATGGCATCTTGGCCGAACAGGGCTCGATGAACAACAACATTATCTCCAACACATCTTTAGGTAATGCCAGCTACGACTTGTTCGACGGAAACCGTACCTGCCAGAACAGCTGGGCCGACAATACCTTCGGCACCTCTAACGGACCGTGTATCCACTAGGCGGCTGGCCTGATTAGATAACCGTGTCGGCTCACAGCCGCCGAGTAAACTTGGCGCGCTCAAGCAAACCAAGGCTTGGAGGAAAGCCGACGCACACATTAAAGTCATAGAAGCGCTTCTGCCAGATCGGGCCCGTGCGCTTGCCGCCGTCGTGAACCAGCTTAGTGAACCGCTCCTTGATGACTTTCATTACGACAGAAGCATCGCCTGCATCCGGTTCGGTGACCAAGAGGTGGAAATGCTCGGGCATGACGACGTCGCCGATCACCTCAAATCGATATCTCCGCCTCGCACGCTCGGCGGTTCCCAACTCCGGCCGCCGCTGGTGACAACTACAGTTATGAAATGCAGACCGTGCCCACCATCCCAACGCTCGAGCCCTTTCGTCACAGTCTTAGCTTAGGTATCGGTCACATATACGGTCGGTGATGAAACACACGAACCCGTGATCTCCGAATCCCACACATTCGAACCTCGCGAATGTGTGGGGCACCCGGCTCGTACTCGCCCAAGTCTCGAATCCTGCGAGACCCCGGGGCACCCGGCACAGGGCTACGGTTCCGGCTTAGTTATTCCCGCTTTAAGAAAATCTTTCAAAGGGCCTTCAACAAACTGGTTCGGCCTCCACCCCTTCAACAGCTTGTCCAGCAGGAAGAAGTCCACCGCGGAAAGTGCCGTAGCTGCAGCAGTCCCTGCTATCGGTCCGCCTGCGAAACCTAGGGCCGTCGTTTGCCGCAGTGATTAGGAGCCAGCGGGCGGACCTTGTTGGTAACTTGTCAGCCCAGTCAACGTGGGTGACCTCACGCAAATATTCGTCTCGTAGCTCTTCTGCACCTTCGTGTTTCCGAAGCCATTCCTTGAATTTGCTGCCCTTTTCGATTAATTGAATAACTTCACGAAATGTCCTTCCTCCGGTGTTGATCGCATCCCGAATGTTAGGAAGTCCCCCTACGACCCGTTCCTGGAAAAGGTCGATTACCCGACCACCATCCAAGGCCGTCGACAATATCTCCCCAAACTTGCACGAAGCCATAAGCGCGAGTTCGGGAGCGAGCGCAAACTCGGAGTCGTTACGCGATCCGACCATGAGGTCCCTTCTCGTATTAGCGATGCTGATTAGGAGCCATGCTTGGGATAAAGACGAATGCTCGGCAGGTACATGTTGGTGGTATGCCGCATTGGCTGCGTCGAAATCTACATTCGTTGAGACCCGAAAACCCTTACCAGCAACGGGCTCGACTCGAAACCTTAGGGGGTCAGGTACGGGATAGTCGGGTATTACCATCGCGAGGTAGCTTTTTATAGCGGCCACGACGTAGGGCTCATCCATCCAGTCTTCTCGGGCCCTGTCCAACATATCTCTCGTGTACTCGGATCGCTGCACGAAACGAGAAAATTCATGGAACATCTTGTTCGCGCCTTTCCCCGACGATCCCGCTAACTCGTCAAATAGCTTGCGGGACACTTGGGGATATCTTGTTGCGTTGCTTGTGATCGTGGCGAGGTCGTGCAACGGGCCAATATTTGTCTGCACCGTGGGTACACCTGTCAAATTGTCAAAAAACTCGATCTCCAGCGCGCCCATGCGAAGCAATTCGAGAACTTCGTCCGCTCCACAGCACCGGACCAGATATCGGAAGCTCTCCACGTCGGATACCATACGGACTTTTTCATAGAACACTAGGCATTCGGCCAAGAATCCTAGGTCGATGGGTTTTCCTGCTACTCGCTGTCTATTGATCGTAATATGCCGAAACATACAGGCTCCAAGACGGGCCAGCTCCCGGCCATAGTAGCCCCGGCGTTATGCTTGCACAACCTGAACGGGAGTCCCGTGGGTGCCCCACTCATTCGCGGTTTTCGAATGAGTGGGATCGCGAGGCGGAATAAGCTATCCCCACCGGCCACTCCTGACAGTTGACCTTTACCGAATCTTCTTTGCCGCCGGCATACCTCCGGAAGCTATTCCATCTCCACTCTCCGGGTGTTGTTACAAACCGCACTTTACCGGGCTGGCGAGCGGCTTCCGTGTGGCCACCGATTGCATCTCATCACCTCACAGAAAAGACGCCGGAGGCAGCGAGCATGGTTCACACCGTAGTGGATGGAACGTATCGGCAAACTAACTTGACCAACGAATCCCCCGAGTATCTTGCCAAGCGCGAGAAGCTTCGGCTCGCCGAAATCGAGCTTATGCGTCAGCGCGAACGCGTCGCCGAGCTGCGGCGCAATCTTCCTGAGGGAGCCGCTGTTCAGGACTATCAATTTGAAGAAGGTCCGCGTGATCTCAACGCCGGAGATACGCCTGTGCGAAGCGTGCGTCTCAGCGAACTCTTCACCCAGCCCAATCGCTCGCTCGTTATCTATCACTTCATGTTCGGAAAAAAGCAGACGAAGGCTTGCCCCATGTGCACCATGTGGCTCGACGGTGCGAATGGTGTCGCCCACCATCTCGCGCAGAATCTTGACTTCGCCGTTGTCGCTGCTGCTGATCTCCCGACTCTGCGCGCCCACGCTCGCCAGCGGGGCTGGGACAAGCTCCGCCTCCTCAGCGCCGGCAACAACACTTTCAAATACGACTTAGGCAGCGAAGACCGCGAAGGCGGTCAGGACTCGACCATTTCCGTTTTCACGCGCGACGCTAAGGGTGCCGTGCGTCACTTTTACACCGCGCATCCCAGAATGGCGTCCGACATTCAGGAGCGTGGCATCGATTTGCTCGCTCCTATGTGGCACTTCCTGGACCTCACCCCGCAAGGCCGGGGCAGTTGGTATGCCAGCCTTGCTTACGGTACCAAGGTTCGCAGTTAGTCAGAGTCGAACAGGAACGACAATTTCCTGGTATCAATCCTTATCCTTGATAGCCTTAAGCCTGGAGAAGAAAATCCATGGTAGACGGCGCAATCGTCCGCTCTCAGCCAGTCATTGCCGTAAGGAATGTACGGGCAAGCAGTCGTTGGTATCGCGAATTGCTTGGATTGGAGAATCTCGCGGAGCACAGCCATCGTGATGTGTACGACCGCCTGCACTCCGCGGGACAACTGATACTTCAGCTCCATGCCTGGGATGAGGACGACCACCCAAATCTCACCCACGCGGACGCAGCACGGCCAGGCCATGGAGTCCTCCTCTGGTTCGAGGTCAGCAACTTTGATGCGATTGTTGGCAATGCGCGAAGGTTGCAGGCTCAGGTCGTGCTCGAGCCACACGTTAATCCCAATCCGCAGCACAGAGAAATATGGTTGCGAGACCCGGATGGTTACGTGGTCGTCATTGCGAGTCCCGACGGCGAAATCAGTTTGTAGGACTGATTCTTCGGTGTTATCGGCGGCATCGGGTCAGGCCGATTTTCTTGAAATAAGCCGCCGTACCCAATGGCCTTTCCACATCCACAATCCCGTAAGAATCATTACCGGAAGAAAGACAAAACGAGTAGCGGGCGCATAGCCCGGAAGTTTTTCAAAGGGGCTATAGATATAACCGAGTATCGGGATACTAACGATGATGTGAATCCAGCGAAAAATCGTACGTTGGGTAGCACTATTCATGGCCGGCTCCCCGAGCGTGGTTGGCACGTTGGTTTTTGTGATCCCCTTCTTCCCGGCCGCGCTCGCAGTCTTCGCCTCCTTTTGTATGTCTTCATTTCATTCCTGCTCGCCGAGCACACGCTCCAGACCGCCGAAGAATTTCTGCCAACCGTAATTTGCACCCTGGTACGCGGCCTTTTGATCGGGAGTGAAGCCGGACTGCTCCATGCGAACGTGGGTACCACCCTCCGATGGAGTCAGCGTCCAGAGCACTACCCACTGGAGCCCGGATTCGCTTCCTCCAACCCCCCAGCTATAGGAAAGGCGCTGCAACGGGTCGACGATCAGCACTTCGCAGTCGACAATGCCATTCCAGTTCGGCATGGGCTCGGCCCGGAATTGGAACTTCTGCCCGACCACTGGCTCGAAGTCGTTGTTCATCATCCATTGCGCGATGAGTGGCTTCTCGGTGAGCGCTCGCCAAAGTTTTTCTGGGGGGTGCGGGAATACCCTCTCGATCACAAGGCTGCGGGGGCTTTCTGCTGGATTGCTCATGGATCCATCCTTTCCAAAAGATCTTCAAGACGGTCAAACCGGTCACGCCAGAAGACGCCGTAAACATTAAGCCAGTCCACCATCGGCGCCAGCGCATCGGGCCGTGCGCGATAGTGAGTTTCGCGCCCCTCGCGACGATGACGCACCAGCTTTGCCCGCTTCAGCACCGTCAGATGCTTGGAGACGGCGGGCTGAGATACGCCCGCATAGCGCGTCAACGCATGAACGGTCTGTTCGCCCTGCCGGGTCAACTCCTCGAAAATGGCCCTGCGGGTGGGATCGGCAAGAGCACGGAACAGGGGATTGGCCTTGGCCGGGTTCACTTCAAAACCATAACCGTATGGTTATGGTTTGTCAAGAGAGAGAGACCTAACCCTATTTTCGTTATTGCGGCACTTGCGCAATATCGACGGGGGTGGGCTAGCCAGTCTGACATTCTCCGTCTCCCGGAAGAACGCGTTTCCACGCACAGAGCCGTTTCAGGCGCTCGCGTACCCAGACGGGCAGAAGATGTACCAAGAATCTTCGTAGCTGCGGTCTTACTCTTCGGTTACCACCATTGTGCTGTAGGCAACCACCCTAAGGCGTCATATAGTTACCGCAAGCGCTTTTCAAACAATTGTGAAGGAGAGGATCTCCCAATGTTCAATCGTGAGGGTCCGATCAGCATCGCTTCACCTTCGCCCACTTCGTCCGACAACACTTCGTCTACCAACACTTCGTCCAATAACGCTTCGTCCAACAACACTTCGTCCTACAATTCGACCTACAACACTTCGCAAAGGAAGCCACCTGTACGGCCCAGCTACGAGAGGGACAGAAGTTCGATCTGGAGGTATCTGCTGATGGCCGTGGTCGCGGTCTATATCGTTGCCTCCTCCTACTTCATGTATTTCGCATACAGCGTGTATGAAGTGCGGCCCAGAATGGCTGCCTTAGAACAGAAGCAGAAGGCTCTGGAGGCGCAACAGGCCGATCTGAACAAACACCTGCACGCCAGGCTGTCGGAGTTCAAAGAGACTCTGAACTCCGAAGTTGGCACGACGAAGCAGGAGATCGTGTTGCGCGCGGCTGAATTGGAGGAGCAACAGAAAGCTGCCGCTGCGCGGTTGGCCGCGGCGCAGAGCCAGCAGGGCAAGCAGTTGGCCGCGGTAAGCGGCGAAGTCAGCAGCGTGAAGAACGACGTTGGATCGGCCAAGGCCGACATCCAGAAAACACAAACCGATCTGGTGGCAACCAATGCCAAGCTGGCACACGCGATGGGTGATCTTGGCGTACAGAGCGGACTGATCGCTCACAACGCTACCGAATTGCAAGAGTTGAGGCGGAAGGGTGAACGTAATTACTATGACTTCACTCTGCAAAAGAACACGCGCACGCGGGTTTCCAATGTGAGCCTGGTGCTGAAGAAAGCCGATCCGAAAAAGAGTACGTTCACTCTCAGCGTGCTGGCCGACGACAAGACGGTCGAGAAGAAAGATCGCACCCTCGGCGAGCCCTTGCAGTTTTACACTGGCCCCGATCACGTGCTCTATGAGCTGGTGGTCTTCACGGCCAACAAGAACAGCATCACCGGCTATCTGTCGACGCCGAAGGGCGCCGGTCAGCCGGCGACGCCGTAGAGCCCTAGTCCAATTTTCCGGGCCACCGTTTCCCAAGTGGCTGGGTAGGAATTTTCCAGGGGCAATAGCTATCCCCGTCCAACGGGGAAAGACTTACCGCCAGGGTCGTGTGGGATGTGAAATTTGAACCAAGCAAACCCAGCTTGGATGGGCCAGCCCGCAAAATCGCAGGATGGCCCAACTGCCCAGTGGGAATTCGCGAAAAGTCCCGGGCTTTCGCGAGTTTCGCGCCCGAACCCTGCCTTGAGAGACCGAATTAAATCAATCACTTAGCGGAGCGCTACCGTAGCGTTGCAGGATGCTACTTGTACGAGCCAAAGTTCCGCTGCAGACTCGGTTCAAATCGGGCTCCGCGCGGAACCCTCCATAGCCTCAATCGTATTTCCATTGCAGAAATCAGGAGAATCAAAGTGCGCCTTCCAAAAGCGATTCGCCGTTGCCTTCCGAACCGTCTCGTGCTGTATCTCGTTTGTGCTGCGCTGCTGCTGGGTGCGGCTCATGCACAGACCTTCAACGTGCTGTTCACATTTTCGGGCAACGGTCTGAATGGCCAGCCCTTTTACCCCGCTAGCGGCCTTATTATGACAGGCGGCAAGCTGTATGGAACCACCCTCAGAGGCGGGTCTGCCGAAAACGGCGCGGTGTTCCAACTGAAACGCGCCGGAGACGGATGGGTGCTCGGTGTGCTCTACAGCTTCCAGGGCGGCACCGACGGCGAAGACCCCCGCGCGGGCTTGACGATTGGGCCCAGTGGCATTTTGTACGGCACCACGAGTGCGGGAGGCGATCTGTCCTGCGGCATCAGTAACGGATGCGGCACGGTCTACAACCTTCGCCCTCCAGCCCATGCAGGAGGCGCGGTCGAGTCACCCTGGCTTGAGACCGTGCTCTACCGCTTTCAGGGCAGTACCGACGGTTCTCTGCCGGGACAAGGAAGCGTGGTATTCGATAGCGCCGGCAACCTCTACGGGACGACCACGCAGGGCGGCGACATTGTCGATTGCAGCTTCAATCCGGGATGCGGTGTCGTTTACGAGCTCACACCTTCAGGAACCGAAAGCGTGCTGCACGCTTTCAATCCCTTCAACGGCGACGGCAATGCGCCCTGGGGCGGAGTCATCTTCGACAACTCGGGTAATCTCTACGGCACCACCTCGCAGGACTCGATTGCTTACGAGTTGTCGCCTGCGGGCGGCGGCACCTGGACAGAAAATATTCTCTACAATTTTGGACAAAACCCCAGCAATGGAGACGGGCTCTACACCAGCCTGCTGCGGGACTCGTCCGGCAACCTCTACGGCGTTGCACAGGAATACGGCATGAGTGGACCGAGCGCAGGAGGCACTGTATTTAAGTTGGGCTCTGGCGGGTTAAGCGTGCTCTACGACTTCGGCACAACCAGATTGGTTACGACCGCGCCGGAGGGTCCACTCATTATGGATTCCGCGGGAAATCTCTACGGAGTCTCTCAGTTTGGCGGCACTCATGGCGAAGGCAACGTCTACAAGCTTTCACCATCCGGAGGCAGCTGGATCTATTCCGACCTGTACGACTTCACCGGACTCAGTGACGGCGGACTGCCGGACGGCAATCTGCTGATGGACTCCAGCGGAAATCTCTATGGAACCACTTGTTGCGGCGGAGGCCCGACAGGAAGTGAAGGTGGCGTCATCTTTGAGATTACGCCGTAAGCTGAATTCCCGAGCAAGACCGATCCCGGCGTTGTACTGAGATCAGAACACATCCCGGCGGATCGAAGGAGATTGGCGGCGCTAGGACATAGCCTGTCAGTCGGGTACGGACATCCATCGGCTGCGCTCGGATGACAAGACTGTGGATCGTGGATAGCAAAGATGGAACAGCAGCATCAAGCAGAGAGGTTTTGAAATGCGTACTTGATGTCTCACCATGGCTTTGCGGCAACGGCAAGCACAAAAATCGTTGCCAGGATCGCCATCATTAGAATCCACAGGACCGTTCCTCTAATTCTGGGGACTTGTTGCCTTATCGGATGCATGGTGGGAGATAGTACCCCATCGTCAGACTTGGCGGTATCAGGAAAACCCCTCCGCACATGCGCGGGCCACCTATATGGAGCCTTCGCGCCACTAAAGGATCACGGTACTTGGAACTACAAAAAGATCTTGTGGATTATGACCTGAGTTGTTCCGGGCGCGATGTAAGATGTCGCTTCCGTGAGCGTCTCTAAGAAGAACGCGAACTAGTGGAAAGGCCCGCAGCGGACCGACAAGCTCGCACAGCGGCAAAGTCTGGCGCCGACGCCGACTCGTCTCAGCTATTTCTTCTTGGCGTAGGTCTCGCAAGCGGGCACGATGATTTCGGCAGGCTTACGCAAACAGCTGTTTCAGGTTCGTGATGCGCAGCAGTTCCTTCACGCGCGGTGTCAGGTTGATCAGTTCCAGTGTGCAGTAGCCTTCATTGATCGCGGAAACCTTTAAGCCAACCAGCGCTCCCAGACCGGAACTATCCAGGTAGTCCACATCCGTAAGATCAAGAATTATACGGCCGCCGCTAACAATGATGGGTTTGACAACTTCCTTGAGTGCAGCTGCGGTCTCGCTCACTACCCGGCCATGACACCTGACGGTTGTCACTCTTCCGGTCTCTTGACTGCCCGATTTCTCGACTTCACAGTGAAAAGAAGCCTCTGCTGTCATAGCGGTGCGATCTCCTGATGTATTACGTGCGCTCCGGAGACTATCATCCGGCTCCGAGGCATATTGTGAATTCTTGATTACAAAGTTTGCCGATCGGCGCGGCCTAGCTGGCAGAACAAAAAAATGGAGTTGCAGGAAAGATGCGGGATCCCTAAATCGGCGCCAGTTGACGAGAGGAGCAGGCTTTCCCGTATGATCGAGTCCTCCTCCATGCGAAACCGCAGGAATCAGTTGTGGGTTGCCGTCGCGCTCGTAGTGATTGTGGGCGGCATTGTGACCGCTGTTCTGCTGCGAAAGCGCGCCGCTCCCGATGCGGTGCGTCTTCTGCCCGAGTCCGACGCGGTGCTGTATATCAACCTGGAACCCATCCGGCTGTTTACAGATCTTGGCAAGAAGCCCCCTAAAGAGCGCGAGCCGCAGTACGAAGATTTTGTCCAGCAAACGGGCTTCGAGTTTGAGCGCGACTTAGACAAGGCTGCATTCGCCATTCATTACGGTGCTGCCAGCTAAAGGCAAGCCAGCCGAGACGCGATACAGCGAAATCCTGCAGGGACATTTCGACAGCAGCCGAGTGAGTTCCTATCTGCGCAAGCTGGCGGCCAGCGTGGACAGATATCAGGACTACGACATCTACATCATCCCGGTAGAAGGACGCACGGTGCGCGTCGCACTACTGGGTATCGACACTGCCGCAGTTTCGAATACCGAGAGTCCCGATACGATCCACGGAATGATCGATCGTTATAAGCAGGCGGCACTGCCGTTTGCCGGGCCGCCGCTGGTCAGCGAATACTATCGGCGCGTGCCGCTGGGTAGCATTATCTGGACCATCGCGAGGCCTCCGGCAGGCAAGACATCTCAGCAAGACCGTGGGGAACTGCTTCTCCCCGGGGGTTGGAGCGGTTTGCTGCCGCCGGACTGTCTGGTGATCGCCTCGGCGAGACCGTTGAACGACGTTCGCCTGCGCGCCGATGTCATCACCCAGAGCGATGCCGAAGCGCAACGCTTTACCGAGAGCGTCAACACCTACCTGACATTATTCAAGTCGCTGGAAATTTCGATCGAGACAGGCGGTCCTGATAAGGATGTAAAAGCCGCATTCGAAAGTCTGGAAATCCACGCAGACAAGAACGAGGCGATCCTAACCGCCAAGGTTCCCTATGCCTTCTTCAAGAAAGTATTGAGCGAGCCTCCGGTAGAGCTCGGCCCGGAAGCACAGCCGCCGCCTGAGCAGATCGCTCCAACGCCCAAGAAGAAGACGGGAAAAGGAAAGTAAAACGGCTAAGCGCCCGGGACTCCTGTTGCCAGTTGGGCAAAGGTGGTGCGCAGGAACTTGTGCGGATTTACCGGCGTGTCATGAATGCGGACTTCGTAATGAAGATGCGGGCCGGTGCTACGGCCGGAAAGGCCTACGTAGGCAATGACCTCTCCCCTACGAACGCTTTGGCCGTCGGCAACCGCGAAGCCGGAAAGATGACCGTAGCGAGTCGATATACCGTTGCCATGGTCAATCTGGAGCATGCGTCCGTAGCCGTTGTAAAAGTCGGCATAAGTGACGGTACCATCGGCTGGAGCCAGGACCGGCTCTCCGTAACGGCAGGAGATGTCTACGCCCGAATGGAATGCGCCTTCACCGTTGAAGGGATCGATGCGCTCGCCGAAGGCTCCGGTAATCGGACCGATCACCGGCCATATCGTGGGCGCCGAGGTCGCAGTAACCCAGTCGGACAGGCTGGCTTCGTGGGTCAATCCCATGCCCATCGCCGCGGTTGCCGCGCCGGTCATGGCCGAGTTGCGCAGGGCATAAAGTTGGTTGAGGGAGTAGGTGACTTCCTCCGCCTTAACCGGCCCCTCCACCGCGTTCAACAGCTTGCGGTTGGGCTTCAGTCCATAGATGACCGACACATCGTTGGCAATGGATCCGAGCGATGCAACTTGGATGTCTTTTTCGCGATTGACCTGTTCCAGCTGCGCGTAGCGGGTTTGCAAAGCCGTTTTCTCGGAGCGCAACTGGTTGAAACTGGCCACCTTCCACAGCATGCGGGTATAGGAGCCAGCCATGCCGGTAATGGTGAACATGCCGATCAGGGCACCGGCGATGAAGACGTACAAATAATGGATGGGAATCGGTATCTTTCGTAGCTGGCCTTCCGCATCGCGGGCTACGAAAAGAATATAAAAGCGTTTTCGCAAAACTATAACCCTCGGTTAAAAATGGTTCCGGAGGAGCAACTGCCAACAACTATAAAGGTCCGGAACGTAAAGCCTTGCTGGTCCGAACTGCTTAATTCGGTGTCCCTGGAAAGTCGTGGGTTAACGACCTTCCTATCCCGGCAGCAAGCCTGTAGCCTCGCCGGGCGCTTGGCTGGTTTATTAAGATGACACCAAACCGTAACAGAGTGGTCCAATGGGTGTCAATCAATAAGGGATCGCGAACTACAACTAAAGTGTCGCAAACCAAATTGATGCAATGACTTACGCACAAGGGACGTAGCATCCCGGCAATTGAGACTGGTTCTTTACAGGCGACGCCGTATAGTTGCGATTGTTGCTAAAAGGAGGGGCCTTGCCCCTGAAAGAACGGCTGCTGATTCAGCGCATTCGCCGGGCCGCCGGGCGGCGGGCAGACCTGCCCGGACATGGCATCGGGGACGACTGCGCGGTGTTGCGAATGCGGGTCGGCCATGAAGCGCTGGTCACCACAGACTTCAGCCTGGAAGACGTTCACTTCCGGCGCGAATGGCATCCGCCGGAGTCGGTGGGCCATCGTTGCCTGGCCCGAGGCCTGAGCGACATTGCCGCCATGGGAGGATTGCCCCACGCCGCGTTTCTTGTCCCTGGCTCTTCCGGCTGACCTGCCGCAGAAGTGGGTCGATGGCTTCCTAAGAGGATTGCTGAAGTTGGCGGGTCGCTATTCCGTGCAACTGGCAGGCGGAGATACGGCGCAGTCGCCTGACGGAATTCTGGCCGATATCGTGGTGCTGGGTTCGGTTCCCGCCGGGAAGGCGATTTTGCGGTCGGGAGCGCGAGCGGGAGATTTGCTTTACGTGACGGGTATGCTGGGATCGTCAGCCGCGGCGCTCAATGATCTCCGCGATGGCAAGAAGCTTCGGCCAAGTTCGCATCCCAGGCACTTCTACCCTGAACCCCGCATAGCAGTTGGCCGGTTCCTCCGCGAAAAGAAACTGGCTTCGGCCATGATCGACATCAGCGATGGGCTTTCGACGGATCTGGGGCACATCTGCGAAGAAAGCAAAACCGGAGCCGTGGTGTACTCTGACGCGCTTCCTCTGGTCTCCGGCAATGTCGTTGGCGGCAGGTTTGTGTCAGGGCATGGCTTCAGCCGTGCCGAAGGCCAGCCCAAGAATACTCGGGCTTTAGCCCCTGAGACTTTGCAACTTGCCCTGCACGGTGGCGAGGAGTATGAACTGCTTTTCACGGTTCCAGCCAACCGCCGCATTCCGAAACAGATTGCCGGCGTGCCCGTTACAAAGATTGGCGAGATTGTGCGTGGCAGACAGATGAAACTGGTTACGCTCGGCGGAAAGACTGAAGTACTGAAACCGGCGGGCTGGGAACATTTCAGCTAGCAGCCGTCGAGAAGCCGGCGTGACCCTCCGGCAAGTACTTCCGTCACACAATTGAGTGAGCCTGCAATTGCGATAGTCTGAGCGCCCATCCCGCAGCGCTGTTTATAATCACGCCCATGAATCTGGAACAGAAATTGACGGAACTGAAGCGCCGCGATTCGCTGGCCGAGGCAGGCGGAGGCGAAGAGCGCCGGGCGCGCGAGCACAAGCAGGGCAAAATGTCGGCCCGCGAGCGCATCGAGTTTCTGCTCGACGAAGGTACCTTCGAAGAAACCGACAAACTCGTTACCCATCGCTGCACCGATTTCGGCATGGACGAGCAAAAGTACTTCGGCGACGGCTTCCTCACCGGATACGGGCGCATCGAAGGCCGGCTGGTGTTTGTCTTTGCACAGGATTTCACTGTGTTTGGCGGCTCGCTGTCAGAGACCAACGCCGCCAAGATCGTCAAGATCATGGATATGGCGATGAAGGTTGGCGCGCCGGTGATCGGGCTGAACGATTCCGGCGGCGCGCGCATTCAAGAAGGCGTGATGTCGCTGGCCGGCTATGCCGACATCTTTCTGCGCAACGTGCTGGCCTCGGGAGTCGTGCCGCAGATCTCGGCCATCATGGGACCCTGCGCCGGTGGAGCAGTTTATTCCCCTGCGATGACCGACTTCATCCTGATGGTGCAGAACACCTCGTACATGTTCATCACCGGGCCCGACGTCATCAAGTCGGTGACGCACGAAGAAGTCACCAAGGACGAGCTGGGCGGCGCGGTGACGCATAACGAGCGGTCTGGCGTGGCGCACTTCATGGCGCATGATGACGCCGAGTGCCTCAGCATGATTCGCGAGATGCTCAGCTTCATGCCGTCGAATAACCTGGAAGATCCGCCGCGCAAGGCCTGCACCGATCCTATCGATCGCACCGACGAACGGCTCGACACAATTGTTCCGGCCGAATCGAACCAGCCTTACGACATCAAAGATGTGATCAACTACGGTAGTCGACGACAGTTACTTCTTCGAAGTGCAGGAGCACTACGCGAAAAACATCGTCATCGGCTTCGCCCGGCTGAATGGCAAGCCCGTGGGCATCGTCGCCAACCAGCCCGCGTTTCTGGCGGGAGTGCTCGACATCAGCGCCAGCATTAAAGGAGCACGCTTCGTCCGCTTCTGCGACTGCTTCAACATCCCGCTGATTACCTTCGAAGACGTTCCGGGATTTCTGCCCGGCACGCAGCAGGAGTACGGCGGCATCATCACGCACGGGGCAAAGCTGCTGTTCGCCTTCTCCGAGGCGACTGTGCCGAAGATCACGGTGATCACGCGCAAGGCTTACGGCGGAGCGTATTGCGTGATGGCGTCGAAGCACATTCGCACCGACGTGAACTACGCCTGGCCGACCGCCGAGATCGCGGTCATGGGGCCGGAAGGCGCGGTGAACATCGTCTATAAGCGTGAGTTGGAGAAGTCGGAGAATCCCGAAGCCGATCGCGCAGCCAAAATCGAGGAGTTCCGCGAGCGCTTCGCTAATCCCTATGTCGCGGCCGAGCGAGGATATCTGGACGCTGTGATTCGCCCGCGCGATACCCGTCGCAAGCTGATTCAGGCGCTGGACATGCTGGAGAACAAGCGCGACAAGAACCCGCCGAAGAAGCACGGGAACATACCGTTGTAGAAGAAGAAGCTGTCAGCTGATCAGCCTGTCAGCTATCAGCGACGATGCCGATCTGGAAATCTGTCATGGGCTCATTTCCGGCGCGTCTGGAAGATTGTCATTACGAGCGTAGCGAGGAATCTGCTTGTCGTGCCGGTCTAGGATCGACTGTCACCGGCGAAACAGCAGATCGCTCACGGCCTGAAGGCCGTTCGTGATGACAGACTCTTCGAGAATGCGACCGGAGGAATGCGCCCTGCTAGACAGATGAGAAGCGCAGGACTGAGGTGACTGTCGCATAGCAAAAAGAAATCCCGAGGTATTGTTGAACCGTTGTTTTCGATTTGCGGGGCCGCGCTGAGTCTTCGCCTGACTGCCTTCACCGCGTACTTGCGTATGCGATATGACTGTCTCAGCTCAAACTCCGGGCTCACCACCAACCGGAATAACCGTTCAACGCCTCGGGATTCCATCTTGCCTCTGACTTGTCTCCTGTTCTTCTCAGCCAGCAATCTGGCCATCGACTCTTGCGATCTCAGTGTCGCGATGCGCCGTGGGCGCACTGCGTTGATACCGCATCAGTCCCCGGACTAGCCGGGTATTCCTACGCTTGCGCGTCGGGATGGCCTTTTGCCGACTCAGTCGAACCTTGAAAACTTGTCAAAGAACGAGTGTGTTTTTACTCCTCCCATTACGGAAGTCAATGAAAAATTACGACTCTATCTAGCTTGTTTTCAATCGAGTGCAGCCCGTCCACAGGCGCCTGACAGGATTTGGTGCAATCCTGAAATTGGCTTTCGATCGACCATAATTTCACGCGCGATTTTCGCGGCCTCGCTGCAAATGAAATAACGATGTGAGCCAATTTCAAACGTGAAAACCATTGTGGGAATCTGGCAAAAACTCCGTCCAGCAACGGTTTCAGGCGAACGCGATTATTTCGTGGAGAGCGTTTGTTACCATCAGCGGCATGCCCTTGCTCGAGGCCCGACACTTGGTTAAGACATTTCACGGAAGCCAGTCGCTTTTTGGCGGAGGGACGTCGAGCCAGATTCGGGCCGTACGCGATGTGTCTTTGAATATTGAGGCCGGCGAGACCCTCGGCCTGGTGGGCGAATCCGGTTCGGGCAAGAGCACGCTGGGACGGATGCTGCTTCGTCTCGTCGAGCCAGACGCCGGCGAAATCCTCTTCGATGGCCAGGACGTTCTGCGCGCACATGGTCAAGGGCTGAGGCGATTGCGCCGCGACATGCAGATCATCTTTCAGGATCCGTTCGGATCGCTCGACCCACGACTGACCGTGGAACAGATCGTCAGCGAGCCCATTGCGATCCATGGCGGCGAACCCAGCCGCAATCCCGGTCAGAGTGCGGCGGAAGTCCTGCGCGCAGTGGGACTGGACGACTCGGCGCTCCCGCGCTACCCGCATGAGTTCAGCGGCGGCCAGCGGCAGCGCATCGGCATTGCGCGCGCGTTGATCCTGCGGCCGCGATTTATCGTTGCCGACGAACCGGTTTCAGCCCTGGATGTCAGTGTGGGAGCGCAGATCGTAAATTTGCTCAAGCGGCTGCAGCGAGACTTCCATTTGACCTACCTCTTCATCTCCCATTCCATGCCGATTGTGCGCTATCTGGCCGACCGGATTGCGGTGATGCAACAGGGCGAGCTGGTTGAGGTAGGAACGACGGAGCAGATCACGACGGCGCCGCAGCATCCCTACACGCGTACGCTGCTGGCCGCCACGCCGGAGATGGAAGCTAGCTCGCGGTGAGCGACAACTGCTTTGATGGTTCGGACGCGGAGGCTTCTTCGCGGAACTGCGCGCCTTCCAGCCGCAGCAGGAACGCCTTCGTCGGCAGCCCGCCTCCATATCCGCCCAGGTAATGGCCTCCCGCCAGCACGCGATGGCAGGGGACTATGATCGCGACCGGATTGTAGTGGTTGGCCTGCCCCACGGCACGAAAGCCATTTGGATTGCCAACCGCTCGCGCGATTTCGGCATACGAACGGGTTTCGCCATAGGGGATCTTCAGCAATTCATTCCAGCAGTTCTTGCGGAAGGGGGTTCCGCGGAGATCGAGATCAAGGTCGAAACTGCGACGTTTCCCGGCAAAGTATTCTTCCAGTTGCCTGCGGACAGGCCGGGTCCGAGCTTCCGATTCTTTCCAGACGACTTGCTCGCCGCCAATCGCTTGCGGTAGCCCGCGATCGAATTCGAGTATGGCCAGCGCCGATTCTGTAACCCCGATCAACAAGGGACCGACCGGCGACGAGATTCGCGAGTAGTAAAGGGTTTCCATAGTCATCCTGCCAGCCCAAGATTATCACCGTGTAGGACCGCGGCATGGACGTATTCGGCTGTGCATGCTCAGGCAATCGGTGTTTTGTTCGCCGATGCAGTCGCGCAACGCGGATCATAAAAAACCCCCTCGCCGAAGCGAGGGGGTCGGAGGAGGAGTTGGGTTTGCGGTTAGAGAGATTCTGGTTAATGTTGCGGCTGACTCGCGCTCGCTGAAGTTGAGTTCATGGTGCCAGTGGTTCCGTAGGTACCCTGGTCTGCTCATCCCTGTACTCATCGTGTCCATTGGGTTGAGACGCCGAGGCTAACTGATCTACATCGTTCTTCAGCAGGCTGATTTCGACCCGGTTGCCATGAGCAGGTTTTGCTTCCCCGTCGGGAGCAGGCATTTTCGCATTGCCCATTCCCATCACGAAGATGCGGTACACCGGGACTTGATTCTTCTCGACCAGATAGCGGACCACGGAATTTGCCATGGCCTGCGAGCTCTGAACGCCAGCGCAGGCGGAGAAGCCCTGAACCTCGATGATGTAGCCCTTCTGGTCCTTCAGATTGGCCGTCATGTCGTCAATCGCTTCTTTCGCCTTCGGGCTTAAGGTTGTCTGTCCGGAACGGAAGCGGATCTCGGTCTGCGTGGCCGGCTGATACTGATCGATGTTGCCTACGACATGTTCCACGGTGGTCAGGCGATTACTTGCCTGCAGCGCGGTCTGGTTGGCCTGTTGCGCGCGATTGCCGGCGTCGGTAGCGTGCTGGTCCGCCATGGTCGCCTTCGCATCTGCCTGGCGAATGCCTTCCTGGGCGCGGGCATCAACGTCTTTGATCTGCTTGGCGTTTGCGGCGGTCAAATCGTCCAGCTCATTCACTCGATTGCGAATCGGGCTCAGCTGCCGCTGCACATACTTTTTCCGGGCAAAGGGATTCACTTTTCCCCAGAAGCCTTGCCGCATGTCGGGCTCAAGCGGCTGGCGCGCCGACATGTTCTGATCTGAGTTCGCGTCCGGCGCGGTAGAAGTAGAAGTAGAAGTAGCCGATTGCGAACTGCTCTGAGAAGAAGACGATGCCGAAGGTTGCTGAGTTCCAGCAGGCGCCTGTTGCGCAACTGCGGGAAGCATCAACGCGGCTGCTACCGGCAACGTAAATAGAATCGAACTTTTCATCACAAATTCCTCCAAACTCTCTGGCGCTTGAACCGTTGTTGGCGTCGTTCTTTCACCGAGCGGCGCATTCGAACTCATCGCGCGCCGACGCCCATGACAACCCTATCTCCACTACAAGTTGAGGGCCAAACGCAAGCGCCCGATAACTCATGTAAAGCCTTTGTTTTCTTTACGGATCGCCAGCCAAGAAGGCGCACGATACGTAGGAACGGAAGGTCGCCGGGTAATTGTTACAGCGGGTATCGAAGACGGATCTTAGGTTACTGGCGCGGTGTCCAGAGGTACTTCGGCGTGCCTCAGTTTTTGGGACAGGGCAAGGGCCAGCGCGGTTTCCACTTCGCGCTTCGCTTCGGGCAAAGGCAGAGGCGGGATGATGGTCATGTTACCGAGCAGGCCTGCGAGATCGAAGTAGGCTTGCCGGCAGCTGTGCAGAAACTCCAGCGGATACTCAGGCTTGCGGTCCCGGGCTGCCTCGGGGTCAGCGTCGAGCAGGTAAGCCACGTCCGGCCGGGGAACGAAGGCGCTCACCAGGCGAATGAATATCCTGGTCAGGACCCTGCTGAGAGGCAGGTTCGCCAGTTCGTCGTAGATGTAGCGGTCCATGATGACGATATCGGCGCCCGAACGCCGCGCCGCCGCCACCACCCGCACAAGATTGCAACGCGTCCAGCAGATACAGGCCATGCCGAACGATGCTCAGATACCACTTGCGAACATTCTTGTCTCGCCGATGTCACCGGCCGGCCGGGCGCGCCAATGCCTTTTTCGCTGCCATAGACCTTGTGAACAAACCCCTCGCGATAGCGGCTGAGGACGACTACATCGTCCCAAAAGGCCAGCAGGTTGGTAGTTAGACCGCGGCTATGAGCGAACTTCTGCAGATTCTCGATCTGCGTACTCTTTCCGGCGCCGTCCAGGCCCGAAAACGAAACCAGAATCGGCCTGTGATCGCGCGATGACGTACGGTCAAGCATTCCAGTTTCCTCTTGGGCGTCATGATTACGGCTTGCTGGGCGTTCCTTTCGACAATCCGTAAACCGTTCCGGCGGCGACACCGGCAGCAGCGATCAATCCGATCTTAATCAGCATCGACCGCCGCTGATTCTGCTTGGCGGGCGCAATCGCTTCTCCGGCGGGCCGCGACGCTCCGCCGCCAACCGTCGGCACTCCTTCAGCGGTGGCCGCTCCCAAAGGCTGCTGCATCTGCTGCTCTGCTCTTGGCTGCGGAGCGGGAGTTGCCGGTAGCCGGCTCGGGCGGTACCTCGGTGTTCTGCGGACAGGGTGCTAGGCTCGTTCTGACTGGGCACGGGCTGCAGCGGACCCTCCGATGGATCGATGGTGGTTCCGCTCTGCTGTTGGTTCTGCGGAGCGGTAGATTGCTGGGGCAGGGCCTGGGCAACGTCGGGTAATCCGCAAAGCACAAATCCCAACACCAGCGTCATGATTCTCGTTATTAAGTTTCGATGAGCTTTCATTGCAGCTCTCCTGACAACAAAATTCCAATCCTTTGGATTCAAATGGCCCGTTTCGAGCCGGTGGCGGCCTTCTGCGCGCCGACCGGCGACAACACAGCTTCGTCCTCTCGAATCGACAAAACCCGTTCCGGCCGCATCAGGCGTTCGACGTCGGCGTCCCGGTCATAGAAAAGGTTGCGAACGCGGTTGCGGCCATAGCGCCACAGGTTCGGCATGTTGGTCTGGTACCAGCACGACTCCGACATGTGCGCCGAGAAGCCGCAATACACCCGAAAGCGGCGCTGCAAGACATCAGGCGAGGCCAGCAAGGCCGCGGTAAGCCGGTGATTGCCTTCCAGAACGGTTACCGGATTTTCGTCGTCGATGCCGATCAGCAAGCACCGCACTGGTGTCCTGCGTGATTGCGCAAGTGGTAGCTCAAGGCCTGTACCTTGGCGATGAAATCGCGCGTCCGGCCGCGAAAGGGTTTGGTCTTGATTCGCCGCACGATATCTTTGAGAAGAAAACTGCCGTCGGCCATCTTGCGCCATTGGGCCCGCGGAAACACCCGCACCCGCTCCAGATCCTGCGGCTCGATCTCCACTTCCCACCACTGGGTATCGCGGGGCAGCTCTCGCCACATGTGACCGCGGCGGCGAAACAAAAGGGCCCGGCGCAATGCGTTACCGGCTTCGTCCGCCACATCAGCGCCCAGCACGAGATGTTCGAATTGCTCGCGGTCGTGGTGGAACTCTTCCTGATAGAACTCGTTCTTCAGGAACTCTGCTATGACTTCTGCTTCAGTAACGCTGCCGTAGCCTCTTCATGTAGTCTCCCGCCAGCGGATGCCCACGGCTTTGACGAACGGAAAGGCGACCGCAAGCAACAGTAAAATTCTCAGAACCTGCTGGACGATAATGACCTCCAACAATGTCGAGTGAAAGCGCATGATTCCGAGAACGATGAGTCCGCTCACCACCAATTGCAGCCATCCGGTATTCGCGATGCGCCGCGACATTTCGTAAGTGATCAGGACTACCGCGATTGCATAAACACCGGTTGCCGCCGCATTCATGCTCAGCAGCAATTCAGGCCGCCGACACCGGTGTGAAAGTGAGAACCAAACAGCGCCTCGAAAACAAATGTCGGGAAGGCAGCCAGAATCAGGACGAAAACAATCGACATTCCCGTGACCATCAGCAAGGGAAACGCCAGCAAAGAGCTGGCAGGTTTTTCCGACTCGCTCTCGGCCGATACCGGGAACATCGCGCTCACCACAGACCACGCCCCGAAATACAGAAGTCTTCCTACCAGGGCGATTGCCGCATAAAGTCCGGCTTGGTCCGGCGGAAAAAAGTGCTTCACCATCAGAATGTCGATATTGCTGATGATGACCTGGCCCACAAAGAAAACGATGGCTTGCCGGGCTTCGCCGACGGGCGCCGAATGAGTGGAACGAGCGTGCGGGCCGCGAAGTTCGCGCGCACTATCGGGCAGGCAAAAGGCGAGGATAACGGAGGCGGAAATTGCGGCCACTGCCCCCAACACGCCGAAACCGAACTCGATTAGAACGATGGCGCCGACAAACTTAACGATGGCTTCGGCCGCCATGTTCCAGGCAAGTCCCTTAAAGCGGCACGTGCCTTGCAGTCCGCCGCGCTTGACTCCCAGGGGAACGTAGATTGCCAACCCAACGGCCAGCAGAATAATGATCCAGGGACTTGACAGCCGCAGGTATGCAGTCAACAGCGAATCGGCGACCAGCATGAAGGCGCCGAGAGCGATCCCAATTGCCCATGCGCGCTTCATCAAATGCTGGAAAACGGCGGCTTTGCGCTCCAGCGAATTAGCCTTGGCGACCAGCTTGGTGCAGACCAGTTGGAACGACAGAGTCAGCGCGGAAACCAGCATCAGAATGGTGACCGCCGCTGCCGCATGACTGAAGTCGGACGGACCGAGCAGCCGCGCGACCCCAATGTTGTAGCCGAAGTTGGCCAGACTCACGAAAACCGAACCGACCAGCAGCACGATGCTGCCATTGAGGATCTTGGCGTGGGTCGCTGACGAGGGAGTCCAGCGCGACACTAAATGGCGCCAGCCGCTTCCCTGCGGCTGGCTCGCTACTATCGTCTCTGGGATCGCGCTCATGCTGCCAGTCCGGCCCCCTCGGGCTCCTCATCCTGCATGGGCATCTCCAGAGGAATCGGGGCAGCCACGGACACAACCTCGAGCGGGGAATACGAGTTTCGAATTGCGTTGGGAAGGAAGCTGCTAAAGCTTTTCACCGCGGCAGTGGAGCTCTCGTAAATTTCGAATAGCCGGCCGGTACGGGTCAGCTCCAGCACGATGGCGGCGTGCGGTGAAAGCGCGGCCAGTTTCAAATCGCCGTCGTGCTTCATGGCGTCGCGCATGCATTGCAGCAACACATCGACGCCGGCGGCATCAATATGCCGCACCTGGGACATATCAAAAACCACCTGGGGGCGGTCCGAAGTCAAGAATGGCTGAACTTCTTTATGAAAACTACGGGCCTGCCGAAGATTCATTCTCTCTGGCATTCTTTTCACTACCACGGGCCTGCTACTGATCTCCATATCTCCTCGCGACTGCTAAAGGCAGCTCGGAAGCCTCAGGGTTGGCCCCTGACACTCCTAACATCGGCGACTCAGGCGGAGCCTTTTTTTCTCCTCTGACTCGGGACCATCCGCGCCGCCCTGACAATCGGGCGACGCAAAAAGCCTGCGATGGATCCGCTTAGGTAAGAGTGCAAAAAAGCCTGCCGTGCTGCCTGCAATGCGAGAAACTGCACGTAAAGCCGATATACCAACCAGTTTGCCGTCGCTAATCTCGACTTCCACGTTGCGCAGCAGGTGGCTGAGATGGCGAAGTCCAACCACCGAGTGCATAACGTCGAGTCCTGCCCCCACATAGGTGAAGGCAAGCACCGTGGAATTTTCCACCACCGTGCCACAATCCACTTCAGCCCGCGATTCCACGACCGCTCCCCGGGTAATCAAGGCAGCGGCGCGAATCTTGGCGTGGCCTCCCACGTACGCGGGAGCAACCAGTCGGGCTCTACGGTGAATGTGAGCGTGCTCGCCCACCCAAATACCCGGCTTGATCTCTTTGCCTACGGGCAGTACGGAATTTTTTCTGAGCAGCCCATCCATGGCCAGGCACCGCAAATCAGCTGCAGTCCTCAAGCGGTTGATGTAGCTGGTGACCGGGAACGGCTGGCACTCGCGGCGCAACTGCTTTAGATGGCTGCGGAATAGTGTTATCGCATCTTTCCGGCTGCAAGCACTCAGCACGAACAAATCCAGCGAGGCGCCGGAGGAATCAACCGCCATGGTGACCGCGCACCGGTGGTCCAGATGATGCTGGATCAATTCTTCATAATCCACATCCATGTAGGGGCCGATACGGAGGGTTATCACCAACTCGGCGCCGCTCTCGGCGTAGTTCAGAAAAGTATTTTCCGCCGCCTGCCAAAGTTGCTCGCCCGGCGCGTTGACTCGTGACAGAGCGATTCCAGCGATAGCGCGTTTCAGGAAAGGTTCGGCATCCGGCGAAGCGTCGGTTATCAGGGTGGTACCTGTAACTCCACAGCGCCGAAGACGGGCCAATACGCGCCGCAGCACGGACATCCCGAGAACATCAAGGTACGCAATGGGAACGCCACCGATCGTCTCCGGGCGACTGCCGGCGGCGGGCTCCTGACTGGCATCCCCAACCATCACAATCGCTTTTACGTCCATGACTGCCACCTCGGGGCGGCGGCTCGAAAGATGGCCGAGCGCGAAGGAACCCAGGAAGGAATCCTGCGAAAGCGAGAGATAGGTTCGAGGGCACGGGTACGCTGTTGAAGATCAAACGACCGGAGATATTGCCGAATGATTTGTGGCATCGTCATACGCAGGGCGGCAGAAAAATTTCGTTCCGCCATTTCGCGCATGTGTTCAGGACTAGTCAGCAGCTGGCTCAGCTGATTTGCCAGGCTGGCTGCGCTTCCGGTCTCGTAGAAGTCAACTGCGAGGCCCTCATCGTGAGCCATTTCGCGAAAGTCGTCGATTCCCGCCGATATGATTGGGACGCCAAATTCACATGCAAGGTGGGCTACACCGCTGGCTCCGGTGGCAGAAGAGTAAGGAAGAACCAGCACGCTGGCATTCCGGAACAACTTGGGAATGTCATCTTCGGAAACATATCCGGTGAATTGATACAACTCGTTGCCCAGCTTGCTTTGGGCTACGGATTCGACGTAGCCTTCCGCCATCGGGTGGTTGCCGCCAGCAACGATAAGCCTGACATTCGGCATCTCCGAAGCCAGGCTCTCGAAGGCCTCGATCAGCAATTCCAATCGCTTATAGGTTCCCCATTTACCGAACGCGAGAATGTTGTGCTCAGGGCTTCCACGCAGGCTGAAGTCGGGAGGCTCGGGCCGGCCACTCAAAATGCCGTGGGCGCGGAAGTGCACGTTCGCGCCACGGTACTTGTCGATGAGTGTGCGGCGATAAGCCGGCAAGCAGCACGGAGATAGAATTCGCCATAAGCAGCATCCGGGTGGCGGCGGAGCCGGCAACCTGATACAAGCGGGGAAACCGCACTCCGGAATCGGCAAGATTGATGTTGTCCATCAGGTGATGCAAGGTAACGTGCGTGTAGCGGCCGCTCAATCGCGACAGCACAGGCTGCATCAGTCCGAAGAATGCCGGAACCGGCTGATTGCCGAACGTGGAGAACAGCAGGTTGAACCATACGACATCAGGTTTGATGTCATTCAAGACATTCAACAAGCGAACCGGATTGGACAAAGAGTCGAAGCGCCAGCAGCGGACGACATCATAGTCCGACAATTCCTCCGCCGTCGCCCTCCAGCTCGTCGGCCAAGATGGTGAGGCTTAAGAGAGGATCACGCCGCAGCTCCCGCGCGATATGAAATCCGTACTCATTCAGCCCTCGCCTGCTCGGTGGAAAAGCTGTAACCAAACAAATCTTCATGTACTCCCCTGGGCTAGAAAATCGACAGGCGAAAGACGGGACGAATCAGCGTCCCACTCTGGGCAGTTCCAGTGAATGATGGAAATTGCTCTGCCTGCAGACCCACGGAAAACTGTAAGGGATACGCGACCTTAAACTCTCCTGCGGAATCGCTATAGGACCGGTGAACCGGCTTCATATAACTGATGAACAAACTGCTGTATACGTTGTCATACTCCTGAAACGATTCTCCCCGGGTGTAGGCGAACTGACCATCGACCGTCCAGGATGGGTTCGCCACATAATGAATAGTTCCTGCCGGACGCAGCGCCTGGGCTGTTGCCTGCAGCGTGTCTTGCGTTCGCCAGGAGCGAATGTATTCACCCATAAGACTGGCCGTAAGTTTTTGCCCGAACTTATGCTGCAATCCGGCATAAGTTGAGGTCGTGAAGAATTCTCTCGGCAATGGACTGAAGGTCAAATCGCGCCGGGTGTATCCGGTAATGAACGCTGTCTTTGCCCACGGGCGTCCGACCGTAAAGTTCAGCCAGTTTCCGACGTCGTTGGAGTTCTGCGGGTAGCTGGTAGCGGTGAACGGACCCGCTTCGTGATAGAGGCCACCGTTGAAGGACAGCCAGTTGCCAAAGGAACTGCTGCTGACATACAAGAACTGGCGGAACAAATTCTGGTTCATGTACTGCGGCGCTTCGGTGTCGCGGCGAATGGTGAACTGCGATCCCGGTGTTGAACGCCAACGATGCATTTCCGATATGGACAACCGGGTTCAACGCGCTGTTGAAGTTGTAGTCGAACGTATTGCGGTTGATGATCAACGCTTCCTGAGGCAGTGATTCCATGCCGTTGGCATTGCGGATCTGGAAGAAGCCGCTCACCATTGGGAAGTTATTGTCGAAGTGATAGCGGTACGCGGTAGTCCATAACGATTCCTGTTGCGAGAACGGCGGTGGCAGATTGGCATTGTTCGTGATGCCGAAGATTTGCCGGTCGAGCATGTAAATGGTGGAATCGTCGTAAAGTCCGCCGGTGGTGAAGTTGGTCAGCACGCTGAGGTGGTCGGTAACGCGCAAACCTTCCTCGCTGGCCACCTGCCTGCCTTCCAATTCAGCAATCTCGCCACCACCCAATTGATCTGCTTGCGACAGCTCCATGATGGCGTTCCAACCCTGATGGCGCTGCCGGTAAACTTCGCTTTGTGCCAGCAGATAGTCGTAATTCTGATTGGCTGAAGGATCCGAACCGAGCAACGCAAGCGTCTGGTCTGCGTCCTTGGTCTTTCCCTGCGCCAGGTAGGTATAAGCCAACCCGATGGCTACGATTTCCGGCGACGCTCCGGCTTGTTGGGCCTTCTCGAAGTAACGAGTGGCGAGGTCGAAGTCGTGCATCGCCAGCAGAAGGTTGGCCGCCGCAATCAGGTTCTCGGCGGTTACCGGCGGCGCTTCACCGATGCGGCTCTCGGCGAATGCCAGACTGATCTGCTGTTTAGCGTCATCGTCTTGCCCGTACTTGACCATGAGTCGCGCAATCGCCAGGCGAGCTTCCACGCGATTGGCATCGGGCGCGTCGAGCGCGCGCTCGAAGCGATCCATGGCGGCCTTCCGGTCGCCCAGCGTCAGCAGAGCGTCGCCGGTGTCGAGCAGAATGTCTGACTGATTGCCGCCTTCGCGCTCGGCAGCCTGCACGTAGCGCAGAGTTTCGTCGCGGCGGCCCAGATGCGCGTAGGCGTGGGCCAGTTGCGCGTAGATCAGCGGATCGTCGGGAGAAAGACTCAAGGCAGCGTTCAACTCATCGATGGACTGCTGATAGCGGCGCATGTCATATAGCGTGTCTGCCAGCGCCAGGTGCAGAGGCAGATCGTTGGGCGCGTACTTCAGAGCAGCGCGATATTCCCGTTCGGCGCTGGCCAGCAAACGTTGCTGGCGATAGGCCGTCGCTTGCGCCAGATGGGTCGCTCCCGACTCGCCCATCAGCTTCTGCGCCTCGTTTGCCTGTTCCAGAGCTTCTTTCGCGCGGCGAAGTTGCAGATCGCTAAACGCCAACCCGAGATGGGCGATGCCATTGTTGGGATTCAGCTTCAGAGCGATGTGAAAGTCCTCGGAAGCCTGCTGGGCGTCCTGCAAATCGTTCAGCACGTAGCCGCGGTTTACATAGGCTTCCACCATCTTGGGATCGCGCTGAATGGCTTGGCTGTAGTCGTCGATGGACTGGTCGAGAAGCTGCGAGTGCTTGTGTACGTGGCCGGCAAGCAACGGGAAGTTCGGTTCGTTCGGCAACACGCTGCCGTACTTCTCGGCCAGAGCCAGGGCGTCGTCGTAGCGCCCGAGGTTGTAAAGATCGTATGCCAGATAAACGGAAGCGTTGCGATCCTTGGGAAGTTGCTGCCAGAACCTTGTACCCGAGCTTGGCCGACTCCGCATAGTTGCCCTGGTGAAATAGATAACGCTCACGCTCGCGCATAACGCGCGGGTCATCGCCCACTTTGCCCTTGGCGCGACCGACCCATTCGCCGGCCAGCTTGATCTGCTGCGATTCGATGGCAGCGTTTGCGGCATTGGCGATGATCAGCGGATTTTGCGGCGCTAGCTTGTAGGCCTTCTGATAATTCGCGTCGGCGCGCTCAAATTCCTTGGTCTGCGTGTATAAATCGCCCAGAGCAAGATAGGGAACGTAGTCGTCGGGATAGGCTTTGGCCAATCGATTGAAGTACTCGGCCGCCATCTTGGGATTATTATCCTCGCGATAGATGTATCCCATTGCCTCCAGCGCATAGCGATTGTTGGGGTCTTTGGCAAGAACGTCCTGGTAAATCTTACGCGACTCGTCTTTGCGATCTTCTTTCCAAAGCAGGTTGCGCGTATTGCAACTTGAATGTTGGTGTTGTCGGGATCGAGCTTGCGAGCTTCGAGCAAATCTGCCTCGGCACCCTTAAGATCGTTGTCCGACATTTTCAGCGAAGCGCGAACCCGCAAGAATTCAGCTCGGGGCGCTCCCTGGATATTCAGCTTGTCGATCTCCGCTTCGGCAGTGGCAATCTGCTGCATGGGCGGCTTGGTCATCCCCGCTTTCGCGATAAAGCTCGGCCAGGTTCAAGCGAAATTGAACGGGATAAAGCTGGCCCTCGGGCACGCCTCCCGCCGGCAACGCACGAATCGCCGCGTTGTACTCCGAGATAGCATCGGCTTGGCGATTTTCTTCTTTTGCCAGCAAGGCGCGAATCGCATGCAGACGGTAGTGATTGGGATCGATGGCCGCGGCGCGATTCAGATACTTGCGCGCCTTCTCGAAATCTCCCAGCCGCAGTTGGGACTGCGCAGCGCTGAGCTGGTAGCCAATCTCCTTCGGCTTTTCATTTGCCGCCCGGGTGTAAGCTTCGGCCGCCCGTTGCTTGTCGCCATCCAGTTCGTAGGTATAGCCAAGATCGGCGAGCACAGACGGAGTCATGTGCGGCGCGCTCTTAAGCGTGGTGATGGCAGATTTGTAATCGTGCTCTTCGCGATAGTAGTTAGCCGCTGCCTGAAAGATCTCGACGTTTCCGGGCGAATGCTTCTTCGCCTGGTCCAGCATCTGCTTGGCGCGCTCGGGCTGCTTCAACTTCAAGTAAGCCATGGCCAGCATCAACTCGGCATGTGCGCTGGGCTGTTTGCGATTCAGCCCGCTGCAGCAGGTTGATGCCTTCTTGCGTGTCTCCGGTGCGCATGTACAACTCGCCGGCGATCAGCAGATCGTTGGTGCGGTTAGGATTTGCTCGAATGACCTGCTGCAACAGCCGCTTGGCGTCGTCGGTGCGGCCCATGCGCTCATAGGTCTGGGCCAGCCCGCTCATTCCGTCGGCGTTTCCCGGAGCGGTTTGCAAGCCGTGTTGATAAGCCTCGACCGATGTTTGATAACGGCCCGCCAGGCGCGAGGTGTAGCCCAGCAGGAACCAGAGCTTGTTGTCCTGCGGAGCCGCGTTGACGGCGCGCTGCGCGTAGTCGGCAGCGACAGAGGGATTGCCTCGACGAAGCGCATCCTCGGCCGCGCGCGCCAGGCGCCCGACTTCAATGCTGCTTCCCCATCCCATACCGTTCTCGCCAGTCGTATTCGCCTGGTTTGATTGGCCGGTCTTCTGCCGTGGTGTTTGCGACGAAGAGGGCGCGGCCTGCGGCTGCTGGCCATTGATCTCGTACGTCTGTGCCATAGCAGCACTGGTGACGATCAGGAGACAGACAATGAGAAGCACTGATTTCATTTTCACGTGGACGACTCACTGACCACTTGGGGAGGTTGCAGGAACTCTGGTCGTAAACAAAATTCCATCTGCGTGGGATGCAAAATGTTGCCCGAAGGCTGTTTTGAACGACTCCGCTGCAAAATTCCCATTAGAAGAGTTACGTACTGCGGAGAAAACCCAGCAGCTGAAAATCGGAATCGAAGTACCTCTGGAACTACCGCCGCCGGAGGCAGTCCTTTGATATCGAAGTCCCCTACTTTGCCATCGCGAGCGATTCCCCTATCCGCCATCCTGCTGATCGCTTTGGCGGTTCATGGTCCGCTGTTGCTGATGCAGTTGCCAGCTGGTTCGTATGATGCGAACACGCACATGTTTTTTGCGGCCCACTACGCGCATCACTGGTTCAATCCCTGGAATGAAAAGTGGTTTGGCGGATTTTCGCAGACGACCTACCCGCCGCTGACGCACCAGTGGATCGCTCTGTTCTCGCACATCATGGGCCTGACCGATGGCGTATATGTTCGTGCAATTTTTGGCGATCCTGCTGTTGCCGATCGGCATGTATCGCTATGCGCGCTTGTGGGTTGATGAGGTTTCGGCAAGCTATGCCGCGCTGGGTTCGGTGTTCCTGGGTTCGCTGGCGATGCTGGTTTATCAGTCAGGCCAGTTGCCGACGACAGCATCGGCGGCGCTGATGTTGAACGCGCTGCCGTTCTTCTATGTCTGGCTGCGCGGCGGACGGTTCAGCGCACTCATTAAGGGCGTCGCCCTGGCCTGGGCGGCGGCGGCGGCTCACCACGTTACCTTGATGTTCGGCTCGGTTCTGTTTGCGATTCCGGTGCTGGTGCTGGCCATTCTGGATCGCGACGCCAGCGACGTCAGTGAAGAAGAACACGCCTCGCTGGGCGGAGTGTTAGGGCGCGCAGTTGTCTTCGCCGTAGTTGCGATAGCCGGCGTTGCCATTGTGTTGTGGCCGTACTGGATTGCGTTGCTGAAGAACCCGATCAGCCAGATGCCAATCCCGCACGGCTCGCGCGACAACTTCCTTTTGAAGCCCATGAGCGGGATCAACTTCTGGATCATTCCCATGGGCGCGCTGATCCTGGCGATTCCGTACATCCTGATGCGAGGTGCGGCTGAGCGGCGCCTGCGTCCGCTGCTGCTCGGCTGGTATCTGACCGCTCTTCTGGGATTGGGAGGCACCACTCCGGCAGGCAAGATTCTGCTGGGCCGCGCCTATCAGGTGCTGACGTTTGAGCGATTCACCTTCTGGGCTACGCTGATGGCGATTGCCGTTCGTCGGCATGCTGGCCGTGGAATTGATCCAGCGCTTCCGAATGAAAGCGGCCGTCGCGCTGGCCGTAGCCGCAGTGGCAACCATGGCGTCTTCGGTGGCGTGGATCACGATTCATCCCATCGCCAGCTCACCGTTCAACGTGGATCAAGTGATTGCGTTCCTGAATCGTGACGATCACTCCAAGTTCCGCTACATCACGCTGGGATTCGGCAGCAACTTTGCCAAGGTTTCGACCTAAGCCAACGCCGGCAGCGTGGATGGCGATTACAACTCCGCCCGCCTGTTGCCGGAGATGACGGCGTACGGATCAGGCCAGCTTTACAACTCGAAGTATTACGGTCTGGCAGGCATGGAATCGTTGCGAGCGGTACTGAAGCACGCCAATCAATATGGATTGAAATACATATTCGTTCGCGATCGTTTCTACGAGCCGCTGCTGGCGTTTGCCGGATGGCGGCAAGCCGAGACCTACGACAACGGCAATGTCACGTTGTGGACCAAGGAAGATGTTCCTCCGGCCAAGAGGCTGGAGTTTGTGGGCTTCATGCCGACCGAGATGGAGGGGATCCTGTGGGGAATTCTGCCCGTCGCCAGCAGCTTGTTTGCTCTGTTCCTGATCTTGCTGGTGCCCGAGCGCCGGCGGGTTGGCGAGACTGTCGCAATTTCCAGCACCGGTGGCCAGCGAGCCTATGGTATTGCGGGAGGCGCGGTGATGAAGCGCATTTTACCCATCGCTGATCATTGTTCTGACCGTTGTCTTGATCGCCATGGCGACCATCCAGCCTAACGAATTGTCTCCTGCGAAGTCGCCGGAGGGCGCAGTGCAGTCGCTGTTCGCGCATGTGAAGTCGCACGACTACAAAGGCGCATATGCCTACGTTGCCGAGGTCAAGCGATGCCGACGAGCAGTCGTTTGCCCGCGATCTTTCGGGACGCGATGGCAGCCTGCGCACCTATTCGTCGCTTCAGCAAGCCGACACCAAGGTCCTGCATGCAAACGATAATGAAGCCCTGGTCCGCGCAACCTTGGAGTACGCCACGGCGGTGGGAGCGTTCTACGACACCCGCGACCTGAAAGTGGTGAAGGAAGGCGATAGCTGGAAAGTGGATTGGCCGGTGGTGAAAGAGGCCAAAGTTCCGCCGCAAGTTATCCAGGAAAACTATCTGCGCTGGGACGTGATTACTCGCGGCTCTGATGATGACTGGGGCGCGCAGAACGTGGAAGCTCCGCGGGTGCGCATCGTCTCGATGAACGCGATCGCGAAAGACAACAGCACCATTATCGTAGGCGAGATCGAAAACGAAGACACAGTTCCGGGCTTCGTCTCGGTGGGCGCTACGCTGGTGGGTAAAGATGGCAGCGTGCTGGGCGAAGAAACCAGCTTCGACAAGATTTCTCATACCTTGTTGCCCAAAGAGATTTCGCCGTTCCGCATCGACTTTCCCAGCGTAAAGCTGGCGAACCGTGAAGAGCGTGCGCATGCAGCCCAACTCCATGCTGGTGCCGGCTTCGGCCGATCCGGTGATCGGCGTCATGCATCAGCGAGTTGAAACCGATGCCCGCGGACGTCACGTGCTGAAAGGCGAGCTGGTCAACCAAAGCGGAAACGTGGTCAACATTCCGCATGTGCTGGCTACTTACTACGACAACGGCGGCAAGGTGATCTGGGTATCAGACGGCTATGTGGACCAGGCACTGCTGCCGCAGACGCCGGTTCCATTCGCCGTTGATCTGCGCGACGATCTGGCGGCCAATGTACACAACTATCGCGTGACCGTGAACGAGTACATGCTCGATCGCCAACAGTAAAGAGATGAGAATGAACGTGAGATTCGCACTGAGTTTGCTGGCGTTTGGCTGCTTGAGCATCGCCGTTAATGCCGCAGAACTGAAGGTGCCGCCGACGGTGCAGGCTGGCGCTGGGTTGAGCATTCCGACGGAGGGCAGCGGCTCTGCGACGTTGTATGTTGTCGGTCCCGGGATGGCGATCAAGCGCAAAGTCCAACTTGGACAAGACATCCAACTCAGCGGCGACGAGCTGAAGAACGCCGGGCGCTATGTGATTTCTCTTGACGGCGGCGATAGCGCCACATCTGATCGTCACCAGTGCGAGCGTGAACTCGATCGCTTTTCTGGCGCGGCCTTCGCGAGTCCCGGCGAGCACCCCCAACGTCATCAGCGGCACGGCGTTTGTGTTCGACAAGTATCAGAATCTTGTCATGCAGCCGCAGCCGGTAAAGTTCGAACTCACCGCCAACGGGCAAACCGTCAGTCGAGTCGAGACGACTAAATGGGGGATTGCGTCCGCGAAGCTGGACTCTTCAAAGAAGGAAGGCCCGGCACAATTTGTAGCTACGAGCGGCCCGGCTTCGACCCGGCGCGTGGTGCAGGAAGTTGCGTCCGATCCCTGCAACATCCGCATGCATGCGGAACGGGACAAGAATGGAATCCTGGTGCAAACCGATCCCATTCACGATTGCGCGGGAAATCCGGTTCCTGACGGCACGATTGTGACGTTCAGCTTGGCCGACTCGAAAGGGAAGAGCGCGGTAGACGCGCGCATCAAACGCGGTATCGCGCAGGCGGAGTTGCCCGCTTCGGCGAATGGCACGATCTCGGTGGCCTCGGGAGTTGTGGTCGGTAACGAAATTCATTGGGGAGGTGGAGAGTGAAACTGCTCTCGCAATTCTGCCTAGCGCTGACGGTGTTGGCGAGTTCCGTGGTCTTCGTTCCCCGAACCCTCGTGCTGGCAGCCAGCGCCCCCGAAGTGAGTTTGAGTGTGGAGAACGCCGCTCCTCGCCAGGTGGAAGATACGACGCAGAAAGCCGTGGCTCGCGACTACGCCGCAGCCTGGCAGGCGATGACGGAGGCGCTCGACCGCAATCAGGCGAGCCTTCTCCAGGCAAACTTCGCCGGAACCGCTCTGGAAAAGCTGACCGCCAGCATTGGCGACCAACGCAAGGCAGGGCTGCACCAGCGTTTTGTCGACAAGGGCCACAAAGTCGACGCGGTTTTCTATTCGCCGGAGGGCTCGGCCATCGAGCTGCAAGATACGGTTCAGCTGCAAATCGAGCTGATGGATGGGGATAAGGTGGTTCACTCGGAAAATGCTACCGTGCACTATGTCGCCTTACTGACCGCCGCGGAAAATTCGTGGAAGGTGCGAGTGCTGCAAGCAGTACCTGCTTTTTGACATTTCTTAAACCTTCCCTCTCCTGCTACGTCCAACTATTTCCTGTATTTATAGCGATTTGACGCAAACTTGTTCAAGTCCGCAAAGGATTACGTTACGGTTTTTTCCTTTTGCGGGCGATACCAGGCTAAAATAACTAAAGACTGCAGTGCGAGGCGCGGCATCCAATCGCTTATTATTGTGTGGCTGGTCCTGAATGATCCTAAAACATATCCGTGTCTCGTTACTGGTAGTGCTGTCTGTCGGCTCCATAGCCGGCGTCGCCCAAAATCCGCCTGCCTCTAATACTCCGTCTTCGCCTTCGGTTGCTCCAACGACTGGTTCTTCCGACGGGGTCGCCGGTCAAGACTCATCGGCGGCAGCGCGGACGTCGCCAGCAGTGCCTCAAAAGCAGCCCGACCGGGCGGCGGCCTACTACCACTTCATGATGGCGCACATGTACGAGGAGATGGTTTCCACGTACGGCCGCGCCGATTACGCCAACAAGGCGATTGATGAGTACCGGCTGGCTATCGAGAACGATCCCAGCTCCGACTATCTGAATGCCGGACTGGCCGAGCTCTATGCGAAGACCGGACGCATTCGAGATGCGGTGCTGGAAGCGCAGGACATTCTGAAGCGTGACGGCAATAATCTGGAAGCACGTCGTCTGCTCGGCCGCATCTATCTGCGTTCGCTCGGCGACATGCAAGCGGGTACGCAATCGCAGGAAGTTCTTAAGCTGGCCATCGATCAGTATGAACAGATCGTCAAACTTGATCCCAAGAGCGTGGAAGATCATCTGCTCCTGGGCCGTTTGTACCGGCTGAACAACGAGCTGCTGAAATCGGAAAACGAATTCAAGGCGGCGGTTGCGATCCAGCCTGACTCGGAAGAAGCGGTCACTACGCTGGCTTACCTCTACAACGAGGAAGGCGATTCGGCGCGCGCACTGCAGGTGCTGAACGCGATTCCCGACAAGGCCCGCACGGCCAAGCTGTATTCCGCTCTGGGCTACACCTACGAGCAGCAGAAGGAGTACAAGCAAGCCGTCGAAGCCTATCGCCAATCCACCGAGCTTGATCGCGACAATCTGGACGCGGTTCGCGGCCTGGCCCAGAACCTGATGAACGATGGCCAGACTGACGCCGCGCTCGAGCAGTACAAAGTTATCGTCGAGGCTGATCCGTCCGACGCGCAGACTTATATGCGCATTGCCGAAATCGATCGCCGGAATGGCAAGTTCGATCAGGCCATGGACGCGCTGAAGAAAGCCGCAACCATCGTTCCCGATTCGCTCGAAGTGCAGTACAACATCGCGGTCATCGATGAGGCGCAGGGCAAGTACGATGAAGCGATTCAGATCCTGACCCAGCTGCTGCAGAAAACCGAACACACCGAAGACGACTACTCCATTGCCGACAAGAATAATCGGGCCGTCTTCCTGGAGCGTTTAGGCACTCTGTATCGCGAAGCCAACAAGTACCAGTTGGCGGTAGAGACCTTCCATCGCATGCTCGATCTGGGCGATGAAAACGCCATCCGCGGATACCAGCAGATCATTGACACCTATCGCGACAACAAACAGTGGCAGTTGGCCACCAATGTTGCCGAAGAAGCCGCCAAAAAGTTTCCCAATGATCGCGATTTGCAAATGGTTGCTGCCGCGCAAGAAGCCGATATGGGTAACGCCGGCCCGGCTATCGCGCACGTGAAGTCTTTGCTGAAAGGCAATCCGGCCGACGATCAGCGGGTCTACATCGCTTTGGCCCAAATGTATAGCCGGGTGAAACAGTGGCCGCAGGCGGAAGAAAACATTAACAAGGCAATTGAGCTGTCGACCAAGCCGGAAGACAAGGACTACGCTCTTTTCGTCGCCGGTTCCATTTACGAGCGGCAGAAGAATTATGAGAAAGCCGAAGAAGCCTTTCGCAAGGTTCTGGCCGACGATCCCAAGAATGCCCATGGCCCTGAACTATCTCGGCTACATGCTGGCCGATCGTGATACCCGGCTGGAAGAAGCGCTGGGCTATATTCGCCGCGCCGTGGCGCTCGATCCCCAGAACGGCGCCTATCTCGACTCGCTGGGCTGGGCTTACTACAAGATGGGCAATTACGATCTGGCGGAAGAAAATCTACGCCGCGCCTCGGAGAGGATCAACAACGATCCCACCGTTCACGATCATCTCGGCGAACTCTACATGAAAACTGGGCGCCTTAAACTGGCTGCGGCTAACTGGGAGCGGTCGCTGGAAGAGTGGAACAAGACCATCCCTGCGGAAATGGATACGGACGACATCGCCAAAGTACAAAAGGACCTGGAAACGGCTCGCGTTAAGCTAGCCAAGCAAGGTACCGGCGCCACGCCGGCCAAGCAATAAAGCAAGCTAATCCGAATTCCCGAGGCGCTGCGCGACAGCGCCTTTTTCTTTGCTGACAGCTGGCCTGAGCAGAGGGTTTTCCATGGTTCGACCAAACCTTGAAGCTCCCACAGTTGCGTTTCAAAATGGAACAGAGCAAGCGAAAAAACTTCGGCGGGACTGAGATGCTGCGTTGGATCGTGGTTTAATATTTTTCTCCGCCAACCCAACAGTAGTCAGGCAACCCAACGATCTTGGTCAATCCAGGAAGTGCTAGCGCGCCGCAAGCCTAACCCGCTGAGTCGCGCTAGCGGAGAGAGAGCAATGAAACCGTACGCGAGATTTTACTGCTCGCTCGTGATTGTCGTGGGCATGCTCATGCTTTGCACCGCAACCGTAATCGCACAAAGCCAGCCTTCACCCCAGATGACAGTGCGGCAACCCAGCTACTTCGCCGTTTCCGCACCCATGCGAGATCTGACTGGACTGTTACCGCAAGCGCGATATGGCTTTGATGAAGTTGACCAAATTCGCAAGCCGGGGGCGGTGCCGGCTCATTATATGTACGACCCGGTCGAGCAAGACTTTCCCGGGCACCCGGCAGCCACCATCGTTCCCGGGCTGAGCGTCGAAGGTATCAACGATATTTGCCTGTGCGCTCCTCCGGATACCAATGCCTCGGTAGGGGACACGCAGATTGTTGAGTGGGTGAACGAAGATTTCGCGGTCTATGACAAGTCGACCGGCGCACTGTTACTCGGTCCGCTTCCCGGCAACTCTCTGTTCACCAATCTGGGTGGGACCTGCGCGACGCAAGACAACGCGGATCCGATTGCCCAGTTCGACAAGATTGCGCACCGTTGGCTAATGGCCGTGAACCTGCTTGTCAGGCCGCCATATGCCACGTGCGTCGCAGTTTCCACCAGCGCCGACGCAACCGGTACCTACTACGTCTACCAATTCCCGCTGACCAATTATCCGGATTATCCAAAATGGGGTATCTGGCCCACTGGCTACTTCCAGACCCAGAACACTAGCGGATTAACCGGCCCCACTGTCTGTGCGTACAATAGCGCGAAAATGCTGGTTGGCGACTCCACGGCTGAACAGATTTGCGAGCAACTCTCGGGCAGCGATTTCGGCCTACTGCCCGCCGACCTGGATTCAGGCACGCAGCCACCAGTTGGGCAGGATGAGTTCTTCATTGGATCCTATAACCGGGACAGTTCGTTCAATCACCTTTATCTTTACTCGATGCATCCGGTGTTCTCGAATCCCTCGGAGACGGTGTTCACCGGCAACGGATTGGCAGATCCCATCACCGTACCTACTTACACTCCAATCTGTAATGCGTCTTATGGACTATGCATAACGCAGCCAGGTACAGGCCGGACGCTGGAGGCGCTGGGAGATCGCCTGATGTATCGGCTTGCCTATTGGGAAGACCAGCCATTGGTCAATGTGAGAGCTACTCCGCCCAGGCCATTGCCGTCACAGCACTGGTTTGTGAACCACATTGTTGCCGGCTCCTCTGGACAGGTAGCAGAGCGTTGGTACGAGTTCACCGCTCCTATCAAGAAAGTCGATCTTACGGGGGTTTCGCTGTTCCAGGCCGGTACCTTTGCTCCGGATGACAACAATCGCTGGATGGGTTCTATCGCTCGCGATAAAGTAGGCAACGTCGCTCTGGGCTACAGCATTGGCAGTGCCAGCATGTATCCTTCGATTGCTGTTGCTGGACGCTCTCCCGGCGATCCCCTCGGTCAGCTCGGAGGCGAGGTGCAGCTGACTACGGGAACTGGGGCGCAGACGGGCTTAGCCGGCCGCTGGGGAGATTACTCCGACATGGTGGTCGATCCCAGCAATCCCTGCATTCTGTGGTATCTGCAGGAGTATCTGACTACGACCGGTTCAGCAGACTGGCAAACCCGCATGAACCAGATTCGCTTTGACAGTTGCCACTAGCCGTTAGCCGCGCAAACGATTTCAATTCTCAGGGCGCTCCGAGATGGAACGCCGGTTTCTTGTCATCGCTGCTTAGCAGGTCTGCACACGGTGATTGGCGATGCCCGCAATGGGAATGCATAGTTCTCGCCCTTCACGAATTTTTCAGATAGTATTTCGGGCGTGCAGCAGAGCATAGAATCTGTCGACCTCGGTTTTTTTCCGGACGCCCACCCGAGCGGATCAGCACACAGGAGACGAATCGTGAAGAGAAGTAACTTTGTTGCACGTGCCTCGGTTGTAGCTGCATCACTGGCAATGCTTTTATCCCTTGGCGGCATCGCTGCTGCCCAGTCGGCTAAAGCTCAGGGATTGATTACCGGACGTAGCGGTGACACCATGACGTTGCAGACGGCGGACTCCTCTAAGGTCATTGTCCTGCTTACCGACAGTACCCACGTGTCCCAGGTGCAGGGCGTTCTGAAAGCGCGGCGCAAGGAGATGTCGATGGCTGCCCTGATACCCGGACTGCAGGTCCAGGTGGAGGGATCGTACAATGCACAAAATCAACTGGTAGCGGAGTCGGTCAAGTTCAAGGGGAACGACTTGCAGGCTGCGCAAACCATCCAGGCTGGAGTGCAACCGGAGAAGGAGCAGATTCAGCAGAGTCAACAGGAGTTGGAGCAGCAGAAAGCCGCCCTGGAGCAGCAGCAGCAAGCCATGCAGCAGCAACAGCAGGCAATGGGCGAGGCGCAGGCCAAGATTGATGCGAACAAAGCTGCGATCGAGGCTGCTAACAAGCGCTTCGGGCAGTTGGACGATTACAACATCATGGACGAGGTGACGGTTTACTTCGCCAACGGCAAGGTCACCATCGATCCGAAGTACAAGCCACAATTGCTGGCGCTGGCTGAGAAGGCCAAGACGATCACGGCCTACACGATTCAAGTCAAGGGCTATGCCTCGTCGGTCGGCAGCCTGGCTCTGAATCAAAAGCTCAGCGAAGACCGGGCCAACAACGTAACCCAATTCCTGCAGCAGCAGGGCCATATTCCGCTCACCAACATGCTGGCTCCCGGCGCGATGGGCGAAAGCCGGCAAGTGGGATCCGACAAGACGGCTGAGGGCCAGGCCCAAAATCGGCGGGTGGTGGTCAGGATTCTTCAGAACAAAGGGATCGCCGGCACCTAGAGTCAGCGGAAGGTAGCTGGGCGGCAACAGCTGTTTCCAAAGCCAGTTGCATGAGTGGTTTCGCGCCAGCGTGCATCGATCCGCCTACTTTGCTGATCATCAGCCCATCGGCCGCATTGTGGTACGCTGAGAATTCTTAAGTAGGCGTGCCAGATCTGCCGCAATCGAGAGGCTGCGCAGAACTGGTCTGATGAGGGCTATAGGGTATGCAGGCTGCGGAAAAGACTGTCGCGACGTTCGAAGCTCTGAAGGGCAAGATCGAAGCGAAGACCGCTCGGGTCGGTATTGTTGGGCTAGGTTACGTGGGACTGCCGCTGGCGACTGAGTTTGCCAAAGCCGGATTCGTGGTCACCGGCATCGACGTGCAGGAGACCAAGGTTGCCGGATTGAATCGGGGCGAGTCCCATGTCCAGGACGTGCCTTCCTCGGAGATCGCCAAACTCGTAAGCGAGAAGCGCTTCCGCGCCACCAGCGATTTTTCGGTGGTTCGCGATCTGGACACCATCAATATCTGCGTTCCCACTCCCCTGCGGAAGACCAAAGATCCAGACATGAGCTACATCGTGTCTGCCGTGGAAGAGATTGCCAAGTACGCCCACCCCGGTCTGCTGGTAATTCTGGAGTCGACCACCTATCCCGGAACGACCGACGAATTGCTGTTGCCTACCTTCGAAAAGCTGGGCTTCAAGGCCGGCGAAGACTTCTTTCTTTGTTTCTCTCCTGAACGCGTCGACCCTGGCAATCCGGTGTATCAAACTTTCAACACTCCCAAGGTGGTTGGCGGCATCACGCCGGCCTGCACGGAGATGGGCAGGCTGTTCTTCTCGCAGGCGCTGGAGACCGTGGTTCCGGTAGCCAACACGCGTGTGGCCGAGATGGTGAAGTTGCTGGAAAACACCTTCCGCATGATCAACATTGGCCTGGCCAACGAAATGGCGCTGATGTGCGACGGAATGGGGATCAATGTGTGGGAAGTGATTGACGCGGCCGCTACCAAGCCTTTCGGGTTCATGCCTTTTTATCCCGGCCCCGGTCTCGGCGGACACTGCATCCCCATTGATCCGTTCTATCTTTCCTGGAAGACGAAGCAATCGGGTATCGAGGCGCGATTCATTGAGCTGGCAGGCTACATCAACGGCAATATGCCGCACTTCGTGGTCGACAAGGTGCAGAAAGCGCTCAACGACCACGGCAAGCCGGTGAAGGGATCGCAGGTACACATTGCCGGAGTGGCTTACAAGCGCAACATCGACGACATGCGAGAGTCGCCCGCGTTGGATATCATTCTGCTGTTGCAAAAACGCGGCGCGCTCGTGACGTACAGTGATCCGTTTGTCCCGAGTTTGAAACTCGATGGTCTCACGCTACGCTCGACTGATCTGACGGAGTCGGCGGAGAAAGCCGACTGTGTGGTGATCGTTACCGACCACTCGAACTTCGATTACAAAGCCTTGCTCAACTCGGCCAGGCTAGTCGTCGATAGCCGCAATGCAATGAAAGGGTTTGAATCGGATAAAATTGTGCGCTTGTGAGCAGGTTCATACCCAGTTGGCAAAGCATTTTTCGCGTGAGTACAAAAGCGGGATCGGCTATACGAAACTCGGGAAAGCAGGATCCCCTGACGGACTAAAATCCGCTCATGATGACAAAATAACAACTCTCGCGACGTAACCCATTTGACAACTTCCTGGCATGGCTAGAGGCGTGTCTCTCCTCAAAATCCCAGCGAGCCGGACTTGGACGACGCTTGGGACGTGCAGCAGCGGGAGTGAACTAAGCTGGAACGGATGTGCAAATTATTGCAGTACCTGCATTCAAAGTTTTGCGCTTAGTGCGAAGAATAATGGTAAGCTGCTTATTATCAATTGTTTATTTGACGCTAGATTTTGGCCACTCGGCAAAATAATTGCACATACCACTATGGCCCTAGGGCCGCAATCCAACATGGGGTCATAACAAAGTGGCGCTGGCGGGCACCAAGACGACGGGTACTGCATTGACACAACCGGGAGAAGACGAAATCTTACCCGGTCGAAAGCCGCCTTCGAAAATCTTAACGTTTTGGCTGACCTTGAAGCCTTTCGGTTGGCAGGGACTTCTGCTGGTAGCGGTTTTGGCTGTTCTGTATTCTTCGGTCATCCGGCTTCTGGTTTATCAGTGGTACAACGATGCTGACTATTCCCATGGATTTCTGGTACCGTTACTTTCGGCATATCTAATTTGGCAACGGAAAGACAAGTTGCGCCAGATTCCCCGTCACGCCTCGTGGTGGGGCTTGGTGATCATTGCAATTTCGCTGGGCCTGTTGTTTCTGGGGAGCCTGGGGGCAGAACTTTCTCTGGCGCGGCTTTCGCTGCTGGGGACGCTGTGCGGGCTGATCGTGTATTTCACTGGCGGAGCCATGTTACGGGCCATGGCTTTTCCGATGGCATTTTTACTTTTTGCCATTCCCATCCCCGTGGTGGTTTACAACGAGATTGTTTTTCCGCTGCAATTCATAGCTTCCAAGTTTGCGACCCGGGTGCTGGAGATGCTCAATTTGTTCCCCATACTCCGGGAGGGGAACGTGCTGATCCTGCCGCATATGAGGCTGGAAGTAGTAGAGGCATGTAGCGGCATACGATCGCTGATGTCGCTGCTGGCTTTGGCCGCCGGCTATGGGTATCTGGTGGAGAAGAGCGTTCCGGTACGGTGGTTCCTGGTCCTGGCGATGGTTCCACTGGCCATCGTCAGCAATGGAATGCGCATCATGATCACCGCCGTGATGGCCAACTACATAGGACCACGGGCGGCAGAAGGATTCATGCACGAGTTTTCTGGATGGGTAATTTTTGTTGTAGCCACGATCATGTTTCTAGCACTGCATAGTCTAATAACGTTCTCTCGCAAGAAGCTGGGATGGATTCCTGGCGACCCGCGGCCCGCCGTCTCCAAGGTGGGCCAATGAAGGCTGGGTTCCGCTACTGGGTCATGATTGCCATTTTGCTGGGAGCTACGACGGGAATGGCCTACCTGTCGCATGGCGAATCCACGCCTCTGGCTCAACCGCTTTCGCAGTTTCCCTCCCGGGTCGCCGGATACACCAAGATCATCGACTGGCCACTGGACAAGGAATCGCTGGACGTACTCAAGCTTACCGACTACATCAACCGTGGCTACTGGCAACCCGGCATGGACCGGGATTTGATGACGCTGTACATCGCATATTTCCGCAGCCAGAGGACTGGGGCGACGATTCACTCGCCGAAAAATTGTCTGCCAGGAGCAGGCTGGAACCCGGTACAGTCGTCCGTTTATCAGATGCAGTTGGATGACGGCCGCAAGGTTCCCATCAATTTGTACATCCTGCGCAAAGGTCTGGACCAGCAACTCGTGCTTTACTGGTACCAGTCGCATGGACGCATCGTAGCTAGCGAGTATTGGGGCAAGTTTTATCTGGTGAAAGATGCGCTGCTGATGAATCGTACCGACGCCGCACTGGTCCGCATCACGGTGCCGATCCAGCACGATAATGAGCAGGAGGCACAGGCGCGAGCCGTCGCTTTTGCCAAACAGATCACAACCGATGTCGACCAAATTATTCCGCGGTGACCCAGGAGAAATCATGCGTAATCGTTACTTCGTTCCTATTGTGATGTCCATTCTGGCCGTCGTTATCCTCGGCGGTTGCAGCCGTAATCCCGATGTCGCCAAACGTAAGTACCTGGAAAGCGGCATGAAGTACATGGAACAGGAGAAGTACGACTCGGCGGCCATTCAATTCAAGAAAGCCCTGCAGATCGACCCCAAGTACGCCGAGGCCCATTACCAGCTGGCCAACGCCGATATGAAGCAGGGGAAAAATTCGGATGCCTTCAAGGAGATGAGCACTGCCGTAGAGCTTGATCCCACCCATATCAAAGCCCGGCTGGCACTGGGCGGCATGTATCTGTCGTCTGGTTCGCACTTCTACAGCAACGCCGAGGAGCAGGCGAGGTACGTGACGGAACACGATCCCCAAAACTCCGACGGCTATGTGCTTCTGGGCAATGTGCTGTTGGGTGAGAAACACCTGGACGAGGCGCTGGCTGCATTCAGCAAGGCCATTGCTTTGAAACCGAACGACGCCAATGCTTATCTGAACCGCGGCGCCGTCTACGCATTCCTCAAGCAGGACGAAGCCGCAGAGCAGGATTTCCAGAAAGCCATCAGCATCGATCCTCACGCCCTGCAGGCGTATGCGAATCTGGCCGGCTTCTACCTGTACAAGAAAGATCCCAAGAAGGCGGAAGAAATTTATCGCCAGGAGATTGCGAGCAACCCCACCTCGCCTGTGCCCTATTTGCGTCTGGCTGGTTTGTTGATGCAGGAGGGCCGCAAGGCGGACGCGGAAGAAATGGTGCAGCAGCTGCGTGGCAAGCAGCCAACCTCGGCAGATGTAGCCATTGCCATTGGCGACTTTTACATCGCTGCTCGAAATCCCGATGCGGGGTTGAAGGAGTATCAGCGTGGTTTGAACTTCGATCCGAAGAATCAGCAGCTTCAGGTCCGGGTGCTGGAAACCATGCTGAACAGCGGCAAGATTGAAGATGCCACGAAGCTGACCGACCGGTTGTTGAAAGACAATCCGGGAGACATTACGGCCCGCATCACCAATGGCCGCCTGCTGGCCATCAAAGGCAACACCGCCGATGCTGTGATCGTGCTGCGTGAAGTCATTAAGGACGCGCCGGAAAATCCCCAGGCTCACTACATTTTGGGTCAGGTATTACGCGAAACCAGGGACATGCCCGGGGCCAAGAACGAGTTGCAGGAAGCCAACCGGATCGACCCGAATAATCCCATGATCCTGCAGGCACTGGCCGAGGTCTATCGTGACTCGCGCGATTACGACACGGCCCGGGAGTATGCGGCGCGACTGCAGAAGCTGAACGACAATAACCCAACCGCGCACTTCTTGAACGCCACTATCGCCCTGGGCGCCCAGGAGTACAGTCAGGCTGTCGACGAGTTGAAAGAGGCCCAGAAGGCAGCTCCCAACGATCCCTTACTCTACGTCAACCTGGGAGTGGCCTACTCAGGGCAGAAGAAGTACGCCGAAGCAGAGCAGATGTACCAGACCGCTCTGAAGATTTATCCGACCTACGATAGCGCGGTGGCGCACTACGTTGCGCTACTGTTTGGCACTAATCAGACGGCGAAGGCGGTTGCGCTGGCCGAACAGTATGCGGGAAAAAATCCTAACCATGCTCCGGCAATTTACATCTACGCTTCCGCGCTGGCCACAGCAAAAAAATACGACCAGGCCCTGGCGGAATACCAGAAAGCGCTGCAGATTGATCCTAAGTCGCCTTCGGCTTATGTGCACATAGGCCAGATCTATGAAGTGATGGGAAAACCAGACCAGGCGCTGGATAACTATTTGAAGGCGCTGGCCCTGCAACCCACGTCTTCTACGATCAATAACTCCCTGGGCAACGCTTACGTGCGTAAGGGCGACCTGAAGAACGCGGGCAAGTACTTCCAGGCCAGCCTGGCGCAGAATGCCCACGATCCCATAGCCGCCAACAACCTGGCGTGGGTCTATGCCCAGCAAGGTGAAAACCTCGATATGGCGTTGAGCCTGGCTACCCAGGCCAAGCAGATTGCCCCCGAAATGGATTCCGTCAACGACACGCTGGCGTGGATCCAGTACAAGAAAGGCAACTACCGGGTTTCGGTGTCGCTGGCCGAAGATGCTGTCAGGAAATCCCCGGATAACCCCGGCTTCCGCTACCATCTGGGAATGGCGCTGGATGGAGCAGGCGACAAGGATCGCGCGCGTACCGAGTTGCAGAAGGCATTGCAGCTGAACCTGAAGGGCCAGGACGCACAAGACGCGCAGAAGACCCTGGCATCCTTGCGGTAGTTTTCGAGTCGAGTCCCTCCGCAGCAGTGTTTGGCCTGACATCCCGCGATGTCAGGCCGATTTTTTGCCAAGTGTCCGGATCATCTCGCAAGGCCGTGCGTGCCGGTGCAGCAGGTTCGCCGGTGTGCCTCGTCGCTGATTGGCGTTCCCAATGAAGACAAAGTTTGTCTTGAATCGTGCGTCCTCTCCTGTTAATCTAACTAACTAGTTAATTAAAATGAAGGTCCAACCAAGCCATTCGGTGGCTGCTCGTGGCAGTCGGCGGCAGCCCGATCTCAGCCGTAAAGCCATCCTGCAGGCGGCGCTGGTGGAGTTTGCGCAGGAAGGCCTGGCGGGAGCGCGGGTCGATGCCATCGCCGAAGCAGCCGGCGTGAACAAGGCGCTGCTCTATTACTACTTTCATGACAAGGAGTCGCTTTACGGAGCGGTGCTCGATCTTTTTTTTGAGCGCCTGCTGGATCGCGTGATGACGGTTTGCGATCAGCCGGGAACGGCGGGTGAGAGGTTTCTGGGGTACGCTCGAGCGCATTTCGACTCCATCGCCGAGTCGCCGTATTACGCTCACATTTTCATGAGCGAGCTGATGAGCGCCAGCCGCGGCCGGCCGACACATCTGGAGCGCGTCTTCGGCCAGTACATTCAACCGGTCGGCGTGCGGATCGTCGGACTGCTGCAAGAGGGCATTGACAACGGAGAATTTCGAGCTGTGGAACCCACCCAATTCGCGCCGTCCGCCGTGGGCTCAATTGTCCATTATTTTCTGACCGCGCCGCTGCGGCGGAAGTTTATGAATGAGAATCCCTCCTCGGCCCAGGCTATTCAAGAGCGCCGCGCCGCCGTGCTTGATTTCATTGCGGCCGCGCTCTTCGCAGATCGTAGCGCCGGCGTCAAGCTGGCCGCCAAAATTGCCGCCCAGAACATTTATCCCGAAACAGGCTCTGCTCACAAAGAAGCTGCCGTGCACCGTAAGAAAGGGAAGCGCAAGTGAAACCGCACAAATTTTTCGTATTCCTACTGGTTCTTCTGGGGATTGCCGCCGGGTACTACTTCTACTCCACCGACCGCACCAGCGACACGGTGTTGATAGGCGTGGTGGACGCCAACCAGGTCATCGTGAGCTCGAAGATCATGGGGCGCGTTGAGAAGCTGTACGTCGATGAAGGATCGAAGGTAAAAGCCGGCGACCTGATCGCTGAGATCGATTCGGCTGAACTGGAAGCCCAGAAGAACGCGGCTGAGGCCACCATCAACGCTTATGGTTCGCAGGTCAGTTCGTTGCAGGCCACCCAGGCTCAGACCTTGGGCGAAACCAACAGCGGAGTGGTGAATGCGCAGGCGCGGCTGGCTGCAGCCAAGGCGACGCTGATGCAATCGAAGGCTGACCTGACGCGCATCAAGAGCGATTCGCAGCGCATGATCGAGCTGGCCAAGGCGGGCGTTGAATCGGATCAGGACCGGGTACGCGCGGAAGAGCAATTGAACGCGCAGCAGGCCGCGGTGGTGAGCGCGCAAAAGAATGTAGATGCGGCGCAGGCCGACCTGAATACCGCGCAAGCCCGCATCCATCAGCAGAGTGCGGCGGCCAGCAACGTTGCCGCCAATCAGGCGCAAGTAGCCAATGCGCGCGCGCAACTGGCGGAAGCCGACACCCGGCTGGGCTACACGAAGGTCTACGCGCCGGTCGGCGGAACGGTCTCGGTGCGCGCCACCCGGCAGGGGGAAGTGGTGAATCCGGGAACGCCGATTGTCACCATCATCGACTTTGGCGACACCTGGGTGCGAGCGGAAGTGCCCGAGACAGAAGCACGCTTCGTGGCCGACGGGGACAAGCTGAAGGTGCGCCTGCCGGCGGGAAATCCGATTGAGGGCACCGTGATCTTCAAGGCGGTGGAGAGCGACTTCGCTACTCAGCGCGATGTCAGCCGGCGCAAGCGCGATATCAAGACCCTCGGCCTGAAACTGAAGGTCGACAATCCCGATGGCTCGCTGGTTCCGGGCATGACGGCGGAAGTCCTGCTGCCGAAGGACCTGGGGAAGGGCGCGCGATGAGCTGGTTCAGTCCAAAAACCACGTCCAGCGGCGTATGTGAAGCTCCCGTCAGCGGCGATGCCATTGTGGTCGATCACATCACCAAGAAGTATGGCGATTTCACCGCAGTGGACGACGTGTCGTTCAACGTGCATCAAGGCGAGATCTTCGGGCTGCTGGGTCCGAACGGTGCCGGCAAGTCCACGCTGATACGCATGATGACGACGCTGCTCCCGCTTACCAATGGCCGGGCGCTCATCAACGGCTTCGATGTCTCCAAGGATCCTGACTCGGCGCGGCACTGTATGGGCGTCATTCCGCAAGCGTTGACCAGCGATATCGATTTGACCGTCGAAGAAAATCTGAATATTTACGCCAAGCTGTATGGAGTTTCCGCCGAAGACCGCAAACGCAACATCGACGATTTGCTGACCACGGTCGATCTGCAGAAGTGGCGTCACGCGCAGACCAAGACGCTGTCGGGCGGCATGCGACGCCGTCTGGAGATTGCGCGCGGACTGGTTCACAGTCCCAAGATTTTCTTTCTGGACGAACCGACTACTGGACTCGATCCGGTTTCACGTGTGGCCGTCTGGGAAATGTTGACCGAAATCAAGAACCGCCGCGCACTCACCATTTTGATTACGACACACTACATGGACGAAGCCGATCGCCTGTGCGATCGCATTGCCATCGTCGATCACGGAAAGCTGGTGGCGCTGGATTCGCCGGCTGCTCTGAAAGCGAGCGTGCCCGGAACCAACGTGATCGAAGCGCAGTTTCTGAACGCGCCCTCAGACTGGCAGGAGGAATTGCAAAAGCTCGACGATGTGACTTCGGTGCAGCCGGAGGCGGCGCATATGTATCGCATCTTGAGCGGCAACGGCTCGAAGACGACGACCGAGTTGGTCGAGCTGGCCGTGCGGAAAAATGTGCAGGTGAAGTCGCTGTCGGTACAAAACACCACGCTGGACGATGTCTTCGTCCACTTCACGGGGCGGCAACTGCGCGATGAGCAAGTGAAAGCTTACAGCTTCGTCATGCCTGACCGTCCGGGGATGCGGCCATGAATCGAATGTGGGCCATCGTGGAGCGCGAGCTGCGCAAGTTCTTCCGGTCGCCGGCGCTGATGCTGGTGGCCATGGTTTTTCCGCTGGTGCAACTCATCGTGCTGGGCAATGCATTTGGCGGCAAGATCAAAGACGCGCGGCTGGGCGTGGTGGATCAGGACCATGGCACGCAGGCGGTGAAAGTCCGTGAAGCGCTGGCCGCCGTGCAATCCAATGCTCGCACTTTCATTCCCGTGCCCTATGACAGCGATAAGCAGGCGATGGAAGATGTGCGCACCGGACGCATCGACGGCGCCATCGTCATTCCGCCGGAATACTCCCGCCGAGTCTACGAGCAGAACCATCCGCGCATTGCGCTCATCGTGGACAACACTGACAATTTCATGAGCTCGACCCTGGAGCAGGAATTCAGTGATCTGACGAAAGCGCTGAACGATCCTGACGTAGAGCCGTCGCGCATCCTGCAACAGATCACGCTCGACACGGTGGAACTCTATCCCTATATCGAGTACATGAAGTATCTGCTGCCAGGGTCGATCGTGCTGGCCATGTTCGTCTCGGTCATGATCGGCGGCGGCATGTTGTACATCGACGACAAAGCCCGCGGTGTGCATGAAGGCTATCTGGTGACGCCGATTACCAAGTTCGAACTGGTGGCCGGTCTGAATATCGCGGGGGCCATCAAGGCGATCCTGGCGGGCGTCGTCATCACTATTCTGGGCGCGCTGCTCTCCGGCCTGGGCTCAGTCTTTGTGCCGCAGAACCTGTTCTATGTCTTTCTGCTAGTCGTGGCTACCTCGGTCGCATTTAATACCATGATGTTCCTGATGATGGTGCGGGTGGAAGATCCGCTGGTGCCGCGCGCAACCTTCGGCATCTTGAACACGCTGCTGTTTTTCCCCAGCGGCGCCATTTACCCCATCAAGGCATTTCCGGCGTGGCTGCGCTGGATCGCTTATATCGATCCCTTCACTTATGCGGTACACGGCTTCAAGGCGATTCTGCTGAAAGACGCCGGTTTTGTCGCCATTCGCGCCGACCTGCTGTATCTGACCCTCGCGGCCACGGTAATGATTACGATTGCGACCGCGCTGTTCAAACGCACGCTGTAAAGACCTCCGACGACGCCATTCCGAGCGGCAATAATTTTGTGGCCGCTTGCGGCCAAACCCCGGCGTAGGGCCCGCATCTACCACAGAGACATCGCGATGTCTTCGCTCTTGCGTAGCGTTGCGGAAAGTTACGATCATCTTAGGAGGATAGGCATGAAGGCATTTCTGTGTGGGCTGGGAGTTGGAATGGGGCTCGGACTGTTGTTTGCGCCGATGAGCGGGGAAGAAACGCGCAACAATCTCGCCGACCGGGCTAACGATCTGGCAAGTTCGGCACGCGATACCTATGAGACCAATCGCGACCGCGTACAGCGCGGGGTAGAAAGCATTCGCAACACAGCCGGACGAGCCATGGGCCAGGCGCGCTCAACCGTGAACGAAGTTGCTAACGACACCATGGACCAGGCTCGCTCAACCGTCCATAAAGTTGCTAATGAAACAATGAGTGCCTAGGCTTTCTGCAGATTTCGACCAATGGAGCAGACGAACCCGATTCGTCTGCTTTTTTGTTTGGACGAAGACGTCGCGACAGCCGGCACACCGCGTGGAATCTGCTGTACAGTGCCCGGTAAGACAAGAGAGCCTGCGCTAAGTGACTCCGGGAGCGGTTTGATGTTTGCGCGACTGAAGTTACTTGAAACCAAAAGCCCCGCTTTTGGGCGGGGCTCGATGGCAGAAGAATTAGGGGGCCCGTGATACCACTGGCTCATCGCTTGGTATCAGCGCTCTCGGTACCACTGGCTCGTCGCTTGGTACCGAAAGATAAGATGCCACGGCGACGAAGGGGTTGCCATGATCGAGACATGCAAAATAAATTCTGCAAGCCGTGCGAATCTTTTGTCGTGTCGGGGTGAAAACGGACGGCGGTAGAGTGACGGCCCACCATTTCGTGCGGGTTCGTGCGAGTCGGCCATCCGGAAATGCTTGGCCCCCGGCACCCTTTGGCGAACAGTTCCTGGCTCGAAGGTTTATGCTGTTTGATCATACTAATGTTCAGAGAGGGCTCATTATGCAGGTACTGGAAAACTGGCATCCGCAAGGCATCACGGTATACATGGACGACAAGCGGTTTTTGAATTGCGTGCTCACCGAATGTAAGTTGGTGTATGGCGGAGGCGATGTGACTTGGGAAAATACGCAGTTCGTGAATTGCCAGCTCACTTTCGACGGAGCCGCGCAGCGCACCGTCGCCTATCTGCAGAACTTCGGCCTGATGCGGCCTCCGGAGAAGCAATTGGCGCCTACAGCCGCGGCGAACTCGGGAATCAATTAGCGATCCGCCGTCGGCTGTCAGCTGTCAGCCATCAACTACACTTGGAACCCTGGCACAGTTTTCGATTAAGACCTGCCAAGGCCTGTCTCATCACACCTCCCAATTCGGGGCTTGACATCCCTCTACTATTTCTATAATTGTAGAAATATCGATTGATGGAGACTACATGTCCAGGAAACAGGATCCCGAGAAAATCATCCAATTCGCCGATATGTTTTCGGCGATGGGCACCGAGCCGCGGCTGCGCATCATGCAACTGCTGCTCTCGGCACATCCCGAGGGTTTGGTCGTCGGCGATATTGGCAGCGAGCTGGAGATTCCGAACTCGACGTTGTCGCACCATCTGGACAAGCTGAAGAACGAGGACCTGGTGAAGGTCCGGCGTGACGGTACCTTCCTGTGGTACACCGCAAATACCGAAGCGCTGCAGGAGTTGCTGGGATTTCTTTACGCCGAGTGCTGCACCCGCAACAAGGCAGTCAAACCTGAGACCATCGTTACCCTTTGCAAATAGGAGAGCCATGAGTACCCAGAGCATTAAAGAAGTGGTCAAAGAAAAGTACGGCGAGGCCGCGCTGCGGGTTCACGGTGGAGGCAGTTCGTGCTGCGGCGCCTCGTCGGCGCTGGACGGCTGCTGCGATCCTATTACCAGCGACCTCTACGACGCCGCGCAGGCGCTGCAAATTCCCGAAGAGGCGTTGAAAGCCTCGCTGGGTTGCGGCAATCCGACGGCGCTGGCGCAGTTGAATGCTGGTGAAACCGTGCTCGACTTGGGCTCGGGCGGAGGCATTGACGTCCTGCTCTCAGCCAAGCGGGTAGGTTCCACCGGCAAGGCTTACGGCCTGGACATGACCGATGAGATGCTGGCCCTGGCGCGCGAGAATCAGCGCAAGTCGGGCTTGGAGAACGTGGAGTTCCTCAGGGGCGAGATCGAAAACATTCCTCTGCCCGACAATTCCGTCGACGTGATCATCTCCAACTGCGTCATCAATCTTTCGGCGGACAAAGACCGGGTCCTGAGCGAAGCGTTTCGCGTCTTGAAGCCAGGCGGCAGGTTTGCGGTATCTGACGTTGTGGTACATGGCGACGTTCCGCAGCAGGTGCGGGAGAGCGTGTTGCTATGGGTCGGCTGCATCGCAGGAGCCCTGCAAGATTCGGAGTACGCCGACAAGCTGGCGGCTGCCGGCTTTGAGGCCATCGAGATCGAACCCACACGTATTTATAGAGCGGAAGACGCCCGGGCGTTTCTCACGGAGCAGGGAATCGACGTGGACGCTATCGCTCCGCAGATGGACGGCAAATTCAGGAGCGCTTTCATCCGGGCTAAGAAGCCGTTGAGCGGTTGCGACCAAGGTCTAGCCGCATGCCTGAACGCTACAACGTTCTGTTTTTGTGTACCGGCAACTCGGCGCGCTCGATCATGGCGGAAGCGATCTTGAACTCCAAGGGACGCCCGGCATTTACTGCATACAGCGCCGGCAGCCATCCCGCGGGCTCCGTTCGTCCTGAGGCGCTGCGGCAATTGGGATTCGCCCACTTGCCCGTCCAGGGACTGCGCAGCAAGAGCTGGGACGAGTTTGCGCAACCGGGCGCGCCACAGATGAACTTTGTATTCACGGTGTGCGACAACGCGGCCAAGGAAGTGTGTCCCATCTGGCCGGGACAGCCGATGACCGCGCACTGGGGCATTCCCGATCCAGCGGCGGTTGCTGGTAGCGCCGACGAAATTAAGCGTGCCTATCGCGATGCCTTCATGATGCTGGATCGCAGGATCGGGCTGTTCCTCTGCTTGCCGATGGCGAGTCTTGACCGGCTCGCGATCCAGAAAGAGATCGACCGCATCGGCGGCCAATGAAAAAGCGGCAGCGAAATCAGGAAATCCAATGCAAAACCGAATAACTTCACGCCTCAGTTTTCTGGATCGCCACCTGACGTTATGGATTTTTTCTGCCATGGCCCTGGGCGTGCTTTCCGGACGGCTGCTGCCGGGCATCGTTCCCTTCCTCAACCGTTTCAGTGTAGGCACTACGTCAATTCCTATTGCGGTGGGACTCATCCTGATGATGTATCCGCCGCTGGCGAAAGTACGCTACGAGGAGCTGGGCGAAGTCTTTCGCAATAAGAAAATCCTCGCGCTTTCGCTGGTGCAGAATTGGCTGATTGGACCGGTCTTGATGTTCGCGCTGGCCGTTATTTTCCTGCGTGCCTATCCGGAATACATGGCAGGGCTGATCCTGATCGGATTGGCGCGCTGCATCGCCATGGTAATCGTGTGGAACGAATTGGCGAAAGGCGATACGCAATATGCAGCCGGGCTGGTGGCCTTTAACTCTGTCTTCCAAGTTCTCTTCTATTCGGTCTACGCCTGGATCTTCGTCACTAAGCTTCCGGAGTGGTTTGGCCTGCATGGTTCGGTGGTCAACGTCTCGATTGCTGAGATAGCACGCAGTGTATTTATTTATCTGGGTATTCCATTTTTGGCCGGAATGCTGACGCGCTTCGTACTGGTGAAAGCCAAGGGCCGAACATGGTATGAGAAAAGCTTCATTCCGCGTATCAGCCCGCTGACGCTCATCGCGCTGCTGTTCACCATCGTGGTTATGTTCTCGCTGAAGGGCGAATATATCCTGCGCCTTCCGTTCGATGTAATCCGGATTGCCATCCCGCTTTTCATCTACTTCGTGCTGATGTTCGCGGTGTCGTTTTATCTTGGATACAAGCTCAAAGCCGATTACTCCCAATCAGCTACGCTGTCGTTTACTGCGGCCAGCAATAACTTCGAGTTGGCGATTGCCGTGGCCGTTTCGGTATTCGGCATTAACTCCGGAGTCGCTTTTACGGCTGTCATCGGACCGCTGGTGGAAGTTCCGGTAATGATCGGCTTGGTAACGGTCGCACTCTATTTTCAGCGGAGATATTACAGTCGAGAGACGACGGAGGTCGCAGCGACGTCAACCCGTAAGCTCGTAGCGAAATAAGCGTTTCGACCGTCGAGGCGAGCCTTTCGCCCCAGTTGTCATTCGTTTTGCAATCGGATTTCGCTATGCTCGCATGTGAAGCCAGGCCGGCTGACTTTACATTTCTTCATGATGTCGGTAAGAATAATGGTCGATCTACGTTCCGCCTGATTGAGGGAATTGCGTGAAGCTTCGAGGATGGTTATTGCTGCTGGTGTTTGTGCATGTGTTGCTGCACCCTTGGGTGCATGCGATGGGCACAGCCAAGACAGCAAACAGCCTTGCAGCCGTATCCGCTACCACGACACAATCGGGCGAGCTGACTTCCAGCGATCAGTGCGAACTGTGCCGCGTAGGTCATAACGCCACCGTCACCCCGCGGCTTCCCAAGACCGATCTGCTGAATCCGCGCTGGATTCGTACCACTCTTCAAGCGGTAAATTACGCCTCGCTGCAGGCTGACCGCAGCCTGCCTTCCCGCGCACCTCCAAGCCTCTAATCCAATTTCTTGTCAGGTTGCGTCTCCCGGCGCGCATGGATTGATGGCTCTTTCTGCCGTTCGTTGCCTCGTTGTTTGCGGTTTTAACTAGCGCAATCGGCGTGGTCATCGAGTTGGCGAAAATTGGAGGACCGATGTTCCGTAAAATGAAGTTGCAGTCGCCAGATCATAGTCTGCAGGTTTTGATTCCGGCGTGTCCGGCGCGGCGGCTCCCGCGGTTGCTTTATTCCCTGACTCTAGTTGTGATGTTTTCGACGGTGTTCGCTTACGCCGAGGCCGGAGGAGCGTCTTCCTCGATCACAGGAACGGTGGCCGATTCGAGCGGCGCGGTAATCCCGGGCGCTACGGTCCAAATCCAAAATCCGGTGAGCCATTTCACGCGGTCGACCACCACCGACGGCTCGGGGAAATTCAGCTTCCCCAACGTGCCCCTGAACCCCTATCACTTGACCGTGAACCTCACCGGCTTCACTCCCTACGCGCAGGACGTGGACGTTCGCTCTGCGGTGCCGCTGGTCGTCCCGGTAACGCTTCAAATATCGTCGACCGCCGAGAACGTTACGGTGAAAGGCGAGGCCGGGGACCTGGTGGAGAACGACTCGACATTTCACACCGACGTGGACCGCGCACTGTTTGACAAGCTTCCGCTGGAGAGTACTTCTTCGCAACTCAGTTCGCTGGTGACGCTGGCTTCGCCAGGCGTTGCCGCCGATTCCAACGGGCTGTTTCACGGACTTGGGGATCACGCGGAGAATTCCTTCTCGCTCGACGGCCAACCCATCACCGATCAGCAGAGCAAAGTTTTTTCTAACCAGATTCCATTGGACGCGGTGCAATCGATGCAGGTGATTTCCGGGGCTCCGCCGGCTGAGTACGGAGACAAGACCAGCCTGGTGATCGATGTAACTACGCGTACCGGTCTCGGCTCGACGACGCCGCACGGCGACGTGACCGCCTCTTACGGCAGCTTTGGAACATCGAATCTGGACGCCAATTTTTCGTATGGTGGCAAGAACTGGGGGAATTTCATTGCGGCCAACGGGCTCGATACCGGCCGCTTCCTCGATCCTCCCGAGTTTCAGGTCATCCATTCGCACGGCAATGAAGAAAATGTTTTCGACCGGTTCGACTACGTACTATCGACCGCCGATACGTTTCATCTGAACTTTCAATACACACGCTCCTGGTTTCAGGATCCCAATTCCTACGATCAGCAGACTCATGATTTCAGCGGCGTGATCATGACCAATCCGGTGACTGGCTTGCCGCTGGGACCGACGGATCAGCGCGCTCAGATCCAGACCATCAACATTGCCCCAACCTGGTCGCACACGATAAGTCCGAATGCGATTTTGAACGTGACCGGCTTCGTGCGGCGCGACGCCTTCAACTACTATCCCAGCAACGATCCGTTTGACGATCTTGGGCCGCCGACTTTGCAGCGGGAAACGGTCGGCCAGCAGCGGACGCTGCTCAATTCCGGCGCTCTCGCCAACGTTACCTACACCAAGGGCATTAACAACATCAAAGCCGGCATCGAATATGAGCAAACGTTCCTTAACGAGAACGATCAACTCGGCATTGTCGATCCCACGTTGAACGCGCCTTGCCTGAATGGCGGCGGCGTTCCGGTCAACGGTTTTACGAATCCAGCGCAGTGTGCCGGCGCTGGATTTCAGCCGAACATCGCATCGAACCCCAACGCACCCAACTCTTTTTTCTATCCCGTGTTCAACCCGGTCCTGTTGCCGTATGACCTGACGCGCGGCGGGACGCTCTTTCCGTTTGTTGGCCACACCGACGTGAAAGAGCTCTCGATGTACGTGCAAGACACCATCACGAAGAAGAATTGGACGTTCAATCTGGGGATACGAGGTGACTTGTACAACGGCCTGACGACGGCAAGCCAGGCGGAGCCGCGCGTGGGAATTTCGTACAACATCCAGAAAACCAACACCGTGCTGCGCATCTCCTACGCGCGCACTTTGGAGACGCCGTTCAATGAAAACCTGGTGCTCTCCAGCGTGGGATGCAGCTCGCCGGTTCTCAATCCTCTGCTGGGCTGCATATCGAATTCGCTGACGCCCATCACTCCCGGCTTTCGCAATGAATTCCATGCTGGGCTGCAACAGGCCGTGGGGCGTTTCCTGGTGATCGACGGCGAGTACATCTGGAAGTACACGCACAACGCTTACGATTTCAGCGTGCTGGGTAATACGCCGATTACGTTCCCAATCGCATGGGACCGCTCGAAGATTCCGGGATTTGCGTTGCGCGCCAGCGTGCCGGTCTATCACGGCTTTAGCGCGCTGGTGGTGATGTCGAGCGTGGCGGCCCGGTTCTTCACGCCGCAACTGTCGGGAGCGGGAGCCAATCCCCTGGCGCCAGAAGGCGTCTTCCGTATTGACCACGACGAAGCCTATAACATGACCGCTCACGTGCAATACCAGCTTCCCTGGAAGAATCGAGCGCCGTGGGTCGGCTTCAACTGGCGATACGACAGCGGACTGGTCGCCGGCTCGGTGCCTTGCTACGGGATCGGCCCGGCTAACGATTGCCCGCAGTCGACCATGCTTAACGGGCTGCCGGCGGTCAACATGACAAATCCGATGGGTATTCCTCTGACCGCCGATCAGGAATTTCAGGCGGGATTCACTTGTAACGGAATGCATGCCACTCCGACTACGCCTTTGCCGTTTACCTGCCTGGCATCGCAGTTCGGTTCGACGCTGACTCAGGTGCCGACACCGGGAACCGAGAATGACGATCACAACCCGCCGCGTATTGCGTCGCGCAATCTGTTCGATTTGTCGTTGGGTGTCGACAATCTGTTCAAGGGAGACCGATATAAATGGAGCCTGCAATTGACGGCGATTAATCTGACTAACAACTATGCGCTGTATAACTTTCTGTCGACCTTCAGCGGCACGCATTATGTGACGCCGCGGGCGTTGACGGCGCAGGTGGGATTTCACTTCTAGGGCTGACAGGAGGCTCGGTAGAGCAAACCTTTAGGCTGGCGTCGAGATGGACTTGCGCGAAAACCTGGGCTGGAGTGGTCATTGCGCATGGCCACTTCGGCCCTTGCATTTTTGTTAGGTTGCGAATTCAGTTGGCAAGCGTAAGTCGCAAATCAAACTCCGATGCCATAGAGTTTCTGGGTTTTGAAAATCTTAGGATAGGATCAATGTGACGTTTCTCTTTTCCGTGATGTGACGGGCAATCCATCTGGAAGGAGAGACTCACATGATCAACGAATTTTTTCTACGAACCCAGCAGCAAGCGACGCAAGGGGTTCCCGTCGGAAACCAACGTTAAGCGAAGCGTCCGAGTAGTTCACGGGGATAAGGAACTTCGTGAGAAGCTTGGTAGAAATGACGTCTGTCCCTGCGACTCAGGTCGGAGATTTCAAGAAGTGTTGCATGTTGACCGGAGGTATGACGGAGTCTCGCGACACCACTACAGCCGTTAGACCGCTGGAGGGCGCGATTCGTCGCGCCCTTCTCGCTCGTCTGACGCTTTCAAGTTAAATCAATCCCCGCGTTCGGGTAGTGGTGCAGTTTGAAAGCTGGGCATCTGGAACTCCGGCGCGGGCGTAAACTTGTGGCATGGCATCCCGTATTCCCAAGAAGCATGACCGCGTGACCGCCGAGGGCCACAACGGGGTTCTTGTCGTTGTGGACATTGACGAGAAGTCGAAATCTGCCGATCTCCAGTTTGTAACCGGGGACGGCCCAATAGTGGCGGGCGTTCCTTGGACGGCTCTCCGATACATGGATGAAGAGGATGTGAACCAAGCCGCTGCGCGGATCGTCCCGGAAACGACAGACACTTAGGTTTTTTGCAGTTGCATGGATACAGGCAACGGCTTCGCTGGTATTTTTGCTTCCGGGCGCTTCAAACTGCGCCACTCCCCGCGTTGGCCCCGCCTTGACACTGTGGTTCCAGCACTTTATCCTTGATCTTTGCCTTAAGCACGATCCCGCCCAGTCTGTACCTGCCAGCGTATCCAGTCAGGAGCTTGGCCTGCCAGACCCGGTTCCAGCCGGATGCCTGGACTATGTTGGGCGTTTTGGTGCGTAGGCTGAGGCCGGTGCCGCTATGCTGATTCGTGTTCGGGATTTGGAACTCCAAAAACTGGAGTTCGACGAGACCTATCAGCCGGGCGCCATTGAGTTTGGTCCCGACTTCCGCCAGGTCGGGCCGCTGCATGGCCAGGGCCATGCCGAGCTGATTGTGGAGCATCGCGGACACCACCAGAACGTCGAAGACATTCGGATGGTGGGCAAAGTGGAAGCGCACCTGGAGTTCAGTTGCGCGCGCTGCCTCGATCCGGTGGGCCACGACGTGAACTGGGCGTTTGATCTGATCTACCGGCCTCTGGGTGTGGATCGCCGCGCCGACGAGGTGGCGATCAGCGAAGCCGAGACTGAGATCGGCTATTATCAGGGCGAGGGTCTTCTGCTGGAAGACGTCTTGCGCGAGCAGGTGCTGCTGGCCACGCCGGTCAAGGCATTGTGCCGCGAAGATTGCAAAGGCTTGTGTGCGCTGTGCGGCAGCAACCTGAATGTCGAGCAATGTCACTGTGAGCAGCATGTCAGCGATCCGCGCTGGGATGCGCTGAACGAAATCAAGAAAAAGCTGCAAAGCTAAGTTCCGGTCGCCGGCCCGCTGCGGTGGTCGATTAATGTTACGAGGTAAGTCATGCCTAATCCAAAACGGCGCCACTCCCAGGCGCGCACGTCGAAACGACGTTCCCACGATCACCTGACAGCGGTCACCCTGTCTGAGTGTCCCAATTGCCACGAGCGGAAATTACCGCATCGTGCCTGCCCCAAATGCGGCTACTATAAGGGCCGGGAAGTAATCGCCATGAAAGAGGAAACCAGTTAGGCTGGTGGCCTCCCGACTCTGCTTTGCGAACTGTTCCTACGCTGCGCCGGTTCCACCTTGCGCATGGGACGGCGAAATGGAATCGCTTCCTGGGTTTCACGGTTACGAAAGTTTGCAACTGACAGGCACGCATGCCAACCATCATCGCTGTTGACGCCATGGGCGCCGACCGCGCCCCCAAACCCGAAGTCGAAGGCGCTATTCTCGCCGCCCGCCACTATGACGTGGAAGTGGTGCTGGTAGGCAAAGAGGATGTGATTCGCGCCGAACTCGGCCTGCACCGCTTCTGGCGCCGGCTGCCCATCAGCATTGTCAATGCCGCACAAGTGATCGGCATGCAGGAAAAGGCCGCGCAGGCTGTGCGCAGCAAGCGCGATTCGTCGATGCGCGTCGGCCTTCGCATGGTGCGCGACGGAAAAGCCGAAGGCTTTGTCACTGCCGGCAATACCGGAGCGGCCATGGCCACTGCCAAGATGGTCTTGGGAGCGATTCCCGGCGTCGATCGACCGGCGCTGGCTGCCGTGTTTCCCACCGCCCAGGGAACCGCTACCATCCTCATCGATGTGGGTGCCAACGTCGATTCCAAGCCGCAAAATCTGCAGCAGTTCGCCATCATGGGCGATGAGTATTTCAAATCCATTTTTGCCGGCCGCTTTCCCAGCGCCGAGCGTCCCCGCGTAGGCCTGCTCTCCATCGGCGAAGAGGAGAGCAAGGGCAACGAGCTTACCCGCGAGGCCTACAAGCTGATCAGAGAGTTGTCGATGAATTTCGTCGGCAACGTCGAAGGCCGCGACCTTTACAACGGCAAAGCCGACGTGCTGGTGTGCGATGGATTCGTAGGCAACGTGGCGCTGAAGATCTCCGAGGGCATGGTAGAGACGGTGCGCTTCCTGCTGAAGCAGTCGTTGCAAGCCACCATCAGCAGCCAGGTCGGAATGCTGCTGTCGCGGAAGGCGTTTGCCGACTTCAAGAAGCGGCTGGACTACTCGGAATACGGCGGCGCGCCGCTGCTGGGCATCAAAGGCGTATGCATCGTAAGCCACGGCTCCTCGAATGCCAACGCCATCAAGAACGCGATTCGCGTGGCCATGGAGTTCGCCAACAGCAAACTGAATCACACCATCGAGGAGCGGATTGCCGCGGCCAGCCGTAACCTGAATAATCATGCTGCCGAATCCGCTCCAACTGAGCGGATAGGGACGGGATTGTTGTAACAGGGCTCGATGCGACGTTCGGTTCGGACTTTGTTTGTACATAGAGGCGCGATCTGTACCGCGTCGGCTGTCCCCGACAATCGACGCACGCCATGCCAAATACCTTGCGATTCGGCGGCGTAAATATGAGAGCCGAAAATCGAGCCCGTAAGGGCGGAATAACTTAGCCCAGGACGTAGCCGCAGGCGGAGTCCTGGGAAGTGGGAAAGGAGATCGAGTCCCGTAGGGACGACACCGTTCTTACAATGGCCGGCTCAATCGGATTCTGAGATCTGCATTTCGGTCAACCTGACAACTCATGACCTCACACTCTTCTCCCATCGCATTTCTCTTTCCCGGACAAGGTTCGCAGGCTGTCGGCATGGGCAAGGAACTTGCCGCCATGTATCCAGTGGCGCACGAAACCTTCGAGGAAGCCGATGCGGCCCTGGGTTACAAACTTTCGCAACTGTGCTTTGAAGGTCCGGAAGACCAGCTTCGCCTGACCGAGATCACGCAGCCGGCAATTCTGACCGTCTCGGTTGCCGCATGGCGGGTGTTGCAGTCGAAGGCGATTACTCCGTCCTACGTTGCGGGACATAGCCTGGGAGAATATTCGGCGCACGTCGCGGCCGGCACGTTGTCGTTCACCGACGCGGTTCGCACCGTTCGCAATCGCGGCAAGTATATGCAGGAGGGAGTGCCGGTGGGCGTGGGCGCCATGGCAGCAGTGCTCGCCCTGGCTAGCGATAAAGTTCAGCAATTATGCGTCGAGGCGGCACAAGGCGAGATCTGCCAGGCGGCGAACCTCAACTCACCCGACCAGACCGTCATTTCCGGGAGCAAGGCCGCTGTTGAGCGCGCCGCCGAGCTAGCCAAACATCGCGGCGCCAAGCGCGCCATCATGCTTCCGGTCAGCGCTCCTTTCCACTGCGCCTTGATGCAACCGGCGCAGGACCGCCTCGCCGCCGACTTGGCCGCGCTCACTTTCCATAATCCAACCGTTCCCGTGATGTGCAACGTGGATGCCGCGCTGGTGACGACCGCCGAACAGGCTCGCGACGCGCTGATCCGGCAGGTCACCGGATCGGTGCAGTGGGACAAGTCGATGCGCGAGCTGATTGCGCTGGGCGTGAAGAACTTTGTCGAGATTGGACCGGGCAAAGTGCTATGCGGCCTGATGCGGCAAATCGACCGCTCCGCCAGTTGCGCAAACGTGGAAGATGAAGCTTCGCTCCAGAAAGCCATGAATCACCTCAGCCCGGCGTCAACCAAGCCGGACTGAGACGCAGCCAGCTTTTTCATTCATTTCGTTTTTGTCATCACGAGCCGGCTAACCGGCGAGGGATCTGCTTTTCGAGCTTTCAGCAAACTGTTCAGCCCAGGCAGGGCGGTTCTCATTTCCCAGCCTGCTCCGTGGCTTTCTGTTCGGCCGGAACAATCACCTTCTCTTTCAGATCCATTACCAGCGTCGCCTGGCTGTCGTAGTTCACCAGCGGCAACACCCAGGGATATCGCTTGATGTGGTCATACATGCCCCAGGTTTCAAATCCAGTTTGGAGCAACGGCTGCACCGGTACCGACGGAAGATTCGGCACGATGGCCGCCAGCTCCTGCGGAATGCTCTTGGGATCGGTAATGTCGGCGATGATGAATCGCGACATGCCCGCCAGCGTGCTAATGGTTTCCTGGGTATCGCGCGTGCTGGGCTTTTCGAAATCAAACAAGATCGGCAGATAATCGTGGCGCCGCAAAGCCTCCCGAATTGCGTCCAGGATCGGCTTCCGCTCCGGCGTAAAGCGGCCCAGGATCAGGACCGCCTTCTTGCCGATAGTGTCGATCACGCTGCGAATTTTCTCGTTGTTCAGCAGCAGATAGATGAACTGCGCTACTTCCAGATTGTCGACTTGGATCGCCGACTGATCGTTTGGCGTGATCACCAGGTTCGACTGGATCGCGCCTGCCAGCTTCACGTCCCACGCCGACACTCCATAGACAGAACAGTCCGTCAGGTTCGCCTGTTCCAGGTTGGTTCGAATCAGGCTCGACAAATCCAGGTGCGCGCCCCTGAGGTTTGCTCCGCTGAGATTCGCAGAGAACAGGTCCGCATTGCCCATATTGCTGTTGCTGAGATCCGCTCCGCTGAAGTCAGCCATTTGCAAGTCGGCATAAAGCAGACTCGCCCGGTGCAGATTCGCTCGGCAAAGATTCGCGCCCCGCACGAACGCCGCAAGCAGGTCCGCTTCGCTCAGGTCAGCGTCGCTCAGGTTCGCCCGTGTGAGGAACGCGTTGCGCAGGCTCGCCCCGCTCAGGTTGGCGCCTTGCAGTCGAGCTTCCTGCAGGTCCGCACCTCTCAGGTCTGCTCCCGCCAGGTTGGCGCCCTGTAGTTTCGCGCCCCTCAGCTCCGGCTTCAGCTGAGGGTTCTGCCGGATCCAGACATTCCAGGCCTCGACTCCCTCGCTCAGCTTCGCAAGATGTTCAGGATTGGCCACGATCAGCACGATGTCTCACTTCCCAGAATAGGACCAATTGTGAAAGTAGTGCAGCTACTGTCACACATTAGCGTGTACTATTTACTTGTCAATACTGAGAAACACAACAGTTACGCGTAACTCGCTGAGCAGGCAGTAGATATAAAACTCCAAAACACCGACCAAAACCACCCTTAACGTGCTATGATGAAAGTAGAGTCAGATAAGCGAACGCGCCTATCTGGCTCTTTTTGCTTTGCCCAGCCTTGCCGTTTCCGGCTGCCACTCTTCATAACCGTAACTCATTCATACGGCAGTCGCCAATTCATAGAATAGTCGCCCAGAACCTGATTCGGCCTCGAGCTTGCTGCTAATCTTCAAGTACGGGCTACTGCTTGCAGCCGTCTGACCTAAACTCCATCGACGCCCCCAGAGCTCCAAGGAAAGTAGGCTGGTATGCCATCCAAGATCCGCAAGCCCAAGCCGTTCAGCGCCGCCTCGGCGGTAAAGGCTGCCGCTCGCGAGGCCATCGGCACCCCACCGCCGACCCGAGCCGAACCTTCCACCAAGAAGCCCAAGACGAAATCTGAAAAGCACAAACCAACCTTGGGAAAATTGCTGAACGAGGATCGGTAATGCTACTGAGAGGTTGGCGGCGCTCGAAGCGTACCATCCGCCTTCGACCCTTCGGCGGCAGCGGGTACACTGACAGATCCAATTCGGCCGGTACCATTATCGCGAATGACGTACTTAACTCCAGCCATCAGACTTTGACGTGACCACGATTCTTCGATCCGCCATCCCTTAGCCAGCGCCTCTTGCGTTTGTGGACTCGTGAGATTGAGATGAACGACGCGTATCGCATTTGCCGAAGCGGTTTTGTCCGCTAGTGAGGCCGTGGCGATTTCGTAACTCAGCGTTTGTTGCCCGGGGACAAGCAATACGCTGTTGACCGGCATGCGAACCCGCAGCGTAACCGAATCGTCCGCGGCATTTGCCCCACGGGGAACACGCTCCACGGAAAAAAGCAGGCCAGTGTATGCAACATCTGCGTGGGCGACCGATAGCAGGCTGTTACGAATGACATCCTCGGTAACACTAACCGAGTTGGGCAGATAGTAGCGGGAGCGTGATCTTACTTTACCAGTCTGTGACGTCAGCTTGATTTCCAGCTTCTGCCAACCGGGCTTACGGCCGAGTTGCGGCACACGCAAGCCGATCAGGTAATACGAAGACGCATCCTGCAGTGCTAGCTGAATGCAGTTCGCAAGTTCCTTTGCCCCACTGCAGACTTCGCCGCCGGTCTCCTGAGCGAAAATCTTAAGACCATCGCTGGATTCAAACCCGGGCGCCCCTGCCGCCGTCAGGCGGTAATAGCTATTGTTCTTTGCGTTCGTGTGCGTGACGCCATTGGCCAGATAGATTTTGTCACTCTTCAACTCCTTAAGATCGACGGGATAGATCGCGATGTCAGCCGTATTCAATTCCCGGAAGGCGTCATCATAGGCCGCCGCTAGTTGAGGATCCGTCTTAAGAATCGACTGGGTTTGGAACTGGAACGAGCCCTGATGTATGCCGGTGTCGGTTGGATTGAGTGCCATGACGCGAATGCCGGCTGTTAGCCACAGTACGGACTTGCGGCCTGGGACGCCGGAATAGGCTTGCGCGATTTGCTGCAGTGCCTGGAGGCTGGCACGTGCCGCGATTTGCCAGGCGTACGGGCCCGCAGGCGACGGTGTTTGGAAAGCTGCGGAGAGATTCGCGTAATCGTTTTGTTGATCGTGGCTAGGATCGCTGTTCGCAGTTTTCTGCTCAGTTAGAGATTCGCTGAATTCCTGCAATGCTTTCAGAAGCCCGGCTTTGTCTGCGGAACCGAAGGAGTGGATTTGTATCAGGCCGTTCTGCGTGATAGCCACGAGTTCAAACGGCTGATCTGGCAGGTTGTCGGAAAGATACTTGAGCAGGCGCTCCTTCCCTTGGGCTTGTTTGTCGAAGCCAGTATTCACCAGGTCCAGTGCCACGATCAGCAACTGCTGAGGCATGCCACCCGCGGGGACATTGGAGAATTCCCGAGTTACGGCGCCCACACGGCTTGTCGAGTGTTCCCGAGCCTGACTTATGGCAGGCAACCCAGATTCCGAGAAGACCTCAATCGGCAGCAACTTACCTTCGCCGCGTACTTCGAACTGGTTTTGCGTCAAACCGCGAACCGGATTCCCCGCTGCATCCCGCACGTCCGCGGGTAACAGCACTAATTCCGCGTTCGCTTGCGGCACCGCCTTATCGTCGTGCTGGCTCGAGGACAAATATGAGGGCAGCAAAATGTCAAGCAAGGCGAGGCTGACCATACCTACCGCAAGTGTGCGCAGGTAAGATTTCATAATCTCGTTCTACAGAACTCTACACTCAGAAATTCGGCCGGTCCAGCGGCGGCTGCCACGCGAAAAAATCCTGCCGCATGCGCTGGGCATAGTTCTCGAGCAACTGCTGGACCCGCGCTGGATCGGGCGACTTCACGATCAGTCCGACATGGTGTTTCTTTTCGTTCATGCGCCAGACAATTTCCGGATCGTTGTAGGCGGAGGTGTCAGGCTGTTCCTGCTTGGCCAGCGAAATCAGCAGGCCGGCTGAATCGTTGCGCGGGGTCGGAGGCTTGTAGGGAGCCTTGCCTCCGGCAATTTCCACCTTCGCCCACTCCGCCCACAGGTTGATGCCGGTAGCCGCTTCGATCAGGTCGACAATGTGAGCACCACCGACCCGGGCTGAAGTTTCCAGGAAGTAGAGCTTTCCGTCGTCGCGGCCGCGGATGAATTCACTGTGCGATACCCCGCGCACCAGTCCGAAAGCCTGCACCACTTTTTCATTCAGCGCGATCAGCGGAGCAGCTTCCGCCGATCCCAGTGGTAGAGTGCGGGTGGTGAAGATATCGCCTTCCTGCGAGACGTCCATGGGAGGGCGGCCATAGCGGCTGGCGATGGAGAACAGCAACTCCCGCTCGTAGAAGATCGCATCCACGTGATAGATATCGCCGGGAACGTAGCTGCTCCAGCAAATAGAACGACTGCTGATCGCCCAGCAACTCGAGCGACGCCCAGAGTTCGTCAGCCGAGCGGATTTTCTTGATGCCCATCGATCCGGCCATGGAGCGTGGCTTCAGTACCCACGGGGCCGGCACGCGCTCCATGAATTCCCGCAGCCGGGCATAGTTCAGAACGTGAATAAAGTCGGGGACTTCGAGCCCTTCGTCGCGCGCCTTGGTGCGCATGGCAAGTTTGTCGCGGAAGTAACGGGCCGTGGAGTCGCCCATGCCGGGGATGCGCAGATGTTCGCGTAGCGTAGCGGCGGTCTCCACGTCGAAGTCGTCGAGGGCAACCAGGCGATCGATGTTTTCGTTGCGGGCCATGTAGCTGACGCCCAGCAGCGCGTCTTCCAGCTTCCATTGCTTCTGCACGTCGGGCATGTAGAAGATTTCGTCGATGCTCTCGCGCGGCCAGTCTTCGTGTTCCAGGCTGTGGGAGGTGAGCAGCAGCGTGCGGCATCCCTGGCGATGACATTCGCGGATGAAGTCAGTGCCTTTGTAGTAGCTGGCCAGGCAGAGCACGGTAATCTGACCTGCGGGCGATTTAGGCGGGGTAGCTGAGGACGACATAAACCTCCGGCGGCGGGCGGTTCGGACCTTGTCGCGCTTCGCCGCAACACTATAGCAGGCGGCAGGGCGCCCACCTATGAGATGCACCGGGCAGGCAGGTTTAAGACGCCATAGCGTGCCGGAATTCTTCGCGCGAGGAAAGAAAAAGCCGGAGGGAACCCTCCGGCTTCACCCACCTGCAGGGAGCAGATTGCTACATTCTCAGCTTGCGTCTCGCGATACCCGCAACGGCAACAACGCCTGTTCCGAACAGCGCCAGGCTGCCCGGCTCCGGAGTAGAACCGCCGCTTCCGGAACTGAAGGTGAAGTTGTCCATAACGTAGTATCCCTCGTAGCCCACGATCCCGATCTCATTCACCTGTCCGGTATAGCCGGAAGCAAGCCATGTGGGGGTGGTGGGGTTGGGAGTCAACTGGGCCGACGTCCATACTTTGGTGCCGTCGTCGTAGAGGTTGAAGTAAATGGGACCGCCTTGTGTCGGGCCCGAGAAATAAGCGCCCTCAAACTCGACCGTTCCACTCAGAGTGAAGACATCTTCCTCGCCATAGCCAAAAGCCCCGTTGTTGTTAAACAGCACGACGTTGGGCGGAGACACATAGGGATAATCCCCCTGGCCCTCCCAGACTCCCATGCTGTTTGACCACGAGAAGCCGCCATAGCCAGCCGGCAGATCCACTACTCCACCGTTGGTTTGGATGTCGTCGAAGCCCAAGACTGTTTGACCCCAAGCTGATACCGCAAAAGTCAGCGAGCAGGCCATTAACAAACAGATCCAAGCGACGCGTCTTTTCACTAACGGACCTCCTTGCACCCCTAGGGGTTACCAAGACTTACGCAATTTAAGTTCCAGTTCTCGAAGTTGCAGCACAAGCACTTAGGTGGGACCGCACCCAGGTCTAATGCAAGCATTTGCGATTTAGTTCGCCGGATTTTCTTCCGTAGAGCGGCTCTTAGCTACCACATTTGTGAGGGCGCGATAGCAGTCCGCAGTCCGATAGAGTAGGGCGCCTATCGGAGTTCGACTGGAGTAGAGCCGGTGGGGGGAATAGCTCCGGCTGAGGGCTCGGGCAATCGCGCCTCGCCGAATCAACCCGTCTGGTGGTGTTCCTCTTCAACGTCGATGGGCCGCAGCTGGTCAACCACGATAACGATCACCAGCACGGCAACCGGAAGGTAGAGAGACCGCAACTCCCACCGCTGTTTGAACGCAATCCCCAAGGTTGCCCCCACCACATAGCAGCTCCAGGTCGAGGCCAGCATCGCCCCTTCTCGAACATCGCGGTGTTTCGCAGCAAGTCTGACAACGTCAGACATCCGTCCCAGCTGCTGCAACTGATCGTAGCTCCAGAACAGCACTCGGGTGAAAGACTCGGTTAGCTTGGTCAGAGTTCCCGTTACGAAGGTTGTGTAAAGAGTGAGCGCGCCGATGTGGGTGAGCGTGGCTGTCTGCACTCCCATGGCGAATGCCAGCAGGGCGACCAGGGTGAAGTAAGCCGGCGAATGCAGATCGACAAGCTGGCCGAGATGCATGGCCGGGGTGGCGCGGGCGAAAAGAACCAGGAGCACCGCTTCAACCGCCAGGGTGAGGGAAGCTATCCGCTTCACGCCCCGGCGGGCGCCGATCTGGACCGCGATCCGGGTCAGCGTCATTCCTACAATGTAGGACAAGATGGCGCACAGCGGTCGCAGTAAGTTGGGCCAATCCTGCCGGGCCAGGTATATGCCCAGGTGCACGCTGTTGCCGCTCATGTTGGCGGTGAAAACTTCGAACAGCGCGACATAGCCGACCGCATCGACGTATCCGCCAACGCAGGTGAGGCAAAGCGCGATGGCCAGCTTTCCGCCGGCGCCGAGTTCGGGATCGTTCCTCACAATCGGTTGAGCGCCATTTTAGCGGCGTTGTAACCGCACATTCCGTGCACGCCACCGCCGGGTGGAGTCGACGAGGAGCAGATGTAAACGTCTTTCGCCGAAGTTGCATAGTACTTTCGCGTGGGACGAAATAGAAACTGCCGCACATCGGCCGCGCCTCCGCCGATGTCTCCGCCGATGAGATTGGCGTCCATCGCCTCCAGAGCTGCGGGTGAAAAAACGCGCCGCTCAAGAACGCAGTCGCGGAAGCCCGGCGCAAAGCGTTCGATCTGGGCTTCAATGCGCGGCAGCATATCGACCTCACAGCCGTTGGGCACGTGACAATAAGCCCAGGCAACATGGCGTCCTTCCGGCGCACGCGTGGGATCGAACAGGCTGGGCTGGGCCAGCAGAACAAAAGGCCGCTCCGCGATACGGCCGTGTCGCATCGCGTCTTCCGACGCTGCGATTTCCTCAATCGTTCCCCCCAGGTGCGCGGTGGCTGCGCGCAGGCACTCCGCTGCTTTCCACGGAATTGGTTCCGACAAAGCGTAGTCAACCTTGAACACGCCCGGGCCGTAGCGGTATTTCTCCAACTGGTTTTTGTAACCGGTCGTCAGCCGATCGCCGGCGATCCGCAGCAACTGCCGCGGGGTCACATCGCAGAGCGCGAGATCGTACTTTCCCAACGATGCCAGATTTTCGACGCAGCGAAGAAACATGTACGTTGCCGCCCAGGCTGGCTAGATATCCGCACAGCGCGGTAGTGATCGACTTCGCGCCGCCACGTGGAATGGGCCATCCCACAGCGTGGGCGGTGGCCGCGAAGCATGATGCCGAAAGCGGAACGTCAACGGCTCTTCCAGCGAAAGCACGGAATGCGCCGCCAGTCCGGCGAACAATGCCTTGGTCCGGGGATTCTTAAACCAGAACGCTGCCAACGCCGTCGCCGAAGGGAATCCCAGCACTCCAAGGCGGGCGAGCAAAAAGGGATGACGCGGAAAGAGCGACACGGGTCGCAGGATTTCAGGAGCCAGTTCCGTCCAGTGCTCGGCGAACGATCCGAAGAGCCTGCGCCACTGCTTGCCATCTTCGCCGAATGCCTTAACGGCCTGGTCCAGGTCGCGTTCCAGGATTACCGCAGTGCCGTCATCCAGCGGATGCGCCAGCGGCGCCGACGGCTGAATCCACTCCAGTCCGTAGTCGCGTAGCGGCAGGGTGGAGAAAAACGGCGAGGCCAGCGCCATGGGATGCACGGCAGAGCCGAAGTCGTGCAGAAAGCCAGGCAGAGTGAGAGGCAGCGTGCGAGCTGCGCCGCCGGGTTCGGGCTCAGCCTCGTACACGTCGACTTGCAATCCCGCTTGAGCCATAACAATGGCAGCCGCCAGACCGTTCGGACCGGAACCGACGACCACGGCTCGTCGCTGGGTTGCAGGCATAGCGATTAGTTTATAGGGGTTATCGGGATTAGGGTATGGCGGGAATCGAGCGGGGCGGGCTGAACCGGCGTATACTCGCTGCCGTTTTAGCCAGAAAGGGGTCCAATGAGCCACCGATACCTTCACGTTTGGATTCTGCTTGTAGCCGTGGGCGCATCAGTCGGGTGTGGATTACATCACGAGTCGGCTGATGGTTCGCAGTCTCTCCCGCCGGAGCGCCGAGCAGCGGTCGAAGCCGGTGTACGAAGTTTTGTTTCTAACGTGGCTCATGACGTCACCCAGGATGGCCCGGCGGCATGGAGCAAATATTTTGCTGACGAACCGGCGTTCTTCATGGCCGACGAGGGCCAGCTGGTCTTTCCAAACAGCCAGGCGGCGAAGCAGGCAATTCAGAATCTCTGCGCGCGTCTTCAAGAGTATCGACCTTCGGTGGGGAGACGATTTGCGCATCGATCCGCTTACGCCAAGCTTGGCGATGGTAGCCGTCCCATACACAGAAGTGCGAATCGATAACGAAGGGCATCGCGTGACGGAGAGCGGCTACTTTACCGGCCTTGCGGAATATCGAAATGGCCGCTGGCAATTTCGAAATGCTCACTGGTCGGTGGTGGCTCCAACTGCAAAGGCGCCGTCGTAAAGCTGACAGGCGAGCGCAGAGTTAGGCGCTGGCTATTCAGCAGCAGGGACGCCGCTGTCAGATGGTTTTATTATTCCGCGTGAGCGTGACGAAGAAGTCCCGGCTGATGGGTTCGATCTTCGCAGTGGCTTCGGGAAATTTCGCGAACAGCTGCTTCAACTGGCTCTCGGTATAGAGAAACAGGTCGCAACGTTTCTGGTAGCGCAGCTTACGCTGCCATCCTAGAATGCCCCCGGCTATCGGGAACGAGAAGAAAGCCTTGTTCCGGGTGAGCGATAACACTTTCGCCACCACTTTTTCCGGATCGGGCATGTAGTCCATGAAGCCCATCACGATGACGTAGTCGAAAGGATCTTGCGGCGGGTACTCGTAAAAATCGGCGACCTTAAAGTTGCAGCGCTCGGCTACGCCCACCTTGCGCGCATGCTCGGAGGCCAGCTTCAACATGCCTTCAGCGAAGTCGATTCCCTCCACCCGCCCCGCGCCACGCTGCGCCAGCGTAATCGAGTAGTGGCCGGGGCCGCATCCGATGTCGAGCACGCTCTTGCCCTGTACCGGTTCGCAGCCTTCAATCGACTTCTCATAGCGCAGCCGCATGCTCTTGCGGAAAAGTCGATTGATGACGCTATCGACAACCCCATTCTGGTTGCCATAAATTGCGTCGAAGTCGTTGGCGTATTGATGAAAAAATGTTTGGGTACGATCAGGCGACATGGGAATCTACCAGTTGGGGATAGTTCTTGATTACATTCTGAAAGGTCGTGACCGGAAAGTCGCGCAGAACATGCCGAACCTTCCATTCCGTCGTTTCCAGATTAACGTAAGTTTTAAATTGCCGCTTGCGGTTCATCGGCAGACGAGGATGGCTGGGGTCGACCTCGCGCGGGTGGATGTAAAAAACCACCGGACGTCCTTCCGCCAATACCTGGCGCGCCATTTTGCGAATCAGCCAGTAGGGAAACAGCCGCAAGTAGCCGCCGCCGAAGAAGCACATCGGCTTCCCCATGCAGTTCGCCACGGTGATCGGCACCTCAAGGATGCCGTCGCCATTTCCTATGCGATGAGGCTCGCGGCGCCCGTCGCGCATTCCGCCATGCCCTCGCGCCGCCGGAAACACCGATGAGTCGTACTGATATCCGGCCTCAGCCAGCGCGCCAAAAAACCATGGCGTCTGCTCGGTAGTCGAGAAGCCGGGCGCCCGGTATCCCGTCACCCGCACGCCCGCAATGTCTTCCAGCAGCAGTCGGGCGCGGCGAACGTCTTCGTAGAAATCGTCCCGGCCCTGCTCATACACCAGTCGATGACCATAGCCATGCGAGGCGATCTCGTGTCCCCGGGACGCTGCTTCCTTCACCAGGTGCGGAAAGTGCTCGCCAATCCATCCCAGGAAGAAACAAGTTACGTGGACTTTCTCTTCGCTGAAAAGGTCCAGTAGCTTAGAAAAGTTTTTCTCCACGCGCGACGGCAGGCCACTCCATTCCGCCAGCGCAGGCGCGCTGGGAACGTCCAGTATATGGAACCAGTCCTCAACGTCGACGGAGAAAATAGAGGTCTGCATCGTGGGCCCGCAGGTTATCTAGATATATAACGTCCCGCCCCCGGACACAAGAGAGACAGGGCTCCGGCAGTGCCGTAATCTCCCCGTCAGAGCGCGGGTTTGTTTCAGTTCGGCGAAATCTACGTCCCGTTCTTGATTCAGGGCCAAAGTTGACTGTCGCAAAGGCCGTGGACTAGCCTCAAGTCTCGTGACTTCCAACGTAAACGATTGTTCCAGAATATTTTGAGCGGCCCGGCGTCGCAGCTTCGCAGCCTGATGATGAAATTGCGCTTTCCATTGCCCATGCTTCTGGTCGTCGCCTTCTCCATTCACCTCATGGGCAGCAGTGCCGTGCGTCCGGTCCATGGATCCAAAGCCATGGTTGCGACGGTGCATCCTGAGGCTTCCAAGGTGGGCGTCGCCATCATGCAGCAGGGCGGCAACGCAGTCGACGCGGCGGTCGCGGTCGGCTTCGCCCTGACGGTCGTCTATCCCGAGGCCGGCAACATCGGCGGCGGCGGATTCCTGCTCTTCCGCCGGCCTGACGGCGAGGTCCATTTTCTCGACTACCGCGAGAAAGCTCCCGCCAAAGCTACGGCCGACATGTATCTCGACAGCCACGGCAACGTCGTGCCCGACATGAGCATTATCGGCTACAAGTCAATCGGAGTACCAGGCTCGGTCGCTGGACTGGTTTACGCGCAGAAGCATTGGGGCAAACTGACGCTGAAGCAGGTGATGGAGCCGGCTATCCAGCTGGCGCGCGATGGTTTTGTGCTCGACTACGATGAAGCTCGCGCCTTTCGCGATTCCCAACTGGCGCAGTTTCCCGAGTCGCATCGCATCTTTCAGCGCGACGGCGACTACTACCAGCCGGGCGATGTGTTTAAGCAGCCGGAGCTGGCCAGAACTCTGGAGCGCATTGCCGACAATCCCGATGACTTTTATCACGGCGTCGATGGCGCGCGAGCTTGCCGCATCCATCCAAAAAGGCGGAGGCCTGATCACGGCCGACGATCTGGCGCAGTACGAGGTGAAAGAGCGTCAGCCGATTCGCGGCACCTATCGCGGCTACGAAATCATCAGCGCGCCGCCACCGTCGTCAGGTGGAATTGCCCTGGTCGAGAGCCTCAACATCCTCGAAGGGTACGATCTGGCCAAGCAGGGCGAGGGTTCCGCCCAGAGTATTCACCTGACCGCCGAGGCCTTTCAGCGCGCCTTCTTCGATCGCGCTGAGTTCCTGGGCGATCCCGACTTCGCCAAGATTCCGGTTGCGCAACTGATGGACAAACGTTACGGCAATGCCTGGCGCGAGACCATCCCTCTTCGTCGAGCCACGCCCAGTGCCGATTTGCGGCGTCCCTCGGTATTCTCGCAGCTCGACAGCTATGCCAGTTCGCATCCGCAACCCAACTCCATTCACGAGTCGAACCACACCACGCACTATTCAGTCGTCGATCCGGAGGGCAACGCGGTCTCGGTTACGACGACTCTGAACGATGGCTTCGGTTCGCGCGTTACCGCCGAAGGCCTGGGCTTTCTGCTCAACGATGAGATGGACGACTTCTCCTCCAAGCCGGGCGTGCCCAACATGTTCGGATTGCTGCAAGGTCCGGCCAATGCTATCGGCCCGGGCAAGCGGCCGCTGTCGGCCATGACGCCTACGATCGTGCTGAAGAATGGCAAGCTGTTTCTCGTGCTCGGCTCGCCGGGAGGGCCGACCATTATCACCACGGTCGCCAACATTCTGATGGGCGTGGTCGATTACGGATTGAATATCGAGCAGGCAGTGAATGCGCCGCGCTTTCACGATCAATGGATGCCCGATCAGATTGAGATGGAGACGGTCGGCTTTTCGCCCGACACGGTCGGCATTCTCGAACACATGGGACACAAGATCCAAATGACTCACGGCTACTGGGGCGATGCTGAGTGCATTGCCGTCGATGAGAAAACCGGCGAGCGGTTGGGCGCCAGCGACGGACGCAACAACGGAAAGGCGGTTGGCTTCTGATGCGACGGGCGATGTCCACTTTGATCTATGCCAGGCGCGAGCGGTTGCATCCTGGCCTGCTCGACCAGATGGTTTCCGGCGGAGCAGAGGCCATCGAGATCTTCGCCGCTCGCGGTCACTTCAACTACACCGATCGCCAGCATATTCGCGAGATCGGCAACTGGTTTCGCAGCACGGGCGTCGCATTCCACTCGATGCACTCGCCCATGCACGGCGACGACGAATGGGGACGAAGCGGAACAGCGCCCATCAACATCGCGGCGGTGGAGAAGCGCGATCGCATCGCGGCCATGGACGAGATCAAGCGCGCGCTGGAAGTGGCCGAGCAGGTCCCGTTTCAGTTTCTGGTGCAACACGTCGGCGTAGGCAACGAAGATGCTAACGAACACAAACTGGAAGCAGCCATGAATTCGCTGGAACATCTGCACGCCTTCGCCAAGCCACTGGGTGTGCAACTGCTGGTGGAAAATATTCCCAACGATTTGTCGACGCCGGAGGGCTTGCTGGAACTGCTACACGCCGGCCGCTTCACCGATATAGGCGTGTGCTTCGATCTCGGCCACGCACATCTGCTGTCGGGCGTGAAGCCGGGGTTCGAGGCGTTGAAGGACCGCATCCGCTCCACCCACGTGCACGACAACAAGAAAGATCGCGATTCGCATCTGTGGCCGGGCGAATTGCGCCAGGCGACGGCGGCATCGATTGGAACGAAGCGATGTCGCTACTGCGCAGCGCGCCGCACGTGCCGCCGCTGTTGCTGGAGATCGAAGGCGTGGAAGGCGAAAAGGTAAGCGAGAAAATGGCCGAGGCGTTTGGGAAGTTGGATAAGGCGGGATAGGGAATCTTATGGCCAGTTCTGTGCTCCGTGCAGGATGCGGTTGATCTCAACGACTTCACCGCGTATTCGATAGATAACCAAGAAAGGTAGACCGCGGATTGGCAATTCGCGCGTGTTCGCCTTGCGGCCTGAACGTCCAAGATGCGGAAATTGGGCCAGCGAGTCAGCGCCCTCATAGATTGTGAGGGCGACTCGTCGTGCTGACGTTGCGCTGTCGTGTTGCTCGATGTAGTCGCAAATCTCGGTAAGGTCGCGAACGGCGAGATCCGTCCAACGAATGATCACTAGCCCGGATACCGTCGGTCGATGATCTTACGGACTTCCTCGTGTTCGACGAACTCGCCTCGGTCCGCCGCCGCCAAACCCTTGTCTGTCTCCCGGATAAACCATTCGTCGTAGCTGACGAAACGTTCCACCGCTTCTCGCACAAGTGCTTTCGTATCGCGACCCTGTTCGGCGGCTATGCGGGCAAGTTTAGCTTGCAGGTCAGGGGTAAAATCTACTTCCATGCCTTCAAGGTAGGACTTGCGGGAGCCGGCGTCAAGGCGGAACTCAACCAAGTGCGTGAGCCACGGCGCCTGACTTTTCCGCGCTCTGCGTGCATACTGAATAGTTAATCCCATGAACTCATCCACCGAAACCGAAACTCCCGTCACCACCATTCGCGAGATCGGCCAGCACGAAGGCCAGACCGTCACCATTCGCGGCTGGCTCTACAACCTGCGCGAGAGCGGCAAACTGCTGTTCCCCATTTTCCGCGACGGCAGCGGCATCATTCAGGGCGTCGTCGCCAAGAACGCGGTCTCGCCCGAACTGTTCGAGTCGATCAAGGGCCTGACCCAGGAATCCAGCGTGATCGTCACCGGCAAAGTTCGCGCCGACAAGCGCGCTCCCGGCGGATACGAAATGGACGTCAGCGATGCGCAGGTCCTGCAGCGCGTCAATCCCGACGATCCGTATCCTATCAGTCCCAAGGAACACGGCGTCGATTTCCTGATGGAGCATCGCCATCTCTGGCTGCGTTCGCCCCGGCAGGCGGCCATCCTGCGGGTTCGCGCCGAGATCATCAAGGCGGCGCGCGATTATTTCGACGATCGCGGTTTCACCCTCACCGATCCGCCTATCCTTACTCCGGCGGCCTGCGAAGGCACCACGACGCTGTTTCCGGTCGACTACTTCGAGGAGCAGGCTTACCTTACGCAGTCGGGCCAGCTTTACATCGAAGCCACGGCGATGGCGCTGGGCAAGGTTTACAGCTTCGGACCAACCTTTCGCGCCGAGAAATCGAAGACCCGTCGCCATCTCACCGAGTTCTGGATGGTCGAGCCGGAAGTTGCCTACGCCAAGCTTGACGACCTGATGAAGCTGGCCGAGGAGTTCATCACTTTCATCGTGAAGCGCTGCCTGGAGAAGCGGCGTCCCGAGTTGGAGACCATTGGCCGCGATATCGCCAAGCTGGAGAAGATTGACACGCCGTTCCCGCGCGTTACCTATGACGAAGCGGTCAAGATGCTGCAGGACGGCCACGCCAAGGGACTGGTCGAGAACAAGTTTGAGTGGGGCGGCGACTTCGGCTCGCCCGACGAAACTTACATCTCGTCGCAATTCGATCGGCCGGTCATGATCCATCGCTATCCGGCGGCCGTGAAGGCCTTCTACATGGAGCCTGATCCCGAGCGTCCTGACCTTGCATTGTGCGTCGACGTGCTGGCGCCTGAAGGTTATGGAGAAATCATCGGCGGCTCGCAGCGCATGGCGTCGCATGAACTCTTGCTGCGAGCGGATTCATCAGCACGAATTGCCGGAAGAGGCGTTCAAGTGGTATCTCGATCTGCGCAAGTTCGGCGGCGTTCCGCACGCGGGCTTTGGCATGGGAATCGAGCGCGCGGTAGCCTGGATTTGCGGCTTGGAGCACGTGCGCGAGACCATCCCCTTCCCGCGCATGCTGCACCGGCTGTATCCGTAAAGTAGTGGGCAGGCACCGGGTTGGTAACGAACCTGTGAATGGAAGCCAGAATTGTCATCACGAGCGTAGCGAGGGATCTGCTTTCCTGCGGCCGACGAAGAATTAGGTCTCTGGCTGCGCTCGTGATGACAATTCGAACTTAGACGGCGCTTATTGCCGAAGGCAACGCACTACCACATTGTAGGACTTAGTTCAGGAATCTCTTATGGCGACCAGTCCAATTACCAAACCGCTGGAGAACATCGAAACCAAACACATCCGCATCATCGGAGTGCCGCTCGATCTCGGCCAGTCGCGTCGCGGTGTCGACATGGGCCCGTCGGCGATGCGGGTTGCCGGGCTGGAGGCCAAGCTCGAAGCACTGGGCTACGATGTCGAGGACGGCGGCAATGTTCCGGTCGCCATGCTGGAAACCGAAGCGGAAGGCGACCCTCACGCCAAGTATCTGAACGAGATAACCGAGACCTGTTCCGCTCAAGCTGAACTGGTGATTCAGACGCTCGAAGCGGGAAAGATTCCTCTCACGTCTGGGCGGCGACCACTCCATCGCCGCGGGCACCGTGTCCGGCGTGGCCGAGTTCTATCGCCGCAAGCATCAGCGCATCGGGCTGCTCTGGATCGATGCTCACAGCGATATCAATACCCCCGAAACCTCTCCCAGCGGCAACGTTCACGGCATGCCCCTGGGCGCGATCATGGGGCTGTTCCAGTCGCCCCTGAGCGACCTTTACGGTTTCAGTCCCAAGGTGCGCGCGGAGAATTGCGTGCTGGTCGGGATTCGCGATGTAGATGAGCACGAGCGCTTGAACATCCGCAAAGCTGGCGTGCACATCTTCACTATGCGCGACATTGACGAACGCGGCATGCGGTCGGTCATGGAAGAGGCGCTTCGCCTCGCCGGTCGCGGCACGGTCGGCTATCATGTCTCGCTCGACCTGGACTGGATCGATCCCGAAGACGCTCCCGGCGTGGGCACGCCGGTCTGGGGCGGCGCGACCTATCGCGAGGCGCACCTGGCCATGGAGATCATCGCCGATCACGGGCGCATGCTCAGCTTCGAGCTGGTCGAAGTGAACCCGGTGCTCGACGAACGCAATCAGACCGCGGAACTGGCGGTCGAGCTGGCGCTGTCGGCATTCGGCAAGAAGATTCTGTGAGCGCTGTGCTGTAGTTTTGCCGGCCGGTTCACCAGGCCGCCATACAAACTATTCCGCGCGACGCGATTGGACGAAAACACTTCTCGCGGGCATACCAAGTGTTCAGGAGCAAGCATGCCGAAGCGAATCATATTCTGCGCAGACGGAACCTGGAATGACCCAGCCACCAGTACCAACGTCTACAAAATCTTCAAGGCCATGAATTTCACGGCCCAGCAATGTCCTATCTACGACGACGGGGTTGGTTCCGACGGCAACACCCTGCTGAGATTGCTGGGCGGCGCTTTTGGCGATGGGCTCGATAAGAAAATTCAGGATGGCTACACCCGCATCTCTCACCTCTATGAGCAGGGCGACGAGATTTTCCTGTTTGGCTTCAGTCGCGGAGCTTACACCGCTCGCAGTTTGGGCGGCATGATTTCAGTTTGTGGTCTGCCTACCCAGAACGTCGACGATCAGCAGACCGCACTTGCCTTTGCGGCATACCGCCAGCATGACTTGACCCTGCGAGCGCAGATGCTGGCCAGCCTGAAGCAACGGTATTCGCCCGACCCTGCCCAGATTACGATGGTCGGCGTGTGGGACACTGTAGGATCACTGGGCGTTCCGGCGATCTTCGGTGGAATCGACCCTCTGGCCTACGGTTTTCTCGACACTAACCTGCATCCCGATGTAAAAAACGCCTACCAGGCGCTTTCCATTGACGAACGCCGCCGCGAATTTCCCGCCACGCTCTGGACCGGGCCACCTGCGCCCGGACAGGTGATCGAGCAGGTTTATTTCACCGGCGTTCATTGTGATATTGGCGGCGGCTATCCGGAAACTGGACTATCGGACATCACGCTAAGCTGGATGATGCGCAAGGCCCAGGCGTTGGGGGTCGACTTCGATCCAGCAGTCTACCAGCAGTATGCCAACCTCGATCCCAAGCACGCCCTCGACCAGAAGCACGAATCCTGGTCGATGACCTGGGGTTTTCCCTGCGCGCGAATCATTGCCGGCAACGCATCCATCAGCAACAGCGTTCAGATACGACTGCAACATGACGCTTCTTATCAGCCAATCAACCTGAAGCAGAGCGCCGGGCTGCTGGATCGCGGCTACGCTACCGTTCCCCTTGTTTCGGCCCCGGACGCAGCGACTGGAGCGGGAGTCGGCAATCCTTAGAGACGCGGTTTGGTCAGACGGCAACTACCTCCATGAGCTTCCCACCGCAGGTTCCGCAATTTGCTTTGCCGCCTTTGCCTGAGTTGCGCAGCACCTCAGTGTTCGGACAGAAGATTTGTTATTACGATGTCGGCGCTGGCCCGGACCTGGTGCTGCTTCATGGAATCGGTGGCGATGCCGATGATTGGGCTTTCTGCCTCAACGCACTGAGCCAGTCACATCGTGTCGTTGCTCTGGATCTGCTGGGCTTCGGCCGCTCCCACAAGCCGCATATCGACTACTCCATCGCTGGATTCGTGGAACTCCTGCAGCGATTTCAGCCGGCCGTCGGCATCGAGCGTGCATCGTTAGTCGGACATTCGCTGGGCGGCTGGATTGCCGCATCCTTCGCGCTGCACTTTCCTGCGACAGTCGACAAACTTGTTCTGGTCGATGCCGCTGGTCTGTGGGGAAATGCGGCTGCGCTCCCAATCGACCTGCGCGTTTCCACCCGCCAGCATCTGCGCGAAGTCTTCGAGTTCCTGTTCTATGACAAGAGCCTGGCGACCGACGGCTTGATTGATCTCGCCTACCAGCAGCATCTCGAACGCGGCGATGGATACACCATCCACAATCTTTTGCAGAACCTGCCGGACGGACGAGAGTGGCTCGACCAAAGTATCGCTGGTCTGAAAGTTCCAACCTTGATCGTGTGGGGAGAGCAGGACGCGATGATTCCGGTAGGGACGGCGCAGAACTTCCAAAGATTGATCCCAGGCTCTCGCCTTGAGATCATTCCCGAATGCGGGCATCTCCCGGCACTGGAAAAGCCCGCCGAACTGATCCGGCACGTGCTGAATTTTCTTGGCCGATAGGCCGAGTTAACGGTCGTGAGGTCTATCGCCGGTAACTACTCTTTCAACTTTCTCGCGTTAAGATCGAAGCATGAAAAAACTCCGGGTAGGCGTCCTGTTCGGCGGACGCAGCGGCGAGCATGAGGTTTCGCTGCTGTCGGCGGCGTCGGTACTGAATGCCATCGATAAAAAAAAATACGATGTAGTTCCCATCGGCATCACCAAGCAAGGTCGCTGGGTCACAGCCGCACATGCCGAACGTCTGCTGCAAGGCAAGCCGCCGGAGACGCCCGAGCCGCGCCACCTGCGCGCCGGCGATCCGGAAGCCACTGCTTCTGCTGCCGTGCTCGCGCGCGGTGAAGGCGTGGTGGTTCCACCCATGCCGGGAGAGAATCATGCCTCGCTAATGCCTTTCGAAACCGACGCGCATGAGCTTCCTGCTGCCGTGAATGCCGTAGACGTCGACATTATTTTTCCAGTGCTGCATGGGACCTTCGGCGAAGACGGCACGATCCAGGGCTTGCTGGAGTTGGCCGACATCGCCTACGTTGGGGCGGGCGTGCTGGGCTCGGCGGCCGGCATGGACAAGGACGTGATGAAGCGGCTGTTCCGCGACGCCGGCCTGCCCATCGTCAAGCATGTGACGGTGCTGCGCAGCGAATGGCGCGAGCAGCCCAGCAAAGTCCGCAAGCAGATCGAGAGTGCGTTGAAGTATCCCGTGTTCGTGAAGCCTGCGAATCTGGGCTCGTCGGTCGGCATCAGCAAGGTACATGATTCGTCTGAACTGCCGGCTGCCATGGATGAAGCAGCGCGCTTCGATCGCAAGCTGGTCATCGAGCAGGGCGTCGGCGGCGCGAAAGCAAAGGCGCGCGAGATTGAGTGCGCGGTGCTGGGCAATGACAAGCCGATCGCGTCGGTGCCCGGGGAGATTGTGCCCGTCAAAGAGTTCTACGATTACGACGCGAAGTACCTGGTGGAAGGTTCGGAGTCGATCATCCCGGCAAAGGTCGGTAAGGCCAAGCAGAAAGAAGTGCAGCAACTGGCGGTGGCCGCGTTTCAAGCGGTGGACTGCTCTGGACTGGCGCGTGTGGACTTCCTGATGGATCCTCGCACCCAGAAATTGTTCGTGAACGAGATCAATACCATGCCAGGCTTCACCTCGATCAGCATGTATCCCAAGATGTGGGCGGCGACCGGCATCCCCTATCCCGAGCTCATGGATCGGCTGATAGAGTTGGGCATGGAGCGCCACGCGGAGAAAAAGCAGAATCAGTACAGCCGGTAGGGCACGGGAAAAGGGAACAGTTTCTTGGATTGAAGAACTTCATGTTTTTCAACTTCTTGCAAGATGCCGCGTACGAGAGCCTCAAAATTCTCCAGTTCCCGCTAACCCTTTTTCCCCACCCTCGTCTATCTCAACAAGCAGGGAGCGATGCTCAAAGGGGCATGCGGGACGTTCCACTCCGCTAGATCGCATGCCCCGGGCACCGCAAAGTGCCCTCCTTATTCTCCTCATTCGCAACGGAACTTACAGGCGCTCCTTCTCGTATCAAAAACGAGGAGGGGCACTGTGAGCAAAAACTTCGTCATTCTCCTGTTATGCCTTTCGGCCTTAAGCGTCTCGGCTTTCGCCGACGAATGGACCAAGTCATATCAGGTCGGCAACAATCCCAGCCTGCGCGTGGATACCAATGACGCCTCCATTGAGATCACGCACGGCGTCAGCAACACCATCTCGGCGCGGGTCATCAGCGACGGGTACAAAATCAGCAGCACCGGGGTACGTGTAACCGAACGGCAGGATGCCGACAAGGTTGAGCTCCAGGTGCACATTCCCAACGATTGGGGGATGCACTTCGGCATGCATCGTGGGGTGCAGGTGGAGATTCAGGTCCCGCCCCAGGCAATGCTCGATTTGCACTCCGGCGACGGGCACATTTCCGTGAACGGCATCTCGGGTCAAGCTCGAATCGATACTGGCGATGGACACATTGATGTCCAGAACTTCAACGGCAACATGCGCGCTCACACCGGCGACGGACACATGACCATCGACGGCGTCTTTACCGATCTCGACTTGCGCAGCGGCGACGGCCACATCAACTTGACGGTGCGCCCGGGCTCCAAAATGAACGGCGGCTGGCTGATTCACACCAGTGACGGCGGAGTAGACGCTCACCTGCCGCAGGACCTGACCGCCGAACTTTACGCTCATACCGGCGATGGCCACATCCAGCTTGATCTGCCGGTCACGGTGAACGGCTCCATTGAGCGGTCCAGCGTTCGCGGCAAGCTTAACGGCGGCGGCCCGCTGCTGGAAATTACCACCGGGGACGGCAGCATTCGGGTCAGCAAGTTCTAGGGCCTTAGGGGATCAAGGATTACCGGGCTTCTGCCGATAGCATCAGAGAACGAACCGCTATCGGAGATGGGCCCCTTGACCGGAAACCGCGACAATTCACGTCATACCAAAGCCACGCTTTATCTCTTTTGCCGTCACCCGGTCGCCCAGGAACGATTTCTCCGGCTGCTGAAGCGTACCGGCTTCCAAATCGTGGCCACCAGCGAATTCCTCCTGCCGAACACCGGAAATTCCAGCGCAGATCCGCCAGGGACGCTTCCGCCCGGCGATCTGATCGTGATTGATGGCAGCGACGTCGCGATGACTCTGGAGTTCGTCCGCAAGCTGCACTTTGAGCAAAGCGGGCTGCACCTGCTGGTGTTGCTCCCTAAGTTTGATGACGCCATCACCTACCCTCTCTTGCGACTCGGCGTGAAAGGTCTGCTCTCCTATCGTCTGGTGCCGCGTGAACTCGTCCGCGCCGCTGCGCAGGTGGCTGCTGGAGCTTACTGGGTGCCTCGCGATCTGCTGGACCATTTCGTCGAATCGATTCTGCCCGAACTCAATGGCTGTAAGTCGCTTCAGACCGAAGTCGAGGTGAGCCGCCGCGAGCACGAAGTGCTCGACCTGCTGCTCGACAATCTGGCGAACAAAGAAATCGCCAGCAAGCTGTTCGTCACCGAGCGCACCATAAAATTTCACGTCTCCAACCTGCTCGCCAAGTTTCACGTGCAACGCCGCGCCGATCTGATCGTGCTGTGGATGCAGCGCAACCCCGCGTTCCCCTGGCTGCCCCGCAACCTCGGACAGACGTTATCCGCGCATGTGAACTGATCCAGTTCGGCGGGGCGTTCGCCCATTATCAGTGCAGAAGCTTTGAGGCAATGGCCTGGAAAGCCGCATTGAGTTCAGCTGTGCAGTTCGGTGAGGGACAGTTCGCTATATAGAAAAACTCTCCGGCTGGTTGGCTGGGAATGTAAGTCGGATACCGCGGGTCGTTTGCCAGTTGTGCCAGGAAAGCTTGCGTTGTCGGAGACACGCTGATCCCTAACCCAATCGTATAAATATAGGTCGGGACTGGGCTCTCGGTACGCATGGCATTGGCGGTGTAAATAGCGCGATACTGGCTCTCAGCAGTGACATTGGCCCGGACAAACGGCGTCTGTTGTCCGGTTTGCTGAGAAAGAAATGTAGTCACGGGCTCTCCCTGACGATTCTTGCAAATGTCGCCGTTGGCGTCGTATGGGAAGCCGTTCGGGCAACCGTTAGTGCAGGTGCCCCACTGACTCAAATGTCCCGACTCATTGGTGCAACCGTTGCCTGATTGGTCCGGGCTGCAGGTGGGATCTAAGAAACCGACATCGTTGGTTGAGTCATACCCTCCGTAATTGACAAGCACCTGATTCGGACAGGAAAAATTGTCTTGCACGGTATTCATCAAGCCGTCGGTGAAGTAAACCAAAACCTTGACTACCTGCTGCCCCGGATTGATGACAACGCTGTTGTTCTGCAAATCCGCCAGAGACATAGGGGCGCCTATGGTAGGACTCAGAATGGGCTGGTCACCTGCCCCCGTGCCGAATGTCCCGCCGACGAATTGCATGTTTGCGACAGCGTTATCAATCGGAGTTATAAAGCTATATCCGATGGGAAAGTCTATTCGCGCGTTGGAAGAGAAGCTAAGCAGCGCAACTTCATCAAACGAATTATTGAATAGACTGATGAAGGTCGGCACAGCCGACTGTATTGCCATTGCTCCACCATCCGACGTCATGGAACCTGAACGGTCCAACACCACGGACATGATCACCTTGCGACATGCCGCGCCAGAAATGCACGTGGAAGCGTTACTGAACCGCTGCTCTCCGGGTAGAGACTCCCCCACCGGTTCAAGCTTGCTAGCGCTGCCGATCTCGTCTACGGCCGGCGATTCAGCAGGTGAACCTGCATTAACAACGTTGCTATTCCGGTAGGTACCATCAATCTGCGCAACAGCTACATTGGGTGCAATGGTAATCAACGCAAATAGGATAGGGAAAACAGCAGAGCTTCTGCCAGTAGCACGAAACATAGAAGGGCTCCTGTCCGTACGGGTACTACTATAGGAGCACCCCAGGGCACTTTACACAAAATTCTTCTTGAGCATAGTCGAGGGCCGGCCCTGCTTCTGGAGGTGGATTCGTTGTGAGGTGAAGACCACTCGCGATCTTCCCATATCCAGTCAGAGAATCACCAAGACAGCATGGCCTCGCATCAACAGAAAGGTACCGTTGACGCGAGGCCATCAGAATCTACTTGAGATCGCCGCTGTTCGCTTGGCCGACGGCGAAGGAATGAATCATTTCACGGTCTACCCCGGGGACGCCTATTACAAGATGAACGGCAGGAGGTCTTCAGGGCGGCTACAGCTGCGGTTCCTGAGTGTATCCTCGAAATTCTCCGCGTCAACGGGCTCCGACTCGAAGACGTTTCGATGATCGTTCCGCACCAGGCCACAGCCGGCGTTCTCAAGCGTATCGCCGAGGTACTCAACATTCCCTTTTCCCGAATCCCGACGAACCTGGAGTCATACGCCAACACCGCTGGAGCCACGGTCCCGCTGCTGCTGGACCAGGTCAACCGGCGCGGTCTGCTCCACGAAGGCGATCTTCTCTTGCTGGCGTCGATCGGCGCCGGCTGGACCTGGGGCGCAAGCTTGTATCGGTGGTAAGTTTCCTTCTTGGCAGCGCGCGTGTATTGAGATAATGCGAAGAGAACTGTTCTGCTGGTTTGACCCCCGATTCCGCAGGCTGATAAACTAACCTTTTCCCACCTTAGTGGCATTCCAGATAAGGACCACCTGTGCGCAGTTACGCTCGACATCAACTTAAGCAAGACTCGTTTACTACCTCAACCGCCGAGACCATTTCCTGGGCGGTCGAGCACCGCTCGAAACTCACGGCCGCTGCAATTGTGCTGGCGGTGATTGTGGCCGCGATTCTCGGCGGCTGGGCTTACATCAACTACCGCGATCAGCAGGCAAGCTCGCAGTTGGCCGGGGCGATTGAAAAGTACAATTCGCCTATCCGTTCGGCGGAGATTCCGCCCAATCCCAACACGCCAAGCTTTGCCTCAGCCCAAGAGCGAGACAAGGCCGCCAACGCTGAGTTTACCCAGATCGCGAGTAAATACCCGTTCACCCAATCGGCCGCCGTGGCCCGCTACTTCGCCGGAGTCACTTTCCACGATCTGGGCGACAACGCCAGCGCCGAAAACGATTTGAAGCAGGTTTCTGAAAGTCGCTACAAGGAAATCGCCAGCCTGGCGAAAGTGGCGCTAGCCTCTGTCTACCACGACACCAATCGCAATTCCCAGGCGGTCGAGCTCTATAAACAACTGATCGACCACCCTACGGTTTCGGTCGGCAAGAACACGGCGCAATTCCTGTTGGCATCGCAGTATGAAAGCATGGCTCAACTGGGCGAAGCTCGCCACATCTATGAGCAGATGCAGAAGGAAACTCCTACTGGGGCCGTGGCGCAAATCGTCGGACAGCGCCTGCAGGCGCTCGCCAAACAGTAGCGATCTCATCGCCGAATTTGATGTGTTTTGAAGGGGCGCAGCTTCAGCTGCGCCGCATTAGCCTTTTATTTTGTCATCCCGAGGCGGCTTCAGCCGCCGAGGGATCTGCTCTTCAGCCTTTTCCCGACACAAAGCAGAACCCTTCGCGATTCGCCGGATAGATTCTCGTCCTTCGGCAAACTGTCGACAGCGAGTAAACTGTACTGGTCATGAGCTTGTTCGAAGCCCAGCCTTACGATCCCCGTCCGGCCCGCAGAAGACGGGATCGCATCCTCGGCTTAATCGTGTTGGTGATCGTGATTGGAGTGGTGTGGTGGCTATTCCGCTTCTGGCCGGAAGAGCATCAGGTCGACCGTTTTTTCGATGCTCTCCAGCAGCAGAATTACGAACAAGCCTATGGCGCCTGGGTGCACGATCCCCAGTGGAAACAACATCCGGAAAAGTACTCACAATATCCCTACAACGATTTCGTCAAGGACTGGGGTCCCAGCGGCGAGTGGGGCATCATCAAGAGCCATCACATTGACGGCGCCGCGGTGCCTAAGGGTTACAGCGGGTCGCCTTTCGCCCTGGCCAGCGGCGTAGTAGTGGTCGTCACTGTCAACGATCGGGTCGCCGACAAGGCCCACATCTGGGTACAGAAGGACGACAAGACGCTGGGCTTCTCGCCCTACTAGGTTGGCGGGCGCTGCAATAGTGATTGAGCCCCTCGGGGCGGCACATGAGGATGTCCTCCGCATCAGATAGCAACTGCTCAGAGAAGGCGGGACTGCCATGAGAAAAAGCTGCGTAATAACCGGATTCGTGTTGTCGTTTGCTCTTCTAGTAGGGTTTCAGACGAGCGTGACCGCACAGCAGACCCCTGCGCCCATCGTGCATCGATCCGAAGCTTTCGCGATGTCACCGCCGATCCGCCAGCTGGCAACGATGCCGGCGCATCTTCCCTATGGCCATGACGAAAGACTTTTCGCACGGCAATCTTCGGATTCTGTCGAACAGAAATCTTCTGCTGCGTCGAATTTCTCCATCGGCTTGAACTTCCTCGGTCTGGGCAACGGCTTTCCGAATTTCACTCCCTCCAGCGCTCCACCCGATACTAGCCTCGCCGTCGGCGACAACCAGATCGTGCAATGGACCGATCCGGTTCTTGCGGTCTTCGACAAGAGCTCGGGCGACGTTCTGGCGGGTCCGATTCTGGGCAACACCCTCTGGACGAGTCTGGGCGGAGCATGTGCGGACGGTACCGCTGGGATCGAACTCATTGTCCAATGGGACAAGGTCAATCATCGCTGGCTGCTGGCCGAGAACACCGTGAATGGCCCTCCCTACTATTCTTGCGTTGCCGTTTCCACCAGCCCGGACGCGCTCGGTTCGTACTATCTCTTTCAGTTTCCGCAGGGCACACCGCTTCCCGATTCGCCCAAGTTGAGCGTCTGGTCCAATGGCTACTACCAGTCGCAGGGGGAGTACTCGAATTCGGGCTTCATCGGACCGGAATTATGTGCCTACAACAGCGCCAAGCTGGTAGTAGGCGACGGCTCGGCAGAACAGATCTGCTTCCAGCTTTCTCCCGCAGACGGTCTTCCCCTTCCGGCTGACATCGATTCCAGCATCGCGCCCCCCGCCAACGAAGACGAATTCTTCATGAGCCTGTGGGATCCCACTCATCTTTCGCTGTACTCACTGCATCCCGATTATCAGGACCCACAGAACTCAACCGTCACCGGCAACAATGGCTCACAGCTGATTACCGTGCCCGCGTTCACGCCCGCATGCAATGGCGCTTATGGTGGCGATTGCGTTCCGCAGGAAGGCTCCTCGGCTCAACTACAGGTTCTGGGCGATCGTCTGATGTACCGTCTGGCCTATTGGGAAGACACTCCGCTGGCCAGTGTAAAGGCCACCCCGCCCCGGCCGCTTCCGTCGCAGCATTGGTATGTGCTGCATGATTCCACTACGTCCGGCGGCAACGAGGCTCCCCGCTGGTATGAATTCACCGCTCCCATCAGAGCCATCCCTGTGACCGGCATCTCGCTCTTCCAATCGGGTACGTTCGCTCCTGACTCGAACTACCGCTGGATGGGCTCCATCGCCCGTGACAAGAAGTACGACATCCTGCTGGGCTATAGCGAATCGAGTTCGAACATCTATCCTTCGATCGCGATTACCGGTCGAGAGGTTACCGATCCCTTAGGCACGATGGAAAATGAGCTGACGGTGATCAGCGGAACCGGCTCGGCCCTCGGCCCGCGCTGGGGAGAATACAGCGCCATGCGAATCGATCCGGACGGCTGCACCTTCTGGTACGCCAATGAGTACTACACGACAACCGGATCGGAGTGGAGTACCCAGATCGCATCCGTGAAGTTCGCCGGCTGCCAATAGAGCTGGTTTCTCCCAGGCTGGCAATTCTGAAGCATTAAGGCTTCCCCGCTGCCGCGCGTTCGCGATGGCAGTAAGGCCTGCGCCCGCCGTTCTCTGGCTTTCAGTAGCCTCCAAAACCATCCCCAAATCCCCGGGTGAAGCCGTACTATACGTTCTGCACCCCGCAGTCTGATGGATGAAGCAATCCACGGCCAGCCTGAGTCTCCGCTGGTCGCGGAACACGCATAGGAGCGGCCCCATGAATGTTCGCGTCCTCGTACTTGGTTTTGCCCTGCTTGTCGCTTTGCCACTGTTTGCACGCGAGAAGACCGACACATTGGTTATGAAGAATGGCGACCGCCTCACCGGCGAGATCAAAGGCCTCGATCAGGGCGTGCTCTATGTCAACTTCGACTACATCCTGGGAACTTCTTCGGTGCAATGGTCGAAAGTCGCTCATTTGGAGAGCAAGCAATTATTCATCGTGAAAACCGCCGACGGCTCGGTATACACGGGAACCTTGAGCACCGCCGAAACGGAAGACTTGCGGCCGGTGAAGATTGAAGTGACCGAGAGTTCGCAGAAGCAAACCGTGATTGCCCGAACTCAAATCGTGAAGATGGGCGAGACTTCCGACAAATTCTGGGAGCGATTTAACGGCGACATCAACTCCGGCATCATTTATTCCAAGGGAAACCAAAATACCCAGTACAGTCTGGGAGCAGAAGTCGATTACCTGCGCGAGCGCTGGTCCGCCAACACCAGCCTGAATTCCACGTTGTCTGCCAGCAGCGGCGCTACGGCCGCCACTCGCAATCAACTGAATCTCGAAGGCATGCGTCTGCTGCGCTGGAACAATTGGTTCTATACCGGCATTGCCAGTTTCCTGCAAAGCTCGGAGCAGGACATCCGGCTGCAATCGAGTCTGGGCGCAGGAGTCGGACGCTATCTGAAAAATACTAACCACGCCAGCATCGCCCTGATCGGCGGCCTGGCTTGGCAGGGCACGAACTATAAGCAGACGATCAACCCTGTATCCACCCAGAACGTCGGGGCTGCCCTCATCGCAGCTCAGGTGAAACTCTTTCGCTTCAACAAAACCAACCTTAGCCTGACGGCTACTGCGTTGCCGGCACTCTCCCAGCCCGGACGCGTTTATTTCAGCACTAACGCCACTTACTACATCAAGATCACCAGCGATCTCTCGTGGAACATCTCGTTTTATGGCAACTGGGACAACCAACCGCCCGCCAACTTCTCCAGCAGCGATTACGGCACCAGTTCCGGCCTGAGCTACACGTTCGGAATGCGCTGAGAAGGCCCATGTCGAACGAATTTCCCGCAAGCGCCCGTTTGTCCGCCCGAAAACCTGTCACATAGACGCCTGATGGCCGTCACCGCAATGCGGTCACGCATTGTGGATGATGCACTTAGACCGAATGTCGAATGTTCGCTGCGGATTTGTGGAACACGACTTTCGGTGGCTACCAACATCGCGATTTCGGACACGAACAGAAGATCGTTTTGAGCACTATCACCCATACCAAGAACCCTTTGGTCACTTCTAGCCTTAAGACCCTGGCTTGCTCTAAGGAAATTTCTAATGAATCGAAGTCAGCAATCAAACACCTCACTATCCACGCGCCGATATTTGAGTCCACGTTGGGCTGTGTGCGTAACTGTTCTCCTGTTGACGTTGGCCGGAGTCATGCAGGCACAGAGTCCAACCGTACCCTCACCCGAAGCATTGCTTGAGTTGCTGGATGTTCTGCACACCAACGGTGCTGTCAGCCAGCAGCAATACGATGCCATCAAGGCGCACATGGGGGCCGCAGCGCCCACGCACGAAATGTCAGAACAGGCCTCAGAACCAGCACCGGAGCAGAAGGCGCCCGTCGTGAATCCCAAGATCATCACCATGATGGACAAAGGTATCGGGATTCATGTCGGCGCGGTTGACGTAACCCTTTCCGGAGAAATCAACGGATTCTACGATCACGACCGGGTAGACAAGACCTCTGCCCTGGTTGCCGGCGGTTTGGCCAGTACTGGCAACACCGACTCCTCGTCGGTGCGCAACGGTCTGCTCCCCGGCAATTTCTCCATCGCGTTTGCTACTCACCAGATGGGTTACGACGTCGGTGTCACCTTCGGCTTCTATCCCGGCCTCAATAGCGTCACTGGAGTCGGAGGCGCCAACTCGGCCGGAAATCCGGCAGCGCTGGGTACCACCGGCATCGACTTCCGTCAGCAGTTCGCTACCATCGGCAAGACTGACCTGGGAACCTTCAAGATCGGTCGCGATATCGGCTTGTTCGGCCAGGAAGCCATCCTCAACGACTTTTCCCTGTTGGGCGTAGGCAGCACCGGCGGCAACATCGCTCCCTCCAACACCTCGCTCGGCCGAATTGGTCTCGGCTACGTTTATACTGACTTCATCCCGCAGATTACCTATACCTCGCCGTCCGCTTACGGACTACAGGGGGCTTTAGGCGTTTTCACTCCGCTGGACGCCGTCAACTTCTCCGGGCTGTCAGCCAGTCTGACCGCTCACGATCAGCCGCAATTCCAGGCGAAATTGACTTACACCACGTCTGATAAGCACCCGGCAAAGCTCAAGCTCTGGACCAACGCCGTCACTCAGGCCCTGCAAAGCAACGCTGCGAACCAGGTTCTGCCAGTCGGCAGCGGCGCGCAGGGAACCGGAATCGATTACGGTGGCAAGTTGACCTACGGCGGAGCCGGAATTGTGGCCTACGGCTATTACGGCTGGGGACTGGGGACCACCGGCCTGTTCTTCGACGCGGTGGCGCCCTCGGGACTCAAGCGCAATTCCGATGGCTACTATTTCCAGGGGACATACACCTTTATTCAGAAGCTCACCTTTGGCGGTAGCTACGGCCTCAGTCATTTGGCCCTCGCTCCCGGCGAAGTGGATCCAAATTTGTTGAGCAACAACAGCTCAGAGATCGGTGGAGTTCGCTACAAGCTGACAAATTGGGTGAACCTGGTGGGCGAGTATACGCACACGCGCTCATCGGCCTATGGCGGCCAGGTTACGACCTCGGACTCGGTTGCCGCGGGGAGTATTCTGTTCTTCTAGGCGGTCTTTTCAGGTCGAAGGTGGTTGAGGACTGACTTTGGCTCGCGCGGGTCTTCGGGCCCGCGACCGGGCTTTTTTGTTTTCTGAAGCGCCATCCGCCTTTCCGTCCCGCGCCACCTATTCTTCATACCGTTCATTCAGGCGGCGATCGAAGACATTCCGCTACGGCAGTTTCTGCTCGGTCCTTTCCCGCTCCTCATGTCCACGGCACCCGCCTGATCTTCCGCTAGAATGATTGGACAAGAACGACACCGGAGGAACCACGATGGCATTTGATAAATATGTGAAACTGGCGGGCAGCGACCGTCAGCCCATGCCGGGCGCAAAGAAAGCCGGCCCTTGCGATCCAAACGAGCAGATGCAGGTAACCGTAGTTCTGCGGGAGCGGCAATCCAAATCGCAGCATCCTTCCGTGGCTGATCTGGTCGCCAGCGGCGAGCGCATCTCGCGTGCCGAGTACGAGGCCCGCTACGGTGCCGATCCCCAGGACATAAAAACCGTCGAGGCATTTGCCAAGGCCCATGGTCTGCAGGTAAAGCAGACGAACCCCTTCGCCCGGTCGGTAAGTTTGGCCGGCACTGCCAGTGCTTTCTCCAAAGCGTTTCAGGTGGAATTGTCAATGTACGAAATTCCGGGTGGCTCGTATCGTGGCCGCACCGGCGGACTCAGCATTCCATCCGAACTCCATGGCGTTGTGGTCAGCGTTCACGGACTCGACAATCGCCCGCAGGCCACCGCGCATTTTCGTGTCGCCGCAGCGGCCGCTGCCGCCTCCACTTCCTACACAGCACTCCAGGTCGCCCAAGCCTATAACTTTCCCACCAGCGGTAACGGACAAGGGCAGAGCATCGGAATCATTGAACTCGGTGGAGGATTTACCCAATCTGACCTTAATACCTACTTTGCTTCCCTCAATATTTCACCTGCGCCGTCGGTCACCGCCGTGTCTGTGGATGGGGCCACGAATCAGCCGACCGGCGATACCAACGGACCCGATACTGAAGTCATGCTCGATATCGAAGTCGCCGGCGCGATCGCTCCAGGCGCCAAGATCGCAGTTTACTTTGCACCCAATACCGACGCCGGATTTCTGGATGCCATCAATCAGGCCGTGACTGATAAGACGAATGAACCTTCGGTGATCTCCATCAGCTGGGGGGGGCCGGAGTCGACCTGGACGGCGCAATCCTTGCAGAGTTACAACACTGCCATCGAGGCCGCAGCAGCGGTGGGCGTGACCATCTGCGTTGCCTGCGGAGATGACGGTTCCACCGACGGCGTTACCGACGGACTGGATCATGTGGATTTTCCCGCGTCGAGTCCCTATTCGCTGGCCTGCGGAGGCACCAGTCTCACCCTCAGCAGCGGTGGCTCGATCTCCAAAGAGGTCGTATGGAATGACCTTCCCGACAATGGTGCGACCGGAGGTGGGATCAGCGCTACCTTCCCACTGCCTTCCTGGCAGGCGAACGCTAACGTGCCGCCGTCAGTAAACCCGGGAGGCTATGTGGGACGCGGAATGCCCGACGTATCTGGCGACGCCGATCCGAACACGGGATATCAGGTCCAGGTCGACGGCTCACAGATTGTGGTGGGTGGAACCAGCGCGGTCGCACCTCTCTGGGCGGGTCTGCTCGCTCTTCTCAACCAGTCGCTGGGCAAACCGGTAGGCTATCTCAATCCCGGCCTGTATCAAACCGTTTACTCGGCCGCCAGCGCTTTCCGGGACATCACCTCGGGAAATAACGGCGACTACAAAGCCGCAAAAGGATGGGACGCGTGCAGCGGGTGGGGAAGTCCCGATGGAGCCGCGATTCTGCAGGCGCTCTCCTCCGGTACCGCGGCCGGTGCGGGCGGAACTTCACAGCCTCCGGCCCCCGATCCGAAGCCGAAAAAACATCCTCGCAAACATCACTAGAACGTCTTGGAGATTGGGTGCAGCACGCTTTTCATAGGCTGCTGAGAAACTCGGTTTGATCCGTTGTGCGGGTAGTGCGGCGCTTTAGCGCCGCATCCGAGTCCCTTATTTTTTGTCATCACGAGCCGACTTTAGTCGGCGAGGGATCTGCTTTTCGAGGATGTCAACAGGGCGAGATGGTGCCTGCACCAAAACACTAACTGCTCCGTTCGAACTCGGAATACAATTTTGCCCTGGAGACGCCATGGCCGAAGCGGGTGGAGCGAACATTGAAATCGCGCACAAGTTGAATGAAGTGGAGGAGGCACACGGCGCGGCCCATAAATCGCGCTGGCATGAACTGCTGGAAATCCTTGAAGCGATTGTCCTGGCTTTGGTCGCGATCACTACCGCGTGGAGCGGCTATCAGGCCGCGCGCTGGGATGGAAGACAGGACGAACTGTACGAGAACTCGACTAGGCTGCGGGTGTCAGCCGAAGCGGCGCAAAGTCGTGCCGGCCAGGAGCAAATCTACGACGCCTCCAGCGTTGCCGAATGGCTGAAAGCCTCGGCGGCCCGCGACAACAATCTAGTCCAAGTCTTCGAACGCCGTATTCGTCCCGAGTTTCGCCCTGCATTCGATGCCTGGCGAAATACCGATCCGCTCCACAATCCCAAGTCGCCGCCCGGTCCCATGGCGATGCCCGAATACCGTAATGCTGACATGGAATCGTCAGTCAAGCTGAATCAGGAAGCTTCGGCATTGTTCGAAGAAGGCTCCAAGGCGCGAGGCACCTCCGATGACTATGTGCACGCGACCGTCTTGCTGGCCACCGTGCTGTTGCTGGTAGCAATCAGCCAGCGTTTTCGCACTCACATGGTCAGGGTGGCGTTGGCGACGCTGGCTCTTGTCTTGCTGTGTTTACCTCTGTGGCGCATTTTGACACTGCCACGCATCTGAGTGCTCGGCAATTTGGGCCTGAAGGCTCTGCACAGCAATCGACACGGTGGCTTACACTGCTAGCAGAGCAGAACCATGCCTTCTTCATCGACCAGAAAACATGCCGGCACTGGCGCGGCTAGTGCGAACCCCGTTCCCGAGCCTTCATTCTCTGAGCGCGCACGTACCTTAGTGCACTTAGGACGCACTGGTAGCCTTTCCACCCAGTCGCGCAAAGTGCCCGGTTTTCCCTTTGGATCGGTAATGCCCTACGGGCTCGACGATCGGGGGCGCCCCATCTTCCTCATCAGCACCATGGCCATGCATACGCAAAATTTGCAATCGGACTCCCGAGCGAGCCTGCTGGTGACGCAACCTGACGCCGGTGGCGATCCGCTCGGCGCATCCAGAGTTACGTTGATCGGAAATGTTCTGATAATTCCTCAACCGGAAGTGTCTGAGGCGCGAAGGCTCTACCTGGAACGTTATGCCAACAGCAAATACTGGGCAGACTTCGACGATTTTTACTTTTATCGCATGGACCTGGTGGACGTTTACTACGTCGGCGGCTTCGGCGTGATGGGCTGGGTCGTGGCCTCCGAGTATGACCAGGCGCGCCCTGATCCACTTTCCGATGCCGCGGACGACATCGTGCAACACATGAACGCCGACCATAAGGATGCGCTTATCCTGCTGGCCCGAGTATTCGGCGGCATTGAATCGCAGGAGGCAGCCATGACTTCCGTGGATCGTCTCGGCTTTCATCTGCGCTTGACGACCCAAGAGGGCATACGTGGCGTCCGCATTGCATTCCTGCACGAGGTGACCAACCCGGTAGAAACCAGAAAAGTTCTGATCGAAATGGTGCAACGGGCACGTCAAGCCTGAAGCTCTCAATCACCTTTCCAAATCTTCGGACCTGATCAACCACTTCCGAAACCTCCGCAGGCTATGTAGTATGTAAAAGTTGAAACCGGCAGAATTTCCGGGCTATACCCAGAGCTATAAGGGCTGAGTCGGAGTGCTCCAGCTTTCCATTAGAGAATCTAAGGCTTACGAGGAGATCGCATGAGAGGAACTACGAGTTTGCTGACCAGAAGACTTGGTGTTAGACATTTGCTGTTGGCCTTCACGCTTGGCACACTTTTGTTGCCTTCAGCGGCGTTTGCCCAAACACCGGGTAAGCATCCGGAATACTTGCACGCGCTCGCAGATCTGCGCCAGGCCCGGGCATATCTGAGCAAGCAGAGTCCCAACGGAGCCGTCGATGCCGATTCCGCGCAGGCTATCAAGCACATCGATGAGGCCATCACCGCGATCAAACAGGCTTCCATCGACGATGGTAAGAACGTGAACGATCACATGCCCGTCGACCCCAACCTGGGCAACACTGGGCGCTTCCATAAGGCGGCGGAACTCCTGGAGAAAGCCCATACCGAAGTAGACCAGGCAGAATCCAATGCCGCTGCGCGCGGGTTGAAGTCGACCGTACTCACTAACGTTGACGAAGCTCATCGCTACGTCGATCATGCAATGTCGGCGATGCATTGAAATAAGCCGCTCTGCTGGGTTGCTCCGGGCGCGCCGGCGGGTTCCACGAGCCTATGGCCGCTAAGCAAACTCTGATTAAGGCTTGTTTTGAAGGAGACGGCCTTCAGGCCATCTGTTAAGTACCCCGCAAAATCATGCGGCTTTAACCGCTGCGGGAACTCGCCTTGATTTGATCAGTTTCCCTAAGGATTACGTGGCGTGGTTGCTTGAGGATCCACGCCCCGCGTGGATCTTGTTTTTTGGAGCAACGCAGAGAAGTTCCCTTGAGCATAATCGCGGCGGAAGCATGAACATCACGTCGTCGCAAAGAAACTTGGCGGAAGCGTGTGCGAGTCGAACGCACCATTGACATCAAAGATGCCAATCGCCGGTTTTGAAGACCGGGAGAGTCACCGGACCCCCTTCGCTTCCGCAACTGAATACAGGATATCGGTATCGCAAGAAAAGCCCAAGCTCACGCTCGGGCTTCGCTTGCGACAGAAGTTTGCGGCTCTCAAGACTCAGGCTGGGACACGATCCGCAGGTAGGGCCGAGGAGCTTTCCAGCCTTGCGGGTAGATCTTCTTCGCTTCTTCGTCAGACACTGAGCCGGAGATAATGACGTCGTCTCCCTGCTTCCAGTTTACCGGCGTCGCCACTTTGTGTTTCGCCGTCAATTGCAGCGAATCGATCACGCGCAGTACCTCATCGAAGTTTCGCCCTGTCGTCATGGGATAAACAATAATAAGCTTTACCTTCTTATCAGGACCAACCACGAACACGTTACGCACTGTCATGTTATCGGCTGCTGTCCTGCCCTCCGAGGTGCCGCTGCTCGAAGCGGGAAGCATCCCATACATCTTGGCGATTTTCAGGTCGGTATCGCCAATCATCGGATAGTTCGGGGCATGTCCCTGCGTTTCTTTGATATCAGTTGCCCAACGTGCATGATTTTCCACCGGATCAACACTGAGTCCGATGATCTTGGTGTTGCGCTTATCGAACTCCGGTTTGAGCTTGGCCATGTAACCCAGCTCGGTGGTGCATACCGGCGTAAAGTCCTTGGGATGAGAAAACAGCACCGCCCATGAGTCGCCAATCCACTCATGAAAGCGGATGCTTCCCTCGGTAGTTTCAGTTTCGAAGTCGGGAGCCACATCGCCTATCTGAAGGCCCATCTATACCTCTCTTTTATTGCATTTTGGAATTCGACAAATTCTATTTGCTTCCATACACGGCAGCAAGGATAAACGCCTTTCAGTCCGTGGCTGGCCTGTTTTTTGGGTTGTCCGCACTCAAACGTGACCAACCGAATCGGGTTCGCGGCTTATGGATGTTACATTGGTGCCGAGGTAGCCATGACGAAGCGCAAATTCTCGTTCGTGCAACTGGACGTCTTTACTTCGCGGCCCCTGGAAGGCAACCAGCTAGCCGTCTTCACGGACGCGCGTGGTCTGAGCGATATTGAGATGCAAAAGCTGGCGCGCGAAACCAATCTCTGCGAAACGACATTTATCCTGCCGCGCGATGAAGCTATCGAGCGAACGGAGGGTCATAAGGTCCGTATCTTCACCGTCAATGAGGAGCTGCCCTTTGCCGGGCACCCGACCCTGGGCACCGCCTGGTATCTGCGCCAGCAATCGAGTGCGGAGGAAATTGTGCTCGACTTGAAGGCGGGCAAGATCCCAGTTCGCTTCGAGCAGCGCGACGGGCAGATGTTCGGCGAGATGCGTCAGGCCGAACCGCAATTCGGAGCCACTCATCCACACGATTCCATTGCCGGCGTTCTCGGGGTCCCGGTTGCTGACCTCGACGAGAATCTGCCCATTCAGACTGTGTCCACCGGCATGCCGTTCACCATCGTGCCCTTTCGCACGCTGGCTTCGCTGCAAAAGCTCAGCATCGGTTGGAACCAGATGGCGACCTATCTATCGACCATTGGCAGTCCCGCATTCTTTTATTTCGTCTGTCGCGAAACCGTCAATCCCAACGCGACCCTGCATGCGCGGATGATTTTCTACAACGGCGAAGACCCTGCCACTGGCTCGGCCGCCGGCTGTTGCACGGCATGGGCCGTGAAGCATGGCGTGCTCGCACCGGATACGCAAGGCCTCATCGAGCAGGGAATCGAGATTCGGCGCCCCAGCCTTCTTTACATCCGCGCAGCTAGGCAGGCAGATCATGTCACCAATGTTCGCGTGGGCGGGAACGTAGTGCACGTGATTAACGCCGAAGTTACGATGTGAATTTTCTGCGGATATCCTGTGCGCCATGAAAAGCCTCTCTGGGCAACGGTTCTAGGCAGGTCACGCCCGGTGCCATTCACCGTTTGTGGTGCTGTTTCGTTTTTTCATGCCTCGAATTTTTTTCTGCGCAATTGACCTTCGCAATACTTGTGTCGGGCCGCCGGTGGTCGTAGTATCCGGAGAACGCTATTGCTCTGGCGGAATTAATAAAAGCCACTTGGTGATTGCCGCGCGCCTGACTTCCAGGTTTGCTCAGACGCACGCGCATTGCTCTCCCAGAAGGCCCAGTGGGGGTAAATGAAACCGAAACGTACGATTCTCTGCGTCGACGATGATGAACGCTCTCTCTCCATTCGAAAAGTTATGCTCGAGACCCGCGGTTATCGAGTTCTTACCTGTACCGATCCCGATCGCGCTGTCGACATGATGACGTTGGGAGGCATCGATCTGGTTCTCGCTGACCTGATGATGCCCAAGCTCAGCGGCGCACGACTGATCGACCGGCTGAAGGCAATCTCGCCTGAAACACCCGCGCTGCTCTTCTCTGGCTCGGTCAACTGCTGCACGGAAGAAAGCCTGGCAGATGGCTGGTTGCCCAAAGGCGAATTCGCTCCCATGGAACTGCTGGAACGGATCCGCGTGCTCTTGATTCGCAAGCGAGGCCCCAAGCGAGCCTTGATCGTGTCGCGGCAACTCGCATCCTGACGTTCTACGTGGTTGCAGGTTCGTGGCGTGGGGTAGCCGTCCGTTTACGTTGACGCTCATCTACTGCACGGACTCGCGCCCGAAGGTCAATAACTGAAGGCTTGTCCTTCGGCTCGGCGCGATGCGGTGCGGCCGGAAAGCTTCTCTCTCAGAGCTCCGGCTGACTCAGTGCTACCGCCGGAGCTTCGTCGCGGCCGATCTGCCACTGTGAGACTAGGTTCTTCGCTGTAGTCCGGAGCTAGGGGTTGAACCGACGTCATATAAGGCAAAAGTCGCTGATAAGTAGGTCCAATCGCGAGTTTAGTTGAGTTGTAGCGTTGTAGTCTCCTAAGTAGGGAGACACTAGTCCTCACAAACCGCAAACTCTAGTACCTGCGGTGTGAACGCTGCGGTGCAACTGGACGGAGGCTATAACCTGCAAATTACCCGTCGGAGTAGACAAGATGCAAGTGAGAGCCCGGTGAGAGACGCTACCTCAACGTAATTGAGAGGCGTCCCTCGCTGGGCGCCTCATTGCATCTATCCTGTTAGATTGCGCGGCAACTACCCCACGCAACAGTAATTTCTGCCTCGCTGCTTGGCAAGATACAGTTGCCGATCCGCTTTTTGAAGTAGGCTGACTCGATCGTCTTTCCGGGTCACGATTACCGCCCCTATCGAAACGCTCGTCTTCACAATTCCGCTCTCGATCGGCGTAGCACTCTCGGCGACCATCACTCGCGCGCGCTCCAATATTTGCCGCGCTTTCGTGACGTCGGTCCTCGGCAACAACACCGCAAACTCGTCTCCGCCCCACCGTCCAACGATATCCGTGCCCCGCATACAGTTCAGTAGCGTTTGTCCCACCAGGCGCAGGACGCAATCGCCAGTCTGGTGCCCGTGACTATCGTTAGTCAGCTTGAAATGGTCTAGATCGATCATGCCCAGGATAAACGGCTCGTGGATACATTGGAATTCATGCAGCAAGCGGTCAAGTTGCGTCTCCTGGAAACGCCGATTAGGGATGCCAGTTACTTGGTCGATAAATGCCAAGCCTTCTAGTTCCGCGGTACGCGCTTTCCAATAATCCGGCTTGTCGGTCACTCGAAACGTTTCCAGCGCGCCCACCACTTTGCCGTTAGCTCCGGTGATGGGAACAATCCTGACAGAGACTGGTACCCGATAGCCATGTTTGTGTCTTAAGTAGACGGCGGCTTGCCTGCTCTTACCGTCGTCCAGCGTCTTCTGAAGGGGGCACCCACACTTGCACAGTTCAACTCCACAGCCGTCAACATGCATGAGGATGTTGTCGTAGCAGTAATGGCCCAGGACGTCCTGTTCGCTGAAGCCGGTCAGGGATGACGCTCCTGCATTCCATTTCAGAATTCGCCGCTGGGCATCCACAAAATACGCTCCGTCGAACACCACATCGAGGACATTGTCCAGGATGATGCCACCGCCCTGTAAGCGCCCGGTTGCCCTCTTCCGATTGCCTTTCGCGGATTTTGGTTTACGCGCAGTCGCGGGCGCTCGCCTACTTTTCTCGTCAGACATATCAGCGATTGTCCCGGCTTCCACTTGGTGTCGTCTGTGACCGCCCTCACACGTTCGCGTGGGCGGAGTTGACGCGGATTGTTGACGGAATGCTCGCCGTTCTTCTCGAGTAAGCGGAATGAACAAGGCCAGCCGACAGCATTCTGGAAGGTTGTCATCTGTGGAGCAGAAAAGAGAAATGCCACCCAGTAACGAGTGGCATTCCAGAAGATACTGATCGATGGCCCGGTCAGCAACGGTTCTTGGATACTAAGATTTCGACTTCTTTTTCCGCTCTGCCCACCGTTGCTTCATCATGTCAGAGATGCGTTTGCGTGCCGCAGCGCTCATATGACGGCGGGGACGCTTGGCCGTGGCCGGGGCGACGTTATGGCTGCCGACGTTATGGCTGCCGACCGGCCTCCCGCGACGCCGCTGGCCACCGCTTAGTCCCTCCAGGGCAGAAATCGCTCTATCGAGACGTTCGCGTTCTTTCTTTAAGTCACTAAGTATATTCTGGATATCCATGCTTCTCCTTTCTAAGCAGACTTATGGCCCCGGTCAGTGTAACAGTATGTTTAATATGATGGCTGACAATTTCAATGACAAAGGCGTAATCCGTCTCGTCGGAACCATGAAGTGGTATAGCCTCTTAGCACCTAGGTTAAAGAAAGTCCGCCGAACATGGTGGCAGTACCGATAGAAGAGGGGCATGTATTTGCCCCTTCGGGTCGCTCACGTCTCTTTCCGTGATATGTCATTTTAGGTATAGAGAGGGTGTGTATCGTGTCTGAGAAGAGCTATCACATGACTCCGGAGCAATTCCGGGAGTGTGGATATGCAGTAATAGACTGGATCGCAGACTACTATAAAGACATTGAAACATTACCGGTCCTGTCTCAAGTAAAACCGGGAGAAATTCGACAGACGCTTCCCCTCGCCCCCCCGTCTGAAGGCGAAGCTTTTGCCGCTATTTTGCACGACATGAAACAGGTGATCTTGCCCGGAGTAACCCACTGGCAGTCGCCGAACTTCTTCGCCTACTTTCCCGCCAACGCGTCGGGCCCTGCCATTCTTGGCGACCTGCTTTCCTCCGCCCTTGGAGTTCAGGGAATGCTCTGGGCCACAAGTCCGGCCTGCACCGAATTGGAGACTCGTGTACTCGACTGGCTCGTTCCGATGCTCGGCTTGCCGGAAAAGTTTTTGTCGACTACCAATGGAGGTGGCGTGATCCAAGACACCGCCTCGAGTTCCTCCCTCTGTGCCATGCTGGCGGCTCGCGAACGGACTACTAATTATCGCAGCAATCGCCAGGGATGCGGCGGCGGCCTGGTGGCTTATACCTCGAATCAGGCCCATTCTTCGATCGAGAAGGCGGCAATGGTTGCCGGCATCGGTCTGGAGAATTTGCGGCTCATCGAAGTGGATGGGCAATTTGCCATGCGTGCGGATAGTTTGGCCGAGCAGATCCGGCGGGACCGGCAGGCGGGACTAATTCCATTCTTTGTATCTGCCACCGTCGGAACTACCTCCTCCAACGCTCTCGATCCATTGCCTGCCATCGGCGCTATTTGCCGGGAAAACAATATTTGGTTCCATGTGGACGCAGCAATGTCAGGTACGGCGGCGCTTTGTCCGGAGTTTCGGCACATTCAAGATGGTCTCGAACTGGCTGACAGCTACACTTTCAATCCCCACAAATGGATGTTTACTAATTTCGATTGCAATTGTTTTTACGTCGCCGATCGGAAGGCGCTGATCGATACTCTGAGCATTTTGCCGGAGTATTTGCGTAACCAGGCGACTGAGTCAGGCGCTGTCTTCGACTATCGTGACTGGCACATTCCCCTGGGACGCCGCTTTCGCTCGCTAAAGCTATGGTTTGTTGTTCGTCACTATGGGGTGGAGGGTCTGCGGTTTCATGTGCGGCGTCACGTTGAGCTGGCACAACAATTTCTTGATTGGGTTAAGCAGGATGATCGTTTCGAAGTAGCCGCTCCAGCTCCGCTGAATTTAGTCTGCTTCCGTCATCGCGGCGGAGATGAAAGTAATATAACGCTAATGAATCGCCTGAATGCCAGCGGCGACCTTTACCTCACCCACACTCGTCTGGACGGCAAGATTACTCTGCGTTTTTGCGTCGGACAGACCAATACGACCCGCCGGCACGTCGAAGATGCATGGCAACGAATTCAGCAAGAGGCGGGAAAGTTATAGAGCGCTGTGACGTGCACAAAGGACCGGCAAGCTCCCCCTTTAAAGCATGCCGGCCCCGCGTCAGCTACCACGGCTGGTGACTGAGCCTGTCCGCCCGCTAGTGCGGACTAACTCGCGTCCCCGGGCGGTTCTGTTGGTCTGGAGAGTTGCCTGCCGGAACCTGTGACCGAACTCCTCAGCCAGCCCCAACAGTAGAACGCTCCGCGCCTCGATGCTACTGGCCGGTGGACGCAATTGCGGAGAGTTGCGCTAAGCTGTCCTTACCTGTTCGCAAGTGCAGATCGGGATTAACCGTACAGCGATCAAGCCCGCAGGCGAGTTGCACGACCCGCGTATCATTTCCACTCCTCGCAACAAAGCAGGAGGCCTAGCCATGATGGCGGCCAGTAATTTCGAGTTCAAATACCGATTCTGGATCTTCGGAGCGTGTTTCTGGATTGCATTCTCCAGTTACTCGCTGGACCATCAAAACGCCGGGGCCGCGCTGGTGGAGCGGGGCGCTCGCCTTCGTGGGGCCACGGTTACGGACGCCGACTATCATTTGATCTTCGCTATCGCCGCGCTTTTCTGCGTTGCCGCCGCTCTACTCCGCACCTGGGGTACGGCTTACCTCAATCCTGAAGTCATGGTCGATATGCATCTGCATACCTCGCGACTGGTCGCCGACGGGCCATATCGCTATGTGCGCAATCCTTTGTACCTGGGCAATATTCTGCTGGGCATCGGCTTCGGTTTGATGGCGAGTCGAATCGGGTTTGTGATTCTGGTAGCGGCAATGATTTTTTTCGATTACCGCTTGATCTTGCGGGAGGAGGCTGGGATCATGGCGACCCAGGGCGATAGCTATCGCGCTTACTGCGCAGCTGTCCCACGATTGCTACCGGCGATGCGGCCCAAGCTGCCCTCCGGTGGACATGCCCCGCACTGGCCCGACGGATTCCTGGGCGAAGCCTTCATGTGGGTTTTGGCAGCCTCGGTCGTGGCCTTTGCCATCACCTTGAACCAGACCATATTTTTCGTTGTGCTGATCTCTGCGTTTGTGGTCTATGCGATTTGTTTGGCTATCATCAAGATGCGACGCAGGACAGTTTCGGCGGGTGGTCCGCCGGTCAGCACGGAACCCCGCCGAGATAAGTGAGAAACGACGCGACTTACAGTCAGTCGGACTCGTTGCTGTAGACCGGCTCTTCCACTTCAAACGGGTCTTTGAGGCCGCTCGCGCTACCGAAGGCAGCTTCATCGGCGATCTTCTGCAACGCTTGGTCGAATTCGCGGCTGCGCCAGCGGACTACCAATATTTCCTTGCGTTCATGGCCGTGACCGTGACAGAGAGGGCAGAGAGTCTTATCTTTTTCGGATTGCATCGCACTCCTATTGCAACGCGAATGGCGTACCCAACGCTGTGAGGCTGGTCACGCCCGAGTGTGAGAGGATTCGAAGATCATTCACCGCGGAGGACACCGAGAACAGGGAGTTTTGGATTTTGTTTCCAGTTTTTCCGTGATCTCCGTGTTCTCCGTGGTGGATTGCTCTGTCGCAGCTGACGGCTACTTCAGTACGAGTATCCGTCTGGTTGCGAAACAGCTCCAACTTCAATCTGGGTGTCGACGTAATCGCAGCCGGCGGCAATCGCCTGCCGGTCCAGAGCCAGCATTTTGGGGTTTTTCACCATCGTCTCGATTACCGCCAACGCTGTCTCGGCCGGCAGACACTCGGTCTCTTCCAGCAATGCCCCAAGCATGACCACGTTTGCTACCTTGGCTGAGCCCAGACGATCGGCAATTTCCGATACCGGCACGCAGACGACTCGCGCTTGCTTCGCGCTGAAGCCCTCGGGCACCTTGGCGCCGTTGTAAAGAATCAATCCTCCGGAAGCTACGCTGGAAGCGAATTTGTTAAGCGACAGCTCATTCATGGCTATCAGTACTTCCGGCTGCGAAATCAGCGGCGATCCGATGCGATCATGCGACAGGGTTACATGGCAGTGCGCGCTTCCACTGCGCATCTCAGGTCCGTAAGACGGCAGCCAGCTAACTTCCAGGTGCTCGCGAAGGCCCATCTCGGCCAGCAGTTGTCCCATTAGCAAGACGCCTTGTCCGCCGAAGCCGGCGATCTTGACCGTCAAATCACGAGTGTGATGATGACGCCGTACAACCGGCTCGTTGACGTTGTCTTTTTCCACCCCGAGTGCTTCGGCAACGGTCAACTGGGGAACGATCGCATCGACTGGTAACTCAGGCTTGCGATCGCGGAAAACGCCCAGCGGGAACGCTTTGGTCAGAGTTTCGGCAACCCACTTGCGAGCGACCACCGGTTCCATCTTCAAGATCGTAGGGCAAGGCGATAGGATCTCGACCAGGGAAAATCCCCCGTGATTATTCTGGATCTCCAACGCCTTTTTCACCGCCTTCTTGGCCTTCATGATGTTCTTCATGTCGCTGAGAGCGACCCGCTCCAGATAAGTAGGGGTCTCGAGGGCAGCCAGCAATTCGCAGACGTGGAGCGGCAGTCCCTCATTGTGGGAGCGACGTCCCCAAGGCGACGTGGTGCTCTTCTGGCCGACCAGCGAAGTTGGCGCCATCTGCCCGCCAGTCATTCCGTAAATGGAGTTGTTGACGAAGAACACACAGATGTTCTCGCCGCGGTTAGCGGCGTGAATGATCTCGGCTGTGCCGATAGCCGCAAGGTCGCCGTCGCCCTGGTAGGCCATCACGATCGACTCGGGATTGGAGCGCTTGAGCGCTGTGGCAGCGGCCGGAGCGCGGCCGTGCGCCACCTGCACATTGCCCACATCGAAGTAGTAATAGGCGAAGACCGAACAGCCGACGGGACTCACCAGAATCGCACGGTCCTTCAGACCGAGTTCGGTAAGCGCTTCGGCAATCAGTTTGTGAGCGATGCCGTGCCCGCAACCCGGGCAGTAATGCGTCTGCTGCTGCATTTCGCCTTTGCGATCGTAGTTGTCGTAGAACGCCGGCGATTTTTCGTGAATTACCTGATAGCCTTCCACAAATTCCTCCTTGCGCCCACCCTGTCCGCAAAAGCGCTGGCCAAGGATGGGGCACCCAGGTTAGGGCACCCGTTAAACGTGGGCTGCCATGCGCGCAAACACTTGCGCAGTGATTTCTTCGGCGCTGGGAACGTTGCCGCCAACGCGTCCGTAATACTCCACGGGAACGCTGCCGTTAAGCGCCAGCCGCACATCCTCGACCATCATTCCGGTGCTCAGCTCAACCGCCAGAACCGACTTCACGTTCTTCGCCGTCTCACGCAGTTCGCGCGAGGGGAATGGCCACAGGGTGACTGGACGGAAAAGCCCAGCCTTCACTCCCTGCGCGCGCAACTGATCGATGGCCGAACGCAGCACTCGAGACACGATGCCGAAGCCAACCAGCAGCACATCCGCATCTTCCGTCAGATAGTTTTCGTGGCGGCTCTCCAGTTCCTGGGCCAGCATGTACTTCGACTCCAGCTTGCGCACATGCGCTTCCAGCGCGTCCGGCTCCAGCACGATGGAGCTGATCATGTTGTGTCTCGTCTGCGCCGTGCCTTTCACCGCCCAATCCTTTGCCGGTTGCTCAAGCTCGCGCAGCTTGATCTCGAGCGGCTCCATCATCTGGCCGACATAGCCGTCGGTCATGATGACGACCGGGTTGCGATAGCGGTCCGCCAGCTCGAACGCCAACACGGTGAGGTCAAACATTTCCTGCACCGACGATGGCGCCAGCACCAGGTTGCGATAGCAGCCGTGGCCGCCGCCCTTCACGATGCAGAAGTAGTCGCTTTGCTCAGGAGCGATGTTTCCCAGCCCCGGTCCGCCGCGCACTACGTCGACGATCACTCCGGGCAGTTCGGCGCCGGCCATGTAGGAGATACCTTCCTGCATCAGGCTGAGCCCGGGGCCCGACGAAGCCGATCATCACCCGCGTGCCCGCGGCCGACGCGCCATAAACCATGTTGATGGCTGACACTTCGCTCTCTGCCTGCAAAAAAGTCCCGCCCACTTCAGGTATGAGCAGGGCGGCATATTCGGCAATCTCGCTGGCCGGGGTGATGGGATATCCATAAAACGCCCGGCACCCCGCTACCACAGCGCCTTTCACGATGGCGACGTTTCCCTTACAGAGTTGCCTCATGGGCCACCTCCTGTTTCGGCGGTACGGGCGTGACGGCTTTGCCCGACGGCGTCAACCGTTCCACGATGATGGCGCCAGGTTCGGGACAGCAGTAGAAACAAGCGCCGCAGCCGGTGCAATCTTCGCCGGTATATTGCGCCGGATGCACCCCGTACTTGCTGAGTTCGGGCGCCAGTTCAAGACATTCGGGAGGACACGACTCGACGCACAAGCCGCATCCCTTACATTCTTCAGGATCGATAATGACGTTACCGCGTGGTTGCGATGACATTGTTACCCTCGCACTTCGGTTCGTAAGCGTTGCGTTGGAACCAGCGTTGCTGTTCGCAGTATTCCTGCAGTTCGTTGCGAAACTTGGGATGAGCGACCTGGATGAGCGATTCGGCGCGCTGGCGTATGGTGCGCCCATGCAGATAGGCGACACCGTATTCCGTGACAACGTAATGCACATCGCCCGCGTCCGGTCAGGACGCCGGCGCCATGAGCCAGGCGCGGCACGATTCGCGAGATGGTTTCGCCCTTGGCGGTCGACGGCAGTGCGATAATCGGCTTGCCGTACTTGGCGCGCGCCGCGCCGCGGATGAAGTCCAGTTGTCCACCGAATCCGCTGTAGAAACCTGGCCCAATGGACTCGGCGCAAACCTGGCCCGGTCAGGTCGATCTCGATAGCCGAATTGATGGCCACCATGCGATCGTTCGCCGCGATGCGAAAGGGATCGTTGGTGTAGGCGGAGGGATGGAATTCGAAGATCGGATTTTCGTCGATGAAGTCGAACAGCTGCTTCGTCCCCAGTACGAAACCGAGAATGATCTTGCGCGGCTTCACATTCTTCCGCCGCCCGTTGATCACCCCGGCCTCGATCAGCGGAATTACGTTGTCCGAGATCAACTCGGAGTGGACGCCCAGGTCCTTGCGGTCCATCAGGTTGGGCAGAATGGCGTCGGGAATGGCTCCGATCCCACACTGTAAGACCGACCCATCTTCGATTAACGAAGCCACCCGGGCCCCTATCTGCTGGTAGGTCTCGTTGCTGGGCTGCTTCTTCAACTCGCACAGAGGACGCGAAAGCTCTACGATGGCGTCCAGTTCAGTTACGTGAATGAAGCTGTCGCCATAGGTGCGCGGCATCTGCGCATTCACCTGAGCTACCACGCGATGAGCATATTTGGCAGCCGTCAGCGTGCATTCCACCCCCACGCCAAAGCTGCAATAACCATGGGGATCGGGCGGCGACACCTGAATAAAGGCCACGTCGATCGGCATCTCGCCGCTCTCGAACAGGGCTTCGACTTCGCTTAGAAAGATCGGCGTATAGTCGGCGCGGCCGTCGTTCACGGCTTCGCGAACATTGCCGCCCACGAACAATGCGTTGTGCCGAAAATGCGCCGCCATCTCCGGCGCGCAATAGGGCGAGGTCCCCATGGTCAGCAGATGCATCAACTCAACATCTTTGACATAAGGGGCGCGGCTCATCAGGGCTTCCACCAGCGCCTCGGGCTCGGCGCAGCCGGGATGGATGTACACTCGCATTCCCGACTCCACGCAAGCCACTGCCTCGCGCGCGGTCACCAGTTTGCTGCGGTATTGATCAATCCACGACATAGACAACGGCCCCTATCAGGCGGATACATTACGAGTTTTCACCGAATAACCGGCCGTCGCCCGCTCATGTCCCAGCGCGGCGTAGTAAATGGCCAGGTGAAAGAACTTGTCCATCATTTCCAGTAATTCCAACTCGCCGAAGATCTCGGCCGGGCGTTCCAGCTCGGCATGCTTCTGCAAGTACTCCCAAAGGTTTTCGCGCACCAGGCAGATCATCCAGACCACCTGGCTGACGGGAACGCCTTGTGCGGCGCGCTGCGCACCGACTTCCAGATAGCGCTGCTCGATGTCGGCTTCGGTCTTGCCCAGCAGCCAGTCGCCCAGATGGCGATAAACTTCGTAGACTTTTTCCGTCAGCTCATTGTCGGGAACATTGGCATAAGCCGAACACTTCTCGCTTTCGCGATAGCGGTTATGCAGGCTGCGGGCCAGCCCGTCGGAATGGTTTTCGATCAGCTTAACTAGACGGTATGCGAGCAACATGGCTCACCTCTCCTACCTCGGCCACGGCTGCATAAAGGCAGGGTGCAACCCAAAGGCTTTGGCCCTCACTCTCTTACATGCAAGTGTCGCCTTTGGACGGCCACCTCAGCCGTGATTGCAATCACCTGCAAAAGTGACAGATGTCACTCGAGGGCCGCTATTCGCCATTCGCTTTTCGCCTTCAGCTCTTAACCCATTTCCGGACTGCGCGCTTAAGGGCGGGGGCGGCTTTCTGGGACTTTAGGGGCTGGTACTCGCTCCGTTGGAATTGCACCCTGATCTGCTTTGACGACCCAAACAAGCAGGCGACGGCTGCAATCGGAAGACACGTGACTGCTAAGGTCATCGCGATCGCAAGGATAGGCGAAGCCTAATCCTGTGCTCTTGAGGCTTGTTTGCCATCAGAGTGTTGATAATTTCTTGGGAGTAGTTTGGGGCGGTCCAGACAGATCAGTATAGAGCTGGGTTAGTTAATCCAATGGAATCCACGGTTGATCAGCAGGAACTTCGTGGGATCGGAGAGATCCACGCGCCGGAGTTGCGCCTCGACTCGGTGCCCCGCGATCTGTGCCTCCAGAACCATCCGGTCAGCCTGAAGATTCTCGACGGTTAGGTCGCCCTTCCTGGAATGGTCCTCCGTGCCCCACAGCGAGCCGTTCGTTTTCTGCCCATTCCACTGTACGAGGAATTCCTGCCGAGTGTCGTCCATGAGCTGAATCGTAAGTAGCTCAGGTCCTTCGAGGATCACACGCCGCCAACGCACCGTGTCCGTCAACGACGGCGACCGCGGCAATCCGTCAAAGTTGAACTGATCGACGTTCCAGATTCCGCGCAGGGTCGGTGCAATCTGCACAGTCGGGCGCACGGAGGTCACATAGGAGCTGTGCGCAGAGGTGAGTATTATGAGGATCCCTATTGCCGGTTGGAGAAACAATGCGGTCTTGTTGAGTGCCTTTTCGCGGAATAACGGATGAGGAGCAGGCAATTGCTCGCTACGATGCAACACAAAGAAGCCGAAAAGGCGCCGAATATCAGGCCATAGCAGGAAGATGCACATCAACAGGAGATGAATGCAAAGGATTTTCCGCGGCACATCGTAGGAGAAGTTCAGCATGAGGACGTTGCTCACCATGCCCAGCGTGATGAGGGTTCCCAGCGTGGTGAAGCGGGGCACCGTGAGGAGGATGCCCCCGAAGGTTTCCCCCAAACCCCCGAAGAAGCTGTATGGTCTGGAGTACTTCATAAACGCCCACAGAAGACCCTGCGGTGAGGACTGGCCGTAGGTGTCGAGCAGCGTCACTAGAGAAAGCTCGGGGAATTGGGCACGGAAAAGCTTGGCTATGCCATAGTCGATCATGACAAGCGCCAGCGTCAGCCGCACTAGAACGCGCAACCACTCACAAAGGCGGTCATATTGCTTGCGCTTGCGATCTAAAAGGGACCAGATAGTCGCGGCTATAATCGCGGTGCTGAAAATGCAAAGCCACAGAATATAGTCGTATAGCTGGTCCCCACTTTCTTTGGCGACGAGGGTAAAGGGCCCGGCCAAATGCAGCAGGTTTGAGCCGACCCAGGGGACGACGCGGTCCCACAGTTGCCACACGAGGTTGTTCTGGTTGTGCCGAACAGGGTGCAGTCCCAGCAAGTTGGGGTAGACGCAAAGAACGTAGTAGCAGAACCCGAATCGGAAGGCGAATCGGGTCGGCAATGACCATTCCCGTCCGCCTGCCGCGGGACTGCTTGCATTTTCAGCTTGAACGACGGCCGGGGTCGAACTGCTCAATGTGCAACTCTCCAAATCGCGCCGAGCATATGTTAGGCCGCCGCCGGAACGGCAGATGATCTGCGCGCAAGGGCTGGCGATGAGTATACCCGAACTGAATTATCAGGGAAGTTTAGCCTTCAGCTCTTAACCTCTAGCAGTCGACCAAAGGCTGCATTGTGATCTGCCACCCACAGTGGAGATCCGCCGATTTCGCGAATCGAGGTGAAGGCCCCTTATCCTCGTTCAATCCGTCGGCCCTAGGACAACAAGTCCGTTCTTGCGAATTTGCGCCTTAGCGAAAAGCGAAGAGCCAAAAGCGAAAAGCGGCTTTCATGACATTTGTCACTCCCGCTCCCTGACAATCGGCACTACTGCCGCTTCCCCGAATAACCGATGATCGTTTGCGTGCCTGAAAGAACCGGGCGCACGGGAGCGAACGATGTCAACCGCGTTTCTACCATCCAATCAAGTCCGATTGCCCGACTTGCCGGGAGCTGCGAATGTCGAAACACTGCGCAGGGCGCCAGTATCACAGCCGGCAGGCGTTGCCCGGATTCGTAACCTGAAGAAAAGTTATGGCGACATCGTCGCCTTACATGATCTGAACCTGGAAATCCGCCGCGGCGAATTGCTGGCGTTGCTGGGGCCGAACGGAGCCGGCAAGACCACGCTGGTACAGATACTGCTGGGCTTGGCGCGGCCCGACTCCGGCAGCGTGTCTGTTTTCGGCGTCAACCCTTATGGGGGACAGGTGCAGGCTCGGCTGGGGGCGATGCTACAGGTGGGACGCGTGCCCGAGACGCTCAAGGTGCGCGAGCATATCGACCTGTTTTCTTCCTACTATCCCAACCCGCTGCCGCTGGACGAAACCTTCCAGATCGCCGGGCTCACGGAAATCAAAGATCGCCATTATGGCGAGCTGTCGGGCGGACAGAAGCAGCGCGTGTTGTTCGGTATCGCCATCTGCGGCAATCCTGACCTGTTATTTCTGGACGAGCCCACGGTCGGTCTCGACGTGGAAGCGCGCCGCCTGATGTGGACGCAGATCCGCACTCTCATTGCTCGCGGCAAGACGGTACTGCTCACCACGCATTACCTGAACGAAGCCGACGCGCTGGCCGACCGCATTCTGGTGCTCGACAAAGGCGCGGTGGTGGCCGAAGGCACGCCCGCCGAGATCAAGGCGCGCGCCATGGGCAAGCAGATTCGCTTTACCAGCCAGTTGGCGATCGAAGAGATTCGTCAGATCGCCGGCGTGCTTAGTGTGAAAGCCGATCGCAATGCCTTCGAGTTGCAGGTGAATGCCGCCGAGCCGGTCGTCCGCGAGCTGTTGCAGCGCGACAACTGGCTGGCCGATCTGGAAGTCACTAACGCCGGACTGGAAGAAGCGTTCCTGGCGCTGACCCAAAACCACAACCCCGATTCGAAGGAGAAGAACTAACATGGCTACCACTACTTTTCCGGCTATTCTGGCTGTGCCTCGCCGCTCACTGTCGCGCACGCTCGCGCTTTACGCCAAGGAAGCTAAGTACGAGCTAATCAACAAAACTCGCATTCCGATCTACGCGATCTCGACCATCGTTTTCCCGCTGATGTTTTATGTGCTCTTCGGAGTCGTGTTGGGACGCAACAATCCTGCGAATCGCGTCGACACCGCAACCTATGCCTTGGCCACGATGGGATGTTTCGGTGTGATGGCTGTGTCGCTGTTTGGCTTCGGCGTCAGCCTGGCGATGGAGCGGGGACAAGGCTGGCTGCAGGTGAAGCGCGCCTCGCCAATGCCGGTGAGCGCCTATTTACTGGCCAAGCTGTTTGCCGCAGTCGTGTTCAGCACGGTAATTATGCTGCTGCTGCTTACGATTGGAATCACCTTTGGCGGAGTGCATTTGTCGTTGGCGACGGCCGCAAAGCTGGTGGGTATCCTGGTCGCAGGATCGATCCCGTTCAGCGCGATGGGGATGGCTATCGGCTACTTCGCCAAGCCGAACTCGGCGCCGGCGGTGGTCAACCTGGTCTACTTGCCGATGTCGTTTTGCTCCGGCCTGTGGATCCCGCTCTTCTTGCTGCCTCACGGATTGCAGATGTTCGCGAAAGTTATGCCCGCCTATCACCTCAGCCAGCTGGCGCTGAACACGGTGGGCATGGGGATGAATCCGACTCCGGCGTGGGGACATGTTGAAGTTCTGATTGCCTTTACGCTGCTCTGCCTGGGATTTGCGGCCTGGGGCTACCGGCGCGATGAAGGCAAGTTGTACGGGTGAAGATAGTCGCAGTTCGTTCTTCGCTCTGAGTCCATGGCAGGCCATTGTTCGTATCAGTATGCAGTGGGTTGAAAGACGGGAAAACAAACAGATCTCCAAAAGGAAGCAAGTCGCCAAATAACGAATAGCGGACTTACAAGGAACTCCCCATGAAAAGCAAAACCGCACAATGGATTCTTTGGGCCATCACCATGGTCATCTTTCTAGTGGTTGACGCTAAGCGGCCATTTTGACTGGCTGGTCGTCGCCATGATCGTAAGCTCGGCAGTGTGGTATACGGTTGTGCCACGAACCACTTCCAGATAACAATAGAACCGCTGTGAAGTTTGAGGACGAGTAATGGCTGTGCTCCGGAAAATCTGGTGGAAGCTTTATCCCAGCGATGACAAACATCGCTGGATGCCATTGATCTGGCTGCCGTTCATGGTCTGGTTCTTCGTGGATCCGATCTGGAAGCATGGCGGGCCGCTGCTGTGGATCGGAAACACCCTGTGCGGCCTCTTCTTCATTTGGCTGTATCTCTATTCCTTTTCTCGACCTGAGCCCCGCAAGCTGTTCGCGATAGCAGCGATGATCGTGATGGCCACCATCGCGATTCCCTTTAACAGCGGCGGGAGCAGGCCTGCTGGTCTACGCTATCGCTGCCGGAGGCTTCAGCCCGAGGCTTTGGCGCGTGCTGGGCCTCATCGCGCTTGAGGGTGCGATCCTCGGTTTTTACGTTCACCGCCTGCACCTGCCGGTAGAGTTTTGGCTCTCGATGCTGTTGTTGATCATTCTGGTGGGGCTGGGAAACCACTATGCAGCGATCATGCACTGCGCGGAGGAAAAGCTTCGACGGGCCGACGATGAGATCGAGCATCTGGCCAAAGTCGCCGAGCGCGAGCGTATCGCCCGCGATCTGCACGATCTGCTGGGACACACGCTTTCGCTGATCACACTGAAGGCGGAGCTGGCGCGCAAGCTGGTAGATCGCGATCCGCAGCGAGCCAAGCAGGAGATGCAGGACATTGAGCATACTTCGCGCGCCGCGCTGGCCGACGTGCGCGAGGCCATCAGCGGATATCGCGGCGAAGGCCTTGCCGCTGAACTGATTCGTGCCCGCAAAACTCTGGAGACCGCAGGCATCGTGGTGGACTCCGATATTGCCGAACTTCCTCTCACCCCGGCGCAGGAAACCGTACTGGCTCTGGCCCTGCGCGAGGCCGTGACCAACGTTGTGCGGCATGCGCAGGCGCGGCAATGCAGCGTCCGACTGCAGCGCGACAAAGATCTTTGCACCATGGAAATTGCCGACAACGGCCGCGGCGCCGACGCTCCCGAAGGCAATGGACTGCGCGGCATGCGCGAGCGCCTGGAAGCCATCGGCGGATCGCTGCAACGCCAGACCATGCCGGGAACCCGCCTGGTTATTCATTTGCCGCTCGCCCAGGCTGCCTCCGCTCTGCGAAACTGAGGAGATGCCGGGCGCCAAGCGTGACAAAATCCGCGTCGTCATTGCCGAAGATCAGGTCATGGTGCTGGGTGCGCTGGCCGCGCTGCTCGAAATGGAAGACGACATCGAGGTTATCGCCCGCGCCCGCAACGGCGAAGAAGCCTTGCGCACGGTGCAGGATCTGCGGCCCGACGTCTTTATCACCGACATCGAAATGCCCAAGCTTACCGGGCTGGAAGTCGCCGCCGAGCTGAAACGGCGCAGTGTTCCCGTTCGAATGATTATCCTTACAACGTTCGCTCGCGCCGGATATCTTGCGCCGCGCACTCGATGCCGGAGCCTCCGGCTATCTGCTGAAAGACATGCCTGCCGAACAACTGGCCGAAGCGGTGCGTCGCGTCCATCGGGGCTTGCGGGTAATCGATCCGCAACTTGCCGCCGAAGCCTGGAGCGACGAACCCGATCCGCTTACCGAGCGCGAACGCCAGGTTTTGCGGCTGGCCGGAGAAGGTATGGCTAGCTCAGACATTGCAACCGAATTGAACTTGTCGGAAGGAACGGTACGAAACTACTTGTCGGAAGCAATCAGCAAACTCGGAGCCGCCAATCGGGTTGAAGCCGCCAGAATCGCAAGGTCCAAGGGATGGTTGTAGGGAGCTGTCAGCTCTCAGCTGTCAGCCAAACCATACGGGCAAGTCCTTCACCGCAGCTTGGCGTATTCCAGCTTGGCTTGACTGAGCAGCGGTAGCTGGGGGTCTGCATCTTTCCAGAGCGCCAGAAAATCCTGATACGCGGTCTTGGCTTTCGCAGTATCGCCGGCTAGCGCGTAGGCCCGGCCCAGACCCAGATACGCGAGCGCGCCGATCGGTTCGTTCAGCACTACGCCTGGATGGCTAAGAATGGTTTGGAACTCTGCTGCAGCGGCTATAGCCTGGTGTGCCGCCAGATAAGCTTCACCCCGCAGATAAACCGGATAGAGCCAGATGAAATCGCCACGCCCCAATTCATAAGGCGCGGCCGGTGCCAGCGCTGCGATAGCCTTATCCGCCGCTCCGTGTTGCAAGGCTAAAGCAGCCCGCATAGTGGGCAGATCATTAAACTGCACCAGCGTATCTTCCGGATAGCGCTTGGCAAGATCAGCCGCCAATCGAGCGCTTTCAGCTGAATCTCCGGCCAGGCCCAGGGCCAATCCCGACATAGCTTCCACCTCTTTGCTGTGGGAAAGCTCCAGCGCCGATTCTGCCTCCTGCTTGGCCGCGCTCGCCTCGCCGAACACGGCTTCGTGCACCGCTTGTATGGCCTCGTAACCGGCAGCCGTGTCTTTCTGGTCGGAGTGCTTGGCAGATTCGGCAGCCCGCTGAGTCAAATCCGCCGCTCGGCTCAGTTGTCCCGCATACGCCGCGGTGTCCGCCTCCATATAGAGCGCCAAGTCTTCCGATCCCGGCTTGCCCATCTCGCCGGAGATTTCTCGTTGCATGGCCGCTGTATCGTGCTGCACAAAATCTACCCAGTAGAGATAGAAGTGAATCCAGTCAGATTCCAAGTGCCGGGCCTTCGCTTCCTGCGCGGTAGCTTTCGCTTCATCCAGCCGATCGACTGATAGATAGCTATAGACCAGATTGCCGTATAACAGCGCAGTGCCCGGATCGAGGCTTAGCGCTTTCTGATAGGCAGCGAGCGACTTGTCGTAATCGCCCAGTTCCGCATAAGTTCTGCCCAAATTGATCGCCGGAATCTCGTCGCTGGGATAGGTCTGCGACCACAACTCATAGGTCGCCCGAGCTGCGACCAGGTCTCCGGTTACCAACTGGTAGTAGTGAGAGTCGATATAGAACCGCTCGCGATCGCTTACGCGCTGGCGAAGGGCGTACGCCTTGCGCAGGCTGTCGGCTGCCTGGGCCGTCTGGTCCAGGTTTTCGTAGCTGGTTCCCAGGCGGGCATAAGCCATGGCAAAATTCGGATCCAGGCTGATCGCCCGCTGAAATAACGGGATCGCCGCTTCATAATCGCCCATCGTCATCATGGCGCGGGATCCCAGGCTATACGCTTGCAGCGCCTCCAGAGACGCCGTGGTTACATTCTCCGCCGCCGTATCGTATTTGTTGATCGAAACCAGGGACTCTCCCAAATCGTGGCGAAGCTTCGCCGAGGCCTGCCCCAGAACCTTGAGTACTTGCTGTTTACCGTCGGCGGTCACTTGCTGCCTCGCCAATATATCGCCGTTACGGCAGTTCACCGCCTGCAGCGCCAGCAGGTATTCATTGCCCTGACTGGAAATGGCTCCTTCGATGCTCGCAGTACTTCCCGTCCGCAGACAAACTTCGCGAGCTACCTCTCGAGTCAGTCGTGTGTCTTTGGGTTTCGTCATTAGAGACAGCGTCTGTGCGATTCGCTGATCGGGCAGCAGGTTGAAGAAAGGCGACTGCTCGAGTTGAGACGAAAGCCCTTGCCGTAGGGAATGATCGAATACCGCGTCGCCGGTGGTGTTGGTGAAGTCGGCGATCATCAAGACGTTACTTGCCGCAGACGCGACTTGCGCTTTCTTTGCGTAGAACTTGTGGACGCCATAGCCAGCGACAGCTAGAAACAGCAGCGCCACAATTGCTATCCACGCAAGGGGCCGTTTCCGATTCGCCGCTGCCCGGGAAGGCTCTTCCACCCAGGCAGCAACGCCTAATTTGTCGGGCTGGCCCTCGGCTTTCGAATGAGAATTGCTGTTGGAATCGGTGATGTTTTCCAGCTTGGCAGTAGTGCCGTTGCGATGGAAGACAGGTACGTACGTACCCTTGGGCAAGTCAATGTGTACCGGATCTTGCTGTCCGAATTGCCGGTAATAGTCGGTGAGCCGTGACCGAAGCCGACGCGCCTCCGCTCGAACAATCGGGTCGATTCCGGGATCGTACCCGGCATTGCGATCGAATACCTCCAGGCCGATCAAATACTCTTTGACCTCGTCGCCCTCACCGGCCAGGGTCTTCCGCACAACGAAACTCAGGAAGCGACTGTGGCGTGGGGCTTTGCAAAAAAGTGGCGAGGCAAGGATCTTCTCAAGCTGGGCTTCGGTCAGTTCGTGCGGTACGGGCGCACCCGGCGATAGGTCGTGGTCACCTTGTAACGTCCGCTCCTGCATGGACCGCCAGCTTTGCTCTGTGTCGGAGGGATAGCCAGATTCGATCAGGCGCGCCGTCCAGTATAGCGGGGTTTCAAAGTCGGGCCAAGCTCTGAGGGTGAAATTTCCTCATCGAGGGCCGCTGGTTGCCTAAGTCCATGTTGTTTTATTTCAGCAGTTTACGGTGGGACGCTACCGTAGCATGGTGCATGCTACTGGTTGGACGACCGCTATCTGCAGCAAACTCCAGTGCAGGCCGTAGCTTTCGTCCCCGCCTCTCTGCATGATTACTGGCGGGACAAATGGCTTACGCGCTGTTGCGCCTTGCTCTGGGTTCCAGCGGGAACTTGTACGGGAGCACGTTGTCCGACAGGGCCATAGTTGCGGCGGGGTTGGGTCGCTGCGCGATTCATCGCCCAAACGAAAACAACGCAAGAACACAAATCCGATCGGCCTGCTTCCTGAGTAGGGGCCGGCGAATGCGTTTGCGAGGGCGCATTCGCTATTTTTCATTTATCTTCCCGGGTAGAAAGCCACCTCTCGATTGCTAATCGCTTTTAAATGCGAAGCAGCCTAAATAAAATATGTTCGTCACATTGGAGATGACCCGTGAAAAGATGGCCGATTTTTTTGTTGTGCCTGGCTTTCGCACTTCCGGCTTTCACTCAGCAGAAGGAAGAGGATCGTCTCAAATCGTCATATGAAGTGATGAAGGCCGTCGCGGGCATGCCCGACGGCATCCCGCGCGATCTACTGAACAAGGCGGAGTGCGTCGCCGTGTTTCCGTCGGTCAAGAAGGCAGCGTTCGTGGTGGGCGCCAGCTACGGGCGCGGCGTGATGACGTGCCGTTCTGGTGCGAACTTTCGCGGTCCCTGGAGCGCGCCGGCATTCTTCGCCCTGGAAGGCGGAAGCTTCGGCTTGCAGATCGGTGGCGAGGCTACCGACTTCGTGTTGCTGATCATGAACGAAGACGGCGCACGCTCGGTGATGTCAAGCAAGGTAAAACTCGGAGGCGATGCCTCGGTCGCGGCCGGTCCGGTGGGACGAACTAGTTCGGCGGAAACCGATATCGTGATGAAAGCTGAAATTCTTTCCTGGTCGCGCAATCGCGGAGTTTTTGCCGGCGTATCGCTGGACGGGTCGACCTTGCGATCCGACGATGATGCTAACAACAATCTTTATGGCAAACGCCTGAACGCCAAGCAGATTATCCTGCAGGACGAAGTGAAAACGCCGCCCGCGGGAAAGCAACTGGTTTCGCTGCTCAACCACATGTCGCCGAAACACATGTAACCCACAATCTGCACAATTCTCGCAACTCGATGCCATAAGTCCGATGCGGTCCGGGAGTGACTCCTGGACCGCATTGCTTTACATGCACGCAATCCCCCTCCTCAATTACAATCGTGCTTCGCAATGGCCAACAGCTGAGGGACTAAGCTAAGTGCCAACTGCTAAGTGCCAAGTTCCGATTCACCATGCCTGACAATCTCGAAACCCGACGTTACGTTGTATCTGGACGAGTGCAAGGCGTCGGCTTCCGCTGGTTTGTAGAGCGCGAAGCGGCACAGCTTGGTATCGCCGGATGGGTTCGCAACTGCGAGAATGGCGACGTTGAAGTGATGGCGACCGGCACGCGCGAGCAGCTTGGCGCCTTGCGACAAAAGCTGCAGCAAGGTCCTCGCGCCGCGCGCGTCGATCACGTAGGAGAATCCAAGGCGCCGCTGCTGGAGGCGTCTTCATTCCACATTGAAGGAGTCTGGTAATCGATGCAGTCGCAACCGGCGCACAGCTGTGACGATCTGAAGAAGCTCATCCGCGAAGTTCCCGATTTCCCCAAGCCCGGCATTCTCTTCTACGACATCACCACGTTGCTGAAGGACCGCCTTGGGTTCGCCCGCCTTATCGATGCCCTGACCGAGCACTATCTCGACCAAAACATCGACCTGGTGCTCGGAATCGAGGCCCGAGGATTTATCTTCGGTCCGGCGCTCGCTTATCGCCTGAACGCCGGCTTTATTCCAGTGCGCAAGCCCAAGAAACTGCCTGCCGAGGTGTTGCAGTGGAAGTATGAACTGGAGTATGGCCACGACACGCTGGAAATCCACAAAGATGCAATCAAGCCCGGCCAGCGCGTCATCATCTGCGACGATCTGCTGGCGACCGGTGGCACCGCGAAAGCCACCGCTGACATGGTTAAGCAACTTGGTGGAAACATCTGTGGGATGGGATTCGTGGTCGAGCTCGACGGACTGAAAGGCCGAGATAAGCTGAAGGGCTACGACGTGTTCTCGCTGCTGCACTATGAGATGTAAGGGCGTGGAGTTCCACACGATTTGGTGATTGGGATCAGACCTCCTCTCCCTCTCACTTGTCATCCTGAGCGGAGCGGCCGCCTGCCTTTCCGAATCGCAGGCTTTTGCGAGTCGGGCCGACCGTAATCGAACGATCTGCGGTTGCCGGACGTGGCCGAGATGAGTCTTGACAGCCTTCGACGAGAGGGTGGAGCAGGTTTCGGACCGCGCGGAATAAGTTACGACTACCCGCTAACAACCCTTCGGCCTACGATGTGGTACTTGCTGTCCAGCACAATCCTGATTGCCTCGGAATACGCAATGTGCTCCTGCTCCAAAATACGCGCGGCCAGCGTGTGATCGTCGTCGCTATCCAGCACCGGCACCACTTTCTGCACGAGAATGGCGCCGTGATCGAGATTCTCGTCGACGAAGTGCACGGTGCAACCCGAGACTTTCACGCCATAGTCAAACGCCTGCTTCTGAGCATCAAGTCCGGGAAACGCCGGCAGGAGTGACGGATGAATGTTGAGGATGCGATTGGGGAACTGCTGCACAAACCACGGGGACAGCAAGCGCATGTATCCCGCCAGGCAGACTAGATCAACCTGATGCTCGCACAACGCGTCGACGACTTCGCGATCATGTTCTTCGCGGACTTTCCCTTTCGATGGAATCAGCAGCGCTTTTAGGCCACGCCGCCGGGCCGACTCGATGCCGCTGGCCTCGGCTCGATTGGAGATGACGACCGCAATGTTTGCGTCGAGTTTGCCCGAGGCGACGTTGTCGGCGATGGCTTCAAAATTCGAGCCGCGACCGGAAAGAAGGATGCCGAGATTCTTCATTGGTGAGAAATCATGATACTTCGCGGAACGGTGAATGTCAGCGCGGCGACGCCGTCATTGCGCCGTCCCCCGATTTCGCTTTACTATCGCCCTACGTGCCCTTGCCCACCGACAACCTCCACCCCGACCGCGAGCGCATCGTTTCGGCGGTGCCGCTGGAGGACGATTCGTCCTTCGAGCTGAAACTGCGTCCGCAGCGGCTGCGCGAGTTCATTGGACAGAACAAGGTCAAGGACAACCTCGAAGTCGCTATACAGGCCGCCAAGTCGCGGGGCGAGGCGCTGGACCACGTGCTGCTTTACGGTCCCCCGGGACTGGGCAAGACGACGCTGGCCAACATCATCGCCAACGAGATGGGCGCGGCCTTCCAGCAGACTTCAGGACCGACGCTGCAGATCAAGGGCGATCTGACCGCCATCCTCACCAACCTGCGCGACAAGCAGGTGCTGTTCATCGACGAAGTGCACCGTCTGCAGCCCGCGCTGGAAGAGCTGCTCTACTCGGCGTTGGAGGACTACAAGCTCGACATCATCATCGGGCAAGGCCCGTCGGCGCGCACTCACACTATCGAAGTGCGGCCGTTTACCTTCATCGGCGCCACCACGCGCGCCGGGTTGCTTTCGGCGCCGCTGCGCTCGCGCTTCGGCATCGTGCTGCGGCTGGAGTTCTACACCCACGAAGATCTGAAGATCATTCTGCAACGGTCGGCCGAAATTCTCGGGGTCGAGATCGACGAGCCCGGCGCGATCGAGATCGCCACCCGCTGCCGCGGTACACCGCGCATCGCCAATCGCCTGCTGCGACGGGTGCGCGACTACGCTCAAGTGCGCGGTACCGGGAAGATTGACAAGCCTACAGCGCAGGCTGCGCTCACCATGCTCGAAGTCGACCCTCACGGCTTCGACGAGATCGACCGCAAGCTGTTGCTCACCATCATCGAGAAGTACCAGGGCGGTCCGGTGGGCGTGAATACGCTGGCAGCTTCGCTGGCCGAGGAACCGGACGCGATCGAGGAGATCTACGAGCCGTTCCTGATCCAGATTGGTTTCCTCGATCGAACGCCGCGAGGACGGGTGGCAACGCAACTGGCCTACGACCACTTCGGAATCAAGCGGCCAAGGAGCATCAGCAGTGGGCAGGAGACGTTGTTTTAGGAACCGCTTTTCGCTGTTCGCCTTTTTCGCCAGAAAGATCGCGCGGTACGCAAAAGGAAGGCCGAATCCGCCGATGTGGCAAAACTTCGCCGAACCCTTGCCGCAGGGAAGGACCGCAGATCCCTCGGCTGCGCTCGGGATGACAATTTGTGGAGAGGGACGGGACCGATAAGATTTCTGGCGAAGAGCGAACGGCGAAAAGCGAACAGCGTCCCCGAGTCTTACTAGCGCGTCTCGCGTCTAATTAGTAAGCTAATCGAGTAAGGAGAAATTTCCGCATGGCGCAACTGATGAGAACGTCGAACCCTGCCCTGAGTGGTGACACTTTCCGGACTGGCGAGGCGGCATTTGGCGAGAGCATGACCATCTCGGGCACGGTCAACAAGACCGGCCTGCTGCTTCTGTGCTGCGTCGTGACCGCTGCGTGGACCTGGAACCGATTCTTCAACGCCACTTCGCCCGAAGAGGCCATGTCGAGCATTGCGCCTCTCGTCGCGGTCGGCGGCATCGGCGGATTCATCCTGGCGATGGTCACTATCTTCAAGAAGCAATGGGCCGGTGTGACCGCGCCAATCTATGCGTTGCTGGAAGGTCTGGTGCTGGGCGGTATCTCCGCTCTGATGGAGCAGCGTTTTCACGGTATTGCCATTCAGGCCGTGGGGCTCACCTTCGGCACATTGATCGCGATGCTGGTGGCCTATCGCACCGGCCTGATCAAGGTGACCGACAAACTGCGCCTCGGTATCGTCGCTGCAACTGGCGGCATTGCGGTCTTCTACTTTCTTCAATTCATCCTCGGATTCTTCGGCGTGCATTTCAACTCGATCAACGGCGCGACTCCGCTGGGCATAGGCTTCAGCCTGGTAGTTGTGGTCGTCGCCGCATTGAATCTGGTGCTCGATTTCGATCTGATCGAGAACGGCGCGCGGATGGGTGCCCCGAGGTATATGGAATGGTACGGCGCCTTCGCGCTGATGATCACCTTGATCTGGTTGTACTTCGAGATTCTTCGGCTGTTGTCGAAGTTCCGCAGCAGAAATTGAAGAGAGCTATCAGCCATCAGCTATCGGCCATCCGCTAAATCGGCCGAAGAGGAACTCATTCCGATTTAGAAGATTGGGCGCTTCTGGACTCCAGTGAGCGCCGTTCGCATTAGAAAGAGCCATCTGACCGAAATTGCTCCTTTCGATGTTGACTTTGCTGACGGCGGTGGCTGAGAACTGACGCCTCCTAGTGCCGGAAGTGCCGCACGCCTGTAAGCACCATTGCCAAGCCCAGCCGATTGGCCGTATCAATCACTTCCTGATCGCGTACCGAGCCGCCAGGCTGAATAATAGCCGTCGCGCCGGCTTTGGCGATCTCTTCCACGCCGTCTGGAAACGGAAAGAACGCATCCGATGCGGCGACCGAGCCCTTGATCCCCAGCACCGACTTCATGGCGCCAATCTTTGCCGAATCTACGCGGCTCATTTGGCCCGCGCCCACACCGGTACTCTGGCCATTGCGGGCGTACAAAATCGCATTCGACTTCACGTGTTTGCAGACCTTCCAGGCGAACAGCAGGTCGCGCATCTCCTGTTCCGTGGGCTTGCGTTCGCTTACGATCTTAAGGTCAGCCTCGGTCAGGGGGCGCATGTCGTTGTCTTGCAGTAGGACTCCGCCGGAGACATTCTTCAGCACCCACTTCTGCTCCATCGGCGCCACTTCCACCAGCCGCAGATTCTTCTTGGTAGCAAAGATTTCGCGCGCGGCGGCATCGAAGCTGGGAGCCGCGATGGCCTCAACGAACAGCTTCGCCATCTCGGTCGCAGTGTCACGGTCAATTTGCCGATTCACGCCAATCACTCCGCCAAACGCCGACACCGGATCGCACTCGAGCGCGCGTTTGTAGGCTTCGGTCAACGTGCCGGCGACCGCGGCTCCGCAGGGGTTGGTGTGCTTGATGATGGCGCATACCGGCTCTTCGAACTCCTGCGCCAGGTCCCAAGCTGCTTGCAGGTCGACGATGTTGTTGTAGCTAAGCTCCTTGCCTTGGAGTTGCTTGCCATTCGCGACGCCCTTGCCCGAGCCGTCCGAATACAGCGCCGCCTTCTGGTGCGGATTTTCGCCGTATCGCAGATCGAATGCTTTGCGGAAATTGAGACGCAGAGTCTCCGGGAAACCGTCACTACGCCCGAGTTCAAACTTGCCGCCATCGCTTTCCGGAGCGCCGATCTGTTCCAGCGTCGAGGCAATCGCAGAGTCATATGCTGCGGTCGTCGCGAAGGCCTTTTGCGCTAGTTGCCACTTTGTCTTCAGCGACAAAGATCCACCGCTGTTCTGCATCTCTTTCGCGATCGCATCATAATCGGCTGGCGAGGTGACAATCGCCACGTCCTGAAAATTTTTCGCCGCCGAACGCACCATCGACGGCCCGCCGATATCGATATTTTCAATTACATCCTCGAACTCCACGCCCGGCTTGGCCGCTGTTTTCTCGAAGGCATACAAGTTGACCACAACCATATCGATCGGCTCGATCTCGTGCGCCTTCACAGCAGCCAGGTGGTCGGCTTTGCCGCGCACGTGCAAGATGCCGCCATGAACCTTAGGATGAAGGGTTTTGACCCGGCCATCGAGCATCTCCGGAAATCCGGTGAGCTCGGAAATGTCTTTCACCTCGATGGCTGAGTCGCGCAACAGTTTGGCCGTGCCACCTGTAGAGATCAGTTCCACGCCCATTTCGGCCAGCGAACGCGCAAACCCTACCAGACCGGTCTTATCAGTGACGCTTAAAATTGCCCTTTGAATCTTTCCCATAACTCCATCTTACAATTTTCGTCCATCTTTCCCGACGGGCAGCGACCTCGGCACACCGCAGACTGCATCCAAGCACACGAGTATGCGAAATCGGATTGCAATTGTAATTGCCGATGATCATGCGGTCTTGCGCGAATCGCTGGCTGCCTTGTTGCAGTCGCAGCCCGATTTCGAGGTGGTCGGGGCAGCCGCAAACGGCGAAGAGGCCCTGCGCTTGGTGCAAGAGCGCCGTCCGCAAGTCTTGGTGCTCGATCTGTTTATGCCGGGGAGCGATGGTTTCGAACTCCTACGCACGCTTGATCGCACCGGGAACCGCGTGGCCTCGGTGGTGCTCACTGGCTCGGAAAGTCACAACGATTATGTGCAGGTGGTTCGACTGGGCGCCCGGGGCCTGGTTCTCAAGGGCGATGATCCGAGAAAATTGTTTGCTGCGATTCGCACCGTCTCCGAAGGCGAACTTGCATTCTCAGATGAGATTGCCCGCAGCGTGCTGGAGTCCATGGTCACCAATCAACCCCCGTTGCCGGCGGCGATGGGCCGACTTTCGGACCGCGAGCGGCAAATTTCCTATCTGGTTGCCCGCGGCATGAGAAACCGCGACATCGCAACGGACCTGAGTATTAGCGAGAACACGGTGAAGCGTCACCTGCAAAGTATCTTTTCTAAGACGGGTTCCCGCGACCGGCTGGAACTTGCCGTGCTGACCTTGTCCGAGCTGAACAACGCTGCCTGATAGCCGGAGAAATCTGCGGAAAACCTGCCGACATGACCCTCTCATGGCTGGTTACGGGTAAAGCACCCCTTCCCCAGATTCAAAAATCCAAGTCTTTTATTTCAATGGGTTACCGATGACTCTCGGGCCTACCAGAGATTCCCAGCTCTCTTGACTTCCTCGCCGTTGACGTCCAATTCGCGTAAAAGTCAGAAGCGAGGAGTTGAGTCCCGTGTAGCGGGACGGTAGAAAACGGCCCAGCGCTTCAACCCTGGGCAGTCCGCAATTTTGTGATGGAGCCTCTTGGGAAGGCGCATCATGATGTCGACCGAGCCGGCGACCGTCTACCGTCCGACGTTGGCCGCCATTTTCTTCACCATCGCGATCACCAGCCTGCGGTCGCTGTCATTCAGGTTTGGCGAATAACGCCGGATCTGGGTGAGGAAACGGACCTCATCTTCTGCCAGCTGTGGCGAGGCCTTGCTGCCGTTCTCGCCTCCACCATCGCTGAAAAATCTAGCTAGTGGAAGGTCCATGGCCGTCGCGATCTTGGCCAGGGTATCTAGGGAAGGAATGGTGTGTCCGTTTTCCACGCGTGAGAGATAGCAGCGCAGCAATCCCGTGCGTTTCTCGATGTCACCTTGTGACATGCCTTTTTGCAGACGAAAGTTGCGTATGGTTTCACCGATGTTCATTGGGGAGTAGCGTCCTGAAAAGAAGTGGCCATGGGGGTGACTGCATAGTAACCACAGCGGCAATGACTGGCAAGTAAATTTTTGCGAAACGCAGTTTTCAAGGGAAAAACGCGGTCCAAAGTAACAATACGGGGTTACTTTCGAGTAATACGGAAAAATGGCGCTGTGCGAAAACGGTTAAGCGGGGATCGCTCTATGACGAGACCAGCCGCAGTTCCATATAAAGCAGACCTTCCATGGCCTCGAGAGGATCGGCGGTGACTTCCTGAAAACCCAGCTTTCGATAGAGCGCCAGCGCCGCTTGCATTGTCGGAGGATGCGTGTCCAGGCGCAAGAACGAATAGCCAAGGTTACGCGCGTCCAGCAGAACACGGTCCAGTAGCTGCCTGCCGATCTTATCCCCGCGAAAGCCCGGCCGCACGTAAAGCCGCTTCATCTCGCAAGCGCCTTCGCGCGGAAACGGACGCAGGCCGACGCATCCCACCGGCTGGCCGACGACTATTGCCAACAGGAGCTTGCCTTTGGGCGGAGCGTACTGGCCCGGTAGTCCGGCGATTTCCGCGTCCAGCGCACGCGAGCAGTACTCCACCGGCAACTGTGCCCGGTATTCGCCAAACAGAGTGCGCGCCTGCTCCAACTGCTCTTCGGTGGTTACCTCGATAATCTCGCTCACGAACCCAACCACTCCAAACCACGGCCGATGCTCATCCCATCAAAATGCCGCCATTCACGTTCAGCACGTGTCCGGTGACATAGCCTGCTTCTTCCGACGCCAGGAACTTCACCGCGTGGGCCACGTCAACATCGGTCCCTGCCCGCCCCAGAGGAATATTCTTCCGGAGATTCTCTTTCAGTTCAGCAGGGAGCACGTCTGTCATGGCAGTCTCAATGAAGCCCGGCGAGACAGCATTAACGGTGATGCTGCGCGATCCCACCTCGCGGGCGACTGACATGGTCAGCCCGATCAATCCTGCCTTCGACGACGAATAGTTGGCCTGCCCGACTTGCCCGATCTGCCCGAAGATGCTGGTGATGTTGATGATTCGTCCCCACCGCTGTTTCAGCATGGAAGGCATGACTGCCTGTATCAGCAGAAACGGCCCGGTCAGGTTGGTGGATATGACATCGTCCCAGTCGGCGCGCTTCATCCGCATCACCAACTGATCGCGAGTTACACCGGCGTTGTTGACCAGGATGTCGATCTTGCCGAAGCGCGCGATGGCCGCCTTCACTACCGCTTTGATCTCGTCCTCATTGCTGACGTCGAGCTTAAAGACCGCAGCCTCGCCGCCCTTGCCGTTGATCTCGGCGGCCAGTTGCTCCAGCTTCTCCTGGTTCCGTGCGCACAGAGCGACCTTCGCTCCCGATTCTGCCAGCAGCAGGGCACAGGCCCGTCCGATGCCTTGCGATGCTCCGGTGACCAGCGCGACCCGGCCGTCCACTCCCGCCATGAAAGCCTCCTCGGTAAAGTAAAGCAGGATTATAACTAGCGCGGCGAGATGGGGCCGGTTTGGTGGCAATCCAAATCAGATCGCAGGCAGAGTCGAATGTCTTCGGTGGGGTGGGGTTGTGCTGCGCTTCACTGCCTGCCTGATCTTGCCTCGCGAGACGTTTCGTTAGTTGTTGTCATCACGAGAGGGCTTCAGCCCGCGAGGGATCTGCTTTTCGCCTTCTTGGAAAGTTCTTTACGTCACAGTAGCCGCTCGGGCGCCCAGAACAGCACCTTCAATTCGCGCGCGAAATGCGCCAGTTCGGGCTGGGGCGGAAGTTGGAGCCCCGCCGGCTGGGCCATCGTGTTCTGTTGCAGATCGATAGTCGCTTCCTGCAACTCCCAAGGCAGATGGTGAATTTCTCCCCGGTAAAGGCGCTTGCGCCCAAAGGTGTAAAGGCAATATCGCTCGGTCAGGAAGTGCTCCAGCGACCCCAGACGCGCATGGAATAGCAACGGAGTCGCCGGACCATACGAGCAGCGCAGTTCCGCCGGCTTGGGGCCATGTTGTCGCTTGGAAACGTACTCGATCAGCGCTGTCCCTTTACCTTTGACTTTCATCGAGGCTTGCCAATAAGGCAGTCGATAGAAAACCCGCGCTCCCCAGACCGCCGAAAGATTGCTGGCATCCAAGCTGAAGAAGTACACTCCCGGCTTTCCCCGGTAGCTGACGTAGGTGCGCACATTGATTTCGGAGAAATGTGAGAACCACGGCAGCGACGGCACTCCGGGCGGTCGTAAATGATTGATCCAGAATGGAGTGACCGAAACCCATGCCCGTTGCTGGTAGGTGTCAAGCGTCAATTCTTCGGGGACCAGCGAGCGGACAACCTCCGGTTCCAGCGAGTAGTGCAGAAACAGCAAATCGTTCCAGCGCTGGGTCATGATCCACGGGCCCATCGGAGCAGGCCATGGACGATGCGCCGTGGCAAAGAGAATCGAGTCCGCACCCACCCACTGGGTTCGGTCCCCGTAAACTTCCATTTGACTGGGGTTCTTAGTGCCCACGTAAGTCTGTCATGACATTAATCCATCTGCCGGGCTTGCGCTGCGATGACGCGGCCACGGCTGCATTTTTTTGGGTTTCCCACAGGTTCCCCGGTTGCCCACCGATTCCATACCGCATATGATTCAGCGCAATGTCATCCGGTCGGAACCCAAACCTTAACGGCGATCTTCACAATCACCAGGACCCCAGCACCGAGGTTTACGCCGTTCACGGCGCCGATCCCGAGGTGCAAGCCTACGGCATGGCGAAGTATTCGCGATCAGCCTTGTCTATGCGCGAATCGCTGGCCGAGATCAACGACCAGAAAGCGGAAAAGTTTCTTAACACCTTCTACTTCCAGTACGGCCACCGCAGCATTGCAGATCTCGCCCACATAGCGTTTGCCATCGAGCGCCTGTCGATTCTGGCCGCAACCGTGGCTGTGGATGAGCCCCGCTGGGACGGCCAGGAACGTTCGACTCGCTATCAGGACTTCCAGAAGAGCGGCTACTACGTTCCCGATTTTGGGTCCGATGCCGCGGCTGCCATTCTGTATCGGGAAACCATTGACCTGCTGTTCGCCGAGTATCGTCATTTTTCCGAGGAGATGTTTCGCTACCTGCTGGAGCGCACTCCCAAGCCCGCGGAGATGAAGCAGGACGCATACGAACGAACTCTACGCGCTCGTGCCTTCGATATTTCTCGCTACCTGCTGCCGTTGGCCGCGAATACTTCGCTGGGACAGATTGTCAGCGCCCGTACCTTGGAAAACCAGGTGTCTCGGCTGTTGTCGCACACTCATGCCGAAGTCCGCCGGCTGGGGGAGTTGTTGAAGCAGGCCGCTCAGGAGCCCGCCTACAACGTCGGCCATGGCAAAGCGAAAGCCCTCCTGGAGCAACTCGAGCGCGAATCTCCGGCCGTCGCTGAGCATGCCCGGGAACTCTTATTTCGCCCGGTCAAGGTTGCGCCCACCCTGATGAAGTACGCCGAGCCCAACTCCTATGAAATAGAAACTCGCCGCGACTTGACTGCAGCCGCTGCGGAGTTGCTGGGAACGGCCGCCATCGATCCTGCGCCGATGGTCGATCTGCTGGACCCCGATCCTCTCGAGGTCGAGCTCGCCGCCACGCTGCTCTATCAGTACTCGCACCATCCCTATCGTCAGATTCGCGACGTGGTTTCGGATTTGCCGGCGGCTCGGCGGGAGGAAATCGTTGACCTCGGTCTGCGCCATCGCGGCCGCCACGATGAAGTCTCCCGCGCCTTCTGTACGGGACAGCAATTCCGCTTCGACATTCTGATGGATATCGGCGGCTTCCGCGACATGCATCGGCACCGGCGTTGTGTACAGATCGTGCAGGATTACACCAGTGCGCACGGATACGATGTGCCCCAGGAAATCGATTCCGCTGGCCTGACCGTCCGCTACGACTCGGTGATGGAGCGCGCCCGGGAGGCCGTAGCACAACTCACGGCTCGCAATGCTGAGGAAGCGACGGAACAGTCGCAATACGTCATCCCGCTGGCCTTCCGTAAGCGCACGCTCTTCAAGATGGACCTGGCGGAGGCAATCTACATCAGCGAGCTGCGGACGGGCGCGGCCGGCCACTTCTCGTATCGCAACGTGGCCTACGCAATGTACAAAGTGGTGGCTCAGCGGTACCCAGCGCTGGCGAAATACTTCCGGGTCACCGACGTCCGCGATCCGGTGGATTTGCTGAAGCGGTAGTGTCGTGCCCGCAAGTTCGAGGCACAATTCAGCCGATGTGTTTGAGGGGGCACGGCTTCACTCGTGCCGTAAAGGTGCAGGTATAGGGCGGCTTCAGCCGCTCAGGTCAGGACGTTCTGGCAACCTTGTAACTTCGGAGTTATGGCATGAAATTGCGGGACACAACCCTGGCACTGCCGCAACGAAAGTAAGGCGCATCAATATGAAGACATCTCGTGCCGAAATTGTATGTGTCTGGCTGTTATTGGGCTTCGCCTGTGCGGCCATTGCCCAGGCTCATCCGCCGAATACAACGGGAAATAAGGAGGCTATCGTGGCCCATGCCACCGGATCGTTTGACGTCAAAATCGCACCGCAGTCCGATGATTTTCTGAAGGGCTCGTCCATGGGCCGCATGTCCATCGACAAGCAATTCCACGGCGACCTTGAAGCTACCAGCAAAGGTGAGATGTTAACCGGAGGCGATGTCGCGAAGGGATCGGCCGGCTACGTTGCAATCGAACAGGTGACTGGTAGCTTGACCGGCCGCAGCGGCAGTTTCATCTTGCAGCACAATGGCACCATGACCCGCGGCACCCCGCAGCTCACTGTCTCCGTCGTGCCCGATTCCGGAACGGGCCAACTCGCCGGTCTTTCCGGCACAATGACCATCAAGATCACTGACGGAAAACACTTTTATGATTTTGCGTATACGCTACCGGAATCGCATTGAGCGGGTTCAAGGTGGGCTATCATAAATCGAAGAGTTAATAACGCATAAGTCACTCAAGAATGCCTCTACTCATGCGGCTGGCCCCACAAGCGGCTTTGGGAACGTTCCTGTAACCGCCATCACAAACCAATGTGAGACACCAAGGTTCTAGTACTTTCGTTTCGGAGTATTCGCTTTTACTTCGCTTTTTGGCAATTAACGGATGTATAATAAGCCGTCAGTATCCATGCGCTCTTCACCGCGAATCTCCCATTTCCCGACGGCGCCTGTCCCGCTGACCGATCGCAATTCATTTCTACCTGTCCTCCCGGGCTGCGCCGGGCAGGATCAGCCAAGGAGCAGCACTGATGGCGGATGAGAAAACCGAAAAAGGCCGGGCAATCGACCTGACCATGTCACAAATCGAAAAGCAATTTGGCAAAGGCTCCATCATGAAATTGGGGAGCAAGGGAGCAGTTGTCCCCATTTCGGTGATTTCCACGGGAGCTATTTCGTTTGACGCGGCATTAGGCGTCGGCGGATTTCCCCGCGGCCGCGTGGTCGAAATTTTTGGACCGGAATCTTCGGGCAAGACGACCATTGCGCTCCAGGTTATTGCCGAAGCCCAGAAGCAAGGTGGCATGGCGGCATTTGTCGACGCCGAACACGCCCTCGATCCCATCTACGCTGCCAAATTAGGCGTCGATGTCGACAACCTTCTGGTCTCGCAGCCTGACTACGGCGAGCAGGCGTTGGAGATTGCCGAGGCCCTGGTGCGCTCCGGCGCCATCGATGTGCTGGTAGTCGACTCAGTCGCGGCGCTGGTGCCCAAGGCTGAACTCGACGGCGAGATGGGCGACAGCCACGTCGGCCTGCAGGCGCGCCTGATGTCGCAAGCCCTGCGTAAGCTCACTGGCATTGTGGCCAAGTCGCATACTTGCTTGGTCTTCATCAATCAGATTCGCGAAAAGATCGGCGTCATGTTTGGCAACCCAGAAACTACTACCGGCGGTCGCGCGCTGAAGTTCTACTCCTCGGTTCGCATTGATATCCGTCGCATAGCCGCCATCAAAGACGGTGACCAGGTGGTGGGTTCGCGTACGCGCGTGAAGATCGTAAAGAACAAGACGGCCGCTCCGTTCCGCGAAGCCGAATTCGACATGATGTACGGCGAAGGTATTTCTCGCGAGGGAGATCTGCTTGATCTAGCGGTAAACGGAAACATGGTCGAGAAATCGGGATCGTGGTTCAGTTACAAAGGCGAACGCATCGGCCAAGGCCGCGAGAATGCCAAGACTTTCCTGAAGGAAAACAAAGACATCACCGCCCGGATCGAAACGGATGTTAGAAAGTCGCTGGGCTTGATGTCGGTTGAGGACAAAGCGCAAGCTGCGGCTGCCAATGCCGAAGCCGGACCGACTCCCACACCGAAGGGTCCGGCAGGGAGGAAATAGGCAAGGTTGACCCGTAGTTGAGGTGTCATCCCGACCGAAGCGGAGGGACCTGCTGTCGGCCTGGTGTGTGGACTGCGCCTGCATCGCGACACTCTCATCCGGTTCCGGCGGGCGCGCGGTTCGTCCGAGGACGAACCAAGCCCCGATGTGCGCCGGCTTGCGCAGAAACTCCTCAGCCCAGACGCAGCTCTCCGAGACATGATTGCCTCTCACTGCCCGGCCAGCATAGAATCATCCCCGCAGAAATCCCCGCTCCCGAGGTCCCTTGAAGGATATCGTCGCCATTTATCCCGGTTCGTTCGATCCGGTCACGAACGGACATCTGGACTTGATCCATCGTGGAAGCAAACTCTTCGATAAGCTGATCGTGGCTATCGCGCGCAACCTCGACAAGGGCGAAGCGCTTTTCGAAATGGAAGAGCGCAGAGAAATGCTGGAGGCGATGACTTCCGACCTCGACAACGTTTCCGTCGACATCTTCGAGGGCCTGCTGGTGACCTATTGCATCACGCAAGACGCCAATGCGGTGTTGCGCGGTATTCGCGCGGTCAGCGACTATGAATTTGAACTGCAGATGGCGCTCATGAATCGCAAGATGGAGCCGCGGGTCGAAACCGTATTCATGATGCCGGCCGAGAAGTATTCGTATCTCAGTTCGCGCATCGTGCGCGAAATCGCCAAACTTGGCGGTCCTCTGACCGACCTGGTACCGGAGCTGGTGGAACAACGTGTGCGTAAGAAAATTGCGCAGAAACACATGCTTTCTACCGGAGCCCAGCGACTATGACCGACTTAACCATGACGGCATCGGGAACCCAGCTCTCTTCGTCTCTGACTAACCGGATCCAACGCATCGAAGTCTCTGCCACCATGGCGGTGGCCAGTGAGGCCGAGAAGCTGCGCGCGACCGGCGTCGATCTGGTGGACTTTGGCCCCGGAGAACCGCACTACGCCACGCCGGAGCACATCAAACAGGCGGCGATCGCGGCCATCCAGAACAACTTCACGAAATACACTGCGGTAGGCGGCACGGTTGAATTGCGCGAAGCTATTGTGAACCGCCACGCGGCTGATTTCGGCTCCGACTACACCATTGCCGACTGCATCGCCTCAACGGGCGGCAAACACGCCCTGTTTAATGCCATACAGGTTCTGGTCGACCGCGGCGATGAAGTTATTGTCCCGGCTCCGTACTGGGTTTCTTTCAAAGACATCGTGCGTTATGCCGGCGGCGAACCGGTTTACCTCCCGACTGATGAACGCCATGATTTCGCCTTGACGGCTGACATGGTGGAGCGGGCGATCACTCCTCGCACTAAAGTCATTCTGTTGAATTCTCCAAACAACCCTTCCGGCGCGGTGATGAAGCCGGAGGATATGACGACGCTGCTTAAGCTGACCCACGATCGCGGCATCTACGTTGTTTCCGACGAGTGCTATGTCTATTTGAATTACACCGGTCGTCTCTTTTCGGCAGGAAGCGTTCATGAAGTCAAAGAGCGTTTGATCGTCATTGGCTCTCTGTCGAAAACCTACGCCATGACCGGCTGGCGCCTGGGTTATGCTCTCGGCCCCGCGCCCATCATCAGCGCCATGCACAAACTGCAAAGCCAGAGCACGTCGAACCCGACTTCCATCGCCCAAAAGGCCGCAGTGGCGGCTCTGAGTGGATCGCAGGAATGTGTTGAGCTGATGCGGGCCGGCTACATCTCACTTCGCGACAAAGTTATGGAAGGATTGCGCGCGATCCCCGGAGTGACGTGTGTGTTGCCGAAAGGGGCGTTTTACGCCTATCCCAACGTCAGTCATTATTTCGATCGTGGCGGGATGACTTCGGCCTCCGACGTCGCTCACAGGCTGCTGCACGAAGCGCACGTGGTGGTCGTGCCCGGCGAAGGATTTGGGACGCAGGACCACCTCCGGATTTCGTACGCAACTTCGGAAGAAAATCTGCTGCGAGGTTTGGAACGGATGCGTAACTTCTTCGCGAGCGTGTAAGCTATCGCAACCGTGTTCTTCCGACGCTGTTCAACCCATGCCTGATCTCTATCCATTTCTGGTGATTCCCATCTTCGACGAACGGCCTTGGGGCGTTCGCGATCTGCGCCCGATCTATACCAAGATCGTGAAAGAGCCCATCGGAGAGAGCTGGCTGACTTGGGAAGATAACCGCATCGCCAACGGACCGTTTGCCGGACAGACCCTGGGCCAGCTTTGCAAGCAGTTTGGCCGCGACCTGGTTGGGCAGGCGGCTTGTTACGAAGATCGGTTTCCGCTGCTGGTAAAGTTTTTGTTTCCGGGAGACAAGTTGTCGGTGCAGGTGCATCCCGATGACCAGCAGGCGCAGAGAAACGGCTACCCGTGCGGCAAGACCGAGTGCTGGTACGTTTTGCGCGCTGAGCAGGGCGCTCAGGTGGCTCTTGGCTTGAAGCCGGGCGTCACGCTTGCAGCAGTTCGAGCAGTCCATTCACGATACCAGGGCTGAGGAATTGCTGAACTGGATCGAGGTTCACGCCGGCGATATGCTCTACGTGGCTGCCGGAACGGTACACACCATAGGCGGCGGAATGATCCTGGTGGAGACCCAGCAGACCTCGGATATCACCTACCGCCTGTACGATTACGGCCGGCCTCGCGAACTGCACGTTGCCGACGGTTTGGCTGCGATCAAGCTGCGATCCCATGCCGGCAAGGTAGTGGGCCGTGAAGATGACGAGGCCAACGTACTGGTGCGCTCGCCATTCTTCCAAGTCGAGAAGATTGGATTGCGCGATGCTCTGCATTCCAAGGTCACGCGAGATTCGCCGCATGTTCTGGTCGCGGTAGAAGGCTCGGGAATCGTAGAATCGCAGGGGATGGAACCGATCAGCTTTGCCACTGGCGATGCCGTTGTGGTTCCAGCCGCCGTCCGCGAATATACGGTCCGGCCACAGTGGGCATTGGAAGCTATGCGTATGTCGCTGCCCACTGGCGCGGTCGCGGAGCCGCAGACCGAGCTGCCACAGTCCGTCAGCACAAAATAACTGTGTTTTCACCACAGAGGACACCGGCGCACGGAGGGCAGAACAAGCCTTCAGGTCAGCGTCCACGTGGCACAATAAGAGAGGGCTTGGCTCCGGAACTCCAGGGCACTAAGAACTTCTAACTGCGGCGCAAGGATCTAAACGCATTGGCCAACTTCGGCAAGTTCAATTTCTATCCCGTCATCCTCGCTGGTGGCCGCGGCACGCGTTTCTGGCCCTTGAGCCGCAAACGCATGGCCAAGCAGCTTCTTCCGCTCAACAGCAGCAAAAGCATGATTCAGGAAACTGTCGAACGCCTGCTGCCGCTGGCCAAGGCGAAACAATTCTGGATCATCACCAATGAAGACTTGCGCGGCGCCATCGTCCGGCAGTTGAAGAAGCTCGACAAGCAGCAGATTGTTGCCGAGCCGATTGGAAGAAACACGGCGCCCGCCATCGGCTTGGCCGCGTTCCTGTTGGCCCGCCACGATCCAACGGCAGTGATTGGAATGTTTCCTTCCGACCACGTGATTGCCGACGAGAAACATTTCCGCGCCGACATCCAGCGTGCAGCTGAAATTGCGGCCGAAGGCGCAAACATTGTCGTCATCGGCATCCCGCCCACCCGCGCCGAAACCGGGTACGGCTATATCGAAGCCGGCCGCGAAGCCCATAAGGGTGTGTTGCAGGTGCGGCGCTTTACCGAAAAGCCCTCTGCCGAGGTCGCGGAGCAGTTCGTTAAGGCCGGAAACTTTTTCTGGAACAGCGGCATGTTCGTCTGGAGCGCGCGCACTTTGGCCGACGCCTTGCGCGAGCACCTGCCGAACACTGCGCCCTTGCTTGACGAAATAGCCGCTAGCTACGGTACACGGAAGTTTGGGAAGACCTTCGGCAAGCTCTATCCCAAGTGCGAGAACATCAGCATTGACTACGCAGTGCTGGAGCCGCGTTCGGCCAAGGGTGAAGGTAAGTCGGGGTTGTTTTGCATCCCGGCCAGCTTTGGTTGGAACGATCTGGGCTCGTGGACCGCACTGTATGAGCATCGCAATGACGGTAAGGAAGACGGCGCCAATGTCATCACCGCCGAGCAAAGCTTCACTCTCAATGCGTCAGGCAACTTCATTCACTCAGGGCGGAAATTCGTAGCCGCGGTGGGGGTGAGCAATCTCGTCGTGGTGGAAACGGATGACGCGTTGCTAATCACCACTCGCGAGCATTCGCAGGATGTCGGCAAAGTAGTGAAGCATCTCGATGAGAAAAAGCTGAAGCGGCTGGTGTAACGACCGGAGTGGCCGACACGAGTGCGCACGAAGCGGAAGCGCAGGTGCAGGTGCCTGGTATGTGCGCTCTTGGCGCTAATGGATTGTGGCCTTTGCCAAGTGACGGTCATTCTCGTTATTCACGACGCCGCTGGTTAGAATGAAGGAGAGCTGCTCGTTCGGGCAGCACAGGACAATATTATGAGTACGAATCTTCCGAAATCATGGAACACGCGGCTGGATAAGTTGACCCACACCTGCGGTTGTAATCATTGCGAGACCGCGCCACCTGAAGTTTCGCAATTCATCGAAGATCTGGAAGAGGTTTACCAGGCGAACAACATGTTGCAGGTGATTCGCCTTCTGAATGAGAACACCTTCGAGCTGGACGAAGCAGCGGAAAAGCTCGCCAGGATGTCTCAGCTTGAGGATGACAGCCGCCGCGAGATGCGAAGGGCTGCTGCGTTCACATCGAGAGATCACGGCAAGTAACCCAGGGAGGCATTCTGGCAACGCAAATCAAGTTCGGCACCGACGGATGGCGCGGCATCATCGCCGACGACTTCACCTTCGACAACGTTCGGCGCGTGGGCAATGCCATGGCCACTTACGTTCACCAGCACGAGGACGCAAGTAAGGGCCTGGTCGTCGGCTACGATACGCGGTTCGCCTCGCCGCGCGCGGCGGAAATCATCTCTGAGGTTCTTGCCGCCGCGGGAATTGCCGTGCGACTCTCGGACGACTACACACCCACGCCGGCGCTCTCTTTTGCGGTGAAGAAGCTCGGCGCGGCCGGCGGAGTGATGATCACTTCCAGCCACAATCCCTTCAACTGGAACGGCGTGAAATACAAGGCCAGCTATGGCGGATCGGGTACGCCTGCCATCATGCGATCCATTGAGGGCGAGCTCGACTCTCCGCGTATGGAGCGCAAAGGCGGCAGCGTTACCATCACCGACTTCAAGACTCCGTACATCGCGGCGATCAAGAACTTTGTCGACCTGAAAGCTATCCAGAAGGCCGGCTTCAAGTTTGCCATCGACGTGATGTATGGCGCCGGTCGCGGCGTACTGAAAGGTATTTTCGCCGAGAGCGAGATCAACCACATCGAAATTCGCGGCGAGCTCAACCCGCTATTTCCCGGCATTAATCCTGAGCCGATCGCCCCGCACATCGCGATGCTGCAGGAAACTGTTGTGCGCGAGCGCTGCCAAGCAGGCATGGCTACCGACGGCGATGCCGATCGCCTGGGTGCGGTCGCCGAAGACGGAAGTTTCGTCGATGCGCATAAGTGTTTTGCGGTAATCCTGGAATGGATCCTGAAACGCAAGCAGTGGCCGGGCGAAATCGTGCGGGCGTTCAACACCACGCGCATGCTCGACCGTATCGCCGCAAAGTACGGTCGCAAGCTGCACGAGTGCGGCATCGGCTTCAAGTACATCTGCGACCTGATGCTGGAACGCGACATCCTGATCGGCGGCGAAGAGTCGGGCGGCATCGGCATTCGCCGTCATCTACCCGAGCGCGACGGCATTCTGAACTCTCTGCTGCTGGCCAACATCATGGCCGACGAAGGCAAGCCGCTGGGGCAACTGGTGCGCGACTTGCAACAAGAATACGGCGAGCACCATTATGGCCGCATCGATCTTCATCTCAGCACTGACGTGAAAGACGATGCCATGCGTCGCGCCCAAGCTAAGCCCGGCAGGATGGGCAGCTTCGGCGTTCTGAAGATCGAAACTCTGGATGGCGTTAAGTTCTTCCTCGACGCTCCAACTTACGGAAAAGGCGCGGAAGCCTGGGTCCTGATTCGCGCTTCCGGAACCGAGCCGCTGCTGCGGGTGTACTGCGAGGCGGCATCGCCTGAATTAGTTGCGCAAATTCTAAAGGAGACGGAAGCGTTCGTCCGGGCTGGAGATCTTCAGCTGGTGGATTCCGCGACTGACTCCAGAAGACAGGCGAATTGAGCCGTCCTAAGGCCCTAGGAACCATGTAAAATAAGGGTTTGCGCAGTCCCCGCATCTCCCTGGACTGCGCCGCATCTACTGACAAGCACCCTTTAAACGCACCAACTGAGAGGACGCACTTATGGCAACAACCACAACTCCCGCCCGGGAAGGAACTCGCACCGCCGCCACGATTAACAATGCTCGCATTCCGACCAAGTTTACGAATGAACCGTCCGTTGACTGGAGCAATCCCGAAAACGCACGCCGCATGCGCGCCGCTATCGAGAAAGTTCGCAACGAACTGGGTCACGAATACGACCTGGTCATCGGCGGACGGCGGGTGAAGACCGACGAGAAGACTGAATCGTTGAATCCGGCGAAGCCGTCGGAAGTGGTCGGCATTCACCAGGCGGCGGGCGCAGGTGAAGTCGAGCCTGCGATGCAAGCCGCGCTGAAGGCCTTTGAAACCTGGAAGTACTCCTCTGTCGAGGAGCGGACCAACCTTGCTGTTCCGCGTGAGCCACCTGCTGCGCGAACGCAAATTTGAGTTGATGGCCTGGCTGGTATTCGAAGTCGGCAAGAACTGGCCGGAGGCCGATGGCGACGTCGCCGAGCTGATTGATTTCTGCGATTTCTATGCGCTGGAGGCAATTCGCCTGTCGAAAGCCGAGACGCCGGTGCAGTTGCCGGGCGAGCGCGACTGGCTGCGCTACATCCCGCTCGGCGTGGGCGCGGTGATTCCGCCGTGGAACTTTCCGGCCGCAATTATGGGCGGCATGACACTGGCTTCGATTGTCTGCGGCAACACAGTTGTCCTGAAGCCTTCGGGCGATTCGCCGACCATTGCTGCAAAATTTTTCGAGATCCTGGAAGAAGCCGGCTTGCCAGACGGCGTGGTCAACTTCTGTCCCGGCCACGGCAACAGTTTTGGTAACGCCATCGTCGAGCATCCCAAGACGCGCTACATCGCATTTACCGGATCGAAAGAAGTGGGCCTGCATGATCAACCAGCGAGCGGCCACGCAGCAGCCCGGCCAGATTTGGATCAAACGCACCATCCTGGAGATGGGCGGCAAGGACTCGATTGTGGTCGATGCGGACGCCGATCTGGACGCGGCCGTCGAGGGGGTGGCCAGTGCGGCATTCGGTTTCAGCGGGCAGAAGTGTTCGGCCTGCTCGCGGGCGATCGTCGACGAGCGCATCTATGACAAGTTCTTGCAGCGCCTGAGGGAGCGCGTGGAGAAGATTACCCTGGGCGATCCGACTCTGAATCCGGCCATGGGTCCGGTCGTGAATGAGAAGTCGATGAAGACCATTCTCGGCTATATCGAGAAGGGAATTGCCGAAGGCGGCCGGCTGATCACCGGCGGCGAACGCGCGACTGACGCGGGCGAAGGCTATTTCATCCAGCCGACCGTAATTGCCGATGTCGATCCCATGGGTACTATCTCGCAGCAGGAGATCTTTGGACCGGTGCTGGCAGTGATCAAGTCGCACAACTTCGAGCACGGTCTGCAGATCGCCAACAACACCGAGTTCGGTTTGACCGGCGCGGTCTATACCACATCGGATGACAAGATCGAGGTGGCCAAGCAGCAGTTCCACGTCGGCAACCTTTACATCAATCGCAAGTGCACCGGAGCCATGGTGGGCGCGCATCCCTTCGGCGGCTTCAATATGTCGGGTACTGATTCCAAGGCAGGGGGCCCGGATTACCTGCTGCTGTTTACGCAGGCCAAGTCGATTGGCGAGAAGATAACGAAATAACGTTGCCCCAGTTTGCAAGGTTACGGCCGGAGAGAAAACGCTCCGGCCGTTTCATTTTGGTGTGCTGATGAGTTGTTTAACACGCCGCCCGTGAGCGGAGTCTTCGATGAGTTGTGCAAGTCGGCGCACGCGCGTTTCCTCGCGCTTTGCGCTGACGACCCACCAGCAGGTGGTGCGGCGATACCACGGAGCCTGGGCCTGATAGAACCCCCACGCTTTCCGGTTGGCACGAAATTTCTCTTCGTAGGCGCTTTCCAGTTTGCAAGTAACTCTCTCATACGAATACAGGTTCGACTTCTTTTGATCGCGCTCGTCGAAAACCTTCTGACCGGCGGCGTGCATACGCCCCAGCTTCACAAGTTCGCCGACTCGTTTGGTATTGACGGCACTCCAGATGCTGCCTGGTCTTCTTGGAGTAAATCGAACCGTATAGCTCGACTCGTCGAAACGCTTGCGAACGCCGTCGATCCAGCCGAAGCAGAGAGCCTCATCCAAAGCTTCCGGATAAGTGATCGATGCCTTTCCGGAATCCTTGCGGTGAAACCCCAACAGCAGCTCTTGTACCTGGGCGTGGTTTTCCTCCAGCCAGCTACGGAATTCGAACGCCGATCGGAAGAACGTTGGTTTCGTCATGACGGCGATACTTTCGCATATTCCGTGGCTAGTTCAAAATAGCGGATTGAATGCCTGTTCTACCTGATCGCATGACGACCTCGTATAACCAGATTGCCGGGCGAAGCGTAGAGCGCCTTGCGGCTCTCAGCGATGGCATCTTCGCAGTCGCGATGACCCTGCTGGTGCTTGACCTTCGCGCTCCGGCGGCTGCGGCGATCCATACCGAGCGCGATCTCGGGCTCGCACTGGTGGTCCTCGCCCCGAGGTTGGTCATGTACATGATGAGCTTCATGACCCTGGGTATCTTCTGGGTCGGCCAGCAAACCCAGTTGAACCACCTGGCCCGCTCCGATCGCAGCCTTTCCTGGATCCACCTCGCATTCCTGTTCGTAGTTTCGATGACGCCCTTTTCGACGGCGTTGCTGGCCGAATTCATCCAGTACCGTACTGCCTTGCTTGTCTATTGGCTGAACATTTTGCTGTTGGGCATCACGCTGTATTTCAGTTGGACTTGCGCCATGAGAGCCGGACTGGTCAAGCATGATCTGCCGCCCGAGATTCCGGTTGCTATCAAACGCCGCATCGTCACAGGCCAGTCGTTTTACGCCTTCGGTGCGTTGCTGTGTGTCTTTCTCAATACTTATTGGAGCATCGGTTTCATCGTCCTGGTTCAGCTCTATTACGTCATCGCGCCGCGTCTTCCGGGGCGGCCACGCTCCTGATTGCGACCAGAGCATGACCGGCTTTAACCAGGTCGTCCGATTGTGGCGCTCGGCTGCATCCCTTGATATGCTTTTCCGTTCCTTTGGAAAGGCATATGCGCAACCTGATTTTGATTTCTGTCGTGTGGTTTGTTCCACTTTTCGCGGTGACGCAAAACAAGCCCCATCCCCTGGCTTTTGAGGATGCGGCCACTCTGCACCACGCCGAAGCTATCGCCGTTTCACCGGACGGCAAAACCCTTCTCTACCGGGTGACATACGGTGGAATCAAGGGTCCCGACAATACCGAATGGAAACTGATACCAGCGACGGGTGGCGAATCCCGAACTCTCACCGTGCCGGAAAAGTTCACGCCCACCGGGTTCACGCGCGACGGCTCCGCCCTCTATGGAACCTACGAGATAAACAAGCGAGCGCAGTTAGCCACCTTGCAGCTTGCGTCCGCCAACACGCCTGCCGCCGCCGCCGCTACTCCGGTTCCTCTGACGGCCCTTCCCCGAGGCATCCATTCCGCATTGATTTCGCCCGATGGCTCTCACTATGCGCTGTTGGGCGACCCGAGGCTGCCCGACCCGATGGAGGATGTGCACGCCGTCATCGAAGCTGATTCGACGAGCCTCTACCTCATCAATGCCGACGGGTCGGGCGGAGCATGGCGGTGTCCCACATTGCGGGATATAGCGGAAGAAGGCATCGCCTGGTCAGGCGACGGAGCGTCGCTGGCCGTTTTGTCGCAAACACCCAAGATCGGCTTTCACTATGTGCACTCGTTTATCGATGTGTGTAGTTCCGCGGGTGCTCACCACGTCGCGACCATCGACAACGCCGCCAGTAACATTGCCTTTGTGAACGGAGGCAAAGATCTGGCATTCCTGAGCACAACCTCGCAGGTTCTGACTCCCGATCATGTCTGGACCGTACCGGTCGCGGGAGGCAATCCCGTGGATCGCACGCCTGGCCTGCAGGCCAGCGCAATTCATTTGTCCTCCGACGCTGACGGAGATGTCTGGGTAACGGTAGCGCGCGGGGTGCAGTCGGAAGTCGACGCATTCCAGAACAACTCCCTGGTGACCACCTATACCTGGCCCGATGGGGCGGTTGAAGAGGGGCCGATATCGCCACAGATCTCCCACGCGCCGAAGGTAAGGGCTTTCACTGTGGGCGATCCCCGGCACCCATCCAACGTCGCCGTTTCGCATAACAATAAGCTGGAAAAGGTGACAAACGAAGGCGACGAGCAACTGGCGAAAATTGCGCTGGGCGACGTCCGTGCCGTTCATTGGACAAGCCAGGAAGGCATTGCTTTGGAAGGCATCGTTACCTTCCCTGCGGACTATCACAAAGACCGGCGCTATCCGTTTATGGTGCTGCCTCACGGTGGCCCCGAGTCAAACGATCTGCTGGTGTTCGACATGTTTACCCAGTTGTTTTCCGGGTTAGGTTACGTTGTCCTGCAGCCGGAGTATCGCGGCTCGACCGGATATGGCACCGACTTCCTGAACGCCATCTACCAGCATTTCGGCGACCGTGCCTATCGCGATGTGGACAGCGCAACCGATTTCGCCATCGCCCAGAGTTGGGCCGACCCAGCCCGCCTGACCATGTTCGGCTGGAGCGCGGGCGGCTTTATGACAGCATGGACCGTGACCCAGACGCACCGCTACCGGGCCGCCATCGAAGGCGCCGGGATTACGGACTGGCTCAGCTTTATGTGGACCAGTGACGTGCAACAGATCGATTACGACGCGCGCTGGCCAGACAAGGATCCGGAGGCATTTACGGTGTTCTCTGCTGTCATGCACTCGGACAGCGTGGTCACGCCACTGTTGATTCTGCATGGCGCGGCCGATCAGCGGGTACCCACCTATCAGGGGCGAGAGTTGTTTGAAGCGCTGGCGGCACGAGGCAAGACGACACGCATGGTGACGTATCCCGGTTCCCCGCACTTTCCCACAGTGTGGGAGCAGCGTCAGGATGTATTTCGCGAGATTGCCGCCTGGCTGGCTCGCTATAACCCTTGAGAAAAGTTTGCGACTTGCCGATCACGCTGAGGGAAGGCAAAACTATGAAGATCCGGAAGGCTCGATGTCTGCTGCTAGTTGTCGGGTTGTTGTTCGCTACGAGAACGGGATGGGCGCAGGCCGACCCTCTGCCGTCATGGAATGAAGGACCGGCCAAACAGGCGATCCTCACCTTCGTTCATGTCAGTACCGATCAAGCGAATCCGAACTACGTTCCACCCGCGGACCGCTTTGCCACCTTCGATCAGGACGGCACCACCTGGGTTGAGCACCCCATGTATACGCAAGTGCTGTTTGCCTTTCAGCGGGTGGTCGCTCTGGCGCCACAACATCCCGAGTGGAAGACGACCGAGCCCTTCAAGTCGGTAATCGCCGGCGATAAGGCAGCCATGGCGAAGTTCAGCGATCACGACCTGTTAGCCATCTTTGTTGCCACCCAGACCGGGATGTCGGTGGAAGCTTTCCAGCCAATCGCGAAACAGTGGCTTGCCACGGCAAGAGACTCACGCTGGCAAAGGCCCTACACGGAACTCATCTATCAGCCGATGTTAGAGGTTATGCAATACTTGCGCGCCAACGGCTACCGGACTTATATCGTGACCGGAGGCGGACAGGATTTCGTCCGCGCGTATGCCGAGCAGGTGTACGGTATCCCTGCTGAACAGATCATTGGCTCCGCGATTGAGACTCAGTACACTTACAACCTGCAGGGCCAAGGAGTCCTGATGCGTCCTCCGAAACTGTTGCTGAACAATAATTTTTCCGGCAAGCCGGAGGACATCTACCTGTTTATCGGCCGCCATCCCAAAGCCGCATTTGGCAACTCGACCGGCGATCAGCAGATGCTGGAGTATACGCAGGCTGGCGGCGGCGGTTCGCTGGAAATGCTGGTGCTGCACGATGACGCGCAACGGGAGTACGCTTACGGTCCGGCCCAGGGGCTGCCGGCAACCAACGTCGGCACGTTTACCCAGGCACTTTATGACGAAGCCAAGTCGAAAGGCTGGACCGTCATCAGCATGAAGAACGACTGGAAACATATCTTTGGCTTTGAAAAGTAGCTTCGGGTACCAAACAAGCAGGCGAAATTATGTGCAAGCTTCGTCAACCGAACTGCCGTGTAGAACTGGCCACATTTCTAACGGCGTTAGCTTTATTTGCAGTTTTTATAGCCTTGCCACGTTTGCATGCCGCCGACAATGACGATTTCGATTCCTACAAGATACGTCTTGACGGCTTCTGGTTCTATTCCAACCCTTCAGGAAATATTCAGGGCAGGCGAGAATGGAACCATCGACATCAACAAGGATTTGAGCTTCAATAGCTACTCCACATTCAGCGGACTGGTGGACTGGAAGTTCACCCGCAAGAACCATCTCGTCTTCCCGGTCAGTCCTTTCGAGCAAACGCGTCAGACGGTGTTGAACCGTACCATCACCTATCAGGGACAGGTCTGCGATGTAGGACTATCGACCCACGCGGACTGAAGGCGAACCTGTGGAGCATTCTTCGACGTACCGGGGCGGCGCAAGGACCGCCTCGTGAGCAGCGCGTGTCCTCCGGCTGAAGTGTATAGAATGAAAGCGGAGGTTGGTGCGGAGCCATGAGAAGCTGGTCAGTCCCGGCAGGACGTTTGTTCGGCGTGGATATCCGCATCCACTTGACGTTCCTGTTTCTGCTGGCTTTTGTCTGGTTCACGCAGTCGGTAGCCATGGGCACCACAGGTGCCGTTCGCGGAGTGGCGCTGGTGGTCATCATCTTTGGCTGCGTGGTGCTGCATGAATTGGGGCACGCTGTGGTTGCCCGCCGCAGCGGAGTAGCGGTGCGCTCCATCATCCTTCTGCCCATCGGCGGTGTAACCCTGATGGAAGAGGTAAACCAGCGGAACTCCGATTCTGCACGCGACATACGCATTGCCATTGCCGGCCCCTTGGTGAATCTGGCGATCGCCGCGGTTTCGGGCGTCTTTATCCTGATCTTTTTGCCGCAGGCCCAACTGTGGGGTCATCCCTTCGTCCATGCCGGCAACCTGCCTCGTGCATTGTTTTGGGGCAATGTGTTTCTGGGGGCCTTCAACCTTTTGCCGGCCTATCCCATGGACGGCGGACGTATTTTGCGGGCGATTCTAGCCGAGCGCATGGACTACGTTCACGCCACGCGGCGGGCTGTCACCATTGGGCAGGCCTTCGCCATGCTGTTTATCTTCCTCGGCGTGTGGAACACCTGGCTGATGTTGATTGGGTTCTTTCTGTTCGTCGGCGCGCAACTGGAAGACCGGTCGGTCGTTTTCCAATCGGTGCTAGACAGCGTACGCATGGAAGACGTGATGCTGACCGGCTTCTCCACGTTGTCGCCCGCCGACACGCTGGAAGATGCTCTGCATAAAGCGGTGCACACCTTGCAGGACGACTTTCCCGTGGTTCGGGGAAGCGACATGGTAGGCGTCATCAGCAAGCAAGGCATTGTGGACGCGTTGCGCGTGGGCGGCAACGGCTATGTACAGTCGGCCATGGTACGGGCCTTCGACATTGCCCAGCGCACCGACTCGCTCGGCTCTGCGTTTCGCAAGCTTGGCGCGAAGGGATTGAACATGATTCCGGTGGTCGATCAACAGAGACTGGTGGGAATCGTCACCATGCAAAATCTGATGCACAGCATGGCTCTGCTGGCCGAATCGCGCAGGTTGAGGAAGCAGCAGGAGAACGAATAGCGCGGTCGCCGGATAGCAAAACGCCCTTCCTCAAGGCGACTGCCCAGCCATCCCGAGGTTGCTGGCAAGTTCCCGACTTTGATTCAAACTGAAGCTACCGGCGCTGTGCGGCCCGGGTGCGCTTGCCTGATGTTGCGCGAATCGGCCCGGTTCCGGTGGGAGGCTTGCGCTCGCCGTCGACCAGTTGCTTCAGCACCACGGCGTTGTTGTGTTCTTCATCCTTGGATGAAAACAATAAAGTGAGGCGATGCCGTTCTTGCCGCAGTTCATAGAGTTGCTGCAGCGCTTCATGCGCCGATTCAGAAGAGAGCTCTTTCAGATATTGATGACGGAACTTGCTCCACTGCTGAGGGTGCGCATGGAACCACTTGCGCAGCTCATTCGAAGGCGCCAGATCTTTGAGCCAGGCGTCGAGTGCGACGTCGGTCTTCTTCAATCCTCGCGGCCACAAGCGGTCAACCAGTACGCGGGCGCCGTCGTGTGGCGATGGCTCCTGGTAAACGCGTTTGAGGGTAACCGTCATGCGAGGTGTATTCTAACTCTGATGGAGGCACAGCGTCGGCCTCTACGAATCTATTTTCCAAGGACCCTGGAAGGAACGTTGAAGCCGAAGCCCGCGCGTTTTGTCCCCTTAGCTGTAATTGTCGTGATCGTGATGGCTATTCTGAGTGGCTGCGACTCTGAGCCGCGCAAAACCGATGCTGAGCTGGGATTGAACGCACAGCAGGCCAGCGGCAGGCGGGTTTACGAAGCTCGCTGCGCCGAGTGTCACTACGCCTACAGCACTCATAACCTGCGCGGGCCCAGCCTGAATGGCTTGTTCAAGAACCCGTTCATGAAGAACGGCATGCCGGCAAACAACGACCGCGTCTCGGACGTCATCCTGCTGGGGCGAGCGAAGATGCCGGGTTTCCAGCAGAAGCTTACGCAGCAGCAGTTCGACGATCTGATGGCGTATTTGCATACGTTGTGAGAGAAGCCGCTCTTCGCCGTTTGCTCTTCGCTCTTCGCTTTTCGTCATCGCCTTCACTTGCGGCCTCACGGCTTGGCTCTTAGCTCATAGCAAGCCCAAATTCGTAGACCACTTTGTGCCATCGTGGTTTTCTGAGCTCTAAGAGCTTGGGCGAATAGCGAAAGGCGAATAGCGTCTTTCCGACGCGATACAATATCTATATTGGTATGGCTACTGCTCCAGAATTGATCCAGATTGACATTGGCCCGCACCGGCCGGTCTCGAAGCCCGACTGGCTGAAGGCGCGCGCGCCCATGGGCGAGAATTACCACAACCTGAAGACTCTGGCGCGTAACCTTGACTTGCACACGGTTTGCGAGTCGGCGCATTGCCCGAACATTGGCGAGTGCTGGAACCATCGCACGGCGACCTTCATGCTGCTGGGCAATCTGTGTACGCGTCGCTGCGGCTTTTGCGCAGTCCCCAAAGGCCGTCCTCAGCCCATCGATTTCGAAGAGCCACGCCGGGTGGCCGAAGCCGTCGAGAAGCTGGCGCTGAAGTTCGCGGTCGTGACCAGCGTCAATCGTGACGACGACAACGTCGGCGGTGCTAAGGTCTTCGCCGATACCATTACCGAAATCCGGCAGCGCGTGCCCGATTGCCGGGTCGAGGTATTGATTCCCGATTTCCAGGGTCTGGAAGAGCCGTTGCGCATCGTGATGGATGCCAGACCCGACATCCTGAACCACAACACCGAAACCGTACCGCGTCTCTATCGCGTCGCCCGCTCGGGAGCGCGCTACGAGCGCACACTGCGGTTGCTGGAACGCGCCAAGGAGATGAATTCGGCGATCCCGACCAAAACTGGAGTTATGGTTGGGCTGGGCGAGAGCACGGACGAGTTACTCGACGTGTTTCGCGATCTGGCGGCCCGCAAGGTCGATATCCTGACAATCGGACAATATTTACGGCCCTCTAAAGACCACCTCCCGGTGGCGCGACTGTACCCGCCTGAAGAGTTCCGCTTCCTGAAAGAAGAGTCACTGAAGATGGGATTCCGCCATGTGGAATCAGGCCCGCTGGTGCGATCGAGTTATCACGCGCACGAGCAGGCGGACGCGGGCACGCGGGTAGTTTAGGGCTTTCCCCAGCCCGTCTAATGGGTCGTGATGAATACCTTCATCCGGCGCAGCAGCGATTCCGGTGCCCGCACCTCAAGTTCCACAAAGCCGTCGCGATACTGGCGCGAGAGAACGACCGACTTGGCATCGAGGGCGGCCAGAGTTTTGCCTTCGGACTGCGGCACTCGCAGATGTACGGTCTGGACAGGATCCTCGGCGATTTTTGCGTCGATCAGTTCCAGTAGCTTATCGAGGCCGGTCCCTTTCGCTGCCGAGACGTGAATCACACTGTCTGTGTCGCGCAGACTCTCGTTCTTTTTCTCGGGCAGAAGATCCACCTTGTTCATTACGTAAATTCGAGGCTTGTCCAGCGACTCCAGCTCGCGCAGGACTTCCTCAACCTGTACCTGTTGTTCGGCTGCGGTGGGGCTGGTAACGTCAGAGACTTGCAGGAGGAGAGAAGCGCGTTGCACTTCTTCCAGGGTGGCGCGAAAGGCGGAAACCAGCGTGTGCGGCAGGTTTCGGATGAATCCCACAGTGTCAGACAGTAGAACCTGCCGCTTGGAAGGCAGTACCACGTGCCGCAATGTGGGATCGAGAGTAGCGAACATGCGCGCGCTCTCCAGCACGCCGGCCTTGGTCAGCGCATTGAACAGGGTCGATTTGCCGGCGTTGGTGTAGCCGACCAGGGCAATCGTGGCGATGGGCGCCGACTCTCGGCGCTGGCGTTGCTGGCCGCGAATGCGGCGGACATTTTCCAGTTGCTCCTTAACGTGGCGGATGCGGCGATAGATTTTGCGGCGATCGGTTTCCAGCTGGGTTTCGCCCGGGCCGCGAGTGCCGATACCGCCGCCGAGCTGTGACATCTGGATGCCACGCCCGGCCAGCCGAGGCAGCAGGTACTGCAGTTGCGCCAGCTCCACCTGCAGTTGTCCTTCACGCGTGCGGGCATGGCGGGCAAAAATATCGAGGATAAGCTGGGTGCGGTCAAGGATACGCACATCGAGTTCGCGCTCCAGGTTGCGCTGCTGCGATGGAGTCAGCTCGTGATCGAATATCACCAGGTCGGGCGCGGTAGAAGCTACGGCGCCTTTGAGTTCTTCCAGCTTGCCGCTGCCGATGAGGGTGGCGGGATCGGGCTTCTGACGGCGCTGCAAGATCTCACCCGCGACGGTGGCGCCGGCGCTGGCGGTGAGTTCCCGCAGTTCGGCCATGGATTCTTCGGCAGAAAACTCGTGGCGATCGAGGTCGGTACCGGGCAGGCTGGAGCCGGTGGCGATATCGCGGGCCACCCGGGCGCCAGGCGGAATTTTTCTGGGAAGCTTTTGTCGTGAGCGCGAAGCCGAGAGATCGATTGCTCTGGAGGAATCAGCCGCCGACGGCGATTTTTCGCGTCTGCCGGGCGGGCGGAAGAGGAACTCCACCCCCACCAGAAAGGCGCGTTCGGGCTGGCTCCGGCCAGTTTGCCGGGAGCGGCCAGCCTCTCGGGAGTTGATTCCTTCCAAGCGGGAGATAGCTATTCCTCGGATGCAGTGCTCGTGGTTCCGGCTACGCCCGAAGCCGCCGTTTCCACCGCCGTCCGCGGCTCAAAATGCCGTTCAAGATGGGGAGCGCGCGCCATAACAACGGTCGAAATCGCGTGCTTGAAAATCAATTGCTCCTGGTTGTTCGTCTCTAATACGACAGAATACTTATCGAATGAGCGTATCCTGCCGGTCAGCTTTACTCCGCTGAGCAGGTAAATCGTAATTACAGATTTATCCTTGCGGGCTGTATTCAAGAACGAATCCTGGATATTCTGTGCTGGTTTGCTGTCCATGGTCCCTCTCCGCAAGCTGCAACAAAAACAGCGCATCCCAGAGTTCGTGGCCCCTACGATCCCGGGTTGGTGAACTCCACGGTCGGGCCCGAGAAATACAGACCTCGACCGTAGGACCAAATTGTAAGCCAATTTACGATATGCCGCCGCTGCTTCGATTTCAATAACCGGCAGCACACAGCCGTGTGATGTAAAATTCGCCCACCGCTGAAAGGCGAAATTGGCGCTGGGCCACGGGGTCCGGGTGTCTGGGAGACCAAAATGACCGCTTCTGTAGTGGCACTTCTAGCAGCGCCGCAGGTCGATTTGCCGGGAGGCGAGGCCGCGGTACTTATCGTTCTGCGCTGGATACACCTGATTGCCGGGATCACGTGGGTGGGTCTGCTGTATTTCTTTAACCTGGTGAACTTTCCGTTTCTGCAGGAGTTGGATGCCAAACAGCGAAGCCTCGTGGTCCCCAAGCTGATGCCGCGCGCGCTGTGGTGGTTTCGATGGAGCTCAGTGGTTACCGTGCTGGTGGGCATCGCCTACTGGAACCACATCGTGGCCAGCGACGCGCATAATGCGATCGCCATGGGTCAGACCGCCTCGGCAGGTGGCATGATAGGCAGTTTCTTCGGAATCTGGACGCTGGCGTTCGCAGTCGAGATGGGGGCGCTGATGTCGCCGACGGAGGTCTTGAAGAAAGGGCTGGTGTTGGGGATTATCGTTGCCATCGCAGTGATTGGCGGCCGCTTGGGCCTTCCTGAGCCTTAATCAGCATGGCTGGGAGAGCAACCGCGCCTTGTCGATTGGGATTGGAGGCGGCCTAGGCTGGTTCATGATGCTGAATGTGTGGGGCGTCGTCTGGCGGATGCAGAAGAAGATCATTCGCTGGACGGAAGAGTATGCCAGCAAGGGCACGGCGATGCCGCCGGAGGCCGCCAAAGTAGCGAGACTGTCACTGCTGTGTTCGCGGGTAAACTTCTGGCTGTCGTTCCCCATGCTTTTCTTCATGGGGGCGGCTAGCCATTACATCATGTTTGCGGGGCGGTAAGACCTCACCGGCGCTGCTAGAATTGAAGTTTCATGATGCCGTCGAATTCCGCACCAGCTTCCACCCATTCGTCCACGAACGTACAACACGAACCTGTGCCGATGCTCGATCTGAAGCGGCAGTACGAGGGCATCAAGGACGACGTGAACGCCGCCGTCGAGCGCGTGCTGACGACACAGCACTTCATCGGCGGCCCTGAGGTCGACGGCTTCGAGCGCGAGTCGGCCGAGTATTTAGGGGCGCGCGCCAGCGTGGGCTGCGCTTCCGGAACCGATGCGCTGTGGCTGGCGCTGCAGGCGTGCGGAGCTGAGGCGGGCAGCAGCGTGATAACCACGCCGTTCAGCTTTTTCGCCTCGGTCAGCTCCATTGTGCGTTGCGGCGCAACGCCGGTGCTGGCGGATATCGATCCGGGCACCCTGAACCTCGATCCGGCAAAGGTAGAGAAAGCGCTGAAGCGAGCGCGGGGCCAGGTGCGCGTGATGATGCCTGTGCACTTATATGGGCAATGCGCTGACATGGACCGACTTGGCAAGCTTGCCCAGGAACACGGCGTTGCGATGGTGGAAGATGCGGCGCAGGCCTTTGGCGCGGCCTGGAAAGGAAAAAGGGCGGGCACGCTAGGTAAGGCGGCCGGATTCAGCTTCTATCCCACCAAGAATTTGAGCGCGTACGGCGACGGCGGATGCGTCACCACGAATGACGAGGAAGTGGCTGACTACGTGCGCCGCTTGCGAAATCACGGCAGCAGGAAACGCTACTACCACGAAGAGATTGGCTGGAACAGCCGGCTGGATGCAATGCAGGCGGCAATCCTGCGAGTGAAGTTGCCGCATGTGGACGACTGGAACCAGCGCCGGCGTATTGCAGCTTGCCGCTATCACGGCCTGCTGAGCGGGGCCGGCCTGGTACAGGCCGAGGCGCAGACGGTTAACGCGAAAGCGCCCATTGCGCTGCTGGCGTCTCTACCGGACATGCACCACATTTACCATCAATTCGTGGTTCGGGCGTGGCGGCGGGATGAGTTGCGAAAGTTCTTAACTGAGCAGGGAATTGGAAGCGAGATCTACTACCCTGTTCCGCTGCATCTGCAAGAGTGTTTTGCCTATCTGGGATATCGGGCAGGCGATCTGCCGGAGGCGGAACGGGCGGCCAAGGAAGTGCTGGCGCTGCCGATGTTTCCTGAATTGCGCGAGGATGAACAGCAGAGGGTGACGGCGGCGATCGCGGAGTTTTACAGCCGCTAACTCTGAGCGCCTATTGTGGCTTGTGGTGGGTGTGGGTGGGAGCCGGCTTTGGATGCTGGGCGCGACGGGCGCCGATTTCCTTCATGCGGGCAGCCAGCGCGGCGTCGTGCTTTGACTTCTCCGCTGCTTGTTCTTCGGGCGAAAGCACGCGACGGACGATAGGCCCATTCATCTTGTAGGTAACCTCGACAATCTTGCCATCGTCATTCATCTTGTGGATGGTGAAGGTCGGCAGATCGCCTTCCTTGCCGAAGTCCTGGTGCCCGACTTTTGCCGGCAGATAACCTTCGAGATTACGCTCGCGATAGGCGGTTTCGTAGCGATGCTTGGCGCGATTGCGGGTGAAGACGCGGATCTGGTTGTAGTCCCAGGCAAGGCCGTCTTTGGGCTCATTCAGCAAAACCAGGTATTGCGGCTGCTGCTTGCCGTCTTCCTCGACCGTGTTGAGAACGAAATATCCCATGATGCGCTGGCCTTCGGCGTACTGCGCAACCTCAACCGGGATGTCGAGATCGACCATGCGCAGCAGCACCCAGCCGACATGGCCGGAAGAACTGCGAACCAGATACCAATCTTCCATGATGGGCTTGGGAGGCGGCGGTGGCTCCTTGCCTGCAGCCGTAGTTTTCGCCGCGGTCTTGGCCGCGGCCGGGGGAGCGGCAGGCGTGGTGGCGACTGGCTGCTGCGCTGTGGGCTGAGATGAATCCGGCTTTGGCGGGGTGCCTGAGGCCTTCGGGTTGGTTGAAGCTTTAGGCTTCGGCGGGGATGGAGCTTTGGGAGGATTCTTTTCGGCGGTGGCGCGCTTTATGATCTCGACTTTGTCGCCGTCCTTAAGCTGGTAGAGGTGCTCGGCGTCGCGCGAGGGAGTGACGTGCATATTGAGCTCGGCGCGGGTGGTGCCATGAGCTTGCACTGGCGTATTGGCATCGTCTTGCGCGAGCTTTTGAAACCCGTCGTAAACATCCTGCGGCACCAGGCTACGTTCTTCGATCCAACCTTCCTGCCCACTATCGGTGCGCACGCGCAAAAAGCGACGCTGCTTCTCCAGCACTTCGACCCGATCACCGTTGTGCACGGTTCCCATTTTGTTGTACATGGTGGCTACGCGATCGCGCAGACTGGTCTCGGCGGCCGAGACGTACATGTACTCGTGATGGGACAATTCGTGGCGCTTGCAGCCCACCGCCAGCGTGAGCGCCAACAGTGCGGCAGCCAAGAAAACTCGATGGAGATGAGGACGAAAGGATTTCACCGGGACACAGATCACTATAAACCAGGGGCCAGGGACCGGGGGTTAGGGCGCGGGGAAATAGGCACCGGCGAACCACGGAATACACGCGAGGATTCTGTAGTGAACCCACCCTGTCGTCCAAAGCGGGCGACAAGGGTTAGGGTACCCAGCGAACGGCGAAGAGGGGAAAATCTGCAAATCCACAGAGTCGTCAAAAGAAGACGAGTGAATCGCGGTCGGGGAGGAACAGCAGGTCCCTCCGCTCGGACTAAAGTCCTCGGTCGGGATGACAGGCACAAAAGATTCTCCGTCCCTCGGCAATCAGAACTGGCGGATGGCGTCTCCGCTAGCAACCAGGCTGGTATCGGTTTCCAGCAGCAGGACTCGAGTCTGGTCGACGATGTAGGCGACGTAGGTGCGGGTTCCCTCAGTGGTAGAGATAGTGACCGCAGTGCGGCCGGGAGCCGTAGTGCCGACACTGTAGGTGCCCTGCAGAGTGTCGCCTGGGAAGAGACCGTTGGGATCGTTGAAGTCCAAGGTGCCTGCCAGGTTGCCGTTGCCGTCGGCGGAGATTTGTCCGCTGACGCTGGTGCTGTTAGCAGGCAGAATGAGTCCACTGGCGCCGATGAAGTAGCCGAACTGCTTGGTGGCGTAGCTGCCCGCCCAAGCCGCGTTGCTGGTGACCGCCGACGCCTGCCCGTAGACGTTGCCACCGCCGACTGCGGTGGTTCTCTGATCGAGATAGTAGGCCTGGCTGGGCGAGAAGAGATACATGCTGAAGGGCAGCGTCGCCGTTCCGTTTACGGTGAACGAGCCGTTGACGCGGCCATTGGTCGCCAGAGTGTAGCCCCCGCCACTCACCGGCGCCTGCCCTACCGTTCCGGTATCGTTCACGTCGTAGTAGCCGGAGGCGACGTTGCCGCCCGAGGCATTGAACTGGATCAGAGTGTAGGAAACCCCCGCATTCGTGCTAGCCCCATTGCTGACGACGTAACTGCCGTTGAAATCGGAGGCGGCGAACGATGACTGGGTTTGCAGGTCGGCACTGCCTTGGAAGAACGTAGAGGTATCGCTGCAAATGAAACGGTACCGATTGGCCGACACCACGTAGTAGACGAAATCGGCGCTGCCGGAGCTGGCAGAGAAAGCGCCGGTGCCGCGGCCCAGGCTGTCGACGGCGCCGTAGGAGCCGCTGAGGGATTGGGCCTGGGTGATGTTGGTGTTGCAGTTCACGTCTTGCAGCCCTCCAACATTGCCGCCCGTCAGACTGAAAAGGCCGACGGAGTTTATGGCTTTCAAGGATTGAGTTCCACAGAGCGCGCTTCCGGCGAAGCCAAAGGCGTAATTGCCTGAAGGCGCGGTGACTCCGGTGGCGGTCTGCAGCTCAAGGTTGCCGGTGGCGTTGATCACGTTATTGTCAATTTCGTTCAAGCCGGCGTTGTTGAGCGCGCGAAGGGCGAAGGCGTAAGCGAAGGTGCCGATGGAACTGTTCAGGGTGAGCGTGCCCCGGCCGTCAGATCCCACATTGTAGGTACCGGTGACGGAGGTGGCCTGCAAGTATCCGGACGACACATCGTTCAGGTCTTCTTCGCCGCCGGTGATGTTGCCGTTACCGTCGGCGGTGACGGCGCCCACGGCGTAGAAGGCGAAACCGTTCACATCGATTCCACCGAGGCTGAAGACGTAATTACCCTTAAGCGACCCGTTGCCGAATTGCACGGCCGTGACCGTGACGATGGAGTTGCCGAAGAAGCTGGTATCGGCCTGCAAAACGGCGGTGATAGTGACGCTAGCCGGACTGGGGACAACGGCGGGAGCGGTGTAAAGGCCAGTACTGCTGATGGTTCCGACTGACGTGTTGCCTCCCGCGATGCCATTCACCTGCCAGTTCACAGAAGTGTTGCTGGTGTTGATCACACTTGCGGTGAACTGCTGGGTCCCTGCTTCCTGCACATTGGCGGTTGCCGGAGACACGGTGACGCTGGGAGGATTGTTATTGCCGCCGCCTCCACCGCAAGCGGAAAGAGTCATCACCATCAGGGCTGTCAAACCAGTCAGGATCGCTAGGATCGCTAGTCGCATCACGGACCTCGCTTCGGAAGGCTGTCTTGGTTGTCAGTCGAACGCGCGATGGAGAATCATCGCGCTCGGATGTTGCGCAGTCTAATATAGGATGCTAAGGCTCTTATTCTGTTTGCTTATTTTCGACAAACAGGTTCCGGGAATCTGAAACAATAAACCCCACCCGGACGAAAAAATCCCCACGCAAGCAAAAGAAGCTTGGATGGGGCACCGGCGTTAGTTGATATTCTCGTGTGCCGCCCCTGAAGGGGCTCACTCATTAAAAATATCAACTCCCCAGCGCTGAAGCGCTGGGCTATGATCTTTCGTCCCACAAAGCGGGACTTGATCTTCGTTGCTAAGATTTCATTGCCAACTTCAGCCTTTCCCCAGACGTTCACACAAACAATAATAATCTTGTTTGCCAGTAGCCCTACTCTTCCACTTCGACTTCTTCGCCGCGCTCGGCTTTGGCTGCGGCGATGATCTTCTCCTGCTGCGAGTGCGGGCACGAAATCGTAGTGATGCATTTCCATGGAGAAGCTGCCGCGGCCCTGGGTCATGGAGGTGAGATCGGTGCCGTAGGTCAGCATTTCGGCCATGGGAACTTCGGCCTTCACGATGGTCTTGCCGCCCTTGTTGTCCATGCCCTGAATGCGTCCGCGACGGCTGTTGAGGTCGCCCATGATGGAGCCGGCGAACTCGTCAGGGATGGTGATCTCGACCGTTCATGACGGGCTCCAGCAGAGTGGGCTTGGCCTGCTCCATGGCTTTGCGGAAGGCGATGCGGCCGGCGGTCTTGAAGGAAAGTTCGTTGGAGTCGACATCGTGATAGGAGCCATCGTAGAGGATGACCTTGAAGTCGACGACGGGGAAGCCGGCGAGAAAGCCGCGCTGGGCCGCTTCGACGATGCCCTTCTCGACCGCAGGAATGTAGTTCTTGGGAATGGCGCCGCCGAAGATTTCGTTGGCGAACTCGAAGTTGCCGCCGCGCGGCAGCGGCTCCATCTTGATTTTGCAATCGCCGAACTGGCCGTGACCGCCGCTCTGCTTCTTGTGACGGCCCTGCACGTCGGCGCGGCCGCGAATGGTCTCGCGATACGGAACCTTGGGCGCCTTGAGGACTACCTCAGTGTGGTACCGGTTCTTCAGCTTGGAGACGATGACTTCGATGTGCTGCTGGCCGGTGCCGGCGATGAGGAATTCCTTGGTCTGCGGATCGCGGAAGAAGCGCAACATGGCGTCCTCTTCCATCAGCTTGTGAATGCCGTTGCTCAGCTTGTCTTCGTCGGCGCGGGTCTTGGGCTCGATGGCGAAGGTGATGGCCGGCTCGGCGAATGTCACCTGCGGATACTGAATAGGCGAGCCCTTGTCGCCCAGCGTGTCGCCGGTCAGGGTGTCCTTTAACTTCGCAACTGCGCCGATGTCGCCGGCGTGCAGTTCGTTGACCGGGACCGCGGTCTTGCCCTGCATGATCGAAATGTGCGCAAACTTTTCAGCGCTGCTGCGGTTGAAGTTCTGCACCATCGCGTCGTTCTTCAGCACGCCGGAGTAAACCTTGAAGAAGGAGATGCGTCCGGAGAAGGGATCGCTGATGGTCTTGAAGACGAAAAGCGAGAGTGGTTCGGAGTCGGCTGACCTTGCGGGTGGCGGGCTCGCCGTTATTCGCCGTGGGAGCAGCTTTCACGGTCTCGCGCTCGGCCGCGGTAGGCAGGTAATCGGCCACGAAGTCGAGCACCTCGTCGGTGCCGATGTTGCCCAGGCCGGAGGCGAAGAGCACGGGGAAAATTTTGTCTTCGCGAATCGGCATTGTGCAGGCCGGCGACAATGTGTTCTTCGGCGATGGTGCCCTTGTCGAAGAACTCTTCCATCAGAGTGTCGTCGCCTTCGGCGACCAGTTCGACCAGGCGCTCGTGCGCGGCCTTGGCCTGTTCGGCCATATTGTCGGGAATGGGGCCGACCGTAGCTTTGCCGTTGCCGCCCATCTCGATAGGTGTAGGCCTGCATCTTCACCAGGTCGATGACGCCGGTAAAGCTCTTTTCGGAGCCGATGGGCAGCTGCACGGGAACGACGGTGCGTCCGAAGGCCGTGGTGAGCGATTCCATCACGCGGTTGAAGTCGGCGCGCTCGCGGTCCATGCGGGTGCAGACGATGGCGCGAGGCAACGCGAACTTGTCGCAGTATTGCCAGATGCGCTCGGTGATGACCTCGACTCCGGCGACCGCGTCGACCACCACCAGCGCGGCTTCGACCGCAGGCAGCGCCATTTCGGCTTCGTGGATGAACATGCTGAAGCCGGGCGTGTCGAGGAGGTTGATCTTGGTCTTGCCCCACTCGACCACGGCGGTGGCGGCGGAAATGGACATGGCCCGCGAGATTTCTTCTTCGTCGTAATCGGTGGTGGTGTTGCCTTCATCGACGCGGCCCAGGCGCTGGGTGGCGCCGGCGGTAAACAGCATGGACGAAGCGAGGGAAGTTTTGCCGGAATGTGAATGCCCGACCAGGGCGACGTTGCGAATGTTTGCGCCTTCGTAATTCTTCACCTAGGACTCCTTCGTACGATTGGCAACACCCATGAATGGCCGCTGACTCCCCGCTCCAATCCTCGCTAATGCGGCGCTGATCGGACACCCTGGCTGCGATTCCGCGCGAGTGTCTCAAAGGCAACGCAGCACCCAACCGGAGCAACCAGCGCCGAATCAGGAGCTTTGTTGCACGCGTGAATCGTGCTTGTACAACCCCGAGGTTGCCAGCGAGGCAAAAGGGCGGGGCACCATGCCGGCCTGCGCATGGTGAAGCTGTAACAAACTTGAAATGCTAGCATACGCGCTTTGCGGGGCTCAAACTCCCCGAGGCTTATTCTGCCCAAGCTAGCGTCGGAAAGGAGGCACCCGAACCTGGGGCAATGCGGCGTTTCTCCGCCGGGACGAGACTCATCAGCCCGGAATCCGTTACTATATTTTGTAATCCCTGCGTAGCCCGCCGGACAGTCCGGCTTAAAAGGAAACGATCGGAATGAAGCGTTTGTCTCTCCTGCAGTTCGCCGCAGCGGCCCTGCTGCTGCTCGGCAGCACGCTGGCTTGGGGTGCTGACACCTCAATGCTGCATCCGCCCAAAGGATCAAAGATCGCCATCATTGTGTTTGAAGATCTGGAATGTCCCCAGTGCGCCAAGGCTGCGCCCCTGGTGAAACAAGCGGCCAAGCAGTACAACATTGCCCTGGTGCAATATGACTTTCCGCTGCGGCAGCATCCCTGGTCGCTGGAAGCTGCGATCAACGCACGCTACTTCGATACCAAGTCGAAGAGTCTGGGCGACGATTATCGTTTGTACATCTTCGCCAACCAGACAAGCATAACCAAGCAGAACCTGCGCGGGATCACGGAAAAATGGGCGGAGGACCACAAAGTTACGTTGCCGTTCGTGGTGGATCCGTCGGGAGAACTGGCGGCCAAGGTGGAAGCCGACCGTTCGATGGGCGGCCGCATTCCGCTGGATCACACGCCGACGATTTACATTGTCAGCGACACCGGACACGGTACGTCGGTGGTGGAAGTGACGGACGTCTCGCAGCTCTACCAGACGATTGACCAGGTGGTAAGGACGACGGGAGCGAGTGCGGCACAAACGACGCCGGCTGCGCGTAAGACGGCGAGCACGCATTAGAGAAGGCAGCGTCGTGCCGTGTGGGACTTGACTGGTTTTCGCGGTCCCTTGCGCTTGACTGATTGTTTCGAGAAAGCAGATCCCCTCCACTACGCTGCGGTTCAGTCGGGATGACAGGGTGAAAAGACAGGTCTGCGAGATGACGCAATATCCCAGGTTAGCCCAACGGAGGGGCGAACCGGGGGTACAAGCTCGGGATGACACCCCGATTTCAGCTCGGTTCTCTGCGAAGGTGGCGCAACTTCCTGTTAGTCGTCGGGTTGCTATGATCGAGTGAGCCTATGCCTGACGCTGTGCCTGACACTGCTGTTGTAAAAACCATGCCTCCGGTCTCTTCTCACGACCGTATCCTGCTGTCGGCGAAACATCTGTTCGCGCGGAATGGATATGAAAACACCAGCACGGTGGCGATTGCACGCGAGGCTGGAACCAGCGAATCGCAGCTGATGAAGCATTTTGGCAGCAAGCAAGGGCTGCTGGTGGCCATCTTTGATCGCGGCTGGGCCGGCGTAATGGAACGGGCGCAGGCGACACAAGGCACGGGCATGCCGGCAGACCGGCTGTTTCGGATGCTGGAAGCGCTGGTGGTCGAGTTAGAGAACGATTCTGACTTGAAGGAGTTGGTGGCGCTGGAGTCGCGACGAGTGCGTAAAGACAACCGCGACGTGCTGATCAGCCAGGGATTTCGTCAGTTCGCCGGCGTGGTGGATGGAATTCTGGCTGAGATGCAACGACAGGGCCAGATCCGCCCGGACCTGAAGCTGGATGCAGTGCGGGCCGCGCTGCTAGGCGCAACTGAAGGACTGATGCGCGACCGGGTGGTGGCGCAGCGCTCGGATCTGCGCGCTGATTATATCTTCGACGATGTCAAGCGAGTGTTGGAGATGCTGGTGCCCGCGTTCGGTGGCGAAGCGATGCAGCCCCTGAAGGCAATGAGCCGGTAGTGCAGGAAAATCTAACCTGCTCCCGTCTCTGCTGCGGAGATTTCTGCGGCGCGGAAGAGAAGCAGGTCCCTCCACTCGGACTGAAGTCCTCAGTCGGGATGACACCCTCGAAAAAACAGGTTCCCTCCGCTGCGCCTCGCTCCCGGCGGGACTTGATCGTCGGCCGTGGTGGCCTGAGGCAGTGTGGATATAACTACAGCTTGCGCAGCACCTCGAAGATTTCGTCGTTGCTGGGCACTTGTCCGATGGGATAAACCTTGGCGAATGCCAGTTTGCCATTCTTTGCCAACCACGAAAATGGCCCGCTCCGTGATGCCCGGGATGGGATCGCCTTCGCGCAGCACGCCGAATTTCTTGGCGACGTTGCCGTGGGGATAAAAGTCGCTGGCCAGAGGAAAGCTGAGGACGCCGATTTCTTTCTTTTGCCAGGCGGTGTGGCTGGGGATTGAGTCGACGCTGATGCCGACGACCTCGGCATCGTAGCCGGCGAAGCGCTCCAGATCGGTATTCAGGCCGGGCAACTGCGAGGCGCAGACTGGTGTCCAGTCGGCCGGATAAAAAGCGAGAACCACATTTTTCTTTCCGCGGTAGTCGCTCAGTTTGAACTGCGTCTTGATGTTGCCCACGACCGCCGGCAGTTCAAAGTCCGGCACTTGCTCGCCAACGTTCAAATTGGCCATGCTTCCTCCACACTACTTTCGGTGCAATCAGCGATTCTAGAGGCGAAGCACGCCGGGAGCAAGTCGGAGCGATGTGGTTTTGTTTCAATTGGATGAAAATCGCTGGCCAGCGTATGTCAGCGTGGTTGTCGCGCCGCACGAGAACAACAGGTCCCTCCACTCCGCTTCGCTGCGGTCGGGACGACAACAAAAAGGGCGGCCCTTTGCGGACCGCCCTGTGATGTAGCTGAAGGCCGACAGCCGAGATAGCTGACAGCCGTTTTACGCCTGAGCCGGGCGTTCGCCGGGAGCCACGTTGGGCTGGCCGGGAGCCGGTTTCAGTACCTGCTGCACGTCGTCTTTCACCGGAGGCGGAGAATTGGGATTCACCTTGATCGGCAGTTCCTTGCCTTCGATGAGCAACTGGATATCGTTGGCGTCAATCACCTCGCGCTCCAGCAGAGCCGCGGCAATCTTCTCCAGGATCGGTCGATTGCTTTCCAGGATGTGCCGTGCCGAGTTGTAGCCATCGTCGACGAAGCGGCGGACTTCGGCGTCGATCTTCTGCGCCGTCTCCTCGCTGAAGTCGCGATGCTGGCTGATCTCGCGGCCCAGGAAGATCTGCTCTTCCTTCTTGCCAAACGTGATCGGCCCCAGCGACGACATGCCGAACTCGCAGACCATTTTGCGGGCCAGATCCGACGCCTGCTCGATGTCGTTGCCGGCTCCCGTGGTCATGGTGTTGAGGAATAGTTCCTCGGCGATGCGGCCGCCCATCATAATGGCCAGTCGCGTCTCCAGGTAGTCGCGGGTGTAAGTGTGCTTGTCGTCGATGGGCAACTGCATGGTGACGCCCAGCGCCATCCCACGAGGAATGATGGTCACCTTGTGCAAGGGGTCGGAATGCTCGCGCATGGCGGCGACCAGAGCGTGGCCGGCCTCGTGATACGCGGTGACTTTCTTCTCCTCATCCGAGAGCAGCATCGACTTGCGCTCGGCGCCCATGAGGACCTTGTCCTTGGCCTGCTCGAAGTCCCACATCAGCACCGTCTTGCGGTTCTGACGGGCGGCGCTCAGAGCGGCTTCGTTCACCATGTTGGCCAGATCAGCGCCGGAGAAGCCCGGTGTGCCACGAGCCAGCACGGGAAGATCGACATCGTCGCTGATGGGAATCTTGCGGGTGTGAACGCGCAGGATCTCTTCGCGGCCACGCACATCGGGACGCGAGACCACTACGCGCCGATCGAAGCGGCCCGGCCGAAGCAGTGCCGGGTCAAGCACGTCAGGACGGTTGGTGGCAGCGATCAGGATAACGCCTTCGTTCGATTCGAAGCCGTCCATCTCGACCAGCAACTGATTGAGGGTCTGCTCGCGCTCGTCGTGTCCGCCGCCGAGGCCTGCGCCACGATGACGGCCGACGGCATCGATTTCGTCGATGAAGATGATGCAGGGAGCGTTTTTCTTGCCCTGCTCGAACAGGTCGCGAACGCGGCTTGCGCCTACGCCAACGAACATTTCGACGAAGTCGGAACCGGAGATGCTGAAGAACGGCACGTTGGCTTCGCCGGCCACCGCACGGGCCAGCAAGGTTTTGCCGGTTCCGGGAGGCCCGACCAGCAGGACGCCCTTGGGAATGCGGCCGCCCAGCTTCTGGAACTTCTGCGCCTCGCGCAGGAACTCGATAATCTCCTTGAGCTCTTCCTTGGCTTCATCCACGCCGGCAACGTCTTTGAACGTCACCTTCTTCTGCTGCATGGAGAGCAGGCGGGCGCGGCTCTTGCCGAACGACAACGCCTTGTTGCCGCCGGTCTGCATCTGGCGGATCATGATGAACCACAAGGCGCCCAGCAGGATGAACGGGGCCAGGTTAAGCAGCCAGCTAGGCCAGCCACCGGCCTGCGCGTCCTTGACGGTGATGTTCACGCCTTTATCGCGCAGTTCCTTGATCATGTCGGTGTAACCGGCCATGACCGTGGTGTGGAAACCTGTCTTATCGTTCTTGAACTTGCCGCGAACCTCCTGGCCAATGATCGTTACTTCGCTGACATTGCCTTGGTCCACATCGGAGAGAAACTGGGAAAAATTGACTTCGCGATCTTTCGCTCCAGAGTTCGCACTCTTGACGACCTGCCACAGCAGAACGCCAGAGAGCACGATCACGAGCCAGAACACGACCGTTTTGACCGTCGAATTCACTGAATACTCCTGTTGAAAGGGGCAGACACGAATTCCGTGCCTAGAGAGTTAGATGCTCCCCATACCCGCCGGATTTACAAATTCCGACCCACCCTAGATTGTAACCCGCAGCTAAACAGAACGGTGCAAGAGACTTGCATAAAATCAATGGGTCGCCGGAGCGCCCGTTTCGTGTCGAAATGGAACTAAGGTGCGGGGAGTACGGCACCAGTTCAGGTTGTCACAATCTTTTGACGTGCGAAGGGGGTGGAAGTGAGGTCTTCTCAGGGCGAAGAAAAAAGCAGGTCCCTCCACTCCGCTACGGTCGGGATGACAAAGACCAGTTGGCAGTGGTCAGTTGCCGGTTGTCAGGAGAAGCAGGTCCTTCGACTCCGCATTCGCGAAAAGCGCGAATGCGGCGCTCAGGATGACACAGGATGACTTAGTTCTGCCCGATGTCGATTTTGACGGCGTCGCCTTGGCCTTTCCATTGGTAGGCGCGGGCCACGGGGAAGCCTTGCACCCAGACGATATCTGCATCATGAAGGATGACCGGCCACGTGGGGCGCTGATCGGCTGGAATGTGCTTTTCGGCGAAGAGGCGCTTCAGCTTTTCTTCCGAGCGGCTGTGGGCGGGGCAGAAGCGGTCTCCCGGATGCCAGTTGCGGATGGTTAGCTGCGGGCCGATAAGAGCTGCATTCAGCAGAGTGTCGGACGGCGTGTCGCGGGCGAACTCGGGGGTAACCAGCAACGCTCGCACAGTCAAGTTCAGGTTTGCGATGCGCACCTCACCCGGAACCGGCAACAGGTACTCATAGTCGGATGACGACACGGGGAAGGCTGCGGGCGGGCGAAGTTCCAGAGAATTACCTCGGCATTCAGCCAGCCAGTTAGAAGGGAGCTCGGCTCTAGGCAAGTTGCCCAAAGCGCAATGAAGCAGCTTCTCAATGTGGTCGAAGTCGAGGGCCAGACTGTAGGTTTCAGCGAAAGCCTTGAGGAGGCGGCGTTGAAGGGCCAGCGGAAGGGCGGGAAATCCGTCGAGGAGAAGGCGAGGACTCGAGGGTGTGCCGCCGGCAGAAGCCGGCTCGAAATGGAAAGGGGCTGGCCGCGATGCGGCGCTGAAGCGCGGCCTTACCCGAGCATCTTGAACGGGATCGAGCCGCTGCGCCAGTTCGGATTCTACAAGGGCTTGCCAGTAATCCTGTTCGGCACGCGAAAGCTCGGCAGCGTCGGCCAGTAACGCGCGAATGTTGGGATTGAATTCGCGCTCCAGGAGAGGCAGCAAATCGTGGCGTACGCGGTTGCGAGTGAAACGGCGGTCGAGATTGGTTTCGTCCTCGCGCCATTGCTGGCCGAGGGACTCAAGGTAAGTTTCGACCTGGTCGCGCGCGACGCACAGCAGGGGACGGACAACGCGATGGTTTTCCAGTTCGAGGACTGGATAGATTCCGGCGAGCCCGCGAGTGCCGGCTCCGCGAAGGAATTTGAGCAGCACGGTTTCGGCCTGGTCGTCGAGCGTGTGAGCCGCAGCGATGGCGTCGAAGCGTTGCTCGGCAGCCAGTTGCGCCAGCCAGCGATAGCGCAGGTTGCGTCCGGCGGCCTCGAGGCTGAGCTTGGCGGCGAGAGCGTGGCCGCGTACGTCGGCGCGTCCGCAGAAAAATTCCAGCGCGTGTTGCTTTGCCAATTCTGCGACGAAGGCCTCGTCGGCCAGCGACTGGTCGCCGCGCAAGCCGTGGTTGAAGTGCGCCACGGCGAGCACGATGCCCAACTCGTCGCGCAGATCGAGGAGCGCACGCAGCAGGGCGATGGAGTCGGCGCCGCCTGACACGGCGACGGCCACACGGTCGCCCGCGCGCATGAGTTGTTGTTGGCGGATGTAGCGAAGAACGTTCTCGCGCACGCGGTTTATAGTACGCGAAGCAGATATGGCCAAAACAGTTGACCGGCGGATTTCGGTGTTGTTCCCGCGGGGCTTGTGCGCGCTGATCCTGATCGGTGTGAGTTTACTGGCGGCCTCGGCGCAGGCTTCTTCGTGCCGCAAGGATCCACGAGTAGTGGCGGCGTGCTTCAGCGTTCGGGGCAGATTGTCGAATTGGAATGGCAACCCGACGCGGCGAATCTGGATTGTCGGAACCAGGCGGATGCTGGGGCTGCGGGATGGGACGCTGCTACCGCCGGAGATCGAGGGTGCACTGGGAGATTTCGATCACGAAGTTTACGGGGACTTCGAGTTTTGTCCATTTACCACCGCGAAGCCGGGTGCGATGCAGGTGGGATGCGTTGCGGAGGTGAGTAATTATCGGGTGGAGAAGCGGAAACAGTGAGGGCCGCGCCACTGTGAAGATTGATGCCGCGAGAAAGAAACAGCAGGTCCCTCCACTTCGCTTCGCTTCGGTCGGGATGACACATAAGAGTTGCATCGAAGAGCGAAAAAGCGAAAAGCGACGAGCGAAAAGCGGCCTTCCTACTTCGAGAGCGTGCCCAGGGCGGCGCGGAAGATGGCGTCGAAATTTTCGCGGCCGGCGGACTGGACGGCGCGCTCGACGGCTTTCTCCGCCAAGACTCGCTGATAGCCAAGGTTGGTCAGCGCGGAGATCACGTCTTCTTCGACGACCGAATGCGACACAACCGGCTGGGGCACGCCGAAGCCTTCCAGTTTGTCGCGCAGCTCGACACACATGCGTTCGGCGGTCTTCCGGCCGATGCCGGGAATCTTGGTCAGGCGGGCGAAATCGTTGCCGCGAATCGCACCCACCATGTCGGAGGTGGCCATGCCGCTGAGGATGGTGATGGCGAGTTTCGGGCCGATGCCGCTGACCGTGATCAGCTTTTCGAAGAGCTGCTTTTCTTCGGGACGCAGAAATCCGTAGAGGGCGAGCGCGTCCTCGCGTACGTGGGTATGGATGTGGAGTGCGACTTCGGCGCCGGCGGCAGGCAGCTGGGAAAATGTAGGGATGGTAATGATGACGTCGTAGCCGACGCCCGCGGCCTCAACGATGGCCTGGTTGGGATGTTTCGAGATCAGTCGTCCGCGGAGGTGAGCAATCATAGAGGCAGTGGATCGTGGATGGTGGATCGTGAATGGAAAGGCATGGGAAGGCTTGCGTAATCTGCAAGCAGCGATCGCGATGGAAACCGTGGAACCGCAGATCCCTCCGCTCCGCTTCGCTTCGGTCGGGATGACAAAGCAAAGACGGCTGCCGTGCCGGCAAACCACAATGCGCTATGCACTCTCGACGATTCGCTCTTCAAGATCCACTATCCACTATCAACGATCTACTGTTCTTACTGCCGTCGGCGGTGATAGACGGCGAACTCGTATCCGGAATTGGCGGGAAAGAGTTCGTTGACCTTGCGCAGGCGCTCGGCCAGGGCATTCGGCGCCAAAAGTGGATAGTCGCGCTCGCGCAGGTCCTGATAATCCAGGTCGAGATAGAGCGACAACATGTAGACGGCGATGGAGTCGGCGAAGGTGGCCAGCAGATATTCATGCTTGGCCTTCTCGGCCTCGGGTCCATTGGTGGTCGCGACCTTGCGCAGTTCGTAGGCGTCGAGTGAAGTCTCGCCGCGGGCCTTGTCGTCTACTTGCTTCCACACCAAGTCGGAAAATTCCTGCGAGACACCCACGAGATCCACAAAGTTGTGGCCGATGTTGATGAAGAACTCGAAGGCGATGGCAAAGCTGTCTTCCATGAGCCGGGTGGAGATGAAGACACATTGCGAGTCGCCCAGCGTCTGGTTGCGATGGCAGACGGCGCTGTCGGATAGCTGCACGTCGTAGCGGTCGGCGATCATGGTCTCGTCGCCCAGGTTGAGGGTGAGCGGGACAAAGTAGTAGGCCTTGCGATCGAGCGCGGCTGCGATGGTGCGCGGCACCGCGGCGATCATGCGCTCCAGGCCGGCGATGCCGGGAGTGATCTCTCCCATCACCGAGTAGCAGATGCCGTTGGCGGCCTGGGAAACGGGCGCCATGCGCACGACTTCGGCGGGAGTCCGGGTTACAGCCTGGGAGGTCGAAGACATGAATGGATGATTGTAACGCACGGGAGATAGGGCACGGGCAGTTGGAGTGCGCTGGAGTGTCGCGCGTCGTGCAGTAACGCGCATGAAAGGCGAGGAAGCGGAAAGCAGGTCCTTCCACTGCGGCTTCGCTTGGTCGGCATGACACCAGAAGAATGCTGGCTCAGCTCTTTTCGCGGGCGATGGCGGCTGGCGTGGCCTGGGTGACGCGCAGGTAGTCGGCCGGTGCGATAAGGATCTGGGTGCCGCGGACGCCGGCAGAGATGGAGACCACGTCCCACAGTTCGATGGTTTCGTCGGTAAAGACGGGGTAGTCCTTCCTGGCGCCCAGCGCGGTGACGCCGCCGCGGATGTATCCGGTGAGAGGCTGCACCTCCTTCAGCGGAACCAATTCAACTTTGCGATCGCCGGTGAGTTTGGCGAGAGCTTTGTAATCGAGCTCGGCATTGCCAGGGATGACAGCAAAGCACGGTCCGTGGCGATCGCCGCGCGCCAGCAGGGTCTTGAAGACCTGCGCTGGAGGCAGGCCAAGCTTGGCGGCGACGGTTTCGGCAGCCAGATCTTCGGGATCGACTTGGTAGTCGCGTAGCTCGTAGGGGATATTGAGGGTGTCGAGTAAGCGGACGGCGTTGGTCTTCATGAGAAGCAGTTGCCAGTGGCTAGTTGTCAGTAAAAGGCCGGGGCGGGGAGAAAAGCAAGAGCATTGAGGCGGGCCAGGGGGCTTCGCATTCGTGAAAACCGCTAATGTTGAACCCAGCTATGCAAGATTCCTGCCTCATGCGAAAGACAGCAGGTCCCTCCACTCCGCTGGGCTGCGGTCGGGATGATAGCGATGCCTCCCCCAAGATTGACCATTGGCGCCTGACAACTGATAACTGACAACCGACAACTGGGTTACTTGCGGCGGGAAGTGAGGATGCCGAGGATTTCCTGCAGGCCTTGCCGGACTTTTTTTATTTGGTCGGCAGAACTGCGTTTAGGAAACGGCAGTCCCGACTGCCCCTGCACCGACTTGGCTTCGCCCTTGAGATGCTGGCGAGCACCGGCGATGGTGAATCCCTGATCGTAAAGCAGCTTCTTGATGCGCAGAACATTTTCCACGTCGCGCTGGCGATACATGCGCTGACCGGTGCCGCTTTTGACCGGTTTCAGTTGGGGAAATTCAGTTTCCCAAAAGCGCAAGACGTAAGCCGGCAGGCGGCAGAGGCGCGAGACCTCGCCAATGCGAAAGTAGAGCTTGTCCGGAATGACCGGATCGGCGGTACCGCTGCTCTTGCGTTTTTTCTTCTTTTCCGTGGTCACAAGTCTGGGATGCGGCTGGAAAGCCAGCCTATGGCTGCGGAGCATTATAACGAGAGAACAGTACAGTGGTTAGTGGATAGTTCAAAGATGATGAGATGCAGACCTTTCAGGTGTCGCCGTGAGGTTGGAGCCTTCCGTAAAAAAAGACTTGGTTATAGAAGATTCCAGCCGCAGGGAAGAGACAGCAGGTCCCTCCGCTTCGCTTCGCTGCGGTCGGGATGACACCTCTGTTGTTGGGTTAGATGCAAAGCCATGCTCCTGCCCGGTGAAGAAAAAGCAGGTCCCTCCGCTACGCAGGGCTGCGGTCGGGATAACACGTCCGAAAAGGGCAGTCGCAACACTTTCAAGGCCTTAATTTTCACAACTCCAGAGCAGGCGGGAAACAACTCGGAGGCGAGTTGTCGAATCCTAGCTGCTGCAGTCGCAGCGAAAAGAGGGCGTGCGGCATTTGACCTGGCAAAGGTCGAAAGATGGCCCTGAGTGTTTTGAGGAGTGGAACCGGTTTATGGTCAGGTTACGCAGTACTGCACCCCTGGTTGTGATGAGTTTGGCGTTGTTATTGATCGCCGCAGGATGCGGAGGCTCGAGTGCGAACAACTCCGGCAACAACGGTGGCGGAAGCAACGGCAGCAATGGCGGCGGAGGCGGCAATGGGGGAGGCGGGGGCGGCGGCGGATCGACCACTCCCACGGTGAGCAACTTCGCGGTTTCGCCTACGAATGCAGCCCCGGGCCAGTTCGTGAATTTCACCTGGACCACGACGAACGCGACGGCGATTTCGGTAACTCCTTCGATTGTGAACTCTGGGCAGGACGACGGGCAGGCACTGCCTCTGCAAGCTAATCCTTATACCGACACCGGCATCCCGACGAGTACGACCACATTTATGGCGACGGCCAGTTCGGGGACGACGAATTCGACTCCGGCTTCGACGACCTTGACCATCGTCCCGGTGACCCTGACTGCATCACCGACGACGATTCAGGCGGGAAGCACGGTTACGCTGAACTACAGCGGCCCGAACAACGGCAGTACCTACGTGTTAACCATACTACCGGCCAATACCACGGCTCCGCTGACGCCGTCTTGCAGCGGCAACACCTGTTCGGCCAGCTACACTACGCCGCCCCTGAACAGCACCACCACGTACCAGGTTTCGGCGAAAGGTCCGGTGGGCAGCGGCGCCAGCGGTACGGCGTTCTCGCCATCGGTGGTGGTGACAGTGGACCAGCCGACCACGCTGACGTTCTCAGCGCAGCCTATTACGGTGCCGCCGGGCGGCGCGGTCACATTGTCGTGGACCACGCAGAATGCATCGGCGGTCAGCATTAATCAGGGAGTTGGAAACGTGACGCCGGTGGGCATGGGATCGTATTGCTGCGTACATCCGCAGGCGACTACGAGCTACACGGCGACGGCTACCTCGATTTACCCCAACACGCCGCCGGTAACGGCGACGGCGACGGTAACGGTAAGTACGGGTGGAATATCGAACCTGAACCACATCATCTACATGGTCCAGGAGAATCGGGCTTTCGATAACTATCAGGGAGTGCTGGCCGAGTACCGGGTGAACCATATCCCGCCGATACCGGGAGCGCAACTGAGTGACGTGAACGATCTGCACACGTTGCCGCAGGGCTACACCATCCAGAATCCGCAGGGACAGGCGTTTGGGCCATTCCATCAGCGGACCGAGTGCATCGAGAATCTTTCGCCGTCGTGGGATGAGACCCATTACGACATGGACCTGGTGGGCAATGACTGGTTAAACCTGACCATGAATTCTCAGTACTTGATGGACCGGTTCCTGGACACGACGCTGTCAGGGGGTACGGGCGATCAGTATGATCCGACGCACTCGCGGCCGTTGGGATATTACGACTCGACGGACCTGCCGTTCATTTATGAGCTAGCAACGCAATTCAGCAGCAGCGACACCTGGTATTCGCCGATTGCAGCGAATACGGTTCCGAACCGGATGTATTTGTTTGCGGCTACGTCGTGGGGCCATGGGTATCCGCCGACGAGTCCGAGCGATCCGGCGTGGCAGCGGCCTACGTTCTTCCGCGCGCTGACGCAGGCGGGTATCACCTGGCGCTATTACTACCAAGACAACAGCGTATTCCTGGCGAACTGGGCCGACTGGAACGATCCGCAAATCCAGGGCAATGTGCGGAACATCCAGGAGTACTACAACATTCTGGCGAGTCCGGGGGCTGACACGGCGCTGCCACAAGTAGTGTTCATCGAACGGGCGGCATCGACCTCGCTGGATGAACATCCGGGCAACAACGTGCAGACGGGACAGGCCGACGTGCAGAAGATTTTGAATGCGCTGCTGACCAGCGCGGCGTGGCCTGACTCGGCGTTCATCCTGACGTATGACGAAGGCGGCGGATTGTTCGACCACGTGGCGCCGATTCTGGTGACGCCGCCGGACGATCAGTTGCCGACGGACTTGCAGGGGCATACGCAAGGGCTGTTCAACGTGACGGGATTCCGCGTGCCGGTGGTGGTAGTGTCACCGTGGTCGAAGCCGCATACGATCTCGCATTTGGCGACGGACTATACGTCGATCCTGAAGCTGATCGAGACGCGGTTTAATGTACCGGCGCTGACGCAACGCGATGCGACGACGGGAGACATGACGGATCCGACGAACGGGTTCTTCGACTTCACGGCTCCGAATATGCTGACGGTGCCGCCACTGCCAACACAACCGACGAACGGGACGTGTAACTATCAGCTGGAGGGGTCGCCGCAGTAGAGGTGGTAGAGCAGAACAAAAGGCCTCCGCAAACAACCAGCGGAGGCCTTGCAAAGAAACAAAAACGGCGGGGCCAAAGAGGCCACGCCGGGATCAGTTACCGCTTTTTCTTTTTGGCGGCTTTCTTCGTAGCTTTCTTCTTCGTTGCCATTGGTAAATCCTCCTTGTAATGGAACCTTCCCTTGAAGGTTATTGAGCGTTCGTTCGGGCCCAACTGCCATAGATGCCCAAGATATTGCACGAGCACTATGTCTATCGCAAGATATTGCGGTTACTTCTCCAGAATGTCAACAAAAATCTTCAAAAAATATCTTGCGTTGCTGACGCTTTAGTGATTCTTCGACTTTGCGAAACTCACCGGCCGGCAATATTGCGGCCTTTTTCTCTGGCGTACACTGCTCACGTGCGGTCTGATCCTGTCGAGCTCGAAGTCTTCAAGCATCTCTTCCAATCCATCGCCGAAGAGATGGGCGCCTCACTTCGCCGCACCGCATTCTCGCCCAACATCAAAGAGCGTCGCGATTACTCCTGTGCGTTATTCGACGGTTCCGGGCAAGTTCTTGCCATGGGCGATCACATGCCCGTGCATCTCGGCTCCATGCCGATGTCGGTTCGCGCCGCGATCGCCGACCTCACCTTCGCTCCCGGCGACATCGCCATGTTGAACGACCCTTTCCGTGGCGGCACGCATCTGCCCGACATCACGGTGTTGGCGCCGGTCTTCATCGCAGACGCCGCGCCTGCACCTCTCCCACCTCGCAGGCGCAAGCCTGCAATCGCAGCCCGCCAATACGATGACTCCCGGTTCACTGCCCGGCGTTCCGTGCCCCAGAACTTTCTTGCTCCGGCCCCGCATTCCGCAGCACCAGATTTCTTCGTCGCCGCCCGCGCCCATCATGCCGACGTCGGTGGAACCTACGCTGGTTCCATGGGTCCGTGCCGCGAAATTTATCAGGAAGGATTACGTATCCCTCCGGTGAAGATCGTGCGCGGCGGCCAGATCGATCGCGACTTGCTGGCGCTGTTGCTGAACAATGTCCGTACTCCCGAGGAGCGCGAGGGCGACTTGAGCGCGCAGCTCGCCGCCTGTCACACCGGCACCACGCGACTGCACGAACTCTGCGGCGCGTTACGGCCTGGCACGAGTGCGGCGCGCTGGCCCCGCACTGCTCAATTACTCCGAGCAAATGATGCGCGCCTTCCTCGCAACCGTTCCTCCCGGTACTTATGCTGCCGAGGATTTTCTCGACGACGATGGTGTCAGCGACGATCCCGTGCGTATCGCTGTGTGCATCAAGTTCCCTCGAAAGTCGTCCGCGGCGCGACCGGTAGTCGTGGATTTCGCCGGCAGCTCGCCCCAGGTAGCCGGCAGCATCAACGCGGTGGAAGCCATCACCTATTCCGCCTGCTTCTACGTTTTCCGTTGCCTGTTGCGCGACGATGTCCCCGCCACCGCCGGCCTCATGCGTCCCATTCAAGTCATTGCGCCCGCAGGTTCCGTGGTCAATGCACGGCCCCCGGCTGCCGTCGCCGGCGGCAATGTCGAGACTTCGCAGCGCATCGTCGACGTGCTTCTCCGCGCCCTGGCTCAGGCGCTCCCCGGCGTTATCCCCGCAGCTTCGTCTGGCACCATGAACAATCTCACCATCGGTGGCATGGACACACGCAGCGGCACAGCCGTGCCCTTCGCCTATTACGAGACCATCGCTGGCGGTTCGGGAGCAACTCCGATCCACGATGGCGTTTCCGGCGTGCACACTCACATGACCAATTCGCTGAACACGCCCGCAGAGGCGCTGGAGTACAGCTATCCTTTTCGAGTAACCAAATATGCGTTGCGGAGCGCCGCTCCGGGACGCGCAACACATTTACCCGACGCGGAGTCGAGTGGCGGCGAGGGCAAACATCGCGGCGGCGACGGCATTGTGCGCGAACTCGAGTTGCTCACCGATGCGACCGTGACTCTTCTGTCCGACCGCCGCAAAACTCGTCCCTATGGACTCGCTGGCGGGGCCGACGGAGCACCTGGCCGCACCTGCATCCTTCGCTCCGACGGTTCGACCGAAGTTTTGCCCAGCAAGTGCAGCGTGCGCTTGCGGCGCGGCGAACGAATTCGCGTCGAAACTCCCGGCGGCGGCGGCTGGGGTCCGCCCGCCACAAAAGCCGGAAAATCATAAGCGTAAATTCACTTCTTCTGAGCGCAGCATTGGCGCGGTTTTGGCGAATGCACGACAGGATGGTGTCATCCCGACCGCAGTGGAGGGACCTGCTTTTCTTCCACGGGGAGGGCCCTCGCAAGAGCTCTGCTGAGCGAATGAACAACAGATTGGGCGGTGATTTTGACTTTCAGTGGAAGTGGAGAGCGTGGTTAGATTCGCGATACCGCCGGGCACGGCACACGAAAATACCAAGCAAACCCGGCTTCCACCCCAACGAGCGCAAATGCGGCGCTCGCTGGGGACCCCGGCTTGAATGGGGCGCCCTCAAGATGGTAGGCTGAGCCACCTGCCTCCGCCCAAGTTTAGCGGCTGACCAATAAGTCGAGAAAGGAAGAGCGCTCGTGAAGCCTTCCACGATATCCATCCAACTTGTCATCTTGATCGCGATCTTCTTGTCACTGGCTGGCGGGCAGGTCTCAGCCCAGGACAATTCAACCCCCAAGCCTGAACTTCGTCGGCCAGTACGCTTTGCTGTCTCGCCGCCACTGCGCGAACTCGCCAAACAGCCGGCGCGTGAGCATTATGGCTTCCAGGAAGAACGCGAGCCCCTCCACGTGAACTTCCATCCTGGTAGGGTTCTGGGTCATCCCGTGGATCCCGTGGAGCAGAACATCCCTGGCGGCCCTTCCAGTTTTTCGGTTGGGCTCAGCTTACTGGGAATTGACAAGATGTGCGGCTGCGCTCCACCGGATACGAACGCCGCGGTTGGCGACACGCAAATTGTAGAGTGGGTGAACTTGCAGTACGCGGTTTACAACAAGAGCACAGGAGCGCTGGAGGCCGGCCCCTTCGATGGCAACCTGCTCTGGCGGGCCTTAGGCGGAGATTGTTACAACGAGAACGATGGCGACGTCATTGCCGAATGGGACAAGGTCAACCATCGCTGGCTGCTGGCGCAGAACTATTTCGACGAAAACGGGGGCGACTTGGGCCCGTTCTCTGCTTGCGTCGCTGTCTCCACCAGCCCCGACGCTACCGGGACCTACTATGAGTACGAATTTCCCTTGGGAAGCGGCTTTCCTGACTATCCTAAGTGGGGTATCTGGCCTAGCGGCTACTTCCAGACGCAGAACAGCACAATCCCAAACGGCGCTTACGCGGGTGTTCAGGCCTGCGCCTATAACACCGCGAAGTTGATTGTTGGCGATCGGACGGCCGAACAGATTTGTTTCCTCACTTCGCCCAACGACTTCAGCTTGTTACCTGCCGACATCGATTCCCCCACTCCGCCACCTGCAAATCAGGATGAATTCTTCATCGGGAGTTATGACGTCGACCAAACTCAAAACCACTTGTATCTGTACTCGATGCGTCCCGACTTCGCCAACCCGAGCCAGTCAACCTTCACCGGCAGCGGCTTGGCCGATCCTATAACTGTCCCGACCTACACACCGTTCTGCCCGAACCTGAATTCTCCCTGCGTCCCTCAGGAAGGCACCTCTACCCTCCTCGATTCCTTGGGCGATCGTTTGATGTATCGCTTTGCCTATTGGAATGACGGAGTACCTTCTCACGTCCCGCCGAATGCTGGCCGCCTGCCGCAACAACATTGGTATGTGAACCATGTCACCACAGCGTCAGCCGCACAGGCTGGTGTTCGCTGGTACGAGTTTCGGGCGCCGGTGCGCACCGTGACCATATCCGGCGTTTCGCTGTTTCAGTCGGGCACGTTTGCTCCCGATTCCAACAATCGCTGGATGGCTTCTATGGCACAAGACAAGGTCGGTGACATTGCGCTCGGCTACAGCCTGGCTAGCTCTTCCGTATACGACTCAATCGCTGCCACTGGTCGCGTACCCACCGATCCTCTCGGCCAGATGGAAGCCGAGACATCACTGTTTGCTGGCACTGGCTCGCAGGGAGCGCTCTTTCGCTGGGGTGACTATTCAAGTATGGCAATCGACGCTTCTGATGGTTGCACCTTCTGGTACGCGCAGGAGTATTACACGGTTCCGGCCAGTTCTGTCTGGCAAACTCGCTTGACATCCCTCAAATTCAGCGGCTGCCAATGAGTTGAGAAAGCAACAAGCCGGGTGGCCCACCCTACTAACCTGAGGGGTGCCCCATTCAAGCCGGGGTCCCCAGCGAGCGCCGTATTTGCGCTCGTTGGGGTGGAAGCCGGGGTCCCCAGCGAGCGCCGCATTTGCGCTCGTTGGGGTGGAAGCCGGTTTGCTTGGATGGGCGGGTGGCCCAGGTCTCGCGGTTTTCGAGACCTGGGGAGCGGTCCTGTTCGGACGCGCCGTGGAACAAAATCGAAGTGGCACGAACACGCAGATTGTCTATGGCCCGTCAGGAGCCAAGTTCGCCTTTATGAATGGATCGACGCTGATAGAGTACATAGATCCTATGGTGGCGGGAATGGCTGCGATACACAACGGCAACGGCACGGGATATTTTCAACATGCCGACTGGCTGGGATCATCACGCTTTGCCCAGGACGGCGGCGGCAACGTGATTTATGATCGGGCCTACGCCCCCTTCGGCGAGCCCTATGATGAGTACAATAATGTAACTACCAACCGGAATTTCACCGCCCAGACGGAGGACACCACGCCCGGGCTGTATGATTTCCTGTTCCGCCAGGAGAGCCAGACACAAGGCCGTTGGCTGGTGCCCGATCCGGCTGGCTTGGCGGCGGTGGACATCACCAACCCACAGACCTGGAACCGCTATGCCTACGTCGCTAACAATCCGTTGAGCCACCGACCCACTGGGCCTTTACTGTAGCGTCGACGACAGCGACACTATAGGCGAGTGCGGCGACGACTGGTTTGATGACTTTGCAATATTCTGCTGCACCGGTGGTGGAGGTGGCGTCGATCACCGCGGAGGAGGTGGAGGTGGTGGTGGGCAGCCGCCACCTCAGCAGCCGATCAATTTCCCGAACGAGACCAACGGTCTCCCGAACGGCTTCCCGACAAATTCCTGGGGAGTTTGGGGTTCGCTCATCCCCACTGCGGATTGTGGCGATATCACTTGCCTGCCGGAAAGTTTTGCGGACAGCAATCCAATGGCGGTTGGCGGCCCAATTCTTCCCCCTCAGTGGCTATTGAACCTTGTCGCGCTGTTCGGTACGGTCGGAAATAACGCGACGAATGCGGCTCCTCTAAAGGTCAATACTGGTGTTTGCTCCATTTATGGGAATCAACCATATGCGGGAGCAGGCCTTCAATGCGTATGTAGGGCCGCCGGAGACAGCCCTTGGTCTCAAGACACGCGAGGATGCCTGGCGGCCGATCAGAATGCCGGTGTACCTGAATGGCTTGGACACGGAACCTGCTATGCTGGATCGACGATCAAGCAAAAAACCTTGCCAGTCACCCAGATACCAAAGTGGTACATGAGCTGCAAGACATGGTAGCCGAGATCAGGCGAAAAGTACTGGCCTTGCTACGCGACGCGGGCATAGCGTGTATCTATTCCGTCTCGTTAGGTTGCCTATTTGCTGCGAGACAATTTTGGATAGATCAAACTCCCAATCGAGGGCCACGCCTACCTAGCTTCGTAGCGACTGCGGAAGCTATCCTGCGCACAAGTCCGTACATCATTCTCACTGGAATGCTTTTTGCATTTCTTGCGATTCCACTCGCTGCATGGGCCATGGCTCGGCAAGCTGGGGTTCGCTAAGAAGATACATTTATGTATTGTGGTCAGTGTTGGCTCTTTACATTATTACCTGTGAAAGCGCTGACGGCTTGATTCTGATTTCCGGGGCTGGCTTGATTGCTCTATGGTTGCTAAGAAATGCTGGGCTCTCGATTCGCTCAAGGACCAACTTGTCCACTAATATGCCTTTACGAATCGGTAGCTGCAGACGAGAGGTCACGGTCTTTGCTGCTTTAGCTGTGTTTGTGGGTATTCTATCTATATTTCTGTTCTACGGAAGCGGGAGCAATCGCTATCTGTCTGAGATACTTGCAATTTACATTGTTGCCTGTATTTGTCAAGTTGTTAAAGCATTCCGCTTGACTGAGCAAGCTCGATCAGCCAACCGCGAGGTTAAGGGTATTTAAGCCACGGTACGCCGACGTCGGGTTGGTATACAGACCTGGAACGATATGCCTACGTCGCCAACAACCCGTTGAATGCCACCGACCCACTGGGCCTTTACTGTAGCGTCGACGACAGCGACACTATAGGCGAGTGCGGCGACGACTGGTTTGATGACTTTGCAATATTCTGCTGCACCGGTGGTGGAGGTGGCGTCGATCACCGCGGAGGAGGTGGTGGTGGCGGTGGTGGTGGGCAGCCGCCACCTCAGCAGCCGATCAATTTCCCCAACGAGACTCTCGGCTTGCCCAACGGCTTCCCGACGAATCCCTGGGGTAGTTGGGGAGCCATCATCCCTAACTGCCCAGTGCGGCGATATCACATGCGCGCCGATTGGCAGTGGTTGGACGATTGACCCCGCTGCCGTCAGTTCTTCGGAGAGCGCAATTGGCAGCTGGACAGGTGCTTTGGCAACAACACTTTGGGGATCGTTTGGTAACACAGGTGACCCTAATGATACTAGGCGACTATTCAATACCAAGTGGTGCGGGCCAGGCGGGGGCGGAACACCGGTCAACGGTCTCGATCAAGCGTGTATGCAGCACGACCTCTGCTATCAAGCTATCCGCGCCAATCCTGAGGATAACGGAAATGGAAGCTTTCTGGAATGGAGCTGCCCTCCAAGCCTGCAATCAGCAACTTTGCAATGCGGCGTCACAGTCGAGTGATGTAGGAGCTGCCCAGGTCCTCTGGTATTTCCAGAATAAGGGACTGTACAGATGCCATCAATAATGATACCTTCGACGGTAAGAATATATATCTATGTATTCACTGTGATGGCTGCTGTATACACCAGCTTTGGGGGTGGACTTGACCTTCTTTGGGGTGGCATAAATGGGATTGCAAGTATTGCTTTGTTTCTCGTGCCTGCAGTTGCTCTACCCGTCGCGCTGCTTGCGTGGAGTAGGTCCGGACTTGCAGCGGCACTATTCATTCCGCTTTATTCTCTGAACATTTTTTACAAACGTTATGTCTTCAAGAATACAGTGCCCCAGCTGCTCGATAGGCATACGGGTTTTTGGGAGCTTTCGCTGACGACCCTTCTACTCGTTCTTTTGGTCACATTTGATCTGGCAGCCCGACACCATCGGGCGAGCCAGAGTGAGTAGATGAGGCGAGGGCAGAGGTTTGCAAACCTCGACTTTGACTACCGGGGTTTCGCTTTCGTCACCTGCCCCGAAAAAGCTGCGGCTGGCTATTGTGGGTCCCAGTTCTTCAGCCATGTGGTCACCAAGTTATGAGCGGGGGGAGTGGGTCCCATCCCTGCTCGCATCTGACCTCTCGATTGAGTGCCGAGTCCCAGCACCTCGATCGGGCAGCGGGCGGGTGGCCCAGGTCTCGCGGTTTTCGAGACCTGGGGAGCGGTCCTGTTCGGACGCGCCGTGGAACAAAATCGAAGTGGCACGAACACGCAGATTGTCTATGGCCCGTCAGGAGCCAAGTTCGCCTTTATGAATGGATCGACGCTGATAGAGTACATAGATCCTATGGTGGCGGGAATGGCTGCGATACACAACGGCAACGGCACGGGATATTTTCAACATGCCGACTGGCTGGGGTCATCGCGCTTTGCCGGAACCGCATCCGGAACCGTGTATTTATGATGGAGCGTACGCTCCGTTCGGCGAGAACTACGCAGAGTACATGGTGTAACCACGGATCGATCCTTCACCGGGCAGACGCAGGACACCACACCTGGGCTGTACGATTTCTTGTTCCGCCAGCAAAGCTCCTCACAGTGCCGTTGGCTGGTGCCCGATCCGGCAGGCTTGGCGGCGGTGGACATTACCAACCCACAGACCTGGAACAGATATGCCTATGTGGCCAACAATCCTTTGAGCAATGTGGACCCTCTTGGGCTGTACTGGATGGTATGCCCACAGAATGTGCCGCGCGGGGGCTGCCCGGTGGGCGGTTATGGTGACAGCGGTTTCATTGGCTACAACGGAATCGCAAGCGGCGTGACATTTAGCGCCGGTACTGTGATTTCTGCCGGGGTAGTGGGCATTTCGATCAATTTCGACGACGGTACCAGCCAAATTGCAGGTGGTTTTGTTCCTGGCAATGTCTACTTTACAGATTACACCGGAGCGCTAACCTCTTTGGCAAACTACAGTTCCTCCGGAGGGGGCAGCGGCTTCTTGGTGAGCGGATCAAAAGCCGCAAACAACGGGCTTAACATCGGTGCTGCTCCTCGTCTACCGTGGTACAAGAATTCCTGCATCACGAGTGCTCTCGGTGCGGGCGCTGTGAGTGCCGGCATCGATGCGATAGGACTGATCCCCGAAGCGGGTGGTCTTGCCAGGATGATCGGCCATGGGGCGGGCTACGTTGGAGTAGTAGCCGATCAGCTAGGAAGCAGAGTCGTTGGGGCAGTGGGAGCATCGACGAGCACCGTTAACGGTCTCGCAGGGCTGGGTGATACGTCTCCTGAGGGGCTGCTTTCAACCGGCCTTACCGTTGCTGGATTCATACCTGGCCTCGGGCAAGCTGCTTCCATAGGTTCGATCATCATGGACACTTACAAGACAGCAAAGGCGATCAGCCAATGTCCCTAACTAACGAAGTAAAAAGCGACATAAAAGCAGCCAAGAAAATGCGCTTACCTTGGTGGGCCGTGTTGTGTTTGCTTGTCTTGGGCATGCCGCTCCCTTGGCTGTTCGATCATTTTGGAAGACTTAACCTGATGCTGCCAATATGGAACAGCGTTGCGGTACTTGGTTTCATGCTTGCTTTGAAGTGGAAGCTGAGGCGGCATGCGTGGTTTTGGGGTACCATGGCCATCCTCGCGGCTCTTCATGTCCCCTTGATTCTGTTTGTCCCCTGGGGTACCAGGTGGGTTCCCGCATTGGCGATTGCCGCCATCGACTCGGCGGATTTGATCCTGATGCTCGCGATTCTTTTTGTTGTGGGGAAATTCATGGAAGGGCCGAATGCACCTGAGGGTTCCTCTATCGGCCAGTGAGCAGGGTGCCTGCTGCTGGTGTTCCTGGAGGGCTGTAGCCTGCGATCAGTCAGCCGGTGAGGGTCGGGGGAATCGCTTGGGTTAGTTTTTTCCTTTAGCCGCCGATCCGGGGTGACGTGGTGGTTGTTCCTGAGGGTCGGTTTCCGGGATGGAGTTTTAGCGCCGCCTACGGCGTCGGGTGGAGGGGTGACACGTCACCCCAGGTTGGGAGCTGGCGGGTGGCCCATCCTTTCGGCTCGATCCTTAACTCTGGGTGCCCCACCCTTCTCGCCCGCCTTTGGCGAGAGGATGGGCACACGTCCCGTGACCGTCGTCACATCTAGGCGGGTGGCCCAGGTCTCGCGGTTTTCGAGACCTGGGGAGTGATCACCCTTCAGGAATGAAAAGTTGTTACCTCGATTGACTTCAGCTTGTGCGCGCTCCACTCGTTCAGATGAACCGGTCCTGCTTCCTGGTAGGCATACGCGCGGAAGCTGCTCCAGCGCCACAATTCCGGCGCCTCGACTAGACCACGCTTCACCGGGTTGCGGTGTATGTAGCGAAGCTTCTCCACCCGCTTGCGCGCCGTGCAAACGTTGAAGTCATAGTAACGAGCTTGCCAAATACGCTGCGCGCTGTGCTCAAACAGATTCGTTTGTGCATTCCGGCGATGACGGCGTTGCTCGGCCAGCACGCGCCGTGCGAAGCCGAGTTTCAGCGCTTGTATGGCCGTCGACAATGCTCGCTGCGCTGGTTCGCTGACCAGAAGATGAACGTGTTCGGGCATTACCACGTAGCCGAGGACCACCCATTGGTAACGCTGCCGTATCTGTTCCAGCACCTTGACGAACAGGTCTCGGCGGCGCGCACTGGCAAGCAGGGCCTGCCGGTGGTAGCAACTGAAAGTGAGGAAATGCAGGTTGTGTCCACCGTGCCAGCGTTGCAGGCCTCTGGGCATCGATCGAGCATAGAAGAAAGGCTTGCCGTCTCGCTGTGATTGCGGGCACACTCTGGGAGTGATCGATCATGCATTCCCAGGTCTCGAACACCGCGAGACCTGGGCCACCCGCCGAGAGAAACCGAGTTCCCTTCAGGGACGGCACAGTTGCGGGGACAAGGTACACTGATGGTGCGCACCCGCCAACAGGTGCTCAACGTTATGCCCGACATCGCCACACTTTATCTCGACGAAGTTTTCCGCAGCCTGCGTGGCCACAAGCGTCTGGCCGACGATGCCATCGCTCAGCTCAGCGACGACCAGTTCTTTGCGCTGCCCGATCCTGAATCCAACAGCGTTGCCATCATCGTGAAACACATAGCCGGCAATCTACGTTCGCGCTTTACCAACTTTCTGACTACCGACGGCGAGAAGCCCGATCGCAACCGCGACCGCGAATTCCTCATGCACAACGATGCCAAGCGCGAAGAAATTCTGCGCTTCCTGGGAACAGAACTGGCAGCTCCTCTTCGAGACTATCAATTCGCTTCAGCCCACCGACCTCGAACGTACCGTCACCATTCGCGGCGAGCCCCATTCCGTTTTACAGGCCATCAACCGGAGCGTGGCGCATCTGGCTTTCCACGCCGGACAGATCACGTTTCTGGCCAAGCACTGGAAGGGCGCGGAGTGGAAGTCGCTCAGCGTTCCCAAGGGTCAGAGCGAACAGTTCAATGCCAAGATGTTGGAGAAGCACAAAAATCGCAGCTGACTTGATGGTTTGCTGTCAGGCAGCATGAAGCTAACGCGCCGGGCTTCACAGTTTGCCAGAAGCCTTTCTCACAAATCGCCATGGGGTGTGTCAGGGCACGACTTCAGTCGTGCCGAACGAGGTACAGCAAAAAGGTCGGGCTTTAGCCCCTGCAAGAAATCTGCTCTCAGGGCTAAAGCCCAAGTTTGTTGTTGATTCACATTTGCGGCACGGCTGAAGCCATGCCCTGACACAAAGCGATTAATGAGACGGCTTCCAGCAAACTGTTGAACCGAAGCCGTCTTCACGCCGTGATGGTGCCGCTTACTTCTTCAGCGACGCCATATCGATGACGAAACGATATTTCACATCGCTCTTCAGCAGGCGCTCGTAGGCTTCGTTAATCTGCTGGATATCGATTTTCTCGATGTCAGCGGTAATGCCATGCTCGGCGCAGAAATCCAGCATCTCCTGTGTTTCACGAATGCCGCCGATGCCCGATCCCGCCAGCTGCCGCCGTTTGAATATTAGGTGAAACCCTACCACCCCAGCCGGCTCCGGAGGCGCTCCCACCAGAGTCATCGTTCCATCCCGCTTTAGCAGATTGAGGTAGGCATTCAAATCGTGTTGGGCAGAAACCGTGTCGAGAATGAAATCGAAGCTGGCAACGTGTTTTTCCATGGCCGCCGCGTCTTTGGAAAGCACCACTTCATCGGCGCCCAGCCGCAGCCCATCGTCGATTTTGTTGACCGAGGTCGTGAACAACACCACGTGCGCCCCAAATGCGTGAGCAAACTTCACTCCCATGTGGCCCAGCCCGCCGAGTCCCACTATGCCCACCTTCTGTCCCTTTTGCACCTTCCAATGTCGCAGCGGAGAGTAGGTGGTGATGCCTGCGCACAGTAACGGAGCGGTCCCAGCCGGGTCGAGCTTGTCGGGCACACGCAGCACAAAAGCCTCGTCGACCACAATGCTGTCGGAATAACCGCCATAGGTCACGCCGCCCAGTTGCTTGTCTTCGCTGTTGTAGGTGAAGGTGGCCATGCTGTCGCAGTATTGTTCCAGGCCTTCCTTGCAACTCGGACACACCCGGTCCGAATCCACCATGCAGCCCACCGCCGCCATGTCGCCCTTTTTGAACTTCTTCACGGCGCTGCCGACTTTGACTACGCGGCCCACAATCTCGTGACCCGGCACGCAGGGATATACCGTGGGCATTACGCTCTCCCACTCATTTCGAACAGTGTGCAGATCGGAGTGGCAGACGCCGCAGAAGAGAATTTCAATCTGCACATCCTGAGGGCGCGGATCGCGGCGCGGAATGCTTCCTGCCGCGAGTTTCGAAGTCGGGCTTGCAGCCTGGTAGGCTCTGGCGGTAAAAGTTTTTGCCGCCTGGTTCTTTTCCTGAAGAGTGCTGGTAGCTGTCTGACTCATGAATGATTTCTCCTTGTCTGTCTGGATTCCTCGCCGTCTCCGGCCCGGGTAGCGCAACACGTCATTGTATGTGCAAAATGCGTCACCCTTCGGAGCTGCCAGGAACGCTAGGCCGTGACCAGCACTCGTCTTCAAGGGCTGGCGTCGACTTTGGTGTTTTCGTTCTATGAGTGCCTTGCGAAGTGCTGTCCCATAATCATCAACAATTGTCGCCGCACACCTTCGCTTCGGCGGAATCTTTCTGCTGGTTGTTCGATGATCCTAGGCTGTCGAAGGTCGCGATTTGCCACTCAATTATGCGTGATACACTTGTCCGTTTGCCCGTTACATCGCGGCTCGCGTAATTGAGCGCAACATGTCAACGAGCCGAGCCATCTTTTATGTCGAATACCATGATTGCTGTCGTTAAGCCCGAGCCCGCACCGGGCACCGAAATCCGCGAAGTTCCCATCCCGAAATTCGGGCCCGCCGACGTTCTGGTCAAAGTCAAAATGGCCTCCATCTGCGGCACCGATCTCCACATCTATCAGTGGGACCAGTGGGCGCAGCGCCGCATTCATCCCCCGCTCATTCCCGGCCACGAGTTCTGCGGCTACGTGGAAGCCGTGGGCAGCGAAGTCACCAGCGTGAAGGAAGGCGATTTCGTTTCCGCCGAAATGCACGTGGCTTGCGGCAAGTGCCTGCAGTGCCGCATCGGTGAGGCGCACATCTGCCAGAACGTCAAGATCATCGGCGTCGACGCCAACGGAGCCTTCGCCGAATACGTCGTCATCCCCGAAAGCAACATCTGGAAGCTCGATGCTTCCATCCCGCCGGAGTACGCTTCCATCCTCGATCCCCTGGGCAACGCCGTGCACACCGTGCTGGCCGGCGACATCGCTGCCAAGAGCGTTGCTATCACCGGCTGCGGTCCCATCGGGCTGTTCTCCATCGCGGTGGCGCGCGCCTGCGGAGCGACGCAAATCTTCGCGCTCGAGGTCAACGAACATCGCCGCAAGATCGCCAAACAGATGGGCCCCGACTTCGTGCTCGATCCCACCAAAGACGACGTCTACCAGATCGTGATGGACAATACCGGTGGCACCGGCGTCGACGTGGTGCTGGAGATGGCCGGACGAACCGACGCCATTCGAACGGGATTCAAAATCCTGCGTCTCGGCGGCCGCATGTCCCTCCTCGGAATCCCCTCCAAACCAGTCGAACTGAATCTTGCCGAAGAAGTCATCTTCAAGGGCGCAACCGTGCAGGGCATCAACGGCCGCCGCATGTATCAGACCTGGTATCAGATGACCGCGCTGCTCAAGGCCAACAAGCTCGACCTGCATCCCGTCATCACCAATAAGATTGCGATGAAAGATTTCGCCTCCGGCATGGAACTGCTGAAAACCGGCGAAGCCAGCAAGATCCTGGTGTATCCCAACGGGACGAAGTAACGCGATTACTGCTCTTGAAGTGTCATTCTGAGCGCTCGGGTCGAAGGAAACCTATAACAACCTTACGTTCGGGTGCCCCACCCTCGTCGCCTCTTTTGGCGACAGGGTGGGAGGGCGATAGAATGTTGGTTCGCACCTTCGGAGACATTTCATGTCCACAGCAACCCGCACCGATCCACTCTCTTTCCTTACCGATCAACTGAACGAACTCAAACAAAAGGGCACCTACTTCAAGCTGCGCGTGCTTGACGACGAGCAGGCTGCCGGTCTGCACCTTCGACGGCAAGAAGGTCATCAACCTTGCTTCCAACAATTACCTTGGACTGACCACCCATCCCAAGCTGCGCGAAGCCGCGCTGGATGCCACCAAAGAATACGGCGTCGGCTCGGGCGCGGTGCGCACCATCGCCGGCACCATGAAGATCCACATGGAGCTGGAAGAGAAGATCGCGCGCTTCAAGAATGTCGAAGCCTGCGTGGTCTTCCAGTCCGGATTCACCGCCAATGCCGGCACGGTTTCGGCGATCCTGGGCAAAGAAGATTTCATCATCTCCGACGAGCTGAACCACGCCAGCATCATCGACGGCGCCCGGCTCTCGCGCGCCAAGATCAAGGTCTTCCGCCACAAAGATGCCGCCCACGCCGAAGAGCAGTTGGAATCGATCAAGAACGAGCCCGGCCACAAGCTGCTGATCACCGACGGCGTGTTCTCCATGGACGGCGACATCGGCGCGTTACCGCAACTGACCGCGCTGGCCGAAAAATACGGCGCGATCATGATGGTCGACGACGCTCACGCTTCCGGCGTGCTGGGTCGCAACGGACGCGGCACGGTCGACCACTTCAATCTGCACGGCCGCGTCGACATTCAGGTCGGCACCCTGTCGAAGGCCATCGGCGCGCTGGGCGGCTACGTCTGCGGCACGCGCGATCTCATCGAGTTTCTCTATCATCGCGGCCGGCCATTCCTGTTCTCAACATCGCATCCGCCATCCGTTGCCGCCACCTGCATCGCCGCCTTCGACGTGCTGGAGCAGGAGCCGGAGCGCATCGAAAAGCTCTGGCAGAACACGCGCTACTGGAAGCAGGAGCTGGGCGCGCTGGGATTCAACATTGGCGGCGTCAACACGCCCGCCAGCGAGACGCCGATCACGCCCATCATCGTCGGCGATGGCCGGCTCACTATGGACTTCTCGCGCGAGCTGTTTAAGGAAGGCGTGATGGGCACAGGCATCGCGTTTCCGACGGTTCCCGAAGGCAAGGCGCGCATTCGCACCATCGTGACCGCGACCCACACCAAGGAAGAGTTGGACCAGGCGCTGGAAACGCTGAAACGCGTCGGCAAGCGGATGGGGATTCTGGGGTAAGCGGGTGGAGATTTCTCTTATTCTGTCATCCCGACCGAGGACTTTAGTCCGAGCGGAGGGATCTGCTTTTCGTTCGGCGGCTGGACGCTCTGGTCATACGAAGACGTTTGCGATGGAAATCAGACCTAATCTTGAGCGCCAGCGTAACGGTTGGGCAATCGTCCCCCTCGCTCTCGCGATCACAGCTTTCGCTGTTCCATACTTCCTGACCCACGGTTTCTTGCCTATCGCCTTCGCTCTGCAGCGCGGCTTCGCCCTGGTCTGCCATCAGCGGCCTGAGCGCTCGTTCTTTATCTTCGGAGCGCCGGTCGGGGTTTGCGCGCGCTGTCTGGGAATTTATCTGGGAGCGGCCATTGGATTGTCCTTCCGAACGTCTCGCCGGATTGCCGTTCAACTCCTGACCATCGCCGCCGCGCTCAACCTGCTCGATGTCGCGACCGAGTTCGCCGGACTGCACGGCAACTGGATGGCTGTGCGATTTGCCTTGGGCGTCACATTGGGCGCGGCAGCCGGGCTACTGATTTCGTCGGCGATCATCTCCGCAGTCGCTGACTTACGGCTGCCCGACTGCTAGTCGAGCGATGGACGCAATCAAAGTTCCGGTGAGCGCCGCTAACAGCGTTTTTCTGTACTAATCGGCCCTTCGGCCCACAAATTATTCTCAATCAGTGAAGCCCTGTTGGCGCCAATTGACAATCGTCAACTCCCTTTCTCGCGAACATTCTTGAAAATAGCTACCCATTTTGCACTGCGTGAGCCAGCACGACACCGCCGATCAACGCAGCCGACTGGCGGCGGTTTCCTTGGCGGGGTAGCGCAGTTTTTTCGAATCCTCCATCTCTGATGACCATCCTGTCACATGTATGACGACCATGTTGGTCGATGGCCGGTCATCGAGGAGGAATCATGAAGCTCGCAGGCAAGAAGGCTCTCATCACCGGAGGCAACAGCGGCATCGGCCGGGCCACAGCCCGCCTTTTCATCTCTGAAGGCGCGGAAGTCGCAATTACGGGTCGCGATCAACAGACACTGGATGAAGCGATCGCCGAGCTGGGATCGAAAGCGCACGGCTATCGAGCCGACGTTACGGTTGCCGAGGACCGCAAGAAGCTTTTCGCCGAACTCGCCAAAGACTTTGGCAAACTTGACATCGTCTTCGCCAATGCAGGCATTTCTGGCATGACACCGACTGGCACGACCGACGAAGCCATCTTCGAGAAGGTAGTCCACACCAACCTCAACGGTGCTTTCTTTACCGTCAATTCAGCCGCTCCTCTCATGAACGACAAGGGCAGCATCATCTTCAACGGATCGGTGCACACCTATCTCGGTCAACCGGGCTTGGCTGCCTACGCTGCCACGAAAGGCGGACTCGTCTCGATGGCGCGATCGATCGCCGCAGATCTTGCACCGCGCAAGATTCGCGTGAACGTGGTGGCCCCGGGAGCGACGAAGACTCCCATCTGGAAGCGCGGGGCGCGCGCCAATGCCACGGCAGAGGAATCCGCAAAGGTTTCCGACTTCTTCTCTTCCACGGTTCCACTTGCCCGTTGGGGCGAGCCGGAAGATCTGGCCAAGGCTGTGCTTTTTCTTGCCTCGGACGATTCGTCGTACATCAACGCGGTCGAGCTGATGGTGGATGGCGGACTGACGGGCGCTCCCTTCGGAGCCCCCATTCTTCGCGGCTGACCGTAGAGAATAGTTACGAAGGACGCCGCCGGACTATTGGACTAAGCGTGGGTATTCACGCTACGACGGATTTCAAAAGTCGGGCCGCCTGAGAATGCCAAATTAAGAAGGGCGAATCGAACATCCCGCATCAGTCGGTGCCAAACCGCCAAGTCACTCGGGGCGATTTGGATTCGGGTCGGTCATCTTAGCTCGAGTTGTCTAATTGCCAATGCTTTTCAAGGAGATTCTGTATGTCACATCATTTCGACACCAAACTGGCGAAGGAAGATCCGAGCCTCAACCTCTGCGACTTTTATTTATTTGGCGGCCCCTCGGGCAAGACGGTAATGGCGATGACCGTGAATCCGGATGTGGGATTATCGGCTCCGGATACGCTTCATCCAGAAGGGCTCTACGCGTTCCGGTTCGACCTGAACGGAGATGCGAGGGAAGAAGTTACGTTCAAGTTCAGGTTTGGTGAACCACGACACGGAGGTGGCAGGGAGCATGCTCACATTCAGCCGTTTGTGGTGCGGAAGGCGACGGGTGACGATGCTCTTCGTGGTGACGCCGGAGAGAGTCTGGTTGAGGGTGAAACCGGTTCGGTCGCGACTAATTCGGGTCTTCGTGCGTATGTTGGGATTGCTCCAGAGCTATTTGCGGCAAATACTGGATTCGGCACATTTATGACTGCTTTCTATAAGGACCAGCGCTACGATGGGGACGCCTTTCTGCATCAGCCGAATCCCTTTGCGAGGCGAAATGTTACGGCGATTGTGCTGGAGGTGCCGAGCGAACTGATTGGGAAGGGAAAAATCAACGCATGGACGACGATCTCCCTCTTTGGCCATGCGCCGGAGGTACAAGTTTCGCGTTGGGGCCTGCCTATGGTTACGCATCTTTTCCTGAACGACCCGAGCGACCAGGAGGTGAAAGAACAATTCAATGCGTCGGTTCCGTCTGAAGATCTAGAGCGCTTCGCCAAGTCGATCGCGGATTTTGCGGAGAAGATGACGACCTATGCCGGCTCGGCGGCGAACCCGGGTGAATACGGGAAGCTGATCGCTGCACGGCTTTGTCCCAACACGTTGCCTTACGAGCTTGGAACGTCCGCCACATTTAAGGTAGCCAGCTTCAATGGACGCGCCCTCGGCGACGATGTACTGGATGTCATGTTGACGCTGGCGGCCAACTCGCCAATTGTCGATGGACTTGCTCCCGACCGCGGGCGCATTCGCAAGGATTTCCCGTATTATGGAGCGCCGTATACGGCGGAGGAACAGGTCGGGGTGACACCGATGCCGCGCCCGGCTAAGAAGTAGGCGGGGAATCGATGCTTGAGAATGAGGTTGGGATCGGGGCGCTTGCGTGGGCAGCTGGTATTCGAGATCGTAGCTGGGCTTGCCTTCGGCGATGAATCCTCACCCTCCGTAAACCACTTTCCCGCCGACAATCGTCACCACCGCTCTGCCCGTAAAATTCCATCCGTCGAACGGCGTGTTCCTCGACTTCGATGCCGATTGGGATGCATCGAAAGTCCACTTCTTCTTGGGATCGAAGATCGTGATGTCGGCGTGCGCGCCTTTGGCCAACGTGCCTCGTCCGGCTAATCCGAAAATTTTCGCGGGATTCGCCGACAGCAACTCGATGATGCGCCACAGCGGCAGCTTGAAGTGATGGTGCAACACCGTCAGCACGATGGGCAGCGCCGTCTCCAGCCCGGTGATACCGAAGGCCGCGCGTTCGAACTCCACCTGCTTCTCGTGGAAGGCATGCGGCGCATGGTCGGTGGCAATCGCGTCGATGGTGCCGTCGATGATGCCTTCGATCAGCGCATCGCGGTCGGCCACCGAGCGCAGCGGCGGATTCATCTTGTAGTGCGTGTCGAACTCGCCAACATTCTCGTCGATAAGCGTGAAGTGATGCGGCGTGACTTCCGCCGTCACCTGTAGGTTGGCCTTCTTGGCCGCTCGCACTGCCTCCAGCGCCTCGCGCGTCGACAGATGCGCCACGTGTACATGACCTTTGGTGGTGCGTGCCAGTTCAATATCACGTTCCACTACGCTCGACTCCGCTGAATTCGGCATCCCGTGAACGCCCAGACGAAATGAGGTAGCACCGTAATTCATCGAGCAACCGGCGGTCAGGCGCGTGTCTTCGGCGTGCTGCACCACCGTCATCTTCAGCCGGGCGGCACTGCGCAGAGCGTTGCGCATTAATCGGTCATCCAGGATTGGCTTGCCGTCGTCGCTCACCGCAACCGCCCCCGCTTTCTTCAGGGCCGCAAAGTCCGTCAGCTTTTCGCCCAAGCTGCCCATCGTCGCTGCGGCAATCGGAAACACATTCACCATGGCGCCCCGCTGCGGCGACCGCATCCAACTCGTGATTTCGGCGGAGTCGTTCACCGGCAACGTGTTCGGCATCACGCAAACGGAAGTGAATCCACCAGCCGCTGCCGCCCCGCTACCGCTGGCGATGGTCTCTTTGTGCAACTGGCCCGGCTCACGCAAGTGAACGTGCAGATCGATCAACCCCGGTGCTACGATGGCGCCGCGTGCATTGATGGTCTGCTCGGCTTGGCCGCTAAGCTTGCCCGCCGGAGCCACATCTTCCACGCGTCCATCGAGCAGCAGCACGTCCATTTCTCCGTCCACGCCGCTTGCCGGATCGATCACCCGCCCGCGTTGTATCAGCAATGATTCCATTTGTAGTCTCTAGCGCAGTGTCTCATTAGATACACAAGGGCGGACCACTGCAAAGCCCGGTAAAGCAGATCCCTCACCGGCTGAAGCCGGTTCGGGATGACAAGAATAAAAGACTTCTACGGCGCACCTGAAGGTGCGCCCCTTCAAAACAGGTCCAACCCGAGCTTTCGGCAGTCTGTCAAAGGCGCGCTTCACTCGATTCCTATGCAGCTATTACTTCGCTAAGACACTCCCCCGGCCCCCAGCACCATGGCCAGGATCGCCATGCGTGTCTTCACCCCGTTGCGTACCTGTTCATGAATACACGACTGCGGGCCGTCGGCCACTTCGCTGGTCAACTCCATGCCGCGGATCACCGGCCCCGGATGCATCAGGATGGCGTCCGGCTTGGCCAGCATCATGCGCTGCGGCGTCACCTGATAATGGGCAATGTAGTCCTCGACGCTGTGATGCCGTCCGGCGAGCCGCTCTTTCTGCACTCGCAACGCCATCACCACATCCGCGTCCTGCAGGGCCGAGTTGAGGTCGTGGCTTACCACAACCCCCGGCGCCAGCGTAGCCGCCACCTCGGGCACGAAGTCGCGCGGTCCGCAGAAGATCACGTCTGCCCCAAAGCGCGAGAGCAACTCTGCATTCGAGCGCGCTACCCGGCTGTGATACACATCGCCTACAATCACCACCCGCAATCCGCGAAGCTCTTTCTTGTGATTCAAAATCGTGAGCGCATCCAGCAGCGCCTGCGAGGGATGCTGATGCATTCCATCTCCGGCATTCACGACCGGTACCGACATATACCGCGAGAGCAGGTGGGCCGAACCGCTGTTGGGGTGCCGCATCACGATCACATCTGCGCCGATGCATTCCACCGTCCAGCCAGTATCGATCAGCGATTCGCCCTTTTCGATGCTCGATGAAGTTGCGGTTACCAGGGTCGTGACTGCCCCCAGCGACTTGGCGGCAAACTCAAACGACGCGCGGGTCCGGGTGGAAGATTCATAGAACAGCAGCACCACGCGCTTGCCGCGCAGCAGTTGCGAAGGGCGCTTGGGATCCATGCGCTTTGCCAGCGCCAAAATGTCCCTGATCTGCTTGGTTGTAAGCTGGTTGATGCTCAGCAGTGAACCCAGTCGGGCCTTCATCGTCCTTCGGCCACCCGTTCCATCAGCAGCACCTTGTCGGCGCCGTCGGTCTCTTGCAGCTTCACTTCGATGATTTCGTTCTGTGAAGTTTGAATCTTGCGGCCCACAAAACTCGCTTCGATCGGCAACTCGCGATGTCCCCGGTCGATGAGCACGCAAAGCTGGATCCGCCGAGGCCGCCCATGATCGAACAGTGCGTCCAACGCCGCGCGCGCGGTGCGGCCGGTGTAGAGTACGTCGTCCACCAGCACGATGTCTTTGCCCTGAATATCGAACCCCATCGTGCTCTTCTTCACCTCGGGACGATTGCCGACGGTTGACAGATCGTCGCGATAGAGCGCGATGTCGAGCGTTCCCACCGGCACCTCGGTCTTCTCAATGCGGCCAAGGATTTTTGCCAGCCGCTGCGCCAGAGGCACGCCCCGGCGCATGATTCCCACCAGCCCCAGGTTCGTGGCTCCATTGCTTTTTTCCACGATCTCGTGGGCCAGGCGAACCAGCGTGCGCTCGATTTCCGATCCGGAGAGGATTTGAGATTTTTCGCGAAGATTGGGAGAGGCGGCGGAGGCTTTGGTCATGCCGCTCGCATCATACGAAAAGCGGAACCCAATGAGCAAATGCGAGCCGGTTCGATGGGACCAATCACCGGAATTCGCGCCGTTTGCCAAACATCGAAGCGCCCAGCGCTCCGCCCGCCGCCGTGAACAGCAGAAACACCACCGCGAGGATGACCAGCACCAGAACCAACATCGTGGCTACGCCCTGCGGCGTTCCGATCCAGTCGACCATGCGTTCAACCATTTCCCTTACCTTGGGATCGGGATTGCTCGACAGCTGTCGGTTCATCTGGTCCTGCATGGCGCGCCGGAAGTCGCCGTTCGTGCGAAACGCAACGAACGACACCGTAGTCACCACCGCATTCACCATGAAGCCGAAGACTCCGGCCAGCGCACCCACTCGCATACCCATGCCCGGCGTGATCAGCGTGCCCGGCACCTGCTTTTGATAGAGCGCAACCGCCAGCGCGCCCGCTCCCAGCATCCATAAACAGCAGCCCAGCGAAACGATGGGGACGGCCGAGAGTACCGCCGCGCCCACGCCGGCCAACAGAGCGCCCTTCCATGCCAGGTCCCAGCGAATCGCGCCGGGCTGCAACGATGGCGGCATGCTTCCCATGTTCCAGGCCGGCGGAGCCGGTTGCACAGGCGGAAGCATCTCTAGGGGACTGTCAGGCGAAGGAAATGAGGCTGGGCTATCGCCCTCGGGAGGAACGACTCGAATTTGCGGAGCGCCGCAGTGTGGACAAAAAGCAGCGCCCTCTTGAAGCACAGCCTGGCAACGGTAGCAGGGATATTCCACTTGCCGAACGTTACAGTAAGCAAACCGTACTTAGCAACTACAGCGTGTCTTGCTTCCCGTGGGTCTGTACCAGCACCGTTCCAAAACGCGTGCCCGAGCCGTGCGGTTCGATCGACACCAGGTGCTCGTTATCGTCGGTGCCGGTCTTGATCTCCCAGCCGTCGCCATGAGTGTCGGAGCAGTTCAGCTTCTTGTCATTGTCGTCCTTGTGCCCTGAGATGTGTACGTCGGAACTGCCGCTGTGTCCGTTGCAAGTCAGCGTTGTTCCAAAGGCCTTCATCTTGTCTTCGTAAAATGCTTTGACCTTCTCCGGCGGATCGTCGGTCTCGTACTCCGCTGCAATCACCTTCAGGCCGAAGCCGATGGCGCCGATGTTGATGTTCGCCGAATGGGTATCGCCATCGTTGTCCTTGGGACGCAGGTGGGCTCCGGGATATACCGGAATACCGTTGTCCGCTGCTTTTTCGCTGCTGTCGACTTTCAGGTTGGCAAATGGCGTCTGAATGTCGACTTTCCCGTTCTTCTTGTCCTTATCATCGACATTGACGCTGCACGCGCCCAGAAACAGCCACAAGCTGGCGAATGTGAGAGCGAATAAACTTCTACCGACCACGTTATTCATTGAGGTCCTCCGCTGGATACAGGGGCTGCGCCGCCCATCCCGGCGCCGCGATTAGCAATGTTGGGAATCGTAACCGGCAGCCGTCCCGATGTTGGGATTTCGCCAAACATCGCCTTCACCGCACTGAGCTCGGAAACCTGGGCGTCCGAGAATGTGCACAGATATGTTTTGACTTCCGGCAGTTGCGCCGCGAGATACGGATTTCCCAGCGCCACCACCACCGTTTTGTCGGCCGCGCTCCACAAAACATTTTCCAGCAGCGTCGCCGATGCGCTTTGCAAGGCGATTCTGTTCGTCGGTGCGCCGCCTTGCGGGCTCAGGTAGATGGCGGCGATCACCGTCTGCGCCTGCTTTACCGCGTCCATTACCAGCTGCGTCACGCCAGCCGCGTCGCGGGAGTCAACGTAAATGGCCTTCGCCTCTGGAATTCGCAACTTCACCTGGTGCTCCAGCACCCGCCCTGCGTCTGAACGGCTGTCTTCGGTAAGAATGAGCATGACCGTCTGGCCGCGGCTGTCCGTTGTAGCCTGATACGCATTTTGGCCGGCATTGGTTCCTGGGCGCGAGGCCTTCAGCGGCAGAACCTGGTGATTGTCGCGTACCAGCGTAACCGCCTCGTCGGCAATCTCCTCAGCCGTAGCCAGGCTGGCCGGCTTGGCCACGATCCGGTTGACCTCGCCGATGTCCACTTGCGTGGCCTGGTTCAGTCCAACCGAGGCCTTGGCCCGCAGGATCTTCAACACCGACTCATTGATACGCGACTCCGGAATCTCTCCGCTGCGCACCGCGCGCAGCAGTCCCTGGTACGAGCCGTCAAGATCGGACGGGATCAGCAGCATGTCGTTGCCTGCCTTCACCGCTTCCACCGCTGCCCGGCCCGCGCCAACCGAGCCGCCCTCGGGAAATAATTTCTTCAGGCCCGCCATGGTCAGCGCATCCGTAACCACCAGGCCGGTGAAGCCCATCTGCTGCTTCAACAATCCGGTCACGATAGCCGGAGAAATCGATGCTACATGATCGGGATCGGGATCGAGGGCCGGCACCGCGATATGCGCCACCATCACCGCGTCCACTCCCGCTTTGATGGCAGCGTGAAACGGCGGCAATTCGACATTTTCCAGATGCTGCTTGTCTCCCTTGACGTAGGACAGCGCCAGATGGGAATCAGTGTCGGTATCGCCATGCCCGGGAAAATGCTTCGCGGTGGTCAGCATGCCGTACTGGTGCGCAGCTTCAATGTAGGCCACCACCATCTCGCTGACCTGCTTGGGATCTTCGCCAAAGGAGCGCGTGTTGATGATGGGATTCAGCGGATTCGAATTGACGTCGGCGTCGGGAAACCAGTTCCATTGCACGCCGATGGCACGCGCCTCCTGCGCGGTGATCCGTGCCGACTCGCGGGCAAACTCCACGTTGCCGGTCGCGCCAAACGCCATGGCGTGGGGAAAGCTGGTGACCTCGTTGAGGCGAGAGCCCAACCCGCGCTCAAAGTCGGCGGCAAAGATCAGCGGAAATTCCGCGTCTTTTTGCAGCTGATTGACCAGCACCGCCGCTTCCAGCGGCTCGTTCTTGTAAAGGAAACCGTCTTCAAAATTTACCGTCAAGCCGAATCCGCCAACGTGGTACCTTCGCATGGTGTCGCGCAACCCGATGTACTCCGGGTCATCGAGGTTGATGAACCGCGCCCTCGCCCAGATGATGAACATCTGCCCGATCTTCTGCTCCAGCGACATCTTCTTCAGCGACTCACGTGCCCACTTCTCGCCCTTCTTGTCGAGAAGCACCGGACCGGGCTGCTGAAACTTCTGCGCGGCATAAGCGATGCCCGGAATTCCCAGCGAGAGGCTAAACAGAATGAGTAGGGCGAAACGTGTCATTAGGAAGGACAATACCAGAACCATGGTTCTGGAACGGGTGCAGCTTTCGCTGTCCTGTTCTACCTCTCGATAATTGTCATCACGAGCCGGCTTCAGCCGGCGAGGGATCTGTTTTCGGAACACTTTTCCCATCCGCGTACCGGCTGGCCGCGACTAACTCTCCGGCCTGCTGCGCGATGTCGGGATCGTCGCCAAAACCCTCCAGCCACATCACCTCGGGCTCGCGGCGAAACCATGTCATCTGCCGCTTGGCATAATTGCGATGACCCTGCTGCGCCGCGCTGATCGCCTGCTCGCGCGTCAACTCTCCGCGGAGCAACTGCGCCGCCTGCCGGTAGCCCAACGAATCCAGCGCCATGACTTTCTCGCCAGAGCCGAAGCGTTCCAGCAAATTTTGCGTCTCCTCCACCAGACCATCGGCAAACATCTGCTGAGCCCGCAAGTTGATCCGCTCATAAAGATGTGCGCGGGGAGGATTCAGCCCGATCCGCAGAATACGAAAGCCGCGCAGCGGATCGCGCCCGTTTTCCTGCCACAACTCGCTCATTCTTCTTCTTGACGCCAGGCAGACCTCGATCGCGCGAATCAGCTTGGCAGTGTCGTTAGCGTGAATCTTCGCAGCCGAGGCCTTATCAATCCGAATTAGAACGCGGTGCAGATACAACGGTCCGCGCGACGTCGCACGTTCTCGCAGGCGTTCGCGCAACTCTTCCGATCGCTGCGGTCCGGGAAACAATCCTTCCAGCAACGCCCGCAAGTAAAGACCCGTCCCGCCGACAACGATGGGCAATCTTCCACGAGCGGCAATCCCGTCGATCGCAGTTCTCGCCTGCCGGGCATAGTCGCCTGCGGTGAACGGCTCGTCGGCTTCCGCCACATCCAGCATGTGATGAGGGACTAGGGCCCGCTGTTCGCCCGTAGGCTTGGCGGTTCCGATCTCGAAGTGACGGTAAACCGCAACCGAATCGCAGCTGACGATTTCGCCAGGGGCTTGTTGTGCCAGGCTGATCGCTAACGCAGACTTGCCCGAAGCCGTCGGCCCCAGAATGACAACCAGCAGCGGATCGGCTGGCGCAGAATGATTCATCGCCCCACCGGCAGGAAACGCAAGGCGCTGGTTTCTTGAGGAGGGATTAGAGCTGTCATCGCGCGCCCCAGGGGATGGTCTTGCCGAATCGCAGGAATGCCAGCGCCAGAATGAAGAGTGCGATGGCAAGCAGGCCGATCAGTTTACGGCGTTCGCGCACGCGCTGCCGCTCTTGCAGCTCAAGTTCGCGTTCCTCATTTTGATTTTGAAGAGTGCGGTGTTTGCCCAATCGGTCGCCATCAGTCACAGCACAATTTTACGCGTCGATGTGCCGCCCCTGAAGGGGCTGGGTCTTGCAGGGTACGTTTTCCCACCGCTTCCGCGGTGGACTAATCAGTTTCGCCTCTGCGAGGCTAGGGCCAAGGCTAATTGCGGGAAGCCATCGCATAAAAGATTTGGATTTGTATCAGGGCACGACTTTAGTCGTGCCGAACGAAGCGCGGTGAAGATCGGGGCTTCAGCCCCTGCAAGAACCGCCCTCAGGGGCTAAAGCCCAAGTCATAGAATTCGGCCTTGCGGCACGACTGAAGTCGTGCCCTGATACAACCCTGGCTTGCAACAATTTATGAAATAGCGGCTAGTTGCTAATTGCTGTCTTACTCGATATCGCCCTTGGCGGGGTTGTAATAGAAGTGGAAACGTAGCGCCAAATAAGGCCCGTGGAATTCCGTAGGCAGAGGCGCGAATGGAACCGAAGCTGTAATGCCGCCCCAGGCCGCGCGATCGAGTGCGACGTCGCCCGACGGCCCGCGAAGGTTCATGCCCGCGATCTTTCCGTCTTTTTGGATGACGAACTCGATCGACACCTTGCCCTTCTTCATCAGCGGAGCGCGCGCTTCTTCAGGAATGATGTTGTACCAGTTCCGGCGCACGGCATCCAGAACGCGTGACAGGTACGGCCCGAAATCCACACCCTCGGTATCGCTCAGCACCTCCAAATTGCCGTGTACCCGGGCGTTTGTTCCTCCCGCACCGGCTCCGTAGTCGCCGCCGCCGCCATACGTCCCACCGCCGCGATGCGAGGCCACCGCGCGAGCGGCCTGTTCAATCGACGAGCCCGGTGACATGATCCCCGCCATATTGCTGGGGAATTTCGGCGTCCCCTGCTGCTGGGCGGGAAGCCTGGGATTGTCCTGAGGAATTGCTGGCTGTAGCTGTGCCTGCTGCTGGCCCTGCGCCTGGCTCGGCTGTTGCTGCTGAGGAGGCTGTTGCTGCGGGGCCTGCTGCCTGGGCGGCGACATCTGAGCCTGCTGCGCCGGTGGCGAAGGAATCTTGGGCGGACCGGCACGCTTCAACTCTTCCAGCGTCTTCTTGTCGAGCGTAGGATGCCGGCTCTCGGCGATGCGGTTCTTGTCCGATAGTACATCCGTCTTGGGATGGACTTTGGGCGCCTTCTGCAGGTCCGGGGGCAAATCCAGATAAGTCATTTGCTGATTCCGCAGCAGATCGGCAGGACTATTCAGCTCCACGCCACGCATGCCAGGAAACAACTTCGGCGAGAAGACCAGCACGATCACTACCATCAAGTGGACGACCACCGAGATCCAGAACGCCTCGCGCATGCGCGAGCGCTCAAGATCGTCCTCCAACTGGATCAGCAGATGTGGGGTAACATCGACGCCCGAAAGCTCACTGTTTTCCCACAGCGCAAGCTGGCCATCTTCCTGAGGCGGAAGTGTCGGGGGCGTTTTCGGGGGTGTGAGAATTGAAGCCATCCGTTTGGATCAAGTACGCCTGCAGCTCAATACATTAGACGCCTCTCGAACCAATGAAGCAAAAACTTCCTGGAGGATGGCGCAACCGTAGTAAACCCGGCAGCTTAGTGCTAGTTGCTGCTACTATTTTCGCACAAGAATACCCTTATAGGCGATTCGCCAATTCCTGCTCCTGAGTTCCATAAACTCTTCGGTAAACTGATGGCTATGAAAGCCGTTATCGTCGGGACCGCCGGCCACATTGACCACGGCAAGAGCGCCTTGGTCCGGGCCCTCACCGGCATCGATCCCGATCGCCTGGAAGAGGAAAAACGCCGCGGCATCACCATCGACATCGGCTTTGCCAACCTTGAACTGCCCGGCCCGGCAGGCGAGCCTATCCGCATCGGCTTCGTCGATGTTCCCGGCCATGAGCGCTTTGTACGCAACATGCTGGCCGGTATCGGCGGGATTGATCTGGTGCTGCTGGTGGTGGCCGCCGATGAGTCTATTAAGCCCCAGACTCGCGAACATTTCGACATCTGCCGCTTGTTGTCCGTGCAACGTGGCATTACCGTGCTGACCAAGTCGGACCTGGTCGATGCCGACATGCTGGAAGTTGTGACCATGGAAGTGCGAGAGTTCGTCCGCGAATCGTTCCTCGATCCCGCGAATTCTCCCATCATCCCTGTTAGCGCCAAGACGGGCGCAGGCCTCGACCGGCTCAAGAGCGAACTGGCACGCCTTGCGGCTGAGATTCCTGCCAAGGATTCCACCGCCGCTTTTCGTCTGCCCATCGATCGTGTCTTCACCATGAAGGGCTTCGGGACGGTAGTGACCGGAACGCTGATTTCGGGCACAGTCCACAAAGAGCAGGAACTGCAACTGCATCCCGGCGGCAAGCGGCTGCGGGTGCGCGGAGTGCAAGTGCATGGCGCGACGGCCGAGCAGGCCATAGCAGGCCAACGCACCGCACTGAATCTGGCCGGTGTCGAGACCGCTGAACTGGCGCGCGGCATGATGCTGACGCCTCCGCAGATGTTCCGACCCACGACTCGCGTCAGCGTCACGCTCGATTTGCTGCGCTCGGCCAAGCCCCTGCGCGATCGCGCCCGCGTACATCTACACGCTTTCACCGCAGAGACCATTGCCGAGGTCAGCCTGCTCGGCGCCAAACAGTTGCAGCCCGGACAGTCTGGCTTGGCGCGGCTTAAGCTCGACGATCCTCTGCTACTGTTGCCGGGCGACCGCTTCATCGTGCGGCAGTTTTCGCCGGTTATCACCATTGGAGGAGGACGCGTACTTGACGCTGCCGAACAGCCTCGTCGATTCAAAGTCAAACCCGCTGAGCGGGCAGCCTTCCTACAGGCAATAGCCAATGCAGGTCCCCAGGAATCGCTGTTGGCGCGGGTGGCGCGCCGGGGTGCGGATGGGTTATCAATCTTCGATGCCGTAGCCGAGACCGGCTGGCTTACGGCGCGAGTGGAGCAGATCGCAGCCGAACTCGTTAAGCCGAGCAAGCTGGTGCGATTTGAAGGTCTTCTGCTGTCGCCGGCGATTCTGGAATCACTTCGCGGACAAACGTTGGTGACGGTCGATCAGTTTCACAAGGCGAATCCGCTGGTGGCCGGGATCAGCCAGGAGCAGCTCCGCGAGACGATTGGCCTCGGTCCCGAGATCTTTCGCGGCGTTCTGGATTCGCTGGTTCGCGATCAGAAAGTGCAGGTCAATGGCGAGCTGGTGCAGGCGGCCGGAAAAGGAGTGGTGCTGCGCGATGAAGAGGCGGAATCCAAGTCGCAGATCGAGCAGGCGTTTGCCAAGGCCGGCCTGAAGGTTCCGCTGCTTAAGGAAGTTTTGGCTGCCCTGCCGATAGACAAAGCGCGCGCGCAAAAGATTGTCACGTTGCTGATGCGAGATCGCGTGCTGATCAAGCTTTCCGACGATCTGGTGTTTCATCGCGATGCGCTGGAAAGCTTGCGTCGTCAAATTGCCGCACAGAAGACGAAGACTCCCAAGCTCAACGTCGGCAACTTCAAAGACCTGTTCGGCATAACTCGCAAGTACGCGATTCCGCTGCTGGAATATTTGGATCGCGAACGCGTAACTCGACGCGTGGGCGACGAGCGCGTAATCCTGTAAGAACCTTGCCGTCGGCCCGGCGATCACGGAGGCATTCTCTGCTAAACTCGAGGGTGTTGCCGCCCCACATCGAGTCTTCGCAGAGCCCGTTACCTTCTGATACCGCTGTCACCGCAAGCAGACTCAAGTTCTCAAAAGCCCATCTCAGTACCAGCATTCTTGTCTATCTCATCGCGATCGCCATGGGTCTCTTTTCCGGCTGGGTGAACCAGAGAGTGGATGACGCTCTGCTGACCTCTCTCTGTATCCTGGCGTTCAGCATGTTGCTGGGCGTCTGGAAAAAGGACCACCCGTGGCGATGGGGCGTGCTGGTGTGGATCGGCGTGCCCATCGTGCTGGCCTACTACCAATTCGTGGTGCGCTGGCCGCATGATCGCAGTCACGTCTACGCCGCGTTTCTACAGATCCTGGCGGGCAGTGCCGGCAGCTTCGGCGGCCACTTCATGCGCGAGATGATCGACAACGTCTTCCTCAAGAAAGAAGAATAGCCAAGGCCAATTGAACCAAGTTGGACCTAAGTCCTCATCGCCCGGGTGGCGCCGGGTACACCGGTCAATTCTCGCGCACCAGCCAGGGAGCATAGGCACCCATGTCGATGGCCGGCGCGGTGCCAATTCTTTGCAGTCGGGTGATGAGTTCGAGGAGAAAGGACGTAGTCGCTTTGTCATGTGGGGCCGGGGAAACGCCGGGTGCCCCACTCATTCGCGGGGTTCGAATGAGTGGGTTCCGCGAGTCACAGCCTTCGGTACGTCCCGTCACAGACGTGGACAATCTGCCCCCGATACTTTCGGGGCATGACGAGAGGTCTGGAGCGCTGGTATGGTGGGCACGACCTGCACTTCATAACCTGCAGCTGCTATCAACGCCGTCCGGAACTTGACAGCGGCGAGCGCCGTGACCTGTTCTTGCGTGTCTTGGAGCGTGCCCGGCAAAAGTATCGCTTCGTGGTAATCGGCTACGTGGTGATGCCCGAACACTTTCATCTTCTGATAACCGAGCCGGAAGTAGGAAATCCTTCTGTGGTGATGAAAGTGGTGAAAGAGCGATTCACCAAGCTGCTTCACCGTCCCACTCATCCGAAAACCGCGGATGAGTGGGGCACCCGTGCTATCACGGGCCCGATCTGGCAAAAGCGTTTCTACGACTTCAATGTGTGCAGTACGGAGAAGCGCATCGAGAAGCTGCGCTACATTCATCGCAACCCTGTGAAGCGAGGTCTGGTGACGGCACCCGAAGAGTGGAAATGGAGTAGCTTCCGGACGTATGCCTGCGGCGAAGAGGGCTTGGTGAAAGTGAATTGTCAGGAATGGCCGCTCAAGATAACGTATTCCGCCTCGCGGTCCCACTCATTGGAAACCCGCGAATGAGTGGGGCACCCGGCGGTCATGGTTAAGAGTGAATTGTAAGCGGGTACCCATTAGTTGTAATGGAATCCATTACAGTGTAATATTTTGGTATGGCGACTGCTACTGCAAGGAAATCGAAGGTCTACACGATCAGCCTCCCGCCCGAACTTGCGCGCAGGGCTGAGGCGCTGGCTCAGAGGGACAGCCGCACGATGAGCGAACTATTCCGGGAAGCGTTTCGCACCTATTCCGCGCAGCAGGCGCGGCGGACACTGGATGAGTTGGGCGAGTATGCGGCTGGTCGAAATCCGAAGGGCTACACCGAGGCCGATGTTCCCCGGCTCATTAAAGAAGTGCGTGCCGAGAAGCCACGCCGCAGGGTGCGGTCGAACGGGTGATCGTCGTCATCGACACAAACGTCTGGATTTCCGCGCTTCAGTTTGCGAAACATCGCGGCACGCCGACGCGGGCGCTCGAAAAAGCTATCAGCGAAGACGTGATCGCCACCTGCGATGAGATGGAAGCGGAGATTGTGCGCGTCCTAACGGAAAAGTTCTCCTGGCAACAACCCCGGGCAACATCGGCGCTGCAAGTAATTCTGGCGCGCGGCATCCGTGTGAAGATTCGAGGCACGGTAAAAGAATGCCGTGATCCGGGCGACGATATGTTTCTGGAGTGCGCCGCTCTTGCGAAAGCGGAATTGCTGATTGCAGGGGACAAGGATTTGCTGACTCTCGGCGAGTACAAGGGCACGCGCATTATTACTCCTTCGGAATATCTGAGAGCTGGATAAAGGTATCTGGCCTCTGCTCAGAGATGAGCATGACCCGGCGCACCAGGCTCGGCGCTGCCCAGCAGCGGCTGCCGATGATAGCAGCTGAAGGTGATGAAGTGCAGATCGTCTCCGCCATGCCAGCGTTCCAGACCCGAAGGCATACCAGCAGCGTAGAAGTAGTGGTTGCGCGACGCAGTGACCGCAGGCACACTAGCCCTGTGACAGACCTTGCACTCCCGGGTCTCGAAACCCGGCGAGACCCGGGGCACCCGGCATCGACAAGTTATAAAGAACCTGCCTGCTCCTTCAGCTTCGTAAAACGAGCTTTGATCTCATCATTCACGTTGGGGCAAATAAGATTGTCGTCCGCCAGTATGTCTACAGTGAGTTCGTGTGTCGCTTGATCCCAGAGCTTTTGATCTTTTGCTCGTTGCAGCTTGCCGTTAAATCGAAGAAAAGCGCACAACAAACAAGTCGAACTTTGTCCGACGGCTCAGTGTCCATCCAGCTCGCCAACTATCGTGCGTAGACGCGGTGAGAGTGAATTACATAGGACGTCAACCTCTTCCTTTGATACGACTGGTACGTCGCAACGAGCTTCATGAGGCAAATCGATTCCGTATCTTATTTAGCCCCAGCAATGCACCGCGTGATTCTGGATCTATTGCAGATAATCCGATCGCAAAGTCGATTTTAAGGACAAATTGTAAGCGCCTGATCAACGCATCATGCCGATATGGAAGCATTTCGATGATCGAAGTGATCGAGAGCCGGCCTCAATGCATTGATGGCTTCGTAACACCTTCGAGAAGTCAGTCCGGAGAATGGATGCACTCGGCGAATGTCTGAATGTCCGGTAGCGCACGTAATCCCTTCATAGGCAGCCTCCATTTTATGCCCTAGTCAAGCCGGGTGCCCCAGGTCTCGCGGGGTTCGAGACCTGGGAGATATTCGGGGCTGCACCGATTCATGGAATGTACAGAAACTGAAGCTTCTGGATCTGATGGCTCTCCCAAGGTGAAGGGTCCTGCCTCACCCGGGTCTCGAACGTCGCGAGACCCGGGGCACCCGGCGAAGCTCCAGGAACAGCAGTCCCTTCGGCAAGCTCAGGGCAGGCTCTTCGACTGCGCGTCCGCCCGCCGCAAAAGGCGCGGCGGAAAAGAAAAGGCGCGGACGCTCCGCTCAGGATGACCCTTAGAAGAGCAGCGATCGGCACGACTGAAGTCGTGCCCTGATATAAAGCTCACGTCGCATGAGTCGCTCAAGTCGGATGAGTCGTTCAAGTCGCGTGGATCGCTCAGGCAAAAACGGGACGCTCATCGCGTCCCGTCTGGGGCTAAAGCCCCGTTTCTATGTTGTCTGTGCGACGCGAACCTAAAGGTTCGCTCTACCAAGTCCCGCGGTGATAGCCGGCCTGAAGGTTCGCTCTACCTGGTCCCCGCGGTGATAGCCGGCCTAAAGGTTCGCTCTACCTGGTCCCCGTGGTGATAGCCGGCCTGAAGGTTCGCTCTACCGCCGGGTGACTACGGCCTGGTTCTCTGCTCCGCGTCACGATCGGCTGGCTTATCTGACTCAACTGACAACTGACAACTGCTGTTAGTCGTGCACGCCGTCCATGAACGCGCGCAGCTTGCGCGAGCGCGACGGGTGACGCAGCTTGCGCAGCGCCTTGGCTTCGATTTGGCGGATGCGCTCGCGAGTGACCGCGAACGACTGGCCCACCTCTTCCAGCGTGTGCTCGGAGCCGTCTTCCAGCCCGAAGCGCATCTTGATCACCTTCTCCTCGCGCGGAGTCAGCGTGCGCAGCACCTGCGCCGTCTGCTCCTTGAGGTTGACGTTGATCACCGCTTCGGCCGGCGAAACCACCGCGCGGTCTTCGATGAAGTCGCCCAGATGCGAATCTTCCTCTTCGCCGATTGGCGTCTCCAGCGAGATCGGTTCCTGCGCGATCTTCAGCACCTTGCGCACCTTGGCCACCGGAATGTCCATGCGCTTGGCAATCTCTTCCGAGGTAGGCTCGCGACCGAGTTCCTGCACCAGCTGCCGCGAAGTGCGGATCAGCTTGTTGATGGTCTCGATCATGTGCACCGGAATACGGATGGTGCGCGCCTGATCGGCGATGGCGCGGGTGATGGCCTGACGAATCCACCACGTCGCGTAGGTCGAAAACTTGTAGCCGCGGCGATACTCGAACTTGTCGACCGCCTTCATCAGGCCGATGTTGCCTTCCTGAATCAGGTCGAGGAACTGCAAGCCGCGATTGGTGTACTTCTTGGCGATCGAGACCACCAGTCGCAGGTTAGCTTCAATCAGCTCGCGCTTGGCGTACTCGGCGTCGACGTCGCCCTGCACGATTTCGCGCTGGGTGCGCTTCAGCTCGGCGAAGTTAGCGCCGGCGTCGCCCTCCATGCGCTCCAGGTCGGCGCGGATCTGCCGCGACTGCTTGCGAAATTCCTTTTTCTGCTCTTCCGAGCGGGTCGCGTCGGCACGCTTCTCGAAGTTGACTGCTTGCTTGTCGAGCCCGCGCATGCTGTCAACCGTCTTGTTGACGCGGTCGATCAGGCGCTTGCGCTCGGCGTTAGTGAAGCCAAGGCGGCGGATGACCCGCGACACCATGATCTGCTCGCGGCCCAGCGTCCAGCGGCAGCGGCGATAGTCGCGAGGCCGCTTCTTCTGCGGGATTTCAGCCAGCTTCTCAAACAGCTGAATCGATTTCTTGTAGTGTTTCTGGAGCTCGTCGATCTTGCCGGTGATGTCTTGCAGGCGATTGTCGACCACCTCTTCCGTGATCTCTTCCTCGTCGAAGAGCACGATTTCCTTGATGGAACGCACCCCGCGCTTCAGGTCTTCGCCGATGGCGATGATCTCGCGAATGACGATGGGAGAACGGGACAGCGCCTTCAATACGCGCAGCTGGCCGCGCTCGATGCGCTTGGCAATTTCAACTTCGCCTTCGCGAGTGAGCAGCGGAACCGTGCCCATCTCGCGCAGATACATTCGAACCGGATCGTTGGTTTTTTCCAGCGTGCCGGGCGAGAGATCGAGTTCAACGTCCTCGCCGGCTTCGATGTCAGCGTCAAACTTCTTTTCGCCGGGCATCTTGGGCCCTTCGAGCACATCGATTCCTTGCGTGCCAATGGTGGTCAGCAAGTCCTCGATGTCATCGGGCGAGTGCACGTCGTGGGGAATCAGATCATTCACCTCGTTATAGGTGAGATAACCTTTCTCTTTTCCCACATCGATCAGTTTTTTGATATCGTCGTACTTATCTTCTAGAGCCAAAGCGGAGTTTCCTCTAAATAACGCCGACTGAGAGGCGTCTGTTCTGTGTGCACAACACGGCGGGAGCGGTACTGCAGTACCGGCATATGGAGAAACTTACAGAGTTTATCACAGCTACGCCCGCCAGCCTAGCATTTTCTGCGATTTACAAATCTTTGGTCACTTATACTTCCCCGCTCTGCAGCGCGGTGAACGACCATTCACACCACACACAAACTTAGATGTTTCTTGCTTAGACTTGGCTTCAGGCTTTTGTGTCAACCATTTACAAGCCGTTACGGTTGAGCAAATGCCCAATTCGAAACTTTGCCAGATCCGGCGCCAAGTTCAAGCGCTCTCGCCCATGGCCGTCAGTGCCCTCCGCAGCTTGACTCGCTCCTGCAAAAGTTTTGCAGCTGATGCTGCGTCCTGCCGGCGCTCGGCCTCTTTGAGCTGATGCTGCAGGTCTTCCATCTGTCGCCGGAAAACCCGCCGGCGCAGCGAGCGAATCGAGTTCTCCAGCAACTCCGGCGTCAGTTCTTCGTGTTCATCCATCAGGACTGCTGCCAGCAGGTTGCGATCGGCTTCTTCCAGCGGCAACGACATCGCGTCCACCCCTTGTTCGTGAGCCTGCAGTAGTGCATCGATCAAGGCCTCGGCCGAAGATCCACCGTGCAGCCGCTCGCGGGTCAGCGCAAAGTGAACTTGCCGCGCCGGTTCGAAGTCCGTATCCACTCCTTCGCGATTGCTGGTAGGGCTATGGAGCAGCTCCTGGCTGGCCAGCGCCCGGATCAGCACGCGCTCGGCATCGGCCAACACGCCGCCACTGGCCGTGCTCACCCGCGAGGTCGAGCGTGATCCGGCCGCATGACGCAGTTCCTGTCGCAGCACCGCGGAATCGATTCCCAGGCGATGCGAAATCTCGTTGGCCAACTCGTCGCGAACTATGCGGCTGGGCACGCGCTGAATGTGTGGCAACAAATAGTTCAAGGCCTTGACCTTGCCTTCGGGAGTGCGGGAAGGGAACAGGGCGCGAGCTCGCTCGATCAGGTAGTCAAAATATTTCTGTGAACGTCTGAGCGCTTCATCGTAAGCAGCCTTGCCTTTCCGCCGGATGTAGAGATCGGGATCGAATCCGCTTTCCAGGGTCAGAACTTTGATCTGGAAATCTTCGCTGATCAGCAGCGCCAGTGAGCGTTCAGCCGCCGCCGCACCCGCCGTGTCGGGATCGAAGTTGACGACAATGTTCTTGCTGAAGCGCGCTATCAGCCGAGCCTGCAACTCGGTAAACGCCGTGCCCGAGCTGGCAATGACGTTGTGAAAACCGGCAGTATAGACGGCGATACAGTCCATCTGGCCTTCGACCAGGATGGCGTATTCCAGTTTGCGGATCGCTTCTTTCGCTTTATCGAGATTGAAGAGCACTCGCGACTTCGAATAGATTGGCGTCTCCGGCGAATTCAGATACTTGGGGCCAGCCTTCTCGTCGGTAGAGAGCGTGCGCCCGGTGAAGGCGATGACCTTGCCGGATTCGTTGGCGATAGGGAACATCACCCGATTGCGAAAGCGGGAGTAAATAGAGGCTAGGGACGAGGGGTTAGCGGTTAGGGGATGGCAGCTGGCGGCTGGGCTCTGTGCCTCCGCGACGTCGTCCGGATTCTGATGTCTGGCGTTCGGCTCCTGGATTTCTAACCCCTGACCCCTAATCCCTGACCCCTGACGCTCCGATCCCTGACCCCTGGCCCCTAACCCCTCGTTCTTCTCTTTCCACGAGAACAGCCCTGACTCGCGCAACAGCTCTTCGTTGTACTGACCGCGTAGCGCGTCCCTTAATAAGAAGCCAGAATCGGGCGCATAGCCGATGCGGAACTCGGCAATGTTCTCAGGCGTGAGTCCGCGCGAAGCCAGATACTCGCGAGCGTGAGCCGCTTCGGGCCGGCGCAACTGCTCCTGAAAGAAGCTGCAGGCGCGTTCATGGATGTCGATCAAGCCGCCGCGCAGCTTGGCATCCCGCGCCTCCTCGGGCGAGGAGTAGCTCGTCTTCGGCAGCGGGATCTTCAGCTTCTCGGCAACCAGGCGGACGGCTTCCGGGAAGGTGATGTTTTCGATCCTCTGCACGAAGGCGAAAACGTCTCCCGAGGTGCCGCAGCCAAAGCAGTGGAAGAATTGCCGTGAGGCGTGCACGGAAAACGACGGGCTCTTTTCCTGATGAAAGGGACAGAGACCCTGGAAGTTTTGCGCTCCGCTCTTGCGCAGCTTGACGTATTCGCCCACGATGCGGACGATGTCAGCCTGCTCCTTGACGGTGTACGCAAAATCCCCTGGGTTGGCCATCTTGTTCTAGTGTGAAGCACAGGGCACGAATCGTCGAATGGGAGATGACCTTGGCTGTGGAAAAGCCTGTGCCAAACCGAAAGTATCTGTTATCCAGGAGTGGAAAACACGACCTAATTTCGCGGGGCCACATCTGAATATTGCACGATGATCCGAGTCCGCGCAGCGGACGCAATAGTCTAGCCCAGCGCGAAGCGCTGGGAGCGATAGAGTGAAGATCCGAGCCCCGTGGGGGCGACAGCCACAAACGTCGTTCCGTGCGTTCCGTCACCGACGAGCAGGCTCATGACCTAATACGCTCGATGGCATGTCCCACACGTACGCTCATACGCTCGTCCATTGTGTGTTCAGCACCAAGGATCGTCTGAACCTGATACACAATCCCGAAGAGCTGTGGCGCTACGTGGCCGGGTTGGCGCATGCGAAAAACATTCATGTTGTAGCAGCGGGCGGCACTTCTAACCATCTTCACCTGTTGATTTTGCTACCGCAAACGATGACGTTGTCTAAAGCCATGCAGGAATTAAAAGCAAACACTTCGCGATGGTTGCGCGAGACATCGAGTAGATTTCAATGGCAGGAAGGATACGGAGCGTTCAGCGTCAGCCAATCGCAACGGGAGGCTGCGGCGGAATACATCGCGAATCAGGCAGAGCATCATCGAACACGAAGCTTCGAGGATGAGTTCCAGTCCATGCTCCGACAATCCGGAATTCAATACGACCCACGATTTATTTTCGGATGACAGGCTTTCGTGCCTACGGCACTCGAACTCCAACCCGAGCTTACCCAGCGCTGCGCGCTGGGCTAGACTATTTCGCCCCGCGTTGCGGGGCTCGCATTGGCGCGATCGACACCGCCGGCCGAATCGTTCGTGGTATGCGGGTGCAACTTGTCGCAAATGGCGATTCCACAAATAAATAAAGTCAGAAAATGCCCAGCGATGAGCATAAGCGATAGGAAGCGACATATGGAGGGGGGTTCACTGCATCGCTTCTCAAGTAGGGCTCAGAGCCATGCGATCGCGAAAAATGCCAGTCCGCGCAGCGGACGCCATAGTCTAGCCCAGCGTGTAACGCTGGGTTGGATTGGGTTTGAAATGCGAGCCCCGTAGGGGCGGCAGCCACAACCCTCCCACCGTGCGCGCGGTCACCGACGACGACAACGACAACCCGGACGCTTTGCCCTTATTCTCACTCACCCATCAATACGATCGGCGAGGTCGGCTTGTCGGAGCCTTCTTCCTTCTCCACCGTAATAGCAAACGCTTTGGCCTCGACGCCCTCGGGCATCTTGTGGTCCATCATCATGGCGTTGCCGTGCTCGTCGGGTTTGAACACGCCGGCCGCAATCGGTGCGCCTTGCATGGGAATCACCCATAGCTCGTAAGCCTTCCCCTCCGGCACCGGAGCCAGATTGCTGGCCATGAACATCATGCGCCTTTGCGACGGGCTGAAGATGGCTGTGCCGCTGGGCTGCTTCGGCGTCTTCTGCGGATTGAGCGAGACGTGCACTGCATCGGGCGAGGTCAGCAGTTGCAGTTCCTGATTCGTGCGATCTAACTGGATCGCCTGATCCTGGTTGCGATTACCGAGTTCGGCCAGCTGGTCTTTCATGCGGCCGTTGCTACGCCACAGGCCGACGATCCCCAGAAGCAACACTGCTGCCAGAGCCGAGGCCCACGCCCATCCCAAGTTTTGCCGAGGCGCCGGAGCAGCTTCCGGCCGGGAGACGCCGCGCGGCTCAGCGGCAATCGAGCGCATCAGCCGCTCCTTGCTGCGCGCCGGAGGCTGAGCACCGCTTGTCGTCAATCCCAGCAGCCCGAGATCGCCCCGCAACGCCTGCAACTCGCGACGGCAGGCAGCACAAGTCTCCAGATGAGCTTCCAGCTCCTCCCGATCGCTGCCGGTCAGCTCGTCCAGCGCGTAAAGCGCCAGATCGTCGGCGAATTGTTCGTGCGTTTTCACTGGACTGCTAACAGCCCTTTCGCGATGCTATCGACGCTGGCCAAAGCCCCTTTTACACCAGGAACCTCTTCACGCGGACCTGAAGGTCCACACTACCCGACTATCCTGCAAACTTGGCGCGCAACAACTGCAGCCCACTGCGAATTCTAGTCTTCACCGTGCCCAGCGGTTCGCCTGTCTTGGCAGCGATTTCCGTATGGGTCAGGCCCTGAAAGAATGCTAACTCCAATACCTTGCGCTGGTCAGGATTCATCTCGGCCAGCACCACTCGCACCTTTTCGATCACCAGCGTCCGCTCGGTTTCGTCCCGCAAATCAGGGCCGCTGGCGATTACGCAATCTTCAATGTCGGTCTCCGGACGCCGCTTGCGTAACCGGTCAATCGACTTATGCCGCGATATGACCGCCAGCCACGCCGCCAGACTACCGCGACTGGCATCGAAGGCGTCAGGATTGCGCCACAGCTGCAGAAACACATCCTGCAGCACATCTTCGGCGCCTGCGGCATCTTGCAGCACTCTCAGGGCGACGGCGTAAACCACCTTGGCATACCGGTCGTAAAGCTCGGACATAGCCTGCTGATCGCCGGCGCGGATACGCGCCACCAGCCGCATTTCGTCTCCCGCGTCCCCGCGGTTTAACGGGCTCTTCTCGTCCGGTTCCATAGGTTAATACGTTTCTGAGAGGCTAACAGATTGAT